>CAWAHA010000044.1:0-199287 GCA_963781565.1 uncultured Acidimicrobiaceae bacterium | reverse complement strand
AACTCAAGCGCCGGATGGTGCGTCGCAAAACTCCCAAGGTCAACTTTGTCGTCTTCCTGCTGCTGTTCGTCTGCGTCCTCGTCGTGTTCGCGAGAATCAGCTCGACCAGCGAACGCCTCTCAACTACTTTCCTTTCGGTGGTGTGGTCGGTGTATGCCCCTCTCATCGTCGTCGGCATGATCGGCGCGTTGTCCCTCCGGAGACAGCAGCGGCGTGGTCGTAAGAGGGTGTGTGACGACCCGAACGAGGTACCGATGTCGTCGGCCACAGAGCTGAGCCTCCGCCGCGGGCGGAACAAGCCCCTTCGGTCCGACTACAAGGGTCGGACGAGCCGTCTGCTGGTGGTGACCGTGCCCACGCTGTTGGCAAACGGCAATCTGCCCGCCCTCGAGCGCGTCCTCCATTCGCTCCTCCTCAACCTTCCCGTCTATTTCGACCGGTTCCATGTGGACGTGATCACAGAGGGGGACGTCGACGTGCGGCCGCTCCAGGACTGGATCGAGCGCTGCGGCGCCATGGCCGATCCCATCCGGATCGTGAACGTCCCCGCCGACTACTCGACGCCGCTCGGTGCTCGGTTCAAGACGCGGGCCAACCAGTTCGCCATGGAGATCCGAAGGCAAGCGGGGGAGAACACCGAGGGCTGTTACGTCTACCATCTCGACGACGACACCCACATCGGAAAGGACACGGCGGCCTCACTCGCCGAATTCATCGAACTCGACGGCGACCGCTTCTACCTCGCCCAGGGGATCCTGACCTTTCCCCACGAGCTGACCCCGTCGAAGTTCTGTCGTTTGGCCGACTCGATCCGCCCGGCGGACGACCTGACCAGGTTCGCCTTCTTCACCGGTCTCCTGGGCACCCCCTCGGTGGATTGCACGGAGAGCACCTGGTGGTCCGGGCCGATATCGAGGATGAGATCGGCTGGGACTTCCCGGACACGGTCATTGAGGACGCCTATTTCGCCATTCAGTTCGCCATGAGGTACCCGAAGCGTTCCACCACCCTCAACTCCTACTCCTACGGGGCATCTCCGGCCTCAGTGCGCGACCTGCTGCGGCAGCGGCGCAGGTGGATCGAGGGCCTTCTCCACCTGGCGTTCAATCGGCGACTTCCCCTGGTGCCGAAGTTCCCGCTGCTCTATTCGATCTTCACGTGGAGCCTGGCACCTTTCCAGTTCGTCGGGCTGGCCCTGCTTCTCTCCTACGCCTCCGGCATCGACAACACCTCACCGATCAGCCCGGTGTTCCTGCCCCTCTGGGCCATCAGCTTGGCCGGTGTCTTCTGGTTCTACATCGAGGGTCTCAAGGTGAATCTCTCGGCATCAGATCGGCCCCGGACCCATCTGTTGCTTTCCCTGATCATCATTCCCGGCATCTATCTGATCACGCTCATAGAAACCTTGGGCGTGATGTTGGGTATCGTCCGCTTCATGGGATTCGGAAGCCAGAAGGTGTCCGAAGTGATCACGAAGCCGATCTGAGGCCGCACCTGCCGCGCCCGGCGGCCGTTGTCGTGATACTGCTCTCGGCAGCAGCATTGGCCGGGGGATGTCCCGGTTCCAGCACATCTTCCGCGGCGACACAAACGAAGTCAGAGAGCGCGATCGGTCCGCTCGCTCTCGGAGTCAACGTGGCCGCCTGGGACAGTCTTTCTGAACACGTCGACTCCTCCACCATCACCGATCTTCTCAAATCAGCGGGAGTGGCACTCATTCGCTATCCCGGGGGCAGCTGGGCCGACGAATACGACTGGAGCACCAACACCGACTCGTCTCACTGCGCTGGAACTGTCAGCGCAAGCTGCAGTGCGCCGGACGCGCTGAACTTCGGCGAAGTCTCGACCCAGGCCCGCTCGGCCGACGCCTCCACCTTTGTGACCGTCAACTACGGCTCCGGAACGCCCAACGAGGCCGCCGCCTGGGTGACGCGAGCCTCCAGCACCAAAGGTCAAGCCGTCGCGTTGTGGGAGGTGGGCAACGAGACCTACAGCTGTGATGAAACCAACGACCATCTGGCCGGTGCTCCCACCTTCCTCAAAGACTTGAGGCCGGGCGGTCCGGTCTGCCCATCCACGAGGGCGATGGCGACGTCCTATGCGGCCAACGTGGTGCCCTATCTCCAGGCCATGAAGAAGGCCGACCCCGGCGCACAGATCGGCGTGCCGTGGGCGTTCAACGGAGCCCAAGCCGCCGGAGCCGGCGTGCGGGAACGCTTCTCTCTGGAATGCCAAAGTTCTCCAGAGCTGTGAGGGCTGACGTCAGCTTTGTCGACGCCCACTGGTATCCCTTCGACCAGGTCGCGGGGCTCACCGACCAGCAGATTCTTCTGTCGATCCGGCGGATCCCAGCCGCGGCGGCACAGATCCGTTCGACCCTGCACCGTGACGCGCGCCTGGTGTCGGCCTTCCTCGTCGGCGAGACGAATATCTCGGAGCGGCCGACCACGCTCGTTTTCGAACCGGTGTCCGCACTGTTCGCCGCGGCCACCTCGCTTTCCTGGCTGTCCGCAGGGCGCCGAGAGTGTCGACTGGTGGGATCTCAACAACTTCGGTTCAGCCCAGCGGAGGTGACTACGGATTGGTGTCCTCTGGGAGTCCTGAGAGCGAGGCCGCCGGGACGCCCCTTCCTCCCTACTACGGCGAACAATTGGCATCGACCCTCACGGCCGATGGCGGCGACATCGGGCTCTCCATACGGGTTCGAGCGACGTGGTGGGCTTCAAGTCCGACCTGGGTCATGAGTCACGGGTCCTCTTGGTCAACACCGCGCCCTCTTGGGTGGTGTCGGTCGCCGATCGATGGTTCACCTCGGGCTCGGCCCTGAACATCTCTCACCTACAGCCCGTCGACTGCCGGCTCTCCGGATCCGGTCGTGCGTTCGACCACCACGGCCGGGCGGTCGCTCGTGCTGCCTGCCGAGTCCATTGTGGTGGTGACCGGATCGACGGCTTCCTGAACCCGTGCATCCGACCGGGGCTCCACCTTGACCGGGAGCTCCACTGTCACCCGTTGGGGGTGAAGGCGACCTTGAGGGCGCCGCTCCGGTCCTGACGGGCCAGGGCCTTGAGGGCGGGCCACCATTCCTCGAGCTCGAAGCGGTGGGTGAGCATCGGGGTGATGTCGAGCCGGCCGTCACGGACCAGCTCGAGGTACAGAGCGATGGCGTGCAGGCGGCGACCCTCGAAGTCCTCCATGCCGAAGGCGTTCGAGCCGGCCATGGTGATCTCCTTGAAGTAGATCGGGGTCGACTCCCAGCGCTCGGGCGTGGCGACGCCCGTGTAGACCAGCCGGCCCCGCTCGGCCAGGACGCGCACGCCCACCTCGAGGGTCTCGGCCTTGGCGATGGAGTCGTAGACGACGTCGATGTGGCCGGGATGCGTGACGGGCAGCCCGTCCAGCGGCATGTGCAGGACGGCACCGGACCAGGCGGCGAGCTCCTCGACGAGCTGGAGCCGGGGCTCGTGGGCGAACACCGCGTCGGCGCCGAATTGCAGGGCCATGGCCCGCTGGGCCTCGAAGCGGGCCACGACGCCGACCTCCACGCCCGGGTAGAGCGCCTTGAGGATGGCCACGCTGGTCAGGCCGAGAGCGCCGGCGCCGTAGACGAGGACCCTGCCCGACGAGGGCGGAGGGTGCCGCACAATGGCGTGGAAGGAGACCGAGAAGGGGTCGGCCAGCACGGCCGCCTCGTTCGAAATGCCGTCGGGCACCGGAATGAGCATGGAGTCGTGCGCGGCCAGCTGCTCGGCCCAGGCGCCGGGCGCGCCGGTGATGACGCCCACGTGGACGCCGGGGCCCAGGTCGCCCTTGGTGAAGCTCCAGCAGAGGCTGAGGTCGCCGGCCTGGCAGGGTGGGCACAGCGGCGTGATGCCGCGGGGCGCGCAGGTCAACCACGGGTTGAGGACGACCCGCTGCCCGACGTCGAGCCCGCGGCGCCTCGGGCCCGAGGGCGACGACCTCGGCCACGACCTCGTGGCCGGGCACGTGGGGCAGCGAGGAGAAGGCGGCCATCGGGTTGTCGATGTCGCCCGTGTTGAAGTCGCCCAGCACGAGCTTGGCGTCGGACCCGCAGATGCCCGAGAGGATCGGCCGGGTCATGACCCAGTCGGGGCGCACGAGCCGGGCGTCGTCGATGTCGTGCAGGCCGAACGGGATGCCGGCCAGCATCGTCTCGAGCTCGTCCTTGGGTGTGGGCCGGACCTCTGCTGTGTCCGGTGGTGCGCCGAAGAGCAACGCTTTCACTGTCCCGCCCCTTCCCCATCGGAGCCGCCCAAGCCGCGCATACCCACAATGAAGCTGTCGATGTCGGACGTCTTGGCCTCAATGATCGCCTTCATGTCGGGCAGGTAGTGCTCGAACTGGTCGCTGTCCATGGCGTCGGCAATCCCGGCCGCAATGGTCTCCGGCGGCTCCTTGGGCCCGTCGTAGAGGGGCGCGTCGTTGTCGGGCTGGTCCCAGATTTCGGTGTCGATGGCGCCGGGGATGATGAGCTTGACCGAGACGCCCGTGCCGTCGAGGTCGACGACCATGGACTCGCTCCAGCCGGCCAGCGCGAACTTCGAGCCCGAATAGGCGGCTTCGGCCGTGATGCCCAGCCGCCCGCCGAGGCTCGAGACGTTCACGATCATGCCCGAGCTGCGTTCGAGCATCCGGGGCAGCACCGCCAGGGACATGGCGACGGGGGAGAAGTAGTTGATGCGCATGGTGCGCTCGACCTCGGCCATGGTCAGCCGGGTGACGTGCCGGCGCATCGGGACGGCGGCGTTGTTGACGAGCACGTCGAACCCGCCGTAGAAGTCCCAGATCTGCAGGGCCAGGTGCGCGGCCGCCTCGGGCTCCGACAGGTCGGCGGCCCAGACCTCGGTGGCCGGCGAGGTGGCGAGGCAGTCCGCCCGCACCGCCTCGAGCCGGTCGGCCCGCCGGGCCACGAGCGCCACCGTGTCGCCCCGGGCGGCGAGGGTGCGGGCCAGCGCGGCGCCGATGCCCGACGACGCGCCGGTGACCAGGACCGTCCGGCCTCCTTGCGCAGCACTCACCCTCCGAACCTCCCCTGGCCGCGGCGACTTCTGTCTGCCGCTTCCCCTCCGGAGAAGGGAACGCGGCTTCTTGGGGGTGAGCGAGGGGTCTCGAACCCCCGACCTCCAGGACCACAACCTGGCGCTCTAACCGACTGAGCTACGCCCACCGAGGGGCATAAGTGTGGCACACCGTCCGGCGCCCTTCGGTATGCCCGTGGGGCCGCCGGCAGGACGGCGGCGGATGCACACGTGCGTGGAACCGGCTATGTCAGGCTTGACGGCGCCGCCTGCCCCCGTAGCTCAGCGGATAGAGCAGTGGACTTCTAATCCAATGGTCGCAGGTTCGATTCCTGCCGGGGGCGCCGAGTGAACGTGCCCTGTGCCGTCGTGTTGCGGTCGAGGTGTCCCCCAAACCAGGCCACCCGCGCTCTGCATCCGGTCCACGTCCGCCTCGACTCCCTGCCGGGCGCCCTGCGACCACCATCCCCGTGCGCTGCTAATTCGCCACCGTGACCAAGAGCGGCGCGCTGGTGCCACTGTCGCCGTTGGCATACGAGGCGACGCTTTGCAGGCTGTAGGTCCCGTTGGGAACGGTGGTGGAGTTCCAGTTGGCGAGCCATCCGTAGTAGGTCGGCGTCGCGGTCCGCGATGACCGTGTTTGCCAGCGTTCCGCCGGTCAGCTCGAACACGACTTTCTGCACCGGCTCACCACCCGACGCACTGGCGTCCAGTAGCTGCGTACCCGTGACGCTCGCGTTCGTGGAAGGGATCAACATGCTGGTGGTGGGAAGCGGGTTGTTGACGTGGATGGTGACTCCCACGCTGGCCGTACTGAGCCCTCCGGCGTCGAAGGCCACGCTCTGCACGGTGTAGGTCCCGTTGGGGACGGTGGTGCTGTTCCAGCTGGCCAGCCATCCATAAATGGTCGGGCTGGCCGTCGCGATGAGGGCGTTGTTCAGGGCTCCGCCCGTGAGGTGGAATTCGACCTTGGTCAACGTCCCGTAGTCGGATGCGGCGGCGTCCAGAATCTTGTTGCCCGTCTCAGAGGCGCCGTTCGAGGGAATCAGGACGCTGGTCGTCGGCGGGTTGTTGACGAAAATGGGGGCGGTCGCCGTAATGGTGAGCGGAATGCCGTCGAGTGGCGCACTGAGGGCAACGTGGACCGTCACCGGTCCGCTCACTGTCGACGGGACGGTGAAGCCACCCGAAAGGACTGGCGGCGTGAAGACGCCCCCGCTGTAGGTCGCCGACGACACGGATGCCGTCGAGGCCGCCGGAACGGATTGATTGTTCGCCTTGACAATCGTGACGGCCACGGTCGGAGCCGGCCCCGCGCCGGTTCCCAGGGATCCTTCAAGCGTGCTCAGCGTGGCGAGCCACCAGTAGGTCGTCGCTGCTGCGGCGTCTCCGACCGACACTGTCTGGTTCGGGACGGCCGTGGAGGTGGACAGGGCCACTGTCGGATTCGGCGGCAGGACTCGGAATCCCTTGTATTCGAACAACGCGCTTCCGGCTCCGACGGGCTTGAAGCTCGTGAGTCGATCATGGCCAACGCGCAGCCGAGCAGGCCCGAGTTGAACTCCTTCTGTGTCGGGGGACACGATGCGTTCGGATCCGCCGCCTGGAACGTCGGAACCGTCCAGCTGTCGGTGAGGTCCCCGGAGAGATTGGAAGTCAGCGTCGCCGCGGAAGCCAGGTCGATCTCCTTGAGCGCCGCCAGCAGCCCCATCAGTCCGGACAGCGACGTCACCTGACCGGAGAACAAGGGAGCCGCCGCAGGATCGATCGCCGAGCACCAGGCTCGTGCCGACCAGGCGGTAGCGCTGGAGCAGCTTGCAGAGCCAGCGTGCGCTCACGTTGTGGGCGGCCGCCAACTCCTTGATCGGGCGCCCGGTCCGCAGATGCGTCTCGATCAAGAACCTTCCCATGTCCACAGGAGCACCCCTCCACTCGCTGGTGTCCTATGTCTTGACACATGCCCAATCACGGTGTCCTATGTCCTGAAATCAGACACTGCCGGGGGCGCCAGAAGGGGTCCCTCCCGGCGGGGTCAGCCGGGCGACGAGGATCGCCGGGCCAGCAGGCGCCGGCCAGGTTGTCGACCGACTTCTCCAGCATGGCCAGCGGCACGATCGGGAAGTGCGGGCGGGCGAACTCGGGGATGTCCGGCCACTCGCAGTAGTTGGTCACCATCGTCTCGCCGGGGCCGACTGCCGTGATCTCCCACCCGTAGACATGGCCGAACGGGCCCTTGTCGGGCAGCCCGACGTTCCACTCGAGCAGCTCGTCGGGAACGATCCTGGTCACCGTGTTGACGGACTTGTACTTGCCCATCGGCTGGTCACCCAGGGGCTCGCGGTCCATGTCCATCACGAACGTGTCGCCGGGCGCTTCGACCCGCCGGGATCCGGGCGCCGCCTCGAGCATGCCCGAGCCGTCGATCTCGACATGCATGGCGGGGTCCGTGACGATCCGGAAGACCTCGGCCGGACTGGCCGCGACGGTCCGGCTGGCGGCGATCCGATCTTCGCTCGACACGGTGGTTCCTCCGTTGCCTCGGTTCGCAGGACGACGACTAGCGACCTGCGCCTTCCGGCCAGCGGATACCGTTGGCCGAAATGGGCGAGGCGCACGAGACCTGGGAGCACGCCGTCAAGGACAAGCTGAAGCCGCTGCGCGACCGCGTCGTGCACGGGCTGGGCGGCACCATGCCGGAGCCGCCGCAACCGCCGCCGCGGGGCATCACCTACGAGCAGCTCGTCCATCTGCTCTACCCGACGCTGCCCGAAGACCTCCGGGCGGATGTCGACAGGGCGGCCGACGGGCGATCTGGCCCGGGTCTCGACCATCCGCCGCATGCTCGGGACGATTGAGCACCAGGTCGCGCCGACCGCGTTCTCGGTCCAGCTGGCCGAGGAGGACGCCGTGCGCTGCACGGTCGGCGGCGTGGAGCTGTTCTGTGACGCGGCCGACGCCGCCGTCACGCCCGGACTGCTCTCGGGTCACTACGAGGCGCATCTCGTCCGCCGTGTTCGAGAAGTACTGCACCAGCGGCATGACGGTGGTCGACGTCGGCGCCAACCTCGGCTACTACTCGCTGCTGGCCTCCCGGCTCGTCGGGCCCGTCGGGTCGTGTCGTCGCCCTGGAGCCGAACTCCGAGAATTGCCGCCTCCTGCTGTCGTCGCTGCGCCTGAACGACATCACGAACGTGCAGCTGCTCCCCGTGGCGGCCGACACGGCGACGGGATGGGCCTACTACTCGACGCACGTCGGCTCCAACGGCGGCCTGATCGACGACGGGGAGCTCCTGTCGCACCCGGGCACCGTCGTGCCGACCTTCCGGCTCGACGACCTCGTGGAGGGCCCGGTCGGGCTTCTTGAAGATGGACGTCGAAGGGGCGGAGGGTCGGGTCGTGGCAGGCGCCACGCGGCCTCATCGAGCGTGATCGTCCCATCGTCACGACCGAGCTGAAGGACGAGATGCTGCGCCGGGTGTCGGGCACCACGGTGGCCGAGTACCTCGGGCTACTTCGAGCAGTTGGGCTACACGCCGTCGCTCCTGGAGAAGGCGACCGGCGCGGAGAAGCCGTACGCCTCGGTGGCCGAGCTCCTCGCCGACTGGGGCGAGACCGACGAGCTCCGCGACGTGCTGCTGCTCCCGGGTCCGGCCTGAGGCCACGGTGCTCGTGACGGATCGCCGTCCGGCGTGCGCGGCGCCGGACGTCCTCTACCGGGCCGAGACCTGATCGGTCGTCGCGCCCACCAGCGCCGTCAGCAGCTCGTCGACGTCGTCGGAGATCACCAGGGCGTCGACCTGGCGTGCCTTGATGAAGCCCTGGGCGACCGCGTGGCGCACGAAGCCGAGCAGGTCGTCGAAGAAGCCGTCCACGTTGAGGATGCCGCACGGCTTGTCGTGGATGCCGAGCTGGGCCCAGGTGACGGACTCCATGAACTCCTCGTAGGTGCCGAACCCGCCCGGGCAGCATGACGAAGGCGTCCGACAGCTCGGACATCAGCGCCTTGCGCTCGTGCATGGTGCTCACCACGTGCAGGTCGCTCAAGGTGTCGTGGGCGATCTCGTGGCCGGCCAGCGACTCGGTGATCACGCCCGTCGCCCGTCCGCCCGCGGCCAGTGCGGCATCGGCCACCACGCCCATCAGGCCCACCGAGGCGCCGCCGTAGACGAGCTCGATGCCACGCTCGGCCACCGCCGTACCGAAACGCTCGGCGGCCAGCGTGAAGGCCGGGTCAGTTCCGGGGCTCGAGCCGCAGAAGACGCAGACCGTCTCGACGGTCGTCACGCCGGGCTGCCCTCGGGGACCGGCGATCGGCTGGCGACCGCACGGCGGCCGGCCGCCGGACGCGCCGGACGATGGTCTCGGCCGCGTCGCTGTCGTGGATGGTCAGGGAGAAGGCCGCGGCGGCCAGGGCGAAGATCGCCGCGGTCAGGAAGGCGAAGCGGTAGCCCGTGATGTCGGGGGACGACGTGCTGGCGCTGGCCGTGGGCGGTACCCACGCCGATCAGCACGGTGGAGAGGACGGCGACGCCGGTCGCGCTCCCGACCTGGCGCATGGTGTTGAAGAAGGTCGAGGCCCGGCCCATGGAGTCGGGCGTGATCATGGCGAAGGCCGCCGCCTGGTTCGGCACCATGACCTGGGCCATCATCCAGCCCAGCACGAACATCAGGCCGCGGATGAGCCACAGATTGGTCGTCACCGTGATCTGGGTCAGCACCAGCATGCAGACGGCCAGCCCGAGCAGGCCGCCGGTGATGTGCCGCCGGGGCCCGATCCGCGGATAGATGAAGCGGCTGGCGAACTGGGCGCCGATCATGACGCCGAAGGCCTCGGGGAAGGTCGAGAGTCCCGACTGCAGCGCGGACAGGCCCCGGGCGTCCTGGAAGTACAGCGGAATGAGGTAGAGCATGCCCAGGAAGGCGGCGGCGGCCAGGAACATCACGCAGTTGGTCGAGCGGAACAGCCGCTCCCGGCAGCAGGTGGAGGTCCACCATCGGCCGGGTGGTCCGCAGCTCCACCAGGACGAACGCCGACGAGCAGCGCGGCGCCGCTCACGCAGGTGGCGACCACCGTCGGTCGACGACCACGCCTGGAGCGGCCCCTCCGAGACGCCGTACATCAAGAGCCCCAGCCCGGCGCCGCCCAGCACGAAGCCGGGCACGTCGAAGCGGCCGGCGTCGATGGCGGCGGACCGTCTCCAGGACGAGCGCGCCGAAGAGGACGGCCACGATGCCGATCGGCACGTTGACGAAGAACACCCAGCGCCACGAGAAGTTGGTGACCAGGAAGCCGCCCAGCACCGGGCCCGACGGCGGGGGCCACGGTGGTCCCGAGGGTCAGGATGCTGGCCGCCCGCACCCGCTCGGCCGGCGGGAAGACCCGGTAGAGCATGGCCATCCCGACCGGGGCCATCATGCCGCCGCCGGCGCCCTGAATGACACGGAAGAGCACCAGCTCGGTCATGTTCTGGGCCAGACCGCAGAGCGCCGAGCCGACGGTGAAGACGACGATGGCGGTGAGCAGGACGCGCTTGCCGCCGAAGCGGTCTCCCAGCCAGCCCGACGCCGGAATGAAGACGGCCAGGCTCACGAGATAGGCGATCACGACGCCGTCGACGGCGGTGGGCGGGATGTGGAAGTCGCGGCCGATGGTGGGCAGCGCGACGTTCACGATCGTGATGTCCATGATGTTCATGAACATGGCCGACACGAACACGATGCCGACGGCGATCTTCTGATTCATGCTGACGACGGCCACGTTGCTCTTTCGGTTCTCGATCGACTGGCGGAGCGGCCGCGGGACGGCTCGGACCATCACCGGGCCCAGCTGCGCCCCACGACCCTATGCGCTGGCTCGGCTGCGTCTGGCCCGCCCGGCCGGTCCTGTCGGGCCGGCGTCCGGCTCCTAGGCTGGCCCGGCATGGGAAGCCGCCTTGCCCGCACGCTCAGAGCGGCCATGGTGCGCCGCCGTCATCGGCGCCGTCGTCATGACGGCGTTCCCACCCGGCGCCGGGCGCGGCCACGCGCCGGCCGGGGCGACGCCGGCGTCCGGGCAGCGTCGAACACGGTCTGGCTGTGCCGTCCGGGCCAGACCCCCGATCCGTGCGCGTCGAGCCGGGCCGCCACGGCCGTGGCGGGGAGTGGCGCGACCCGGACGGTGCCGTCGCCGACGTCGCCGAGCGCGCGCCGCTTCGACTGCTTCTACGTGTACCCGACCGTCTCGACCGAGCCCGGCGACCAACGCCGACCTCGCGGTGCAGCCGGCCGAGCGGGCGGCGGCGATCGTCCAGGCGTCACGGTTCTCCCAGCGGTGCACCGTCTGGGCCCCGATGTACCGCCAGGTCACGGTGGCGGGGCTGGGGCACGCGGGGACGGCGGCCCTGGCCATCGCGTACGCCAGCCTGCTGTCCGCCTGGCAGGACTACCTCGCCCACGACAACCACGGCCGGCCGATCGTCTTCATCGGGCATTCGCAGGGCTCGGCCATGCTCATCAGGCTGCTGCAGACCCAGGTCGACCCCTCGCCGAGCCTGCGCAGGCGGATGGTGTCCGCCATCCTCCTCGGGGGGAACGTGCAGGTTCCCACCGGCCGGCGCGTCGGTGGCACCTTCCGCAACATCCCCACCTGCAGCGCGGCCTCGCAGACCGGCTGCGTCATCGCCTATTCGTCCTTCGGGTCACCGCCGCCGGCCAACTCCCTCTTCGGCCGGGCCGGGAGCGGGGTGAGCCTGCTGTCGGGCCAGGGCGGCGCCGGGTCGCAGCAGGTGGCGTGCGTCAACCCCGTCACCTTCTCCTCGCAGGTCGGGCCCGCTGCAGCCCTACTTCCTGAGCGCCACCGCACGGACCACCGGCGTGCGGGTGCTGACGCCGTGGGTGACCTTCCCCGGCCTCTACACGGCGCAGTGCCGGCAGAGCGGCGGCGCATCGTGGTTGCAGGTGACGGCGACCCCGGTCGCAGCCGATCCCCGCCCGACCGTCGTCGGCCTCCCTCGGGCCCGCCTGGGGCTACCACCTGGACGACGTCAACCTGGCGCTGGGCAACCTCGTGACCGATGTCGGCCTGCAGGAGGCGGCCTACCGCTGATCCACCGGACGCGCCGAGATTCCCCCTGGGAAATGTGGTCGGGCGGTCCTAGACTCCGGCGATGCTCAAGGTCATTGCCGTCGCGAATCAGAAGGGCGGCGTGGCCAAGACGACGACCGTGCAGTCGCTTGGGTGTGGCCCTGGCGCAGCAGGGGCGTCGCGTGCTCGTGGTCGACCTCGACCCGCAGGCCTGCCTCACCTACTCGCTCGGCTTCGATCCCGACGAGCTCGACGCGTCGCTGCATGACGTCCTGGTCCGCCGGGCCCGGCTCGCCGATGTCGTCAAGACCGTGCCCGACGTGCCGAACCTCGACTTGGCGCCCGGCCACCATCGATCTGGCCGGCGCAGAGGTCCATCTGCTGAGCCGGACGGGCCGCGAGCACGTGCTGGCCCAGGCCCTGCCGCCGGTGCTCGACGACTACCACGCGGTCCTGATCGATTGCCCGCCTTCGCTCGGCGTGCTGACGATCAACGGCCTGACCGCGGCAGAGGCCGTGATCGTGCCGCTGCAGTGCGAGGCCCTGAGCCACCGCGGTGTCGGGCAGCTGCTCGAGACGATTGAGGACGTGCGCCAGTTCGCCAACGAGAAGCTCCAGGTGCTCGGCGTCATCCCGACGATGTTCGACGCCCGGACGACCCACTCCCGCCAGGTCCTCTCCGAGGTCGAGGAGCGCTACGGCCTGCCCCTCTTCCAGCCGTCCGTCCCGAAGTCGGTGCGTTTCGCGGAGGCGCCGGGGCTCGGGCAGTCGGTGCTGCAGCACGCGCCGACGTCGCCGGGAGCGGTGGCCTACCGGGCGCTCTCGACGGCGCGTCTACGACGCCATGCAGACCGCCTGAGCGACATGGCGGCGTCGCGAAGCGACCGGGCGCCCGACCCTCTGGGCAAGCGGGCGCTGTTCTGGGTGCCGTCGGTGGGGGAGGCGGGTTCGCCGGAGAGCGGGCCTTTCCGCCGCCCTGCCCGTCGGCAAGCGGGCGCTCTATTCGGGCGCGGTTCCCGAGGCCGACAGCTTGGCGATGACGTCCGGCAATCCACTCGACGAGCGGGGCAGCTTCACCGTGGAATGCGCGCGCTGCCGGCAGACGTCCCGTATCGGCATGCTGGACCTGCTGATCTTCCAGTTCCCGCTGGCGGTGTGGCGGCCGTTCAGCCGCTTCGACCACCGCATGACCTGTCCCTCGTGCCGCAAGCGCGCCTGGTGCAGCGTCACGCTGCGGCGGAGCTGACGCTCCTCGTCGCCGGCTCGCTCTTCGTCGCCGGGCTGGACCGTCGGGAGCCGACGCGTCAGGGCCAGGGCGATCAGCGCGATGAGGGCGAGAACGGCCAGCGCGGCCCGCAGCCCGTTGATCCGGCTCTGCGCGTTCTCCTCCACGACGGCGTTCGCCGTCGCCGGCGGGACGTCCGCCTTCTGCAGGGTCGCGTCGAGGTCGGCGTCGCTCACGAACGGGATGCCGGAGGAGAGCTCGACCTGCGCCTGGGAGGACAGCTCCTTGGGGATGGCGGGGTTCGAGGCGACGGACCCGAGGAAGGTCGTGGTGAGCACCGCGATGAGGATGGCTCCGGACAGGGCGGTGCCGATCGACGCGCCGAGGTTCGTGACGGTGTTCTGCACCCCGCCGACTTCGCCGCTCTGGGAGTCGGGCACGGCCGAGACGGTGACCGCTCCGAGCTGTGAGGCCAGGGTGCCGATCCCGAGCCCGACCAGGAGGAGCGGCCCCGTCACGATGTCCGCGCCGGCCCCGGAGTCCAGCGCCGCCAGGAGGACGACGATGCCGAGGAACAACAGGCCGAAGCCGACCCGCACGATCCGTCGCGGCGAGGCGCGCGGGAAAGAGCCTGGGCACGCCGACGGCGCTCACCAGCAGCGTGACGGAGAGCGGGAGGAGCCGTACCCCGGTGGCGACGGCCGAGAGCCCGAGGGCCACGGACAGGAAGAGGGGGATGACGAAGAACAGGCCGGACTGCAGCATGAACTGGAAGAAGAACGACGTCAGCCCACCTTGGAGCCGTGGGACCTTGAGCATGCGGGGGTCGAGCAGCGCGGCCCGGTGGTGCTGCAGGCGCCTGCTCTCCCACAGCGCGAAGAGGACGAGGACGGCGCCGCCGCCGAGCAACAACCAGACGACGGGGGACATCCCCAGCCACTGCGGCGCGTCGGGCTTGGGCTGCACGAAGCCCCAGGTGCCGGAGCGGATGACGCCGTAGACGATCATGCCGAGGCCCGCGGCCGAGAGGAGCGTGCCGACGGGATCGAGGCGCACGCCGGGGACCGCCGGCGAATCGGCCATCCGGCGCGTCAGGAGCGAGGATGCCGAGCACCATGACGACTTCGCCGGCGAAGACCCAGCGCCAGCTGGCGTACGTCGTGAACAACCCGCCGACCAACGGGCCGACGGCCACCGCGATCGCGCCCGCCGAGGCCACGAGCCCGTAGGCGCGCGGCCTTTCGGCGCGGGCGAAGTTCGTCGCCACCAGCGCGACCACCGCCGGCAGGATCAGCGCGGCGCCCAGTCCCTCCAACACCGACCAGCCGAGGATGAGGACGGGGAGGGACTTGGACAGGGCGGTGACGCCCGAGCCGCATCCGTACACGACGCAACCGATCATGAAGGCCCGCTTGCGCCCGATGATCTGCCCGATTTTGCCGCCCGTGATCATGAAGGCCGCCATGACGAGCGTGTAGAGGGTGATGGCGAACTGAATCCCGGTGACCGTGGTCCCGACGTCCTTGGCCACCGTGGCGATGGCGACGTTCATGACCGAGGTGTCCAGGGTCATGAGGAACTGGGCCGCCGCCAGGGTCAGCAGGACGACCTGCCCACCGGATGATCGGCCTGATGCGTCTCCGGCGATGGTCACGCCGCATTGTGGCCCACAACCGCAATGGAGGTGAGTGACCCGTCGTGCCGACGGATGATGACGCGGGGGGGGATGGCGGAGCCGGAATCTCCCTGCGAGTCGGGATGCGGGGATTTGAACCCCGGACCTCCTGCTCCCAAAGCAGGCGCGCTGCCAAGCTGCGCTACATCCCGTCTTTTGTGTCTCGATAAAGCTGATGAAAGTTGTAGCCCTCTGAACAGGTGTTTTTGGGACTGATACTCAAGCCTGACTTACAAAGACTGCACGCTCCGCTTCTCCGTCCCAAGTCGAGTTTCGGGGAGACCAAGCAACGCTACCCGCCGAGTCGGCGCCGCATGAGTTGGCGTGCCGGGAACAGCCCGAGGTCGGCGGGACAAGAGCGATTTGATCAGTGACGGCGAGGCCTTCTTGCCCCGATGTCGTAGTTGAGGTAGGGCGGAGCAAACGGCCGACTGTTCGCATACCCCGGCGACGCGCTCAGGCCCTGCGTCCGGGGGACTCTGAGCCCTGATGTCAATCCTGAGATGCGACAAGTTCCAGGTATCGTTGCGCTCAGGACGAGGACCCACTCGTCAGCGACGCATTCCAGGCGGAGGACGAGATGGGGTGGCGTCATAGGCGCAAGCTCTGGGAGGGCGTGGCAGTGCTCGGAGTAGCGCTCACGGCGCCGGTTGCCCTGGTGGGGCCCGGGACCGCCGGAGCCCAGACGAGATCCGCTGCGCTGGCCGGGACCTCATCGTGCAGCTCGGGTGACGAGCGCACAACGGCTTCGTCGGGGGACGCGCAGACAGTGGCCACCACTCCAAAGTTGGACGCGATCCTGGCCAGCCCGATGCGCCGTGTGGTCCTGACGTCGAGTGCAGACGGCGGCCTGGTGGTCACGTGGGTGTTCGCTGGCTCCCGTCCCGTGCCGACGCGGACTGATGCTTACATTCTCAGCGTGCAGATGTGGCCCACCAAGAAGCACGCTGGTGACTCCGTCTACACCACCAACAGCGTCGATGTGGCAGGTGGCGGCGTGCCCGGCCCCCGGTGGCGGCCCGAAGCCGCCCTGCAGTCGCTCAAGAAAAACACCGACCACACGTACCCGACCGAGGATCTGCGCCTCGAGGCCGATTCGATCCAGGTCACTGTGCCGGCGTCATCACTCCCCACCCTGCGCCAGCCGTTCTACTGGGCCGCCGAGGTCAACCAGTCGGGCATCCCTGACCGCCGTCATCCCAATGTCGGTGGCTACACCCAGTCGTTCTGCCCGGCGGTCGCCTTCGCAGCCGGTGGTCAGCTCACCTCCACGGGGTCACTCGTGGCAGAGTTCCCCGGTCCCAACGACTCGGCGACCCCCTATCCCAACGTCGTGCCTCACCAGCGCTGCCGCCTTCGACTACGACGACCACGCCCAAGTCGACCGCTACCCCTCCGGTTGCCGACATCGGGCAACCACCCGGCTCGGTTGGCGCGTGGCAGGCAGCGCCGCTGGCGTTGGTCACCTTCACCGCCACCTCTGCTGAGGCTGATCCAAACGGGCCTCTCTCGTTCCCGCTCGGCACGAGCATGTGGGTGTCCGTCGATCCCAACACACCGACGTACTATTTCGTGTCGATTGATGACGTGGGGACGCCGTTCACGGAGATCGTGCAGCTCCGCAGAGCGGCACTTGGTCGATCGCCTCAGCGCTTGGCGACCAAGCGACGGGCTGCGACGGCCCGAACTACCAGTCGCTGGCAGCTGGGGTCTCAGACGTCCCGGCATCAGTGCTCACGGCCTTCGGTCTCTCTTGCTGATGCCCCAAGCGGTTCCGCAGGGTTGGTGCTCCCAGCAATATCTCGGGCGAGGGGTCTGTGCTCGATTCACGCCGCGGCCAACCTACCGAGCCGCTGTACTGTCCGCGCCTTGGTTTCCAGGCGGTGCTGAGGGTTCCAGCTGGGATCTAAAGAGTTAAGAGACCCGGGTGATAGAGCCAGCCAAATGGGGCCAGAGCTGCGCAGTGTCCCGGAGGACTCTCAGACGTACGCTCAGGTTGTGCGGGTGGTGAGTAGGGGCGGGAGGTCTGGCGGGCCCGAGAAGCGATGCTTGGCGACGCAGCTCATCTGTGCGGCGCTGTTGATGGCCGGCCTCGCCGCGGTCCCTCTCGGAGCGACGGCCGCGGGGGCCGCTACTGTCCGCCCCAACGCCTTGTCGCCCGGTGTCGCTCCGGTTGGGGCTTCAGCAGTGGGCTCGGTGCCGGCCGACCAGAACCTCACGATCAGTGTGGCCGTACCGCCATCGAACCAAGAGGGGCTCAACGCTTTGCTCCAAGGACAGAGCGACCCCACCTCGCCCGAGTACCACCATTGGCTCGCTCGCGGGCAGTTCGCAACCGAGTTCGGACCCAACCAAAGCGACATGTCTGCCGTTACGTCGTGGTTGAACGGTGATGGGTTCTCGCCCACCGTGTCTGGCTACTTGGTGTCGGTGACCGCACCCGAGTCCCAATTGGCGTCGACGCTCGGGACCAGCTTCGAGAACTACTCGCTCCCGACAGGTGGTACTGGCTACGTCGCGTCATCCACGCCGCAGGTGCCCGACGATCCTCGACCCGGGCAGATCGAATCGATCATGGGGCTGAACACCGCGTACCCATTCACGAGCCAAGACACCGTCGCACCCCGAGCGCTCGGAGCCTCTCCGCAGACAGCGCATCCCAACACCGACGGGCTCAGCGCGTGCGCCGGTGCAGCCAACGAAGCCAGCCATGGGTACTACACCCTCGACCAAGAGGGAGCGGATTACGGGATCGGTTCACTACTCACTGCTGGGCAGAACGGCAGTGGGGAAACCGTCGGACTCTTCGAGCTAGGACAGGCTTCGGCCTCGGACCTCGCCAACTACGAGGGGTGCTTCGGATTGACCAACGGCGTCTCGGTCGTCCCCGTCGACGGCGGTGCGACCAGCGGGATCCAACGCGACCCGAAGAGGCCGACCTTGACGCTGAGGAGGCGATGACTCAGGCACCGGGGGCCAGCGTCATCTCCTACGAAGGACTCGATACAGCGCAGGGCAGCTACGACGTATGGAACGCCATCGCCAGTGCCGATGCAGTCCAGACCGTCACGTCGAGCTGGAGCGTGTGTGAGCCCGGCGCTGAGGCCTCAGGTGAGATACCTGCCGACACCACCCTCTTCGAGATGGCGTCGTCCCAAGGCCAGTCGATCTTCGCTTCGAGTGGAGACTCGGGTTCAGAGGGCTGTTATCAGGCGAACTCCTCGACTGCAGAGCAGGTCGGGTACCCGGCGTCGGACGCGTGGGTCACAGCGGTGGCGGTACCGACCTGTTCCCCGGCGGTTCCCAGACCGCCTGGAACTCCTGTCAAGACGACGAGAGCACTGCCTGCGCAGCATCCATGGGTGGGCAAGGAGCGGGTGGCGGTGGGATGTCACGCTATGAGCCAAGGCCGTCCTATCAACCGAGCATCTTGGACTGGCCGACGGCCCAGCCGTGTGGTCTTCTGCCGCGAAGTCCCGACATCTCGGCCAATGCGGGTATCGGGATGGTGATCTACGCCAACGGTGGCTGGACAGCCGTCGGGGGCACGAGCGCATCCTCCCCCTTGATGAGCGGCCTAGTTGCCGACGCTGATTCGGGTTGTGGTCGTGTCGGGGTTCTCACCCCGCTGCTCTATGCGCTCTACTCCGAGGGCTCCTACGGTGGCGCCTTCACCGACGTCACCAGTGGAAACACCGACCTCACTGGTTCCAATGGTGGGGCATACCCAGCGACGACGGGCTATGACGCCGCCACGGGGATCGGCACCCCGATCGCCGCGGGTCTCACCTGCACCTCGGTCTCCGCAGTGAGCTCGGGTTACGAGGGAGGCTCGGCCACCGTCAGCGGGTTGGGCCTTGAGCACGCCACCATCGACTTCGGTTCGGCCCAAGCCACCATCGTCTCGGCCAATGCGACCTCGGCCGAGGTCATCGTCCCCGCCGGCAGCGGCACGGTCACGTGTCAGCGACCGGTATCGGCGGCTCCATCACCCACACCGCGCAGTTCACCTACGGAAACGCGCCACCACCGCCGCCGCCTCCGCCGCCAGCACCGCCAGCCCGCAGCACGGCTACTGGCTGGTGGGATCCGACGGCGGAATCTTCACCTTTGGCTCCGCACAGTTCTACGGCTCGACGGGCTCGCTGCAACTCCAGAGGCCCGTCGTCGGCATCGTCCCGACCCAGAGCCGG
Source organism: uncultured Acidimicrobiaceae bacterium (assembly GCA_963781565.1). Taxonomy (GTDB): domain Bacteria; phylum Actinomycetota; class Acidimicrobiia; order Acidimicrobiales; family RAAP-2; genus Bog-473. The sequence goes on along the minus strand of CAWAHA010000044.1, from coordinate 180,092 downwards.
AGCGGTTACTGGCTCGACGCCTCCGACGGTGGGATCTTCGCTTTCGGTGATGCCGGCTTCTATGGCTCGATCCCCGGGCTCGGGCTCCACCCGGCCGGCTCGGGGCTGCCGAACTCGCTCAACGCACCCATCGTCGGCATGGTGCCTTCCACCGACGGTGGCGGCTACTTCATGGTGGCGTCGGATGGCGGTGTCTTCGCCTTCGGCGATGCCCGCTTCGCCGGAAGCTGTCCGGGGATCGGTGGTTGCTCCGGAGCAGCCGTCGCGGTCATGCCGGACGCCACCGGAAACGGCTACTGGGTGGTCACCGCCACCGGTCACGTCTACACGTTCGGTGACGCCCCGTACTTCGGGGCCCCCGGACCACAGAGCGTGCCGGTGACCTCAGCCGTGCGCACACCTGATGGGCAAGGGCTACTGGATCCTCTTCGCCAACGGCGCCATCTCCAACTATGGCGACGCCGCGAACTTCGGCAGCCCGGCCGGACTGCTGGGCGGCTTCGACCCGGCCACGGCCATCTTCACCACCTCCGACGGCGGCGGGTACTGGGTTGCCTCAGCCAACGGTACCGTGGACAACTACGGAGACGCTCCCAACGACGGCGCCATGCCGGGAACCCACCTCAACGGCTCCATAATCGCGGCCACCGGCTACTAGCCCCGGGCTCGATGCTGATGACCTCGACCGCACGCCGAGCTTCGCTCGAATGTCCTTTTTGATGCCCACCTGCTTCGGAGAATCGGATCGTTCCGTCCGTCGGGCCCTTGACTTCGGCGAAGCCGTAGGACCCGTCAGGCGCGAGCACCACAGGTCGGGGAGTTGAACCTTCCATTTCGCACAGATCTCGTGCTGCACAAACCGGTGGTCCTCAGGCACGACAATTTCGTAGAGAGCAACCTTGTCGAGGTGGTTCGTGGCGAGGTGCCCATGGAAGTGGTTCTCGTAGGTCTCGTACTTCTCAAGCAGGCTGCGAAGCCCCGTCGAGGAGGAAGGGGTGAATGGCCGGAAACCATTCGGCGAGGTGATAGCCGTCGGGTGCCTGATTGACGATCATGTTGAGGTCGTCATGGCCGAAGAGGCCGGGGCATTGCCGGCTCCAAAGCAGGCGCGCTGCCAATCTGCGCTACATCCCGTTGTGCATCTGATGAAGCAGCGCACATGCTAGCTGTCTGACCTGGAGTTTCTGGAACCGGTCAGCCGTTGTGGCGCAATCAGACGAAAAGCGCGACTCCGGTCTGTCGAGTCATCCGGTCGATGCCGCTCCCGGATCAGAGGTGGTGGAGGCCGACGTCGACGTACTCGTCGTGGTTGAGGTCGTGGAGTTGGGCGGTTCGGTCACTGTCGTCGTGGTGGCCGGCGGCAGCACGTCGTCGACGGCACGCTGGAGGGTGGCACCGTCGAGGAGGGTGGGACAGTCGAGGAGGTCGTCGTTGTCGTCGCCGGACGCCGGTGTCGGGCGACACGCATCCCGCCGGCGGAGCGCTGGGTCCGGTCTGTCCCGGCATCAGCACCGTCCCGGCGCATCCGAAGTCGGAGAACGTCGCCTCGCTGCGTCGTGGTGGACCCGTCCGAGAAGTGCGCCACCGAACGTGTCTGGCGGATGTACCCCGAGGCATCGACGGATACCTGCACGGTGGTCCCGGTGTAACCCTGTTGCTGCAAAATGGTGGCGGCATCGGTGATGGCTTTCGCCTCTTCGGCGTTGATCCCCGGCACGTTGGCTCCCTGCGCAGGGTCGATCGAGATCTCATACATCGTGACCGGTACGCCGTCGACAGTGCCGGTTCCGGTCTGGTCCGCCCCGGTGATCATGCTCTGGTCCAGATTGAGATACCCGGTCGGGCTGGCGAGCCCACCCATCGCCAGAGCTCCCTGGCGGGCGCCCAAGGTGCCCTCCACCAGGCCGGCGAAGCCGGAGAGTGATGCACCCGGGCCGGTCTCGGAGGACCCGGGTGCCAGGCCGTAGTCGGCGCCACCGAACTCCCACACGTTGGTGCCGTTGTCCCGGAGCGTGATCTGGCCGAGCCCGGGCACGTTCGAGACGGCGACCATGCCGAACGGATCGGTGTCGATCGTCCCGTGGCCGGTGGTGGGGGAGCTGGACTCAGGACCGTTCGAAGTCACCACGCCTGTGCACTCCTCGGCCTGGGCGGGGATCGCCGGAGAGGCGCTCGCGCCGGCGGGGCCGCCAACGGCTGTTGCCCGGCGAGACGATGATGACATGGCAAGACGGCATGGTCGTCGTGGTCGTCGTCGTGACAGTAGGCGGAGTGGGCGGATCGAATTCGTAGCTGACGTCGAAGCTGCCCGAGCTGGTGGTCGCGCTCAATGCCGAGAGGACCTGCTGCTCGGCAACGCCTCGCGTGAGGTGTGGCGCCGTCTGCGCGTGTTTCGTGGGACGTCCCGCTCGACGAGAGCGCAAGCGCCACCGGAACCGCCAGGGCGGCCATGCAGGCAACGCTGGCCACCACGACCCAGACCCGTCGCCTGTTGGTGGAACGGGTCGTGCCGGCTGGAGCATCCTCGAACCAGAGACCTTCGTGCTCTTCGCCGTCAGCCATTTCGTGCGTCTCCTCCTCAGCCGGTCGATGTGGTCGTCAACCGGTCGTCGGGCTCGGATCGTGCGCGATCAGAGGTGGTGGTCGTCGCGGCGTTGGGCGTGCGTGGTCGTCGTGACCGCCGGCATTGGCGTCGCGGGGGCGATCGTCGTCGACGTCGTCTGGCTGGGCACCGTCGGGTCTGTCGTCGGAGCGGTCGACTGGTCGACTCGTCGAAGTCGTCGAGGTCGTCGTCGTGGTTGACGCAGTGCCGGTGTCCGCCGAGGCGCAGCCGGACGGCGGCGTCGAGATGCCCCCTCTGGCCCGGCATCAGGACGGTGCCGGCGCACCCGAAGTTCGAGAAGTGCGCGTCAAGCGTCACCGTGCCCGAGTCACCGAAGGTCACCGTGGATGCCGACTCGCGGATGAAGCCCGACGCATCAATGGAGACGACGTCGCGGATCGTCCGGTAGTCGTGCGAGTTCAGGATCTGGATCGCAGCGTTGATCGCGCTCTGCTCCTCGGAACTCGTCCCGGGCGCCGAGGCCAGCGAGCTGGGGTCGATGGTCAGCTCGTACTGGGTCGACCGCCACCCCGTCGACCGTCGCCGTCCCCACTTCGGTTGCGTTGGTCACGGCGGGCTGCTCCAGGTCGAGGTACCCGGTCGGGCTGGCCATGCCCATCATGGCGACGGCGCCTTCACGCTGACCGAGCGTCCCTCGACCAGGCCTGCGAATCCCGGGAGGGAAGTCCCGCCGCCGGCGTTGGATTCGAGAGGGGTCAGCCCGTTGTCGGTCGCCGAGACTTCCCACACCGACATGGGGTCGACCCGCACGCCGACCTGCAGCCCGCTCGCGCCGCCCGAGGTGATGTAGGCCGACGCTGCCATCGCCATGGGGTTGGTGTTGATCGTCCCCGACCCCTGCACCTCGGTGCTCTGCCGCGGGTGGGCTGAGCCGTCTGGCGGACGGCGTCTCGCTCAGCTGGTAGGTGAAGGCGAAGTTCCCCGAGTCCGTCGTGGCGCTGAGTGCGGCCAGCACGGACCGCTTGGCCGGTGCCGCTCACGGTGACGTGGTGCTGCTGGGCCGACCGTGTGGTGCGGTCCCGATCCCGAGGCCGCCAGCAACCCGACCGGGACGCCGATCAGCGCCACACAGGCCGCCACCCCGAGCACGGTGCCGACACGGCGGCGATTGGCGTGCCTGCCCGGCGACGCCGTCCCCTCGTCGATCCACAGGCCGCCTTCGTCCGTGGGCGGGCCCGAGTTGCGGGCCGACGTTCCATCGTCCATTCCGGCACCCCCTTCGTCGGCCCGGGGCCGAGTGTGGCGCGTGGACCGCCTCGAATGCGGGTTCAGCGGCCATCGTACCGAGGGTGCGAACGCCCGTCTAGGGGCTGAATCCGAATCCGTAAAATTCGTTATGCGGTCCTGTGACCAGGGAGAGGTCGACCCTGCCGCCGGGAGGAGTCCGGCCCGCCCGGCCGATTCGAGGAGCACCCGGGCGGTCGTCCGGCATCTGGCCGGGGCCTCTCCGAAGCGCGTTTCGAGCACCCTGGCGAGAGCATCGACGTCTCCGAGCTCCTGTCCCGAGGCATCCTCGAGGACACGGTGGAACAGGGGCACCGCCCAGCAGGCTTCCGCCAGGGCGGCCGGCGCACCCCGGGGTCGTCCGAGAGGCAGCGACGCCCGCGGTCGGTCAGGACGACCTGGCCCGATCGGCCCGCCACGAGCCCGAAGAGCCGGGCGTTGGCCAGCCGGCTCAGAAAGGCCCCGTTGCGGACGCCGCTGTAGGAGAGGTCCGAGGCGAGGCTGTCGGCGTCGGTTCGCCCGCCCGATCGGGCGACGATGCGGGCCAGGGCCAGCGAGGCGTCGAGGCCGTAGGTCACGGAGCGGTAGAGCGAGCGTGCCATGCGTGAACTATGGCGTCCCGGCCGAGCAGCCCATGGATCCACGACTCCTTCCGCGGTGCGGACCACTCTAGTTTTCCAGGTCGCTTCGCCTCGTCGACCACACCTCGGCGGGGACGAACCCCTATCCTCTGGCCCGTGCAGGCCACGGGCTCGGGGTGCCGGTCGTGAGAGTGCGATGACGGCGACGGTGCAGGACGGGGACGCAGGCGGCGCCGAGGTCGCGGTCACGCCTGAGGCGGCCGAGGAGCTCGGTGCCCTCTACGCCCGGATCGTGGAGTCGGTGCAGAGCGTCTTGTACGCCGACGACGAGATGGTGCAGCTCGCGGTGGGGTGCCTGCTCGCCCAGGGCCATCTGCTGGTCGAGGACCTCCCGGGTCTGGGCAAGACCACCCTGGCCAAGGCGCTCGCCCGTTCGTTGGGGCTCGACTTCCACCGGGTGCAGTTCACCGCCGACCTGCTGCCGGCGGACGTGACCGGCGCCATGGTCCTCGACCGCGATCGCGGCGAACCGACGTTCCGTCCGGGCCCGATCTTCACCAACGTCTTGATGGCGGACGAGTTGAACCGGGCGTCGGCGCGCTCGCAGTCCGCCCTCCTCGAGGCGATGGAGGAGCGCCAGGTCACCGCGGACGGCACGACGATGCCCCTGCCCCGACCCTTCATGGTGCTCGCCACCCAGAACCCCTACGACGCGGCGGGAACGTCACCACTGCCGCAGGGCCAGCGCGATCGTTTCCTCCTCCGTCTGTCACTGGGCTATCCGAGCCGGGCGCACGAGGACCGCCTTCTGGCGCGGGTCGGCCCGACGGCGGCCGTCGACACGCTGGGTCCGGCGCTGACCCGGTCGGACCTGGACGCACTGCTCGGCGCCGTGGGCGGCGTGCACGTTTCCGACGCCATACGGTCCTACATCCTCGACATCGTCGCGGCCAGCCGTGCTCATCCCGCCCTGGCGGTGGGCGCGTCGCCCCGTGGCGCACTTGCGCTCCGACAGGCTTCGAGTGCGATGGCGTTGGCGGCGGGCCGGCACTATGTCGTCCCGTCCGACGTGCAGCGGGCTGTCGAGCCGGCCCTCGGCCATCGGCTGGTGCTCCTGCCCGGCAGCGAGCGGTCGGGTACCGGCGTCCACGACGTCGTCGCCGATCTCGTACAGCAGATCCCCGTTCCGAGGCCCGAGACACTGGCTGACACCCGAATCGGGACCTGAGGCCATGGCCCGCGGGACCATCACGCGCGGCCGCTCTGTACCGCCCCGAGACGAATCGGATCCCAGAGACGGGCATCACCGGGCTGCGACCGACCTGGCGCGGCGTGTGGGTCGCCCTTCTCGCTCTCATCCTGGTCGCAGTGGAGCTCGCGACCGGAGATGCGGCCCTCCTCCTCGTCGTCGTGGTCGTGGCCCTGCCCTGGGCCATCGCCCCCGTCGTGGTCCTCCGGCGCGCCCGTCTGGCCAAGGGTGCCGAGCTCCACCTGATGGTCGCCCCGCCTCTGGTCTCCGTCGGTGCGCCGGAGCGACCTCCTGGTCCAGCTGGTGCACGCCGGCGGCGCGGCGTTGCCTCCGTTGGGCCTCGAACGACCGTCGGAGCACTCGAGCGTGGGAGCTCCGACGAGACCTGGCGACCGTCGCCCCTGACGCTCGCCCCCGACGGCGGGCCGCCTGATCCGCTGGGGTCGGATCGGGCCCGATGCGCACGCCTCGTCGACCCTGCCGCTGCCGACGAGGCGGCGCGGCGTCTTCACCATCGGCCCCCTGCGTCTGTGGGCGCACGATCCGTTCGCCTTGTTCGGCCTGACGGTCGCCACGCGCCAGGCCGGTGCTGCTCGTCGTGCATCCGCCCGCCGTCGTCGGCCTGACACCGCCCACCGTTCGTCCCGGCACGAGCGGGTCGACGCAGTTCAGCGACGGGCCGGCCGGTGTGCACACCGATGATCCCGGGGGCGAATGGAGCGGCCTGCGCCCGTACGAGCCGGGAGACCGGCTGCACCTGCTCTCCTGGCAGGCGGAAGCCCGCTTCGGGGCCCTGCTCGTGCACGACTTCCGCCCGGACTCCGAAGAGGTGCTCAGCCATCGTGCTCGACGACCGGGCCGGTGTGCACCGCGCGTGGCGCCTTCGAGAAGGCCCTGGGCGTCCTGTACGGGCTCGCCTCGGCGGCTGAAGGGCGTGCCACCGACTACGACGTGTCCACGCTCTCGGGACGCCGGGTTCAGGGCTCGACCACGCCCGATGGACTGGTCGCCCTGTTGACCTTCCTCGCCGAGGTCCAACCGACACGCGCTCGGGCGCGGCAGCGTGCCGCCCGCCTCCGCACTGTCGGGTGGGGCGCTGTTGATCACGACGCCCACCGCGGCGCGGTCCCTTCCGCCTTCCATCGATCCGGGGCTCGGTCGTGGTGGTCGAGTGATGCGCACGCTTCGGCGCCTCGGACCCGATGTCTGGCTGCTGGTGGCGTCGGTGATCGCCGCCGCGGCAGTCGGGCGGCTTTTCCAGGGCGACCTTGGCGGGCGGGCCCTCGGGCCCTTGCTCGTCACGGCGGCCGTCGGGTCTGCGGTGCCGACCCTCTTGGCCCTCCCTGCGGGTCCCGCTGCCTCTCCGGGCCGTCGTGGGGACCGTCGCCGTGATCCTCACGAGCCTCTGGACGGCGGTCGGCAACGCAACCACCTTCGGCCTCCCGACCGGTCACACCTGGCACGTGGTCCAGACGGACCTGCGTGCGGCTCGGCCCCTGCTCGGTCAATTCGCCGTCCCGTTCCCTCCCGCTCCGGGCCTGGTGTTCCTGGCGGCGATGGCCTGTGGCGTCGTGGCGCTGCTCGCGTCGGTCCTCTTGCGTGCCAGTGACACACCGGGACCGCCTGTACCCGGGGCTCGCGCTCCTGGGCCCGCTGGGCCTCCTCGCTCTTGCCTGCAGCCAGAGCACGCCAGGTTCGATGGCATTCCTCGTCGTCCTCTTCGTCGTCGCCGCAGCACTGACCCTGACGGCCGCCCGCGGCTGCGCCCGTCCAGCGAGCAGCGGCAACGAACCGATTGCGGCAGGTGGTCCACGCCTGCCGCGCTCACCGCCTGCACCATGGCAGGAGTCCTCCTCGTGGCGGTCCTCGTGGACTCGAATGCAGGAGGGGCCGGTTCCTCCGGTCCCGGCGTCGCGCCGGCGGTGCCACTGAGCGCGGAGTCGCTGACCTCGAACCTGCTCTCGGTCGAGGTGCACGATGCCAATGACGTGCTGTTCCAGGCCGAACAGCCGCTACCGCACCTATTGGCAGGTCGCCGTCCTGAACGTCCTGCGCAACGGCGTGTGGGTTCCCGATTCCGGCACCGAGGCGGCGGCGCACGGCTCCGCCAGGGTGCCACGGCCTCGCCGATCGCAGCCGGGAGCCGTGTCCTCGGGCACACGGGACTTCAAGGCTGCCGTCGCAGATCGAGATCTCTGCCAGTCGCATTCTCCCGGTCCCGCCGGGAACGGTCGCCATCTCGGGAACCCCCGCCACGCTGACCGGCGTCGGAGCGGTCTCGCCCACCGCCGACGACGTCGGGACAGCAGTACACCACCTTGTCCGCAGCCCCCGGTGACCGACCCGGAGTCCCTCGGCGGCAACGCATCCGTCGCGGCCGACCCACCGGCCCTCGTGCAGGCCGACACCGCGCTGCCCGCCCTTCCACCGAGCATCGAGGCTCTGGCACGCTCCATCACGGACGGGGCACAGGGCCCGCTCGCCCAGGCGGAATTGCTGACGAACTGGTTCCGCTCCGGCCAGTTCCACTACACCCTCGATCCGCCGGCGTCCCCTCCGGGCACGGATCCCTTGGTCAGCTTCCTCACGCAGACCCGATCGGGCAGCTGCGAGCAGTTCGCCGGCGCGTACGTGGTGCTTGCCCGGTCCCTCGGACTGCCCAGCCGAGTCGTCGTGGGCTTCACGGCCGGCCGGTACAGCGGGCCCGGTGAGGTCAGCGTGCAGGGCGCTGACGCGCACGCGTGGCCGCAGGTGTATCTGGGCCACAGCGCGGGTTGGGTGTCCTTCGAGCCCACCCCCCAACAACCACGGGGCGAAGTCGCCCCCGAGGGCGTGGTCGGGCCCAGCGGCGTGACGCAGCACGGGGCCGGTGGCTCCACCGACGACCGCACCATCCGGGACGGCGCCGTTCTCCGTGCCGACGACGGTGCCTACCCCGGTGGGGTCGAGCGGCTACCGCATCGACGACGCACGGCCGCGCCGGTCTCCAGCTCGGGTCTGGGGATCGTCGGGTGGGCGCTGGTCGGCGCGGCCGTTGTCCTGGCGGTCGTCGCTCGTGCTCCTCCTCCTCCGCCGTCGCCGCCGCTGGTCACCGGCGGGTCGCTCACCGGACCAACTGGCGCTCCTCGCTCAGGCCGAGGTCGAGCGAGCGTTGCGCCGCGCGGGGGTCGAGCGCCCGCTGTGGCAGCCTCTCGATCTTCTTCTTCGAGGATCTGCGCCCGGACCATACGGACGCCGGGAGATCGTGCCGCGTCGCTCTTCGCAGATGGCATCACGGTCGCGACGGCGGCGGACGCCGCCCTCTTCGACCCGCTCGGCACATCTGCGCAAAGAAGTCAGGCCGCCTACGAGGCTGCGCTTCGGGTGCGCCAGGAGCTGCAGCATGCGGCCGCCGCTCCGCCAGGGGTGACCGACCGCGTGTAGCGCGTCAGGCCTCGAGGCATTCCGCCATGGTCACCTCGTGGCTGCCGTCGCGATGCTGGGGGAGATGCCGCGACGAGTACGCGTCCGCGTTGACCCGCACCGAGTCCGGGCTGACCGCTCCCTCGCCGGATGCGGGCCGGGACGCCGAGTGCCATGGCGCCGGCCGGGACCTCGGTCCCCGGGGACACGACGGCGCCCGCACCCGACGAGTGAGCCGGAGCGGCAGATGACGCCTTCGAGGACGACCGCGCCGGAGCCGATGAGCACCAGGTCCTCCAGGACGCAGCCCTCCAGGTGGGCCAGGTGCCCGATGACGCAATCGTCGCCGATCCGGGTCTGGCGCATGAGTTGGGTGTGGATGACGGCGCCGTCCTGCACGGACGTCCGGGCGCCGATCACGATCGGACCGTTGTCGGCACGGATGACCACGCCGGGCCAGATGCTCGAGCCCGGACCGACGTGGACCTCGCCGATCAGTACCGCCTCGGGGTGGATGTAGGCATCGGGGTGGATCCGCGGCCGTTCGTCACCCAACGCATAGAGAGTCATGGCGGTCATTCAAACAGACGGCCGCGGGCCCGGGTGTCACACCGTGGGCGAGGTTTGCTCGACGGCCAGGATCCACTGGTCGCCGGACCCACCGGGGAGATCCTGGCCGTTGGACCGCCCGGTCATGCTCAGCCGGTCTGCGGATGGGTGGGCGTGGTCCCGTTGGCCAGGAGGTTGTCGAAGCCGTCGGGAATGCAGAGCAACCCGGGCGCGGTGCCCGAGATGTCGGTGAGGCCGTACTGCCACACGATGGAGTCGGTGGTCGGGTCGATGACCACGACCCGGTTGCGGTAGTCGTCGTTGACCATGATCAGTCCGTTGGGCAGTCGCTCGGCCAGCGACGGCTTCTTGAGCACTGCCGTCACCGGACGGGACGTCGTAGAGCCAGGTGACCTGGCCCTGACGGGTGAACTCGAGGGCGCGGCCCTCGGCCGGCGGGTCGTAGTCGGTCATCAGGTAGAGGTTCGGGCCGACCTGCTGGGGATCGGAGGGGTAGTTGACGGTCGGGATGTGCACGGTCCACACCAGCTGGCCCGCCGGCGTGTACTCGTCGACCCACGAGCCGTTGATCTCCGAGACCAGGACGTTCCCGTCGGCCAGCGGGGTGTCCCCGTTGGGATAGGCGATGGAGGTGGGCGGGTCGTGGGCGTCGGCACCGTTGCCGATCTGGCCGACGACCTGGTCCTGCGGGCGAGATGAACAGGATCCGGTTGTTGGATGCGTCGGCCACGGTGATGGCGCCCGACTTGAGCAGGTAGGCGTCGTCGGGCTGATCGAGGTAGCCCGGTGCCGCCCCGGGCTGTCCGGGGTGGCCGTACTGCCAGAGGATCTTTCCCGACGGGTAGCCGATCTCGACGATGGTGTGGTTGTCCTCCTGGTTGGAGATGATCCCGGTCCCGCCTGGATGAAGAAGGCGTCGTCGGGGAAGTAGAAGCCACCGGGCGGCGGGGGCATGGTGGCCGACGGGTACTGCCAGGTGAGTCTGCGGTCGGCGTCGAGGGCGATCAGCCGGTCGTTGCCCCGGTCGGCGATGAGCAGCGTGCCCGAGTAGGGGGACCCCGGCCCCCGGCCGGCCCGCCGGACCTCCGTAGGGGCTCAGACGGAGCGAGATCACCGACTGCAGGGAACCCGAGGCCACGCCGGCCTGGTCGGGCCCGCCTGCGCGGCCACCTCGCCGCCCACCATGTACCCGACGGCTCCCTTGGCCCGGTCCCGACCGTGGTGGAGCCGGCGAAGGCGTCGGCCTGGGGCAGCAGGCCGGCGTCGAGACCTTGCCGGTGGACGGGATGAAGGCGTCGATCTGGGTCAGGGTGGCCCCGCCGGGGACCTGCCCGCCGGCCACATAGATTGTGCCGCCGATCAGGAAGGCCGACGCACCGTAGAGCGGCTTGGGGCAGGTGGCCGACCACGATGGCCCGGTGGGTGGCCGGGTCGATCATCTGGATGTCGTCGGTGGCCGTCGGTCGCTGATGCCGGCGCGAGCCGGTCTGGCCGCCGAACGCGTAGATCCGTCCCGGCGTCGGAGACGACCGCCGGGTAGCGGACCGGCGACGGGCAGCGTGGCCACGGTGGTGAAATGGGTGCCGTCGGCGGTGGCCAGTACCGCCGGGCAGGTAGGTGGTGCCGTCGTAGCCGCCGACGATGTAGACGGTGCGGCCGATGGTGGCGGTGGCGAGGTCCGAGCGGGGCTGGGGCAATTGGCTGGACCGCCCGGCCCAGCCGCACCGCCGAGCGACTGCACGGTGGCGAATGTGCTGGGCGAGCCGCCACCGAAGACGTACGAGGTCGCTCCGATCTGCGCGGCCTGCCCCGTCGTGGACGACGGCGGCGAGGGAGCCCGCCGTCGTGACCGTCCCACTCGTCGGGTCGAGCCAGGACGCGCCGCTGAGTGAGTTCCCCGACGGGGACAGGCCACCAAGAATGCGCAGACGGCTCCCGACGGCGACGAGCGCCTCCCGTGAGAGCGGGGCGGCGAGTTGCCAGGGCTCAATGCCGGCCTCGAGTGACGGAGGATCCGTGGCAATCGTTCTTCCCCCGTGCGCGGCCGGTACTCGGGGAGACCCGTGGGGCCGACGAGCCCGATCCCGACGCCGAGACGGTCCTCTGGGCGCCGGTCGCTTGCGTGACCGTCGATGTCGAGCTGCGCGGCGGCGGGGAACTTCCCGACGAGAGTGTCACCACCAGGGCGGCCACCACGAAGGCGGCCACGAGCAGCACCACGACACGCCGTCGGCGGACCTGGACCTGGCGGTGTCGCCTTTGGCGCGCCCGGCGGGCGACGTGGGGTCACTCTGACGGAGGCTCAGGCCCGCTCCACCGCCAGCACCTGCCACTCGTCGGGCAGGCCCTTGAGGTTGTGCCGGCCCCGGTCGTCGAAGACGATGCCCGAGCCGACCACCAGGTCGCGTACGGTCCCGGTCACCAGCACCTCGCCCGGCCCCGCCATGGCGCTCACCCGCGAGGCGATGTGGACGGCCAGGCCGCCGATGTCGTCGCCGCGCAGCTCCACCTCGCCGGCGTGCAGGCCGGCCCGCAGCGGCAGGCCGGCGTCGCCGGCCGCGCCCACCATGGCCTCGGCGCAGCGCACCGCCTGTGCCGGCGCGGCGAAGCGGGCCAGAATCCCGTCGCCCATGCTCTTGACGAGCGTGCCGTCGTGGCGGGCCAGCAGCCGCCCCACGTTGACGTCGAACTCGTCGAGGACGGCCCGCCACTGGCGGTCACCCGCCTCCGCCGCGCGCACGGTCGAGTCGACGATGTCGGTGAAGAGCACCGCGGCCAGCAGCCGTGTGGCGGCGTGGACGCCGCGCGCTCCGGTCACGAACTCCTCCATCTCGTCGATGATGGAGTCGAACTCGCCGGCCCACGGGAGGATGTCCGGCCCGGCGTGGGTGACCAGGCGGGCGCCGGTGATGTGCTCGGACAGGTAGCGGCCGTGCTCGCTCAGCTGGGCGTAGCTGTCGAGTCGTGCGAACACGAGCGTCGGGCAGGTGACGGACGGGAGGCACCAGCGCACGTCGGCGGAGAAGGTCACGAGATTGAAGGCCTGGGCGGTCGCCGGGCTGGCGCCGCGCCGGGCCGCCCGGCCCCACCACTCCCTGAAGCCGACCCGGTGGGCCAGGCTGGGGGCGAAGATGGCGATGTCCCGCGGGATGCCGTCCTCTGTCATGGATCCCTCGATGCCGGACCCGGCGGCCACCTCCTCGTCGGACGCGCCGAAGCCGTAGTCCTCGGCGTGGCCCACCCGGGCCGTCCCGTTGACGATGACCAGCGAGATGACGCGCTCGGGGTGGGTCGCCGCCAGCCAGAGGGCGGGCATGGCGCCGCCGGCCGAGGCGAGGATGACGACGCGGTCGCACCCGGCTGCGTCCATGACGGCGAGCGCGTCGCGCCCCATGCCCCTCGATGGAGGGATTCGTGCCGGTCGGCAGGGGATCGGACAGCCCGAGCCCACCGGCATCGAAGCGGATGCAGGCGGGAGAAGTCCGCCACCCGCTCGGTGTAGCGGAGCCAGTTGGGCTCGTCGACGGTCTCGTCGATGGAGATCATGAGCCCGCTGTTGAACTCGACCACGTCGACTTGGTCGTCCACCGGCTCGCCGTCCGATGCCTCGGGCGCCCGCCCCCAGACCTGGTAGCCGATGTGGACGCCGTCCCGGAGGGCGTACTGGGTCTCGGGCGCCTCCATACGAGGTGCAGTCTGCCGTGCCGCAGGCCCGCTCGAAGCGGGGCGTGGGGGAGTGGGAGGAGCGAAGGGGGCTGGGTTCAGCGGGCGCCGCGCACCAGGCGGCCCGGCAGGGCGCCGGTGGGCTCGCCGTGCTCGAAGGTCACTGTCCCGGCCTTCAGGGTGGCCACGTAGCCGGACGCCTTCTGGAGCAGCCGACGTCCGCCGGCCGGCAGGTCGTTCGTGACGTAGGGCGCGCCGAGCGTCAGGGCGTCGTAGTCGATGAGGTTGAGGTCGGCCAGTGCGCCCGGCTCCACGGTGCCGCGGTCGGCCATGCCGTACAGCCGTGCCGTGTCGTGCGTCTGCTTCCGCACCACGTACTCGAGCGGCAGGCGCTCGCCCCGGCTGCGGTCGCGCGTCCAGTGCGTCAGCATGAAGGTCGGCATGGACGCGTCGCAGATGGTGCCGGTGTGGGCGCCGCCGTCGGCCAGGCCGAGGAGGCCCTGTGGGTGCAGCATCATCTCGCGCACGTGGTCGAGGTCGCCGGTGGCGTAGTTGAGGATCGGGATGTAGAGCAGCCCTTGCCCGCCGTCGCGGGCCATCTCGTCGTAGGCCACCTCCAAGGGCGTGCGCCCGCTGGCGGCCGCCAGACCCGCCAGCGAGCGCTCGGGTCCGGGCTCGTAGTCGGGCGGGTTGCCGAGGATGAAGGTCCGCTCGTAGGCCTTGGTCATGGCGTCGGCCTGGGCCGGCGACGACGGCGTCCACGACACCACCGACCGCCGCACCTCGGGGTCGGCCAGCGCGGCCGCCAGCTCGGCCGGCGACCCGCAGCGCTCCCGCAGCTCGACGTAGGCGGGGAAGTCGGAGAACAGGCACAGCGTGGTGTGGTGCCCGGACAGAATGCCGGTCGGGCGCCCGGCGATCTGGGGGAACAGCTTGGCGCCCTCCGGCGCAGGCGTCGAGCGACGCCGCCAGCTGCTTGCGCCACAGCTCGGGGTCGTCGTCGGCCTGCAACAGCACGTAGGAGACGGGACGGTCGATGGCGGCCGAGAGCCGGCGCATCCAGTCGACCTCCTGCCAGGCGTCCTCGAGCATCTCGCCGGCCGAGCCCAGGGGGGCCAGCTCGAAGACGCCCGCGCCGGCCTCGCCCAGGGCGGACCCGAGGCCGAAGAGCTCGTCCTCGGCGGCGAACGTCCCGGGCACCAGCTCGCCGTCGATGGCGCGGTGCCCCAGGGTGCGTGAGGTCGAGAACCCGAGCGCGCCGGCCCGGATGGCGTCGAGCACGATGGCCCGCATGGCCTCGATGTCCTCGGCCGTGGCCGCCTCGTTGCGGGCGCCCCGCTCACCCATGACGTAGGCCCGCACGGCCGCATGTGGCACCTGGGTGCCGACGTCGACCGTCCAGCGCCGCTTCTCCAGCGCGTCGAGATACTCGGGGAAGGTCTCCCACTCCCACTCGATCCCCTCGGCCAGCGCGGTGCCGGGAATGTCCTCGACCCCCTCCATGAGGCCGATGAGCCAGTCGTGGCGGTCGGGCTGGGCGGGGGCGAACCCCACGCCGCAGTTGCCCATGACGAGCGTGGTGACGCCGTGCCACGACGACGGGGCGAGCTCGGTGTCCCAGGTGACCTGGCCGTCGTAGTGGGTGTGGACGTCGACCCAGCCCGGAGTGACCAGCAGGCCGTCGGCCTCGATGATCCGGGTGGCGCCGCCCTGGACCGCGCCCACCTCGGTGATGCGGCCGGAATCGACCGCGACATCGGCCGGACGAGCCGCCACGCCGGTCCCGTCGACCAGCGTCCCACCCTTGATGATCAGGTCGTGCACGGTTGCAATCGTGTCACGCCAGCCGGCGGCCCGCCCACCGCTTGCTGGCGTGCCCTGCTGTTCAGACCTTGGCTTTGCCCAAAATCCGGTTCATCTTGGTGCCGCACGTCGGGCAGGTGCCCTGTGCGGCGCGGCGCCCGTTGGCCAACTCGACTTCCTGGCCGTCGAACTCACGCTTCTCTCGGCACTTCACGCAGTACCCCTCGTAGTTAGCCATGGCAACTCCTTCGGTCGGTGATGGCCTTGAACGGGAGTCGAACGTAGCGGGGGGGTTCCGGAGATTGGGGGATGGTCGGGCTCCCGCAGGCACGATCCGGGGGCTAGGGTCGCGCTCGTGGCCGACAACGGTGCAGGTCAGGAGCGGTGACTGGCTCCGGCAGGGAAAGCGGAACCGAAAGGCGCTGGCCGAGACCTGGGGGGCGTTGGCCGACGTGTGCAGTGCCGCTTTCCGACGCCGAGTGGGCCCTCCCGACCGAGTGCCCCGGCTGGGACGTCAAGGACCAGCTCTCCCACCTCATCGGGATCGAGCAGGCGATCATGGGCGAGCCGGCTCCGGAGTGGCCCGAACCGCTCGGAGAGCACGTGAAGAACGACTTCGCGGCCACCAACGAGCCCTTCGTGGCCGTACGGCGTGCCCGGAGCGGGCCGGCGGTGCGGGCGGAGTTCGTGGCGTGACCACGACCCGGTTGGCCCAGCTCGACGCGTTGACTGCGACGGAGTGGGCCGCCATCGGCTGGAGCCCCATGGGCGAGGTGCCCCACGCGGAGTTCATGACGGTGCGGGTCTACGACAGCTGGGTCCACGAACAGGATGTGCGCCGCGCCCTCGACCGCCCGGGCGGGAGCGGGAACGCGGCTTCGGCCATCTCCCTGGACCGTGTCCAGGACGCCATGCCCTTCGTCGTCGGCAAGAAGGCGGGCTGCGCCGACGGCACCGCGGTCCGCTTCGACGTGTCGGGCCCGGGCGACGACGCACGGGCCTTCACGATCGCCGTCGAGGCGGGACGCGCCCGCCCGGTGGGCGACGACGTGGCGCCGACGGTGACCCTCTCCTTCTCGAGCATCGACTTCATGCGCCTCGGCTGCGGCCGGGCCACGGCCGCGCAGGTGGAGGCCGCCGGGGGCATCGGCGTTGTCGGCGACCAGCAGGTGGGCCAGTCCGTGCTGGGCGCCATGAACTTCATGTTCTGAGCGGATCTCCTGCCCTCCACGCCCGCCGCAACCGCTCCCGGCGGAACGTGCGCCCGGGCCGCGGGACGGCCGGTAGAGTGATCGGCTCGTGATGCGTGCGACAGCAGAGCCAATGGAGGGGAACCTCGTCCGCCTGAGTGTTGAGGTCGACGAGCCCGAGTTCGATCGAGCGCTCGGCGACGTCGTGCGCACACTCGCCCAGCAGGTCCGTGTGCCCGGTTTCCGGCCCGGCAAGGTGCCGCGCAAGGTGCTCGAGGCCCGCATGGGCGGCGCCGGCGCGCTGCGCGCCGAGGCGCTGCGCGAGTCGTTGCCCGACTTCTACGCCCGCGCCGTCGTCGACACCGAGCTCGACCCGATCGCCCAGCCCGAGATCGACATCACCGGCGGCGAGGACGGCGGCGCCGTGTCCTTCGACGCCGTCGTGCAGGTGCGCCCCATCGTCGCCATTCCGGGCTACGACGGGCTGCACGTCACGCTGCCGGGCCTCGCCGTCACCGACGAGGAGGTGCAGAGCCAGCTCGACCGCCTGCGCGAGAACGACGCCGAGCTCGAGGTCGTGGACCGGCCCGCCATCGACGGCGATCTGGTGACGATCGACCTGCACGGCAACGACGCCTCGGGCGCCGAGGTGGTCGGTGTCGACGACTATCTCTACGAGGTCGGTTCGGCCTCGGTCGTGCCCGAGCTCGACGGCGAGCTGCACGGCGCCAAGGCCGGCGCCATCCTCGCCTTCGACACCGCCAGCCCTGACGACCCCGAGGAGAGCATCGCGTTCCGGGTGCTCGTCAAGGAGGTCAAGGTCAAGAAGCTGCCCGAGGCCACCGACGAGTGGGCCGCCGAGAGCTCCGAGTTCGACACGGTGGCCGAGCTGCGTGCGGACATCGCCGACGCGGATCGGCCGCGTCAAGCTGATGCAGAGCCAGATGGCGCTGCGCCAGAAGACCATCGAGGCGCTGGCCGAGCTGGTCACCGACGACGTGGTTCCCGAGGTCCTGGTCGATGCGGAGGTCAACGAGCGCCTCCACGACCTCCAGCACCGGTTGGAGGCCCAGAAGCTGGGCTTGGCCGAGTACTTCCAGGCCACCGGCACCACGCCCGACGAGCTGCTGGGTGCCGTCCGCGTGGACGCCCAGGCCGCGGTCAAGGCCGACCTGGCGCTGAGAGCCCTGGTCGAGGCCGAGGAGCTGACGCTCAGTGACGAGGAGCTCCTTGCCGAGATAGTGACCATGGCGGAGCGGATGGGCACCACCCCGACCGAATTGCGCCGCCAACTCGACACGGCCGGCCGGACCGGCGCGGTACGCTCGGAGCTGCGCAAAGGCAAAGCGCTGGAGTGGCTGCTGGACCACGTGGATCTCTTCGACGAAGAGGGCAACCCGATGTCACGGGACGACCTCAAGGTGGATGCCTCGGAGAGAGGGCGACAGTCGAGCAGAGACGAGGAGAGCGAGTGAAGATGCAGAATGCGGGGAACCCGATGAAGGCCTACAACTATCTGGTCCCGACGGTGATCGAGTCGTCCAACCGGGGCGAGCGGGCCTACGACCTGTACTCGCGGTTGCTGCGTGAGCGCATCATCTTCCTCGGCACGCCCGTCGACGACGCGGTGGCCAACCTCGTGTGCGCCCAGATGCTCTTCCTCGAGTCCGAGGAGCCGGACAAGGACATCCACCTCTACATCAACTCGCCCGGCGGCGAGATCACGGCGTTGTTCGCCATCTACGACACGCTGAAGTTCATCAAGGCCGACGTCTCCACCTTCTGCTTCGGGCAGGCGGCCTCGGCGGCCGCCGTGCTGCTGGCGGCCGGGGCCAAGGGCAAGCGCTTCGCGCTGCCGCACGCCCGCGTGCTGCTGCACCAGCCCTGGGGCGGCGTCGAGGGTCAGGCCAGCGACATCGAGCTGCAGGCCAAGGAGATCCTCCGCATGCGGGACCTGCTCTCGGGGATGTTGGCCGAGGACACCGGGCAGACCCAGGAGAAGGTGGCCCAGGACACCGATCGCGACTTCATCATGACGGCGGAGGAAGCGGTGACGTACGGCGTGATCGACGAAGTCATCACAGCGCGGACGGTGGCGCCACTCGAGGCCATCGGCGCCGCGTAGGACCAGCGGCACGGACGGGAGAGCGATCTGGTGGCGAAGTTCGGAGAGGGCGGGGATCTCGTCAAGTGCAGTTTCTGCGGCAAGACGCAGAAACAGGTCAAGAAGCTGATCGCCGGTCCGGGTGTCTACATCTGCGACGAGTGCATCGACCTGTGCAACGACATCATCGCCGAGGAGCGTGACGAGTCCACCGAGCTGAGCTTCGAGGACCTGCCCAAGCCGCGGGAGATCTTCGACTTCCTCAACGACTACGTCGTCGGGCAGGAGTACGCCAAGAAGATCCTGTCGGTCGCCGTCTACAACCACTACAAGCGGGTGCAGGCCGGCCCGCCGACCGGCGACGACGGCGTCGAGCTGGCCAAGTCGAACATCCTGCTGCTCGGGCCCGACCGGTTGCGGCAAGACCCTGCTGGCCCAGACGCTCGCCCGCATGCTCAACGTCCCCTTCGCCATCGCCGACGCCACGGCGCTGACCGAGGCCGGGTACGTCGGCGAGGACGTCGAGAACATCCTCCTGAAGCTCATTCAGGCCGCCGACTACGACGTGAAGCGGGCCGAGACCGGCATCATCTACATCGACGAGATCGACAAGATCGCCCGCAAGAGCGAGAACCCGTCCATCACCCGTGACGTCTCGGGCGAGGGCGTGCAGCAGGCGCTGCTGAAGATCCTCGAGGGCACCACCGCCTCCGTGCCGCCCCAGGGCGGCCGCAAGCACCCGCACCAGGAGTTCATCCAGATCGACACGACCAACATCCTGTTCATCTGCGGCGGGGCCTTCGCCGGGCTGGACAAGCTGATCGAGTCGCGGATCGGCAAGCGCGGCATCGGCTTCCGGGCCGAGGTGCACCGCAAGGACCGCGAGGACGGCGAGATCCTGCGCCACGTGCTCCCCGAGGACCTCATCAAGTTCGGCCTCATCCCCGAGTTCATCGGGCGCCTGCCGGTCGTCAGCGCCGTCTCGCCGCTGTTCAAGGACGCGCTGGTGCAGATCCTCGTCGAGCCGAAGAACGCGCTGACCCGGCAGTACGAGCGGGTCTTCGCGCTCGACAACGTGGAGCTCGAGTTCACGCCCGACGCGCTCGAGGCCGTGGCCGAGCAGGCGCTGTTGCGTGGCACGGGCGCCCGCGGCCTGCGCGCCATCCTCGAAGAGGTTCTGCTCGACGTGATGTACGACCTGCCCAGCCGCGACCGACGTGGGCAAGTGCGTGGTGGACCGCTCGGTGGTGCTCGACCGGGTCGCCCCGACGCTGGTGCCGCTCGGTGGCGCGCCGGTCAAGTCGACCCGCTCGCGCCGCGCCGCCTCCTGACCGAACCGGAGCCCGTCGCCGTGGACGAACCGGTGGCCCCGCCCTTTGACGGAGCTGGCGGCCGCGCTGGCCTGGCTCGACAGCCACATCGACTTCGAGTCGAACATGCCCCGCCGCCGGTCCGTGCCGACGCTCGACCGCATGCGGGCGCTCACCGTCGCTGCTCGGTGAGCCCCAGGAGTCCATCCCGTCCATCCACATCACCGGCACGAACGGCAAGGGGTCGACGTCGGCCATGGCCACGGCGCTGCTCATGGCCAAGGGCCTCACCGTCGGCACCTACACGAGCCCCAACCTGCACGTGGTCGGCGAGCGCCTGGCCCACAACGCGAAGCCGATCGACGACGCGTCCCTGACCGACGTCCTCACGGAGCTGGCCCTGCTCGAGCCGCTGCTGCCCGAGCGCCCGACCCGCTTCGAGCTGCTCACCGCGGCCGCCCTGTCCTGGTTCTCCACCGAGGCGGTCGACGCCATGGTCGTCGAGGTGGGTCTCGGCGGGACCTGGGACTGCACCAACGTCGTGCACGGCGACGTGGCGGTGCTGACCAACGTCAGTTTCGACCACACCGACGTCCTCGGCCCCACCCTCGAGGGGATCGCGCACGGACAAGGCCGGCATCATCGAGCCGGGCAGCAGGGTCGTGGTGGGGGAGATGGCCCCGGAGCTGGCCGACATCGTCACGAGCCGGGCCGCAGGAGGTCGGGGCGGCCTCGGTCTGGGTGGCCGGGCGTGACTTCGGCTGCGAGTCCAACCGGGTCGCCGTCGGCGGGCGCGTCGTGACGCTGTGGACCCCGGGCGGCCGCTACGAGGACATCCTCGTGCCGCTGCACGGCGCGCACCAGGGCCGGAACGCGTCGGTGGCGCTGGCGGCGGTCGAGGCGTTCTTCGGCGATCCGCTCGACGCCGATGTGGTGGAGGAGGGGCTGGCCGCCGTGCGCGTGCCCGGTCGTCTGGAGGTGCTGGGCCGGCGCCCGCTTGTTGCTCGTCGACGGCGCGCACAACGCGGCGGGCATGGCGGCGTTGGCCGACGCGCTGGCGGAGGAGTTCGCGGTCGACGGCGCGGCGGTGGCCGTGGTGGGGATGCTGTCGGGTCGTGACCCGTCGGCGATGCTCGCGCCGTCTGGCGTCTGTCGGCGTCTCCGCGATCATCGCCTGCGAACCGGACTCGCCGCGTGCCATGCCGGTCGCCGCGGTCTCCGAGGCCGGCCGCGCGCTCGGGCTGTCCGTCTACGAGGAGCCGAATGTCATCGACGCGCTGCGCGTCGCGCGCGGCATGGTCGACGCCGACGGGCTGGTCGTGGTGGCCGGGTCGCTCTACGTCGTGGGCGCCGCCCGTGCCGACGCGTTGGCGGCGTCCGTCCCCTGGGAGGAAGCCGGTCGCTGACCGCGGACGCGGACCCGTCCCCGGGTTGTGTAGTGTCCACCCCTCGTGGACCGCACCCTTGTCATTGTGAAGCCCGACGGCGTCGAGCGGGGCCTGGCCGGCGAAGTGCTCGAGCCGCCTGGAGCGCAAGAAGCTGCGCCTGGTGGCCGCCGAGCTCCGGACCATCACCAAGGAGGTGGCCGAGACCCACTACGCCGAGCATGCCGAGCGCCCCTTCTTCGGCGACCTGGTCGCCTTCATCACCCGCTCGCCCGCGCTCGTCATGGTGGTCGAGGGCCCGAAGGACACCTACGCCGTCGTGCGCCTGATGATGGGCACGACCAACCCGGCCGAGGCGGCCCCAGGCACCATCCGCGGCGACTTGGCGATCGAGACGACCGAGAACCTGGTGCACGGTTCCGACTCGCACGAGTCGGCCGCGCGGGAGATCGCACTCTTCTTCCCGGGCCTGCCCACCACGTAGGACCGGGCCCGGCGCCGGCCAACGCCGGTGTAATTGCAGGCCAGATCGGCGTCGGCGGCGTCCGCCTTGTGGACCCCCTCGGAGTCCCATAGCCTGTGGGCGCACCATCACGGGTGCCGGCTCTCGCCGGCGCCCATCAGGAATTCCTCGGGAGAGCTCCAACTATGGCCGAAAATCGCCTTTCCCTCCTTGGTCGTGACATGGCTGTCGACCTCGGAACCGCCAACACGCTGGTGTACGTCCGCGGCCGTGGCATCGTGCTCAACGAGCCCTCGGTCGTCGCCGTCGACATCAAGGACGGGCGCCCGCTGGCCGTGGGGGCCGAGGCGAAGCGGATGATCGGGCGCACGCCGTCGAACATCCAGGCCATCCGGCCCGCTCAAGGACGGCGTCATCGCCGACTTCGAGATCTGCGAGAAGATGCTGCGCTACTTCATCCACCGGGTGCACCAGCGCCGCTTCGCCAAGCCGCGCATGGTGATCTGCGTCCCGTCGGGCATCACCGGGGTGGAGCGCCGTGCCGTGATGGAGGCGGCCGAGTACGCCGGTGCACGGCGCGCCTACATCATTGAGGAGCCGATGGCAGCGGCCATCGGGGCGGGCCTTCCGGTGCACGAGCCGACCGGCAACATGGTGGTCGACATCGGCGGTGGGACGACGGAGGTCGCGGTCATCTCCCTCGGCGGCATCGTCACGAGCCAGTCG
This sequence comes from uncultured Acidimicrobiaceae bacterium, assembly GCA_963781565.1. Classification (GTDB taxonomy): domain Bacteria; phylum Actinomycetota; class Acidimicrobiia; order Acidimicrobiales; family RAAP-2; genus Bog-473. The sequence goes on along the minus strand of CAWAHA010000044.1, from coordinate 157,799 downwards.
GTGCGCATCGGCGGCGACGAGCTCGACGAGGCGATCGTCTCGTTCGTGAAGAAGGAGTTCAGCCTTGCGCTCGGGGAGCGCACCGCAGAAGAGATCAAGATCACGCTCGGTTCGGCCTATCCGCTGGAGCAGGAGCTGCACGCGGAGATCCGCGGCCGCGACCTCGTGAGCGGGCTCCCCAAGACGATCGTCGTCTCCACCGAGGAGATCCGGCGGGCCATTGAGGAGCCGGTGTCCGCCATCATCGACGCCGTCAAGGTCACGCTGGACCGGACGCCGCCGGAACTGGCGGCCGACATCATGGAGCAGGGGATCGTCCTGACCGGTGGGGGAGCCCTGCTGCACGGGCTCGAGTCCCGCCTGCAGCACGAGACCGGCATGCCCATCGTCGTGGCCCGCGACCCGCTGAATTGCGTCGCCATCGGCAGCGGTCAGTGCCTGGAAGAGTTCGAAGCGCTGAAGCGGGTGCTGATCACCACTTCCACTCGCTGATCGATCGACCGGTTTCTCCTGGGTGGCCCGGTCCCGGCGGTCTCGCCGTACCCTGACGGTCATCGTCCTTCTTGTTCTTTCGTTGTCACTGATCTCGCTCGACCAGAACGGCCGGACCCACAGCCTGACCTCGGGGATCAAGTCGGTCGCCAACGACGTGTACGCGCCGCTGCGACAGGGCGTGCTCGACATCATCAGCCCCATCGGGAACTTCTTCGCCGGCGCCTTCAACTACGGGTCGGTCCAGGCCCAGAACGAGCGGCTGCAGCGGACGATCGGCCAGTTGCGTGCGGCCCAGCTCGAGCAGGGCTTCGAGAAGTCACCAGCTGCGCAATATCACCGCACTGCAGAACCTGCCCTTCCTGCAATCGTTGCCGACGGTCACCGCGGAGACCGTCGACTCGTACTCGTCGAACTTCACCGCCACGATCACGCTGGACAAGGGACGCGCCGACGGCGTCGACGTGGGCTATCCGGTGGTCGGTGCGGGCGGCCTGGTCGGTCAGGTGATCCAGTCCTTCCACCACACGGCGGTCGTCCAGCTGGTCACCGACGGGCAGTCGAAGGTCGGCGTGACGTTCGGCAACAGCAACCAGTACACGGGGATCGTGGACGGCCAGGGTCCCTCGAACTCCATGACGGCCGATCTGGTGGCGCCACATACGCCGCTGCACAAGGGCGAGCACATGTACACGAGCAGCCTCGATGCCGCCGCCTTCCCGCCGGGTATCCCTGTGGCCACCGTGCAGAGCTTCCACACGTCGGCCGGGGCGAGCCAGGAGACCATTCACGTCGACCCGGCCGCCGACCTGAGCCAGCTGGCCTACGTCGACGTCGTGCAGTGGGTGCCGAACCCGTGACCGGCCGCGCCATGCTCAGGGTGGCGTTGGTGATCTTCATCGTGCTGATGGTCCAGCAGACGGTCATGGTGGCGTTGCGGGTCGGTGGGGCCCATCCCGACCTCCTCTGGCTGCTGCCCATCACGGCCGCGCTGCTCGACGGTCCCGAGACCGGTGCGATCGTCGGATTCTGGGCGGGCCTGGCCTTCGACCTCGTGCTCCCGACACCGTTCGGGCTATCGGCCCTGGTCGGTTGCGTGCTCGGCTACGCCGTGGGCTCCCTCACGACGGCGGCGGACCCCCGGGCCACCTGGCTCAAGCCGGTGGCCGCGGCCGCGGGGAGCGTCGGAGCGGACATGCTGTTCGCCGTGCTCGGAGCAATTCTCGGACAGGGCGAGATGGTGAAGGTGAACTTCCTCTCGCTCATTTTGGTGGTCGGCATCTCGAGCGTGGTCCTGGTGCTGCCGGTCAGCCGGCTCATGCGCTGGGCCCTGGCCGGGGAGAGCAATCGCCGCTCACTCGTTCCGGCCCAGGCCGACAGCAGGATCTGGTGAAGCGGACTCTTCGTCATCCGATCCGCGGCGACCGGCTCCACCCCAAGCCGTCGACGCGTCATGCGAAGCGCAGCGACCTGGAGGGGAAACAACGCGGGGCCGCGCATGCGACCCCGCAAGAGCGTCAACGTGGCCTCCATCGTCGGCTCGCCCGAGGAAGAGGAGGCCCGTCCCAATCTCCGCCTGCGCATCGTCGGAGTCGTCGTCCTGCTCCTCTTCGGCGTCCTCGTGCTGCGACTGTGGACGCTGCAGGTGGTCGAGGGGAAGAGCTACGCCGCGGCGGTGACGCGCAACCAGGTGCGTGTCGTGAGCGTGGCCGCCCCTCGTGGAGAGATCGTCGACCGCGACGGGACGGTGCTCGTCTCGAACACGCCGCAGCAGGAGATCCTGCTCTCGCGCGCCGAGGCAACCTCGAACCCGGCCATTGTCGGCATGGTGGCGGCACTCGTCGGCCAGACACCCAAGCAGGTGCAGGACTCCATCAACAACAACCAGTACAGCCCGTATGAACCTGTCCCGGTTGCGGTCGGGGTGTCGCAGGACACCGTGCAGTTCTTGCAGACACACCAGTCGGAGTACCCCGGCGTGACCGTGCAGACGGTGGCGCAGCGCACCTACCCCCAGGGCGGGACGACGGCCACCCACGTGCTCGGCTACGTCGGCGACATCACCAGCAGCTTCTTGGCCGCCAATCCCAACCAGGGGTACACCCAGGGCAGCCAGATCGGCGTCTCGGGGATCGAGGCGCAGTACGAGCCGTATCTGAAGGGCGTGACCGGACGCCAGGCCCTCTCGGTCGAACGCCAGCGGCGACGTCGTCGGCACCTTGAGCTCCACGGCACCACAGATCGGCGACACCGTCGTGCTCAACATCGACACCGGGTTGCAGCAGGCGGTCCAGAACGACCTGCAGGCGCAGATCCTGGCCGACCGCAAGACGCCGGACCAGGTCGACGGAGGAAGGCTTCCGCCGGCGATCAACGGGGCGGCCATCGTGATGAACCCCCAGAACGGCCAGGTGCTCGCCCTGGCCTCCTATCCCACCTACGACCTCAACCAGTGGGTGGGCGGGATCTCGTCGGCCAACTTCACCGCGTTGCAGCAGAGCGGTGCCGAGAACAACAACGCCATCGAAGGCCAGTACACGCCGGGCTCGACGTTCAAGCTCGATCACAGCGACGGCGGCGCTGCAGGACGGGCTCGATCTCGCCCGACGACCCCGTATGTCGACACCGGCACGTTCAAGATCGCCGGCTGCCCGGCGGCCGGCGTGAACAACGACACCGGGTGTGTCCTGCACGACGACCCGGGCGACACCGGCGGCACCTACAACGTCTCGAGCGCCCTGACGGCGTCGAGCGACGCGTTCTTCTACAACCTGGGCGAGATGTTCTGGGAGCAGCAGTCGAAGTACGGCGCGTACCCGATCCAGTCCGAGGCCGCCGCAGTACGGCGAGGGGACGATCACCGGCATCGACCTGCCGGGTGAGGCGCAGGGCCGGGTCGACAGCTATCTGACCCGGGGCAAGCTGCACGCTGAGGCGCCCAAGGCATTTCCCTACACCGCGTCGTGGTTCACCGGCGACAACATCGAAATGGCCTTCGGCCAGGGCGAGACGGTGCTGACGCCGATTGAGCAGGCGGTGGCGTACTCGACCTTCGCCAATGGCGGCACCCGCTACGCCCCGGAAGTGGCCTCCGAGGTTGTCGATCCGACGACCGGCAAAGTCGTGAAGAAGATTGATCCGAAGGTCACGGGGCACGTGGCGATCTCGCCGGCCAACTACAGCGCCATGCTCCAGGGTTTCGAGGGCGTCATCCAGAGCAGGAGCGGGACCGCCTACGCGGACTTCCAGGGCTTCCCGGCCGGCTGGAACCTGGCCGGGAAGACCGGGACGGCCTCGAACCAGGCCGGACTCGAGCCGAACAGCTGGTTCGTCGCCTTTGGCCCCAACCCCAATCCCCAGTACGTCGTCCTCGCCGTGATCGACCAGGGCGGCTACGGCGCCCAGGCGGCCGCACCCCTCGTGCGGAACATCTTCGACTACATCACGAGCAATCCCGAGACCACGACCGTGAAGACGCCGACGCCGAGCAATCCGGCCAGCCAGGCGGCGCCGACGACCAACCCCCCGGCTGGGACGCCGACCACGACGACCACCACCTCGCCCAAGTCGGGAGCGGCCGGCGGATCCAGCACGACCACGTCCACCACCACGGGCGGTGGCTGAGCGTCCCGTAGGGTTGGTGCGGATGGAGACCCTCTGGCCGCAGATCGAGCGCATCCTGCCCGGGGTGTCCAAGCCCGCCCGCTACATCGGGGGTGAGCAGGGGTCCGTGTACCCCGAGCACGGGCCCGGCATCGTCGCCTGGCTGCTGCTCTACCCGGACACCTACGAGATCGGCCTCCCGAATCAGGGGCTGCAGATCCTCTACGAAATCCTCAACGGGCGTCCCGATGCGCTGGCCGAGCGCGCCTACGCGCCGTGGGTGGACATGGAGAACGCCATGCGGGCGGCGGGCGTGCCGCTGTTCAGCGTGGAGCAGCATCTGCCGGCCGCCGCCTTCGACGTGCTGGCCTTCAACCTCTCGGCCGAGCTCGTCTACACGAACCTCGTCAACCTGCTCGATCTGGCCGGCCTGCCGCTGCACGGGGCGGACCGCGGCGGCGCCGACGCGCTCGTCGTCGCCGGTGGCCACTGCGTCTACAACCCCGAGCCCCTGGCCGACTTCGTCGACGCCTTCGTCCTCGGTGACGGCGAGGAGGTCGTCAGCGAAATCAACGAAGTGCTGGCGGACTGGTTGGACGCCGCGCCGCCCGAGGGTCGCGACCGGACGATGCTCCTGCCGCGCCTTGGCCGGATTGGACGGGGTGTACGTGCCGGCGCTCTACACCCCGACCTACGAGAACGGCCGGCTGGTCTCGACCCTCCCCGTCGACCCCGGGGTTCCCGCCGAGGTGGCGAAGCGGACGATCAGCGACCTGGCTGACTGGCCGCTACCCGCCCGCCCGCTCGTCCCGCTCACCGAGGTGGTCCACGACCGCCTCAACGTCGAGGTGTTCCGCGGGTGCACGCGGGGCTGCCGCTTCTGCCAGGCGGGCATGATCACCCGGCCCGTGCGCGAGCGACCGGCCGCCCAGGTGCAGGAGATGGTGCAGCGGGGCCTCGAATGGAGCGGCCACGACGAGGTGGCGTTGACCTCGCTGTCGTCGGCGGACTTCTCCGGCATAGAGGGCACCGTGCGCGCCATCGTCGATGACTCCGAACACGGCGGCCGGGTCTCGGTCAGCCTTCCCTCGCTCCGGGTGGATGCCTTCACGGTGGGGACGGCGGCGGAGATTCAGAAGGTGAAGCGCACCGGTCTGACGTTCGCCCCCGAGGGCGGGACGTGGCGGATGCGGACGGTGATCAACAAGCTGATCACCGAGGAGGATCTCTACGGCGCGGTCGATGCCGCCTTCAGCCAGGGTTGGCGGCGGGTCAAGCTCTATTTCCTCATCGGCCTGCCCACCGAGCTCGACGAGGACGTGCTCGGCATCGCGCGGCTCGGTGCACGCTGCGTCGAGATCGGCCGGAAGTACCACAAAGGGGTGACCGTGGTGGCGTCCGTGGGCGGGTTCGTCCCCAAACCCCACACGCCGTTCCAGTGGTTCGGCCAGGACACGGTGGCGGAGCTCGAGCGCAAGGTGGCCCTGCTGCGTGACGAGGCCCGGCGCACCCGTGGCCTCACGATCCGCTGGCACGAACCGGCGGCCTCGGTGGCCGAGGGACTGGCCAGCCGGGGTGACCGACGTATGGGTGCCGTGATCGAGCGGGTCTGGCGGGCCGGAGGCACCTTCCAGGAGTGGTCCGAGTGCTTCGATCTGTCCCTCTGGCAGGCCGCCCTGGCCGCAGAGGGCCTCAGCGTCGAAGAGGTGTGCCACCGGGACCGCGACGAACACGAGGCCCTCCCTTGGGACCACATCTCGGCGGGTCTGCACCGCGACTTCCTCTGGGGGGACTGGCAGGACGCGCTGGCCAGCGTGGCCGTCGAGGACTGCCGCTGGACGCCGTGCTACGACTGCGGGGCCTGCACCGGATTCGGGTTGGAGCACGTCGTCGCCTCGCCGGTTCCCCCGGCCGGCGGGAGTCAGGGCACGGGGCAGGACCTCAGCGTGGGCGACCGAATTCCTGTCCGCCTGGTCAGCCGTGTTCCCTGACGGCCAGCGCCGAGTCCGACTGCGCTTCACCAAGCAGGGCAAGATCCGCTTCACCAGCCACCGCGACGTGGCTCGCATGTGGGAACGGGCATTGCGGCGGAGCCGGCTTCCCGCTGGCCTACTCCCAGGGATTCGTCCCGCACCCCCTGGTGAGCTTCGGCCTGGCTCTCCCCACGGGATGCGAGTCTCGTGGCGAGTATCTCGACCTGCGCCTCGAGGCGGCCGGGCCCGGGGAGATCCCTGTTCCTGATCTGCCGGCGGCACTGAGCGAACTGCTGCCCGAGGGGATCGCCGTCGAGGCGGCGGCCCTGATCGGAGAAGCGGAGGGTTCGCTTCAGCAGGAGGTAGCATCGTGTGATTGGGAGCTGGAGGTGCTCGGAGTGCCGGGATGAGGAGCTGCAGGAGCGGGTAGAGAAGATGCTCGCCGCTCCAATGCTGACCGTCACGCGGGAGCGGAAGGGTCGTCAAACCGAGGACGACATCCGCCCGGCAATCCGAACGCTGTCCCTGACCAGCACCAAGGGTCATCTCCGGGCGGAATTGGCCACGCACCCGCGTGGTGTCCGTCCAGGCGACCTTGTAGCGGCCCTGGGCGCCCCCGCGGCGCCCGGACGGGCCTGTCGAACGCATCAATGGATCGAACGCGATGGCGCTCGGTTCGAGCCGCTCTCCGTGAGCGTGCTCGGAACCGATGGCGACGCGACACAGCACGCGAGGAGGGCTTTCCCTCATGTCCGAGACGGAAATCAGTCACAACCCGGAGGGTCACCCCCCGGAGCCAACGGGGGGCAGCAGCTCTAGCGCTCCAGAAGCGCCGCGGGCCGCGCCCCGGCCGAAGCCGAAGATCGGCGACACCAGGCCGGCACCTGTCGTGGCGGCACCTCCGCCCCCCGAGGTCGATGCGCCGGTGGTGCCGCTTAAGGCGCTCCGAGGCCGCTGCGCCGAGGGAGACCGCTGCCCCAAGGGGAGCCGCGCCTGACGAGAGCGAGCCCGCCGAGTCCGACGGCGAGGGCGCGGCCAAGCGTGCCCGTAGCCGGCGTCGCCCCGCACGGGACCGGAAGTCGAAGCAGGTGGGCCGCTACCTGGTCTGCGTGCACGTCCAGCCCGACATGACGCAGATCGCCATGCTCGAGGGGCGCTCCCTGGTGGAGCACTACGTCTCCCGGATCGCTGACGACACCAACCAGATCGACGGCAACGTCTACCGGGGTCGGGTGCAGAACGTCCTGCCCGGCATGGAGGCCGCCTTCATCGACATCGGGATCCCCAAGAACGCCGTCCTCTACCGGGGTGACGTGCGCTACGACCGGGAGGACATCGAGGGCGGCGCCTCCCAGCAGCCGCGGATCGAGGACGTGCTGAAGGCCGGTCAGACGATCCTGTGCCAGGTCACCAAGAACCCCATCGGGGCCAAGGGTGCCCGCCTGACCCAGGAGGTGTCCCTGCCCGGGCGCTTCGCCGTCCTGGTGCCGAATTCGAGCGCTTTCGGCATCTCGAAGCGGCTGGGTGACAACGAGCGCCGCCGGCTGCGCCGGATCATCGACGAGGTCAAGCCCGCCGGGCACGGCATGATCGTGCGGACGGCCGCTGAAGGGGTATCGGCCGAGGAGCTCCAGCGTGACGTCACGACCCTGCTCGACCAGTGGAACCAGATTGAGGCCGAGGCCAAGCGCTCCGATGCTCCGGGCCTGCTCTACCGGGAGCCCGAGCTTTCGGTCCGGATCCTGCGCGAGGAGCTGAACGCCGAGTACCGGGGCGTGGTCATCGACGACCTGGCCCTCTTCGAGCAGGTGCGGGACTACGTGCGGGCGGTCAGTCCCGAGCTCTCCGATCGGGTCGAGTACTACGACCCTGAGGTGGAGGGCCTGCCCATCTTCGAGCGCTATCACGTGCACGAACAGCTTCACAAGGCGCTCGACCGCAAGGTCTGGCTGCCCTCGGGAGGCTCGCTGATCATCGAGCGCACGGAGGCGCTGACGGTCATCGACGTCAACACCGGCAAGAACGTGGGCAAGACGAACCTGGAAGAGACCGTCTACAGGAACAACCTGGAGGCGGCCGAGGAGGTGGCCCGCCAGCTCCGGCTGCGGGACATCGGCGGCATCATCGTCATCGACTTCATCGACATGGAGATCCGGGAGAACCGGGACAAGGTGGCGGCCGCCCTGCGCAACGCGCTGGCCCGGGACAAGACCCGGACCCAGGTCTTCGACATCTCCGAGCTGGGACTGGTCGAGATGACCCGCAAGAGGGTCTCGGAGGGCCTGCTCGAGACGCTCTCGAACGAATGTGCCGTCTGTGGCGGCCGGGGCGTGACCCTGGACGACTCGGTCCTGCGCTAGGATTTCGCCCTTATGTATGCCGTCATCAGGTCCGGAGGAAAGCAGGAGCGTGTGGCCGAGGGCCAGCGCGTCCGCGTGGAGCTGCTCGGGCAGCCCGTCGGCGCGGAGGTGTCGCTCGAGCCCGTCCTCGTGGTCGACGGCGCAACCGTCCTGGCCACGCCGCAGCAGCTGGCGGGCGCCTCGGTGACGGCCAAGGTCGTGGGCGAGGAAAAGGGTCCCAAAATCAACGCCATGACCTACAAGAACAAGTCCAACCAGCGGCGTCGATGGGGTCACCGTCAGCACTACGCCACGCTGGAGATCACCGCCATCACGGCGGCCGGCTGAATCTCAGGAGTTCGAGACCATGTCAAAGACAAAGGGTGGCGGGTCCACCCGCAACGGGCGCGACTCCAACGCGCAGCGACTCGGCGTGAAGACCTTCGACGGCACCGCGGTGACCGCAGGTTCCATCCTGGTGCGCCAGCGTGGGACGAAGGTCTACCCGGGCGTCAACGTGGGTCGTGGCGGCGACGACACGCTCTTCGCCATGGCAGACGGCGTCGTGAAGTTCGGCGAGCGCCGCGGCCGCAAGCACGTGAGCGTGCTCTCCGACTAACCGGTCGGTCCTCGCGGCGCCTGGCTCAGGCCCGCTGATGCAGCTCGATGACGTTGCCCCACGGGTCGAGGGTGAACGCCTGCTGACGTCCCGTTGTCCCCACTACCGACGGATCGCTCACCTTCAGGCCACGCTGCCGCAGCTCGGCGATTGCGGCTCCCAGGTCGTCGAAGGTCAGGGCGAAATGCTGGCCCACGTTGTTGGGCACGGTGGCCTCAATGAGGTGGACCTGCTGTCCGCTGGCGGTGTCGAGCCAGGCACCGGGGAACCCGAAGTCGGGGCGGGTGTGGTTCTGCACCAGCCCCATCGTCTCGGTGTAGAAGGTGATGCCGCCTGGCACGTCGGTGACGTTGATGGCGACGTGGTCGACACCGGTCGGCGCTACAGGATTGCTCATGCCAACGAGCCTACGACGTGGCGCACAATGGCGGCCACGGCCGGCACGGCGGCAGCCCCCGCGTCGGCGATGTCCGCGATGTTGATCGTGGCGCTGTCCGCCGCGGCGGGGTTGGTCACGAGGGCGAGCCCCAGGACGTCGACGCCGGCCTGACGGGCGGCGATCGTCTCCAGCGCCATCGACATCCCCACGACGTCCACGCCGGCCGTGCGCAGCATTCGGATCTCGGCGGGCGTCTCGAACTGAGGGCCTGGGAGCTGGGCGTAGACACCGGGCTGCGCCGCCAGCACCGACGCGGCGGGCCCCGGCGTGGCCAAGGCAAGCCCTCGCAGGCGGGGGTCGTAGGCGCCGGCCATGTCGACGAAATCGGGGCCGATCAGAGGGCTGCGTCCCGTGAGGTTGATGTGGTCCTCGACGACCATGACGGACCCGGTCTCGAGATCGGCCCTGATGCCTCCTGCGGCCGCGGTCAGGATGACGCTGCGACAGCCCGCTGCGATGCCGGTCCGCAAGGGATGGACGACCTCGGCGGGCGTCAGGCCCTCGTACAGATGGCAGCGCCCGCCCAGGACCAGGATCCGGAGGCCGTTGTGCCCGACGGACCAGGCCTGCGCCCGATGCCCGCCGGCCGTATAAGGCGGGAAGAAGGGCAGCGTGTCGAGCGGGACGGCGTCTTCGCCCGCCCCCAGGGCCTCGGCCGTGCCCGAAAGCCCGCTGCCCAGCAGCACCAGGACATCGTGATGGTCGATCCCCAGACGGCGGCCCAGTTCCCGGGCGCAGCGCTCCGCCCGATCGGCGGCAGCCTCCATGGGGCGATCGTAGAGGGTCATATGTGTTGCGGCGCGTAACATCAGCCGGACATGTCCTCGCCGCCGGTCACCACCGTCCTCCATCCGCTCGCACCTCTCACGGGGGACGAGATCATCGCTGCCCGCGAGATCGTCTTCGCCAGCGGCCGAGCCGAGGTTCCCAGCGAGCTTCTGCGCTTCGCCTATATCGGTCTGTTCGAACCACCGAAAGAAATGGTGCGCGCCGTGGACGCCGGTCTGGTCGTGGAGATCGACCGGCAATTGCGCATCGTCCTGCTCCAGGGCCCCGAAGCCGACGTGGTCGAAGTGGTCGTCTCGGTGACGAGGGGCGCCATCGACCGCTGGGAGATCGTCCGCGACGTACGACCGCCGCTCCAGATGGAAGAGTCGATCATGGTCCTGACGGCGCTCTATGACCATCCCGAATGGAACGCCGCACTCGACCGGCGCGGCATCGTCGACCGGTCTTTGGTGCAGATCGACCCCTGGCCGGCCGGCACGTTCGGTCTCGGGCACGAAGAGGGACGGCGAATCACCCGCTGCCTGGCGTATCTGCGGGAGTCGAAAGACGACAATGGCTACGCACGTCCGCTCGAAGGCCTGCTCGCTTTCGTCGACATGGGTCGGGGTGAGGTGCTCGAAGTGGTCGACCTCGGGGTCGTGCCCATCCCGTCGGAACACGGGAGCTACTACCCCGAGCACAACGGTCCGATGCGCACCGACCTCAAGCCGTTGGAGATCATCCAGCCTGAGGGTCCGAGCTTCGAGGTGGACGGCAACCTCGTGCGCTGGCAGAAATGGTCACTGCGGGTCGGCATGGACCCGTTGGAGGGCCTCGTCCTGTGGACTGTCGGGTACGAGGACGGCGGTCGCGTCCGTCCGATCGTCTACCGCGCCTCGGTGAGCGAAATGGTGGTGCCCTACGGGCACCCGGGCCCGATGCACGCCTGGAAGAGCGCATTCGATGCCGGCGAATGGGGTCTGGGCCGCATGGCCAACACGCTGACGCTCGGCTGCGATTGCCTCGGGGAGATCCGCTATTTCGACGACGTCTTCGCCGACGAACGCGGCAAGCCGCGCACGCGGGCCAATGCCATCTGCATGCACGAGGAGGACTACGGGATCCTCTGGAAGCACGTTGACATGGTCTCCGGGCGGACCGAGGTGCGTCGATCCCGCCGCTTGGTCGTGAGCTCCATCGCCACCGTCGGGAACTACGAGTACGGCTTCTACTGGTACTTCTACCTCGACGGGACCATGCAGCTCGAGGTGAAGTTGACCGGCATCATGTCCACCATGGCCGTCGGCGACGATGGCCCCGGGGGCCACGCCAGGATGATCGCCCCGGGCCTCGCCGCGCCGTTCCATCAGCACCTCTTCAACGTCCGCCTCGACATGCAGGTCGATGGACCGGACAACGCCGTCTACGAGGTCGACGCGGTGCCTACCGGCTCGCCGGGCAGCCCTGAAAACCCGTGGGGCAACGCCTTTGGCATCGACGTGAGCCTGCTGGAGACCGAACTGGCGGCGCAACGGGACGTCGATGCGTCGCGAAGCCGGTCCTGGCGCATTGCCAACCGGTCCCGCCGTAACGGCGTGGGGGAGCCGACTGCCTACAAGTTGCTGCCGGCCGCCACGCCGACCCTCTTGGCCGATCCGAGTTCCAGCGTGGGGCGCCGGGCCGCCTTCGCATCCCACAATCTGTGGGTGACGCCGTTTGATCCCGAGGAGCGACGAGCGGCTGGTGACTACCCCAACCAGCATCACGGGCACGCCGGCTTGCCGACCTGGACGGCAGCGGACCGTCCCATTGTCGACACCGACGTCGTGTTGTGGCACTCGTTTGGAGTGACCCACATACCGCGACCCGAGGACTGGCCCGTCATGCCGGTCGAGTACACCGGCTTCACCTTGCTGCCCTCGGGCTTCTTTGACCGGAATCCCGCACTCGACGTGCCTCCTTCCGCAGACCACTGTCATGACTGAGCAGCCCTCGGCCGCCCGTCAACCGCAGGAGTACCACCCTCCGGTCGAGGAGTACCTCGAGACGATGCTCTCGCTGTCGGAGGAGGGCGTGCCGGTGATTCAGGCCCGCATCGCCGAGCGACTGGGACGATCCGCCCCGTCGGTCTCCGAAATGCTGGACCGGTTGCGCGAGGACGGGTACGTGGAGCGAGAGGGCCGTCGCCTGTCCCTCACCGAAAGCGGGCAGGCTCTGGCCGAGAAGGTGGTGCGCAAACATCGCCTGGCTGAGCGCCTCCTCGTCGATGTCATCGGGCTCGAGTGGCACAAGGTCCATCGGGAGGCGGGCCGGTGGGAACACGTGATCTCAGACGACGTCGAGGCCCGGTTGGTGGAGTTGTTGGGCGATCCGGCCACTTGCCCGCATGGGAACCCGATCCCAGGGTCCCACTCGCCACCCCCCTCGGCGCCGACCCGATCGCTCGCTGAGGTGGACGCTGGTGAGCGAGTGAAACTGTTTCGCATCAGCGAAGAAGTCGAATTGAACCTCGGTTCGCTGACGCTCCTCGACGAGGGTGGTTTCATTCCTGGCGTTGTCGCCACGGTCGGCGACCGTGATCCTGAAGGCAGCGTCGAGGTGACGGTGGACGGAGGCGGTGAGGCCATTCGGGTCTCACGAGACCTTTCCGACCGGCTGTTCGTCGGCGCACCGTGACCCTGCGGCTACAGGCCGACGCGGTCTTCACCGTCGACAGCACTGACACGGTCCTGGCCCCGGGTGCCATCGAGATCGAGGACGGTCTCATTTCGTGGATCGGGGATCCCTGGCAGGTTCCCGCTTCTTCGGGCACCGACGTCCGCCAACTCGGGGGCATCCTGATGCCGGGGCTGGTCAACTGTCATGGCCACACACCGATGACGCTGTTGCGGAGCGCTGGTGACGGCCTGCCCCTCGACCGCTGGCTGCACGAGTCCATCTGGCCTCGCGAGGCGCGGCTGGAAGATGAGGACGTCTACTGGGGCATGCTCCTTGGCGCGACGGAGTTGCTCTGCAACGGCGTGACGACCACGTGTGAGCAGTATCGGCATCCTTCGCCCGTCGTGGAAGCCGTGGTCGAGGCCGGCATCCGGACCGTCTATACGCCGGCGATCTTCGATGTCCCGGATGCCGGCCCGAACAACACCTGGGAGGCGTTGCTCGACGCCGCCTGCGAGCTGGCCGACGCCGTGGCGGGCAAGCACGAGCTGCTGCAAATGGGCTTCGGGCCGCACGCTGCGTACACCGTGCCGCCGGAAGGCATCAGAACCATTGCGGCCGAGGCACGGGCGCGGGACGCATTGCTGCAGATCCATCTCTCGGAAACTGCGGCCGAGTGCCAGGTCGTGCTGGATCGTTACGGCATGAGTGCGCCCGCGCTCCTGGCATCGGAAGGGGTGCTCGAGGGGCGGGTCCTGGCCGCGCACGCGGTTTGGCTCGACGATGCCGACCTCGCGTTGCTTGCCGAGCACGATGTGGCCGTGGCTCACTGCCCCGGCTCGAATGGCAAGCTCGGCTCGGGCATCGCCCCACTACGGGCGCTGCTCGACCGCGGGGTGCGGGTCGGCCTCGGGACGGACGGACCGGCGTCCAATGACGATCTTCATCTTTGGGATGAGCTCCGACTGGCCCCACTCCTCGCCCGTGCCATCGCCGGTGATCCGGATGCCTTGAGCTCAGCCGCCGCCCTCCGACTGGCCACCCGCGGTGGCGGGGAGGCGCTCGGCCTCCCGGTGGGATCTCTGGAGGTGGGGCGGCCCGCCGATGTCATCCGCTTACGTACTGACGACGCTCGTTTCACCCCCTCGCTCAATGACGACGAGCTCCTGGGTCACCTGGTGTGGGCGGGGGCCGGCTACCTCGTGACCGACGTCTGGGTGAGTGGAACCCAGGTGGTCGAACGCGGCCAGTGCACCAGCGTGGACAGCGACCGTGCGCGTGCCGAAGTCGGGTGCGCGGGCCCGCCGCTTGGCGGTGGCGTAAGAACCAAGGCGCTGCACGCCGACTAACGCAGCTCGCATCCACGACTCTTGAAGGCAGAGTGAAGTCGGCGGACGACCCGGCACGGGTGGCGACTGGAATTGCTACGCGGAACGCGGTTGCAAACCCCCGTGTTCTCCGGACGAAGAACCAGGCGCGCATTGCGGGTTTGATCGCCGCCCGAACAACAACTGGTCCTCGACTGTCAATCCGTTTGCCATGTCGTGCCTCCGGGAAGGTCATCGTCGTCACGAGTTCCTTTCCAAGTGGCGGGAAGGGCACGGCGTCTTTCTGACGCCGATCTCGGTGGGAGGGCTATGACTATCGGACCGGTTGAGGGTGCTCATGTCGACCCGCGCTCACGCCTGCGAAATCTGCTCTTCGTCGCTGCGGCGTGTGCCGTCGCATTGATCATCTGTCTCGGCACCTTCAGGTCTGCGTCAGCGGCAACTGGCCGCATGGCCGCGACGTCCCACCTCAATGCGATGCCATCCGCGCCGTCGCATTTGGCGGCGCCGGGAGCGGGCTACTGGCTCGCTGCATCGGACGGCGGGATTTTCAGCGAGGCGGGAGCGCCGTTCAAGGGTTCGGCTGGGAACATGATCTTGAACAAGCCGATCGTCGGCATGGCGCCGACACCCGATGGCAAGGGTTACTGGCTGGTGGCCTCCGACGGGGGCATCTTCAACTACGGCGATGCCGCGTTCGAGGGTTCGGCCGGCGGACTGAGGTTGAACAAGCCGATCGTCGGCATGGCGTCCACCCCGGATGGCAAGGGTTACTGGCTGGTCGCCTCCGATGGCGGCATCTTCAACTACGGCGATGCCGCGTTCGAGGGTTCGGCGGGCGGACTGAGGTTGAACCAACCGATCGTCGGCATGGCGCCTACCGCTGATGGCAAGGGTTACTGGCTGGTGGCCTGCTGACGGCGGCATCTTCAACTACGGCGATGCTGCGTTCGAGGGCTCGGCCGGCGGGACCCGTCTGAACAAGCCGATCGTCGGCATGGCGTCCACCCCGGATGGCAAGGGTTACTGGCTGGTCGCCTCGGACGGCGGCATCTTCAACTACGGCGATGCTGCGTTCGAGGGCTCGGCCGGAGGGACATCGTCTGAACAAGCCGATCGTCGGCATGGCGTCCACCCCGGATGGCAAGGGCTACTGGCTGGTGGCCTCCGACGGCGGCATCTTCAACTACGGCGACTCGGCATTCGAGGGCTCGGCCGGAGGGCTACCCCTCAATAGACCCATCGTTGGCATGGCGGTGAGTGGTATCTCTGGCCCGGCCAGCAAGTTGGTGTTTTCGACTCAACCCAGTGGGGCCAGCGGTGGCACCGCGTTCTCCACCCAGCCCGTCGTGACGGTCGAAGATGCAGCGGGCAATCCTGTGCCGACCGACCACTCGGCGGTGACCATCGGGATCGCCGCGAGCACTCCGAACACGGGCGGTCCAGGGTCGCTGTCCACGTGCACGTCGACCGGCGAGAGCAACGGCGTCTTCTCGTTCAGCGGCTGTGCGATCAACACAGTTGGGAATGGATACAAACTCTCGGCGACGGACGGGCAGCTGACGAGCGCGACCAGCGCTCCCTTCAACGTCAGTGCCGGACTGCCGACCCACATGACGTTCGCGACGCAACCGAGCAACGCCATTGGAGGAAGCCCCTTCGTCACGCAGCCGGTTGTCATCATCCAAGACGCAGGGAATAACACCGTGGCCACCGACACCAACACCATCGCCTTGACGGTCCATTCCGGCCCGGGGCTCTTTCTGGCTGTTCGGCGACGACGACCGCGGGCACGGCAAGCTTCAGTGGCTGCTCGATCAACACGGCGGGCACCTACACGCTGACAGCCACAGACGCGGGCGACGCCTTGACCGCCACGAGCGCATCCTTTGACGTCGGCACCGGCGTCGCGAGCCAGCTCGCAGTCACTACCTCGCCTGCCGGCGCGACAGGTGGGACCGCCTTCACGACCCAGCCCGTGGTGACGGTCGAAGACGCCGGGGGCAACACCGTGACGGGCAACACCTCGACGGTGACGCTCTCGATCACTGCGGGCACGCCGACTACGGGCGGGCCCGGAGCTCTCACCTGCACACCGACCGCGGCGAGTCGATGGGGTGGCGACATTCACCGGATGCTCCATCAACACCGACGGGCACCGGCTACGAGCTCCATGCCGTTGATGGGTCGCTCACCACGGCGAACAGCACGCCGTTCGACGTCACGGTGGGCACGGCCAATCACCTTTCCTTCACCACCTCGCCTGCCGGCGCGACAGGTGGGACCGCCTTCACGACCCAGCCCGTGGTGACGGTCGAAGACGCCGGGGCAACACGGTGACGGGCGACACCTCGACGGTGACGCTCTCGATCACTGCGGGCACGCCGACCGCGGGCGGGCCCGGAGCCCTTTCGGGCTGCGCCCCGACCGCGGCGAGCGATGGGGTGGCGACATTCACCGGATGCTCCATCAACACTGAGGGCACCGGCTATGAGCTCCATGCGGTTGATGGCTCGCTCACCACGGCGGACAGCACGCCGTTCGACGTCACGGTGGGTCAGGCGAGTCAGCTCGTCTTTACGGTTCAGCCTGGAAATGCCGCAGCTGGGAGTCCCTTTGGGACCCAGCCGGTAGTGACCATCGAAGACGCTGGCGGCAATACGGTCACGACTGACAATGCCGTCATTGATTCGATGGTGATTGCGTCAGGCGCCGGCACCATCTCGGGCTGCACCGGAGACGACAACGGGAGGGGTGACGACCTTCGCCGGGTGCTCGATCGATACAGCCGGGAAGCTTCACGCTCAAGCGAGCGATGCGACGGATGCCCTGAACGGCTCAGCGACCCGTTCACCGTGACGTGATCGCCTAGACGTCCGGTTCGGGCCGCGGTGGGAAGCGCTGAATCGACCGGGCCGGTGGGCGATCGACACCGGCCCGGTCGGTGTGGCTTGGAGGTCGGTCCCGGACTTCTAAGCTGGACAGCTATGCCCGGCTTCGTTGACCAGGCCCAATTGCACGCGCGCGCTGGTGATGGAGGAGCCGGGGCGGTCTCGTGGCGCAGGGAGGCCCATGTGGATCGTGGCGGTCCCGATGGCGGCGACGGGGGTCACGGCGGAGACGTCTGGCTGGTGGCATCCGTGAACCAGGCGTCGTTGCTGGGGTTCCGGGATCACCCGTTCCGCCGCGCCACCGACGGTGTGCATGGCTCAGGCTCCAAGAAGCACGGCGCCAGAGGCAAGGACCTCGTGGTGCCCGTGCCTGTCGGCACAGTGGTGCGCGAGCGAACTGGGACGGTCGTATGCGACCTCGATGTGGAGGGTGCCCGCTTCATGGTGGCTGAAGGCGGGCAGGGTGGGCGCGGCAACGCGCGCTTTCTCTCCAACCGCCGCCGCGCTCCCGCCTTCGCCGAACAGGCCGAGAAAGGCCAGGAGTTCTGGCTGGACATGGAGCTCAAGCTCATGGCCGACGTCGCCCTGGTCGGCTTCCCCAATGCCGGTAAGTCCACGTTGATCTCGACGGTATCTGCGGCGAAGCCAAAAATTGCCGACTACCCGTTCACGACTCTCGAACCGCATCTCGGCGTCGTCCGGATCGGCGGCTTGCGGGACGGGACCGAGTTCGTCATGGCCGACATTCCCGGCTTGGTGGAGGGCGCAGCAGAGGGCAAGGGCCTGGGCCACCAGTTCTTGCGCCACATTGAGCGCGCCCGCGTGCTTGTCGTGCTGCTCGACCTCGGTGCGCCCGATGCCGGCGGGGTGTCCCCGGCGGAGCAACGGCGCATACTGCTCTCCGAGCTCGGCTCGTACCGCCCGGAGCTGCTCGACCGCCCTCGGATCGTGGTGGGCAGCAAGAGCGATCTCGGCGATGACGACGAGCAGATCTGCGACATGGTGCTCTCCGTGGCGGCCGGGTCCGGGGTGACGACCTTGGTGGAACGGCTGGCTCCCATGGTCCAGGAGGCACGTGCCGAAGCCGCCGTGGCCACCACGAGCGAGATCGTGGTGCATCGCCCCGTCCCGGAGGGCGTTGCCGTGCAGCGGACCGGGTCGGGTACCTGGGCGGTGCAGGGCCGGGCGGCAGAGCGGGCCGTTGCCCTGTCGGATCTCAACGACGAAGGAGCCCAGGCCGAGGTCGTCCGACGTCTGCGTCGTCTCGGTGTCGATCGCGCCCTGGCCCGGGCGGGTGCGCGCGACGGAGATGAGATCACGGTTGGTGCCATGACGTTCACGTGGGGAGAAGACCAGTGATCGCCGTCGTCAAGCTGGGCTCGTCCTCGGTGACCGGCGAGACAGTCAGCCGGCTCTGCGGAGAGCTGGCCTCCGCCCATGCGGCCGGGCACACCGTCGTCGTCGTCTCCTCGGGCGCCATCTCCGCGGGCTGGGAAGCACTCGACCGGGGCCGGCAACGGCCTTCGGACCCCGCCGTGCTGCAAGCCGTCTCCGCCGTCGGTCAGCACAGGATGATGCGGCTGTGGCAGGACGGCTTCGACCCACACGGGCTGTTGGCCGGCCAGGTGCTGCTGGCGCCGCTCGACTTCGTCAATCGCACCCAGTACCTCCACGCACGGGGCACATTGCGTCACCTGGCGGATCTGGGGGTCGTCCCGGTGGTCAACGAGAACGACGCCGTGGCGGATGAGGAGATTCGCTTCGGCGACAACGACCGGCTGGCCGCCCTCGTGGCGCATCTGGTCGGTGCGCAGCTGCTGATCCTGCTCACCGACACGCCTGGTCTCCTCACGGCCGATCCGCGGCGTGACACGGAGGCATCGCTGATCGAAGAGGTCGTGGAGATCGATCAGGAGCTCGAGCGACTGGCCGGGGGTCCCGGCAGCGCCGAGGGCAGTGGGGGCATGGCATCGAAGCTGGCGGCGGCCAAGATCGCCACCTGGTCGGGCGTCCAGACGGTGATCGCCGACGCCGCCCGCCCAGGCGTCGTGAGGGCCGCCCTGGCCGACGAGGCCGGCGTCGGGACGGTGTTCCGGGCCCGGAAGAGCCGCCTGTCGGCTCGCAAGCTCTGGATCGCCTTCGCGTTGGGTTCGAGCGGTGGCCTGACGGTGGACGAGGGAGCACGGCTGGCACTCACCGGCCGTGGGCGGTCCCTGCTGGCTGCAGGGGTGACCGGGGCGAGCGGCTCCTTCCGGGCCGACGACGCGGTGGAGATCTCCGGCCCGGACGGGCAAGTCTTCGCCAAGGGCCTGGTCCGGGTACATGCGGAACGGGCGTCCGAGTGGATGGGGCGGCGTAGCCAGGTTGTCGTTCATCGAGATGACCTGGTCCTTGTAACCTGAACCGATGACCTCGCCCGCGTTGGAGCAGCTCGCGGGCCGCGTCCGTTCGGCCGCCCGGGTGGTGGCGAGGGCGCCGAGCTCGGTCCGGGACGACGCCCTGCGGTTGGCCGCAGACCTCCTCGAAGAGGAGTGGGCGGCGCTCCTGGAGGCCAATCGAGCCGACCTCGAGCGGGCCGAAGCCGGCGGCATGGTCGAGGCGGCCCGGGACCGGTTGCGCCTGACCGAGGACAGGATCCGGGGCATGGCCGCCGGTTTGCGCAAGGTGGCAGGTCTGTCCGACCCGGTGGGCGAGGTGACCGAAGGCTGGGTGCGGCCCAATGGCCTGCGGGTCTCACGGGTGCGGGTCCCGCTCGGCGTGGTCGGGGTGATCTACGAGAACCGTCCCAACGTCACGAGTGACGCTGCCGGGCTGTGCCTCAAGTCCGGGAACGCCGCGTTCCTGCGCGGCTCGTCGTCGGCCATCGCCTCCAACACGGCCATCGTCGGCTTGCTGCGCCGGGCCGCCGTGAAGGCGGGTCTGCCCGAAGATGCCGTCGCCCTGGTGGAGGACACGTCGCACGAGACGGCCACAGCCTTCATGCGGCTGCGCGGCTACATCGATTGCCTGATCCCGCGCGGCGGACAGGCGCTCATCGCCTCCTTGATTGAGCACGCCACCGTGCCCTACGTCCTCGACGGCGACGGCAACTGCCACATCTACATCGACGGCGCGGCCGACCTGACCATGGCCCTGGAGCTGGCGGTGAACGCCAAGACACATCGCTTCGGTGTCTGCAACGCAGTCGAGACGATGCTGGTGCACTCGGCGGTCGCAGCCGACTTCCTGCCCCGGCTGGCGGAGTCGCTCAGCCACAGCCGGCGTCGAAATCCGAGCCGACGAGCGGGTGCGGGCCCACGTGCCCAGCGCGGTGCCGGCCCTCGACAGCGACTTCTCGACCGAATTCCTGGGGCCGGTGGTGGCCATCGGCATGGTCGACGACGTCGGGGAGGCGATTGAGCACATTGCGCGGTACAGCTCGGGCCACTCCGAGGCGATCGTGACATCCGACGTGGCCGTGGCCGACCGCTTCGTGGCCGAGGTGGACGGGGCGGCGGTGTTGGTGAATGCGTCGACGCGCTTCGTCGACGGCGAAGAACTGGGGCTCGGGGCCGAGGTGGGCATCTCCACCCAGAAGCTCCATGCCCGAGGACCGATGGGAGTGAAGGAGCTGACGACGTTGAAGTGGATCGTGCGTGGTGACGGGCAGGTGCGCCGGTGAGTAACGGGAACGCAGCGTTGGGCCTGCCGGAAGGCGGTCCCCCCCGGTTCGAGTCCTTGGACGCGGTGCGGGGCGGCCTCGCCCAGGTGGGCTACCTGGCCGACGAGTCCATCAGTGGCGTCGTCTACCTGGCCGACCGCCTGGCCAAGCCGGTGCTGGTCGAGGGCCCCGCGGGGACAGGCAAGACGCAGCTGGCCAAGTCGGTGGCCGAGCTCACGGGAGCGCGCCTCATCCGGCTGCAGTGCTACGAGGGGCTCGACGAGTCCAAGGCCCTCTACGAGTGGAACTACCGCAAGCAGCTGCTGCGCATTCAGGCCGGGGAGCACGGCAAGTCCGAGGAGGAAGGCCCGAGCTGGTCCGAGCTCGAAGAGGACATCTTCTCGGAGGACTTCCTGCTGACGCGCCCGCTGCTCGAGGCGATCCGCGCCACCGAGCCGGTCGTGCTCCTGGTCGACGAGGTCGACCGCGTCGAGCTCGAGACCGAGGCGCTGCTGCTCGAGATCCTCTCGGAGTACCAGGTGTCGATCCCCGAGCTCGGCACCGTGCGGGCAACGCAACTGCCCATGGTGTTCCTCACGTCCAACAACACGCGTGAGCTCTCCGAGGCGCTCAAGCGCCGCTGTCTCTACCTGCACATCGACTACCCGGACCTCGAACGCGAGCGTGAGATCGTGCGGACCAAGGTGCCCGGCATCAGCGAGGAGCTGGCCGACCAGGTGGCGCGCATCGTGCGCTCGCTGCGCACCCTGGAGCTGCGCAAGGCACCCTCGGTGTCCGAGACCATCGACTGGGCGCGCACCCTCGTGCTGCTCGGGGTGGAGACGATCGACGCCGCCGGGGCCAAGGAGACGCTGCACATCCTGTTGAAGTATCAAGCCGACATTGAGCGGGCCTCCAAGGAGCTGCTGTCGGCGTCGCCGGGCTGACCCCGTGCTCGACCTCCTCTCCGGCTTCGTCACCGAGCTGCGCCGCTCCGGGCTGCCCGTCTCGCTGACCGAGCACCTCGACGCCGCGGAGGCGGTCAAGCACATTCCACTGGAGGACCGTGAGGCGCTGAAGTACGCGCTGGCGGCCACGCTGGTGAAGTCCTCCTCGCACTGGCGGGCCTTCGAGACCGCCTTCGAGGTGTTCTTCGCCGTGCGGGCCGGCGGCCGCGGGGGAGCCGAGGGCGAGGAAGGGAACGAGGAGGGCGAGCTCGACGCCGAGCAGCCCTCGGGCCAGGGGGCGGGGCAGGGGCAGCGGCGTTCCTGGCAGAGCGGCGGCGGCGGTGAGGGCATGACGCCCGAAGAGCTGGCCGAAATGCTCTTCAAGTCCCTTCTGTCGGCCGACGCCGGCCTCATGAACATGGTGGCCCGCAATGCGGTGGACCGCTACGCCGGCATGGAGCCCGGGCGCCCGGTCGGCGGCACCTACTACCTGTACCGCACGCTGCGGAACCTCGATCTGGACGCGGTCCTGGAGCGCCTGATGGCCCAGGCGCAGGCCGGTGCGGCCGGGGGATCGCTGACCGACTTGGAGGAGCGGCTGGCCGCCGACGAGTTCAAGGCGCGCATCGACAAGTTCCGCCGGGCCGTCGAGACGGAGATCCGCCAGCGCCTCGTCGAGGATCGTGGCGCCGAGGCGCTGGCGCGCTCGGTCCGCAAGCCGCTGCCCGAGGACATTGACGTCATGCACGCCACCCGCGAGGAGCTGGCGATGCTGCACCGCGTGCTGCAGCCGCTGTCGCGCAAGCTGGCCGTCCGCCTGGCCCGCAAGCGCCGGCACGGGCGCAAGGGCCCTCTCGACTTCCGGGCCACCGTGCGGCGCTCCCTGTCGACCGGCGGGGTGCCGATTGAGCCGCGCTTCCGGCACCCGCGGCCGGCCAAGCCCGAGATCTTCGTGATCGCGGACATTTCGGGCTCCGTGGCCAGCTTCGCCCGCTTCACCCTGCACCTCGTCTACGCCATTTCGTCGCAGTTCTCCAAGGTGCGCAGCTTCGTCTTCGTGGACGGGATCGACGAGGTGACGCGGTTCTTCGAGGGCGTGGTGGACCCGGCCGAGGCGGTGGCCCGCATCAACTTGGAGGCGGACGTGATCTGGGTGGACGGGCATTCCGACTACGGCCACGCCCTGACCGAGTTCCACCGGCGCTGGGGCGACCAGGTGACCTCGCGCTCGAGCGTCATGATCCTGGGCGACGCCCGCAACAACTACCACGCGTCGGCGTCGTGGGTGGTCGAGGACCTCCAGGCGCGGGCGCGCCGGGTCTACTGGCTCAATCCCGAGCCGCGTGATTACTGGGGCTCGGGCGATTCGATTGTCGGGGAGTACGCCGCGCACTGCGACGAGGTGGTGGAGTGCCGCACGTTGCGCCAGCTGGAGCACTTCGTCGGCAACCTGGCGTGAGCGAGGACGGGCGTCAGGCCGAGACCGGAGAGGGGAAGGACCGCGCCGAGGCGGGCGTCCTGCGGATCTTCCCGCCCGAGGAGGGCGCGACCCGCATTGTGCTGATTCGTCACGGTGAGGCCGAGTGCAACCTGAATCACGTCATCGGAGGCCCGAAAGGGTGTACCGGGCTGACCGACCTCGGCCGCGCGCCAGGTGGCGGCGCTGGCCGATCGCCTCTACGAGAGCGGCGAACTGCGGAAGGCCACGGCCCTCTATTCGTCGGTGTTGCCGCGGGCGACGGAGACGGCGGAGCGGCTGCGGCCGGTCGTCGGGCCGGGACCGACGGCGCTGGGCCCGGTCCGCCAGCGCTGCGACCTGTGCGAGCTGCATCCCGGGGATGCTGACGGCATGGAGTGGAGCGCCATGGTCGAAGCCTTCGCTGTGCCCGATTGGGACCGTGACCCGACCGTGCCGATTGCGCCGGGCGGCGAGAGCTGGTCCGAGTTCGTCGAGCGGGCCTCGGGCGCGGTCCGGGCCATTGTGCGCGAGCACCCGGGCGAGCTGGTGGTGGCAGCCGTCCACGCCGGCGTGATCGAGGCGACGATGATCGCCTTCCTCGGCGTGGCGCCCGAGGTCTACCGGCGGGGCTGGGTGCGCATTGTGCATGCGTCCATGACCGAGTGGGAGTGGGTGCCCTCGGAGGACCGCTTCGTGCTGCTCCGCTTCAACGATTCCTGTGGGGTGCCGCGACGGGCCGAGGGAGGGTCAGGCGCCGTCGAGGAACCGTACGGCCCAGGGCCTGGGGCGCGCAGGCAAGCCAGGCATCCTCGATCGCCTCACGCAAGGGCTTCTTGGTGGCCGCTCGTAGCTGCACGAGGACGGCGGCGTAGCCCTCGAAATGGGGGATGGTGAAGAATCCCTTGGCACCGGTCGCCAGGAGGGCGTCCTTGTCGGCCAGGTCGGCGGTGCGCAGGGCGAGGATCGGGCCGGCCGGCGGGGGCGTGTCACCGAACCGCTTCAGGTCCGCTTTCGAGAACGGTCGTTCCCAGGCAAACGCCTTGCCGCGCACGAACCAGGTCCGGTTGCCGTGGCGCTCGGCCTCGGTCACCTCGGGCAGAACGGACACCATCCGCTCCACGTCTGCGAACGCCGCCATGGAAGCAACGCTATCCCTCGCATTGCGGCACAGGTACCTTTTGCTCGGGGCGCCTCGGCGCCGATCTTCCCCGGATGGCAGGTCGGACGGGTCCGGGCGACCCCGGGTACGCTGACGCCTTCGGCGAACAAGGGGTAACGCGATGTACAAGACACTGGTGGTCGGCACGGACGGATCGCCCACCGCTGACAAGGCGGTCCAGGCCGCGGCCGAACTGGCCCGCTCGCTGGGCGCGGCGCTCCACATCGTGACGGCGTTCCGCGCACCGCGCCCCGGCATGGGCGCCGCGTCCGGGGTGGCCATGGTCGACTCGGGCGCCGGCCAGGCCCTTGCCGAGGAGAGCGCCCGCGCCGTGGGCGAAGAGGCCATTGCGAAGTTCGGGGACGGCCTGGTGGCCGAGGCGCACGGGGCCCAGGGCAACCCGGACGACGTCATTTTGGCGACCGCCGTCGAGGTGGGCGCCGACCTGATCGTCGTGGGGAGCAAGGGGATGCAGCGGCGGTATCTCGGCAGCGTGCCGAACTCAGTGGCGCACGGTGCCGACTGTGCGGTGCTGGTGGTCAAGACCGATTAGGTCGTGGCCGGGCGGCGGGCCAGGAAGGCCTGGCACAGCGTTCGGGTGCGGAAGGACTACTTCGAGCGGGTCGATCGCCGAGAACTACGACGACGACGAGTCGCTCATGTTCGACTCGGGGTTCGTGGCGCTGACGGTCGACTTCCTCGCTGCAGTTGGCCGGGGACGGTGCCGCCCTCGAGCTGGGTGTCGGCACCGGCCGCATTGCACTGCCGCTGGCGGCCCGTGGCGTGCCGGTCCACGGGATCGACCTGTCACCCGACATGGTGGCCCGGCTGCGGGAGAAGCCCGGGGCCGACGGCGTCGGCGTGACCATCGGTGATTTCGCCACCACCGTGGTACCTGGAGCGTTCCGCCTGGCCTACCTCGTCTTCAACACCATCGGGAACCTCACGAGCCAGGACGATCAGGTGGCGTGCTTCGTCAACGTCGGGCGTCACCTCGAACCGGGAGGTTGCTTCGTCATTGAAGTCGGGATCCCACCGTTGCGGAAGCTGCCGCCCGGGGAGACGACGCTGGCTTTCGACGTGACGCCCGACCGGCTGGGCTTCGACACCTTCGACGTGGCCCGACAGCTCGGCGTGTCGCACCACTACTGGGTCGGTGCAGGGCAGGGCCGAGACGTTCTCCTTGCCCTACCGCTACGTCTGGCCCGCCGAGCTCGACCTGATGGCCCAGATCGGCGGCATGCACCTGCGTGAGCGGTGGAGCGACTGGAGACGCACGCCGTTCACCGGCGAGAGCGCCTCACACGTCTCGGTGTGGGAGAAGTTGCCGCCCGGGTGAGGCCGGCCGGACGTGACGGCGGGCGGCCACTCTTTGCTCAGCGGGCGGCGCTGGCGGTGGAGGCCCGTCGAGCCGAGGCCGCGGTCACGAGGGCTGCGACGACGAGGAGAGCAGCCATCGCGCCCCTCTGCCACAGCGCACGTAGCGCCGCGCACTGCACGGTCATGGCAGCTCCCTCGCCTGCCGTCGGCGGGTGCCGTCGGCCCGGTGCCAACGCTACGGGACCGCAGCGGGCACCACATGGGCCAAAAGCAGCATTCGGAACGGCAGGGCCTCCGCCTTTCGAATGAGCATGCGAGTGTGGGCGGAAGTGGTGCGGCGTGCTCCTGGTCCTGATCACGGGCCTGCCGGGGTCGGGGAAGTCGTCCATGGCCGAGGTGGCCGGGCTGGCGCTGGGTGCGCCCGTCCTCGGGCACGACTGGGCGATGAGCGGCTTGCGGCCCTTCCCTGAGGTGCAGGAGGCGCTCGACGCCATGGGGGTGCGGGGGCACCGTGGTGTCGGATGGTCGGTGCTGTGGGCCCTGGCCCGCTCCCAGCTCAGGCTGGGTTCCTCCGTCGTGCTCGACGGCGTGGCTCGTCAGGCCGAGGTGGACGGGACTCGGCAAGTGGCGTTCGAGGAGGGTGCCGGCGCCGTGGTGGTCATGACGTCGTGTGGCGACGCCCGTGCTGCACCGCTCCCGGGTCGAGGGCCGGCAGAGGGGGATTCCGAACTGGTACGAGCTGGACTGGGACCACGTGGAGCAGGCCCGGTCGGCGTGGGTGCCGCCCCACGACCTCGATCTGGTCCTCGCCGTCCGAGGGGACGGTCCAGGACAATGCCGACACGTTGCGCGCGCTGTTGGCGGCGCGTTCGTGAGTGGTCAGCCGCATGGGCGATCAGTGCAGGGCGATCAGTCCGGCCGGCGTGGGCGTGAAGCCGCAGGCGCCGAAGTAGAAGTCGCGCAGCTCCTCTTCGAAGTCGACGTGGAGCCACTCGCAGCCGGCGGCGCGGCTCTCCTGCTCGGCCACTTGAAGGAGCCGGCGGCCGATGCCGCTGTGTCGTCGCTCACCGGCGACCAGGGTGTCGACCACGAAGGCGTGCACGCCGCCGTCCCAGGCCACGTTGACGAACCCGACGAGGCGGTCGTCCGCGAAGGCGCAGACCCAGCCGAGACTGTGGCGCTCGACCTGCGTACGCCAGTCGATGGGGAGCAGGGGATGGTCGAATCCCTCGGCGTGGAGGGCATTGAGGTCGGCGTTCTCGAACGGCGCACGCCACTCGTAGCGCACGGTGCCCGGAGACGGGCTAGCAGGCGTAGTCGTCGTCGAATTGCGCGCTGTGCTGTACTGCACGATCTGTGGCGGTCCGGGCAGGTGCTGCGCCATGGTTGTTGACCCAGTTCGGGTAGTCGGCGCACGATGCCCGGGCCGCTGGGCGAGGGCAGGTAGTCGGCCATCCAGTAACGGCACGGACGGCGAGTAGGTCCCCAGAATGCTGTTCCAGACGCCTGGGCTGGCGTAGATGCCGACGTCGGCCATGCCTTCGGTCTCGTGGAGGGCGTTGAGTGCGCCCTGGACGAAGTCGGCGTTCAGCGTTGTGTTGCCTGACCACTGGGGAAGGTTGGACGGGGGATTCTCGACGTCGAGCCACCAGGGCACGCCGGCGTTGACCCTGCGGCCGGACGGCGGCGTTGAAGGCGTGGATCCCTGCCTGATAGCCGGCATTGCAGGCTCCGACCGGGTCGTTGCAGCCGGGTTCGTTGCAGTCGACGAGGTCCCGTAGGTCAAGAAGGTGTAGAGGTTCAGCCCGCCGCCGGCCCACTGCGCTTCTTGGCTCAGGCAGGGGTTGGTGGCACCCGAGGAGACGCCGTCGACCTGGACGATGCCGATCTGGTGTGGGCTGCCGGCGGAAGCGTCGCTGCACTGGAACGTGCTGATGTCATACCCCGAGGAACCCGAAGGGTAGGTGCTCCCGACGAACGACCCGTTCCCGGGCGCCTCGGCCATGCCGACGATCGGCCGGAACAGGTTCGGGGGCGCGGAGCCGTAGTAGTTGGCCGATCCGAAGTTCGACACCAGGCCCGCCGTGTCGGTGAACCAGTACCCGTTGTCGGTCGGCGTGGCCGCCGCCGCCACGATCGGATGCTTAATGGCCTGGCCGCCGAGCGAGCCGAAGAAGGGGGCGGTGCCGTAACTGAAGATGCCCCCGTCCGAGGCCACCAGGAAGTACCCGCCGCCGCTGGGTCCCGTGATCATGCCGATGATCGGCTTGTTGAGGACGATGCTGCCGGTGCTGCCGAAGAACGTGGCGTCCCCGTAGCTGAAGATGCCGCCGTCGGAGGCGACCAGCCAGTACCCGTGCCCGCTCGGTGTGGCCGCCATGCCGACCACCGGCTTGTTGAGGCGGATGGAGCCGGTGCTGCCGTAGAACGTGGCGTCGCCGTAGCTGAAGATGCCCCCGTCGGACGCCACCAGCCAGTACCCGTGCCCGCTGGGTGTGACCGCCATACCGACGATCGGCTGGTTGAGGTGGATGGAGCCGGTGCTGCCGTAGAAGACCGCATCCCCGTAGCTGAAGACGCCGCCGTCGGAGGCCACCTCGTAGTACCCGCCACCGTCGGCGGTGGCCGCCATGCCGACCACCGGCTTGTTGAGCACCGTGCCGCCGGTCGAGCCGTAGTAGGCGGCTCCGCCGAAGCTGAAGATGCCCCCGTCGGAGGCCGCCAGCCAGTAGGCCGGCGTGCTCTGGCTGGCCGCGGCGGCCGGTGGAGCGGACGCGGTGGCAGCCACGGTGATCAGGGTCAGCAACGGCAGGGCCGTCACGAGCAGGGCGAGGACGAGGCGGCGGCTCAACTTCTGAGGAATTCCGCCACGCGGAAGGCCAGGTCGAGCGACTGGCGAGCGTTCAGCCTGGGGTCGCACGTGGTCGTGTAGCGGGCATCGAGGTCGCCCTCGAAGATCTCTTCGGCGCCGCCGAGGCACTCGGTCACGTCGTCTCCTGTCAGTTCCACATGGACTCCGCCCGGCCACGTCCCCTCGTCCCGGTGGACGTCGAAGAAGGAGCGCAGCTCGGAGAGGATGTCGTCGAAGCGCCGCGTCTTGCGGCCGCCTTCACTGGTGAACGTGTTGCCGTGCATCGGGTCGCAGGCCCAGACGGCGACGTGGCCCTCGGCCTCGACCGCCCGCACAATGGGCGGGAGCAGCTCGGTGATGCGCTCGGAGCCCAGACGTGTGATGAGTGTCATACGGCCGGGCAGGCGGTCGGGATTGAGCCGCTCGCACAAGGCCACCACTTCGGCCGGGCTGCAGTCGGGGCCGATCTTCACGCCGATCGGGTTGTTGATGCCGGCCACGAACTCGACGTGGGCCCCGTCGAGCTGGCGCGTGCGGTCGCCGACCCAGACCATGTGGGCCGAGCAGTCGTACCAGTCGCCGGTGAGGGAGTCGACGCGGGTCAGGCACTCCTCGTAGGGCAGGATCAGCGCCTCGTGGCTCGTGAAGAAGTCGACCTGGTGCAACCCTTGCTCCGCCCCGAGGTCGATGCCGCAGGCCGCCATGAAGCGCAGGGCGCGGTCGATCTCCGCCGCGATGCGCTCGTAGCGCTGGCCCTCGCTCGACGAGGCCACGAACTGCTGGTTCCACAGGTGCACCTGGGACAGGTCGGCGAAGCCGCCCTTCGTGAAGGCCCGCAGCAGGTTGAGGGTCGAGGCCGACTGCTGGTACGCCGCCACCAGGCGCCCCGGGTCGGGCGTGCGCGCCTCGGCCTCGAAGGCCTCGTCGTTGACCATGTGGCCGCGGAAGGACTGCAGCTCCACGTCGCCGATCCGCTCCGTGTTGGCCGAGCGCGGCTTGGCGAACTGCCCGGCGATGCGCCCGACCTTCACCACCGGGACGCCGGCCGCGTAGGTGAGGGCCACCGCCATCTGCAGAATGATCTTGAGCTTGTCCCGGATGGAGTCGGCGTTGAAGTCGGCGAAGGACTCGGCGCAGTCGCCCGCCTGCAGGAGGAAGGCCTCGCCGTTGGCCACATTGGCCAGCTCCGACGTCAGGTAGCGCGCCTCGCCGGCGAAGACCAGCGGCGGGACCGTGGCCAGCCGCGCCTCCGCCTTCTTGAGCGCGTCCGCGTCCGGCCACTCGGGCTGCTGCGCGGCCGGGAACAGACGCCAGGACGCGGGGCTCCACGAGGAGGGCACAGCGGAGCTCGTCACCGCTACAGGTTAACGCCGTAGGATCGCCCGCCATGGCCGCCTTCCGCTTCGCCCTGCAGGCCTCGAACGCCGCATCCCCGGCTGCCTGGCGTGACCTGGCACGGAAGGCCGAGGACCTGGGCTACTCGACCCTCTACGTCCCGGACCATCTCGACGACCAGTGGGCACCGATGATCGCCGTGACCGTGGCGGCGGAGGCCACCACGACGCTGCGGGTGGGCACCCTCGTCCTCGACAACGACTTCCGGCACCCCGTCCTCGCGGCCAAGGAGGCGGCGACGCTCGACATCGTCACGGGCGGCCGCTTCGAGTTCGGCCTGGGCGCCGGCTGGATGACGACCGACTACGACCAGTCGGGCATTCCGATGGACCAGCCGTCGGTGCGCGTGGCCCGGCTGGCCGAGAGCCTCGCCATCATGCGCGCCATGTGGCGGGACGGGAGCGCGACGTTCGAGGGCGAGCACTACCAGGTGACCGACGTGGCCGGGACGCCGGTGCCCGTCACCCCCGGCGGCCCGCCCCTGGTGATCGGCGGGGGCAGCCGGCGCGTCCTCACGCTGGCCGGCGAGTTCGCCGACATCGTCAGCGTCGTGCCCAGCCTGAAGGCCGGCCACATCGGGACCGAGGTGGCGGCGGAGTCGGTCGTCGAGAAGTACGCCGACCGGGTGCGCTGGGCCCGCGAGGCGGCGGGGGAGCGCGCCGATGACCTCGAACTGCAGTGCTGGACGGTCGCCGTGCAGGTGGTGCCCAACGCCGAAGAGGTCGCGGCCTCGCTGGCGCCGCTCTTCGACCTGACGCCCGAGCAGCTCCGGGCGGCGCCGCTGGCGCTCATCGGCACGGTCGGGGAGATCGCGGAGCTGTTGCGGGCGCGCCGTGACGAGCTCGGCTTCAGCTACATCGTCGTCCACGAGGCGGAGATGGACGCGCTGGCGCCGGTGATCGCCGAACTTGCCGGCACCTGAGCGCCCGACCCGCATCGGGATCTTCGGCGGCACCTTCGACCCGCCGCACGACGGGCACGTGGCCGCGGCCCGCGCCGTCACGGAGCAGCTGCACCTCGACCGCCTCCTCCTCGTCGTGGCCAACGATCCCTGGCAGAAGTCGGGACAGCGGGCCGTCTCGCCGGCGGCGGACCGCTACGCGCTGACCGAGCTCCTGGCCGAGGAGATCCCCGGGGCCGAGGCGAGCCGGCTCGAAATGGATCGGGGCGGACCCAGCTATTCGGTGGACACCGCCGAGGAGATCCTGGCGGAAGCGGGCGGCGAGCCGACAGAGCTCTTCCTCGTGGTCGGGGCCGACCTGGTGCCCGAGCTCGGTTCCTGGCATCGCTCCGACGACCTCCGGCGCCTGGTGACCCTGGCCGTCGTGTCCCGGCCGACCGGCCCGCCGCCGGCCATTCCCCCTGGTTGGCGCGCCGTTTGGGTGGACGGCCCCCAGGTGGCCGTCTCGAGCTCGGAGGTCCGTGCGCTGCTCAGGGAGGGGCGCTCCGTCGAGGGGATGGTCCCCGAGCCGATCATCCGTTGCATCCTGCGCCGCGATCTGTACGCTGGGCCTTGAATGAGTGCCATGCCGGCCGGGTGGACGGAGCTGTCGGAAAGCCCCCGCGTGCCCGCGCTGCAGGGCCGGGTGACCCGCCGGGCCGATCGCCGGGCCGAGCTGAAGGTGGCGCGCCGCTCGCGACGGCGCTGGGCCATCGCCGCCTGTTCCATCCTCGTCGTGTCCTTCGCCTTCACGGTGGGGATGCTGGAGTTGCTCCATTGACCCCAGGTGTGGACGTGCACGTCCAGCCGTCGCCGGCCGTGACCACCGCGGCCGAGTCGGCCGACGCCAAGCTGGGCCATGACACCGTGGTGCTCGGGATGGCCGAGCTCTTCGGCGTGGTCGACGCCTTCGTCATCACCGACCGCGCAGAACACCCGCCACGTGCGGACGCTGGTCGAGGAGATTGAGCGCGGGGTCAAGGAGCTGCACGGCCAGCAGCCCGTCCGCGTCGAGGGGCTGCAGGACGCCACGTGGGTGCTGATGGACTACGGCGACTTCATTGCGCACGTGTTCCTGCAGGAGACCCGCGACTACTACGACCTCGAACACCTCTGGTCGGGCGCGCCGCGTCTGGCCTGGCGCGGCGACGTGGAGCACGCCGGCTGACGCTCGCCGGCCCGGCCGGCCCGGGCGTCGGCCCTGCGGCTCAGAGGAATTCGATCAGGTAGACCGGTCCCGACACCTGCGAGCCGTTGGCGATGGGGACGCTGGTGCGCTGCCCGTCGATCTCGAAGAGCACCCCCGTGTTGGGCCCCACGTCCACCACGACCGTGGCGACGATTTGGCCCACCGCCTCCTCAATGCTGTTCCCGGTGATCGCCGTGAAGGCGGCGTTCATGTTCACGGTCACGATGCCGGCCTGTGTGGTGACCGACAGCACCTTCACGTTGCTCGGGATGGCGGTGGCGATCCCCTGCGGGTCCGAGGTGCTCGGCCCCTCGAGCAGCGCGCCGAGGACGGCGGTCAAAGGCGCCGGCGCCGCCACGAAGCGCTGCACCGCGGTCAGCGCGTTGGTGGCGTTGAGGAAGAACACCTGCACCGCCACGAAGGACGTCGGCTTTCGGCTGCGTCGTCGTCGTGGTCGTGGGCGGGTGCGGGTCGAGGAGGTCGAACGGCACCTTCGACGGACCCATGGTGCTCGGCGAGCTCTGGGTCGGGACGGCGCAGCCCGCGGCGACGACGGCCAGCGCGGCCAGCGCGAGCACCGCCATGGTCAGGCGCCGTCTCACTGTGCCCCGCCGCCCTCGGCACTCGTCGTCCTCGTCGTCCTCCACCAGCGCGGGCAGGGTCAAGACGATGCGGGCGCCGCCCTCGGGAGAGGGTTCCGACCCGGACCGCGCCGTGCATGACCCGCATGTGCTCGGCCACGAGGGCCAGGCCCAAGCCCGTTCCGGTCCCGGTGCCGCGCCGGCCGGATTCGGACCCACGGTAGAAGCGGTCGAACACCTTGGTGCGCTCCAGCGGGACTGATGCCGGGGCCGGCGTCGTCGACGGTGAGCTCGACCAGCGCGCCGTCGTCGGGCGCCGCGCCCGACGCCGACCACCGTGGCCCCTCCGCCGTAGTGGTCGGCGTTCTCCAGCAGGTTGACCATGACCCGCTCGAAGCGCCGCTTGTCCACGCCGACGTGCACGGCCTCGACGGCCGGGTCCACCTGCACCGCCGGGGGCGTGGCGTTGCCGTGCTTCGTCCATGTGGGCGAAGCCCGCCTCGACCGAGCGCGGCACCAGTTCGCCGACCCGTACGTCTTCGAGGAAGACGTCGACGGAGCCGGCATCGGCCCGGGACATCTCGAGGAGGTCGGCCACCATGCGCTGGAAGCGACGCAGGTCGTCGCTGAGGAGCTGCAGCGCGCGCTGGGAGCGCGCGGGAATTCGTCGCGGTCGGCCTCGAGCACCTCGACCGAGGCGGACAGTGTCGTGAGGGGAGAGCGCAGCTCGTGGCTGACGTCGGAATTGAAACGGGCCTCGCGCTCGATGCGCTCCTGCAATTGGTCGACCATGGCGTTGAAGGAATAGCGTGAATCCCTCGAGGTCGGGGTCGGCCGCCTCGAGGTCGAGCCGGGTGTCCAGCTCGCCCCCGGCGATGGCGCGGGCGGCCCGGGAGACGACGGCCAGCGGGCGCAGCGAGCGGGTGCTGGCGAAGCGGCCGAGCGCAATGCCGAAGATGGTGGTGATGACCCCGGCGACAATGAGGGCGAGGGCGAGCACGCGCAGCGTGTGGTCGAGGTCGGACAGGTCGAACACGTCGAAGTAGTCGGCGTGCACGGAGGGGATCGGGACGCCGACCACGATCTCGGACGAGCCCTGCGGCGTGCGGAGGGTCTGCGTGGCCGCGTTGCCGCCGATGACCACCTTGCGCAGTTGGTGGGGGATGGCGGCGGCGGTCACCGATTCGGACGAGATGTAGGTCTTGGAGCCGTGGAAGAGCACCGAGTGGGCGTTGGTCCCCGCGTCGATGTTGCTGAGCAGCCCCACGTAGGCCGGTGGTGCCCGACTGCAGCGCAGCTGCGCACCGCGCTGGCGTTGAGGAAGGTCTGGTGCTGCGCCGCCGACTCCCGGCCGGCCAGCAGGAAGTGACGCACGGTGAAGTAGGAGAGCCCACCCATCAGGATGGACAGGATCAGCGCCCCGAGCCCGAAGACGGCCGTGATGCGGGCGCCGATGCCCAGCTTCACGTCAGGGCACCAGCTTGTAGCCCATGCCCCTCACGGTGAGTATGTGCTGGGGCACCGCGGGATCCACCTCGACCTTGGTGCGCAGGCGCCGGATGTGCACGTCGACCAGTCGCCCGTCCCCGAAATAGTCGTAGCCCCAGACCCGGTCGAGGAGCTGTTCGCGGCTGAGCACCTTGTTGGGGCTGGCCGCCAGCTCGCACAGCAGGCGGAACTCGGTCCGGGTGCAGTGCACCTCGTCACCGTTGACGTGGCGCAGCACGCCCTGCTCGGGCAGCAGCTGCAGGTCCCCGAAGGTGATGGCGCCGGGCTCCTCCTCGGCCGGCCGGGCCCGGCGCAGCAGGGCGCGGATGCGGGCGGCGAGCTCCTTGGCCACGAAGGGCTTGGTGACGTAGTCGTCGGCGCCCGCTTCGAGACCGGCCACCACGTCGTGGGTGTCCGAGCGCGCCGTCACGATGATGATCGGCACGGCGCTGCTGCGCCGCAGCGCGCGGCAGCACTCGAAGCCGTCCATGCCCGGCAGCATCAGGTCGATGAGCGCGACATCGGGCGGGGCCTCGGCGAACATGTCGAGACCCTCCTCGCCGCTGGCGGCGTCCCTTACCTCGTAGCCTTCGCCCTCCAGGGCGAGGCGCATGGAGGATCTGATGCGCTCATCGTCCTCGACGACCAGTATGCGCCCGCTCATCGCCCTCCGGCTTAGCTGATCCAGATCTGGGTCGGCCAAATGGAACCCCCGATCATGCCGAAGGCCATCTGGCCGTTCGGCGCCGTGGGGTTGTTGAAGTTCTGCACGGTGGTGGTCGCCGATCACGGCCCACACGGCGCGGTCGGTCCAGAGGTAGGGCAGGTCGAGGGCCAGCCGCTTGTTCACCGTCTGGTACGCCGTCTCGCGCACGCTCTTGTCCGTCTCGGACGCGCCCGGTCAGCAGGGCCTTCTCAATGGCCGGGTCGGCGTTGCGGGCCATGTTGATGGACAGGGCGCCCGAGCTGACCGTGGTCGTGCTCCAGAAGATGTAGTTCAGGTCCGGGTCGACCGCACCGAACTGGCGCCAGCCCAGGGCCTGGTACTTCCCGGCCAGGGCGTTGTTGATGGTGTCGTTCTGCTGCACAATGTTGGTCTTGACCTGCATGCCGACCTGACCCCACG
Organism: uncultured Acidimicrobiaceae bacterium; assembly: GCA_963781565.1. Taxonomy (GTDB): domain Bacteria; phylum Actinomycetota; class Acidimicrobiia; order Acidimicrobiales; family RAAP-2; genus Bog-473. Next base: position 122,594 of record CAWAHA010000044.1, on the reverse strand, counting down.
CCTGCTCCAGGTACTGGGCGGCCCGGATGGCGGCCGGCGAGTTGGTCGAGCCGTAGGAGAAGCTGATGGGACCGCCGTTCGTCTTCTCGGCTGCCTTGACCAGCTTGGACGCCTGGCTCGGGTTGTATTTGGGGTATTTCGTGGTCGAGTAGTACGGGGACCCGGGGACGAAGAGGCCGTTGCTCACCGGCAACACGCCCTCGTCAATGACCTTGGCGTACTGCTGCCGGTTGATGGCCATGGCGGCGGCCAGGCGGACGTTGGGGTCGTTGAAGGGCTTGGCCAGGCAGTTGAGCTGCACGCAGTTCATGTCCGGCTCGCCGGCAACGTGGGTGCTGTCGTCGATGTAGGCGTAGCTGTGGTTGCCCCGGAACTGCGTGATGATCTGCGGGGTGTCGGTGATCATCAGATCGATCGTGCCCGACTTGAGCGCCTCGGCCCGGGCCGACTCGTCGGGGATCGGCTTGTAGGTGATCTGCGACAGGTACGGCATGCCCTTGCGCCAGTAGTTCGGGTTGGCCGTGGCGGTGAAGTGGTCGTTGGGGACCCACTCCTTGAAGACGAAGGGGCCGGTGCCGACCGGGTGCGACGTGCCGTTGGGGTTGGCCAGCATGGACGGCGCCGCGATGTAGGCGATCTGCCCGCCGATGCCGCCGGCCAGGTAGAAGGGGAACGGGACCCAGGGCTTGCCTTGAACGTGATGGTGACCGCCAGCGGGCCGGTCTGGGTGATGGAGACCAGGGTCGGGCTCAGCATGACGCCGGTGAGCAGCGACTTGGACTGGGCCAGGAAGTTCGTGAGCAGGGCGGCGCCGTTGCACGGCGTGCCGTCGTGGAACACGACGTTGGGGCGCAGGGTGACCGTCCACGCGGTGTACTCGGCGTTGGGCACGACGGATTCGGCCAGGTAGGGCGCCCAGTCCCCGTTGGCCAGAATGATGGTCAGCGGGTCGAACACGGTGCGGGCGTACATGACGCCGACCTCGTCGAAGCGGGCCTGGGTCGGGTCGAAGCCCGACTCCTCGGCGTCCACGCCGAAGACGAGCGAGCCGCCCTTCTTGGGCGTGCTCTTCGAAATGCCGTTCCGGCCCGGGCCGTTGGTCACGGCCCCGGCGATGCCGTCGAGCCCCATGCCCGAGCGCGCCCGCCCCCGCCACGCCTGCGACGGCGGCCGCGCCGCCCACCAGCACTGAACGACGATCAAATCTCGAGACCATCGGTCCTCCATTTCAACGAACCCGCCGGACCCCCCGAAGGTTCCCGGGCGACGTTAGTGCCCAGGATCCCCTGCGTGGGGGCGGTACGGTGGCCGTCGTGTCGGACTGGGATCTGCCGGGGTTCTCCGCCTGGCTGGGCGGGCGGGCCGCCGCCACGCGCCGGGCCTACCTCAGCGACCTCACCCTCTTCGCCGAATGGATGTCCCGCAGCGGCGTGGAAGGGCCCGCCGGCGTCGACCGCCTGCAGCTCCGGCGCTACCTGGCCTCCCTCGGGACGCGCCAGCTGGCCCGGGCCACCATCGCCCGCAAGGCGGCTGCGCTGCGCTGCTACTTCTCCTGGCAGGTGCGGCAGGGTCACCTCGACTCCGACCCGGCCCGCTCCCTGCGGGCCCCCTCGGGTGGCGGCCGCCTGCCCCGCGTCCTGTCGAGCGGGGAGGTCTCGTCCCTGCTCGACGTCCCGACCGGGACGCCGGTCGACCGTCGCGACGTGGCCGTCCTCGAGCTCCTCTACGCCGCCGGTCTGCGCGTCTCGGAGCTCTGCGGCCTCGACCGCGGCGACATCGACCTGCGCGGCCGGACGGTCACCGTGCTGGGCAAGGGGGGCAAGCAGCGCCGGGTGCCGATCCACGATGCGGCGGTGGACGCGCTGGCGGCCTGGTTCGACGGCGGGCGCGACGACATGGACGGTCCGTCCGAGGCGGCCTTCGTGAACCGCCGGGGGCGCGGCTCGGCCCCCGGGACGTCCGGCGCATCCTCGACCGCCGCTCCGCCTCGCCCACCCATCCACACGCCCTGCGTCACACCTACGCCACCCATCTCCTCGACGGCGGCGCCGACCTGCGGGTCGTCCAGGAGCTCCTGGGCCATGCCAGCCTGGCCACCACCCAGGTGTATACCCACGTCAGCAAGGAACGACTGCGTGCCGTCTACGGCGACACGCACCCCCGGGCCTGAGTTGTCCGGAGCCTGAAGGCCCTCTCCCGCCCCCGGCCCCGGGCCTGAAGGCCCGCTGAGCAGCTAGGATGGTCCGGCCCACCAGAGGGTGGGCGGCAGTACCGACCAACATCACCTGCGCGCATTCCACGGTCGTCGCCACGAGGCGGCGCTGCGCCAGGGGAGCAACCGACTGGAGGAATCACCACTATGGCCGTCGTTTCCATGCGACAGCTTCTGGAAGCCGGAGTCCATTTCGGCCACCAGACGCGGCGATGGAACCCGAAGATGAAGCGCTTCATTCTGGGCGAGCGCAACGGGATCTATCTCATCGACCTTCGAAAGACGCTGACCGGCGTCGAGTCCGCCTACTCGTTCGTCCGGGACCTGGTGGCCGACGGCGGCACCATTCTGTTCGTGGGGACCAAGAAGCAGACCCAGGGTCCCGTGGCCGAGTACGCCGAGGCGTGCAACATGCCCTTCGTCAACCAGCGCTGGCTCGGCGGCATGCTGACCAACTTCTCCACGGTCTCGGGCCGGGTGAAGCGCATGCAGGAGCTGCGCGCCATGCAGGCCGCCGGCGACTTCGAGGGCATGCCCAAGCGCGAGGCCCTGCAGCACACCCGCGAGCTCGAGAAGCTGAGCCGCAACCTCGGTGGCATCGCCAATCTGGACCGGCTCCCCAACGCGGTGTTCGTCATCGACACGAAGAAGGAGCACATCGCCGTGACCGAGGCCCGCAAGCTCGGGCTCCCGGTGGTGGCGGTCGTGGACACCAACTGTGACCCCGACGTCATCGACTACGTGATCCCCGGCAACGACGACGCCATCCGCTCGGGCTCGCTCATGTGCCGCGTCATCGCCGACGCCGTGGTGGAAGGCCGCTTCATCGCCGAGCACCGCCGCAAGATCGCACCGCCGGCACCCGAGGAGAGCGGGCCGTCCTCGGCGCCGCGTCCCCGCCGGGCGCAGGCCGCCGCAGCGGCCGCCGCTGCCCGGCCGCCCCCGCCGCTGCCCCGTCTGCCCCCGCCGCCGCAGCCGCCCCCGCTCCGGCCGCCCCTGCCGCGGCCGCCAGCCCCGAGCCGGTCGAGGTGGCCTGATCGTGGCCAGCTACACCGCCAAGGACGTGCAGACGCTGCGCCAGATGACCGGCGCCGGCATCCTCGACTGCCGCAACGCGCTGGAGGAGACCGGCGGCGACATTGAGGAGGCCGCCAAGTTGCTTCGTGAGAAGGGACTGGCCGGCGCCGCCAAGCGGAGCGACCGTGAGGCCTCCGAGGGCGCCGTGGCCGTGGCCACTTCCGGTGAGGCCGCCGCCGTCGTCGAGCTGCGTTGCGAGACCGACTTCGTGGCCAAGGCCGAGGAGTTCGTCGCGCTCACCAACGAGCTGGCCGCCCTGGTGGCCGCCAAGGGTGAGGACGCCGCCGGCGAGCTCGACGACGCCATCGACGGCCTGCGCTCCACGCTCAAGGAGAACATCTCCATCGGGCGGGTGCGCCGGCTGGTGGCCGAGCCCGGCCAGATCCTCGACACCTACCTGCACCTGCAGGCCGGACGCGGCGTCAACGCCGTGGCCGTGGTGATCGAGGGTGGCACCGACGAGCTGGCCCACGACATCGCCGTGCACATCGCCTTCACCAAGCCGACCTACCTCAGCCGCGACGAGGTGCCCGAGGCCGAGGTGGCGGCCGAGCGGGAGACGTTGACCACGATCTCGCGCAACGAGGGCAAGCCCGAGGCCGCCATGGAGAAGATCATCGAGGGCCGCATGACCGGCTGGTACAAGGAGCGGGTGCTGCTCGACCAGTCCTACGTGCGGGACGAGAAGCAGACGATCGCAGGCATGCTCGGCTCGGCCCGCATTGTGTCGTTCGCGCAGGTCGTCATCGGCGACTGACGCTGCTGCCTCGTGGGAGAACCGCGTCGGATCGTGCTGAAGATGTCGGGGGAGGCGCTCGCCTCCGCCGCGTCCGACGAGACCATCGATGCCGCCACCGTCGAGCGCATGGCCAAGGAGATGGGCCGCGCCATGGAGGGCGGTGGCCTCGAGCTCGCCGTCGTCGTCGGCGGGGGCAACATCTGGCGTGGCACGACGGGGGAGAGCGGCGGCATGGACCGCGCCACCTCCGACACCATGGGCATGCTCGGGACCGTCATCAACGCGTTGGCGTTGCAGGATGCGCTCGAGCAGCAGAACCAGCCGACCCGGGTCCTCAGCGCGCTCTCCATGGCCGAGGTGGCCGAGCCGTACATCCGGCGCCGGGCCATCCGCCACCTCGAGAAGGGCCGCATCGTCGTCTTTGCCGCCGGCATGGGGAACCCCTTCTTCACCACCGACACCCCGGCGGCGCTCCGGGCCGCCGAAATCGGGGCCGAGCTCCTCTGCAAGGGCACCCACTCGGGCGTCGACGGCGTCTACAGCGCCGACCCCAAGTTCGACCCGACGGCCACCCGCTACGAGGAGATCTCGTTCATGGAGGTCATCAACAAGGACCTGCGGGTGATGGACCTCACCGCCATCACCTTCTGCAAGGACAACGACCTGCCGATCCGGGTCTTCGACCTGATGGTCCCGGGCAACATCCCCCGGGCGCTCAGCGGCGAAGAGATCGGTACGCTGGTCCGCTGATGGACGACGACCTCGCCGCCCTGGTCAAGGACGACACCAGGGACAAGATGGCCAAGGCCATCGACCACGTCCGCCACGAGATGAGCAACGTCCGCACGGGGCGGGCCTCCTCGGCCCTGCTCGAGCCCCTGATGGTCGACTACTACGGGACGCCGACCCCGCTGCGCCAGCTGGCCGGTTTCAGCGTGCCTGACGCCATGCTCCTGGTCATCTCCCCCTACGACAAAGGCTCGCTTGGGGCGATCGAAAAGGCCATCATGGGTTCCGACCTGGGAATTAATCCCACCAATGATGGGACCGTGATCCGGCTGGCCTTTCCACCGTTGACAGAGGAGAGGCGTAAGGAGCTGGTGAAGGTGGTCCGGCACAAGGCCGAGGAGGGGAAAGTGGCTGTGCGAAACCTGCGGAGGGCGGGGCGACACGAGCTCGAGGCGTTGCAGAAGGACGGCGATCTCTCGACCGACGAGCTCGAACGGGTCGAGAAGGACATCGAGAAGATCACCCAGGACCAAGTGGCGGCGATCGATCAGCTGCTCGCCCACAAAGAGCAAGAGCTGCTGCAGGTCTAGGAGCGAGCCATGCCCGACGACACAGAGACAGAGGACTTCGACGATTTCTCCACCGGCTTCGGTGGCCTGACCGGCCTCGGCGACGAGGACGACGGCGGCGAGGCGGACGACGCCGGTCTCGGCGCCGAGGCGATCGACGAGGACCCGCCGAGCTACCACTCGGGCCGGGTGCGCATCATCGGTGCCGAGCCGGCCGGCGACACCGTGCGCGAGGTGACGGGCCCCGTCGTCGAGGACCATCCCGAAATACCGCACTGGAACGATGCGCCCACCGGGCAGGTGCCCGCCATTCTCGACAGCACCATCGGCGAGGAGCAGCCGGTGGCGCCGCCCATGTGGCGCGAGGAGGAGACGGACTGGGAGGCCCAGGAAGAGGTCTTCGAGCCCTCCATGCTCTCGGACGACCTGCCGGCCGTCGGCGCGCTGCTCGGCGAGCGGGACGACCAGGTCGTCGACGTGGAGCGCCAACCCTGGCACTTCGAGTCCGACGACACGCTCGTCATCCCGCCCGAGCCGGGCTTCGGCTACGAGCCGATTCCCGAGGCCGAGCCCGAGCCCGATCCGGTGCCGTGCGCGGGCCGCCCGCCAGCCCGAGCACGTGCTGGTGCAGGAGACCGAGTACGAATCCGAGTTCGAGCCGGCCGACACCGGGCCCCGGGCCCCGGTCGGCGTCACCGCCGCCACCACTGCGGCCGCGGCCTCGCGCCTGTCGCCGCCCCAGGCACCCGAGCCCAAGACCCGCGCCGCCCGCACGAGCCGGAGCAACGGCAACGCCGTCCGCACCGGCAACGTCAACACGGCGGGCACCGCCGGACGCGACATGCGGGTCGCCATCGGCTCGGGCGTGCTGCTCGGCGCCATTGCGCTGGCCTGCTTCGCCGCCGGCACGGTGGCCAGCATGGTCATCGTCTGCATCGTCGTTCTGCTGGCGACCGCCGAGGCCTTCGCCGCCTTCCGGCGTGCGCAGTACCACCCGGCCACGTTGCTCGGCCTGGTCGCCGTCCTGTCGCTGCTGATCGAGACCTACAACAAGGGCGTGGCGGCGTTGCCGCTCGTCCTCGTGCTGCTCGTGGCCGGCTCCTTCATCTGGTACCTGGCCCGGGTCGAACCGGCCGCCGAGCCGGTGTCGGGCATTTCGTCGACCGTGTTCGTCTTCGTCTGGATCGGTGCCTTCGGCTCGTTCGCCGCGCTGCTGCTCAACCCGAACCTGTTCCCGGACCGCCACGGGATCGCCTTCCTCCTGGCCGCCGTCATCGTGACGGTGGCCGACGACGTGGGCTCGCTGCTGGTCGGCGCCGCCATGGGACGCCATCAACTGGCCCCGTCCATCAGCCCGAACAAGAGCTGGGAGGGCCTGATCGGCGGCGCCATCGCCGCCATCCTGGTCGCCGTCGTCGTCGTCCACTTCATCCATCCCTGGACGGTGGGCAAGGCCGCGCTCTACGGCGTGGTGGTGGCGATCGTGGCGCCCCTCGGTGACCTGAGCCAGTCGATGATCAAGCGGCACCTGGGGCTCAAGGACATGGGGCGGCTGCTGCCCGGCCACGGCGGCATCCTCGACCGGGTCGACGGACTGCTGTTCGTCATGCCGGCCACGTATTTCGTGGTCAAGGCGATGCACCTCGGGTGAGCTGACCGCTCGTGCGCACGGTCAGCCTGATGGGCTCCACCGGGTCCGTCGGTACCCAGGCGCTCGACGTCATCCGCACGGAGCCCGAGCGGTTCCGCGTCCACGCGCTGGCCGCCCAGCGCTCCGTCGAGGAGCTGCTGGCCCAGGCCGCCGCCTTCGGTCCCGCCCTGGTCGTCATCGGCGACCCGGCCCGCTACGCCGAGGTGCGTGACGGCGTCCCCGCCGGCACCGAGGTCATGGTGGGTGAGGAGGGCATGGTCGCCGCCGCGCAGGCGTCCGACGTCGTGCTCAACGCGGTGGTGGGCTTCGCCGGCCTGCCGGTCACCATGGCCGCGCTCGAGGCCGGCAAGCGGCTGGCGCTGGCCAACAAGGAGTCGCTGATCGCCGGCGCGCCCGTCGTGCAGAAGGCGCGCCGCACGCCGGGGGCCGAGATCGTCCCGGTGGACTCCGAGCACTGCGCCGTGCACCAGTGCCTGGCCGCGGTGCACGCCAGCACGGACGTGGCCCGCCTGCTGCTCACCGCATCGGGTGGTCCCTTCCGCGGCTTCACGGCCGAGCGGCTCCGCGCCGTCACCGTGGCCGACGCGCTGGCCCATCCGACGTGGTCGATGGGGCCGAAGATCACCATCGACTCCTCGACGCTCATGAACAAGGGCCTCGAGGTGATTGAGGCGCACGAGCTCTTCGGCATCGGCTACGACCGGATCGACATCGTCGTGCACCCGCAGTCGATCGTGCACTCCATGGTGGAGCTGCGCGACGGGTCGACGCTGGCGCAGCTGTCCAACCCCGACATGCGCCTGCCCATCGGGTACGCCCTGGGCTGGCCCGACCGTGCCGCCACGCCGTTCGGCGCGCTCGACTGGTCCGAGCCCGCAGACCCTGACCTTCGAGCCGCCCGACCGCGCCGTCTTCGCGCTGCATCGACCTGGCCTACGAGGCGGGCCGGCGCGGCGGCTCGGCCCCGGCCTGGCTCAGTGCCGCCAACGAGGTCGCGGTCGAGGCCTTCCTGGGCAACGCCCTGCCCTGGGGCGGCATCGCCGACGTGGTGGCCGAGACCATGGAGGGCTGGGTGGACGACCAGGTGGACGAGGTGGACGCCGTGCTGGCGGCCGATGCCGCCGCCCGGGCCCGGGCCCGCCTGGCGCTGGACCGACGCCTGGCCCTGGGTGGCGGCAAGTAGCCTGAAGTTGCTATGACCCTCACGGAGAAGGAGGCGCCGGCGGCGGACGCGTCTCCCGAGCCGGACTCGCCGCCCGAGGAAGCCAACCCGTCGCGGGTGATCCAGCTCGTCGTCGCCCTCGTCCTCATCACGGCGGCCTTCATCGCCCTGGGCTGGGGCTACCTGCTGCTCTTCATCGCCATCCTCTTCGCCATCGTGATGCTGCACGAGTTCGGGCACTTCATCACGGCCAAGCGGGCCGGCATGAAGGTGACCGAGTACTTCGTCGGCTTCGGGCCCCGGCTGTGGTCCGTCCGCAGGGGCGAGACCGAGTACGGGGTCAAGGCCATCCCCGCCGGCGGGTACGTGCGCATCACCGGGTTCACCTCCACCGAGGAGGTGCCCGAGGAGGACGAGGCCCGGGCCTACCGCCAGCAGCCGTTCCACCAGCGGATCATCGTCGCCTCGGCCGGCTCCGCCATGCACTTCCTCATCGCCTTCGTCCTGGCGCTCATCCTGGTCCTCACCTTCGGGCAGTCGACGAACAACCTGAAGGTGCAGTCCCTCGACCACTGGGCCGGCAAGACGACGCCGGCCGCGCTGGCCGGCCTGAAGGCCGGGGACGTCATCGTCTCCATCGACGGCAAGGCGTTCACGGACACCGACCGGCGTGACCGACATCATCGCCCGCAACACCGGCAAGCCACTGACCATCGGCGTCGAGCGCGACGGCAAGCTCATCCACCTGACGGCCACGCCGGAGAGCGGCAAGGGGATCAAGGTCGGCGGCCAGCGCCCTCGAGCAAGCACGGGTACCTCGGCTTCACCACCGGGGGCTACGCCACCAAGTCCGTCTCGGCGCTCGCCAGCCCCGGGGCGGCGATCTCGACGATGTGGAACGTGACCGATCAGGAGGTCGTCGGGCTCGGCCAGACCTTCTCGCCGAGCGGCCTGGCCTCCATCTTCCACCAGGTGACCAACTCGAAGGACGCCCAGAACGCGGTGAACAACCCGGGCTCGGCGCCGCGCCCCGTCTCCCTCATCGGCATCACCAGCCTCGGCGCGCAGTCCGAGCAGGCGGGCCTGGCGTCGGTGCTGATGCTGCTGATCGCCATCAACATCGTCTTCGGCATCCTGAACATGCTGCCGATGATCCCGTTGGATGGTGGGCACGTCGCCGTCGCGGCCTACGAGTGGATCCGCACCAAGAAGGGGCAGCCCTACTACCGGGCCGACATCACCAAGCTGTTCCCCATCGCGGCGGCCTTCATCGCGTTCCTCTTGATCTTCGTCTTCGCGGGCATCTTCTTGGACATCACGCATCCGCTCCAGATACCGCACTGACCGTGGAGCTCTCCTCCTCGCTCCTGACACCGCGCCGCCCGACCCGCCGCATCACGCTGGGCGGGGTGCCCATCGGCGACAACGCGCCGGTCACCGTGCAGTCGATGACGACGACCAAGACGGCGGACGTCGACGGCACGCTGGCCCAGATCTACGCCCTCGCCGCCGCCGGCGCCGACATCGTGCGCTGCACCTGCAACGAGGAGGCGGCGGCGGAGGGCCTGGCCCACATCGTCCCGCGCTCGCCCGTGCCGATCGTGGCCGACATCCACTTCCACCACGAGATGGCGCTGGCCGCGCTCGAGGCGGGCGTGCAGGGCCTGCGCCTCAATCCGGGCAACCTGCGCAAGGAGGCCGAGATCAAGCAGGTGGCCGCCGAGGCGCGCGACCGCGGCGTGCCGATCCGCATCGGGGTCAACGCCGGGTCACTGCACCCCGACCTCTACAAGAAGTACGGCGGCGCCACGCCCGAGGCGCTGGTGGAGTCGGCCCGCAACGAGCTGGCCTACTTCGAGGAGGTCGACTTCACCGACGTGAAGATCTCGGTCAAGGCGTCCTCGGTGGCGCTCATGATCGCGGCCTACCGGCTGGCCTCGGAGACCTTCGACCACCCGCTGCACCTCGGCGTGACCGAGGCCGGGCCGCCGCCGGCCGGCCTGGTCAAGGGCACCGCCGGCATCGGCACCCTGCTGGCCGAGGGCATCGGCGACACCATCCGCTTCTCGCTCACCGCCGACCCGGTCGAGGAGGCCCGGGCCGGCCGCCAGCTGCTCGAGTCGCTCGGCCTCCGCGAGCGCAAGGGGCTCGACCTCATCGCCTGCCCGTCGTGCGGCCGGGCGCAGGTCGACGTCATCGCCGTGGCCAAGGAGGCCCAGGAGGCGCTCGAGAAGCTCAACCTGCCCATTCAGGTGGCCGTGATGGGTTGCGTGGTCAACGGGCCGGGTGAGGCGCGCGAGGCCGACATCGGGATCGCCGCCGGCAAGCAGAAGGGCCACCTGTTCATCCGCGGCAAGATCATCCGCGTCGTGCCCGAGGCCGACATGGTGCAGGCACTGGTCGACGAGGCGGAGCGTCTGGTGGCCGAAGGGGTCGAGGCGCGCCTGGCCCAGGCCGACGAGAGCGCCGAGGCCGAGGCGGAGGCCGATCGGCTCGCCCTGCTCGACTCGACGGGCGCCGATCCCAACCATTCGGCGGCCAAGGTCGAGCTCATCCGCCGTCACAGCGAGGGCGACACCGGCCAGTAGCCTGCGCACCCATGGCCAAGGGTGCGATCGTCACGCGGCGAAGAGGACTTCCCGCGCTGGTACCAAGAGGTGATCGCCGGCGCCGAAATGGCCGACAACGGCCCCGCCCGCGGCACCATGGTGATCCGGCCGTGGGGGTACGGCATTTGGGAGCTCATGCAGTCCGAGCTCGATCGCCGCATTAAAGCGGCCGGCGCCGAGAACGCCTACTTCCCGCTCTTCATCCCCGAGTCCTTCCTGAAGCTCGAGGCCGAGCACGTGGAGGGGTTCGCGCCCGAGCTCGCCGTGGTCACGCACGGCGGCGGCAAGGAGCTCGAGGAGCCGCTCGTCGTCCGCCCCACCAGCGAGACGGTGATCAACAGCTTCTTCTCCAAGTGGGTGCAGAGCCACCGCGACCTCCCGCTGCTCATCAACCAGTGGGCCAACGTGGTGCGCTGGGAGCTGCGCCCCCGGCTGTTCCTGCGCACGACCGAGTTCCTGTGGCAGGAGGGGCACACGGCCCACGCCACCGAGGCCGACGCGCAGGCCTACGCGCTGCGCATCCTCAACGACGTCTACCTCTCGACCATGGTCGACGTGCTGAGCGTGCCGGTGCTCACGGGCCACAAGACGGCGCGCGAGCGCTTCGCCGGGGCCACGCGCACCTGGACGACCGAGGGGATGATGGGCGACGGCAAGGCGCTGCAGATGGGCACCAGCCACGAGCTGGGGCAGAACTTCGCCGCGGCCCTTCGACATCACCTTCGCCACCGCCGAGGGCACGCAACGAGTACGTGTGGCAGACCTCGTGGGGGGTGTCCACCCGTCTCGATCGGCGCGCTCGTCATGGCCCACGGCGACGACTTCGGCCTGCGCCTGCCCCCGGCGCTCGCCCCCTCCCAGGTGGTGGTGCTGGTGGTCAAGGACAGCCCCGAAGTGGGAGCGGCGGCCGACGCGCTGGTGGCCGAGCTCACGGCGGCCGGGCACCGGGTCCGCCTCGATGCCCGCACCGACACCAGCTTCGGCCGGCGCAGCGTGGCCTGGGAGCTCAAAGGCGTGCCGGTCCGGGTCGAGGTCGGCCCGCGCGACCTGGCCGAGGGCAACGTGACCGTGGTCACCCGCCACACCCGGGAGAAGCAGAACGCGGCGCTGGGCGCCGTGGCGGGCACGGTGTCCGCCATTCTGCAGGCGGTCGGGCCCGACCTCCTGGCGGAGGCCACGGCGGCCCGCGACGCCAGGACGGTGGATGCCGCGTCACTCGAGGAGGCCACCGAGGCGGGCCTCGTCGGCTTCGCCCGGGTCCCCCTGGGGGCGCTCGGTCCCGACGGGGAGGACCGCCTGGCCCAGAAGGCGCTGTCCATCCGGTGCCTGCAACGGCCCGACGGCTCGCTGGCCGGGCCCGGCGACCCCGAGGACGATCTCGTGGCCGTTGTGGCCCGGTCCTATTAGTCCCGGAATTGCTATAATCCCTCCTGCTGTCCATTTTTGAAGATCAGTACCTCGTTGAAGCGTGGGCTGCGGCCCACGCTTTCGCTTTGCGGGGACATGTCAGGACGATGATCAGGATCACGACCAGGAGAGGAGGTGACGGCCATGCGCAGCAGTGGCAGCAGTACGGACACGCTGACGAACGCGCTGTCGCCCATCCTCCAGGCCCGTGGGCTCGATCTGGTCGACCTGGAGCTCAACGGGGCCCAGCTGACGGTGTTCGTCGATCGCGAGGGGGGCATCAACCTCGACGAGCTGGGTGAGGCCACCCGCGACGTCTCGGCCGCCCTCGACGACATCGACCCCTTTCCGGGCCGTTACACCCTGTCGGTCTCGAGCCCGGGGCTCGAGCGGCGGCTCCGCACCCCGGCGCACTTCGCCAAGGCGGTGGGGGACAAGGTGACCATCCGGATGGACGCCGGGACGGCCAACGTGCGGCGCGTGACCGGGACGCTCCAGGCAGCGGACGAGACGGGCTGCACGCTGGTCGGCCCCGAGGTGCCCGACGGCGAGCTGCGCATCGGCTACGACCAGATTGAGCGGGCGCGCACGGTGTTCGAGTGGGGGCCCGAGCCCCGGAAGACCAAGAGCGAGAAGAACGAGACGAAAGAGCTCGACGAACGAGAAGAGCGAGAGGGTGAAGCGGCAATGAGCAAGACCAATTTCGAATTCCTGGACGCGCTGGGTCAGATCGCGCGCGACAAGGGGATCTCGGTCGAGACGCTGCTCGACGCCCTCGCCAACGCGCTGGTGGCGGCCTACAAGCGCCGCCCCGACGCGGCGGAGGAAGCGGTCGTCACCATCGACCCCGACTCGGGTGAGATCCGCGTCTACGGGCAGGAGCTCAACGAGGAGGGCGAGGTCGTCCGCGAGTGGGACGACACGCCGGACGACTTCGGGCGCATTGCCGCGCAGACGGCCAAGCAGGTGATCCTGCAGCGCATCCGCGAGGTCGAGCGGGACATGAAGTACGAGGAGTACGCCGGGCGCGAGGGTGACATCGTCACCGGGATCGTGCAGCAGACGGACAACCGCTACACCTTGCTCGACCTGGGCAAGGTCGAGGCCCTGCTGCCCCAGGCCGAGCAGGTCTCCTACGAGCGCTACGAGCACGGTGCCCGCCTGAAGGCGTACATCGTCGAGGTGCGCAAGACCACCAAGGGCCCGCAGATCGTGGTCAGCCGGACCCACCCCGGCCTGATCAAGCGGCTCTTCGAGCTCGAGGTGCCCGAAATCGGCTCCGGTGTGGTCGAGATCAAGGCGGCCGCCCGCGAGCCCGGTCACCGCACCAAAATCGCGGTCTGGTCCAACGACCCCAACGTCGACCCCGTCGGCGCCTGTGTCGGCGCCCGCGGCTCGCGCGTGCGCATGGTCACCAACGAGCTGCGCGGCGAGCGCGTCGACGTCGTCCCGTTCTCGGACGACCCCGTCGAGCTGATTCAGAACGCGCTGGCTCCGGCCCGTGTGCGCGAGGTGCGCCTCGACGAGGAGACCGGCACCGCCACCGTCATCGTGAGCGACTTCCAGCTCTCCCTGGCCATCGGCAAGGAAGGGCAGAACGCCCGCCTGGCGGCGCGCCTCACCGGCTGGCGCATCGACATCAAGAGCGAGACCCAGCTGGCCGAGGAAGAGGCCGGCTACGGCGGCGAGGACTGGGCCGAGGGCGAGTGGATCGAGGACGAGAAGGGCGAGCTGGTCTGGAAGCCGGCCGAAGGCGGCGAGGCCATGTCGGCCGAGGAGTGGACGCACCAGGCCGAGGACCCCGCCGAGGAGGTCGTCGTGGTGACCGAGTCCGCCGACGGGAGCGTCACGGTCGAGGATGTCGTGGTCACCGAGACCCCCGACGGGGAAGTCATCATCGACGACATCGCGGTGACCGAATCCGCCGATGGTGAGGTCACCGTCGAAGAGGTCGTGGTGGTGACCAAGGACGGCGAGGTCGAAGAGGTCGTCGAGGTCGTCCGAGGTGTCCGAAGAGGCAGACGCATAACGCCGACACGGACCTGTGTCGGTTGCCGGAATGCCCTGCCGGCCGACCAGCTGATCCGAATCGTCCGGCTTCCGGGCGGGGCCCTGTCGGTGGACAGGCACGGTGCGGGCCGAGGGGCCTGGCTGTGCCGGGACTCGCCCGGCTGCCTGGACGATGCGGTGCGCAGGCACGGCTTCGAGCGGGCCTTCCGGGCGGCCATCGGGCCCGACGACCTGCAGCAGTTGCAGATGCACCTGGGTGGGGCGTGGGAGCGCCCTACACCTGATGTGCGAGGATAGGGGGCTGGGTTGACGCCGCGCCCCAACACAAATCAAGGACAAAGAGAACCACTTGCCGAAGAAGATTCGCGTCTATGAGCTGGCCAAAGAGCTCGGTCTCTCCAACAAGGAGGGGCTGGAGCTGGCCCTTTCCCTCGGGATCGGGGTCAAGAGTCACTCGTCCTCCATTGAGGATGCGCAGGCCGACCGCGTCCGCCGCAAGGCCGACGCCGAGGGTCTGCGCCGCCCCGTCCAGCCCGACGAGCCCGCCCCGGCGAAGAAGGCGGCCAAGTCCACCAAGGCCGCCAAGTCGGCTCCTCCTTCCACCGATGGGGACGAGGGCGGCGCCGGCGAGGCGCCGCGCCGACCGCTCACCTCGGTCTCGAGCAGCAGCTCGGGAGCGACCAGTGCTCCAGCCCGCCCGGCGTCGGCTCCCGGCCGCCGCTGCTGCGGGTGACCGGGTCGCCGCCCCGGCCGCCGGCGAGCCACCGGCCCGCTCGCCCCGTCTGATCAGCAGCAGTCGCCCGACGCCGCCTCCCGCGGCGCCGTCGCCCTCTTCGGCGCCGGCCGCGCAGTCCGCCCCGGTGCAGGCTCCCGCTCCGTCCCGACCGGCGCAGTCCCCGGTGGCGGCCCGACCGGCGCCGGCGGCCGCTCCCGCCGCGCAGCTCCGGCTCCGGCTCGCGGCCGCAGCCCCAGCTCCGGCCCCGACCGCCGCTCCCGCGCAGGCTCCGGCTCCGTCCGCAGCCCCTGGCAGCGCCACGCAGCCTCGCCGTCGCACCCGCGGCGGCGGCCCCGACCCCGGCCCCGGCGCAAGCGTCGACGACGGCCGAAGCTGCAGCAGCGGCCCCGCCCGACGCCGCGGCACCCTCACGCGCGCGCCCGTCCGCCGCTCGAGCCCCTCCGGCAAGCCCGTGCCCCCGCCCCCGGGCACGCGCCCGCCCCTCGGTCCGAGTGGCCGACCGATTCCGCCCCCGCCCGGCATGGGCGGGCGCCGTGCCACCGCGCCCCCTTCACGTCCGGGTGGTTCCTACCCCCAGCGCACCGGCGGCCGTCCCGCCGGTGGTGCCGGCCGTCCCGCCGGGACCGGCGGTCCTGCCGGCGGTGGCTACGGAGGCCGTCCCGCCGGTGGCGGTGGCGGCTTCGCCGGCCGACCCGGTGGTGGAGCCCCGACCGGTGCCCCGCCGCCAGGAGGTCGTGGCGGCATGCCGGGGCGGCGGCCCCCCCAACGGCGGGCCCGCCGACGTCGGCGCAATCTCGAAGAGCTCGAGCCGACGCAGCTCACCACGTACCAGCCGTCGACGGCTCCGGTCCCCGACGGCGAGATCATCATTGAGCGCGGCTCCACGGCCCGTGACCTCGGCCCCAAGCTGAACCGCAGCGCCGGCGACATCGTGCGCTTCCTGCTGCTGCAGGGCGAGATGGTCATGGCCACCCAGTCGCTGACCGACGACATGATCGAGCTCTTCGGGGCGGAGATCGGCGCCGACATCCGGCTGGTCGACCCCGGCGAGGAGCAGGAAGCCGAGCTCCTGGCCCGCTACTTCGAGGACGAGGACGAGGAGGACGACTCCGACCAGCGGCCGCGTCCGCCGGTCGTCACCGTCATGGGCC
Source organism: uncultured Acidimicrobiaceae bacterium (assembly GCA_963781565.1). GTDB lineage: Bacteria > Actinomycetota > Acidimicrobiia > Acidimicrobiales > RAAP-2 > Bog-473. The sequence goes on along the minus strand of CAWAHA010000044.1, from coordinate 106,542 downwards.
ACGTCGACCACGGCAAGACCCTGCTGCTCGACCGCATCCGTTCGACCGACGTCGTGGCGGGGGAGGCCGGCGGCATCACCCAGCACATCGGCGCCTACCAGGTCGTCTGGAACGACCAGCGCATCACCTTCATCGACACCCCGGGCCACGCCGCCTTCACGGCCATGCGCGCCCGTGGCGCCGAGGCCACCGACATCGTGATCCTGGTGGTGGCGGCCGACGACGGTGTGATGCCCCAGACCATTGAGGCCATCGACCACGCCAAGGCGGCCGACGTCCCGATCATCGTGGCCGTCAACAAGATGGACCGGCCCGACGCCGACTCGTCGCGTGTGCTGCAGCAGCTCTCCGAGCGCGGGCTGGTGCCCGAGGCCTGGGGCGGCGACACCATTGTGGTCGAGGTCTCCGCACTGCAGGGGACCAACATTGAGGGCCTGCTCGAGCAGATCGTGCTGGTGGCCGAGGTCGAGGAGCTGACCGCACGGGTCGAGGGCGAGGCCCGCGGCGTCGTGCTCGAGGCCAACCTAGAGGCCGGTCGTGGCCCGGTGGCCACGGTCATCGTGCAGCAGGGCACGCTGCGTGTCGGCGACCCCGTCGTGGCCGGCCCCGCCTGGGGCAAGGTCAAGGCGCTGGTGGACGACCGGGGCGACCACATCAAGGAGGCGCTGCCCTCGACACCGGTGCAGGTGCTGGGCTTCTCGGAGCCGCCGCACGCCGGTGACGAGATGCGCGGCGCCAAGGACCTGGCCCGGGCCCGCACGTTGGGTGAGGCGAGGGTCCAGCGCTTCCGGCTGTCGGGCCACAAGCCCGTGGCGGGGGCCGGGGCCAAGCTCGAGGACCTCTTCGAGCAGATCTCGCGCGGCGAGACGGCCACGCTGAACATCGTGCTGAAGGCCGACGTGCAGGGCTCGTTGGAAGCGGTGACCGATTCGCTGAAGCGGCTGGAACGCGACGACGTGAAGTTGAGCTTCGTCCTGCGCGGCATCGGCGGCATCACGGAGAACGACGTGCAGCTGGCGGCGGCGTCCAACGCCACCATCATCGGGTTCAACGTGCGCCCGGACAAGCGCTCGCGTGACCTGGCCGAGTCGTCCGACGTCGAGATCCGCACCTACGAAATCATCTACAAGCTGCTCGAGGACATTGAGGCGGCCATGCTCGGCCTGCTCTCTCCCCTCTACGAGGAGGTCGTCACCGGCGAGGCCGAGGTGCGCGAGGTGTTCCGGGTGCCCCGGATCGGCGCCGTGGCCGGTTGCTACGTCCGCGACGGCAAGATCACCCGTGGTTCGAAGGTCCGCTTCCTGCGCGACGGCACGATCATCTGGAAGGGCGCCATCAACTCCCTGCGCCGCTTCAAGGACGACGTGCGCGAGGTGGCCTCGGGCTTCGAGTGCGGCATCGGGCTGTCGGACTTCCAGGACCTGAAGGACGGCGACATCATTGAGACGTACGACGAGCGGGAGATCGCCAGGACCTGAGCCGCTGGCGTGGGCCGGGCCGGCTTGGGCCGGCGTGGGCCGTGGCCGGTTCGGTTGTTCTGCTTCTGGTCGTTGGTCGAGTTGCTGGTTGTTGTTCCTGATCGTGTTTCCAGTGAGGAGCTGAGCGGTGAGACGGCGCACGGCGACATACCCGCGTGTCCTACGGGTCAACCAGGTGTTGCGGCAGGTACTGGCGGACGAGCTCGAGCGGCTCGCCGACGCCGACGAGTTGCCCATGGTGACGGTGACCTCGGTCGACGCGGCGCCTGACATGCGCACGGCCACGGTGTATCTGGCGACGCTCGAGGAAGCAACGGCGGTGGTGCTCGAGGAGCGCCGGGTGCACTTGCAGCGCACTGTCGGGGCCCAGATGACGATCAAGCGCACGCCACGCCTCACCTTCAAGGCCGACCCCGCCATTGCCGCGGGCTCGCGGGTGGAGGAGTTGCTGCGGGGTCTGCAGAGCTCGAACGACCCGAACCAGGCGAACGACCGGCAACGAGGGGGAGTCCCCGGCCGAGGAGTCGTGACCGGGAGTCGTGAGCCGGAGGCAGGCCGAGAGCCGGCGCCAGGGCCAGCGCCAGCGCCGGCGAGCGTCACCGGCCTGGTGGTGGTCGACAAGGAGGCCGGCTGGACCTCGCACGACGTGGTGGCCCGGTGCCGCCGCATCTTCGGCCAGCGCAGGGTGGGCCACGCCGGCACGCTCGACCCGGACGCCACGGGCGTGCTGCTGGTCGGGCTGGGCCGGGCGACCCGGTTGATGCGCTTCCTCACGCCGCTGCCCAAGACCTACACGACGGACATTGTGCTGGGCACGGCGACATCCACGCTCGATGCCTCCGGTGAGGTCGTCGCCACCTACGACATGAGCCACGTCACCCCCGACGACGTGGCCGCCGCCGCGGCCGGGTTGACCGGCGAGATCGAGCAGGTGCCGCCCATGGTGTCGGCCGTGAAGGTGGGCGGCCGCCGCCTGCACGAGCTGGCCCGCCAGGGCATTGAGGTCGATCGCCCGGCCCGGACCGTCACCGTGACCCGCTTCGACACAGCGCCGGACCCGTCGCAGCCGGGTGTCTACCGCGCCGAGGTGGTGTGCTCGTCGGGGACGTACATCCGCGTGCTGGCGCAGGACCTGGGGCGGGCACTGGGCGGCGACGCCCACGTCACGAACCTGCGACGCACCCGCATCGGCTCGTTCGGCGGCCCCGAGATGCACCCACTCGACGCCATCGGCCCCGACGACGTCCTCACCCCGGCGCAGGCCATGCGCGACATGGACGCCGTCACCGTGCCGCCGGACGCCGCGGCCGCCATCCGCACGGGTCTGCCGCTCGACCGCGTCCCGCTCGGTGCCGTGGGCGACGGTCCCTGGGCCATGCTCGACGAGGCGGGGGAGCTGCTCGCCGTCTACGAGGCGACGGGCAGCGACCGCATCCGCCCCGCCGTGGTCCTCGCCGGGCCGGGCGAAACCGTGATGCTGGCCGGGCCGGTCGATGCCGACCAGAGCCATGCCGCCGACCAGCCGCCGCCGCCGATGCCGGCGGCCGCTGCCGCCGCCGACCATCCGCCGACCCCGACCAGCGCAGCGAGTGACGGACGCCCGACTACCCTCGGTCGCGATGCCGCCCGGTGAAGGAACCGCCGTCACGATCGGGGCCTACGACGGGGTCCACCTCGGGCACCGCGCCCTGCTGCGTGACCTTTCGGCGCGGGCGGCCGCCGCCGGCCTCCAGACCGTGGTCGTCACGTTCGACCGCCATCCCGCCGCGGTGGTGCGTCCCGAGTCGGCGCCCAAGCAGCTGACCGGCCTCGAGCAGAAGCTGGAGCTGCTGGCCGACTGCGGCATCGACCGCACCGTGGTCATTCCCTTCGACCTGGCCCGGGCCGAGGAGTCGGCCGAGGACTTCGTCAAGGAGGTGCTGGTCGACCAACTGTCGGCCCGCCTCGTCGTCGTCGGCGAGGACTTCCACTTCGGCCACGGCCGGCGGGGCAACGTCGAGCTCCTGCGCCGCCTCGGCGGCCACTACGGCTTCGAGGTCGTCGGGGTCGGCCTCACCGGCGACGGGCACGACGCCGTGTCCTCGACCCGCATCAGGGCCCTCCTGGCCGAGGGCGACGTCGAGGAGGCGGCCCAGCTGCTCGGGCGCCCCCACGAGGTGCGGGGCATCGTGGTGCACGGCGACGGCCGCGGTGGCCCTGAGCTGGGCTTCCCGACCGCCAACCTGGCTGTGGCCGATGACATTGCCCTGCCCGCCGATGCTGTCTACGCCGGGCACTACCGGCGGGCTGACGGTTCTCTCCACCAGGCAGCGATCAACGTCGGCCGGCGCCCGACCTTCTACGAGCCGGGCACCGCCGAGGTCCTGGTGGAGGCCTACCTGCTCCATTTCGACGGCGATCTCTACGGGGAGCCGGCCCGGGTCTCGTTCGCCCACCGTCTCCGGGACGAGCAGCGTTTCGACTCGGTGGAGGCCCTGATCGCCCAGATGCGGGCCGACGTCGAGGCGACCGAGAAGGTGCTCGCCTCGGCTGATCAGGCCTGATCGCCCCAGATCAGCGGGCGGCTGCTACGATATTGGGCGGCTGGGAGAGGTTCCCGCCACACTCCGACAAGCTCTTCGAGGTTCTTTTTTCATGCCCGACACGCAGGCCACCATCTCCGAGTACCGGTTGCACGAAAGTGACACCGGCTCTCCTGAGGTGCAGATAGCCCTGTTGTCGGGCCGGATCAACCACCTGACTGAGCACCTGAAGGAGCACAAGGGGGACCACCACACCCGGCGCGGCCTGATGAAGCTCATCGGCCAGCGCCGCCGGCTGCTCGACTACGTCCGCAAGAACGACGTCGAGCGCTACCGCACCATCATCGGCCGACTCGGCATCAGAAGGTAGCGGCAGCAGCAGCACCACAGAACCGGGCGTCTTCAGCCAGCTGGCTGCCAGTCGCCGCTCACTTCGGGTTCGAGGTGGTCGACTACTGGGAACCAGAAACGAAGATGCCCCCGAGACACGAGGAGCATCATGGCTGACGCCATTTCCGTGTCGGCCCCGATCAGCGGGACCGACCGAACCATGTCATTCGAGGCGGGGAAACTCGCCCAACTGGCCGACGGGGCCGTTGTCGCCCGCATCGGCGACACCGTCCTGCTGGCCACGGCCACCGCGGCCCGGCACGTGCGGGAGGGGGCGGACTTCTTCCCCCTCACCGTCGACATTGAGGAGCGGACCTACGCCGCCGGCAAAATCCCCGGCTCGTTCTTCCGTCGTGAAGGCAAGAGCTCGGACCAGGCGATCCTGACCTGCCGCCTGATCGACCGTCCGCTGCGGCCGTCGTTCCCCGACGGATTCCGCAACGAGGTCCACGTCGTCGGGACGATCATCGGCGCCGACCAGGTGAACCCGCACGACGTGCTGGCCATCAACGCGTCGTCGGCCGCATTGATGCTCTCGGGCATCCCCTTCGACGGCCCCATCGGCGCCGTGCGGGTCGCCTTCACGACCGAGGGCACCTGGATCCCGCACCCCACCTTCGAAGAAGGCGAGGAGTCGACCTTCGAGCTCGTCGTGGCCGGCCGTGCCCTCACCGAGGACGCCGACACCGACATCGCCATCATGATGGTCGAGGCCGGCGGGACCGAGAAGTCGTGGTCGTACTACGACGAGGGCGCCCCGAAGGTGACCGAGGAAGTCCTGGCGTCGGGCCTCGAAGCGGCCAAGACGTGGATCCGTGAGGCCATCAACCTGCAGCGTGAACTGGTGGCGTCCTACACGGCCGTACGGGGCCCCATCGTCACGATCCCCTTCTCCACGTTCAGCGACTACCAGGACGACGTGTGGGCCCGGGTGGAGGCGGTCGGCACCGACCCCATCGCCAAGGCCAACCTGGTCCGGAGCAAGGCCGAGCGCAACGCCGCGCTCGACGCCGCCGGCGAGGAGATCCGTGCCGCCCTCGGCGACGAGTTCGCCGACCGGGCGGGCGAGGTCAAGGGAGCCATCCGCTCGCTGACCAAGAAGCTGGTGCGCAAGAGCATCGTCGAGGACGGCGTCCGCGTGGACGGTCGTGGCATCGCCGACATCCGCCCGCTCTCGGCCGAGATCGACCTGCTCCCGACGGCGCACGGCTCGGCGCTCTTCCAGCGCGGCGAGACCCAGGTGCTCAACGTCACGACGCTGGGCATGCCCCGCATGCAGCAGCAGCTCGACACCATCACCCCCGTCGACCACAAGCGCTACATGCACCACTACAACTTCCCGCCCTTCTCCACCGGTGAGACCGGCTTCATGCGCGGTCCGAAGCGCCGCGAGATCGGGCACGGCCTGCTGGCCGAGCGGGCGCTGTTGCCGGTCGTGCCGCCCGTCGAGGACTTCTCCTACACCTTGCGTGTGGTGTCCGACGTGCTGGCCTCGAACGGCTCGACCTCCATGGCTTCGGTCTGCGGTTCGACGCTGTCGCTGATGGCGGCCGGTGTGCCCCTGCGGGCGCCGGTGGCGGGCATCGCCATGGGCCTCGTCTACGACGAGGGCAAGTACGTGACGCTGACCGACATCCTCGGTTCCGAGGACGCCTTCGGCGACATGGACTTCAAGGTGGCCGGCACGGCCGACGCCGTGACGGCGCTCCAGCTCGACACCAAGATCGCCGGCCTCCCGGCCGACGTGCTGGCCAAGGCGTTGCTGCAGGCCAAGGAAGCCCGGCTCTTGATCCTCGACGTCATGGCCGGGGCCATCGCCGAGCCGCGTGACCACGTGGCCGCCAGTGCCCCGAAGATCGTCTCCATGGAGATCCCGATCGACAAGATCGGTGAGGTCATCGGGCCCAAGGGCAAGGTCATCAACACCCTGCAGCAGGAGACCGGTGCGGACATCGCCGTCGACGACGACGGTGTGGTCGGCACGGTGACGATCGGCGCCAAGGACGGCAACGCGGTCGAGGAGGCCCGTCGTCGCATTTCGCTGATCCTCGACCCGCCCACCGCCGACGTCGGCGCCATCTACCCGGGCAAGGTGGTCAACATCACCAAGTTCGGTGCCTTCGTGAACGTGCTGCCGGGCCGGGACGGCCTGCTGCACATCTCGAAGCTGTCGTCCCTGGCCGGTGGCAAGCGGATCAACAACGTCGAGGACGTGTTGTCGCTGGGCCAGCCCGTCGAGGTGCGTGTCGACGACATCGACCCCCAGGGCAAGGTGTCGCTGTCCCTGGCCTCCGCCCCTGAGGGCGGCGGCTCCGGCGGTGACTCCGGCTCCGGCTCCGGCTCGGGTTCGCGTTCGGGCGGCAACGGTTCGGGTTCGAGCTCCGGTTCGAGCTCAGACTCGGGCAACGGCGACCGAGGGTCGTCGTCTCGTCGAGTTCGTCGCCCGCACCGGCGCGGACAGCCGACGGGACATCGTTCGAGGACGCCTTCGAGGCCGAGCTGGTGGCGGACCTGGGCGACCTCGGTCCGGGTGCGGCCGACGGCGGCAGTGACCGCGGCGATCGCGGTGACCGCCCCGGCGGCAACCGCCCCTCGCGTGGGCGCTCGCGCCGTCGTTGATCGAAACATCTGTACTGCCGTGCGGCATCCGCCTGGTCACCGAGACCATGGCGGATGTCCGCTCGGTCGCAGTCGCCTACTGGGTCGGCACCGGGTCGCGTGACGAGCCCGGCGAGCTCGCCGGGGCGTCACATTTCCTGGAGCACCTCCTCTTCAAGGGGACCGAGCGACGATCCGCCGCGGCGATCGCCGAGGAGCTCGACGAGGTCGGGGGCGACTGCAACGCGTTCACGACCAAGGAGTACACGAGCTTCTACGTGCGGCTGCTCTCCGAGCACCTGTCACTCGGGCTCGACATCCTGAGCGACATCATGTGGGCGCCGGCGTTGCGCCCCGAGGACATCGAGGCCGAGCGCACGGTCATCCTCGACGAAATCTTGATGCACGCCGACGAGCCGGCCGACCTGGCGGGGGAGCGGTGGCAGGCGGCGCTCTTCCCCGGGCACGCCCTCGGGCGCGACACCCTGGGTACCGCGTCATCGGTGCAGCGCATCGACCGCGACGACATCCGGGCCTTCTTCGACCTGCACTACCGGCCGACCAACATGGTGGTCTCGGTCGCCGGCGACTGCACGCACGAGGCGGCGGCGGCCGAGTTGGAGCAGCGCTTTGCCGGCGTCCCGGGCGATAACGGTGCCGGCGCCAGCCCCGGCGCCGCACAGACCAGGACGGCTCCGGGTCCTGACACCGTCGCCCTCGACGTCGTCCGCCGCTCGACCGAGCAGGCGCATCTCGTCTACGGCATGCGCTCGGTCTCGCGGTTCGACGAGCGGCGCTGGGCCCTCTCGGTGCTGAACCACGTGCTGGGGGTGGGCTGTCGAGCCGCCTCTTCCAAAAGGTGCGCGAACAGCGGGGCCTGGCGTATTCGGTGTGGTCGGAGCGGGCGGCCTACCAGGACAGCGGGTCGCTGGCCGTGGTGCTGGGCACGGCCCCAGAGCACATCGACGAGGTGTTGGAGATCGTCAACGCGGAGTTCGACCTCCTGGCCGCCGAGGGCGTGACCGACCGGGAGCTGGCCGTGGCCAAGGGGAATCTCCGTGCCGAAATGCTCCTCTCGAACGAGGACTCGGGCGCCCGTATGAGCCGCCTCGGCGCGTCCATGCTGCTGCACGGTGAGGTGCTCACGGTCGACGAGGTCCTCGCTCGTATCGACGGGATCGAGAGAGCCGACGTCCTGGCCGTGGCGCAGGAGTTGGCGCACGCGCCGCGCACGCTGACCGCGGTCGGCCCCTTCGACGAGAGCCACTTCGAGTCCCACCAACCTGCCCTGGCCGCCCGGTAGCTTGGGGGCCATGCAGGCCCAGGCCAGGCAATCCCCCCAGAAGGTCGGTGTGGTCGGCGCCGGCGGTCGCATGGGCCAAGAGGTCTGCCGGGCCGTCACCGAGGCGGCCGATCTCGAGCTGGTCGCTGCCATCGACCCCGCCCACGTCGGTGCGGACGCCTGCGGCCTGACGATCGTGGGCGAGGTGAACGCGTTGCACGACCTTGGCGCCGACGTCGTGGTCGACTTCACCATCGCCGAGGCGGTCCGTCACAACGTGACGCATTACGCCGTCCAGGGCATCCATGCCGTGATCGGCACGAGCGGACTGTCAGAGGCCGACGTGGCCCACATTGCGGCCCGCTTCGCGGAGAGCGACGCCAAGGCCAACGTCGTCGTCGTGCCCAACTTCGCCATCGGCGCGGTGTTGCTGTTGCACCTGGCCCGGATCGCCGCCCCGCACATGGACGGCGTCGAAGTGATTGAACTGCATCACGACGCCAAGCGTGACGCCCCCTCGGGGACCGCCATGCACACGGCAACCGTCATCGCCGAGGCTCGGCGTGTCGCCGGCAGCCCGCCCTGGAACCCGGACCCGACCACCGACATGGTGCTGGCCGGCGCCCGCGGCGCGACGGCGGCGGACGGCATCCACGTGCACTCGGTGCGGCTGCCCGGGCTCGTGGCGCACGAGGAGGTCATCTTCGGTGCCGCGGGCCAGAGCCTGACCCTGCGGCACGACTCGTACGACCGCCGCTCGTTCATGCCCGGGGTGTTGTTGGCCGTACGCGCCGTCCCGAGCCGACCTGGGCTGACGGTGGGCCTCGAGGCGTTGCTGGGGCTGTGAGCCCAGACGTCCGGGAGCGCCTCCTGCAGGCGACCTACGACTGCGTGGCCCGCTGGGGGTTCGCCAAGACGACGGTCGAGGACGCCGCCCGGGAAGCCGGCGTCTCACGGGCGACGGTGTACCGCTACTTCCCGGGTGGGCGCGACGAGCTCTTCTCCGCCGTGGTGGGGTGGGAGTTCTCGCGCTTCTTCCTACGCCTCTACGCCGAGGTCTCCGATGCCGACACGCTGGAGGAGGTGATGGAACGCGGGCTCATGTTCGCCCACCACGCCCTGGTCGAGCACGAAGTGCTGCAGCGGGTCCTGGTGACCGAGCCCGACATCCTCCTGCCCCGGTTGTCCACCGAGGCGGACCAGACCCACACGCTGGTGGCCCAGTTCCTGGCCCCGTACCTGGTGCGCCACGGCATGACCGAAGGCACCGATCTCGACGCCGCAGCCGACTTCCTGGCCCGCATGGTGCTCTCCTACATCAGCTCCCCGGGGCGCTGGGACCTCAACGACCCCGAGCAGGTGGCCCTGCTCGTCCGCTCCGAACTCCTGGCCGGCATCCGATGAGCTTCTTCGCCGAACCTGCCCGCAGTCCCAGCCCCCACCCGTCCCGCCGCCGTGCTACCGCCACGGCGACAAAGGCGCGTCGGTGCTGTGCGCGCACTGCGACCGCCCCATCTGCACCGACTGCATGGTCGAGGCGCGGGTGGGCTGGCAGTGCCCCGAGTGCACCCGCGAAGGGGCCAAGCGCTCCCGCCACGTCCCGGCCTTCACGCACACGAGTCGCAACCGGACCGGCGTCGTCGGCTCCACCAACCCGACCCCGGTCGTGCTGGTCATCATCGCCATCAACGTGGTCGTGTTCTTCCTCGAGGACTTCGGGACCAACAACCGCGTCATCGCCCGCTACGGGTTGTCGCCCGACGGGATCCACTCCTACAACCAGTACTACCGGGCCTTCACCGCCATGTGGCTCCACGCCAGCTTCGAGCACATCTTCTTCAACATGATCACGCTGATCATCGTGGGCCCGGCGCTCGAGGTGCTGCTGGGCAAAGTGCGTTTCATCGCTCTCTACCTGCTGGCCGGCCTGGGCGGGAGCGTGGGCTCGTACATCCTCGGCCCGCACAGCGAGCTCGGGATCGGAGCGTCGGGCGCCATCATGGGCGTCCTGGGCGCCTATCTCGTGGTGGGCGTGCGCCGCCGACTGCCGGTGCAGCCCGTCGCCATCCTGCTGGTCCTCAACCTGGTCATCGGCTTCTGGGGCAACACCGACTGGCGGGCCCACTTCGGCGGCCTCGCCGTCGGCGCCGTCCTCGGGCTCCTCTACGACTACGCCGGTGACCTCCGGGACGCCAAGACCGGCCTGCTGCTGACCGTCGGGGGGAGCGTGGCCATGCTGGCCCTCCTGGCGCTGCTCATCACCTCCATCGCCCCGGGACACTTCAATCTCAATTGAGCTCCATTGAGCTTCCTGTCGCCCCCTGCCCGCCCGTGATTGGTTGACAATGAGACAGAAAGCGCCATACTGTTTCACCAGTGGGTGCATTCGCGATTCGGCCTGAGGCCCTAGAGGGCAGCCCCCTCAAAGGGGCACGGGACAGTGTCGTCCGGCACCTCGGAGCGGACGATCGCAGCTCGACCCGGGTCCGCCTCGTGGACGGCGCCCTGGCCTGCCTGGCCCGCCAGGGCATCGCCAAGACGACGGTCGACGACATCGCCCGCGCCGCCGGCCTCTCGCGTGCCACCGCCTACCGGGCCTTCCCCCGGGGCAAGGAGGGGATCCTGGCCGCCGTGGTCGAGACCGAAGTGGCCCGCCTGTTCTCGTCCCTGGCCGTCGTCATGGGCGAGGCGAGCGACCTCGAGGACGTCCTGGTGGCCGGCATGGTCGAGTCCGCCCGCTGGCTGCGCGATCACCAGGCGCTGAGCTACCTGTTGGAGCACGAGCCCGCCACCGTGCTGCCGTATGTGACCTTCGGCGGTTTCGACCAGGTGATGCGGGTGGCCAGCGACCTCGGCGCTCCCTTCTTCGCCCGCTGGCTCGAGCCCGAGCAGGCGTCCCGGGCGGCGGAATGGGCCGTGCGCATCGTGATGGCCTACTGCTCGGATCCCTCCCCGCACGCCGACCTGGCCGACCCGGAGGACACCCGGGCGCTGGTGCGCACCTTCGTCCTGCCCGGCATCCTCGCCCTGCGCCTGGAGGCGGGGGCCTCATCTCCATCTCTCACTTCCACAACCAAACACACACCGAGTTCCACCACAGCTACCAAGGGGGCGGCACAATGACCACACTCGACGAGAACACCACCGACCAGGACCTGCTCCGGTCCAACCTGGACCTGATCGGTCGGGAAGAGATCAACGACCTCGAAGCGGTCCTCAACTTCGTCGGCGAATACGACGTCGAAGGCTTCCACCGTGTGGCCGACAACTGCCCCGCCGAGTTCACGTGGGACTACGAGAAGGGCGCCAAGCCCCAGCTCGACAGGCTCTACGAGAAGGCCAAGAAGGCCCAGTGGAACGGGCAGACCGACCTGGACTGGTCGATTGAGGTCGACCAGGAGCGCGTCGTCATCGCCAACGCCGAGGCGAACCCTGCGCAGATGCAGTGGGACGAGGCGGCGATCGCCGGCACCGTCCTCGAGAAGTGGGACGAGAAGCGCTTCCTGCAGTTCGGGGTCGAGAACCAGAACTGGCTGCTGTCCCAGTTCATGCACGGCGAGCAGGGCGCGCTCTTGTGCACGGCGAAGATCGTCGAGACCGTCCCCTGGATCGACGCCAAGTACTACGCCGCCACGCAGGTGATGGACGAGGCCCGCCACGTGGAGGTCTTCTCGAAGTACCTCGACACGAAGCTCTCCGGCCACTACCCGATGAACGCCCACCTGGGGCTGCTGCTCGACGACATCGTGGGCGACTCGCGGTGGGACATGACCTACCTCGGCATGCAGATCATGGTGGAGGGCCTGGCGCTCGCCGCCTTCGGCTTCATCCACATGATGACGACCGAGCCTCTCCTCAAGAAGCTGCTGCGTTACGTCATGGCCGACGAGGCCCGCCACGTGGCCTTCGGCGTGCTCAGCCTGCAGGAGTACTACAAGGAGCTCAGCGCGGCCGAGCTCCGGGAGCGCCAGGAGTTCGCGTTCGAGGCGGCCATCCGCATGAAGGACCGCCTGGTCATGCAGGAGGTGTGGGAGCGCATGGAGGTGCCCACCAAGGACGTGATCAAGCTGATGGAGGCCGCACCGGAGCGGGACGACTTCCAGATCCTGCTCTTCTCCAAGATCGTTCCCAACCTCAAGAAGCTGGGTCTGCTCGATGCCGCCGACGGTTGGCTCCGCACCAAGTTCACCGAAATGGGTGCCATTGCCTTCGAGAACCTGACCGACACCACTCAGGACGAGGACGCGTTCGCCGACGGATCGCCGGCCGACCGCCAGGTCGCCTGAGCGCCTCGGCAACGGAGCACCCCGGCGCCGCAGGGCACGTCGGCGCCAGGCAGCGCTGGTAGCGTGAACAAGCGATGAGCCCTCCGCCGCAGCAGCAACAGTCGCCGCAGCAGCTGGGCTCGCCCCGCTTCGGGCGGGTGGTGACGGCCATGGTGACCCCGTTCGACGAGGACGGGGCCCTGGACCTGCCCGCCGCGGTCGACCTGGCCCGCTGGCTGGCCGAGCACGGCAGCGACGGGCTGGTCCTGAGCGGCTCGACGGGCGAGAGTTCGGTGCTGACCGACGACGAGAAGGTGGCGCTCTGGCGCGCCGTGGCCGAGGCCGTCACGATCCCGGTCGTCGCCGGGACGGGCTCCAACGACACGGCGCACTCCATCGCCATGACGAAGGCGGCCGCCACGTCGGGCGTCGACGGCATTCTGCTCGTCACGCCCTATTACAACCGGCCCTCCCAGGCCGGCATCTTCGAGCACTTCCGGACGGTGGCCGAGGCCGCGGGCGACCTCCCCGTCATGCTCTACGACATTCCCGTGCGCAGCGGGCGACGGATCGCCACGCCGACCATGCTCCGGCTCGCCCGTGAGGTGGCCAACATCGTTGCGCTGAAAGACGCCGCCGGTGACCCCGCCAGCACCGCGCACCTGGCGGCGCAGGTGCCCAACGGTTTCGAGATCTACAGCGGCGACGACATCATGACCCTGCCGCTGATGGCCGTCGGGGCCCTCGGGATCGTCAGCGTCGCCGCCCACTGGATCGGCCCACAACTCCGCAAGGTCGTCGACGCCTTCGCGGCGGGCGACCTGGCCGCCGCCATCGCCGGCAACGCCGAACTGCTCGACTCCTTCGACTTCGAGTCCACCGAGGAGTTCCCCAACCCGCTGCCCGCCAAGGCGATGCTGCGTGCCATGGGACTGCGGGTGGGCCAATGCCGTCTGCCCATGGGGGCCTCCACCCCCGACCTGGACAACCAGGCGCAGAAGATCCTGGCCGCAGTCGGGCCACCTGCGGTCACGGTCGCCCCGCTTGGCTGAGCGCAGCCGAGGGGGCAGGTCAGGCGGATCCGGACGAGGGGACGGGTCCGGCAACCAGCCGAAGCCGGTCCGTGTCGTCTTCTTGGGCGGCCTCGGCGAAATCGGGCGGAACTGCGCCTGCATCGAGGTCGACGGGCGCATTCTGGTCCTCGACTGCGGGATCATGTTCCCCGACCCCGACATGCCGGGCATCGACCTGGTCCTGCCCGAGTTCACCTACCTCTACGACCGCAAGGACCGGGTGGACGGCATCGTCCTCACCCACGGCCACGAGGACCACACCGGCGGCTTGGCCTTCCTGCTCCGTGAGGTCCACGCGCCCATTTACGGCTCCGAGCTGACCGTCGGTCTGGCCCGCCACCGTATTGACGAGGCCGGCCTGTCCGGGCACACCAAGTTCATTTCGGTGGCGGACGGCGAGACGGTGAAGATCGGCGGCGTCGACGTCGAGTTCATCCCGGTGACGCACTCGGTCCCCGAGGCCATGGCCATCGCCTTTCACACGCCCCAGGGCGTGATCCTCCACTCGGGCGACTTCAAGATCGACCTGCAGCCGGTCGACGGCCGGCGCACCGACATGTCACGCATGGGGGAGCTTGCCCGCACCGAGGGCATCCGCCTCCTCTTGTCGGACTCCACCAACGCGGAGGAGCCCGGCTTCACCGAATCGGAATCCTCGGTGGGCGTGGTGTTGCGCCGGGTCTTCGCCGCCCACCCCGGCAAGCGCATCGTCGTGGCCTGCTTCGCCAGCCACATGCACCGTGTGCAGCAGATCATCGACGCCGCGGTGGCGAACGGTCGCAAGGTGGCCACGCTCGGCCGTTCCATGGGCAAGAACGTCGAGCTCGGGTCGCGGCTGGGCATCATCAGCATCCCCGACGGGGTGCAGATCGACATTGAGAACGTGGACAGTGTGCCGCCCGGCGACATGTGCGTGATCTCGACCGGATCGCAGGGTGAGCCGATGTCGGCGCTCTCCCTCATGGCGACCGGGCAGAACAAGTGGCTCAAGATCACCGAGGAGGACGTGGTGGTCATCAGCGCCCACCCCATCCCCGGCAACGAGTGGTCCGTGGGTCAGGTCATCGACGACCTGCACCGCCGCGGCGCCGAGGTCATCCACTCGGGGGCCGAGGCCGTGCACGTCAGCGGGCACGCCCGCCAGGGGGAGCTGCGCACGCTGATTTCGGTGACCGAGCCGGAGTGCTTCGTGCCGGTGCACGGTGAGTTCCGCCACATGGTGCACCACGCCCGCCTGGCGCTCTCCATGGGTCTCGACCCGGCCAAGGTGCTGCTCTGCGAGGACGGCGACGTCATTCAGCTCGATGCCAAGGGCATCTCCCGCGACGGCAAGGTCCCCGGGGGTTACGTCTACGTGGACGGCACGGTGGGCGATCTCGAGCACGGCGTCCTGCGTGACCGCAAGAAGCTCTCGGAGGAGGGCGTCGTCATGGCCGTGGTCACGGTCGACCGCCAACACAACACGCTGAGCTGTCCGCCGGTTATCGAGACCCGGGGCTGGGTCTACGCCCCCGAGGCGGAAGAGCTCCTCGAAGAAGCCAGCGAGGTGGTGTCGGCGGCGGTGACGCAGGCGCTGCGCGACGGCGCCCACGACATTGAGGTGCTGAGCCGCCACACCCGCAAGGCCCTGGGCAAGTTCGTCGGCGACCGCACCAAGCGGCGCCCGATGATCGTGCCCGTCGTCCTCATGGTCTGAGCCCGACGACCTTCACTCTCCCGGGCCGCCGCCGAGGCCGGCTCCGATGGCCCCGCCACCTTCGGCCTCGCCCGCTCCGGCGTCGCCCAGGCGGCCCTCGGGCTCACGCCCCAACTCGTGGCCCCAGCGGAAGGTCGGGGTGTACATCCCGACGAGCCGGGCGACCAGCACCACGAGGAAGATCTGTCCGATCAGCGCCTCGAGGACTGCATTGGTGCGGGGAAGCCCCGTTGCCGGCGACAGATCGCCGTAGCCGACGGTGGCCATGGTGATGTAGCTGAAGTAGGCGAAGTCGGCCGGACCATGTTGTCCCGGTTGCGCGAAGAATGAGTTCCCCGAGACGAGTTGCACTCCATAGTCGAAGTTTGCGAAGACCAGCCCGATCAGGACGTAGATGCACAACGCTCCGAGAACGGTCTGCGTCGTGACGCGCCTGTGGTGCAGGACCCGCCAGCCGATGGCGATCGGGCTCGCCAGCACCAGCAGCGACCACAGGATCACGATCGTGCCGTAGGCCCGGTTGCCGCCCCCGAACGCAACCGCCACCGCTGCCACAACGATCACTGCGACGGCCACACGTACCACGAGCATGAGTCGGTGCGGGACCTCTGACGTCCGGAACGCCAGCAGCACCGTGAGGCCGAGCCAGATGGCAGTGACGATGATGGCGAGCACGCCCGGTCCATCCGACCGTCAGGAACACATAGTCCACGACCAGGAACAGGAACACGATCCCGTAGGAATCCGGTCCCAGCACAATGTCCCACAGCGCCGCCAGCCGGCTGCGTGTGTCCTGTCGCTCGATCTGGGGTCAGGTCTGAGGAGTCGCCGGGGCTTGCCACGCCGTCCATCATGGCCAATCGCCACTCCCGACAAGCGGATGTCGCCAACCCCCGACCCCGCGACCGCCGCAGCGTCGGCTACTACCCGCCACCCGAATCGCCGAGCCTTCCGACCCCGGACTCAGTCGTCGACGTGCGTCCAGGCCGGATCCGATCGACCCGACACATGGCTCACGACCGCAATGACGACGACGATCGCCGCCGCAATGACGAGCGGCAGCGCGACGCGCACGTGGAGAATGAGCGCGGCACCGGCCAGTGCCCCGAGGAACATGGCGACGACGGAGACGAGGCGCCGGCCCGACTTGGAACCCTGCCCGCCACCGAGTGCGCTGTCCGCACCGATCCCGGTCACCGTCAATGTGAGCACCGTCGTGGTCAGGTCGGGCACGGCCAATCGACGGACGCTCGAGTTCTGCACACCCATCGCGACGGCGAGAAAGACGATCAGCCCGTAGCGCACCCCCGAACCGAACGGCTGGGTGCCGACGAACGCCAGGATCATCGCGACGATCAGAAGCAGACCCTGGGTGGCGGTTGCCACGGCGACGTGATGGCCGCGGTGATGGCCGAACCGCTGGACGATCCGGCCCCCGACGACCGATCCCGCCGCGAACGAGACCAACGCCACCAGTGACGCCCCGATGGAGAAGCCCGGCGCGCCCACCACGGCGAAGCCGAGGAAGACGACATTGCCCGTCATGTTGGCGACGAAGACATGGCCCAGGAGGAGATAGCTGAAGGCATCGACGAGCCCGGTGACCACTGTCATGCCGACGAGCAACGGCGGCAGTGGTCCGAAGCGGTCGTTCCGGCCGGGGATCAGGGTCTCACGGACCTCGGTGAGAAATGTCTGCATGTGCAGGCTCTCCTTTCGAGTTGCAGGATCGGATCGTGGATCTGAGAGCGAGCCCGGCCAGCAGCGACGACGGGAGAGCCGCGCCCGCACGCAGGTCAAAGCGTCTTGATCAGGCCTCCGTCGATGGTGAAGTCGGCCCCGGTGACGTTGCCCGCCCGGGCGCTGGCCAGGAAGACGAGCAGGTCGGCGACCTCCTCGGGCGTGGTGAAGCGGCCGGTCGCGGCATCCGCCGCCGCCTGGTTCGCCACGGCCGCCGGATCGCCGCCGGTCGCCCGCGCCACGGTCTGGGCCACACCGTCCTCGCCGAGCCACAGCGAGGTCGAGACAGGTCCGGGGCTGACGGTGTTCACCCGGATGTTGTGCTGCGCCACCTCCTTGGACAATGACTTGGAGAAGTTCGCCACCGCCGCTTTGGCTGCGCTGTAGTCGAGCACCGCCGGATCAGGGAGGAACGCGTTGACGGAGCTGGTCGTCACGATGGCGCCCGAACCTGCGGCGATCATGGACGGGAGGACGGCACGGGTCATGCGCACGGCCGCCATGAGGTTGAGGGTGAGAGAGGCGGTCCAGTCCTCGTCGGTGATGCTCAGGAAGCCGCCGAGGCGGGTTCGCGCCGCGCCGACGTTGTTGATGAGGACGTCGATGGAGCCGTGCGCGAGCGCCGCCGCCGCCAGATCGACGGGACCCGACGGCGTCGACAGATCCACCGCCACGAACTCAACGGGCGCCGTCTCGACGAGGGCGTCGAGGTCGGCTGAGCTCGAACGCGCCCCGGCCACGACGCGGGCACCCTCCGCCGCCAGCGCCCGTGCCGCCGCCAGTCCGATGCCCCGACTGGCGCCGGTCACCACCGCTACCTTGCCCTCGAGTTCGAGCTGCACGGGTTCTCCTCCACGGTCGGCGCCGGGGGTGGCCGAGTTCGTCACCCCTGACGCTGCGCAGCCTAGAGCGACACCCCCCGAACGCCACGGGCCAACGTGCCGGCACCCAGCGCCACGGCACCGGAACACTAGGGTTCAGCGCCATGAACTACTGGGTGACGTATCCGCTCACGACGCATCCCTACAACCCCGAATTCACGACCAAGGAGGGGCTCACCCGCTTCTGCCAGGTCGCCGAAGCAGCTGGATTCGCAGGCATCGGCTTCACCGACCACCCCGCCCCCACCGAGCGCTGGTTGAAGGCCGGGGGTCACGATGCCCTCGATCCTTTCGCCGCGCTTTCATTCTGCGCCGCCGTGACCGACCGGATGCGCCTGATCCCCAACATCCTCGTCCTGCCCTACCGCAACCCGTTCGTGGTGGCCAAGTCGGTTGCGACCATCGACGCGCTGTCGGGCGGCCGCTTCACCCTCGCCGTCGCCACCGGCTACATGCGGGGCGAGTACAGGGCGCTCGGCGTCGATTTCGAAGAGCGCAATGCACGCTTCGACGAGGCGATCGAAGTGATCCGCGGCATCTGGAGCGAAGAGG
Organism: uncultured Acidimicrobiaceae bacterium; assembly: GCA_963781565.1. GTDB lineage: Bacteria > Actinomycetota > Acidimicrobiia > Acidimicrobiales > RAAP-2 > Bog-473. Next base: position 88,065 of record CAWAHA010000044.1, on the reverse strand, counting down.
ACTTCGTCTACGAGGGCTCCACCTTCGAGGCCAAGGGGCAGACGGCCAACCCCAAGCCCTCACCGCACCCGCCGATCTGGATCGGCGGGAACAGCCGCATGTCGCGGCGCCGTGTCGCCCGCTACGGCGACGGCTGGAGTCCGTTTCCCGCCCCCAGGGTCCTCTCCAACACCGCCAAGACGCCGCCGCTCGAGACGGTTGACGACCTCCGAGTCATGCTCGACGAGCTCCGAGGATTCATGGAGGAGGCTGGCCGGGACCCCGAGAGCATCGACATCGCTTTCGGCACCGGAGCCGGCGGCAGCCCGGGCAGCGACACGTTCAACCCCGAGGCACAGCTGGAGGGCGACGCCGAGTTGGCGGAACTGGGCGTGACCTGGTCCGGCGCCGGCGTGCCCGGCGACTCCCTGGCCCACGCACTCGAGGCCCTCGAGCGCTTCGGGGAGTCCGTCATCCGCTGACCGAAGCCGTCGGACACACGAGCTTCGAGCCGCCCCCGGCCCTATATTGACGCCGTCCCGTCCATCTCGACGGGCATGACGGGGAACACGCAGCACGGACACCAACGCAGCACGCACAGCACGCACCACGCACGCGACACAGGGGAAACTGGACGGGGGAGGGATCACATGCGTGATCGCACGTTCGAACGTATCGGCGCACTGAGCGGGCTGGCCTTCTTCATTTTGGCCGTCCTGTCTGGATTCATCTATCCCCAACAACCACGAGTCGATTCCGCCCCGGTCAAGACACTCGCCTGGGTCCAGCGATCATCACGCCGCGCTGGAGGCGGGCATGATCTTCGATTTCTTCGCCGCCGGCGCCCTGCTCTGGTTCGCCGGCTACCTCTACCGCGTGCTCCGCCACGCCGAAGGCGAGCAGGCGACCTTCGCACCGATCGTCCTGGCGTCGGGCATCGGCGTTTCCATCACCAGCGCCATCGCCGCGCTGCCTACGGTGTTGCTCGCCTTCATGGATGCCCAGCCCGGCGGCCTCACAGACCTGTCACTGGTGCGTGCGCTCGGCGACCTGAACACGATCTTCTTCTCCGCCACGTCCGTCATGACCGCCGTCTTCACCGCCGCCCTGGGTTGGGCCATGCTGCGCGGCGAGCTCGCCACCCGCTGGCTCGGCTGGCTCGCGCTCGTCGTGGCCATCTTCAACTGCATCTCCGTCTGGATCGGCGTCACCTTCAGCAGCTACCACGGCCACGCCTGGCTCATCATCGGCTGGGGCTCCTATGTCGGCTTCCTCATCGTCATGCTCATCCTGAGCGTCATCATGCTGCGCCGGCCCGTCGCCACTGTCACCACCTCCGTCCCGGCGGCCGCCCCTGCAGTCGTCGTGCAGTAACCGCCCGACACAGAACGGTCTGCCGCGCCGACCGTTCGTCCATATGGCATCCACCGCCCGCAGTGCCCGCCCGGCTCGTCCCGGCGGCGCCACGCCTTCCCGCCGGACCCGGCCGCTCAGCCGCGACTACGGCAAGGACGCCCGTTCGGCCCAACTGGCGGAGAGCATGGCCTCGCATCAGCGGGTCATTTCCGAGCACGAGGGCGCCATGCTCCGCGACATCGCCGAGTTCGACCGCTCGGAGGCCTGGCGGGGAGACGGGGCGCTGTCCATGCGTGATTGGTTAGTCGCCCGCTGTCACATCAGCCGCGCCCGGGCCCGCACGCTGGTCGATGCGGCTTCGAGAGGAGAAGGAACTTCCCGCGCTCTCCGGCGCCCTGGCCGACGGACGCCTGACACTCGATGTCTTCGCTCCTCTCGCCGCGCGTCGCCACGCCCGAGACGGACGCCGAGCTGGCGCAGGCGGCCGAGCACTGGACGCCACGTCAGGCCCGGCAACTCGTGGCCGAGGTGAAGGGCGTCACGGACGCCGAGGCGGCGGCGCAAGTCCAACGCCGCTTCGTCCGGTTCGACGATCAGCGCCGCATGGTCTGGGCCCAACTCAACGGGGATTCGTACGCCCTGGTCAAGTCGGCCTTGGTCGGCCGGGCCCGCCGCCATGACCACCCGAGCGCCAGCGACCCCGACTACGAGCGGTTCGAGAGCCGCTGCGCCGACGCCCTGGTCCAGATCTGCGTCGAGCAAGGCCAAGGGGCAAAGACGGGACTGGGGCGAAGTCGGGGACGAACCGGCGATCCGCAGCCCCCACCGGCACCAACTCGACTCCGGTCCACGGTGGCGCCCGGACGACCATGATCGTGCACGCCGACCTGGATCGCCTCCTTTACGGTGACGGCTACGGTCACGCCTCCATTCAAGGCGTCGGGCCCATCTCCGCCGAAGTGGCCCGTCGGCTGGCCTGCAACGCGCACATCACGCTCTCGTTCGACGGGCCCGACGGCACCAGCCTCGACCAGAAGAAGCTGGAGCGCGACCCCAGTGAAGCGCAGCGGATAGAGATACGCCGCCGCGACAACGGCTGCCGTTTTCCCGGTTGCGGTTGTCGGCACGTCACCGATGTCCACCACATCGTGTGGGCCTCCAAGCAGGGGCCCACGGTCATGTCGAACCTTCTCACTCTCTGCGTCGCCCACCACAGCCGGGTGCACGAGCTCGGATGGAAGATGGACGGCGACGCCCAAGCGGACGTCCGGTTCATGAGCCCACAGGGAAGAGTGTTCGTCTCGTCACCTTCACCGACCTGGCGCCGGCCGCGGAAATGAGCGCCGTGACCGGCTCCGAATCCCTAGCCCTTGACCGCCCGCACGATCTCGTCGGTGACCGCGTCAGGGTCCTCGAGTGGAAGCATGTGCCCCCTGTTCTGCAGGGTGACGAGTCGCGCCCCGGGAACGGTCGCCACAATCTGATCCGCCTTCGTCGGCAGCGTCAGGGCGTCGCGGGTCCCGACCATCACCGTCGTGGGCATGTCGATGGTGGCCACCCCCTCAAGGAGGTCCATCGCGGACATCGAGGTCAAGAAGTTGCCGCGCACGGTGCCGTGACATCCGCCGAACAGGTTCCGGGTCAGATCCACGTGCGAGCGCACGGGGTTCTCGCCGAACGCCGCGCGGACGAACAGATGCCCGTTCTTCGACTGCATCGCCCGGGACACAACGGGCGACGCCACCATCGCGGTGGCCACTCGTGTTGCCTGCGCCGGGCCATCCCCGCAGACTGCGTGGCCGCCGTTGAGACGAGCACGGCCGCCTTCGCCCGCTCCCTGAGGACGTCCGATCGATAGGTGGCCAACGACATGATCGTCATGCCACCCATGGAATGACCCGCCAGCACCGACGTCGTGCACGTCGGTCGCGTCGAGCACCGCCTCCAGATCGTGCGCCAGCGTCTCGACCGCCAGTGGCGCCGTCCCCCTTGTGCTCGCGCCGTGCCCTCGCTGGTCGTACAGCACCACCCGGAATCCCTGGGACCGGAGCCGGCGGGCGACGGGCAACCAGATTTCGTGGCTGCAGCCCCAGCAGTGGGGGAGCACGACCACCGGAGCGTCGGGACTGTCGCCCTCGAGATCCCATACCGCCAACTCCGCTCCGTCCGGCGTCCGCACGATGTCGTGCTCCGGTCGGCTCACTCCCTCGCCCCAGCCCAGCGACAGACTGCCGTCCTCGGGTTCGTCGCCGCCCACGCCCAACGCCGCCAGACGCTTGTAGGCCACGCCGGCGGCGCCGACCGCAGCTGCCGCCGCTCCGATCAAGACGAGGCGGGAGCCGCGCCTTCTGGAGCGACGTCCCGAGGAGGAGGTTGAGGATCCGGGGCTGGAGCCGGAGCTGGAGTTCGACGAGGGGAGCTGAGCCATACCTTTCGAGCGTATTGGCCGCATATGCAGCAAGCGACCCCCGTCCCGGCCCTCACCACCACCGGTCGCCACTGCTTTGCCCCCGCATGTCCGGCCAGGTCAGCCGATCCCGCCGACCGGCCGAACCCAATCGGCAGATCTAGCGTCTCTCTCCGCATGAAGGCCGCCACCGCCGCCACCGCGGCAATCGCATCCGTCACAGCCGCAATCGCCACTGCTCGTCGCCGCCGCCGCTGCACTTGCAGCGCTCACCGCCGCGCCGGCGTGGTCCGCGCAGCCCACCGGCCACACCCGGGGCAACCATCACCCGTTCCGCCCACGTCGCCTTCGAGAACTGCAACGCGCAGCACATCACGCTCAGCGTCACCGCCCCGAGACACGCCTTCGCCCCGACCCAACCGGTCACCCTCACGGTCCGGCTCCGCAACACGGGAACACGACCTGCGGCGGTCCCCTCGCCCAGCACGTCCCCGAGGCGCATCACGCCCTGATCGTCGGCCCCTGCGGTCCCCTCGCCCTCACCGTCCGCTCCCAAACGGGCGGACCGTCTATCCCGGCCCGGTCGTCTTCCACTGCCCCGAGGAGACGGGCTTCCAGCTCGCACCGCACAGCTCTGTCCAGGCCACCGCAAGCTGGAACCAGACGGCCGACGTCGGCACGGGAACCGCCGGCGCCGAGCCGCAGCAGGCGCCCCCGGCACCTACCGGCTCACGGTGGACGGAGCCGTCACCGTCCCGGTCACCCTGACCTCGATTTGAACCCACGCCGAACCCCGCCGACCCACGCCGAACCACGCAGCCCACAAGCTCAACCCGGACCAGCCCCGATACAATCGTCACCTGCCCAGGACAAACCAACCCGCCCGGGCCGAGACGAAGAAGGAACGAGGGCAACACATGTCGGGTCACTCGAAGTGGGCGACCACCAAGTACCGCAAGGGCGCCCAGGACAAAGCCCGCGCCAAGATCTTCGCCAAGTGCATACGCCTCGTCGAGGTCGCAGCCCGGGAAGGCGGCGGCGACATCGAGGCCAACGCCACCCTCCGCACCGCGTACCAGAAGGCGAGGGCGGCCAGCGTCCCGCTCGACACGATTGAGAAGGCCATCAAGCGGGGGACCGGCGACCTCGAGGGCGTCCGCTACGAGGCCATCAACTACGAGGGCTACGGCCCCGGCGGCGTGGCCATCATGGTCGAGACGCTGAGCGACAACCGCAACCGCACCGGCGCCGAGATGCGCAACCTCTTCAGCCGCAACGGCGGCAACATGGCCGAGCCGGGCGCGGTCGGCTGGCAGTTCGAGCGCAAGGGCATCGTGACCGTCGGCCTCAGCAACGACGAGGACAAGGTCATGGAGATCGCCATGGAGGGCGGGGCGGAGGACATGACGAGCAACGGCGCGGCCTGGGTCGTGACCAGCGCGCCGGCCGACGTCGAGTCGGTGCGCCAGGCCCTCGACGACGCCGGCATCACGCCCGAGTCGGTCGACCTCAGCCTGGAGCCCACGCAGCTCGTCCCCGTGCCCGACGAGGGTGAGGCCAAGAAGGTCCTGCGCCTCCTCGAGGCCATCGACGACCACGATGACGTCCAGGCCGTCCACTCCAACGCCGACATCCCCGACGAGGTCCTGGCCACCTTCGAAGGCTGAGCTTCTCAGGGTCCGGCGGTCCGGCCCGGCTCGCCGCCCCGGTTCCGGCGGCATCGGCGCGGCGGCCTCACCCGTATCCGCCAACTGCGCAGCACCCCCGGCTAACCTACGAACGCATGTTCGTATTGGGCATCGACCCCGGCCTGTCACGCTGCGGCTACGGGCTGGTGGCCCGGGCCGAGGGCACGGCCGGACTGCGGGCCCATGCGGCCGGCGTGGTGGAGACCGACCCGGCGGCGCCGCTGGCCGAGCGGCTGCTGATCCTGCACACCGAGCTGCGGGCGCTGGTGCAGGAGCTGCGGCCCGGCCGCCGTCGTGGTCGAGCGGGTCTTCTTCCAGGTGAACGCCAAGACGGCCATGTCGGTGGGCCAGGCCAGCGGGCTGGCGCTGCTGGTGGCGGCCGAGGGCGGCTGCGAGGTGGTCCAGTACACGTCCAACGAGGTGAAGCTCAGCCTGGTCGGCTACGGGGCGGCGACCAAGGACCAGATGCAGCGCATGGTGGCCCAGGTGCTGGGGCTGCCGGCGATCGAGGGGCCGCCCGACGTGGCCGACGCCCTGGCCCTGGCGGTGTGCCACCTGACCACGGTGCCGCTGCGGCGGGCCATGGATGCCGCGCTCGTGAAGGAGGGAACGGCGTGACCGGTCGTGGACGGATCGACGGAGCGAAGGAGGGAACAGCGTGATCGGACTGCTGCGTGGAGCGGTGGTGGTGCGGACCGGTGAGGGCGAGGTGATCGTCGACGTCGGGGGCGTGGGCTACCGGGTCGCCGTCACGCCGGCGACGGCGGCTGCCTTGGTCGTCGGCGGCACGGCGGCCGAGGCCACGCTGTACGTGCACACCCATGTGCGCGAGGACGCCATTGTGCTGTACGGGTTCGTGCACGATGACGAGCGGCGTTGCTTCGAGGTCCTGCTGGGCTCCCACGGCGTCGGTCCCGCGCTGGCGCTGGCCATCATGGCGGCGCTGTCGCCGGCCGCGTTGTCCACGGCGGTGCTGGAGGAGGACCTCGACACCCTGTGCACGGTGCCGGGGGTGGGGCGCAAGACGGCGGCCCGGCTGCTGATCGAGCTGAAGAGCCGGCTGGACCTGCCGGACCTGTCGCTTGTCCGGTGCCGGGCGGGTCGCGGGCGTCGGTGCTGGTGGCGGCGGCGGCGGCGGCCGGGCGACCCGGTGCGGCCACCCGGACGTCGCGGGCCGAGGCGCGGGCCGCGCTGAGCGAGCTCGGCTACGCCCCCGACGAGATCCGCGGTGCGCTCGACGGCCTACGCGACGATGTCGGGGTGGAAGAGATGCTCCGCCTGGCGTTGCGCGAGCTGGCCTCGCGGTGAGCCGATGAGCCCCCGCGCCCGGCGGGAGGTGCTGGCCGTGGATCCGGAGCGGCGAGCGGCGACGCTCGGCGGCGCTGCGGCAGCGGTAGCGACGCGGCACGACGGTCCGAGCGAGGACGGCTTCGGGCCACGCGTGGTCGATCCGGCGGCGTCGGACGGCGTCGAAGAAGCCGAGGAGGTCGGGCTCCGGCCCCGGTCGCTCTCGGAGTTCCTGGGTCAGCCGCAGCTGGTCGAGCACCTGGGGATCGTGCTGCAGGCGGCACGCCAGCGGCGCCAGCCCGTCGACCACATCCTCTTCGCCGGGCCGCCCGGGCTGGGCAAGACCTCGCTGGCCGGGATCGTCGCCACCGAAATGGGCGCCGGGTTCCGCATCACCTCCGGCCCCGTCCTGACCCGGGCCGGCGATCTGGCCGCGCTGCTCACGGACCTGCAGGACGGCGACGTGCTGTTCATCGACGAGATCCACCGGCTGCACCGCTCCGTCGAGGAGATGCTCTACTCCGCCATGGAGGACGGCCGCCTCGACATCCTGATCGGCAAGGGCCCCACCGCCCGCTCCATCCGGCTGGAGCTCCCGAGCTTCACCCTGGTCGGCGCCACGACCCGGACGGGCCTCGTCGCGGCGCCGCTGCGCGACCGCTTCGGCTTCGTCGGCCGGTTGGACCTCTACGAGCCGGCGGACCTGCGGGCCATTGTGGAGCGGTCGGCCCGGATCCTGAAGGTGCGTCATCGACGACGAGGGCGCCATCCGGATCTCGGAGCGGTCCCGGGGCACGCCGCGGGTGGCCAACCGGCTCCTGCGCCGGGTGCGCGACTTCGCCGAGGTGCGCGGCGACGGCATCATCGACGGCGCCATCGCCAGCGACGGCCTGGAGCTGTTCGGGGTCGACGAGCTGGGCCTCGACAAGGTCGACCGGGCCATCCTGGCCACGCTGTGCGGCCGCTTCGGCGGGCAGCCGGTGGGCCTGACCACGCTGGCGCAGTGCGTCGGCGAGGAGACGGACACGATCGAGGACGCCTACGAGCCCTTCCTGCTCCAGAGCGGCCTCATCCAGCGGACGTCCCGGGGCCGCGTGGCCACGCTGCGGGCCTGGGCGCACCTCGGGCTGGAGCGTCCCGCGTCGGCCGCCGACGCAATGAACACGCCTCCACTCTTCTGACGGGGCGCCTCGTGGTGCGTCGCCGACGCGTCAATTCACGTTTCTTGCGCCTTTTGCCGCTCGCCGTGGGCTAGCTTTTTGGGGTTGCACCACAAGACGGAAGCGAGGTGACCACATGGCAGGAATGACTGACTCGGCAGGCTCGATGCTACGAGCGTGCCGCTGACCGCGTTCGCCATCGTGGCCCGGCCGCCCCTCTTGCCCACTGGTGCCGTCGGAGGGAGGTCCCGGATGGCCGGGCCCATCCTCTGCCCCGCTGGTCACTGACGCCGACCACGACACCGCCGGGCTGACCGCCCGGACGCAATCCGAGGACCTCCACGCAGCGTCGCGCACGCACGCACGCTGTCGCTGCTGTGCCGTTCGTGGCCTCACATCCCCTTGTTCCACCTCCCACTTGGAGATTCCCATGGGTGAACGCACCCTCTTTCCCAACGCTTCGACCAGAGACACGCTGGCGTACTGCTGGCGCCAGATGCAGCCCGACCGAGCCGCCTTCACGGGCGCCTGCACGGCCATCGTGCTCGGCACCCTGGCCAACGCCGTGGCGGCACCGCTGATCTTCGCCTCGCTGTTGAGCCGCATATCGCAGCTCGGCCCGCACTCGCACGAGGGCCTCTGGCAGTCCTTCGGCCCGTTGCTGGTCGCCTACGCGATCGTGCTGGCCGCGGCCACGCTCTTCGGCCGCATCGGCGGCTGGATGAACTGGGGCGTCACACTGCGCTCGTTCGGCCGCGCCATCACCAGCGGCTACGACCACCTGATGAGCCTGAGCCACTCGTGGCACACGGACAGGCCCTCGGGCGAGGTCATCGCCACCCTGGAGACGTCGACCTGGGCCTTCGCCGACATGATCGATGCCACGGTCTGGGGCATCCTGCGCATCAGCGTCACGACGATCGGGGCCATCGTGGTCCTCGGGGTCGTGGCCTGGCCGGTGGCGCTCGTGATGGCCGGGCTCGTCGGCGTGTTCGGCCTGGTGCTGCACCGGCGCATGGGACGGGTCGTCGCGGCGGAGAAGCAGTTCTCCGACGCCCACTCCCGGGCCACCGGCGTGATCGCCGACACGATCGCCAACCTGACCACCGTGCGCTCGCAGGCGGCGGAGGAGCGGGAGATGGAGCACGTGGGCGCGCTGGTCGCCGACTCCATCAGCGCGGACCTGCGGGCGCGCAAGGTCTTCACCGCGACCCGGATCCAGATGGAGTCGGCCATGGCCTTCTTCAACTGGGCCGCCATCCTCGTCGGTGTCGTGCTGGCGCTGCATCACGTGGCCGCGGCGGGAGCGGTGTACCTGATCCTCTTCTACGCGACCTTCGTCGGCACCAGCCTGGAGGAGTCCTTCGAGTTCATCCGCCTGATCTCCCGCGCCATCGGCCGCTGCGCCAAGTTCGCCGGCATTGCGGCGACCGAGCCCGACATCGTCGACGCTTCCGGGCGCGCCCGACATGGTGGTGCCACACGGTCGCGTCGAGTTCGTGGGCATGCGCTTCGCCTACCGGGGCGGCGCCCCGCTCTTCGAGGGACTCGACCTGCGCATTGAGCCGGGGGAGCACGTCGGGCTGGTCGGACCTTCCGGTTCGGGCAAGACGACGCTGACCAAGCTGCTGCTGCGCTACGCCGACCGCAACGGCGGGCTGATCGAGATCGACGGCCAGGACATCGCCGCTGTCACCCAGCACTCGCTGCGGGGTCACATCGCCTATGTCCCCCAGGACCCGCAGATGCTGCACCGCACCATCGCCGAGAACATCTGTTACGGCATGGAGGGTGCGGACAGCCAGGGGGTCGACATGGACCTCGTGCGCGCCGTCGGGCAAGGCCGCCTACGTGGACGAGTTCGTGGAGCGCCTTCCCGACGGCTACGAGACCATGGTGGGCGAGCGCGGCATGAAGCTCTCCGGTGGGCAGCGCCAGCGGGTCGCCATCGCGCAGGCCATGGCCAAGGGGGCGAAGGTGCTCGTGTTGGACGAGGCGACCTCCGCGTTGGACTCCGAGTCGGAGTCGCTCGTGCAGGAGGCCCTGTGGCACCTCATGCAAGGCACGACCGCATTGGTCGTGGCGCACCGCCTGGCCACCATCGCCCGGCTCGACCGGATCGTGGTGCTCGACCGCGGGCGGGTCGTCGAGCAGGGCACGCACGCCGAGCTCCTGGCCGCCGGGCGCAACGGTGTCTACGGGCGTCTGTGGGCGCACCAGTCGGGTGGCTTCCTGGCCGCCTGAGGGCTCGAGGGCGGTCCGGTCCGGTCCGCTGGGTGTCAGCGCCTGCGCCCGGCGGACCGGCCGCCGCTCAGCCGCGGCTCAACCGGGCTCGGCCGCCCACGCACGCCGATTCACGGCGCGGGTTTGGCTGCAGTCGGCTCAGTGGCTGGTCTCAGCCGGTGCGGACGACAGAGGCCACCGACGCGCCCAGGGGGAGGTACACCCTGAAGGTGGTCGACCAGCCGGGCGTGTCGACGATGTCGACGAAGCCCTCGTGTGCCTCGGCCACGGACTTGGCGATGGCCAGGCCGAGGCCAGTCCCGGGCACGCCCATTTCGGTGGACGAGGCCAGCCGGTAGAAGCGCTCGAAGAGTTGGTCCCGCTCGCTCTCGGGGATGCCCGGCCCTTCGTCGAGGACCTGCACCCGGGCGTAGGAGTCGACGTTGTCGACGATGACGTGCACCCGGCCGCCGCGAGGGGAGAACTTGATGGCGTTCGAGAGGAGGTTGCCCAGGAGCTGATGCAGCCGGGTGGGGTCACCGAAGATGGGCACCTCCTCGCCCGGGTCGATGGTCAGGACGACGCCCGCCACCGTGGCCGAGGTCTGGATGGCGTGCACCGCGTCCTCGGCCAGACGGCTCAGGTCCAGCTCGGTGAAGGCGACCCGCAGCCCGCGGCCCGCACCCGGGTCGGCCAGCAGGTCCTCGGCCACCCGCTGCAGGTGCTCGGCGTTGCGCTCAATGGTCTGGAGCATGCGCATCTGGCTCTCGGTCAGATCCGCGGTGGCGTCGAGCAGCAACTCGACGAAGCCCCTGATGGAGGTGATCGGGGTGCGCAGCTCGTGGGAGACCGTCGCCACCACGTCGTCCTTCATCTGGGTCAGCTCGCGCAGCCGGTTGTTCTGCTCAATGAGCGACTGGGTGACCTCTTTTTGAATGGCGTAGAGGCGCTCCCGGTCGGCTGCCAGCTCTTCCCGCTCGGTGACGTCGATGGCGACGACGACGTAGCCCCCGTTGGTCGGCGCCAGGTCGTCGCCCGGGGCCATGGGACCGCTCGGGCCGGCGGCGGCGTCGCCCGTCGGCGTACTCGGCGTCGTCGCGCCCAGTCCTCGTCGAGCGCGGGGTCGGGCGTCGGCACGGGGAGCGCCCGGACCCGGACGACGCAGCGCCTCTGCTGGCCGTCCTTGCGGGTGGCGGTCCAGGGAACCTCCGCCGCCGTCTCCGCATCGACGGGCTCGAGCGCGGTGCGCATGGCGTCGATCGTCTGGCGGCGCTCGTCGATCTGGGCCGGGTCGATGAAGTCGGCGATGGAGTGGAAGCCGACCACCTCGGCGGCCCGGTAGCCGAGCAGCTGCTCGGCCCCGGCGGAGAAGAAGGTCACGGTGCCGGCCGGGTCGACCCCGAGAATGGCGCTGCCGGTGGCGGCGCGGAGCAGGGTCTCGAGCCGGTCGCGGGCGTAGTCCGCCTCGCGGGCGTTGCGGCGGGCCATCCGGGACTGCTGCGCCAGATCGGTCAGGAAGGCCCGGTCCCGGGAGACCATCGTGTAGACGGTCGACGCCACCAGGGTGGTGACGGTGGCCATGACGGCCACCTGGCGCCATTCGAGCGTCGGGTACTCGGGCGGGCCGACCAGCAGCACCGGGACGAGGAGGGCCAGGTCCATGCAGAAGAGCCCGACCAGCAGGTGCAGGCGGCGCCCGTAGAGCGAGAGCCAGACGATGGGGAGCAGGTACACGACCACCAGCCCGGAGTCGGCGCCACCCTGGGCATCTCGGATGATGGCGATGACCGCGATGTAGCCGATCGGGATGACGAGCCAGGCCCAGTCGGGCAGTCGTTCCCAAGGCAGGAGGAAGGCGGCGGCCACGAGGCAGAAGAAGATGACGCCGGCGATGGAGATCTCCCGGCGGGCGTCGTGGGGGAAGGGGATGAGGGCGATCAGGATGGTGCCGATGGCCACCAGGGCGAAGACCGGGAGCCGGACCCGCATGGAGCCCGAGAACCCGATGGGGAGGGTGGAGCCCGGTAGCTGTGGATCGCGGCGCCGTTCGGCGTCGGGTTGGGACTTGGACGACTCGCTCACCGGTTCCGCGACCGGTAGCGGTAGCCGAAGCCCCGGACGGTCTCAATGGGACCTTCGTCGCCTTCGTCCCAGCCCAGCTTGCGCCGGAGCCGCAGGACGGCGTACTTGACCCGGGAGGGGGCCAGCCCGCTGGGGTCGTCCCAGGCCAGCTCGATGAGCTGGTCGGACGACAGGACCTGCCCCTGGTGGCGGGCCAGCGTGGCGAGGAGGCGGTACTCGGTCGGGGTGAGGATGATCGTCGTGCTGTCGACCGTCACCTCCTGGTGGGCGAAGTCGATGTGCAAGGTGCCGTCGTCGAAGGTGGTGACCGGCTCGCCCTTGGAGACCTGGCGCCGTCCGACGGCCTGCAGGCGGGCCAGGAGCTCGACGCGGCTGAAGGGCTTGGTCAGGTAGTCGTCGGCGCCGGAATTGAGCCCCCGCACCTTGTCCCTCTCGGTTCCGAGGGCGGTCAGCATGAGCACCGGCACGTCGCTCATGTCCCGGATGCGCTCCAGGACCTGCCAACCGTCCAGGTCGGGGAGCCCGACGTCGAGGATGACGATGTCGGGGTGGCTCTGGTGGAACTGGCGCACCCCGTCACGGCCCTTCGACAGCCTCCGCGACCGAGTAGCCCTCCCGCTCGAGGAGGGTTCGGAGGAGTTGCCGGATGTCCGCCTCATCCTCAATGACCAGCACTGAGATATGACCATCTCGCATCAGGCTGCAACTGTACTGGGCAATTGGCCATTCTGAGTGAATAAGAGACGCCCACCGGCATTGGAAAAGGCCAGTTCAGTCCCTCAATTTCGTCACGGCTCGACAAAAGGAGGCCGCCGACGGGTGTCCATGCGGCCCGACGAGGCCGCCCAGGTCAGCGCGGCGCGGTGGGCAGGAGGGTACCGCGGCGTGGTGCCGACCGCTGCCGGGAGAGGGCCGACAGGCACGGCGGACTGCGTGCGGAGTGTAGAAGGCCAGCAGCTTCAGGGAGCGAAAGGTGCGCCGGACCGGGTCGTCGGGTCCCCCCGGAAATCTCCGTCCGACGGCCTCAACTGGGCCGGCGCACCTCTTCGCTGCTCCTGTTGTCCCCCCACGGTGTCCCCCCTCGTGAAAGTCCGCTCCCCTCCGTCGGACTCCCACTCGGTCGGCCCCCTCGAACGACCGTCACCGTGTGGTTGCTGTACTGATGGTGCGTACTTTGCCGAGGCGCCGTGGCAACCGGGGCCACATTGGGTTGCAGTCGGGTTGCCCACCCGCAGGCAGCGCCAGAAGGCTCCCGGGGCACCGTTCTTCCCGCCGGGAGGCGACTGGGCGGCGACCCGGCGCGACCGGGCGCCAGGACCCAGGGCGACCGCAGGGCGACGCACGGACAGCGCACGCGGGGCTCCCTCGGGATCGCCTGAAGTCGCCTCCGGGCTCCCTCGGGCAGGAATGATCGCTGCCCGGGAGACCCGGAACCCACGCACTAGGGTGGCTTTTCGCAACCGATTTCGGTCCAAGGATCCCTCATGACATCAACCCTGGCGGCGGCCCATCTCCTCGCCGCAGCTTCGAAGTCCAGTTCGAGCGGTTTACTCACCCTGTTGCCCTTGGTGGCCATCGGGCTACTCGGCTATTTCTTCTTCATCCGGCCCCAGCAGCGAAAGGCCCAGGCGGCCCGCCAGTCCCAGGGCTCGGGCTACGAGGTCGGTGATGAGGTCCAGACCGTCGGCGGGGTCATCGGGACCGTCTTGGAGGTACACGGCGACCGCTACACCCTCCTGACCGGCGCCCTGGGCGACGACGGCAACCTCGACGGCCCCCAGCCGACCCGGATCGTCTTCGTGCGCCAGGCCATCGCCAAGAAGATCGATCCCATCGACGACGTCCGGGTGGACGACGAGCCCGTCCAAGACGTCAGGCCGGCGCGGTCGTCCGGGAGCAGCAACGGCAAGGTCAACACCACGAGCGACGCCTCCGACGCCAGCCACGACGACGACATCGACGATGTAGGTGGGGACGGCGCCGCCAGCAGCGGCGACCTCGGTGGGGAGGCCGAAGAGGGGTGAGCCCGAAGTCAGGCGGACGGGCCCAGCGGCGTCAGCGGCGCAATCTATGGATCAGCGTGATCGCCGTCTTGGTGATCGCGCATCGGCTCGTTCGCGGCCGTGTTCGCGGCCAAGTGGTCGCCCGCGCCTCGGGCTCGACCTCGCCGGCGGCGTGTCGGTCGTCTACACGGCGCAGGGCAAGCACGTCTCGCAGGCCGACCTCGACGAGACGGTCAACATCTTGAATCTCCGGGTCAACGGGCTCGGCGTGTCGGGCGCGCAGGTCCAGACGTCGGGCCCGAACCAGATATCGGTCTCCATTCCCGGCGTCACCGACGCGCAGCAAGTGCTCGACCAGATCGGGCAGACGGCGCGCATGTACTTCCGCCCGGTCGAGTGCTGGGCCTACCCCGAAGGCACCCCGAAGAACCCCAAGGTGAAGCTTCCGACGACGGGCACCGAGGCGATCCCCGCCTGTACGTCGTCATTGCAGTTGACCGCGGCCAACCTCGCCGTCACGCCCAACAGCGGCCCGCAGGGCTACCGTCAACACCGTGCCACCGGACCCGCAGTACGAGGCCTACCCGTCGACGAGCGTCGACAAGCCCGGCTACGCCACCAGCACGGTGCTGCTGCCCGGGCATCAGCGGCGCGTGCGACGGCTCCAGCCCAGGTGCGCTGCGTGCTCGGGCCGGCGCAGATGACGGGTCGCTCCATCGGGAGCGCGCAGGCCACGCAGAACCAGACGGGCCAGTGGGTGGTCGACTACACGTTGGCCGGCGCGGCCGGCTCGGCGCTGTGGGACAAGGTGGCGCAGGAGAACTTCCACCAGTTCCTCGGGATCGAGCTCGACGGGAAGGTGTACTCGGCCCCCATCATTCAGCCCACCCAGGCGACCTTCTCCTCCTTCGACGGCAAGGGCGAGATCTCGGGGAGCCTGACGCAGGCGCAGGCACAGCAGCTGGCGCAGGCGATGAACTTCGGTGCCCTGCCGGTCGTGCTTGAAGGCCGCGACGTCGGAGACGGTCTCGGCCACGCTCGGTCACTCCGCGCTGGTCGCCGGTCTCGGCGCCGGCATCGTCGGGCTGGCGCTCGTCCTGCTCTACGTCCTCTTCTATTACCGGGGCCTCGGGTTGGTGGTCATCTCCGGTCTGGTGATCACCGCCATGATGCTGTGGGCCATCATCTCGGCGCTGGGCCATACATCGGTGGCGCCGAGCTTCGACCTCGCGGGCATCACGGGCCTCATCGTGTCGATCGGTATCACGGTCGACTCGTACATCGTCTATTTCGAACGATTGAAAGACGAGGCCAGATCGGGCCGCTCCGTGCGGACGTCCGTCGACCGCGGCTTCAAGAGCGCCTGGCGGACCGTGTGGGCCGCTGACTTCGTGTCGCTGCTGGCGGCCATCGTCCTCTACCTGGTCGCGGTCGGGAACGTGAAGGGCTTCGCCTTCTTCCTGGGGCTCTCCACCATCATGGACATGGCCATCACCTGGTTCTACACGCGGCCGCTCGTCATCATTCTGGGCCAGAGCGCGCGGCTGCAGGGCTCGGGTACCTTCAGCATCGCCACCGGGCTCGGAGCTGGCCCGCAGCGTCCGCAGGGGCGCCAGGGCCGGGCGTCGGGCTTCCCGGTCGGTGCCGGCGCCGGGGCGGTGGTGGCTCGTGAGCGACAACGGCCGGGACGGCGGCAACGGCAACGGCGAACGTCGGGCGCGGCAACGGCGACGGCAGTTCGCTGGACGACGTTCCCGAAGAGGATGTCGAGCGTCTCGAAGAGGGCGTCGACACCGGCGATCTCGACGAGGAGGAGCTGGTCAGCCTCGACGACGCCGCCCGTTCCCTGTTGGCCCGGGAGCCCAAGGGTCACGGCCCGATTGCCCGGCTCTACCGGGGCGAGACCCGCTTCGACTTCGTCGGGAAGCGCAAGATCTGGTTCAGCATCTCGACGGCCATCATCGTCCTCGGGATCATCTCCATTGTGCTGCGGGGCGGGCTCAACCTCGGGATTGAGTTCAAGGGTGGGACCGAGTGGACCATTGCCGCTCCGGGAGTGACGCAGACCCAGGCCACCGACGCGCTCAACGGCACCGGCCTGATCGACCCGACGGTCGAGTTGCTCGGGAGCGGGAGCAAGCAGACGCTGAACGTGCAGTCGGACCTCAACAAGCTCTCCGAGACGCAGCAGCAGACCATCAGTAACAACGTCAAGAAGGCGCTCTTGGACGTCACCGCGGCCCACGCGCCGAAGTCGGCGCCGACGACGACCACCTCGACCACGGCCAAGCCGACGACGACCACGTCTGCGGCCAAGGCGGGGACGACGGCCACAACGGCGGCGTCCACCACCTCGACCACGACTCCCACCAGTGGCTCGAACCAGACCACGCCCGAAGACAAGATCAGCATCACCACCGTCGGCCCGACGTGGGGCTCCTCCATCACCAACAAGGCGATCGAGGCGCTGATCATCTTCTTCATCGTCGTGGCGATCTACATCAGCATCCGGTTCGAGCCCAAGATGGCGCTGGCCGCCTTCATCGCCATGATCCACGACGTCCTCGTGGCGATCGGCATCTACTCGATCTTCAACTTCCAGGTCACCCCCGACACCGTGGTGGCCATCCTGACCATCCTCGGCTACTCGCTCTACGACACCGTCGTGGTGTTCGACCGCGTCCGTGACAACACCAAGGGCATCGGGAGCAGCGGGCGGTTGACCTACCCGCAGCTGATCAACCTGTCGATGAACCAGACGCTGGCCCGGTCGATCAACACGTCCATGGTGGCCATCATTCCGGTGCTGGCCATCCTCCTCATCGGCGCTGGGTTCCTGGGTGCGCAGACGCTGCAGTCCTACGGTCTGGCCCTCTTCGTCGGTCTGCTCTCCGGGGCCTACTCGTCGATCTTCATCGCCTCGCCGGTGCTCTGCATGATGAAGGAGCGCGAGGACCGCTGGGTGCAGATCGCCAACCGCCTGGCCAAGCGGGGCGACACCAAGGAGTTCTACTCCGCCGTCGACGCCGCCAACCTGAGCACGGCCATCAGCGTCGCCGCCTCGGGACAGGGGCAGGGGAGTCGCGCTCCCGTTCCGCCGAAGGCCCGCAACAAGCGGAGTGGGCCGATCCGGCCGGGTTCGAGCAGCGGGGCCGGTGCCGGTGGAGGCGCGGGCGCGGGGACTGCGGTGAAGGACAGGCCGTCCGGTGCGCCGACCGGCGGTTCCGCGCGCGAAGTCCTCCGGGGGGCCGAAGTCGACGTCCCCTTCGCCATCGTCGCCGTCCGCATCGGGGTCTTCGTCTGCATCGTCGGCGTCGACCTCGGCGTCGGGTTCGGGGTCGGCTCGGGAGCATCGGCCGGCGCCGCCGGCGGCGGGAACGGGCAGGCCCCCCAGGGACCCCGCCCACGCAAGGGCAAGCGGAAGCGCAAGCGCTGAGGGCAACGGCGGGGCCTTCCGCCTGCGCACGGAACTGCCTATGCAGTGCAATGCGCGTCGGGGCATTTCCCCAGGCGGGTAGCCTGTATGGATGGTGGCCCTCGCGCGGGTGACTCCATCATCCGGCACCGACACAGAGACCGAGACGAACGCTCGAGACTTCGAGCTGGAGCACGGAGACGGGCCGGTGCTGCGCGACCTGCTGGCCCCGCTGCTGGCCGAGTTCGCCCGTCACCGCCCCGAGGACGACACCTCCATCATCGTGGCCGCCGGCCGGACCGCCGCCGGGGCCCACGAGGGCCAGTTCCGGCGCTCGGGCGAGCCGTACATCACGCACCCGGTCGCCGTGGCGACGATCGTGGCCGAGCTCGGCCTGGACGGACAGACCGTGGCGGCCGCCCTCCTGCACGACGCCGTCGAGGACACCGGACTCACGCTCGAGACCATTGAGGAGAACTTCGGCGAGGGGGTGGCCCGCGTCGTCGACGGCGTGACCAAGCTCGACCGCCTGCAGTTCAACTCCAAGGAGGCGCAGCAGGCGGCCACCATCCGCAAAATGCTCGTCGCCATGGCGGATGACTGGCGCGTCCTGCTGATAAAGCTGGCCGACCGGCTGCACAACATGCGCACGCTCGCCGTCATGCCCGAGTGGAAGCAGCGGCGCACCGCGCAGGAGACCTTCGACGTCTACGCCCCGTTGGCCCACCGTCTCGGGGTCCAGCAGGTGCGCTGGCAGCTCGAGGACCTCGCCTTCGCCACCTTGCACCCGAAGCGCTACGCCGAGATTGAGCAGATGGTGGCGGCCCGGGCGCCCCAGCGCGAGGAGTACCTCGAGCGGGTGCTCGTCCACGTGCGCCAGCGCATGAACGACATGGGCGTCGTGGCCGACGTCACCGGGCGGCCGAAGCACCTCTGGTCCATCTACGAGAAGATGGTCGTGCGCGGTAAGGAGTTCGACGACATCAACGACCTGGTCGCCATCCGGGTGGTCGTCGAGTCCGAGAAGGACTGCTGGGCGGCGCTGGGCGCCATCCACGCCATCTGGGCCCCGGTCCACGGGCGCTTCAAGGACTACATCAACACGCCCAAGTTCAACATGTACCAGTCGCTGCACACGACGGTGATCGGGCTCGACGGCAAGCCGGTCGAAGTGCAGATCCGGACCTCGGAGATGCACCACCGGGCCGAGTACGGCATCGCGGCGCACTGGGGCTACAAGTCCAAGGAGGACCACTCCTCGGAGATGGCGTGGCTCCAGCGCATCGCCGACGTCGACCGCCAGACCGACGACCCGATCGAATTCCTCGAGGCGCTGAAGCTCGACCTGGAGCAGGACGAGGTCTACGTCTTCACGCCCAAGGGCAAGGTCATTGCGCTGCCCGGCCCGGTCGACGCCGGTCGACTTCGCCTACGCCATCCACACCGAGGTGGGGCACCGCTGCATCGGGGCGCGGGTCAACGGCCGCCTGGTCCCGCTCGAGACGCCGCTCGCCAGTGCCGACACGGTCGAGATCTTCACCTCGAAGTCGCCGACCGCCGGCCCGTCGCGGGACTGGCTCCAGATCGTCGCCTCGACCCGGGCCCGCAACAAAATCAGGCAGTGGTTCTCACGCGAGCGTCGTGAGGACGCCATTGAGAACGGGCGGGAGGAGCTGGCCCGGGCCCTGCGCCGCGACGGCCTGCCGCTGCACAAGCTGCTCGGTTCGAGCGCGCTGCAAGAGGTGGCCGACGCCATGAACCTGGCCGACCTCGATGCGCTCTACGCCTCCATCGGCGAGAACCAGGTCTCGGCCCAGTCCATCGTGCAGCGTCTCGTCAAGGCCCTGCGCGGCGGCGGCGAGGCGGACGAGCAGCTCCCGACCATCGCCCTGCCCGGCACGAGCCGGCCGCGCCAGAGCCGCCGCACCGGCACCGGCGTCTACGTCGAAGGGCTCGACGACGTCATGATCCACCTGGCCCGGTGCTGCACCCCGGTGCCGGGCGACCAGATCGTCGGCTTCGTGACCCAGGGCCGCGGCGTCTCGGTGCACCGGGCCGACTGCGCCAACGCGGCGGCGCTGGCCGACCGTTCCCGGGAGCGCCTCATTGAGGTCGAGTGGGACCGGGGCAACGACGGCGTCTTCGTGGCGACCATTGAGGTGCAGGCCTTCGACCGGGCCCGCCTGCTGGCCGACGTGTCCCGGGTCGTCTCCGAGCACCACCTCAACATCGTGGCGGCCCGTACGGCGACGACGCCGGACCGGGTCAGCCGCATGGCCTTCGACGTCGAGCTGGCCGACCCGACCCACCTGCACTCACTGATCAGCGCGCTGAAGCACCTCGACGGGGTGTTCGACGCGTATCGTCAGCTTCCTGGCAAGAAAGTCTGACCCCGACCCGTGAGGAGCCTTCTGTGAGCCCGGGATCGTCCGCGCCCGAACCCACGCCCGCACTGCGCACCCCGAAGGGCATGCACGACGTCCTCTGGCCCGAGTCGGTCCGCTGGGAGGGAACGGTCGCCCGTTTCGCCGCGTCTGGTCGAGGGCGCCGGCTACGGGCTGACGATCACGCCGATCCTCGAGCACGCCGGCGTCTTCCTGCGCGGGATCGGAGAGGGCAGCGAGGTCGTCGGCAAGGAGATGTACGTCTTCGAGGATCGTGACGGCCAACGCATGGCGTTGCGTCCCGAGGGCACCGCCCCCATTGCGCGGGCCTACGTGCAGCACCACCCCGTGCCGCCGTGGAAGGCGTGGTACGTGGCGCCGTCGTTCCGGCACGAGAACCCCCAGCACGGGCGCTACCGCCAGCACCACCAGCTCGGCGTGGAGGCGCTGGGCCCGGCCGACCCCGACCTCGACGTCGAGGTCGTCTCTCTGGCCCACGACTTCTTCGCCGGCCTCGGGCCTGCGCCGGGTGACGTTGCGGCTGAACTCCATGGGGGACAGCGTGTGCCGGCCGGGCTACATCGCGCTGCTGAGTGCGTACTTGGCCGAGCGGGCCGACCAGTTGTGCCCGGCGCACCGCGAGCGCCACCTGGAGAACCCGCTGCGGGTGCTCGACTGCAAGTCCGAGGAGTGCCGGGCCGCCACCGCCGACGCGCCGCACTTCCTGGACCACCTGTGCGACCCGTGCCGGGAGCACTTCGCCCGGGTGCGGGTCGGGCTCGACCTGCTCGACGTGGCGTACGTGATCGACCACCGCCTGGTGCGTGGCTTCGACTACTACACGCGCACCACGTTCGAGTTCGCGGCCGACGCCTTGGACGCGGCGCAGAACGGCGTCGGGGGCGGCGGCCGCTACGACGGCCTGGTCGAGCTGCTGGGCGGCGACCCCACGCCCGGCATCGGGTTCGGCATCGGTGTGGAGCGGGTGCTGTTGGCCTGTGACGCCGAGGGCGTCTTCACGCTCGACTCGGCTCTGGCGGCCAATCCGCTGCACGCCTATGTCATCGACACCGCCGGCGGCGAGTCCGCCGTGGCCATCACGGCCGAGCTGCGCCGGGCCGGCCTGCGGGCCGACCGGGCCTTCGACGGCCGCTCCATGAAGTCCCAGATCAAGTCGGCGGACCGCTCGGGTGCTCTGGTGGCCCTCGTCGTCGGACCCGCAGGAGGTGGAGGCCGGCACCGTCGGCCTGCGGCCCCTGCGCAGCGACGCCGGCCAGCGCAGCGTGCCGCGGGCTGCCATTGTGGAGGAGTTGAAGGCCTTCCTGGCCGAGTCGGGCGGAGACGGCTGAGCCGCGCAGCACGCCCCGAACGCCCCGAACCCCGATCCCCTCCGATCCACCACGCCAGCCCCCCCGAACCGACCAGACTGAGTACCGAGACCCTCCCTTCATGACGACCGACCCGAACCAGACCGACCAGAAACCGTCGAGAACCAGCCCACGGCGCTGCGCACCCACCTCTGCGGCGTCCTGCGCCCCGCCGACGTGGGCCAGACCGTGACCGTCTGCGGCTGGGTGGCCCGGCGCCGCGAGCACGGCGAGCATCTCGCCTTCGTGGACCTGCGGGACCACACCGGCATCATTCAGTGCGTCATCGACCACGCCACCGACGTGCGCTCCGAGTGGGTCATCGCCGTCACCGGCACCGTCCGCCAGCGCCCGGACGGCACCGTCAACCCCGGCATCGGCACCGGTGAGGTCGAGATCGGCGACTGCACCGTCGAGGTCCTCAACGAGGCCGAGCCGCCGCCGTTCTCCGTCGACGACCGCGACGAGTCCGACGAGCCCGTCCGCCTGAAGCACCGCTACGTCGACCTGCGGCGGCCGCGTATGCAGCGCAACCTCCGACTCAGAGCAAGGGTCAACGCCGCCCTCCGAGCGGCCATGGACCGCCAGGGCTTCGCCGAAATAGAGACCCCGCTGCTGTGGGCGCCCACCCCCGAAGGCAGCAGGGAGTTCTCCGTCCCCTCGCGCCTGCACCACGGCGAGTTCTACGCGCTGCCGCAGAGCCCGCAGCTGGCCAAGCAGCTCCTCATGGTGGGCGGCTTCGACCGTTACTTCCAGATCGCCCGCTGCCTCCGGGACGAGGACCTCCGGGCCGACCGCCAGTTCGAGTTCATGCAGCTCGATATGGAGTGCTCCTTCGCCTCCCAGGACGACGTCATGGCCTACGTCTCCGAAGCCGTGCTCGACGCGGCCGAGGCGGCGACGGGGAGCGGCCCCCGCCGATTGAGCGGATGACGTGGACCGAATCGCGCGACCGCTACGGCACGGACAAGCCCGACCTGCGCTTCGGGCTCGAGCTGATCGACCTCTCGCAAGCCTTCGAGAACACAGAGGTGAAGGCCTTCTCGTCGCCGACGGTCAAGGCGATCGTCGTGCCCGACGGCGCCACCTGGCCCCGCAAGCGACTCGACGAGGTGACCGAGCTGGCCAAGAAGCACGGCGCCGCCGGCCTGGCCTGGTTCCGCGTCGTCGCCGGCGAGAACGGACGGGGGCGGCCCCTCGCTCGACGGGCCCCTGGCCCGCCACCTGTCGGAGCAGGAAGCAGAGAGCGTCCTGCAACAGACGAAGGCGGAACCAGGCGACCTCATCCTGGCCGTCTCGGACACCTACGTGACGGCCTGCGAGGTGCTGGGTGCGCTGCGCCTGGCGATCGCGGCGCCCCCGGTGGGCCAGGGCCCGCATCGATACGTGTGGGTCGTCGACTTCCCCATGTTCGACGGCACCGGGGCCGACGGCAACCCGCAGCCGGCGCACCATCCGTTCACGATGCCCTACCCCGAGGACCTGCCGCTGCTGGCGACGGACCCGTTCGCCGTGCGCTCGCAGGCGTACGACCTCGTGCTCAACGGGTGGGAGCTCGGGTCGGGCAGTGTCCGTATCCATCGCCGGGACATTCAGGAGCAGGTGTTCGCCGCGCTGGGCATCAGCGCCGAGGAGGGCGAGGCCCGCTTCGGCTTCCTGCTCGGCGCCTTCCGCTACGGGGCGCCGCCGCACGCCGGGTTCGCGGTCGGGGTCGACCGGCTGGTGGCGATCCTGGCCGGCGAGGAGAACATCAGGGAGGTCATCGCCTACCCGAAGACCCAGTCCGGGGCCGACCTCTTGACGGGGGCGCCGACGGCGCTGCCGGCCGCCAGCCTGGCCGAGCTGGGCATCCGGGTCGTGGTGCCGCCGAGCCCCGCCGAGCGCAGGACCGCCGCCCTGAGCCTCTTCGCCGACGCCGCCGACCGACGCCTCCAGCGCCAGGCGCCCCTGGCAGCCCGTCTCCGCCCCCGCACGCTGAATGAGGTCGTCGGCCAGGAGCATCTCATCGGCCCCGGTGCCCCCTTGCGCCTGCTGGCCGAGTCCGACCGGGTCGGCTCGTCGATCCTCTGGGGCCCCGCCGGCACGGGCAAGACCACGCTCGCCCGCCTGCTGGCCGACACCACCGCCAAGCACCTGACCACCCTGTCGGCCACGGCCGCCGGCGTGAAGGACGTGCGCGAGGCCCTGGCCGAGGCCCAGCGCCGCCTGGGCGAGCAGGGCCAGGGCACCATGCTCTTCATCGACGAGGTGCACCGCTTCAGCAAGTCCCAGCAGGACGTGCTGCTGCCCGCCGTCGAGGACGGGCTGGTCGTGCTCATCGGCGCCACCACGGAGAATCCTTTCTTCGAGGTCAATCCGCCCCTGTTGAGCCGGACCTCACTGTGGCGGCTGCACGCCTTGTCGCCGGACAACCTGCGCACGCTGATCCGGCGCGGCCTGGACTTGGAGGGGGCCGACGCCGAGGACGACGCGGTCGACGCCGTGGTGGCGGCCTGCGAGGGCGACGCCCGTGCCGCGCTGACGACCGTGGAGACGGCGGTGGCGCTGGCCCGGGGCACCGGCCCGGCCGATGCCCGGGTGGTGCTGACCATGGACGACATGGCCCGGGCCCGCGACGGCCGCCTCTTCCACCAGGGCGCCGACGAGCACTACGACCAGATCAGTGCGTTGATCAAGAGCGTGCGGGGCTCGGACCCCGACGCCGGCCTCTACTGGATGGCCCGCATGATCGAAGCGGGCGAGGACCCGCGCTTCCTGGCCCGGCGCATGGTGATCCTGGCCAGTGAGGACATCGGGCTGGCCGATCCCCAGGCCATGCTGGTGGCCGAGGCGGCGGCCCGGGCCGTCGAGTACGTGGGCCTGCCCGAGGCGGCGCTGAACCTGGCCGAAGCGGTGATCTATCTGGCCCGGGCGCCGAAGTCGAACGCCGTCACGGTGGCGCTGGGCCGGGCCCAGGCCGACGTGCGCTCCAGCGTGGCGCAGGAGGTCCCGTCGCACCTGCGCGACGCGCACTACAAGGGCGCCGCCACGCTCGGGCACGGCGACGGCTACGTCTATCCCCATGACGACCCCTCCGGGGTGGTCCCTCAGCAGTATCGTCCTGACGCGCTCGAGGGACGGGTGTACTACGAGCCCACGCCGCGTGACGGGCGGGGCCGGCGGGGAGGCCGATTCGTGAACCTGGTGCAGCGCAGGGCCTCCGCCGCCGTGGCGGGTGCGTGCGCGGCGGCCGTGCTGGTGCTCGGCGTCCTGGCGCCGGCCGCCCTCGTCGGCGGCCCGGGCGCATCGGGCGGCGTCGCCGGAGCGGCATTGCCCGGGCACATTGTGCTGCCCCAGGCCGCACGCGCCATTGCCCGCCGGCACCACGGCCGTTGGTGCCGCCCCGGCCGGCGACGTGCTCGACCTCGACGTGGTTCTGGCCGGGCAGAACCCGTCCGGCTTGGCGCAGGCCGTCGCCGCCGTGTCGACGCCGGGCTCGCCCGAGTACCGGCACTACCTGACCGCGGCGCAGTATGCCGCGGAGTACGGGCCGAGCGCGCGACGAGGTGGCGCAGGTCTCGTCCGCCCTGCGCAGCGAGGGACTGACGGTGGGCACGCCCGAGCCGGGCAGCACGCTGCTCCCGGTCAGCGGCACGGCGTCGGTGGTCTCGGCCGCGCTGGGCACGCCGTTGGAGTCGGTGCAGGCGCCGGGCGATGCGGCCCGGGCCATCGTCAACACGGCGTCGCCGCAGATCCCCGCCTCCCTCGACGGCGTGG
This sequence comes from uncultured Acidimicrobiaceae bacterium, assembly GCA_963781565.1. Taxonomy (GTDB): domain Bacteria; phylum Actinomycetota; class Acidimicrobiia; order Acidimicrobiales; family RAAP-2; genus Bog-473. Next base: position 62,958 of record CAWAHA010000044.1, on the reverse strand, counting down.
TGACCGGCGTGGTCGGTCTCGACGGCCTGGTCCAGGAGCACTCCATGATCAAGCAGGCCCACCCCGGCTCGCCCGGGAGCCCGGGCGCCGCTCGGGGCCTCGGGGTCGCGTCGGGAGCCGGCGCCACGACGCAGTCGCCCGAGGCGCAAGCGCCGGCGTCGGGCTCGCCGGGCCAGACCCCCGCCGCCATCGCCCACGTCGGCACGCCCCAGGCTTGTCCCGGCCGCCCAGGGCGCGGCCTTCGGGGGCACCTACACCTCGACCCAGCTTTCTTCGATCTTCGGCCTCGACCAGGTGCTGGGGCAGGGCCGCACCGGCATCGGGCAGTCCATCGCCATCGTGGAGTTCGAGCAGTACGCCGCCAGCGACTTCGCCGCCTTCCAGGCCTGTTACGGGTTGTCGAACTCCATCCGCAACGTGTCGATCGACGGGGGGCCGGGCGGCCCGCCCCAGGGGAAGGACGGCGAGGCCGCGCTCGATACCGAGCTGGCCGCCGTCAACGCCCCCTCCGCCGCCCTTGTCGTCTACGAGGCACCCAACGGCAACGACGCCCAGGCCTTCGACCTGTTCAACCGGATCGCCAGCGATGACAGCTCCCAGGTCGTGACGACGAGTTGGGGCGTCTGCGAGGCCGACCATGCCGATAGGCCGACCGCCAGACGGAGAACGGCATCTTCCAGCGCATGGCCCTGCAGGGACAGACGGTCATCGCGGCCTCGGGCGACGCCGGCTCGGAGGACTGCTTACAGCGCATCAGGGGCCCCGACCCAGACGCAGCTCGCCATCGACGACCCCGGATCCCAGCCCGACGTGGTCAGCGCCGGTGGCACATCGATGACCAGTGCCTCCGCCTCGTCGCAGTCGGTCTGGAACGACTGCATGGGCGCGGGGACCACGTGCGCGAGGAACTCGACCCTCGGGTCCGGCGGCGGGGGCTACTCCCTCGAGTGGCCGGCCAACCCGGGGCAACCACCGGCGACCGGGCTCGACACCACCCCCTGCAGCCTCAGCACCTGCCGGGCGGTGCCGGACTTCTCGTACCCGGCGGACCCCTCGGCCGGCGGAGTGACCGCCTACTGGAGCGGCCGTTGGACCGGGTTCGGTGGCACCAGTGTCGCCGCGCCTACCAACGCCGGGCTCTTCGTCGACACCAACCAAGGCTGCTTCAGCCAGCTCGGCCGTGTCGGCCCCGCGCTCTATGCAGCGCAACAGGCCAATGGCAACACCTTCACCGACATCACGCTGGGCAACAACGACTTCACCAACACCAACCTCGGGCACTTCGCCGCCGGCACCGGCTTCGATGCGGCCAGCGGCCTCGGCACTCCCGTCGACCCGAACCTGACGCTGGCGCTGCAAGGCGCTGACGGTTGCCCCTCGGTGGCCGCCGTCAGCCCCGACACGGGACCGATCGTCGGCGCCGGCGCCATCACGATCTTCGGGGGCGGCTTCGCCAACGCCAGCTCGGTCACGTTCGGGGCGGCCGGCCCGGGCCGCATTGTGGCGCAGTCGGCCACCTCCATCACCGTTGTCCCGCCCAACGCACCCTCGGCCCAGTGCGTGGACGTGACCGTGGGCAACTCGCAGGGGATCTCGGTCGAGTCCGGTCGCCGATCACTACGGGTTCGGCGGCAACCTCAACTGCGGCCAGGGCTATCGGTTCGTGGCCTCCGACGGTGGCATCTTCAGCTACGGCGACGCCGGCTTCTACGGCAGTGCGGGAGGCTCACCGTTGAACGCGCCGGTGGTGGGCATGGCCGACACGCCGAGCTCGAACGGCTACTGGCTGGTGGCCAGCGACGGCGGCATCTTCACCTACGGCGACGCGCGCTTCTTCGGCTCTATGGGCGGGCAGCACCTCAACAAGCCGATCGTGGGGATGGCGGCGACGCCGGACGGGGGCGGCTACTGGCTCGTCGCCTCCGACGGTGGCATCTTCTCCTACGGCGACGCGCAGTTCTACGGCTCCACCGGCGGCCAACACCTCAACAAGCCGATCGTGGGCATGGCGACGACATCCGACGGCAACGGGTACTGGCTCGTCGCCTCCGACGGCGGCATCTTCGCCTACGGCGACGCGCAGTTCTTCGGGTCGACGGGCTCCATCCACCTCAACTCGCCCGTGGTGGACATGGCGGCCGGCCCGGGCGGCAACGGCTACTGGCTCGTGGCCGCCGACGGCGGGATCTTCAACTACGGCAGCGCCAACTTCTACGGCTCGGCCGGCTCCCTGCACCTCAACAAGCCGGTGGTGGGCATGGCCCCCACGCCGAACGGGCAGGGGTACTGGCTGGTCGCCTCCGACGGGGGGATCTTCACCTACGGCAACACCCTCTTCTACGGGTCGACCGGTGGCATGCAGCTGAACAAGCCCATCGTGGGCATGTCGTCGGCCTGACCGCCTGACCGCCTGACCGCCCCTGACCGCCCCGGCACCGCGCCCGGGCACCCGCCTGGACCTTTTCGGCCCCCGGAGCGGCCCCGGATCCGTTTTTGCCCCCGGTAAGCTGCAGCGATGGACGCCAACGGACTGCGGGCGGCCTTCACGCGCTTCTTTGCCGACAGGGGCCACACCATCGTCCCCTCGGCCAGCCTGATCCCGCACGACCCCTCGGTCCTGTTCACGATCGCGGGCATGGTGCCCTTCAAGCCCTACTTCCAGGGCGAGGAGCGGGCGCCGTGGCCCCGGGCCACCTCCATTCAGAAGTGCTTCCGGACGCCGGACATCGAGATCATCGGCACCGACACCTACCACAACACCTTCTTCGAGATGCTGGGCAACTTCAGCTTCGGGGACTACTTCAAGGACGAGGCCATCCCCTTGGCCTGGGAGCTGTTGACCGAGGTCCTGGGCCACGACGGTGACCGCCTCTGGATCACCGTCCACGACGACGACGACGAGGCCGAGCAGATCTGGATCGACAAGGTTGGCCTGCGGCCCGAGCGGGTCCAGCGCATGGGCGACGAGGACAACTTCTGGGCCATGGGTGAGACCGGCCCCTGCGGTCCGGACTCGGAGATCTTCTTCGACAAGGGTCCCGCCTACGGCGCCGACGGCGGTCCCAAGCACGGCGGCGAGGACCGCTTCGTCGAAATCTGGAACCTCGTCTTCATGCAGTTCGACCGCGACGCCTCGGGCGTTCTCACCGACCTGCCGCGCAAGAACATCGACACGGGGGCGGGCCTGGAGCGGAACCTGTCCATCCTCCAAGGTGTCGATTCGGTGTTCGACACCGACCTCTTCCTGCCGATCATCGAGACGGCGGCGTCCATTCTCGGCACCGCCTACGGAGCGGACCCGGCGACGGACGTCGCGTTGCGTGTGCTGGCCGACCACGGACGCGCCTTCTCCATGCTGGTGGCCGACGGCGTCCTGCCCGCCAACGAGGGCCGGGGCTACGTGCTGCGCCGCGTCGTGCGCCGCGCCGTCCTGGCTGCTCGCCGGGCCGGGGTGGAGAAGCCCATCACACCGACGCTGGTCCAGGCGGCCGCCGACGTGCTGGGCGAGGCCTACCCGGCCTTGCGGGCCCAGCAGGACCTGATCGTGAACGTGGTGGCACGTGAGGAAGCGGGATTCGACCGCACGCTGCGGTCCGGGTTGAGCCGCTTGGAAGAGGCGTTCGCCACCGGGACGAAGGTGCTGCAGGGTGACGTGGCCTTCACCCTGCACGACACCCACGGCTTCCCGGTCGAGCTGACCGAGGAGCTGGCGCGCGATGCAGGTGTGGCGGTGGACCGCGCCGGCTTCGATGCCGCCATGGCCGAGCAACGCGAGCGGGCGCGTGCCGCCGCCAAGTCCTCCCGGGCCGGCGACGAGGCGGTCTATCGCGGGTTGCTGGAGGCCGACGGAACGACGACGTTCGTCGGGCGCGGCGTGGAGAACTACGAAGTGCCGGCGCGGGTCGTCGCCGTGCTCGAAGTCGAGGCGACGGCCGAGGCGAGCCGACGCGGAGGGCGAAGCCGAGGGTGACGGCAGCCGCATCGTCGAGATCTTCTTGGACCGCACGCCCTTCTACGCCGAGAGTGGCGGCCAGGTGGGCGACACGGGCACCATCGTGACCGAGTCGGGCATCGCCGAGGTCGAGGACACCGTCCTCGCCGTGCCCGGGCTGGTGGCGCACCGGGCGCGCGTCACCGGTGAGGTGCGGGCCGGCCAGGACGCGCTGGCCACCATTGACGCCGACCGTCGCGAGGCCATCCGGCGCAACCACACGGCCACCCATCTGCTGCACGCGGCACTGCGGACCGTGCTGGGCGATCACGTCCGCCAGCAGGGCTCCCTCGTCTCGCCCGAGTACCTGCGCTTCGACTTCTCGCATCACGCCGCGCCCACGAGCGAGGAGCTCGACGAGGTCTTCGCACTGGCCAACGCGGCCGTGCTGAGCACCGACGCGGTGGAGACCACGGAGACCTCGCGCGACGAGGCGGAGAACATGGGGGCGATCGCCTTCTTCGGCGACAAGTACGGCTCGTCGGTGCGCGTCGTGCGGGCCGGATCGAGTTCGCTCGAGTTCTGCGGCGGTACCCACGTGGACTCGCTGGGGCAGATCGGCATGATCACGCTGCAGTCGGAGGGTTCCATCGGATCGAACACGCGACGGCTCTTCGCGGTGACCGGCTTCGTGTCACTCGAGCGCGCCCTGGGTCGCGAGCGGCTGGTGCAGTCGGCGGCCGAGCTGTTGCGCACCGAGCCCGACGAGCTGCTGCCCGCCATCGGCCGCCTGAGCGAGCGTCAACGCGAGGCCGAGAAGGAGCTGGCGCGTCTGCGCCAGCAATCGAGCGCGGCCGAGGCCACGACCTTGGCCGAAGCGGCCGCGGCCGACGGCGGCGTGGTGGTGGCCCGCCGGGACAAGGTGGAGGTCGACGATCTGCGCACGCTGGCCCAGGCCATCCTGCGCCACGACGGCGTGAGGGCCGTGGTGCTCGGCGGCTCGCCCGACGGCGCCAAGGCGGCCATCGTCGCGGCCACCGGCGGCACGCCCGACGCCACCCAGTTGGTGCGCACGCTCGGGCAAGATGGTCGGCGGGGGCGGTGGCGGTTCGGCCGAGGTGGCGACGGCGGGGGGCAAGGATCCCTCCCAGATTGAGGCGGCGCTGGCCGAGGCGCAGCGGCTTCTCTCGGCGTGAGCGATGTGGAAGCGTCCGGGCGTGGCCCGGGCCGGGTGGCCGCGCTCGACTTGGGGGCACGGCGCATCGGCGTGGCCTACAGCGACAGCAGGCGCAGCCTGGCCAGCCCGTGGGGGACGATCGAGCGCAGCGGGAGCCCGGCCCGGGACCGTCGCGCCGTGGTCGAAGCCGTCCAGGAGGTGGAGGCGCTGACCGTCGTGGTGGGTCTGCCGCTCAGCCTCTCGGGCCAGGTCGGCCCCGCGGCCCAGTCGGCCCTCGACGAGGCGGCCGCCCTGCGCGAGCTCCTCGAGCCGCTCGGCGTGAAGGTCGAGACCGCCGACGAGCGCTTCACCACCGTGGAGGCCGAACGCTCGTTGCGCGCCGCGGGGCGGACCGGCAAGGCGGCGCGCAAGGTGGTCGACAGCGCGGCCGCCATGGTGCTGCTCCAAGCCTGGCTGGACAACGCGTGAGCGGCGCGGGCGGGCCCTTCGACGGGGACGACGCCGGGGGCGCCGGGAGTGGCGACGAGGATCTGCCCTGGCCGCAGCCGGACCCCGAGCCGCCGACGCCACCGGAGGGCAGTTCCGTCGTCGAGAGCGGTGTCGATGCCGCACCCAGGTCCGACCCGATCGCGAGCCAGGGTCCGAGGGCCGGGTCCGACGAACCCGAGAGCCGTACCGGCCGCCGAGCGGCCCGTTCGGCCCGGGTGCGCCGCCGACGCCGGATCCTGCTGGGTGTCGGGGGAGCACTCGTCGTCATCGTCTTGGCCTTCGTCCTCTGGTACGAGCTCGAGTCCCACGCCCTGGGCTCACCGGGGCCACAGGTCGTCCTCACGGTGCATCAGGGCGAGTCCACCAATTCCGTCATCAGTGCGCTGAGCCAGAAGGGCGTGATCGGCAGCTCGTTGGCCTTCCAGATCTCCGAAGTCGTCCACGGGACGCCCACGGTGCTCCCGGGGAGCTACGCGCTGCACCAGAACCTGTCCTTCTCCGACGTGCGCCAGGTCCTGGCCGCCGGGCCGAACATCTACCCGGTCAACGTGCGCCCCGGGTTCACGCTCTCCGAGGTGGCGCAGGAGGTCGACAGCGTGCCCGGCCACAGCGCCGGCGGCTTCGCCAAGGTGGCCGCCAGCGGCGCCGTGCACTCCGTCGGTCTCCCCGCCGGCCTCGGACAACCTCGAAGGCATGCTCGGCACCGGGCATCTACAACGTCCTCCCGGGTGAGAGCGACACGACGATCCTGACGGACATGGTGCAGCGCTTCGACCAGGACGCCGCAGGCCGCCGGGCTCACCGTCGCCTCGGCCAACGCGCTCGGGCATGACGCCGTACCAGGTGCTCACCGTGGCCTCCATCGTGGAGAAGGAGGGCTACATACCGGTCAACATGCCGGACACGGCGCGGGTCATCTACAACCGGCTTGGCCCAGGGCACACCGCTGCAGATGGACTCGACCGTGCTGTACGCGCTCGGGCAGGACGGGGGCCCGGTCACGTCGCAGGACCTCAAGATCCAGTCGCCGTACAACTCGTACCTCAACACCGGCTTGACGCCGACACCCATCTGCATGCCGTCCGAGGACGCGCTCAAGCGGCCGTGCATCCCCCGGCGGGCTCCTGGCTCTTCTTCGTGCTGGTCAAGAAGGACGGCACCATGGCCTTCTCCGACACCTACGCCGAGCAGCTGGCCAACGAGCAGCTGGCCAAGAGCCGTGGCCTCCCCTGAGCCCGGCGCGAGCCCGCTCGTGACCATCGAAGAGGCGCGGGCCGACGCAGGTCCCGGACGTCCACCTGGTCGGGGTCATCGGGAGCCCGATCGCCCATTCGCTGTCGCCCGTGCTGCACAACGCCGCCTTCGCCGCGCTCGGGCTCGACGACACCTGGCGTTCGCTGGCCTTCGAGGTGGCGCCGGGCCAGGCCGCGGCCGCGCTCGACGCCATGCGGCGGGCCGACATCAGCGGCCTCTCGGTCACCATGCCCCACAAGGCCGACGTAGCGGCGCTCGTCGACGAGTGCACCGACGTGGCGCGCCGGCTCGACGCCGTCAACTGCATCGTCAACCGGGACGGGCGACTCGTCGGCACCAACACCGACGGCGAGGGCTTCGTGGCCTCGCTGGCCCGGGGTGCGGGCTTCACGCCGGCCGGGCGGCGCTGCCTGGTCATCGGCGCCGGCGGGGCGGCCCGGGCCGTCGTCCTGGCCCTGGCCGAGGCCGGCGCCAGCCGAGGTCGCGGTCCTCAACCGGACGCCCGAGCGGGCTGCGACCGCAGCCGCCCTGGCCGGGGCGGCGGGGTCGGTCGTGCCGGTGGGGCCAGCCGGCTCGGCGAGGAAAAGGCCAGGTCGAGGCGGTTGATGCAGCCGATCTGGTCGTCAACGCCACGCCGTTGGGCATGGCGGGCGCCTTCCACGGGGGCGCCGGCGGACTGGCTGGTGGCGCCGCAGCTGCTCGCATCCCGGCCAAGTCGCGGCCGACCTGGTCTACGCGCCCCGGCCGACCCGGTGGCTGGCGGAGGCGGCCGCGGCGGGTGCCCATCCGGTGGACGGGCTCGGCATGCTGGTCCACCAGGCGGCGGCCCAGCTGGTGCTGTGGACCGGGCAGGCGCCGCCGGTCGAGGCCATGTGGCAGGCCGCGGAGGCGGTCGATCCCCCGAAGCCTCCTGAGCCCGTCCGACTGATCGGCCGGCTCAGGCGCGGGCGGCGGCAGCGTCGGTGCGTTGCACGTCGGCCGGCCACAGCCCGGCCTTGGCCAACGCCTCGAGCGTCGCCTCGCGCAGCGCCCGGGTCAGCGCGTCGCGCTGCGACGGGACGGTGAGCAACATGACCCGCATGGTGATCGGTCGTCGAGTCGGCCGACTGCAACCCGACGACGGTCGGCGGCTCGGTGCAGTGGCCGGCGAAGGCGGGGCTTGTCGCCACTTCGTGCGCCGCGGCCGCGATGACGCGTGCGCACGCCGTTCCAGGTCGGCGGCGCTCGCCCCGGGCAGGGTGAAGTCGACGATGGCGCGGGCCCAGCCGCGCGAGAGATTGCCGACGAGGCGGATGTCGCCGTTGGGGATGACGAAGATGGTGCCGTCGACGCCGCGGAAGCGGGTGAGGCGCATGGTGACTTCCTCCACCACGCCGGTCACCCCGCCGACCGTGACCGAGTCGCCCACGTTGAACTGATCCTCCATGGTCATGAGGATGCCCGAGAAGTAGTCGCGCACGATCTGCTGCGCGCCGAAGCCCGAGGGTGGCGCCGATGATGGTGGCGCTGGCGAGCAACGGCGTGAGGTTGATGCCGAGCATGCCCGAGCACGATGGCGCCCGCCACGACGAAGACGAAGAAGCGCCAGACGTTGGCCACGACGCCCGACATGGTGGCGACCCGGGCTCCGGCCCGCGTGCGAGCCCGAGCGGTTGGCCGCCTGGTTGGCCACGCGGTCGAGGACGCGGCGGATCACCCGGCGCCCAGCCGGGCGACGATCAGGGCGACGAGGACGACGATCAGGATGCTGAGCGGCCGCACGATCAGGTCCGTGACCGTCGACGCCGTGTCCGGGCTGACGCCCGAGCTTGGTCAGGAGGTGGTAGAGCCAGCCCCCGCCCTGGTCGACCTGATCGGCTGCTGCTCGATCGGCCCGCAGGGTGCCCACCAGGGCAGGGAGCGGCGCCAGGGAGGGTGAGGTCACGGCCGGTATTCTGTCCCCGAATCCGCCTTATGACCACACTCGCCCGAACACACGTTGCCGCCCGCCGCAGCGTCCCCCCGTTCGACCTGATCCTGGTCGTCGCCACGCTGCTGGTGTCGGTCATCGGCGTGGTGATGGTCTACACGGCCACCCGCGGCTCCCTGCTGGCCGAGGGCGACGACCCCAAGACCTTCCTGAAGAAGCAGGGGCTCTTCGTCGTGCTCGGCGTCATCACCATGGTGGTGGTCGCCCTGATCGACTACCGGCGGCTCGAACCGATCGCCAACATCCTCTACTGGCTGATCGTGCTGGCCCTGCTGGGCGTGTTCGTCGTCGGCAGCAGCGCCCAGGGCGCGGCGCGCTGGTTCAGCCTCGGGCCCGCTGCAGCTGCAGCCCTCCGAGTTCGCCGTCCTGGCGCTGATCCTGGCCGTGGCGTCGTACTGCGCGCGCCGCGAAGAAGAGGGCCTGGCCTGGCGCGACGTCTTCCGGCTGCTGATCATGGCCGGCATCCCGATCGTCCTGGTGCTGCTCCAGCCCGACCTCGGGACGGCGATGATCATGGTGATCGTCCTGCTCGTCCTGCTGGCCGTCGCCGGCCTGCCCGATCCGGATCCTCGTCATGCTGCTCGTCGGGCACGGCGCTCGTCGCCTCGTGGCCGTCGAGGGCGGCCTGCTGCACCACTACCAGATCGCCCGGCTGACGACGTTCTTGAACCCGAACTCGCACAGCACGAACCCCTACGTGCAGTCGGCGATCTACAACACGCAACAGGCCAAGAACGCCATCGGCTCGGGCGGCCTGTTCGGCTCGGGCATCGGGCACGGCGCGCAGACGAACCTCGGCTACGTGCCCGAGCAGCAGACCGACTTCATCTTCACCGCCGTGGCCGAGCAGCTCGGCTTCGTCGGCGCCGTCGGCGTGCTCGTCCTCCTCGGCGTGATCGCCTGGCGGGTGCTGCACGCCGCCGTCGTGGCCCGGGACACCTTCGGCCGCCTGATCTGCGCCGGCCTCTTCGCCTTCATCGCGTTCAGCGTCTTCCAGAACGCGGGCATGACGATGGGGATCATGCCCATCACCGGGTATCCCGCTCCCGTTCGTCAGCTACGGCGGGACGGCGGTGCTGGTCTTCTTCGGCGCCGTCGGCCTGGCCCTGAGCGTCGGCGCCCGGCGGAGATTCCGGTGACCGACCTCCAGCCCGGCAGCCGGCCGAGGCCGAGGCTGCCGAGCCCGCGAGCCGGCCCGGCCCGGCGGCGCGGCCCGGAGGCGACCCGAAGCCGGCGGCCGCGCCGCCACCCCATCGGCCCGTCCTTCCGGGTCATGGACGTCGAGGACGTCGTCCCTCGACCTGCCCTCGCAGTACCCCTCCGTCACGCTGGTGGAGTCCGAGCCCCCGATGCGCGGCGCTCGTCTTCCCGGTCGGCCTGCCCGAGGGCACCGCCATGGCCCAGGCCCTGCGGCGGATGGACTCGCGCCGGCCCGATGACCCACGAGCTCTTCATGCAGGTGCTGCAGCGGGCGCGCATCGACGTGATCGCCCGTGCGCCTGGTCGGGCGCGAGGAGGGCAACCTCCTGGCCGAGCTCGACCTGATGACCCCGGGCGGCCGCGAGCGGATCGACTGCCGGCCTTCCGACGGCATCGTGCTGGCGCTTGCGCATGCCGGTCCCGGCGCCGATCCTGGTCGACGAGCGCCTGCTCGACGAGGCGGGCGACGTCGCTCCCTCTCACCGACGACGCTGAGAGCCGGCGCCACGCTGCAGCGACCGGGCCCGCCTCGCAGCGCAGACCCGGATCTGATCTGATCGGGGCATGACCCTCATCAAGATCAACGCCATCACGGTGCCCGAGGACTCCGGCGACGAGCTGGCCCGCCGCTTCGCCGCCCGGGCCGGTGCCGTCGACAACCAGGACGGCTTCGAGGGCTTCGAGCTCCTCCGCCCGACCGACGACCGCCTGCAGTGGCTCGTCGTCACCCGCTGGCGCGACGAGGAGTCGTTCCAGGCGTGGGTCTCGTCGCCCGCCTTCGCCCACGGCCACGCCGGCGCCGACCGGCCCTCGCCCCACGGCGGCCCGGTCTCGGTGTCGTCGGAGCTGTGGTCCTACGAGGTCGCCGGCGGCTCGGACGGCAGTGCCCCCGCCGGTTCGGAGTACGGCGAGTTCGGAGGAGCTGACGCGGCCCGAATGGCTAGCGGGCCGGGACCATCGGCCGCTCACCGGGCCCGCCCGCCCGACCGGCGGCCACCATCTCCGCCTGGGCCTGCGCCCCCTCGTCCGAGATGCGCAGCATCAACGCGATGAGCACGTAGTTGGCCAGCAGGGACGACCCGCCGTAGGCCACGAAGGGCAGGGTGATGCCCGTGAAGGGCAAAAGGCGGACCACCCCCGCCATGATGAAGAAGGCCTGGAAGCCGATGATGAGGGTCAGTCCGGTCGCCATGAGGCGGGAGAAGTCCGAGCGTGCCGTCTGGGCCACCCGGAAGCCCGAGCCCGACCAGAGGATGAAGGCCATGACGACGGCGGCGCAGCCGATGAGGCCCATTTCGGTCCCGATGGCGGCGAAGATCATGTCGCTCGTCAGCTCCGGGATCGTCCCGACGTAGAGCGGGGCCTGACCGAGCCCGGTCCCGCCGACCCCGCCGTCGCCCATGCTGTACCAGGCGTGGCTCAGCTGGCTGTTGCTCGGGATTCTTGGCCGTCGGCCAGGGGTTCTGCCACTGCTCGACCCGCAGGTGCACCTGGCCGAAGTAACGCGCTGCGATGTAGGCGCCGACCCCGAAGAGCACCAGGCCGAGCACCAGATAGCCGACCCGTCCCGTCGCCACCCACAGCAGGCCGATGAAGAGGACGAACAGCAGCGCGGCGAAGCCGATGTCGTCCTCGAGCCCGATGACCGCCATGGCGGCCCCCCAGGCCACGATGATCGGGACGAGCGGCCGCGGGTCGAGGTAGAGGCGGTTGCCGATCTGGGCCGTCGGGATGGAGAGCATCTCCTTGTTCTCCGCGAAGTACGAGGCGAAGAAGATGCAGAGGAGGATCTTGGAGAACTCGATCGGCTGGAACGAGAGGCTGCCGAAGTGCACCCAGAGACGCGCCCCGTAGATCGGGGAGAAGAACAGCGGCGCCACCAGAAAGATTCCGGCCACCAACAGCAACAGATAGCGATAGCGCTCCAGGTCGCGCGAGTAGCGCACGACGAGCAACGTCATGACGTAGAGCATCACGCCGAGGGCGGCCCAGGCCGCCTGGCCCTGCGCCTGCCCCGGGTTCCAGCGGGCGATGACCACGTAGCCGATCCCGTTGAGCAGCGCCGCCAGCGGCAGGATCACGGCGTTGGCGTTGGGGGCCAGCCAGCGGTTCGCCATGTGGGCCAGCAGCGCCAGGCCGAGCACGACGCCGAGGAAGGCGCCGATGTTGTCCGGGATCTTGGACTTCTGGCCCAGGACCGCAATGACGTAGAGCGCGACGACCAGCAGCGAGCCGAAGAGCAGCAGGCCCAACTCCGTCCGCCGCTTGGGCTTGGGGCCGAAGACGTAGCGCGGGAAGGGCGTGCGGCGGCGGGCGCGGGTCGCAGTCGGCACCGGGCGAATCGTAGTGGTGGGGGGTAGGATCCGGGGTGACACACCGCCTCGGACGCACCGCGCCGCACCCCCTCCCATGACCCAGACCCAGCCTCAGCACCAACCCCAGGCGCAGCCCGAGCCCCAGGTCACAGGGGATGGACGCTGGTTCCTGGGGAGCAGCGGATCGGCGCCGAGGTCGGAGCACCCGACCCCGCCGACGTATCAGCAGATCGAGGCCTTCGGCTACCAGCGCTTCACCAACCGGGAGCAGTCGCGGCCTCGACTTCGGCTCCCGCCTGCTCGATCTGGCCGAGGACGACGGCGTGCCCCTGTTGGAGCGGGTCAAGTTCCTCGCCATCTTCTCCGAGCTGCTCGACGAGTTCTACCAAATACGGGTGGCCGCACTCGAGGACCAGGTGGCCGCCGGCGTGCGCACCCGCTCGGTCGACGGGCTGCGTCCCGGCGAGCAGCTCACCATGATCCGGGCCCGCGTCGAGGAGCTCGTCCGGCGCCAGGACCACATCTTCTTGGACCTCATCGTGCCGGGACTGGCCGAGGCGGGCATCCGCTTCGCCAGCTGGTCCTCGCTCGACGACGACGGACCGCGCGCACCTGGTCGACGTCTTCCAGCGCCAGATCTACCCCGTGCTCACGCCGCTGGCCGTCGACCCCGGCCACCCGTTCCCCTACATCTCGAACCTGTCGCTCAACCTGGTGGTCGAGGTGCAGGACCCGGCGTCGGGCGAGGGCCGCATCGCCCGGGTCAAGGTGCCGCCGGCGCTGCCGCGCTTCGTCGTGATGCCCGACGGCGAGCGCTTCGTCCCGCTCGAGCAGATCATCGCCGCCCACCTGGACTCGCTGTTCCCGGGCATGACGATCGGCCACCACCACGCCTTCCGGGTCACCCGCAACGCCGACCTCGCGCTCGAGGAGGACGAGGCGGACGACCTCCTCGTCGCCATCGAGATGGAGCTGCGCCGCCGCCGCTTCGGCAAGGCCCTCCGGCTCGAGGTCGAGGCCGACATGGGCCAGGACCTGGTGGACCTGCTGGCCACCGAGCTCGAGGTGGGCGCCGACGGCGTCTTCCGCGTCGGCGCGCCGCTCGACCTGAGCGGGCTGTGGGGCGTCTACGCCCTGGACCGCCCCGACCTGCACGGCGAGAGCTGGACGCCCATGACCCCGCCCCGGCTGGCCCAGGCGGCCCACGATCCGGCCGAGTTCTTCGCCATGCTCCGCGAGCGCGACGTGCTGGTCCACCACCCCTACGACTCGTTCGCCACCTCCGTCGAGGCCTTCGTGTCCCAGGCCGCCGAGGACCCCGCCGTGCTCGGCATCAAGCAGACGCTCTACCGCACGGGCGGCGACAGCCCGATCGTCGCCGCGCTGATCCGGGCCGCCGAGAACGGCAAGCAGGTGGCCGCCATCGTCGAGCTCAAGGCGCGCTTCGACGAGGAGGCCAACATCGGCTGGGCCCGCGCCCTCGAAGAAGTGGGCGTGCACGTCGTCTACGGCATCGTCGGGCTCAAGACGCACTCGAAGACCGCGCTGGTGCTGCGCCGCGAGGACGACGGCGTCCGCCACTACTGCCACGTGGGCACGGGCAACTACAACTCCAAGACGGCACGCATCTACGAGGACCTCGGACTGCTGACGTCGGACCCCGCCATCGGCGCCGACGTCGGCGAGCTCTTCAACTACCTCACCGGCTTCTCGCGCCACGCCGACTACCGCGAGATCCTCGTGTCGCCGGTGACGGTGCGCAAGCGCATCCACGCCATGATCGAGGAGCAGGCCGACGCCGGGCCCGGCGGGCCGCATCGTGCTGAAGCTCAACGGCCTCACCGACGCCGACATGATCGACGCGCTCTACCGGGCCTCGGGCGCCGGCGTGCAGATCGACCTGGCCGTGCGCGGCCTGTGCCGCCTGCGCCCCGGCATCCCCGAGCTCTCCGAGAACATCCGGGTGCGCTCCATCGTCGGCAACTTCCTGGAGCATTCGCGGATCTACCGCTTCGGTGGCGCCCCCGCCGACCCGGCGGCCGGACCGGGTCTGCCTCTCAAGATCTTCATCGGCTCGGCCGACCTCATGGGCCGCAACCTGGACCGCCGCATTGAGGTCGTCGTCCCGGTGCGCGACCCCGAGCTGCAGTCCCGCCTCTTCGAGGTGCTCGATCTCGTCTTCGCCGACGAGACCAACGCCTGGGAGCTCGGTTCGGACCGGCGCTGGCGCCGCGTGCCGAACCTGCACGGCGTCAGCTCGCAGGAGCGGCTGAAGGAGCTGGCGCGGGAGCGGGCCCGCCGGCGCCTCGACACGGATCTCCGCGTCGGAGAGGGTGACGAGCCCAAGCTCCCGGCCTAGCGAGGCCCGGGCGACGTCGGGTCAGCCACGGGGCGATCGGGGCGATCGGGGCCGGGCGGCAGGCCCGGCGCCGCTGGGCCGCGCTGGCGTCCGGGCTCGCTGTCGGGCGACGCCCTGGCGCTGCGCATGGGCGCCATCGCGGCGGACCGTGGCTGGGGCTGGCCCGTCCTGGCCGCTGCGGTGGCCTTCGTCGGGGCGACCGTCCTGGCGCTCTTCCACCAGCAGCTGGACCTGAGCACGTACCTCCTGGGCGGGGCGCACGCCTCGTCGGACGACCTCTTCACCGTCACCTACCCGACCGACCACCTCGGCTTCACCTATCCGCCCTTCTCCGCGCTCCTGTTCGCGCCCTTCGCGCACCTCCCGGCGCGTGTCTGCGAGGTCGGTGTTCTCCTGGGTCAACCTGGCCGCGCTCTTCGGGATGATCGTCGTCAGCCTGCGCGCCGTGTGCCGCTCGCTCGACAAGCGCACGCTGCTCTGGTGGGGCCTGGCGCTGGTGCTGCCGGTGCTGCTGTTCGACCCGGTGCGCCAGACCTTCCTGCTCGGGCAGGTCAACATCATTCTCGCCCTCATGATCGTGGCCGACCTGACCATGGACCTGCCGCTGCCACGCGGCATCCTCGTCGGGCTGGCGGCCGCCATAAAGGTGACGCCCATCATTTTGATCCCGTACCTCTTCCTGACCCGGCAGGGCCGTTCGGGCGTGCGGGCCATCGCCTCGTTCGTGGGCGCCGCGCTGCTGGCGGTCGCGGTCAACGCCTCCACGTCGTGGTCGTACTGGACGCACTACATCCGCGACCCCCAACGCGCCGGCATGCTGTCGTGGGTCGGCAACCAGGGCGTGCTCGGCGCGGTGGAACGCACGCTGGGCCACACCGTGACGCACGCCCACCACCTTCGTCATCGTCGTCACCGTCGGCGTGCTGGGCCTGCTGGTCGCCGCCGGCGCCTACCGCCGGTCGTCGCCCGTCCTGGGGCTGCTCGTGGTGGAGGCGACCGAGTCGCTGGCCAGCCCGGTCTCGTGGTCGCACCACTTCATCTGGATGATCCTGCTGGTGGCCTGGCTGGCGCTGGCCGAGGACCGGCCCCGGGCGGGCGAGTGGTACGCGCTGGGCGTGGCCGTGCTGCTCTGGGCGGCGCCCTACTGGTGGGTGCCGCACGGGCCGTCCGTCCGCTTCGCCGGGCGGGGCTGGCTCCTCCCCGTGGGCAACGCCTACGTCCTCGTCTTCATCGTGCTGCTGATCGGGGCCGCGGTCCGGGTGGCCCGCTCGACCATGCAGCGCCCCGTGCGCCTCGGCCGGCGGACGATGGCGCCGACGGCCGCCGGAGGTTCCTGACGTCCCGGGCCGCTCGGGCGTCAGCCGGCTGGCCGGGCCGCCGGGTGGGCCGGGCTCGCAGACGAGGATGACCATGTGGGCGCCCGGGTCGAGGCGCCGCCCGGCCGAGGATTCGGTGTGGGTGACCCGCCAGCCCGTCACGACCATCAGCTTCTCGGGGTCGCCGGGGCGGAGGTCGCTGCGCCGGGGCTCGTCGGCGATCTGGCGCAGCAGGCCGGTGGCCGAGCGCAACGCCTGGGCGGTCCCGCTCCCCTCGGGCGCCACGGAGAAGGTGGCGACCAGCACGCTGCCCGGCGCCGGCCCGGTGCCGCAGCGCACCGCAGATCGACGCCGTGGCCTCCAGCGTCAAGGTGTCGAACACCGTCTCGGCGATGAACAGTGTCGGCGCGTCGGCGTCGTGTCCCGCCGCCTCGCAGCGCCGCGTCGAGGTCGTCCGCGTCGTGCAAGAGGTCGAGCCCGAGGTAGGTCGTCGCCGCCGTCGCGATGCCGAGCGCGCGGAGGCGGTTGCGCTTGTCCGCCAGCGCCTGCGGCCGGTCGACTTCGAACCAGCGGGTGGCGCCGCCACCGAAGCGAAGGGCGCGGCCGTCGTCTCCCGCGCCGAGGAGGACGACCTGGCGTCGTGCCGCGGCCGAGGCTGCGGGCGACCTCGGCGTCGATGACCTGCGTGCGTTGCGCCAACGCGGCGGCGCGCCCGACGGGGGCGCTCATGGAGCCGGCGATGTCGCGGTAGAGGCGCCGCTCCGCCTCGACGTCACCGCCGGGGGTCGAGGGGCGCGTGCGCTCCAGACGGAGTCGTTGGGCCGCGACGAGGCGCGCCGCCAGAGAGGGATGTCCGGCGCGGCTCAGGTCGGGGATCGCCTTGGCGGTCGCCGTGCGCGGGTGGCCGAAGCGCAACGACAGGTAGGAGGCGCCGCCGAAGGGGATGGGCAACCAGAAGTTGACCAGGCGCCAGCTCAGGACGCCGGCCGCGGCCACGTCGCCGGGAACGCCGAAGGTCTTCAGAACGGCGATGACCGTGATCTCGACCACGCCCAGACCGCTCGGCGTGATCGGGATGACGGCCAGAATGTTGGCCAAGCCGTAGGCCACGAGCGTGTCGATCGGGTCGACGTGGGCGCCGAAGGCGAGGAGGAAGACCCAGAGGGAGGCGCAGTCGAGCAGCCAGTTGGCCGCCGCCCACCCGCCGGCCTTCATCAGGAGGTCCGAGCTGGTGAAGAGGATCTTCATCCGGTCGGCCACCTTCTGGACCAGCGAGGTCACGGTCTCGGCCCGCACGAAGGGGAGGCGGTCCGCCACCTTCTTCAAGAAGACCGCGGCGTGCTTCTCGCCCCGGGTGAGGAAGAAGATCACGCCGGCGAAGATGGCCAGCAGCAGCACACCCAGAAGGGCGGCAAAGCCGTAGAGCGGGTTGTACCCCTGCAGCGGGATGGAGATCAGCAGGGCGAGCCAGAAGATCACGTTGAGCACGACCGCCGAGCCGATGCCCTGGGTGGCCAGTCCGGTTGCAGCGGTGCTGCCGGACACGTCGGCGTCGGTGAGCAGCTTGTAGCTGGCGGCGGTGCCGGGCACCTGGCCGCCGGGCAGGGTGTGGCTGATCGCCAAGGCCCACATGTTGATGCGGAAGATGCGCCAACGGTCGGGCGCGCCGGGGGAGAGGACCGTATGGGTGAGCTGGGTGTACGACACCAGCGCGGCCACCTCGAGCAGGGCGCCGAGGATCAGCCAGAGCACGTTGAGGTGACTCAGTTGATGCGCCTCGCGCCGGGCGCTGGCGAGCTCGGGGAGCAGGATGTACTCGCCGACGAAGAAGAGGAAGAGCACCATGAGCGCGATCTTCACGTTGCGCGGCAGGAACCTCCGCTTGACCCGGGGTTCCGGGGCTGGTTCGGGCTGGGCTGCGGCATCGGGCGCGGCCGGCGTCTGCGCGCGGCGGCGTCGCGTCGTCCTGAGCAGGGTCGCAGCGCGCTGTGCAGCTGTCAGCGTCCTCAGGTCTCTCAGAGGTTGACGGCGGCTGCGGCCTGGGCCGGGTCGCCCGCCGGCTCGCTCGTGACCGGTGCGGCGGCGCTGCGCCGTCGGCCTCCTGGGCCGCCCCATGGGTCGCCTCGTGCGCGGGCTCCTCCGTCGGCTCCTCCTTGTGCATCGGATCTCATGCTTGCACGTGGGCCACCCGTCTTAGAGGAACCGCCGCTTGCGAGTCCGAAGCTGCCAAGCTGGTCGCCGATGGCCCCGAAGCCCCACGAGACTTGGCGCTCGAGATTTTCGGGGAGTGCGGACCGGCGCGGCATTCCGCTGGGGACGATCGTGGTGTCGGTCGCCACGATCATTCTGCTGCTGGACCTCAACGCGGCGCTGATCCTCGGCCTGTGGGTCCTGCGCAACATCGTGGTCTACGTGATCATCGCCTTCTTCTTCACGCTCCTGTTGACGCCGGCCACGCGGTTCCTGCGCCGCCACGGCTTCAGTCACGGGGGCGCCACCCTGACGGTCTTCCTCGTCGGTGCTGCTGGCCGTGACCGGCCTGGTGTACCTGTTCACCGAGCCGCTGGTGACGGCGGCGGTGCATTTCAGCAAGCAGGTCCCGTCGCTCGTGACCCGAAGCCAAGAAGGGACACGGCCCGCTGGGCCGGCTGCTGTTCCGGCTGCATCTGCAGAAGTACCTGTCCGAGGGGTCGGCCAAGCTCGGTTCGCAGCTCATCGAAGGTGCTGAAGCCGGCGACGGCGTTCTCGGTCGGCGCGGCGGCGGTGTCCACGGTCGTCACCATCGTGACGATCGCCATCCTCACCTTCTTCACCATGCTGGAGGCCCCCCGCATGTGGGCCGGCTTCCTGGGTCTCTTCCAGCCCTCGACGGCGGACCGCCTGCACCGCGTCGTCGACGAGTCCATCCGCTCGGTCACCGGCTACATGCTGGGCAACGGCGCCACCTCGGTCATCGCCGGGATCATCGTCGGTGTCACCCTCGAGATCCTCGGCGTGCCCTTCGCCCTGCTGCTCGGCGTCTTCGTGGCCCTGGTCGACCTGCTGCCGCTCGTCGGCGGGCTCCTGGCCGGCGTCCCGGTCGTCGTCATCGCCGCCATCCACTCGGTCCCGGCCGGGATCACCATGCTGATCGTCTTCCTCGTGTACCAGCAGGTGGAGAACCATGTCCTGAACCCGGTCATCATGAGCAAGACGGTCCGCTTGAACCCCTTCTGGGTGCTCATTGCCGTGCTGGTCGGGGCTGCGCTCGGCGGGCGCGTCGCCGGCGGCCTCGGCACCTTCGTCGGGGCCCTGATCGGGATCCCCGTGGGCGGTGCCATCCAAGTGATTGTGCGGGAGTTGCGCCGCGGGCCCGACGCCGTCGGGCGACCTGGCCGACGAGGAGACCGCCACCGGCGGTGGAGCCGGTCGACATTTGAGCGATTCCCGGTCTGCCGCAGGCGCACGCAGGCAGGAGGCACGCTCGGCCCCGGGCTGAAAGGCCAGGCCAGGGGCGGCATCAGGTCCGGCCGCCGCTCCGGGCCCTGCACGAAGCTGGCGCGGCAACCTCACCTAGAATGCCTGCATGCGACCGCTGGTGGTCATTCCGACCTACAACGAGTCGGAGAACATCGAGCGGATGCTGCGCCGGATCCACGAGTGCTTGCCCGGCGCCGGTGTGCTGGTGGTCGACGACGGCAGTCCCGACGGCACGGCGGACGATCGTGAAGAAGGTCGCGGCCGAGCTGTCCGACATCAACCTGCTCGAGCGGTCCTCCAAGTCCGGGCTCGGGAGCGCGTACCGGGCCGGCTTCGCCTGGGGCCTCGAGCGCGGCTACGACGCCTGCATCGAGATCGACGCCGACTTCTCGCACGACCCCGCCGCATTGCCGACGTTGGTGGCGCCGCTCAGCGAGGGCTTCGACGTCGTGATCGGCTCGCGCTACGTGGAGGGCGGCTCCATCCCCAACTGGGCCTGGCACCGCCACCTGCTCTCGCGCGGCGGCAACCTCTACGCGTCGGGCGTGCTGGGCCTCGGCGTGTCCGATTCGACGGCGGGGTACCGGTGCTACTCGGCCGGCATTCTGCGCCGGCTCGACCTCGACCGCATCCGGGCCGAGGGCTACGGCTTCCAGATCGAAATGACCTACCGGGCGCGCCAGTACGGCGCTGTCATCACCGAGGTGCCCATCAAGTTCGTCGACCGCGAGGCCGGCGAGTCGAAGATGTCCTCCTTCATTGTGGTCGAGGCGCTCGGCCTGGTGACGTTCTGGGGCCTGGGTCGCATTGTGCGCGGCGCGCAACATCTGTTCGGCGGGTCACGGTCCGCAAGAAGGCCAAGGGCTCGACGGGCGGTGGCCCGGGCGCCGCAGCGGGCTCCGGTACCGGCACGGGTGCCGGCGCCGGCGCCGAAGACCCGGTGCGGTCGGCGTGAGCACGAGCGCGAGCACGGTCACAGGTACGAGCACGGCCGGCACGGGCGCGGGCGCGACGGCGTGACGGTCGAGGCACCCCCGGCCCGCATCCTCGTCGTCGACGACGAGCCGAACATCGCCGAGTTGCTCTCGGCCGCGCTGACCTTCGAGGGCTACCAGGTGGGAGTGGCGGGCACCGGCGCGGAGGCGCTCGAGCAGGTGCGCACGTTCCGTCCGCATCTCGTCATGCTCGACGTCATGTTGCCCGACTTCGACGGCAACGAGGTCTGCCGCCGCCTGCGCAACCAGGGCGAGCAGATGCCCATCGTCTTCCTCACGGCTCGCGACACGACCGAGGACAAGGTCGAGGGCCTGAGCATGGGCGACGACTACGTCACCAAGCCCTTCAGCATTGAGGAGCTCATGGCGCGGGTCGGGGCGATCCTGCGCCGCGCCGGCGAGATGGCCGCCGCCGACACCTCCGTCCTGCGTTTCGCCGACCTCATGATGAACATCGACACCCACGAGGTGTGGCGCGACGAGCTCTCCATCGACCTGACCGCGACCGAGTTCAACCTGTTGCGCTACCTGCTCGAGAACGCCCGCCGGGTGATTTCCAAGTCGGAGTTGCTCGACAACGTCTGGGGCTATGACTTCCACGGCGATCCCAACATCGTCGAGACCTACATCAGTTACCTGCGCAAGAAGCTCGACGATCGCGACCCGGCATTGATCCACACGATCCGACGCGTCGGCTACACCCTCCGCCTCCCTCGGGACGGATGAGCCTCCAGAAGCGGCTCGTCGCCGTCGTGGCGCTGCTGCTCGTGGTCGGCCTGGTGGTCGCCGACATCGTCACCTACGCGTCGGTGCACTCGTTCCTCTACGGCCAGGCCGACAACACGCTGGCCCAGAACGAGTCCCTCGGCTTCAACTACGTGACCTACGCCGCCGAGCGCGGCCTGCCGGTCAACCAGACCGAACTCTCGCGGCGCGTCTCGGCCGACGTGTACGTCCAGCTGCTCAGCCCCTCGGGCAAGGTCATCCTCTCCCGCCCCTCGGGACCGATGGAACATCCGGACCCGGCCCCCATTCTGACCAAGGACATCCCCGTCCAACAGGTGCCCGACATCGGGAGCCGGGTGCGCGTCGGGCGCTTCGCCGGACCGTTCCACCCCGACCCCGACGCCGTGGTGCTCGGCAGCAAGGGGGATCCCGACGGCCAGTACCGCACCGTCGCCGTCACGGTGCCCCAGGGGACCCTGGTGACCTCCATTTCGCTGAACCCCACCAACGACACCCTGGCCTCGCTGCGCAAGGTCGAGCTCAGTGCCATCGCTGGCCGTGCTGCTGGCCATGGGCCTCCTCGTCTTCGTGGTGGTGCGGCGGGGCCTGCGCCCCCTGCGCCAGATGGCGGGCACGGCCGACGCCATCGCCTCGGGGGACCTGACCCGACGTGTCCCCGAAGGGCGACCCGGCACCGAGATCGGCCGCCTGGGCTCGGCCCTGAACGCCATGCTGACCCAGATTGAGGTCGCCTTCGACGAGAAGTCGGCCTCCGAGGAGCGCCTGCGCCAGTTCGTGGCCGACGCCTCCCACGAGCTGCGCACGCCCCTGACCTCCATCCGGGGCTACGCCGAGCTGCTCGGCCGGGGCGGCTTCTCCGACGAGGCCGGCAAGAACAAGGCCCTCAAGCGCATTGAGGAGGAGGCCACCCGGATGGGCGGCCTGGTCGAGGACCTTCTGCTGCTGGCCGAGCTGGACCGGGGCCGGCCGCTCCGGGCGGAGCGGGTCGACCTGCACCGCATCTGCACCGACGCGGTGGACGATTCCAACGCGGTGCCGCACACCCACGAGCTGACCCTCGAGGGGGGCCCGCCCGTCGTGGTGGTGGGCGACGACGAGCGCCTGGCCCAGGTGGCGCACAACCTCGTCCGCAACGCGCTGGCCCACACGCCGCCGGGGACCGCGGTCGTGGTGTCGACGGGCGTGGCCCAGTCGATGGGGTACATCAAGGTGACCGACAACGGCCCGGGCATTCCGCCGGCAGTGGCGGGCCGGGTCTTCGACCGCTTCTACCAGGGCGACCCTTCGCGCTCCGCCTCGGGCACCGGCCTCGGGCTGGCCATTGTGCGGGCGATCGCCGAAGCGCTGCACGGCACGGCCGAGGTGGCGGCGTCGCCCGAGGGCGGGGCCAGCATTGTGGTCAAGATCCCGCTGGCCGCCTCCCGGGCCGGCGTGGCCGCCGGGCCGCCGGCGCCGGAACGCTCACCGCAACTGCACTGAGGCGCCGGGCAGCACGGCGTCGAGCACGGTGGCCAGCTTCACGTCGGCCTCGGCCGCTTCGGCTTCGGGGTCCGAGTCCGCCACGATCCCCCCACCCGCCCGCAGCCTGAGCGTCGCCTCCTCGGGGTCGAGCTGGGCGCTGCGGATGCCGATCATCCACTCCCCGTCGCCGTCGGCGCCGACCCACCCGACCGGTCCGGCCCAGTGGCCCCGCTCGCCCGCCTCGTGGGCCGCAATGAAGGCCAGGGCCTCGGCGCGGGGCGTGCCGCCGACCGCCGGGCGTGGGATGGAGCTGCTGCGAGGAGCTCGAGCACCCCGGTGGGCTCGGTCCCGTTCCCGTCCCGTCCCCGTTCCCGTCAGCTGCCCCTCGATCCTGGTCCCCAGATGGGCCACCGAGCGGAAGGCCACCACCGAGGGCTCGGGCGGGACCGACAGCTCGGCGCAGAACGGGGCCAGGGCGGCGGCAATGGCCTCGACGACGTACCGGTGCTCGGCCCGGTTCTTGGCCGACCCGGCCAGGCCGCGCTGGGCGTCGGCGTCGGCCCGGGCGGTCTCGCCCCGCGGCACGGTTCCGGCCAGGGGATGGCTCGACACCCGGGAGCCGTGCCGGGCCACGAGGAGCTCGGGGCTGGCGCCGAAGAAGGAGCCGTCGGGCACGGGCATGGAGAAGATGGTGCAGTTGGGCTCGCCGGCCCGCAGCCGGCGCAGGACGGCCGACAGGGCGAGCTGGCCGCGCAGGCGCACCTCGATCGGCCGCGACAGCACCACCTTGCGCAGGGTGGAGCCGGGCTCGGCCATGAGGGCGACGGCGTCGTTGACCATGGCTGCGTAGCCCGCGGCGCTCATCAGGGTGGAGAGCTCGGCCAGGCCGGCCTCGGCCACGGCGCGTGTCCTGGGTGGCGGGCGTCGTGCCGTACTGCCAGATGACGGCGTCGAAGAGCTCGCCGGTGGTGGGCAGCGCCACGTCGGCCGGGCCGACGGCGGTGGCCCAGCGGCGGGTGACGCCGTCGGCGTCGCGCGACGTGCCCATGGTGAAGCGCGGGCACCACGAGGTGGCCGGCGAAGGCGTCGGTGGAACGGCAGGGCGCCGAGGGCCACCGGCCCCGATCCGAGCGTCCCCACCTCGTCGTCGCACGGGATGGCGGCCAGCGCGGCCGCCGCGTCCGGCGGCGGGGACGAGCAGCGCGGTGCCCCAGCCGACCAGGGTCAGCCCGGGGCGGTCGAAGAGCACAGTCGGGCTGCCGTCGAACTCCAGTGCATCGGGTCCGTAGTCGAGCGGGACGGTGCGGGCGTGCAGGGCGGCCGACGGCGATGCGGCCGACGCGGAGCGGCCGACGCCGACGTGGGCGCTGCCGCCGTCACGGGCCGCCGGTGCGGGTGGCCACCACCATCTGGCTCAGGCCGCCGGCCAGGGGCCGGATCCCCACGGCGGAGAACCCGGCCTGGCGCAGCATGGTGCGCAGCACGGGCGTGGGCGGCAGGTAGGCGACCGACTGGGGGAGGTAGCGGTAGGCCTCCTTGTCGGAGAGGGCGGCGCCGAGGGCGGGGACGGCCTTCGTGAACCAGAGGTCGTAGCCGGCACGCCAGAGCGGCGCCGTGGGGGTGTCCACCTCCAGCACGGCCAGGCGGCCGCCGGGCCGCAGGACCCGGGCCGACTCGGCCAGGGTGGCGGCCAGGTCGGTGAAGTTGCGCAACGCGTAGCCACAGACGAGGCCGTCGAAGGCGCCGGCGACGAAGGGGAGGTGGCTGCCGTCCGCCTCCACCAACGGCGTGGCCGACCCGTTGGCGCCGAGCATGCCCGCGCTCAGATCGGTCCCGACGACGCGGTAGCCGCTGCGCAGCGCCAGGCGCGAGAGGTCGCCGGTGCCGCAGGCGAGGTCGAGGACGAGTGACCCTTCGGGCAGCGCCAACGCCGCCACCGTGCCGCGCCGCCACGCCTGGTCGAGCCCGAACGTCATCAGGCGGTTGATCAGGTCGTAGCGCGGCGCAATGGTGTCGAACATGGCGCGCACGCGCGCCGTCTTCTCTTCTCCGGTGGGCAGCGGCGGCGGTGACCCTGACCCGGTCCGTCGTCGCGCCATGGCGTCAGTCGGTGGCAGTGGGACTCGTGGCTCAGCGGTAGTAGCGGTAGACGACTTGGGCCACGCAGGCGGGCTTGGGCGCGTCCTTGACCTCCATCACGAGGTCGTAGGTGACCTGCACGCCGCCGTCGGTCTCGTCGACCGCGGCGATCGTGACGCCCATGCGGAGCTCCGAGCCGACCGGCACGGGGGAGGGGAAGCGCACCTTGTTGCAGCCGTAGTTGACGCCGAACTTCGTGTTGTCCACCCGGATGACCTTGTTCAACAGGACGGGTGCCAGTGAGAGCGTGAGGTAGCCGTGGGCGATGGCCACGCCGAACGGACCGTCCTTGGCCCGCTCCGGGTCGACGTGGATCCACTGGTGGTCGTCGGTGGCGTCGGCGAAGAGGTTCACCCGCTCCTGGGTGATGGGCTGCCATTCCGAATAGCCGAGATCCTTGCCGACGAGCTCGGCAAAGGCATCGACGCCGTCGATGGTGGTGGTCATGGTGCGCTCCTCGCTGGTCAGGGTCTGATTCCGCTGCAGGACGCTACCCGCGTGGGAGGGCCTCACTACGCTGACGCCGGTGAGCTCCACGCACGAGCACGACGTGACGCCGCCCCATCACCACCGGGACTTCCGGGGTGGCGGGGCCAGGGCGGCCGTCTTCGGGGTGAGCGACGGCCTGGTCACCAACGTCTCGCTGGTCCTGGGCATCGCCGGGGCCAACCCGGGTGGCTCCATCGTGCGCCTGGCCGGGGTGGCCGGCCTGATCGCCGGCTCCTTCTCCATGGCGGCCGGCGAATATCTCTCCATGACCGCCCAGCGCGAGCTGATGGAGCGCGAGCTCGAGGTGGAGCGCCGCTCGCTGAGCCACAGCCCCGAAGGCGAGGCGGCCGAACTGCGTGGCATGTACGTGCGCCGCGGCATCGACCCGGCGGTGGCGAGCGACATGGTCAACGAGGTCATGCAGGATCCCGAGCTGGCGCTCGAGACCCACGCCCGCGAGGAGCTCGGCATCACCCCGCAGAGCCTGGGGTCGCCCTGGCAGGCCGCCGCGGCCTCCTTCTTCACCTTCGCACTGGGCGCCTTCATCCCGCTGGCGCCCGTGGCTCTTCACCTCGGGCACCACCGCCATCGTCCTGTCCATCGTCCTGGGCGCGGTGGCGTCGCTCGGTCGTCGGCGTCGTGCTGGCCCGCTTCACCGAACGGCCCGTGCTGGTCTCCGCCCTGCGTCAGTTGGGCGTGACGGTCGTCGCCGCCGGGGTGACCTTCGGGGTGGGCAAGGCGATCGGGACCGGCATCAGCTGAGCCGACCGGCCGACGCCGAGCCGGTCAGCCGAGCCGTTGGTCAGCCGGCCGGGTCGGGGGTCGTCAGCCGGTAGGAGCGGTCGATGTGGTCGACCGTGAAGCCGAGCGACCGGTAGAGCCCCACCGCGGCCACGTTGGAGGCATCGGTGTAGAGCATGCCGACCGTGATGCCGCGCCCGGCCAGATGGACCAGGCCGGCCACGGTGAGCGAACGGCCCCAGCCCTGCCCGTGGTGGCGCGGGTCGACGTCGATCACGTAGATCTCGCCCAGGACGGGCGTGCGGTCGCGGTGGACCTTGGTCCAGCAGGCCCCGATGAGACCGGGCCCGTCGGGGTCGTCGGCCACGAGGAAGCCGTCGAGGTCGACCCAGTCGGCCGCCATGCGCTCGCGCAGCTCGGCGACGGTCCACCCGCCCTGCTCGGGGTGGTCGGCGAAGGCGCGGTTGTTGGTCTCGACCCACGCCTCCTCGTCTCGGCCGGGCACGAAGGGCCGGGTCGGCAGCGGCCGGGTGGCGGCCACCACCTCGTCGGGCAGGGGCAGGGCGACCCGCATTTGGAGGAGATCGCGCTCGGGCACGAAGCCTTCGGCGGCGCACGCGGGCGTCGTCGGCCGCGGTGGCCTGCATGACCCAGAGATGGATGCCGGTGCCCGGCGGGGCCTCGTCGACGGCGAGCCGCAGCAGGGCGGTGTCGACGTCGTCGCTGCGGCGTGGCGACGGCGGGGTCGACCACCACGTGCACCACGGTCGACCCGTCCCGGGCCGGGGAGAGCACGGCGAAGCCGACGAGGCTCCGCGCCGTGCCGGACCAGGACGACGCGTTCGCCGGGGGGCGCCTCGGCGTGCTGGGTGACCGCCAGGACCTGTGGCTCGGGCAAGGCCGGGTGGTCGCTGGCTGCGCCGGCCCGGTCGAGCAGGGCGACGAGCGCCGACCGATCCGGCGCCGGCAGCTGGCGCAGGTCGACCACGGTCATGTCCAGAGCGTCCACTGCGGCCAACGTAACCCGGTACCGTGAACCGGTGGCGAAGCCCAGGACAGCGAAAGGCCGGGCCCGCCTGACGGTCGAACGCCTGGCCGAGGTCTACCCCGGCACCGCCGCCGAGCTCTGCGCGTTGGATTTCAAGGATCCGTTCCAGTTGCTGGCGGCCACCATCCTGTCCGCCCAGAGCACCGACGTCCGGGTGAACATGGTGACGCCCGGCGCTCTTCGCGGCCTATCCCGACGCGGCGTCGCTCGCGGCGGCCAACCCCGAGCACGTCGAGGAGCTCGTCCGTTCCACCGGGTTCTTCCGCGCCAAGACCAGGAGCCTGATCGGCATGGCAAGCGCCGTGGCCGATCGTTACGGCGGCGAGGTGCCGACCGATCTCGAGGATCTCGTGACGATTCCCGGGGTCGGGCGCAAGACGGGCAACGTCGTGCGCAGCGTCGCCTTCGGGTTGCCCGGGCTCCCGGTCGACACCCATGTGCTGCGGGTGAGCGAGCGCCTGCACCTCACCGAGGCCCTCCCGCCGGCCGCCCGCAAGGACGCCGTGAAGGTCGAGCTCGAGCTGAACGGGTTCATTCCGGCGGCCGAACGAGGCGCCTTCAGCCTCCGCGTGATTCTCCACGGCCGGAACACGTGTGTTGCCCGGAAACCCCACTGCGACGCATGTTCCTTGGCTGATTACTGCCCTTCGGTACGGTATATCGGCTTAGCGGGGAGCATTCAAAGCCCTTTTCTGGCAATTCGTTGTACTCAAGGTGAAATCGGAAAATGCAAGCGCTACCATTGTTTCTGGAACCGGTTCCCGCCACCTGGTTCCAAAAGAGTCGGTACTGGGATCCGCCTCCCGGACGACTCGCCCAATGCCGGCCTTCGGGCCGGCATTGGTGTTTCCGGGGCAGGTCGGACGGGGTGGCGGCCTCTGGTATTACTCAAGGTGTTACCCTCGGAGGCATGGTCACCAAGCGCTCTGTTTCGCTCGATGACGAGGTGGCGTCGTCGGTCGAAGAGGCCGCCAAGCAGGACGGTGTGTCCTTCAGCGCATGGCTCTCCTCGGCGGCTGAGAAGCAGCTGAGGGTGCGCCAAGGCCTGCGCGGGGTGGCGGCCTGGGAGGGCGAGACGGGATCGCTCAGCGCCGAGGAGCTGGCCGCCGGTGAGGCGTTGCTGGCCCGCCTGCGCTCGGGTGTGTCCGGAGTCGCCTCGCGCGTCCGGCGTCGATGAGCACGGCGCGCCGCGAGGGCCTCGTCTACGGGCTGGGCGCGCTCCACGCGGCGGCCCGCGGCGACCGCATGATGTGGGCCCTGCATCGCGCCGCACTGTCCAACGGCATCGTGCCGGTGATTCCGGCCGTGACGGTGGCCGAGGGCTACCGGACCGAGGCGCGCAGCGATCGGATCGGCGAGCTGTTGGCGGGGACCGAGGTCGAGCCGTTCAGCGGCGAGGCGGCGCGCCGCTCGGGCGAGATCGCGGCGCGTTGCGACACGTCGGACCTGAGCGTGGTCGCCGTGGTCGAGGTGGCGGAGCGGCGCAACTGCGCAGTGGTGGCGCAGCGCCAGGCGGTGCTGCGGACGGCGGCGTCGCTGCTCGGCCACGAGCTCGTCCTGTACGCGGTCTGAGCGTTCAGCGGCGCGGAGCTCTGACCTTGGCCGAAGCGGCGCAGGCGGCGGAGTGCGCCGCCGAGCGCACGCTCGACGGCGATGAGCTCGTGCGCCATGTCCTCGTCGCCGCTGGCCAAGGAGCTCTCGGCCAGGGCGGTGACCCGGTCGTGCAGTTCGGTCAGGGTGGAGGAGAGCGAGGAGATCTCGGCGGCGGAAGTCATGCCCCGATGATGGCCCATGGGCGCCGCCGGTCAGACCCCTGAGGACTCGGGCCGGAAATGGCCCGGCGGGGCCCGCCGGTAGCCTTGTGACCTCATGTCCCTCCGTACCCTGGACCTCCGCGGCACCCCGCCGCCGTTCGAGGCGGCCCTGCCGCGCCCGTCGGACCCCGGTTCCGACGTCCACGAGGTGGTGGCCGACATCCTGCGCCACGTCCGGGCCGACGGGGACGAGGCGCTCATCCGCTACACGGCGGAGTTCGACCGGGTGGACGTGTCCGACGGCCTCCGGGTCCCCGAGGCTGAGATCGAGAAGGCCTGCGCCGACGCCGACCCCGCCCTCTGGCGGGCGCTCGAGGTGGCGTTCGGTCGCATCCTGGCCTACCACGCGCACGAGGGCATGCCCCCCGGCGATCTGGTCGAAGGCGGCATCACGGTGAGGCATCTGCCACGCCCCGTGGAGCGCGCCGGCATGTACGCGCCGGGCGGGCGGGCCCGTTACCCCTCGACGGTGTTGATGTGCGCCGCGCCGGCCCGGGTGGCCGGCGTCGGGAGCATCGCGCTCTGCGTGCCGCCTGCCGCGGACGGGAAGGTCGACACCGCCACGTTGTGCGCGGCCTCCATCGCCGGCGTGGACGAGGTCTACCGGATCGGCGGCGCCCAGGCCATCGCCGCCATGGCCTACGGGACCGCCAGCGTGCCGGCCGTCGACGTCATCGCCGGACCGGGCAACGCCTACGTGGCCGAGGCCAAGCGCCAGCTGTCGGGTGTCGTCGGCGTGGCGTCGGCCTTCGCCGGCCCCTCCGAGATCGTGGTCGTGGCCGACGCCAGCGCGCCGCCCTCCTTCGCCGCCATCGATCTGGTCGTGCAGGCCGAGCACGGTCCGGATGGTCTGGCCTGGTTGGTGACCTGGGACGCCGAGCAGGCCGAGAAGATCTCCGCCGAGGTGGACCGCATTGTCGCCGCGTCGAGCCGGCGGGCCGACCTGGAGGCCACACTGGCCAGCGCGGGGATCGTGTGCCTGGTCGACGGGCCCGAGGAGGCCATGGCCGTCGCCAACGCCATCGCACCCGAACACCTGCAGCTCATGGTGGCCGAGGAGGAGGGGCTGGCTCTGCTCGACCTCGTGCAGAACGCCGGCGCCGTCTTCATCGGGGACTGGTCGCCGGCCAGCATGGGGGACTACATCGCGGGACCGAACCACGTGTTGCCGACGAACCGGACGGCGCGCTTCTCCTCCGCGCTGCGCGCCGACGACTTCCGCAAGCACGTGCACGCGGTCCGGGTGACGCCCGACGCGCTGCGCGCGCTCGGCCCGCTCGTCGTCACGCTTGGCCGAGACCGAAGGGCTCCCGGCCCACGCCGACTCGGTGCGCCTCCGGCTCGAGGCGCTGCAGAACGAGGACGGGCCATGAGCGCGGTCCCGCCGGTGCGGCCCGATCTGCAACTCACCGAGGGCTACCACTCGCCGCAAGTCGACGCCGAGGTGCGGCTCAACACCAACGAGTCGCCCTTCGCGCCACCCGACGCCTGGCGCGAGGAGCTGCTGGCCGCGCTGGCCGAGGTGTCGTTCCACCGCTATCCCGACCGGCCGGCCACCGAGCTCCGGCAGGCCGTGGCCGACCTGCACGGCGTCACCCCGGACGAGGTGTTCTGCGCCAACGGCTCCAACGAGGTGCTGCAGAGCCTGCTCCTCGCCTTCGGCGGGCCCGGCCGGCGCGCCCTGGTCTTCGAGCCCACCTACGCCCTGCACTCGCACATTGCGCGGATCGCCGGCACCGACGTGGTCGTCGGCGCGCCGCGACGACGACTTCCTCATCGACCCGGGCCACGCCCTGGAGCTGCTGGCGGCGCAGCGGCCCGACGTCGTCTTCCTCTGCTCGCCCAACAACCCGACCGGCCGGGCCGAGCCGCCCGAGACCGTGGCGGCCGTCAGCGCCGCCGCGCCGGGCCTGGTCATCGTGGACGAGGCCTACGGGCAATTCTCCCCGTGGTCGGCGCTTTCCCTGCGTGGCCCCGAGCAACGGGGCCTCGTGGTGACCCGCACCTTCTCCAAGACGTGGGCCATGGCCGGGGCGCGCCTCGGGTACCTGGTGGCGGATCCGGCCGTCGTGGCCGCCTGCGAGTCCGTGGTGCTGCCCTACCACCTGTCGGCGCAGACGCAGGTGGCCGGCCTCATCGCGCTGCGGCACGTGCCCGAGATGGAGGCCAGGGTGGCGCGCATCGCCGAGGAGCGGGGGAGGGTGGCGGCCGCCCTGGGTGATCTGCCGGTGGACAGCTGGCCCTCCGACGCCAACTTCATTCTGTTCCGGCCGCGGGACCGCGACGCCACCGAGGTCTGGCAGGCCCTCTTGGACCACTCGATCCTGATCCGCAACTGCGCCAGCTGGGACGGCCTGCGCGGCTGCCTGCGTGTCACCATCGGGACGGCCGACGAGAACGACCGCTTCCTCCAGGCCCTGAAGGAGACCCTGTGACCACCGATGACCGCCGCGCCAGCCGGACGCGCGCCACCAAGGAGACGACCATTGAGGCCGAGCTGCTGCTCGACGGCACGCGGCCGCACCGAGGTCTCCACGGGCCTGCCCTTCTTCGACCACATGGTCGAGCAGCTCGGGAAGCACGCCGGCTTCGATCTCACCGTGCGCGCCACGGGCGACCTGCACGTGGACGCGCACCACACCGTCGAGGACGTGGGCATTGTGCTGGGCGCCCTCTTGGCCGAGGCCCTGGGCGACAAGGCCGGCGTGCGACGCTTCGCGTCCATGTTGTTGCCTCTCGACGAGGCGCTCATTGAGGTCGCCCTCGACCTGTCGGGACGGCCGTACCTGGCCTACTCGCTCGAGTTCGCGCCGGACACGCCCGGATTGGGGACGCCGCCCTTCGATCCGCAGCTCGCCGAGGAGTTCTGGCGCGCCTTCGCCACGGCGGCGAACCTGACGCTGCACATCCGCCGCCTCGAGGGCAAGAACACCCACCACATGCTGGAGGCCAGCTTCAAGGGGGTGGCCCGGTGCCTGCGCGACGCGGTGCGCGTCGAGGGGGGTGGCATCCCCTCGACCAAGGGCAGCCTGTGACGGCGGCGCCCCGGATCGCCGTCCTCGACTACGGCATCGGCAATCTGCGCTCCGCCGAGAAGGCCCTCCAGCACGTCGGGGCGGCGGCCCGCCTGGTCGACGACGCCGGCGACGTCGCGGCGGCCGATGCCGTCGTGCTCCCGGGCGTCGGTGCCTTCGGCGCCTGCGCCGCGGGCGCTGCACGAGAGCGGGCTCGAGGACGCGGCGCGGGCGGCCATTGCCGACGGCGTGCCCTTCTTCGGGGTGTGCGTCGGTTTCCAGCTGCTGTACGAGGGCTCGGTCGAGAGCCCCGGCGTGGCGGGTCTCGGGATCTTCCCGGGCGCGGTGGCCCCCCTGCCCGCCGGCGTGAAACACCCGCAGATGCAGTGGAACACGCTGCAGGTGCGGGGCACCGGGGAGCACGAGCCCGAGCCGCTGCGGGGCCTGGGGTCGCGGCCCTGGGTCTACTTCGTGCACTCCTTCGCGCCGCCGGTCGGGCCAGAGACGACGGCCGTGTGTGACTACGGCGGCGAGGTGGCGGCGCTGGCCACCCGCGGCGCGCTGTGGGGCGCGCAGTTCCACCCGGAGAAGTCCGGCGCGACGGGACTGGCGCTGCTGGCGCAACTTCGTCCGCTGCCGCCGGGCGGCGGCCTGATGGACCTGCTGCCCGCCATCGACCTGCGCGGCGGCACAGCGGTGCGCCTGACCCAGGGTGACTTCGGGCGCGAGGACCGCTACGGCGACCCCGTGGCGCTCGCCGCCAGCTACATAGAAGCCGGCGCCCGCTGGATCCACGTCGTCGATCTGGACGGGGCCCGTACCGGCGTGCCGCACGAGCGCGCCGTGCTCGGCGGCATCGTCCGCCTGGCCACCGAGGCCGGCGTCGACGTGGAGTTCGGCGGCGGCATCCGTTCCGAGGACGATGCCGAGGAGGTCTTGGACTCCGGTGTGGCTCGAGAGTGGTCCTCGGCACGGCCGCGCTCGAGGAGCCCGCGCTGGCGGGCCGCAGCGCCCGCCGCTGGCCCGGCCGGGTGGCCGTCGGGCTCGACTACCGCGTCGGCGAGGACGGGGTGGCCGAGGCGCAGGCGCAAGGATGGCTGGCCGGATCGGGCCAGTCCCTCGCCGACCTGCTCGAGCTGTGGCAGCACGATCCCATCGGCGCGGTCGTGGCGACGTCGGTGGCGCGCGACGGCATGCTGTCGGGCCCCGATCTGGCTGGGCTGCAGGCACTGCTGGACGCCACCTCGCTGCCGGTCGTGGCGTCGGGCGGCGTCTCGAGCGTGGACGACCTCGTGGCGCTGGCCGGGCTCGAAGGCGGCGGCCGGCGTCTCTCCGGGGCCATTGTGGGCAAGGCCATTGTGGAGGGACGGTTCAGCGTGGAGGAGGGGATCGCGGCGTGCGCAGCATCCGGCTGATCCCCTGCCTCGACGTCACGGGCGGACGCGTGGTCAAGGGCGTGCGCTTCGTCGACCTGACCGACGAGGGTGACCCGGTGGAGCTGGCCGCCCGCTACGACGCCGAAGGGGCCGACGAGGTCACCTTCCTCGACATCACGGCGTCGTCGGACGAGCGGGACACCATGGTCGACGTCGTGGCGCGCACGGCCGAGCAGGTCTTCATCCCCCTCACGGTCGGGGGCGGAGTCCGGGCGGCCGAGGATGCACGCCGCCTCCTCCGGGCCGGCGCCGACAAGGTCGCGGTGAACACAGCCGCCGTCGAGCGGCCCGACCTGGTGCGCGACATCGCAGACGAATTCGGCGGCCAGTGCGCCGTCGTGGCCATCGACGCCCGCGCCCGCACCGACGGCGCCTTCGGTTGGGAGGTCCACACCCACGGCGGCCGCACGCCGGTCGGGCCGGGACGTGGTGGCCTGGGCCGTCGAGTGCGCCACCAACGGCGCCGGCGAAATCCTCCTGACGTCGATGGACCGCGACGGCACCCGGGACGGGTTCGACCTGGCGCTCACGCGAGCGGTGGTCGAGGCGGTGGACATCCCCGTGGTGGCATCGGGGGGCGTGGGCGAGCTGCAGCACCTGGTCGACGGAGCCGTCGACGGCGGTGCCGACGCCGTCCTGGCCGCATCGATCTTCCACCGGCGCGAGTTCACCATCGGGGAGGCCAAGGCCTACATGGCGGCTGCAGGGGTCACCGTCCGTCCGGCCTGAGCCGGCCCGCAGCCGGGCCGCCGAGCCGGGACGCCGCTGACCTGGACCAGCACGTTCGTGCGGTACCGTGCAGAGGTGGCCACGTCGACGACGAAGAACGGTTCGGGCCGCGCCAAAGGCGACGTCCCGGCAACCATTGACGAGAAGCAGCCGATCTCGGTCCTCTTCGACCGGGTGATGGTGCAGATCTCGCAGACCGATGGCGAGCGGCGCTCGCGGGCCGGCATCCTCATCCCGCCACGGCGCAGATCACCCGTCGCCTGACGTGGGCCGAGACGGTGGCGGTCGGCCCGCACGTGCGCACCGTCAAGGTCGGCGACACCGTGCTGTTCAACCCCGAGGACCGCTTCGAGGTCGAGGTGCACGGTGAGGAGTACGTGATTCTGCGCGAGCGCGACATCCACGCCATCGCGTCGCCCCGCAACGACCGCGGCACGGGGCT
Organism: uncultured Acidimicrobiaceae bacterium; assembly: GCA_963781565.1. Lineage (GTDB taxonomy): Bacteria > Actinomycetota > Acidimicrobiia > Acidimicrobiales > RAAP-2 > Bog-473. The sequence continues at coordinate 28,434 of CAWAHA010000044.1, read as the reverse complement.
CTACCTTTGAGCGCGCCCGGAGCCGGCACCGCTCCCTCGGCCGCCGCCGCTGCCGCGCTGCGCCCGAGGGCGTGCCGTTGACGTTCGACGAGGCGCTGGCCGCGCTGGTCGACTTCGACAAGGAGGGCGGCCTGGTGCCGGCCATCGTGCAGGATGCCGCGGACGGGACGGTGCTGACGGTGGCGTACATGGACCGCGAGGCGTTGCGCCGCACCCTCGAGACCGGGCGCAGCTGGTTCTACAGCCGCAGCCGCCAGGAGTACTGGCAGAAGGGCGAGACGTCGGGGGACCGCCAGTACGTGCGCGAGGTGCGGATGGACTGCGACGGCGACGCGCTGGTCGTCCTGGTGGACCAGCACGGCCGTGGCGCCTGTCACACCGGGGAGCGGACGTGCTTCTTCCGGACGATCGGAACGGGCCCGGGAGTGCCCGCGCCGTGACCGCCGGGTGGCCCCGGCTCCGAGCCGTCGGCCGGCGGCCTGATCTTCCACCCCGACCCCGCCGAGTTCGCCGCGCTGGCCAAGGCGCATCGCATTGTGCCGGTCTGGTGCGAGGTGGTCGCCGACACCCTGACGCCGGTCACCTGCTTCGGCAACGTCGTGGGGGAGGAGGACGGCTTCCTCTTCGAGTCCGTCGAGGGCGGCGAGCGTTGGGGCCGCTACTCGTTCGTGGGGCGCCGCCCCCTGGCCACCCTCACCGCGCGCGGCGGCCATGTCGTGACCACCGGCCGTCTGGGCCTGTCCGACTCCGACGGGGGCATTCTGGCCGCGGTGGAGGACATGGTGGCGCGCTTCCAGTCGCCGTCGCTGGCCGGTTTGCCACCATTGCACGCGGGGCTGGTCGGGTATCTCGGCTACGACGTGGTGCGCGAGGTCGAACGGCTGCCCGACGTCCCCGACGACGACCTGGGGCATCCGGACGCCGCGCTCGTCGTCATCGGCCAGTTCTGCGCCTTCGACCACTGGCGCCAGCGCATTGTGCTGGTCGACAACGTCGTGGTGCCCGTTCTCTCCGACGGCCCCGATGCCGAGGCCGATCCCGCCGGGGCCGCGCGCGCCGCCTACGAAGCCGCCTGCGTGCGGCTGGTCGAGCTGGCGGCGGACTGCGCCCGGCCGGCGGACGGCTCGGCGCCGCGGCCGATGGTGGCCGCGCCGCGTGCCGGGCTGCCCAAGGCCGAAGCGGAACGGACCGTCACCTCCGAGGCTTACAAGGCCTCCATCGGCGCCGCCAAGGACTACATCCGCGCCGGCGACATCTTCCAGGTGGTGCTGTCGCAGCGCTTCGATCTCGACCTCGATGCCGATCCCTACGACGTCTACCGGGCGCTGCGGCTCCTCAACCCGAGCCCCTACATGTATTTCCTGCGCTTCCCCGACGTCACCGTCGTGGGTGCGTCGCCCGAGCCGATGGTGCGCCTGCGTGACAACGTGGTCATCTCCCGGCCGATCGCCGGCTCGCGACCACGGGGCGAGAACGAGCAGCACGACCGGCTCCTCGAGAGCGAGCTGGCCGAGGACCCCAAGGAGCTGGCCGAGCACATCATGCTGGTCGACCTGGCCCGCAACGACGTCGGGCGCGTCGTCCGCTTCGGCACCGAGCAGGTGGACGAGCTCATGACCATTGAGCGCTACAGCCACATCATGCACATCACGTCGCAGGTCTCGGGTGAGCTGGCCGAGGGCAAGGGCCCGATCGACGTGTTGCGGGCGACGCTGCCCGCCGGGACGCTCTCGGGAGCACCCAAGGTGCGCGCCATGGAGATCATCGACGAGCTCGAGCCGACCAAGCGCGGCGTCTACGGGGGCGTGGTCGGTTACATCGACTTCTCGGGCAACGTCGACACGGCGATCGCCATCCGGACCATGGTGATTTCGCCCGGCGGACGGGCCAGCGTGCAGGCGGGCGCCGGCATCGTGGCCGACAGCGATCCGCAGAGCGAGGACGAGGAGTGCGCCCACAAGGCGGGCGCGCTGCTGGTGGCCGTGACGGCGGCGCGCGGCATGACCGCCGCCCGGCTGGCCGGGGGCACGCCGTGAGCGCGAGCACGACCGCCATCGGGCCGCTCGACGACCAGACCGAGGCGCTGCGCCACGGTGCCGGGGCGTTCCGGGCCGGACGTGACGTCGTCGCCGTGCGCGGGCCCGATGCCGAGGCCTACCTGCAGGGCCAACTGAGCCAGGACGTCGTCGCCCTGGCCGTGGGAGCGACGGCGGACTCGCTCCTGCTCGAGCCCGACGGGAAGTTGTCAGCGCTGTTGCGGGTCACCCGCACCGACGGGCAGGGGTTCGTCCTCGATGTCGACCGGGGCTACGGCGATGCCGTCGTGGCCCGCCTGCGGCGCTTCCTCCTGCGCTCCAAGGTGGAGCTCGAGCAGCTGGCCTGGCGCGACCTGTCCCTGCGCGGCGCCGGCGTCGAGGCCGCCGCGGCCGGGCTGCTCACCGTCCTGGCCGAGCGGGGCGTCCTCGCGCTGCCCTTCGAGTGGAACGGCTGGACCGGCGTCGACCTCTTGGGCCCCGATGACGTGGTCCTGGCGCCCGGCGACGGCGCGCTGCCCGAGGGCATCACCGCCTGCGGCGCCGAGGCGGTCGAGGCCTGCCGCATCGTCTCGGGCATCCCCGCCATGGGAACCGAGCTCACCGGCAAGACCATCGCGGCCGAGGCGGGACTGGTGGAGCGCACAGTGAGCTTCACCAAGGGCTGCTACACGGGACAAGAGCTGGTGGCCCGGCTCGACAGCCGGGGCTCGAAGGTGCCCCGCCGTCTCGTCGGCGTGGTGGCCCCAGCCGGTGACGAGGTCCCGCTGACCCGGGGCATGACGCTCCACGCGGGGGACGCACCACCCGGGGACGGCGCAGCAGAGGACAAGGTGATGGGCACGCTCACCTCAGCCGCCTGGAGCAGCGAGCTCGGGGCTTGGGTGGCGCTGGCCTTCCTGCACCGCAACGTGGAGGCCCCCGGCCCGGTCCGGGTGCGCTCGGGCGACGGCGTCGGCGGCTCCCGCCCCGTGCGGGCGGCCCTGCTGCCCCTGACCGGCCACGGACCCGGCACCGACGCCGGCCCCGACGCCGGCACCGACACTGGCCCCGGCTGAGAGACGAGCCGCCCGGTGCCCGCAGCGCAGCAGCACGGCGGCGGCGGCGGCCACAGCAGCGGCGGGCGCCCCAAACCGGACCGGACGCAGCGCATCGCACTGGTTTTGGCCGGGGTGGCCTACGCCCTGGTCGCGGCGGGCACCACCGCCTTCACCCGCTCGGCCAACATCGTCACCGGGCTGCCGATCGTGGCGCTCGCCGTCCTGGTCGTCCTCCGCTGGCCGCTCCGCCCCCGGCCTCTCCGGGCCGACTCGGACCGGGTGGCGACACCGCACCCCTGGCGGGCCTGGGTCATCCTCTTCGGCGCGCTGGTGCTGTGGGAGCTGGCCGAGTACGCCGCCCGGGGCAGCCGGGCCGACCACCCGACGCTGAGCTCCATGACCGATGCGGTCGACCGGTACTTCGTGCTCAAGGCGGTCGTGTTCTTCCTCTGGCTCACTCTCGGCGTCGCCATCGTGCGCAAGGGAGGCCGACGTCGTCACCGCGCCCGCCGCCGCCCCGGGCGCCGAGACGCCATGACCTCGGCGTTCTCGTACGCGGTCTGGGCCCTCCTCGGCCTCGCCACGCTCCTCCTCTGGGCCCGTTCCCGTGCGGCGGAGCGCTCGCCGGCCCGTCCCGCCCTGGTGCTGGAACGCCTGGCCACGGGTCCGATCCTCCGGGTGCTGCTCGTCGTCGGCTGGATGTGGGCCGGCTGGCATCTCTTCGCCCGCTGAGGGCTGCGCAGTGCACTGACCTGCATGCATGCGCCCTCGGCCCCGGACGCAGCCACCGGCACCGCAATGGCAACCGGACGTCACCGGAGCTGAGACGACCGGGGCGCAGGCTCTGCGCATGGGGGACAACCGGGGTGACACGGAAACGGCCGGCGCAGAAGCAGCAGCAGATGCCGATGCAGAAGCAGAGGCAGGGGACGAGGGCGCGTCGGTGCGGCCCGATCTGAACCCGCTCCGCGCCGCGGGCTGGATCTTCCGCGACGGCGACTGCATCGCCATTGAGCGCCAGAGTGAGGATGTGCGGGCCCGGGTCTTGGCGGACTGATGGTCAGGGTCACGCAGCTCTCCGACGACGGCACCGAAGTGGCGTCGATCGAGCTCGATGACTTCACGATCGAGGTCATCTACTCCGGACTGGCCGCCATGCTGCGCGAGGCCGCGGCGGCCCGGCCCGCCGCCTCCGGACCGTCGGGCGACCTGTGCCGCGAGGCGCTCCAGCGCCGCCAGCGCGTCCTCAGCCGCCTGCGCGACTGACGAAGGCGCGCCGCCGTCCGACACCCGTGGGCGCTCCGAACAGGGGAGTGGACCAGGGGCGAAAGGGTGCGCCGCTACGCTGAAGCGTCATGCCCACCTACCTGGCGGACATCATCGCTGCTCATCGGGCCCGTGCCGAGGCTGATGGCCGCGTCCTTCCGGACCTGGTCGAACAGGCGGCGGCCACCCCGCCGCCCCGGGACTTCATGGGTGCGCTGCAGGGGGACGGCCTGACCTGCATTGCCGAGATCAAGCGCCGGTCCCCCTCCAAGGGCGACCTTGATCCTGGGCTGCAGCCCGACCTCGTGGCCAAGGACTACGTGACCGGGGGCGCCTCCTGCCTGTCGGTGTTGACCGACGTCGACTTCTTCGGCGGGTCGACCGCCGATCTGGCCGCGGCGCGTCAGGCCTCGGGCCTCCCCGTCCTGCGCAAGGACTTCACCGTGCAGGAGGCCGACGTGGCCGATGCCCGCCTCATGGGTGCGGACGCCGTGCTCCTCATCGCCGCCGCACTCTCGGACGCCGAGCTGGCCGAGTGCGCCGCCCTGGCCGAGGAGCTCGCCCTGGCCGCGTTGGTCGAGGTGCACGACGAGGAGGAGCTGACCCGGGCGCTGCAGGCCGGCGCGTTGCTGGTCGGCGTGAACCAGCGCGATCTGCGCACGTTCGAAGTGGATCACGAGAGGGCCTGCGCCATGGCGGCGCACATTCCGCCCGGGGTGGTCGCCGTGGCCGAGTCGGGCATCCGTGACGCGGACGACGCCCGGCGGCTGGCCGACGCCGGCTACGACGCCATTTTGGTGGGGGAGACGTTGATGCGCGCGGCCGATCGGCCCGCACAGCTGCGCCAGCTCGTCGGGCACACGGTCGGGGCGCGATGAGCGACGACCTGTTCGTCAAGATCTGCGGCATCACCTCGGAGGCCGACGCGCTGCTCTCGGTCAGTCTCGGGGCGTCGGCGGTCGGCTTCATGTTCGCCCCGTCCCCCCGCCAGGTCTCGGTGCAGCTGGCCGGGGACATCGCCAAGCGCCTGCCCGAGGACGTGCTGACCGTGGGCGTGTTCCGTGACGAGGCGCCCCAGCGTGTCGTCGAGGCCGTTCGTCTGGCCGGTCTGGGTGCGGCACAGCTGCACGGGCACGAGACGGCCGAGGAGACGCAGTGGGTACGGGCCCGCGTGCGCACGGTCATCAAGGCCTTCCCGGCCGGTGATCCGACCATTGCGCGCTTCGAGGACTTCGGCGCCGACTTCCTGCTTGTCGACGGGCCGAATCCCGGTTCGGGCCAGGTGTTCGACTGGCGGCTGGCCGAGGGCGTGTCGAACCACCACCGCCTGATCGTGTCCGGCGGCCTGCGCCCGGACAACGTGGCCCAGGCCGTGATCCACCTGCGCCCGGGTGGCGTCGACGTCTCGACCGGGGTGGAGTCCGCCCCGGGCCGCAAGGACCCCTTGCTTCTCCGTCAGTTCATCGCCAACGCGCGGGAGGCTGCGGCCGGTCTCGCCGCACGCGACCCTCTGGACGACGCCGCCATGGTCGGCGAGCCCTACGACTGGAGGGACGCGTGAGCGACGAGAGCCAGAGTCTCATGGGCCACCCGGCCTCCGACGGGCGCTTCGGCGAGTTCGGCGGTCGCTTCGTCCCGGAATCGCTGATGCCGGCCTGCCTCGAGTTGGAGAAGTGGTTCGACGACGCCTGGGGGGACCCGGCCTTCCGCGCCGAGCTGGACGGGCTCCTGCGCCACTACGGGGGCCGTCCCACCCCGGTCACCGAGTGCACGCGGCTCTCGGAGCGCCTGGGTGTCCGCGTCTTCCTCAAGCGGGAGGACCTGGCGCACACCGGCTCGCACAAGCTCAACAACGTGGTGGGTCAGGCCCTGCTGACCAAGCGCATGGGCAAGGGGCGCATGATCGCCGAGACCGGCGCCGGCCAGCATGGCGTCGCCTCTGCCACGGCCGCCGCGCTGTTCGGCCTCGAATGCACGGTCTTCATGGGCGAAGTGGACACCCAGCGTCAAGAGCTCAACGTCTTCCGTATGGAGTTGCTGGGCGCCGAGGTCCGCACGGTGACGTCGGGAAGCCGGACGCTCAAGGACGCGGTCAACGAAGCCATGCGGGAGTGGGTGGCGACGGTCGACACCACGCACTACTGCCTCGGCTCGGTCATGGGACCGCATCCCTTCCCGTACATGGTGCGCCAACTCCAGCGCGTCGTGGGCGAGGAGGCCCGCGGGCAGTGCGCCGACCTGCTCGAGGGTGCGGCGCCGGACGTCGTGGTGGCCTGCGTCGGCGGCGGATCGAACGCGGCGGGGACGTTCGCCGGCTTCGTCGACACGCCGGCGCGCCTGGTCGGGGTCGAAGCGGCCGGCGGTGCCGCCGTGACCAACGGCATTCCGGGCGTCCTCCACGGCATGCACTCCCGTCTGCTGCAGGACGAGGCCGGGCAGATCCAAGAGGCCGAGTCGATCTCGGCCGGGCTGGACTATCCGGGTCTCGGCCCCGAGCACGCCCACCTGGCCGCCATCGGGCGGGCCGAGTACTCGCTGGCCTCCGACGACGAGGTCCTCGACGCCTTCCGCCTGCTCAGCCACACCGAGGGCATCATTCCCGCGCTCGAGTCATCCCACGCCGTGGCCTGGGTGGCCAAGAACGCCGGCACCGACACCCTGCCGGCAGGCTCCACGGTGCTCATCACCCTGTCGGGCCGGGGCGACAAGGACGTGGCCCAGGTGCGCGAGATCTTCGGTCGCCAGCGCGATGCCTGATCTCGAGAAGGAGCTCCGGGCCCGCCGCGACCAGGGTCGCAAGTTGCTGATCCCCTATCTCATGGGGGGCATGACCGATGACTGGACGCAGTCGCTGGCCGCCGTGATCGCCGCGGGGGCCGACGCGGTGGAGGTGGGCATCCCCTTCTCGGACCCGATGATGGACGGGCCGGTGATTCAGGAAGCGGCCCTGCACGCGCTCCAGCGCGGCACGGTGCCCGATCAGGTTCTCGACGGCATCGCGCGGGCGGAGGCGCCCGTGCCGATTGCGGTCATGACCTATTACAACCTGGTCTTCCGGGCCGGCCACAAGCGCATGGCCCGCTCGCTGGCCGCCGCCGGCGTCACGGGGGCCATCATCGCCGACCTCCCCATTGAGGAGATCGACCCCTGGGCGGCCGAATCGGACGCCGCGGGTATCGACACCGTCCTGCTGGTGGCACCGTCGTCGCCGCCCGATCGGGTGGAGCGCATTTGCGCCCGGGCCCGTGGCTTCGTCTACGCCGTGGCCCGCATGGGCGTGACGGGGGAGCGCGTCGACCTCGGGTCGGACGTCACGAAGGTCGTCGAGCGGATCCGGAGCTGCACGGACATGCCCGTCTGCGTCGGCGTCGGTGTGTCGACGCCGGACCAGGCGGCGCAGGTGTGCGAGGTGGCCGACGGCGTGGTGGTCGGCTCGGCGCTGGTGCGCCGACTGCTCGAGGAGCAGGGCCCGGACGGTGCGGCGGCCTTCATCGGTTCGTTCCGCGACGCCATCGACTAGCGCCCGCCCGCTGAGCTGCCGCTCCACGGCGGCCGCCAGGGCGCGCTGTCCTGCCGCGGTCGGGTGCGCGGCGCGCCACACGTAGTCCTGCAGGTTCCGTTCGGCGGCCGAGCGCGGACGCGCTCAGGCTGGCGCACACCGCCGCTCCGTGCAGCACGTCGGTGCCCGAGCACGCCTTGGCGGCCAGTATGTGGTCGGCGTCGGCGGCGAGGGTGGCGTCGGGCACGGGCTCGCCCGAGAAGACCCAGGGATCGGCCGTGCAGATCCCGTGACCGTCGAAGGCCTGCGCCACGTCGACCAGGTGCACGTTGGTGACGTGGTGCGCCCGGGCGTCTTCGACCGCGCCGGCCACCGCCCGGTTCAGCGCACCGAGGACGACCTGGGCGGCGGCGTACGTGCTGTCGGCGTTCGGCTTGAGGCCGGCGCAGACGAGGTTGGTGTGCAGCGACCCCGTGGCCGTGCCCTGGGCGATCTGTGACGGTTCGGGGATGGGCTGGTAGTAGTCGAGGACGGCGATGGTCGAGCTGTGTGGCGCCATCGACTCAATGGCCTGGGTCAGGCTGCTCCTGACACGCGCCAGCTTCGTGGCGATCGTCGGCGTGACGGCACCGTTGGTGACGCAGCTGTTCCCGAGCCCGATGCCCACGCCGAGGACGCGGGCCAGCTGGTACTCGAGGCAGGCGCTGAAGTCGATGTCGTCGGCCCCGTCCTGCAGGAGGACGAGACGGGCCGGGTGCCGGTTCAGGTCGGCCGCGGCCAGCTCGTCGGACAGGTTCCGGGCCTGCTGCGGTGGGACGGGGCACTGACCGTCCGTGGTCGTGTTGTCGACACCGTCGGCGACCGCGCCGCTGATGGAGAGTTGATCGCCGGTCAGGTGGCAGTTGGTCGTGCGCACCGTCATGGTGAGCCCGAGGTCGGCCGCCACCATGGTGGGGTAGGCCTGGCCGGACGGCCCCTGGGACACCGCGTCGGTGGGCAAGCCGATCTGGGGCGTCAGATACGGGTTGGCCAGCCCGTGCCCGTAGGGGACCGAGTCCCCGAGGGCGACGGCGCGCGTCGACGGCGGCGGTAACGGCGCGGACGGGACGGCGGGCGGGCCCGCGCTGCGCGTCACCAGCACGATGCTTCCCGCCACGAGGGCGAGCACCACCACCGCGGCCACCACCTGGAGGAGGCGGGAGCGGCGCGCCGCGGCACCCCAGGTTTGCAGCCTTCCCATCGACGGACCTCACGAGTCGCTGCGCCGGCGGCAGCGGAGGTGCGACCTTACCGGCTGGCCTCAGCCGGGAGGCAGCAGGACCAGGCAGCCGTTGTGGCCGCCGAACCCGAAGGAGTTCGAGAGCACCGCCGCCGGCTCCCAGGGGAGCGGCTCTCCGTGCACAATCGGGATCGTGATCTCAGGGTCGGGCTCGGCATACCCGGCGGTGGGTGGAATGGTGGCCCGGTCGATCGTCAGGACGGCGGCCACGGCTTCGATGGCACCGGCCGCTGCCAGCCCGTGACCCGTGACGCCCTTGGTGGAGGTGACGAGCGGGTCCCTGCTCGCCGAAGACCTTGGCGATGGCCCGCGCCTCGGCCAGGTCGTTGAGCGGCGTGGAGGTCCCATGGGCGTTGATGTGCCCGACGTCGGCCGGGGTGATCCCGGCGTCGCCCAGAGCCAGCTCCATGCAGGCCACCGCGCCGGAGCCGTCCGGGGCGGGAGCGGTGATGTGGTGGGCGTCGGCGGTGCTGGCCGCACCGGCCACTTCGGCGTAGATCGTCGCGCCCCGCGCAACCGCGCGATCCCAGTCCTCGAGGACGAGGGCGGCGGCACCCTCGGTCATGACGAAGCCGTCGCGGCGGGTGTCGAACGGGCGCGAGTGGCCTGACGTCGACAGCGCCGTCATGTTGGCGAAGGCGGCCAGCGCCACCGGGTGCATGCTGGCTTCCGAGCCGCCGCCGATGGCCACGTCGCAGCGGCCGGTCGCCACCAGCCGGGCTGCCGCCGCAATGGCGTGCGTGCCGGCGGCGCAGGCGGTGCAGATGACCTCGGACGGGCCACGCCAGCCGAGCCGCATGGAGATGCCGGCGGCACCCGCATTGGCCATCATCATCGGCACGAGGCGCGGTGAGACCCGGTCCGGCGCCCTTCTCGTTGTACACGCCGACCTGGTTGGCCAGCGTCTCGAAACCACCGACGCCGGTGGCGAAGACCACGCCCGCCTTGGCCGGATCCACCCCGAGCTCGCCGGCTGCGCTGACGGCCTGATCGGCCGCCACCATGGACAGCTGGGCGAAGCGGTCGAGTTGGCGCACCTCCTTGGGCCCGAACCAATCGGTTGGCTCGTAGTCGCGCACGACCCCGCCGACCACGCGTCGGGTGGAGCAGGCCGTCCCACAACGCGTCCACGCCCACGCCGCAGCACGTGACCGCACCGAGCCCGGTGACAGCGACGCGCCGTCCCGGATCGGTCCCTCGGCGCCGATCCCGATCTGCATCAGAGCTTGGCTGAAATCAGGTCGAACGCCTGCCCGATGGTGGTGATGTCCTCGAGCTCGGTCTCTTCGACGGTGATGTCGAACGCCTCTTCGAGTGCCATGACCAGCTCGACCAGGTCGAGGCTGTCGGCGTCGAGGTCGTCGGCGAACTTGGCTTCCTTGGTGATCTTGTCCGCCGGCACCTGCAGTACTTCCACGGCGCACTCGCGAAACTTCTCGAACGCTGCGTCGCTGTCCACAATCTGCTCCTTTGTCGTCGGTTCCTTGAACGCTACAGGCCCATGCCGAGGCCGCCGTCGACCGGCACGACAGCACCGGTGACGTACGCAGCGGCATCCGAGGCCAAAAACCCCACCACGGCCGCCACATCGGCCGGGTTGCCGGCGTGCCCGAGCGGCACCTGGCTGGCCATCACCGCTATCCGGTCGGCGCCGAGGGCGGCGGTCATATCGGTGTCGATCAGGCCCGGCGCCACCACGTTGACCGTGATCTGCCTGCTGCCGACCTCCCGGGCGATGGCCCGGGCCATGCCGACCAAGCCCGCCTTGGAGGCGGCGTAGTTGGCCTGCCCGGGCAGCCCGACGAAGGCGCCGACCGACGAGACGAAGATGATCCGGCCCGTGTGCAGGCGGAGCATTTTGGCGACCGCCCGTTTGGCCACCCGGAAGGAGCCGGTCAGATTCGCATCAATGACGTCGTGGAAGGCCTGGTCACTCATCCGCAGCATCAACGAGTCCAAGGTGATGCCCGCGTTGGCCACCAGTACCTCCACGGGTCCCCACTGCTGCTCAATGGCGGCGAAGGCGGACTCGACCTCCTCGGCGTTGCGGACGTCGCAGCGCACGGCGAGGAACCGCTCCGGCTCGGCACCGGAGGGCGCCGCCGGGGGATCGGCCGAGCGAAAGGTCGTCGCCACCTGGTCCCCGTTGGCCAGGAACCACGCGACGCAGGCGGCGCCGATGCCGCGGGTCCCACCGGTGACGAGGACGACGGCCATCAGCGGGCGTCGGGCACACGGAGCCAGACGAGCGGCTGGCCTTCTTGGACACGCTCGCCGTCTGCCGCCAGCCAGCCGATCACCTGGCCGGCGAAGGGCGTGCGCACTTCGGAGACGCCGACGCGTCCGACCAGCTCGCCGACGTCGATCGCCGAGGACGGGTCCGCGCCACCGTCGGTCCCGGGCAGCAGCCCGGTGCCGGGTGCCTGCAAGGAGGATTCGGGGCTGAAGATGCCGCTCGAGGGGCTGACCACGACGCGTTCGGACATGTACAGGTGCTCGCCCTGGTGCAGCGCAGGCTCGGCCCTCCAGGTTCCGGCGGCGCTGATCTGATCGATCAGCGTGTCCAGGTCCTCGGGCTTGGACACGGCCAGGGACTGGATTTCCGGCAGGCTGCGCTTGGCCAGCCCGCTGAGCACACCTCCGGGCCCGAGCTCCACCAGCGAGGTGAGGCCGAGGCCGGCGAAGGTCTCGAGCGTCTGGCGCCAGCGCACGGGGCTGCAGAGCTGGGCCGACAACAGGCCCGGCCAATCGGCTGGGTCGTCGTGCACATGCGCGTCCACGTTGGCGACGACGCGCACTTCGGGGGTCAGGAACGTGACCTCGGCCAGCGCCTTTCTGAGGTCGGCCCGCGCCCCTTGCATCAACGGCGTGTGGAAAGCGCCAGAGACCTGGATCGGCATGACGCGCTTGGCGCCGAGGCCCTTGGCCAGCTCCCCGGCCAGCGCCACCGCTTCGACCGTGCCGGCGATGACGACCTGACCAGGTGCGTTGTAGTTGGCCACCCAGACGTCCCCCTCGGCCCGCATGCAGGCAGCCTCGGCATCGTCGTCGGCGATGCCGAGCAGGGCCGCCATGGTGCCGGGCGCTTCCTCCCCGGCTCGTGCCATGGCCTCGCCCCGGGCGACGACCAGTCGGATTCCGTGGTCGAAGCCCAAGGACCCGCTGGCCACCAGGGCGGTGTACTCGCCCAGACTGTGTCCGGCGCACGCGGCGGGGGTCAACCCGACGCGCTCGACTGCGTCGAGCACGACCAGGCTCAGCACGGTGGTGGCCAACTGGGCGTTCTCTGTCTGGGTCAGCTCCTCAATGGGCGCATGCAGGAGCAGGCGGGCGAGGTCGCGGTCGGCGGCGGCCGAGGCTTCCTCCACGACCTCCCACGAGGGGTGATCGACCCACGGTTCACCCATTCCGGCGCGCTGTGATCCCTGTCCGGGGAAGGTGAAAACCAACACGTGTCCGACGGCTCCAATCGACGGCGGGCTGAGAACCCACAGTGTGGCATGCCGGCGCGCCACCGGGTCGCGTCGGCGGCCGAAATCGCACCGCTGGTGCGACGCGGCGCGTGCCGGAGCAGCGCAGTGCTGGTTACCCGGTGGAAACCCGGTACGACGCGCGGTGCGACCAGGGGCGCAGAAGCGGCTCAGCGGGCTCGAACGACGGGTTTTTGGGGCGGCCGCGCCAGACGGCGTACCTCTCGGCGTTCCCGGGAGAACCGCGGAACAGCGGGTTTCCAGTGCCACAGGCATCCGAAGACGTCGTGGGGCTCAGGTGTACCGAACCGGGAGAATCGCCAAGGAAGGCGCGGCCGCCCGCTGCAGCGTCCGTTGGAGCCGCGTACGACCGGTCCCAGGCGGGTGGGGCCTGTCGTGATCGCCGGGGCAGGTGTGGCCGGAATCATCCTGATGGCGACCGTGCTGGCCGGAGGAACGGCAGCCCCTCCGGGGCCGAGCGACGCAGCCGACCGACGCCCCGGCGGCGCTGAGCGCGCCGGCCGCCCCCGTTCCGTCCGTGCACCACCACGTCCACGACGCAGCCTCCGGTGTCGTCCACGGCCCCCACGGCCGTCACGCCCCCGCACGGCCGCTCCGACGACAACGCTGCCGCCGACATCGACCAGCACGGCCGCTCCGGCTGCCCCAGCAGCGTCGGCGCCGTCCGACGGCGAATGCGGCGGGCAGCCGACCGTCGACGTCGACGGCCAAACGTGGCAGTGCAGCTTCGATGACGAATTCGACGGCACCTCGCTGGACACCAGCAAGTGGGTCGTCCAGCAGACCGCCGACGGTGGCTACCACTCCGGGCTCGAGTGTTTCGAGGACAGCCCGGACAATGTGTCGGTGTCGGGCGGCACCTTGAACCTCACCGTGCAGCAGGCGGCTTCGTCCTTCCTCTGCCCCGGCGAACCGCCGTACTACACGCAGTACACGAGCGGCATGGTCTCGACCTATCAGCACTTCACCCAGACCGACGGCCTCTTCGAGGTGCGCGGCCAAGATCTCGGGCGCGACGACCCAAGGCCTGCAGAGCTCCTTCTGGCTCTACCCGGCCCAGCTCGACGTACGGCGCCTGGCCGGCGTCGGGCGAGATCGACATCGCTGAGCTCTTCAGCGAGTACCCGACGCTGGCCATCCCGTTCGTGCACTACAACAACTCGGCCAACGACCCTTGGGCAACCAACGACCACTGCGCGATCGGCGATCCGAGCCAGTTCCACACCTACGCGGTGCAATGGACGCCCCAATCGCTGACCTTCCTCTACGACGGGCAGACCTGCCTCGTCGATCACTGGAGCTCGGCCTCGCCCCTGATCGACCCCGCTCCGTTCAACGAGCCCTTCTACATCTGCCTGACCCAGGCCCTGGGCATCGGCACCAACGAATTCCTCCCGGGAACCACCCCGCTGCCCGCCACGACCTCCGTCGACTGGGTCCGGGTGTGGGGCATGCCTCGCCTCGGCTGGCTGAAGGCGCAGGCACCGAACGCCTAAGGGCGTACTGCCTGGTGCCGATAATTCGCAGGCAAACGCCTGTTGGGCAGGTCCGCGGCCAGTCGGAGGGCGCGGCCAGTAGCCCAGGTGAGCGAGCATTAGCCTTGCCCGCCCGGGGGGCACCTGTGGAGGACGCACAGATGAAGGTGGATCGACGTGGCGGCAGTCGGCTGCAGCGGCGCCGCCGTCGTGCCTGCTCGGCCTCGCCCTCGTCCTGGCCTTCGCTGCTGGTCCTCGGCGCCGCCAGCCTCGCCGGCCGCGTCCGCGGCCGGCGCCGGACGCGAGAAGCTGCCCGGCCACCAGGGACTCGTCCCTCCGGGAGCCACGCTCGTGGGGCCCGCGCCGACGTCGACCCCGCTGCCGCTGACCGTCACCCTCAAGCCCCGTGACCCGGCCGCGCTGGCCGCCGAGGTCCAGGCAGTGTCCGACCCCGGTTCGCCCGAGTACCACCACTTCCTGACGCCGGCGCAGTTCGACGCAGGCCTTCGGGCCGACGCCGGCCACGATCGCGCAGGTCACGCTCGAGCCTCCGGCAGGAGGGCCTGACGGTCGGGACGCCCTCTGCGACCGGCCTGTCACTGCCCGTGTCGGGCACGGTCGCCCAGGTGCAGTCCGCCTTCTCGACGCCGATCTCGAAGTACCGCCTGTCCTCGGGCAAGACGGGGTACGACAACGCGACGGCGCCGGAGGTCGACACCACGGTGGCGCCACAGATCGAGGGCATTCTCGGGCTCGACACCCTCAGCCCCCCGCAGCCGTCGACCAGCGTGCCCGAAGGCCAGCCAGGCCGTGGCGCATCCTGAGGCCGGTCTCGCCGCCCCGCCGTCTGGCCCCGGGCCAGCCCCGCCCGTGACCGGGAGCTGCGCCACGCAGCATCAGCTCGGGTCGAGGTGGCAGCACACGGGGCGCTCGAAGCTCCCGATCTGGCGCAGGCCTACGCGTTCGACTCCCTCTACTCGTCGGGTGACTACGGCGCGGGCAGCCACCATCGCCCTCCTCGAGATGGCGGGAGCCGGCTATTCGGCAGAGCGACATCAACACCTTCGCCAACTGCTACGGGATCACGCTCGGCTCCTGGGCAGATCACGCAGACGAATGTCGTCGACGGCGGCGGTGCCGATCCGGGGCGGCACGGCGGAGGCCGAGCTCGACATCGAGACTGCCCTCTCCTTGGCACCCCAGGCGAACATCGAGGTCTACGAGGGTGGGCTCGGACAGCCTCTACGACGTCTTCAACCAAGATCGTCAGCGACGACACCGCCAAGGTCGTCAGCGCCAGCTGGACGAACGGCTGCGAGGCCTACGTCGGCCAATGCGTCCAGAGCTCGGAGAACACGCTATTCCAGGCGGCCGCGACGAAGGCCAGTCGATCTTCGTGGCCACCGGGGACCAGGGCGCAGCAGGGCTGCAACATCAACGGCGAGATCGACGCCTCGACCGGTTCCACCCCGTGGCCCAGGCCGTCGATCCGTCGACCGGGACCCTGTACGTCGCCAACCAGGGCGAGCAACACCGTGAGCGTCACAGTGAGGGGAACACGAACAACCCGGCGATCGTTCGTCAACGCGGGGTCGGTTCACGACCGGGCCTGGGACCCGACGCCGTCGCCCTCGACGCCCCGACGGAAAGGTTTTCGTCGCCAATGCGGGAGGCACGCTCACGGTGATCCCGACCAGCGACGTGCAACCAATCGACCACGACCGGCTGCGCGCGCCGACCCAGATCACCTCGGGCGCCACCTAGCCTCCCCCGCCGCGCTGGCGCGTCAGCGGAAACACCCTCTACGTGGGCAACAGCGACGGCACCGTCTCCTCTACAACGCCACCGACAATGCCTCGTGACCACGGTCACCCTCCCCGCCGGGTCTGTGTCGACGGCCCTCGCGGTCGACGCGCATCAATGGGTTCGTCTACGTCGCCGACGGCAACAACAGGATCGAGTACTTCAACGCCTCGACCTGCAATGCCACGACGACAAGCGGATGCTCGTCCACGCCGCTCACCGTTGGCCCCGGCAACGCCCGGTTCCTCTCGACGACCCCGTCGCCCTGGCCTCGACAGCAGCGCAGGTGACCTCTACGTGGCCAACGCGGGTGGTGCGGGGAGGGATCTCCGTGGTCGACCTGAGCAGCCACACGGTGGTCAAGACCATCGCGACCAATTCGAGCAACCAAGGCTCACAATCGGCACCGGTCTGGTCCAATCGATCGGCTTGTCGCCCGATGGTAAAGAAGTTCTCGCCGTCCTCGACGGCCTGAGCTTCCCGGGCGATGTGATGGCGACCATCAATCCGTCGACACAGGCGATCACCTCGACCGTCTCCCTCGAGACCGGTACAGACGCCATGGGCCAACTCGTGGGCGATGGCAGCCTCGACTACGTGTGGGTCACCGATGCCACGAGTGGGAAGGATGTCATTCAGAACCTCAATCTGGCCGTCACGGATCCTGCCAGCCAGCCCTATGTCACCGCCGTCGGCGGGACGTCGCTCGGGCGCTCGGCCCGACGGAGCAGGCCTGGAACGATGCGCTCGACTACGCCGAGGGCGCAGGCGATGGCGGCGTCTCGAAGACCTTCCCCATGCCGGCGTACCAGCAGGCCCTCGGCACGATCAGTGGCAGCAGCGGCGTTCCCTGCGCGGCGACGCAGCGGCGACTGCCGTGAGATCCCCGATGTCTCGGCCGATGCCGACCCGAGTAGCGGGCTATATCGTCTACGACACTGTCGGCGGATTCAACAGCGGTGAGCCCTGGACCGCGCTCGGCGGCACCAGTGGAGCTGCACCCCTGTGGGCCGCAGTCGTTGCAGTGATCGCATCGGCCAACGGCAACACCGACGGCTACGGCGCGCTTGAACCCCGCTCTCTATCTGTTGGCGGAGCAGTCTCCGGGCACGTACCTCAA
Source organism: uncultured Acidimicrobiaceae bacterium (assembly GCA_963781565.1). GTDB lineage: Bacteria > Actinomycetota > Acidimicrobiia > Acidimicrobiales > RAAP-2 > Bog-473. The sequence goes on along the minus strand of CAWAHA010000044.1, from coordinate 11,428 downwards.
TGACGTCACATCGGGAACAACGACTACAACGCGACGGACGGGGGGCAATTTCCGGCTCTGCCCGGGCTACGACATGGCAACCGGTCTCGGCACACCGGTCGTCTCGGGACTGGCCACCGGCCTGGCCGCCATCCCGCTGCCCGTGGCCGTGTCGGGCACCCAGGCCTACGGGGGGTCGCCGAGCTTCTCCGCTGTCCCTAATTTCGCCGGACCGGGACGACCCCCTTCGGCGTCGACCGCTGAACACCAGCGGCCTGACCTGCACCACCGTGGGAACTTCACGACGATCAGTCCCACACTGCACGCCGGGTGGCTACATCCTCCTAGCGTCATCCTGCAGCGCGCTAGACCTCTCCGGGTCCGAACGCGAGCGACTACACCATCGTCTATACGTCCGCCGCAAACGACTTCACCGTCACCCCGATCCCGGTCGACGTCGCGGTCTCTGGGCACACAGACGTACGGAGGCACGCCGACCTTTTCCGGCACGGCCAGCCCCGCCACTCGGGAGTCAGCGTGGACACGTCGGCGCTCGCGTGCGGCCAGGCCGGCCTATCGACCATCGCTCCCACCCTGCCGGTCGGCAGTTACACCTGGTCCCGGTTCGTGCAGCGGAGCCACCCTGTCGGGCAATGCGACGGATTACGGCGTCGTCTACACGAGTGCGGCGGAGGTTTCGACGTGACGACGGCGCCCTTGACGGTGACCGCATCGAGCCGCTCCATGACCTATGGCAGCACGCCGCCGACCATCACGCCAGCTACGCGGGCTTCGTGAACGCAGACTCCGATCGTCCTTCACGACCAAGCCCACCTGTTCCACCACGGCGACCAGCTCCAGCACGGTCCTGGGGGTCGCCGTACACGTCATCGTGCAGCGGCGCCGTCGACCCGAACTACACGATCACCTATGTGGGCGGACGACCACGGTGACCCCCGGCGCCGTTGCCCGTCGCGGTGAGCGGGAACCAGGCCAACAGCGGGACCCCGCAGTTCAACGGCACGGGCAGCCCGCCTGACGTCACGGTCGACACGCAGTGGGCTCACCTGCAGTCAGGTCACCCCTTCGACCCCCATCAACGGCAACCTTGCGTCCGGCAGCTACACCCTGGTCCCGGCCCTGCGCGGGGGCTCGCTGAGCGGGTCCGACGCGACCAACTACTGCGCGGCCTACACCAGCGCTCAACGACTTCACCGTGACCGGCGGGCCCGTCACCGCGCCAGCGCCGCCGGCCACCACCCACGGCTACTGGCTGGTCGGTTCCGACGGCGGCATCTTCACGTTCGGGTCCGCGCAGTTCCACGGATCGACGGGCAACATCGCGTTGCAGCGACCGGTCGTCGGCATCAGCCCCACGGCGAACGAGGCAGGCTACTGGCTGGTGGCGTCGGACGGTGGCGTCTTCGCCTTCGGCAATGCCGGCTACTACGGATCGATCCCCGGAACGGGTTTGGCGCCCGCCGGCTCGGGGCTCCCGCACAGTCTCAATGCACCGATTGTCGGCATGGTGCCGTCGTCCGATGGCGGCGGCTACTTCATGGTCGCCTCCGACGGTGGGGTCTTTGCCTTCGGTGACGCCCGCTTCGAGGGTTCGTGCCCCGGCATGGGTGGTTGCTCGGGCGCCGCGGTCGCCGTCGTCCCGGACGCCTCGGGCAACGGCTACTGGCTGGTGACCAAGACCGGCAGCGTCTACGCCTTCGGGGACGCTGCGTTCTACGGTGCTCCCGGGAACCAAGGCGCCCCGGTGACGTCCGCTGTCCGCACCGCTGACGGCGGCGGCTACTGGGTCCTTCTGGCCAACGGCGCCGTGTATGCCTACGGAGACGCCGTGGGTCGCGGCGGCCCCGTGGGGTCGGTCGGGGGCTTCAACCCGGCATCAGCGATCTTCTCCGATGCCGGCGGCGGCGGGTACTGGGTCGCCTCGGCCGCCGGGGCTGTGTTCGCGTACGGCGACGCGCCCAATGACGGTTCCATGGTGGGGAACCACCTGAATGGTTCCATCATCGCCGCCACTGGTTTCTGACCGCCCCATTCAGAAGGTCAGCCGGGAGCCATGGTCAACCGCCCGAACCGGTGTCAGGCGCCGGCGGGTGGCGCGAAGGTCGCGATGCAACCCTGTAGCTGAGTAACGCCGGCCGCTTCCGGGGGCGGGGCGCTCGTGTGCCGGCACGGCAGCCCCTGGGAGGGTCGTCGTCGTCGTGTCGTGGTTGCCGGTGGCGCTGTCGTGGTGGTGGTCGTCGGCGGGATCGTCGTGGTGGTCGTGGTCGGCATCAGCGAGTCCAGTGGGAGCGTCGTCGTGGTGGTGGTCGTGCGTCGGCGGGACCGTCGTGGTGGTCGTGGTCGGCGGGACCGTCGTGGTGGTCGTCGGTCGGCCACCGTCGTCGTGGTGGTGCTCGTGGAACCCGCCGCCGCGGGCCGTACTCGTCGTCGGCGGCGGGATGATGGTGACGGTGGGGCAGGCTCCGGCGTGCTCCAGCGTTGCCACGTCCTTGATGAGCTGCGTCAGGTCCCGGTTCTCGGCCTCCTCGTCCGACGTCAACGTGACGGCCGCCTGAGCCAGTGCCTTGGCGGCGTCGCCACGGTGCTGCTCGGAACCCTTGAAGGCTCCCGCGGCCGCTTCGTTGTGTGTGATGAGGTTGTCGGCCGCCACGCCGAGGTACTGCTGCGCCACCACCCCGTCCGAGCTCTGTGGGGTGGTGGAGGTCAGAGGCTGCGCGCTGCCATTGCTCACGAGCGGGGCACCCGAGTACAGCCCGCTGTTGACGTACTCACTGATCGCAAACCCTTGCAGGGCACGTGATGCGACGCCGAACTTGTCCTCGGGCCTGGGCCACCTGGGTCTCCGAGCGCTGCCAACGCCAGATCGCGTTCGGCCACCGCGTTCTGGTCGGCCGTCACTGCGGCGATGGACTGTTGGTACGACTGCAGGTCGGTGTTCACGTTCGTATAGACGTCGAGGGCAGACGAGGCGGGCACGTCGAGTGCGAGGCTGCCAGGGGAGACTTCCATGGCGTTGACGTAACACGGCACCCCGCCCGGCGAGGGCGCGCACCACGAGCTCTGGTCGACGACGGCCAGGAATGCGGCAGGCGGGGTGACGTTGCCCGCCCGGCAGTGCCGCGGTGATCACCCACATGTTGGGCTGGAACAGCGTCGCCACCGTTGCCGCACATCCTGCCGCCCACGATGGGAAGGCGGGAAATCCGTTGGCCGAGTCCACGGCGCCGGGGATCGCCGCACCCGTGTTGTCGATCGTCCGCAGCGTGTTGTACGGGTTGAAGGCGGCCGAGTTGTTGGTCGAGCCACCTTCGGCGGCCTGCCACTGGTCGAGGTCGGCCACGTTGGCGGCCGTGGCGGGAGCGCCGACTCCCTCCAGCACGCAAAGCTCCCATCCTGGTGGCAGAGGCGTGAAGCCACCTCCTTGCGCCGCCGCCGGACCACCCGTGGTCCAGGCGAACGCGCCCAGCCCAAGTCCGGCGGTCGCCAGGGCGAGGACGAATCCGACGCTTCGGAAGATGCGTGTCATGAGAGGTCGATCAGAATGGGTGACTCCGCCAGCTGGAGCGCTGCGTCCCAACATCCGCACCCCGACGGCGCGGATGGGGCGCCCCAGGTTGGCACGTTCTGGACCCTGCTCCAACGCGACTATCGGCCTCTGGAGGCCTGCAGGTGATCCCAGTTGTGTGAAACGTGGGTGTTCGGCGGGTGGCTTCGACCCCACCGGGTGCGGTTTCAGGTCCGTCACGGAGTCCGTAGCGGCACGTCATGGCTGGTCATGGGTCTTTCCGGGCCTGGTCGTGCGGTTCGGGACCGTCCAGGTCAGGCGCAATGTCCCGCAGGACCGGGCGCGGCTCTCTACGATCGTGGCTGTGGCGGTGACGTGTGTCTGCTGTTCCTCGTCGGTCGACTGGTGGGTCAGGCTGCGCTCCCATCCGGACCAGCCGATCTGTCACGACTGCCTGGGAGGCCTCAACGCCCAGCGCGATGGGCAGCTCCAGCTGTCCTCGGCCAGCTGGGTGGTCACGGGGTTCGAGCCCATCTTCAAGGTGGCGGACGTGAAGTTCTCGGTTGCTTGGTTCGAGCGGGCCGGCTTCGAAGTGTCGTTCCACGACGACACCTACGCCTTCGCGCACCGGGAGCGCGACCTCACCATTCACCTCGCCCAGGCCATAGAGGAGGACGCAGTCGGTCACGGCGCGGTCTATCTGCACTGTCAGGACGCTGATCGGGTGGCGGAGGAGTGGAGTCGAGCGGGGATCGTGGTCAACGGACCGCGGGACGAGGAGTATGGAAAGCGAGAAGGCTCCGTCGCGGATCCCGACGGGAACGTCATCCGCTTCGGAAGTCCTCTTCGCTGAAGGAACTGCAGCCCCTGACGAGGATCCTTGGGTGCCCGGAGCGGGACTCGAACTCCCAACGAATTCGTTGGTCCGGTGCGCCGGATCGCGGACCCCAGCTCAAAGCTAGACGCAGGGGAGTGGTCGATCCTTCGTACTGCCAGGCCGGCCAGAACGCGCCATGCGCCCTGCCTTTCATTGGTTGTTCATACGTTGAGCGAGTTCGGTCCACTCGGCTCTATATCCGTGCGGAGTCACTGGGCAAGATGCCCGAACAGGGGCGGCGATCCTTTGGCGGCGCCGCCGCTCGCGTCTACCGGCGTGGGGAGCGAGTTCAGATCCTCGCAGTTCACAGTCCACGCTCCCCCGTCTCGGCGCCGACACAGCCTCGGCCCACCTCAACGATGGCATGCCTGACCCGGCGACCCCTACGCCCGCGTCTCGCCGTCATGGACCATCCACGACGTGTTCAGGCTCGCGACTGGTCACGATGGCCATCGTCCAAGCCCCGGCAGCCGCCTGACCTGGAAACATGACGTGCCCGGAGCGGGACTCGAACCCGCACGCCCTTTCGGACAGAGGCTTTTGAGGCCTCCGCGTCTGCCATTCCGCCATCCGGGCGAGAACGCTCGATCGTACAAGCTGCCATCTACGGTGGCGGTGTGGGAGCGCCCCCGGCACGGACACCATGAAGCCGACCCATGCAGCTGAGCGGCGTCGAGCTCGTGGAGGTCGACCTCCCGTTCCGCCAGGCCATCGGGACCGCCGCCGGCGTGCACCGGGTGCGGCCGCTGCTCTTCGTGCGGGTCGTCACCGCCGAGGGCGAGGGCTGGGGCGAGTGCGCCGCCCTGGCCGAGGGCACCGCGGTCGATCCCGCCCTGGCGACGGTGCGCCAGGCCGCGGAGGATCTCGGCGTGCGCCGCCTGTTCGAGGCCACGGCGGCCCGGGGCGGTCAGCTGCCCAGCGCGGCGGGCGTGGCCCAGCTCTTCGGGGGCACGGCCGTGGACCGGATGCTGGCGGCCGCCTTCGAAATGGCCGTCGCCGACGCCGAGCTGCGCGCCGCCGGCCGCTCGCTGGCGAGTGACCTCGGTGTCACGGAGGGCTTCGAGGCGCTGGCGGTCGGCGCCGTCGTCGGCATCCCCGAAGGACACGACGTCGGCGCTGCTGCGCCAGGAGGTCGACGCCGTGGTGCGGGCCGGCGCGGCGCGGGTGCGGCTGAAGGTCGAGCCGGGCTGGGAGCTCGAGCCCGTGCGCGCCGTGCGGGCCGACCACCCCGACCTCGTGCTCCAGGTCGACGCCAACGGCTCCTTCAGCACGGGCGACGAGGACGTGGCGGTGCTGAGCCGGCTGGCCGAGTTCGACGTGCTGTGCATTGAGCAGCCGCTGCCGCCGGCCGACCTGGTCGCCCACGCGCTGCTGGCCCGGTTGCTCCCGGTGCCCATCTGCCTGGACGAGTCGCTGACGTCGCCGCGGCGGGTCACCGACGCGCTGCGCAACGGCTCGTGCGCCATGGCCTGCCTGAAGCCGGCCCGCCTCGGGGGCATCCGGGCCACCCGGGCCGCCCATGCCGCCTGCGCCGAGGCCGGGGTGCCGGTGTTCGTCGGCGGCTTCTTCGAGGCCGGACTGGGGCGGTCGTCCAACCTGGCCCTGGCGGCGCGCCTCGAGCCAGGACGCGACGGGCCTGGTCAGCGATGTGGGGGACCCGGCCGAGTATCTCGCCGTGGACCCGTGCGGGTACCCGCTGGTGCGTGCCGGCTGGGTCCGGGTCCCGGCCGGGCCGGGCGTCGGGAACCAACCGGACGCGGCCGTGCTGAGCGAGCTGGAAAGCGCAGCGTCGCTGGTTCCCCGCCACCTACACTTGACGCTCCATGCATCGCGTCCTCTTGGAGCGGCGGATCAGAGATGTCCACACCCGGCTGGTCCGGGCGCGGGAGGAGTTGGCCGTGCTGAATGAGCAGTTGGCGGTCGTGCAGGAGTCGGCCGACGAGGCGCGCGTGCGTGCCCTCGTCTCGGAGACCCCGCTCGCCAGCCAGGAGCACAACGAGGCGGCGCGCCACGCCGACGCCATGGTGCGGGCGCGCGATGCGCTCGGCAAGACCGTGAGCGACCTCGAGCGCCGCCAGGACGAGCTGCTCGCCGCCGTGGCCACGGGCACGCAGTGACGGCAGCCGTTCGGGCGCTGACGAAAGGGGTCCGGGAATGACGGCGGCTGAAGGTTCGGCCACGCTGGCCCGCGTGGTGATCGCCGAGGACGAGGCCATCGTGCGCCTCGACCTCAAGGAGATCCTGGTGACCGCCGGCTACGAGGTCGTGGGGGAGACCGGCCGCGGCGACGAGGCCGTGACCCTGGTCGAGCAGCACCAGCCCGACCTGGCCATCCTCGACGTCAAGATGCCGGGCATGGACGGCATCCGGGCCGCCCGCGAGATCACCTCCCGCCACCAGGTGGCGGTCCTCCTGCTGACGGCGTTCAGCCAGCGTGACCTCATTGAGGAGGCGCGTGACTCGGGGGTGTCGGCCTACCTCATTAAGCCGTTCCAGCCCCGGGACCTGCTGCCGGCCATCGCCGACGTCCTGGCCAAGGCGCGCCAGGACTGGGCCATTGCGGCCGACGAGGCCGAGCACGCCTCCGACGGGGCCGAGGACAAGATCGCCACCCGGCGCGTCGTCGACGAGGCCAAGCAGGTCCTGATGGACCGCGACGACCTCCCCGAGGACGAGGCCTTCGGCTTCATTCAGCGCACCGCCATGCAGACGCGCGCCCGCATGCGCGACGTGGCGCAACAGGTCGTCGACGGCACGCTGACCCCGTAGTGTCGACGGCATGACCCCGCCGCCGACTTCGACCCCGACGCCGGCGGCGGCCCAGCAGCAGGAGCGCTCCGGCCCGCTGCTGCTGCTCGACGGCATGTCGCTGGCCTTCCGGGCCTACTTCGCGCTGCCCGACACGCTGGCCACCTCGTCCGGCGTCGTCACCAACGCCGTGCACGGCTTCACCTCCATGCTGGTGTACCTCATCCGCGAGCAGCGCCCCTCCGCCCTGGCGGTGGCCTTCGACGCCCCCGGTGCCACCTTCCGCGACGAGATCCTCGAGGACTACAAGGCCGGCCGGGCCGAGACGCCGTGGCTGCTGCCGCCGCAGTTCGACATGATCCGCGAGGTCATGGAGGCGCTGGCCATCCCCGTCATTGAGGCGCCCGGGCTTCGAGGCCGACGACGTCCTCGCCACGCTGGCCACCGAGGCCGTCGAGCGCCAGACCGAGGTGGTCATCGTCACCGGCGACCGCGACAGCTTCCAGCTCGTGCAGGACCCCTGGGTGCGCGTCCTCTACAACAAGCGCGGCGTCAGCGACTACTCGCTCTACGACGAGGCGGGCATCTTCGAGCGCACGGGCGTGCCGCCCTCGCAGTACGTGCTGCTGGCCTCGCTGCGCGGCGACCCGTCGGACAACCTGCCCGGCATTCCGGGCGTCGGCGAGAAGACCGCGGCCAAGTTGCTGACCAAGTACGGCGACCTCGACGGGATCTTCACCCACCTGGACGAGCAGACGCCGAAGCTGCGCGAGAACCTGTCCGAGAACGAGGAGCTGGCCCGCTCCAACGCGCGCATCATCCCGCTCGTGCGCGACGTGCCGCTCGACGTCGACGTCACGCACCTGACGCTCGGCGCCTGGGACCGGGCCCACGCGGCGGCCACGTTCGACCGCTTCGAGATGAAGACGGTCTGGTCCCGCCTGGAGGAGCTGCTCGACGCCGGCGCGCTGGGCGAGCCCGTCCCCGGGCAGTGCCGGCCCTGCGGCCAAGGGCGCCGAGGCGGTGATCGCCGCCGAGACCCGGGGCCACGACCTCCCGGCGGACCTCACCGTGCCGCCCTTCGACCTCGGCGAGGTGGCGCTGCCCACCACGGCCGGCGAGGCGACGGCGGCGCTGGGCGCGCTCGGCACCGGGCGCGCTGGCGCTGGCGGCGCGCTGGGACGGCATGCCGGGGCGCAGCGACCTGGTGGCGCTCGTCCTGGTGGCCACCGAGGGCGACGAGGCCGGTGCCGGCGTGCTGGTGCCGGCGGACCTGCTCGGTGCCGCGTCGGTGGTCAAGAAGCTCAACAGCGTCCTGGCGCGCCCGTTCGTGGGCCACGAGGTCAAGGAGGCCATGCGCTCGCTCCTGCCGCTCGGCATCGACCTCACCGGCCTGGCCATGGACACCGGGGTCGCGGCCTACCTGCTCGACGCCTCGACCGGCGACTACCAGCTGGCGCAGCTGCGCGAGCAGACGGGGCAGCTGAGCCTCGACATCACCGAGCCGGGTGAGACCGAGCGGGACCTGGGCACCGACGCCGCCGGTGAGGCGGCCGACGTCGCCGGCATGGCGCTGGGCTTCCGGCACCGCATCGACACCGAGGGCATGGTGGAGCTGCACGACGACATCGAGACGCCGCTCGTGCGCGTGCTGGCCAAAATGGAAGTGGCCGGCATCGGCGTCGACCGGGCCGAGCTGCAGACGATCACCGATGCGCTGAAGGAGTCGGCCGCCGCGCTTGCAGGCCGAGGTGCAGGAGCACGCCGGGCACGAGTTCAACGTGAACTCGACGCCCCAGTTGCGCACCGTCCTCTACGACGAGCTCGGCCTCACGCCGGGCAAGAAGACCAAGACCGGCTTCTCGACCGATGCCCAGACGCTCGAGAGCCTGCGGGGGACCACCCGATCATCGACACGCTGCTGGCCTACCGCGAGGTGGAGAAGCTCCGCTCGACCTACGGCGAGTCGCTCCTGGCCGAGATCGCCCCGGACGGGCGCATCCACGCGTCCTTCGGCCAGACGGTGGCCCGCACCGGTCGCATTTCGTCGGACCGCCCGAACCTGCACAACATCCCGGTGCGCACCGAGCAGGGCAAGCAGTTCCGGCGGGCCTTCGTGCCGGCGGAGGGCTCGACCTTCCTGGTGGCCGACTACGACCAGGTCGAGCTGCGCTGCATTGCGCACCTCTCGGGCGACCCGGGTCTCATCGACGCGCTGACGAGCGGCTCGGACGTGCACCGCACAGTGGCCGCGGCCGTCTACGGCCTTGCGCCCGAGGAGGTCAACCACACCCAGCGCGAGTACTCGAAGATGGTCTCCTACGGCCTGGCCTACGGCATGGAGGCCTACGGGCTGAGCCAGCGCCTGGGCGTGGCCGTCGAGGAGGCGGCCGCCATCATGGAGAGCTACTTCGGCGCCTTCCCGCTCGTGAAGCAGTACATGGACTACGCCGTGGCCGACGCCAAGGTCGAAGGCGCTCACCCGCACCCTGTTCGGCCGCATCCGGCCCCTGCCCGACCTGCTCTCCGCCAACTACCGGGTGCGCCAGGCGGCCGAGCGCCAGGCCATGAACGCCGGCATTCAGGGGCTGGCGGCCGACATCTTCAAGCTGGCCCTGGTGCGGCTCGACCGCGACCTCGAAGCGGAGAAGCTGGCCAGCCGGCTCGTGCTCCAGGTGCACGACGAGGTCATCGTGGAGGTGGCGGCCGGGGAGGAAGCCGACGCCCGCCGCCTCACCGAGTCCGCCCTGACCGGGGCGGCCGACCTCCAGGTCCCCCTCACCATCTCCATGGCGACGGGACCGAGCTGGGCGGCCGCCAAGGGTATGCCGAGGGTGCGCAGGTCGGCGCCGAGGGACGACGGCGGAGAACGCCCCTGAGCAGCTGCTACGCTGGCAGGCCTTGCCCGCCGGCACCGGTGGCGGCGCAAACCATATTTCCCGAACTGACCCCGGCGCGGTCCTGCGGGTGCAAGTCGCACCTGCTGCAAGGAGCTTCACCATGGCTGACGCACGCACCTCCCTCCTCTCTCCCGAAGCGATGGGCAGCTTCGACGCCGAGGGGAACTACACCCCCCGCACCATCGTCGACGACGACCTCGGTGACGCCGATCTCGAAAAGGCGATGGGTGACTCCATCATCGAGTTCGACGACGGCGACGTCATTGAGGGCACGGTCGTCAAGATCGACCGCGACGAGGTCCTCCTCGACATCGGCTTCAAGTCCGAAGGGGTCATCCCCGCCCGCGAGCTCTCCATCCGCAACGACGTCGACCCCGCCGAGATCGTCTCGCTGGGCGACCACGTCGAGGCCCTCGTGCTCCAGAAGGAGGACAAGGAGGGCCGCCTGGTCCTGTCCAAGAAGCGCGCGCAGTACGAGCGGGCCTGGACGACCATTGAAGAGAAGAAGAACAACGGCGAGATGGTGTCCGGTCCCGTCATCGAGGTCGTCAAGGGCGGCCTGATCGTCGACATCGGCCTGCGCGGCTTCCTCCCCGCCTCGCTGGTCGAGCTGCGCCGTGTGCGCGAGCTGCAGCCCTACGTGGGCAAGGTCATCGAGGCCAAGATCATTGAGCTCGACCGCAACCGCAACAACGTCGTGCTGTCGCGCCGGGCCTGGCTCGAAGAGGCCCAGAAGGAGCAGCGGGGCGACTTCCTGGCCAACCTCAAGCCGGGCGAGCGCCGCAAGGGCGTCGTCTCCTCGGTCGTCAACTTCGGTGCCTTCGTCGACCTCGGCGGCATGGACGGGCTCGTCCACGTGTCCGAGCTGTCGTGGAAGCACGTCGACCACCCGTCGTCGGTGGTCTCGGTGGGCGACGAGATCGAGGTCGAGGTGCTCGACGTCGACCTCGACAAGGAGCGCATCAGCCTGTCGCTCAAGGCCACCCAGTCCGACCCCTGGCAGGAGTTCGCCGACAGCCACGCGGTGGGCCAGCTCGTCTACGGCCGCATCACCAAGCTGGTGCCCTTCGGCGCCTTCGTGCAGGTGGGTGACGGCATTGAGGGCCTGGTGCACATTTCGGAGATGGCCGTGCACCACGTGGACCTGCCCGAGCAGGTCGTCACGCCGGGCGAGGAGCTGTGGGTCAAGATCATCGACATCGACCTGCAGCGCCGCCGCATCTCGCTGTCGATCAAGCAGGCCGCCGAGGGTGGCGAGGTCTCCGAGGAGTACCGCGAGGCCTTCGGCGAGCACGCCTACGACGAAGAGGGCAACTACATCGGCTTCGACTACGCCGAGGGCGAGTTCACCCCCGAGACCGAGGCGCAGGCGGCCTGGGCCGACTTCGCCGAGCAGAC
>CAWAHA010000043.1:0-191044 GCA_963781565.1 uncultured Acidimicrobiaceae bacterium | reverse complement strand
CGGAGCGTTTGACGGTTTCCCCGACTCGGGGTCAGAGGGACGGGTCTCCCTGGGGCTGATGGCTTCGTAATCGCACATGACGGCACTCCTCAAACTCAGGTATCCAGAGTGCAGGTCATTCATGTGAAGCTCCTGAAGGCTTGCTGCGTGACGGCTACGAATCCGATGACCGATCCTTCGTTTCAGGGTTGAATGTTGGGAAATTTCGGTAGACGTTCCGCAGACGGGAGGCCTGCTCATGAGCCCCACTAGGACACCCTGGACGAACTCAAACACATTGCCAAGGCGAGGGTCGTGGGTTCGAATCCCGTCTTCCGCTCTCGCAACCGGGCCTTCCGGCTGGGCCGATGTGAGCTGGCCCGCTGATTCAGTTTCATTGCGGGTGCCCCTCTTGCTCGTCTTGGTCATCCGATGATGTAGCTGCCAGATTGCAAGCGAGGCCACCAGCCCGGCAAGTAACAAGCCACCGATCGCAGCAAAAAGCAGTGCGACGCCCACGGGAATGGTGCCGCTCGCGCCCAAGAATGACCTTGCCAAGTGAGGTCGCTCTGTCGGAGTGGGATCATCCCAACAGAAATCCCTGTAAACCGTCGGGCCTCATCATGTATGAAGATTGCGCACACTGGTCGTACTCTTGCGTTCTATGTTCGCAATAAGTCGCTCCATCAAGTGGAAACGAACCTTGCTGGTGGCGACCACCTTGAGCTGGACTGCCGCGCTGCTCTTGGGCGACGGATCTAGTTCATCCGCGAGTTCGTCGACCAGCTCATCGACCGCACCGCTGAGCGTCACCTGGATGAAGGGTTATGCCGCTCCGGACACCCCAGCCAAGTACAACAAGGTCGGGGTCATCAAAGTCGGACCGAGCAGAGCGAAGAACGTTTTGGTCCTGGAGCCGGGCACTTCGGCGGCAGCGCCTATTTCGTTCCTCTCGCCAAGTGGATCGTCTCGAGGACAAGTGGCTGGCAGGTCTGGTCAGTCGAGCGTCGGGAGAACCTGCTCGAGGACCAGTCGGAACTGAACCTGTACAAGGAGCACAAGGTCACGACGACCCAGCTGTTCGACTACTACCTCGGCTACCTCAAGAATCCGAGCATCACCCATCACTATCAGCCCGTCGCGAACTCGACTGTCGAATTCGCCAAGCAGTGGGGAATGAACGTCGCCGTCCAGGACCTGCATGTGGTGATCGGCGCGGCCAAGAAGCTCGGCGGCAAGGTGGTGCTCGGTGGCCACTCGCTCGGAGGATCGGTGGTAACGGCCTATGCCACCTGGGACTTCGACGGCGACGCCGGAGCCGACCAACTGGCGGGCTTGGTCTACATCGACGGCGGGAGCACCACGACCCCGGTGAGCGCCCAGGCAGCGACCCAGACGCTGCAGGCGCTCGAAGCCCCGAGCGTCAGCCCCTGGCTGGCGTTCGGCGGGATCGCAGCGCCGTACGCCGGGTTGTTCGAGGCCACAGGAGCTGCGTCTGCACTATTGGACCCGAATGCGCCTTCGTTGGGTCAGACGTCGGGACTCTTGCCCTCAGACATCGTTCCTTCGGTGCGCGTCACCAATCTGGGCCAGTATGGCTACGCGCTCAACGCGTCGACTTCGCCGGCAAGTTTGCTCGCTGCCCAGGCGCACCTCGGCCAGGGCGTCGCATCCAAGGGCCCGATTCACGGCTGGAACGGCACTGGAGCGCTCACGCCGATCAACCGCTTTGCGACCATGTTCTCGGGCACGGGGATCAAGAACGCCAACGGCACCGAGTGGTACTTCCCCCAACGATTGACGGACGACGCCGGCGCGGTGGACAACGGGAACGCCAATCCGGCCCAGAGCGTGCTCGACGTCGATGCCACCATGGGTCACAGTCTCCCGAAGAACCTGCTGATCTACGCTTTTGGTGCGCGTCTAGGTGGAGCAAGCATCCCCGAGGATGCTCAGCAATTGGCCCAACAGTCGGGCATTCCCATGAGCAACCTCACCTTGGCGAACTACCAGAGCACCTACTCTCACAATGACCCCGCCGGCGCCTATCCGGACAACGCCTTCTTCAAACGACTCATACCGTTCCTGGGCAAGGTCACCGCTCAACGGTAGAGAGCTGTGTCGTCCTCCGGCGGGATCGTCATGTCCAATGCCAGAGCCGGCCACGTGAAGCCGGACCCGGCTCCCGCCCCGCCGGGCTGACCGGTCAGTGCGTCGTAGAATTCCCGGAAGCCGTGCGCGTCGATCAGGGCCGTGAGTTGGTCGCGTAGACGACGAGCTTCGGGCCACCAGCCCAGCCGGGCCACCACCAGATAGGCCCAGTACGCCGTGGCGCCCCACACCGTGTTACCGTCCCACTGAACGTAGGCGTCGAGCCTTGTCCCTGGGGCAATGGCGCCGGCCGAGAAGCCGTGAGGGCCCCACATAGGCCCGCCTGAACGGAGGTGGCGCTCGGCGACCTGTCGGGACAGGCCCAATTCCGTCAAAGCTCTGCTCGCACATGGGACCAGTCCCATGGCACCGATGCCTTGGAGCTGCAGCGATCGGGTCAGGTCATAGCCGACGAAAATACGCCCTTCTTCCCACCAGAGCAGGGCTACCAGATCGTCGGCCACACGCCCCGCGGTGGCCTCAACATCGATGGCCTGGGTGTCACGACCTCGGGCCCGGCAAGCGGCAGCGACCTCCTCGAGGGCCAACAGGTACCAACCGCAGACGGTTGGGTCGTACACCACGAACCCGTGGCCCTCGGCCAGAGCCTCTTCAGGTGCCATTCCGGCTGAGCGTGCCGAAATCGTGAGTTCTTTGAATCGGGCCAAGGAGGCACCCAGCCCGCCTGGGAGCAAATCTCGCATGAGGGCGCTCCCTTCTGTTCCGGTTTCGAACGGGTGCAGCACCGCTGGCAGCGACCGGCCACCCACCGTCCGCTGCCGGGTCAGCGCGCTCAAATGAGAAACAGCCTCGTCCAGTAAGCGGTCGGCGGGCGCTCCAAGGGCCAGCGACAGTCGAGCCGCCGCGTACGCGGATGTGGGTGGATCGATGAACGGAGTGCGACCTCCGTCGAACATTGGGCCGAAGAGGGTCTCAATGAACTGCTGGTGCTCTTCGGTGCCGGGGATGTAGCGCTGATGCGACAGCAGCCCGTCAGGCAGGCGATTGGCTCGGTAGAGGGTTGTCAGCTCCTCGATCGTGGCGTCGGGCTCAAGATGCAGAAGCGACAAGGCGTGATACCCGCTGTCCCAGGCGAAGAGGGCGGGGTAGCGGTCGCTGTCGGGCACGTGGAAGGTTCCGCCGAAGTCCTGCACCTCGTGAGAGCGGAAGAGAGCGGAACAGCGGCGCTTGAGTCCGGCCGATGCAGGCATGAAGCATTGTCTAACAAGATGCGGTGGAACGGGAAAGTGCATCGCGGTTCCGACTTGAATCCGGCTGGCCGTATTTAACCTTCGAAATCGTGGCTTCTATGTCCGGTGAACGCATCACTACAGCGGAGCGGTCTCTCCCGGCTCGTGGCGATGGCGCGTGCGATGATGTCGCCTGGTGCCGCTGCGCTCGATCTCTTTCAAGAAGACGGAAGCATTGAGCTCTCACAGTTCACGCCGTAGACCGCTCTATAACAGGGTTGAATTGAGCGCATTCCGTGGACGTTCAATGGACCGGAGGCCAGCGCAGGGGACTTCCGAGACTCCGTCGACCAACTGAAACACCCTGCCAAGGTGAGGGTCGTGGGGTCGAATCCCGTCTTCTGCTCAGGTCAGGTCTATTTCACCAGGTGAGACCCCTTTCTTCCACCGCGACCTCCACTTTCGCCGGAAGCGCTTCGGCTCGGTTTCGATTCAAGTCACCTGGTTTGCGATCGAAACGTCCTCTGATCCGATCGTGAGAGACACACCAGCATTTGTCCTAGCGCCGTCAGTGGGTATCCGGGGCCGGTTTCGCTAGTGTGAACGCGTCAAGGTCCCGGCTTGTCGCTGGCGTTTGGTGCAGTTGCCTGAGGGGGTGATTGGTTCACCGAGGAGGTACGACAGGTCATGGTTCGAACGGCTCCTGGTCGGAACCCGATGGTTGCGGCTCATCCTCGGTCTCGCAGGTTTCTCGTAACAGCCTGTGTAGCGCTTGTCGTCTTCGCAGGCCCTATTGCTACGGGAATGGGCGTAAGCGCTCCCGCGGGAGCGACCACAAGCGCGACCGACGGAGCCACTCGTGGCGCCGACAACTACCGGAGCGGCTGGTATCCGGACCAGACCAATCTGAGTCCCTCGCTTGTCAGCGGTGGCACCTTCGGTCAGTTGTTCGAGACTTCCGTCAACGGCGAGGTCTACGGCCAACCCCTCGTCGACGACGGGCAGTTATTGGTCAATACCGAGAACAACTTACGCATATGGCCTCGATCCTGTCACCGGGGCGATCCTGTGGACCCGGCAGTTCGGTGCACCCGTTCTGGCGGCCAACATCGGCTGCGGCGATCTGACTCCGAACTTCGGCGTGACCTCCACACCTGTCATCGATCAGGCCACCAATGTCGAGTACCTGGTGGACAACGAGTACGTCTCAGGGGG
This sequence comes from uncultured Acidimicrobiaceae bacterium, assembly GCA_963781565.1. GTDB lineage: Bacteria > Actinomycetota > Acidimicrobiia > Acidimicrobiales > RAAP-2 > Bog-473. The sequence goes on along the minus strand of CAWAHA010000043.1, from coordinate 186,509 downwards.
ATCAGGCCCGTCCGCCTACTTCATGCACGCTCTCAATCTTGGCCGACAACGGAGCGGAGGAGCCCGGTTTTCCCGTGCAGATCAAGGGCACGGCCGCCAACGACCCCTCTCTGACCTTCAACCCGCTGCATGAGATCCAACGTCCCGGACTCCTCCTCCTGAACGGCACGGTCTATGTCGCCTTTGCCGCCCACTGCGACATCGGCCCTGGGAGGGGTGGATCGCTGGCGTCACCGAGGCGGGGACACTGCAGACCATGTGGACCACGGTCGCCACGGCACGACTCCTCCCCGGACTCGGGGGCGGGCATCTGGATGTCCGGCGGCGGTCTGGTCTCTGACGGCTCGGGGCAAATTCTGTTTGCCACGGGCAACGGGGCGTCCAACGGGGCCGGGCCCATCCCCGGTGACACCCCGCCGGCCGATCTCGGGCGAGGCGGTAGTGCGCCTCGCCGTGCAGCCGGACGGTTCCCTCAAAGCGGTCGATTTCTTCTCCCCTACGACGCCGCCACCCTCGACCAGAGCGACCTCGACTTCGGGTCCGGCAGTCCTATCGCGCTCCCCGACGCCTATTTCGGCACAGCAGCCATTCCCCACCTCGCCGTCGAAGTGGGAAAGGAGGGCTACGTCTACCTGCTCAACCGCGACAACCTCGGGGGGGTGGGGGAGGGACCCAACGGCACCGACGACGTCGTCGGCCGCTATGGACCCAATGGCGGGGTCTGGTCCAGCCCGGCTGTCTGGCCCGGCGACGGCGGCTATGTCTACATACCGACCTGCCTCGGGGTCGCTCGCCACCGGTGAAGCCTGCCGGGCTGCATGGATGCCTACCAGTACGGCCTGACCGGCTCGGGCACGCCCACGCTCAACCTGGTGGGCCAATCCTCCGACGCCTTCGGCTTCGGCTCCAGCGCGCCGGTGGTGACCTCCAACGGCACCACCTCGGGCTCGGCGTTGGTGTGGACAGTCTGGTCGCCCGACGGAACAGGGGCGGGTGCGCAACTCCGGGCGTATGACCCGGTTCCGGTCGACGGGGTCCTGCAGCTGGTGTGGAGCGCTCCTGTTGGCACGGCCTCCAAGTTCAACCCCCCCGGTGTGGCCGGCAACCGCCTCTACGTCGGGACCCGCGACGGACACGTCCTGGGGTTCGGTGCCCCGGTCGGTGCCCCGTTCTCGGCACCGGTCCCGACCTTCCCGACCACCGTCGTCGGCAGACCTCCACAGAGACCCAGACAATCACCGCCAACAGCCCCGTGACCATCACCTCACTCACCATCACCGGGCCGTTCACCCTGGGCACCCCCAGCCCGACCCTTCCCGCCACGCTCGCCGCGGGGGCATCCATGACCGTCCCCGTGACGTTCGCCCCGACCACGGCAGGACCCGTCGGCGGTGGTCTCACCATCACCGTCGGCACCCGGAGACATATGACGTCGTCTCCCTCACCGGCTCCGGGGAGCTCGCCGGTCCCAGTCTGACCTCGACGACCCTCGGGATCAGTTTTGGCGGGATCGCCTCCAGTGCCCAATCGAGCGCGACCGTCGGTTTGCCAACAATGGGTCGCAACCTCTGACCATCTCGGCTGTGGACCGCCGTCCATCCCTTTCACCTTGTCGGGGGCGCCGGATGTGGGCGCGGAGCTCCAGCCCGGGGGAGAGGTCGTGGTCAACGTGACGTTCGCGCCGACTGCCGACGGCAGCTATTCGTCGACTTTGGAGGTGGACAGCAACGGAGGAGACGTCGTGATCGACATCACCGGCAACGCCACGTCGCCCCCGGTGTTCTCCATCTCGACGACGTCGCTCGACTACGGATCCGTACCGGTCGGCTCCACTTCCACGAAATCGTTCACGGTGTCCAACACGGGAAACGAACCTCACCATCACCAAGTCGAAGCCTCCGGTGACCGGACCTTTTGTCGCCTCCACCGCCTGGCCGAGGGGACCACGCTCGCTCCGGCGAGTCTCACACGAGACCGTTGTCTTCGCGCCAACGGCGCCTCGGGACCGTCACCGACACGTGGATCATCAACGCCGACGATGGAACGGGGTTGTGGACCATCTCGTTCACAGGCACGGGCAGCCGAGCCGACCGATCACTACGGGTCGACCACTCCTTCGCACGGATACTGGCTCGTCGGTTCGGACGGCGGGATCTTCAGTTTCGGTTCCGCGCAGTTTTACGGCTCGATGGGCGGCCTCGCACTGCAAAGACCCGTCGTCGGCATCGTGCCCGCGCAAGGATCGATGGCGGATACTGGCTCGACGCCTCAGATGGCGGCGTCTTCAGCTTTCGACACCCCGTTCTATGGTTCGATCCCCGGTCTTGGGCTCAACCCTGCGGGTTCGGGACTGCCGAACAGCCTCAACGCCCCGATCGTCGGGAATGGTGCCATCCAGCGATGACGGCGGCTACTTCATGGTGGCCTCGGACGGCGGGGTCTTTGCCTTTGGTGACGCACGCTTCTCGGGGTCTTGCCCGGGCATCGGGGGCTGTTATGGCTCCGCTGTTGCAGTGATGCCCGACACAGCGGCAACGGCTACTGGGTGGTCACCTCCACGGGGAACGTCTATGCCTTCGGTGACGCCCCCTACCTCGGCGGACCCGGACACGGCACGGTCACTTCAGCAGTCGCCTCTCCCTTGCGAACGGGTACTGGGTCCTCTTGAGCAACGGCGAGATTTTCGGTTACGGCGACACTGCCGAATCTCGGTTCGCCCCCTTCCGGGAACTTCAACGCGTTCGATCCCGCGACCGCCATCTTCACAAGCTCCGATGCTGCGGGCTACTGGGTCAGCTCGGCTCTAGGCGCTGTTTTCAACTTCGGGGACTCCCCTTCTTTGGGCGGCATGTCGCAGGTCCACCTCAATGGTTCCATTATCGCTGGAACAGGGTTCTGAACCGCAGTCGATGCCCGTCAGTCGTTGATCCTTTCCCCAGCATCGCACCTCGCTTGCGGATGATGACGCATGGGGTGACCGGTCCTGGTGCCTTCGAGGCCGCGAAGCGGTAGGAGAGCTTGCTTCGATAGCAATGTTTTGACAACAACGACCCGGTCCGAAGGCAAGGCGTGAATATCGCCTCGACGGTGGTCGTTATTAGTGAACGGACATGACCACCCACTCCAGCATTTGACCCACCATCACCTGAAGAAGGCACCGAAGCGATGACTGAACCCAAAGATAGTGAGCTTCGGTTCGGCCAAAGAGGGTTTACCTATGCTGCACCATGAACGCGGTCGGTATTGATACGGCAGCCACAACCACAAACGAAGGACGACTCTTGGGGGAGCAGTTCGAGTTGGGAAAATGACCAGATTGATGGTTTCGGCGGACTCGGCGTCGGCGCACCCCGAGACGCACGCCCGCTTCGAATTGCAGGGTGGACCGCCTTACTCGTTGGACGCGATCCTCCACGTTTCCCGCTACGTGTGGGCAGCAGAGCTTTTCGTACAGCCCGAGCATCACGTGCTCGACTTTGGTTGCGGCACCGGATTCGGCGTGGCGCTCCTGTCGCCCCGGTGCGCCGAAGTCGTGGGGATCGATCTCGACCCGAACGTCGTTGGCCTGGGCGAAAGGTTTCAGCTGACCAACGCAGAGTTCCTTTGCGCCAATGCCTGCCAACCCAATCTCGGGGCCGCACTCGGCATTGGTGGCGTCGATGTAGTGCTTTCCATGGAGACGATCGAGCACTTGGAGGACTACTTCACCTATGTGGAGAATGCGGTGTCAATGATGAAGGAGACGGGCACGGTCGTAATAGGCACTCCGAATCGCACAATGACCTATAACCGCTATGAGGACCGCCGCCATATGGATCCGTCTCACGTCCAAGAGTTCACCGCCCGGTCGCTTGAATGGACCTTGGGGGCGTACTTCGATCGGGTTGAGATGTACTACCAGTACTTCCCGAACTTCTGGGACGATGCTGATGAAGGGATCCCCCGAACGCTGATGTTCGAAGATGTCGCATTCCATCGGATCGACGATGTTCCGGATCAGGCCACGGATGCCTTCGCACTGGTCGCGGTGGCCACGCAGCCTAAGTAGTGCGTGTAGGAGGAGGGCCAATCCCAGGGTCCATTCAGCCGGGCAGCCGCGTGCCGCACCAACCGCCTTGAATATCAACCGAGGGAAGCCGGCCCCCGCCACGATCGCACAATCGGATCCCCTGACTGATGTATCTCAATCATTGGTTGGGCGTCCATGGACGGCAAAGCCAGCGGTTCGTAACTTGCAGGGAGCCAGTCATAGGTCACGACAGTCCCAACAACTACGTCTTCGAGACCTCGATTTCGGCGGCTCACCAAGGCCAGCAGAAGCACCGGGAAGAACGAAGCACAGAGGAGCGCTCGAAAGAGTGTTCGCCAGAACCGAAGATGGACTCCCATCCGAACGGACGACTCGTAAGCCCAACATTTGCTTCCCCAGAGTTCGTCCGCTGGACCACCATCCGGCCGTCAGGTACACGACAAGAAGTATCCACACCAAGAGTTCGTTCAACCAATGCGGGGGAACCGCAATGGAGATCGACGTCGAAAAGAAGAGATCCCATGCAATGCTCACCGTGACCACCCCGACGACATAGACGCAGAGAACGAGAACGACGTCAGTCCCGCTCGCCACCGCCCGAGAAACGAAGCCTGCCCGAAGGCCCTGGAGCTGCTGGCCTCGCTCGCTTCGGATCTCGCGATGCGGACTCACGAGATCACCTCAGGGTTTCGCACTCTCCTGTCGAGCAGTGCCGTTCCACTTGGTCGCCAAGTCACGCGGCCCCTTGCGCAGGAGGATCTTGTCTACGAGTCGGGCAGACCACAGATCGATGGCCATGAGCCCGGCCCGGCTTGCGTCGAGTGTCTCTGCACCTAGTCCGGTCGTGGACTCACGGATGACCCCCGCGAGGTCGATCTCATCGATGACTCCTGGGAGGTCGACTCTGGCCACAACCTTGTTGATCGGCACATGATCGATCAACTGCTCCAAGTCCAGCATGTCGACAACCCCGACGACCACACGATTGAGCACGGACTCCGCAGCTTCGGCAACGTTGTCTCGGTTCTCCCTTTCGCTTTTGCGGGCATTGTCCTGACGCCGTCCGAGGTGTCGCTCAACTGCGTCAAGAGGGCCCTCGGCGATCGATCGCTGGTACGACGACTCTGGCGATCCCTACGGATCTGCTGGTGATCTCTCCGGCCACGAGGGTCGCCGCGCCGATCCCCATTTTGGCGGTCCCGGTGATCAGATCGACGATCCGCGAACCCGCGTTCAACGTAGGCCCGTGCAGTTCTGACGCGACTCCAGGTCCCGCCAGTTGGGGACACTGTCGCATCCGGAGCCGGGACACTTTGTGACCGGTTCGGCACATCGGACTCTGGCGTGAGGTACTGATCCATCAGCGGTGAAGTGGCCCCAGCGCTACAGAGAACGAGTCCCCCGGACATACGTTGCGGATACCTCTCAGCATTTCGTCATCGCCCTTTCGCTCGGCTGCCAGACTTGTCCTGGTTGGGTGACCATCTCGCAGCGGAGACACTTCAAATGTACGTGTTGTCTGTTGCCATGTGGTCGATAAGTGTCGGGAGCACGAAACTCGCGAGCTCGATCGGCGCATGGAATCCAGTTGGCCGCTCCGACGGGGTTCGTGTCTCAATGTGATTCGTCGCGGAGTCTCCCCATCCGCGGCGCCCCTCCTGGCGGGGATCTTGTTGGAGTGCGGTCATGGGAGCTTCACTACCTCCGTGTGTGGTTTCAGGTCACGATCAAGTAGATGCTCTTGCCCACGAGCCAGAGCCCAAGCCCTAGTGAGACAACGATGATCACTTGATCCTTGTGGCCGTCGATCCATGCACGGATGCTGCCGAGGAATGCTTGCGCCTTCTCCGGTCGGAAACCGGCATAGATCTCCATGGCGATATAGACGCCGGTGGCAACAATGCAGAACAAGAACAGGGCGATATAGCTCTGCCACGACGTGAGCTTGGCCTCGGTGATCACGGCGACGCCGGCCGCCACGAGCCCCCACGGTTGGGTGAGCGGCGCCAGCCCCATGGCGTACAGAGGCGACATGTTGTCCAGGCCGGTCTGCCACTTCGGCGGCTTCTTCGGTGGCCTGGGCTTGCCCATCCTGCGGCGCTGTCGCACCGCGATCAGAACCAGCGCCACGCCGATGGCGATCTTCACCGCCAGGGCGGCGAGCGAAGGGGCGGTGTTGGGCTTCGGTGGCTTGTTCCCCGTGACCACGACGGTCAGGGCAACCACGATGGCGAGGGAGAGCAGCCATCCGAAGATGAAAGCGGCGCCCTTCCGAGTGCCGCCCTTGGACAGCAGGATGAGGATGAAGGCGGTCAGGGGGATCGGCTCGAGCGTGATGACCAGACCAATGAGCAGCAGGTCGAGAATCACGGCGACGGGTCCAGGATCACGTGGTCATTTCGAGGCTCTTGGTTGATCAACTCAAGCCAGGATCGCAGTTCGGGATGCGTTCCGGCCCACTGGGCGTGGAGGACTGACTTCCCCGCCCCCGCCCCCCCGGCCCCACGATGAGGGCGATGCTGTGATCGAAGACAGCTCGAGTTTCCGCTTCAGGGCTGGCCGATCGACCACCTGGGTCGGCTGAGAAGGCGTCTTCATCGCTGCTTCACCTTCCGGGGTTCAGAACCCCAGTTTGCCACCTCCGGCCTTGCAACTGCCATTGAAAGTTCCGTGGAGCGCCCTGGCCGGAGGACCCTGTCTTGATCACCTGCTTCCGATGATGCGCCACAGCGCCCAGAAACCCATCATGAGGCCAGTGCCTGTCTCATCGTCTTGCATCGATCCGATCCCATCTGGGTGGAGTGATTTCCCGCGTGACCACGAGGCGAAGAGTCGTCGTGCAGCCCGAACGAGTCGAAATGAGAACGCGGTCCTACGAAATACGGGTCAAAGGAACGAACGCTGAGCTCGACCCACGTCCCGGCCATTGGGGGCTTCGAAGTCAGCCACGTCGAAGAAGCAAGGGCCACCCTGGTCGGATGAGTACCGGATCAGGCGCGGCTCTTCAGCACGCTCGAGGTCCTTGCCAGCAGAAAAGAGCATTAACGAATGATCTCGCGCAGCAACTTTGCCGATTCCTCACCGGGGTAACGTGGCGATCCACGGGTGACCATGATGAAGATGCAGCCCTTCGTCAGGCTGCTCCTCTGACTGTCGACGCAGGAGATGGCGGAAAGAGGCGATGTTCGGAATGTCTCCCACCTGGACGACCCTCGCCGCCGCCTCATCACCCCTGTTGAGCTCTTCTGGAGCGTGGTGGGAGTACGCCATCCTCTTTCTCGCGGTCATGGCCTCGTGGGCGGGAGTCCCGGCGATCGGGAGTGCGGCGGTTGCGGCCGCAGCTGCTGGAGCGAGCCAAGGCCAGCTGAACCTGGTTGCCGTCGTGGTCCTCTCGACGATTGCGGGCGAGGTCGGCGGACTGATCGGCTATCACGTCGGCAATCGATGGGGCGTTCAGATCCTGGCTCGACCCGGGAAGAGGCAGAGCGGCCGTCAGAAGCTGATGGACAAGGGCGAACAGGCCTATGCGAAGTGGGGGCGCATGGCCGTCTTCTTCACGCCGGCGATCATTTCCGGCACTGCGAAGATGAAGCGCAGCCAGTTCGCAGTCTGGAATCTCGTTGCTTCCCTCGCGTTCACCCTGTCCGTTGCGGCAACTGCGTATGGGGTCGGTCGAGTGACGTCGGGACACCATTCGCCGGAGGACATCCTCATACTGATCGGCGGCCTAGGTCTGAGCGGAGCCATCGTCTCGCTCCTTGTGCGCCGTCATCGCCGCCACAAGGCGCATGTCCTCGAATCCGCCTCGGGCTGACGGATGGCGGCCCGTCGGTCTGCTGGCGCTCTGTTGATCGATGTCCGGGCCGAATTTCGTCCAGGAGCTGCACCGCAACGGGCGAAGAACCCAGCAGTGCATGAGGCGGCCAAGCGGCTGCACATACCCGCGAAGTGCAGCGCCGCAGGAGGCCCTAGTGTCCAGCTTCTCGGGGCAGAGTTTCGACCACGAGGAGAGCCGTCGTGTCACAACGAACGAGCCCCGAAGGTGCACGACGAGGGACCTCAGGCGCCCCCCGATCCGGCCGACGTCGACGGCGTGTCTACTTTGGCGCCCCTCCGCCGAAAGCCCTTAGCCTTTCGGGGTGGGCGCTCGTGCCGTTGCGTGTCTTCCTTGGCCTCACGTTTTGCTTCGCCGGACTCCAGAAGCTGGCGAATCCAAACTTCTTCAACGCCAATAGCCCCTCCGGTATTCAGGCTCAGCTGATCGCATCCGTCCGGACCAGCCCGCTTCACGAGTTGCTCGGTCATCTCCTCGGCTTGGCCGTACCGATCGGCATCATGATTGCTCTGGCTGAACTGGCTGTAGGTCTCGGAACCATCCTGGGATTGTGGACGCGAGTCGCCGCCGCGGGCGGGATGGTGCTGTCGCTCACGCTCTTTCTGACGGTGAGCTTTCATACGTCGCCGTATTACACGGGAGCGGACATTGTGTTCGTCTTCGCCTGGATACCGCTCGTTCTCGCCGGATCGGGCGGCGTGCTCTCCCTTGACGGGTTGATCGCCGCCCGGGTGGCGGGGGAGTACGACCTCGGGTCGCCGACGGTCGTTCCTATCCGCTTTGCCCTTGTCCAGCAGGTGTGCGGCCACTATGAGAACGACTCCTGTCGTGCGCAGAGTGGACGTCGCTGCAATGTGCACGGCTGCCCCTTCCTGTCGGCCGAAGCGCCCGGCCGACGCAGCGCGGCATCGGAGAGAGGCCTCGACGCTGTCGATCGCCGAACCGTCGTCGTCGGAGGTGCGACTGCTCTTGCCGCGGCCGTCGCCGGCGGCGTTGTCGCCGGGACGGCGGCCGGGTTGGGTCGAGCAGTAGGCGGCACAACGAGCCCTCAAAGCGAGAGCGTCACGCTCCGGCCTCCTCGGCCGGATGCGTCGAGTGTTCCGGGCTCTGGCCCGACGACCACCACGCCGGAGTCGGCGGCACCGACCACGACGACCACCGCGCCCGAGTCGGCAGTGCCCACCACGACGACCCCGCAGGGGACTCCCATCGGCCTGGCGAGCGACGTGCCGGTTGGCGGGTCCGCAAGCTTCACCGATCCCAAGTCTGGTGACCCTGGCTTGGTCCTCCAACTGACGAAGGGCCGCTTTGTCGCCTACGACGCCATCTGTCCTCATGCCGGGTGCACGGTCGGCTACTCCTCCGCTGCAAAACTCATCGTGTGTCCATGTCACGGCTCCGAGTTCGATCCCAACACGGGCGCCGTCGTGAACCCGCCCGCCTCGCATGGCCTCAGCTCCATACAGGTGGCCGTCGACGCGAGCGGCGAGCTCGTCATCGACGGCTGAGTCAGTCGCCATTGATTGTGTGACTGCAGTTGCCCGGATCGTCCCGAAGGGTGACTCGGGAGAGCGGGACCTCTTGGACTCGGACTCTCGACGGCAATGTCCGAGTACCTTCCCGGTAGCGTGAACAGCGGCGTCATGGCCGCTTGAACGGAGGTTGATATGGCGGAAACGGGTTCGCGTGCAGTGCGCTTCGACCGGTACGGGGATCGGAGCGTTCTGTATGTCACGGACGTCCCTCTTCCATCTCCGGAGCCAGGGGAGGTGGTGGTCGAGGTGAAGGCGGCGGCCATCAATCCTGGTGAGACAGCGATCAGATCAGGGGCGCTCGCCGATCGATTTCCAGCGACCTTTCCTTCTGGCGAAGGCAGCGACCTCGCCGGGATCGTGTCCGCCGTGGGTGACGGCGTCGACGAATTCAGTGTCGGCGATCACGTACTGGGGTTTTCCTTTCGCCGCTCCAGCCACGCCAGCTACGTCGCGGTCCCCATCTCCCAGTTGATCCACAAACCTCCAGAACTCAGCTGGGAGGTTGCCGGGTCTCTCTATGTCGTCGGGTGCACCGCCTATGCGGCCGTCCGTGCGGTCGAGGCCAAGGAGGGGGACACCGATCGCCGTGGCGGCGGCGGCGGGTGGGGTTGGGACCGTGGTGGTCCAGCTCTTGGCACTGCGTGGTTCGCACGTCCTCGGGATCGCCTCCCAAGCGAACGCTGACTGGCTTCGCTCTCACGGGGCCGTACCCGTGACCTACGGCGACGGGCTTGCTGAGCGTCTGCGCGCCGCGGCCGGCAAGAGCATCGATGCATTCATCGATCTCTTCGGGCCCGAATATGTCGAACTCGCGGTTGATCTGGGAATCCCGCGCGACCGTATCGAGACGATCGCATCGTTCGAGAAAGCCCAGGAGCTCGGCGTCAAGGCCGAGGGCAGCGGGACTGCCTCCACTCCTGAGGTCCTTACGGAGATGGCCAATCTCGTGGCCTCCGGGGCGATCGAGATTCCGATCGCGGCGACGTATCCCCTCGATCGGGTGGCGATGCCTTTGCCGAGTTGGAGCAACGCCACACCCGAGGAAAGATCGTCCTCATCCCTTGATTGGAGCCCCCTGGCGTGTTCAGCTGATGTGGACCGGATCGCCCGATGGCCCGTGTCGTGAGGAGAAGGAGATGGCGCAAGGAAAAGAGTCGGTTGCGTTCCTCGGCATCGGCACCATGGGGCACGCGATGGCAACCAGGGCATTGGGTGCGGGCATCCCGACGACCGTCTGGAACCGTGATCCACGGGCAACCCGGGATCTCGCGGAGCTGGGTGCAGTGGTGGCCGAATCCCCCTCTGATGCGGCGCGCCGGGCGTCCATTGTGGTCACGATGGTGACGGACGCCGACGTCGTCCTCTCGATTGCCAAAGACCAAGGCATGCTGGCTGCGCTCGCACCGGGTGCGATCTGGGCGCAGATGAGCACGATCGGTGTGGCCGGGATTGAGCGGGTCGAAACCCTGGTTGAGGCCGAACGTCCAGACGTGATCCTGATCGACGCGCCGGTATCGGGAAGCAAAGATCCTGCAGAGCAGGGTCAGCTGACGATCTTTGCCTCTGGTCCTGAAGCGGTCCGCTCGCGCCTCGGGCCGCTCTTCGATGCGCTGGGTCGGCGCACCATCTGGGTGGGACCCGTTGGGACGGGTTCGAGACTCAAACTCGTGGCCAATGCATGGCTGGCGTTGGCGGCTGAGGCGGTCAACACATCGGTAGCGCTGGCCCGCCGGCTCGGTCTCGAGACCGAAAGTGTGATGAACGCCCTGGGCGGTGGCCCTCTGGTGTCCCCCTGGCAAGCAGCCAAGCTCGACCGCATTGCTCAAGGTGATTTTTCAGCGCAATTCGCACTCTCCCTCGCGCTCAAGGACGTGCACCTCGCCCTGGAGGCGGCCGGCGGGGAGCGTTTCCAGGCGCTGGCCTCTTTGGCCGACGAATGGCAAGAGGTCGTCGATCTTGGGCTCGGCGAGAGCGACCTCACGGTCGTTGCCCAGGCCCTCGAAAGACAGGGCGAGAGCCTTCACGACCTCGCATAGATGTGTCCCCAGCACTGAGACGGAGCAGCGACGAGTGACCAGGTACATTCCCGCCGAAGATCGCTACCAGTCCATGACCTATCGTCGATGTGGGCGCAGCGGCCTGCTGTTGCCGGCGGTGTCGCTCGGGCTTTGGCAGAACTTCGGTGATGACCGACCCGTCGAGACTCAGCGCGCCGTCTTACGGCGAGGCTTCGATTTGGGAATCACCCATTTCGATTTGGCCAACAACTACGGACCGCCGTATGGCAGTGCCGAGACCAACTTCGGACGGATCCTCCGCGAGGACTTCGGTGCGTACCGTGACGAACTCATCATCTCCACCAAGGCCGGTTGGGACATGTGGCCGGGTCCCTATGGCGACCTCGGATCCCGGAAATATCTCCTCGCCAGCCTCGATCAGAGCTTGCGGCGCCTCGACGTCGACTACGTCGACATCTTCTACCACCACCACTTCGATCCCGAGACGCCCCTGGAGGAATCCCTCGGTGCTCTCCATACCGCGGTCACCTCCGGGAAGGCCCTCTACGTCGGCATCTCTTCCTATTCGGACAAGCGCACCTCCGAAGCAGTCGCCATCCTCCACGAGTTGGGCACACCGCTGCTCATCCATCAACCGTCGTACTCCATGTTCAATCGCTGGATCGAAGACCGCCTCCTCGACGTCTTGGAGGCTGAAGGCGTCGGATGCATTGCCTTCTCGGTCTTGGCGCAGGGACTCCTCACTGACCGCTACCTCAATGGCATCCCACCAGGCTCCAGGGCCTCCTTGGGTGGGTCGCTCACGCATGAGATGCTCAACGAGGAAAACCTTGACCGCATTCGAGCTCTCAATGACATTGCTCATGGCCGAGGTCAATCCCTCGCGCAGATGGCAATTGCGTGGGCCTTGCGCGACCCGCGAGTGACGTCCGTCCTCATCGGGGCCAGCAGCGTCGGCCAGCTTGACCAGAACGTTGCGGCTCTCGACAATCTGGAGTTCACCCCTGATGAGCTCGCCACCATTGACCGCTATGCCATTGACAACAACAACATTGACTTGTGGCGCACGCCAGCGACGTCTTGAGACCAAGAGTCGCCGATGAGGGCAGGCGCAACGCAACGACCGTCCACTGGCCCCGAGGATTCGCACTTCCGACCAGCCGCCTCACTCGCACCGTCAATCGGGTGCAGTTCGATCAGGGGACCCACGGCAGTCCGCATCTGATCTCACCTGAAGATCGTTCTCCGGATCCCAATGGTCCGCCAATAGCCCCGAGGGACGCGCTTCAATAGATCCGTACGCTCCTGGAGGTCCTCTGTGCTTGGCGAAATGCTGGTGACGACGGACAAGGAGACCGGAAACATCACGTCCCGGGGTGCGTTCACCGCCATCGATTTCATCGCATCAACGCAGTCCGAGAGACCTCGCTCGTCCGGAAGAGCCTCGGCTTGCCCGCGGATGATTCGGGCACCACGTGACGATGACGGAGAGGCGTCCGCCGAGGTCCTCGAATGGGGCCACGGAGCTGCGGCAGCTTCGGTGCACCGTTCAGGTCCCGTCGACCGCCGCCTCCTGCATTACGCACGAGGGACGCGCCGCTACCTGGTGCTGACCGTCGTCCTCGGTGGCGTCACCGCCGCCCTGGTGCTGGCCCAGGCCTGGCTGATCGCCAACACGGTTTCTGCCGTCGTCGTGTACCACCGGGGCATGGCGCAGGTCCGCACGTTTGTCGTGTTGCTGGCCGCGGTCATCCTCTGTCGCTCGCTGGTCGCCTGGCTCGGCAGAGCGAGCCGCACAACGCGCCTCGGCATCAGCCAAGTCGGATCTGCGAACCGCCCTGGTGGCGCGGATCGTCCGACATCGGGCCCGGCGGTATCGACCGGGAGCGCTCGGGTCGCCTGGTGGTGTTGTCGACCAGCGGCATCGACGCCCTGGACAGCTACTTCTCCCGGTACCTCCCCCAGCTCTTCCTCGCCGTCATCGTCCCCGTCACCGTCGTCGTGGTGATGCTGGGCGCCGACTGGATCTCGGCGGTGATCATTGCGGTCACGGTTCCGTTGATCCCGCTCTTCATGGCTCTGGTGGGCGCTTCGACCAAGGTCCGGATGCGACGACAGGCCCGTCTGCTGCAGCGCCTCGCCGGCCACTTTCTCGATGTGGTGGCCGGCCTCCCGACCCTCAAGGTCTTCGGCCGCGCCAAGGCCCAGGTCGCCGCGGTGCGCGACATCACCAACCGTTATCGCACCGCCACCATGGCCACCTTGAAGGTGGCCTTTCTGTCCTCCCTCATCCTCGAACTCCTGGCGACCTTCTCGGTGGCGCTCGTGGCGGTGGCCGTCGGCCTGCGCCTCCTCGGTGGCCATGTCAGCTTCGCCACCGCCCTGTTCGTCCTCATCCTCGCCCCTGAGGCCTACCTTCCGCTCCGCCTCCTCGGTACGAACTACCACGCCAGCGCCGAAGGGATGAAGGCGGCCGAGGACGTCTTCGAGGTGCTCGACCAGCCGTCACCGACCCGCGGCTGCCGGCGCGACATTCCCGACCCATCGACCTCCTTGCTGCGGATCGACCAGCTCGAGGTCTGTTACCCGGACCGCACGCTCCCTGCGCTGCGCGACCTCACTCTCGCGGTCGAGCCCGGGGAAGTGGTCGCCATCGCCGGTCCCAGCGGCTGTGGCAAGTCCAGTCTTCTCGGGGTCCTCCTCGGCCTGGTTCCCGCCTCGCACGGCTCCGTCACCGTCGGCGGTATCGATCTGGCCGACCTCCATCCCGATGCATGGAGGAGCCGGGTGGCCTGGGTCCCGCAACGCCCGCATCTCTTCGCCCGCTCCATCGGCGACAACGTTCGTCTCGGCCGACCTGACGCCACCGAGTCAGAAGTTCTGGCTGCCATCGGGGATGCCGGCCTCGAGGACGTGGTGGCCCGATTGCCCCAGGGACTCGCAACCATGCTGGGAGCCGAGGGCGCCGGGCTGTCGGCGGGGGAGCGGCAGCGGGTTGCTCTGGCGCGGGCGTTTCTCCGGGATGCGCCCCTGCTCCTCCTCGACGAGCCCACCGCAAATCTCGACGGTTCGACCGAGGAGGCCGTCCTGTCCGCGGTGCAGCGCCTCATGGTCGGTCGCACGGTCGTCATGGCGGCTCACCGGCCATCCCTTCTGGCGGTGAGCGACCGGGTGGTCCGGCTGGCACCGCCCGTCCAGCCTGCGGTGGCGTCGTGATCGTCTCGGATGCCGACCGGGAAGGGTCCGGCGGGCTCGCGCCGGTGGGCCGCACCCTGGCGGTGGCCCGTCCCGCGTCGGCGCCGCGTGGCCATCGCGACACTGCTCGGCGCGGGCGCCATCGCGGCGGACATCGGTCTCTTGGGCACCGCCGCCTGGCTGATTTCGAAGGCGGCCCAACATCCGAACGAGGCCACCCTGGCCGTGGCCATCGTGGCCGTCCAGTTCTTCGGGTTGTCCCGTGGCTTCCTCCGCTACGAGGAGCGGCTTGTCGGGCACGATGCCGCCTTCCGACTGCTCGCCAACCTGCGGGTGCGGGTCTACGAGCGTCTGGAGCGGCTGGCGCCTTCGGGCCTGCCGTCGTTCCGGCGCGGAGACCTCTTGGCCCGCGTGGTCCAGGACGTCGACACCCTTCAGGACCTCGTCCTCCGGGTCGTTCCCCCCTTCGGCATCGCTCTCGTCGTGGGCGTCTCGACCGTCGTCCTGCTGTGGTGGATGCTGCCGGCCGCCGCGCTGATCCTGGCCGCCGCGCTGATCCTCGCCGCCACCGTGGTGCCCTGGCTCACCGGATTGCTTGCTCGGCGCCGAGAAGCGCGGTTCGCCGCGGTGCGCGGCGACCTCGGTGCGTCCATGGTCGACCTCACCGAGGGCGCGGCGGAACTGATCGCCTTCGGCGCGGCGGAGGCGCACATCCGGACCATCCGAGACCAGGATGCGGAACTGACCGCCATTGCCTCGGCTTCGGCCCGGACAGCAGGCATCGGGCTTGCCCTGACGACGCTCCTGGCCGGGCTGGCCTGCTGGGGTTGCCTCATGGTCGGCATTCCCGCTGTGTTGTCGGGCCGCCTCGGGAGCACCGAGTTGGCCGTCATCACGCTCATCCCCCTGGCGGCCTTCGAGTTGGTCGTGGGCCTCCCGGTGGCCACCCAAGCTCTGCAGCGGGTGCGTCAGGCCGCGGCGCGGGTCTTCGAGGTACTCGATACTCCACCGCTCGTCCTCGATCCCGAGGTGGCCACACCGCTCCCCGGTCCGCCCTACGACCTGGAAGTGCGCTCGGCCTGGGCGGGCTATCCGGGTGCTGCCTCACCCGCGCTCGGTGACCTGGACCTGTCGCTTCCCCCGGGGCGGCGTCTGGCGGTCGTCGGACCGAGCGGAGCGGGGAAGTCGACCCTGGCTGCGATTCTCGTCGGCTTTCTGCCTCGTCGGGCCGGCTCCATCACCCTGTCCGGCGTGCCGACGGAGCAGTTCGCAGGCGACGAACTGCGCCGAGTGGTCGGCCTGGTCGGCCAAGACGCCTACATCTTCGACACCACGGTGGCGGAGAACCTGCGTGTCGGGCGACGCGACGCCACCGACGACCAGCTGCACGACGTGCTCGACCGGGTCGGCCTGGCCGCGTGGCTCCGCGGTCTCCCCCAGGGGCTGGCGACGGAAACGGGGACGCACGGGGGCCGCCTGTCGGGGGGTCAACGCCAACGCCTGGCGGTGGCCCGCGCGCTGCTGGCCGACTTCCCGGTCCTGGTGCTGGACGAACCCGCCGAGCACCTCGAACCTGCTGCAGCCGACGCGCTCACCGCAGATCTCCTGAAAGTGACCGAGGGACGGTCGCTCGTCCTCATCACCCACCGTCTGGCCGGGCTCGAGTCCGTTGACGAAGTCCTGGTCATGGAGCACGGCCGGGTGGCGCAACGAGGCACCCATGACGAGCTGCTCGGCCGAGCGGGGCGCTACTCCGACCTCTGGTGGGAGGAGATGAGGACCGAGCGCTACGCCCGATTGCCCGAAGAGCCACTTCAGCGTGGCCGCGCCACCATCGACCTCCGCCGATCGCGACCTTGCCCTGAACGACGGGAGTTTGACCTCATGACCACTGATCTCGCCCGGTGGCAGTTCGCCACCACCAGCATCTACCACTTCCTCTTCGTGCCGGTCACCATCGGCCTGGCCTTTCTCGTTGCGTTGCTGCAGACCAGTTGGTACAAGAACGACAACCCGACCTTCAAACGGCTCACCAAGTTCTTCGGGACCCTGCTGCTGATCAACGTGGCCGTCGGCGTGGTGACGGGTCTGGTCCAGGAGTTCGAGTTCGGGATGAACTGGTCGAACTACTCGCGCTTCGTCGGCAACATCTTCGGCGGCCCACTGGCCATGGAAGGTCTGGCGGCCTTCTTCGTCGAGTCGACCTTCTTGGGCATCTGGATCTTCGGGTGGGATCGCCTCTCGAAGAAGCTCCACCTCACCTGCATTTGGCTGGTCGCGGGCGCCTCCATGCTGTCGGCCCTCTTCATCATGGCGGCCAACTCGTGGATGCAGCATCCGGTGGGCTACGTCATGAACGCCCAGCACCAGCCCCAACTCACCGACATCTGGGCCCTCTTCACCAACCCGGTGTTCCTGTGGGCGTATCCGCACGTGATCCTGGCGTCGCTGGTGACGGGAGCCATCATCATGTTGGCCTTCTCCGCCTGGCACATGCGACGCGGGAGCTCCGTCACCGCGTTCCGCCGGACCGCCATCATCTCGGTGGCCGTGCTCGCCCCAGCCGTCTTCCTGAACATGTTCGTCGGGAGCGAGCTGGGTGTGGTCGAGGGCAAGTACCAACCCATGAAGATCGCCGCCGCCGAGGCGCTGTGGAACACCTGTCCGTCCCACTGCGCGTTCTCGGCCTTCCAAATCGGCGGCGGGCCCAACGACCAGACGCCGACCCAGATCATTGAGATCCCCGATCTGCTGTCGATCCTTGCCACCAACCACCCCGACGGTGAGGTGCAGGGCATGAACCAGCTGCAGGCCCAGTACGTGAAGGAGTACGGGCCGGGCGACTACATCCCCAACGTCTTCATTCAGTACTGGGGTATGCGGGTCATGGCCTACCTGGCGGCGATCATCGCGCTCTTCGCGTTGTGGGGGCTCTGGCTCATCCGGCGCAAGACCCTCGGCAAGGCCAAGTGGTTCCTCCTGATCGCTCCGTGGTTCGCCATCGCCCCGTTCCTCATGAACACGGCCGGTTGGCTGCTGACCGAGAGCGGCCGACAGCCGTGGATCGTCCAAGGGCTGATGAAGACGTCCCAAGCCGCCTCACCGTCGGTGACGTCGACCGACATCTGGATCAGCCTGACCGTCTTCGTGCTGCTGTACCTCGCGCTGGGGCTGGCGGACGTCTACCTGATGATCCACTACGGACGTCAGGCGCTGGAACCGGGCCCCGAGGAGAGCGGCGATGACGATGGCCCCGACCTGGGGAGCAGTACCGCGGACGAGGCCGAAGACGACGACCGGGTTCCGGCCCTCATCTACTAGGAGACGACAATGGTCCATCTCAACACCATCTGGTTCGTGATCATCGGCATCTTCTTCGTGGGGTTCTTCATCCTGGAGGGGTTCGACTTCGGCGTGGGCATGCTGCACTCGTTCGTCGGGAAGGACGACGTGGAGCGTCGCATCGTCGTCAACTCCATCGGACCCATCTGGGACGGGAACGAAATGTGGCTGGTCGTGGCGGCGGCGGGGATCTTCGCTGCGTTCCCGTCTTGGTACGCCACCATGTTCTCCACCCTCTACCTGGTCATGGTGATCATCCTTCTGGCCCTGATTCTGCGTGGGGTGTCCTTCGAGTTCACCCGCAAGATCGACGACCACCGCTGGCGGTCGGCCTGGAAGTGGTCGCTCAGCATCGGGAGTGCGCTCATCCCGTTCCTGCTCGGCACGGCCCTGGGCGACCTCCTCCATGGGCTGCCGATCGACTCCTCACACAACTACACCGGCAGCTTCTGGGGCCTGCTGCTTCCCTTCGGGCTCTATACCGGGCTGACCATCACGGTGCTCTGCCTCTTCGTCGGTGCCGCCTATCTCACGCTCAAGACGGAGGGGGCGCTGCACGATCGTGTGGCCCGGCTGTCGGGTCGACTCGGTTGGCTTGCCGTCGTGATCACCTTCGGCTGGCTGACGTGGCTCCACGTCGGGCTCGGCTCGGGCTTCGTTCCCAGGCCCGTTGAGGCGCTCGCGCTCGTCGCGGTGATCGGTGGCGCCTGGTTGGCCGACTCCCGATCAGAAGGCTGGGCCTTCGCGGCAGCCGCCACCGCCATGGGGAGCGTGGTGGCGTCCATCTTCTTCGAGCTCTTCCCGAACGTCATGGTGTCCAGCACGAACTCGGCCTACAACCTCACGGTGGCCAACTCGGCCAGCAACTCGTACTCGCTCAAGGTGATGACCGTGGTGGCGGTGATCTTCTTCCCGTTGATCCTCCTCTACCAGGGGTGGAGCCTCTACATCTTCCGCAAGCGCATCGGCGGCGGACCTGCCTCTGCGGTCGTGGCTCCCGTTGCGCCCGATGGCCCGCCCACTGCCGAGAGAGAGCCCCGGATGACCACCGCCGGGGAGTAGCGGTCCCTGATACGCCCCTCGCCGGTGGAGGGCCAGCAGCACGCTGGTGACGATCTCGGAGGCCAGCTGCCGGAAGTTCGGTTCTGAGCACGAACTTCGGGCCAGATGGGACAATGCCTGTGTGAGCTCTCGGGACAGCGACGCCAGCTTCTGTGTGCGTCCTGGGCGCAGTCTGATCCGGTGTTCGCTTTCTTCACCGACGCCACGCCGGTCAGGGTGTGGGACGCCCTGACCGACCCCGCGCAGACACGGATCTACCTGGAAGGCCTGGCGTTGCAATCGGACTGGCTCGCAGGCTCACCCATCGTCGCTTCCTTTCGTGGAGAACCGACAGTTCTCGGCGAGGTGCTCTGCGTGCAAACGCACCATCGGCTCTCCTATGTCATCCGCCCACTAGAGGCCAGTGCGGTCTACCTGACCTGGCTCCTTCGAGCTGGGGTGGGAGGGTGTGTCTGCAGGCTGCAGATCGACGAGTCAGACACATCAGACATGGCCGAGTGCGAAGATGTGTGGCTGCCCATCATGGCCGGACTGCAACGGGCCGTTGATCCGGTACCGGACCAGAGGTGCAGGCCTGAGGAGCCCGAAGCCATCACCTGACGACGGACTCGTCGGGACCGGGTCATCATGGATCGACGGATCGGATGATGGCGTGTTCACCCGCTGGGCGGGCCGATGGCCCAGTGTCCGGGGACTCCAGGAACGGAAAGAGGTACCCCGCGCCAGGGAAGACCTTCCCTATCGGGATGAGTTCAGCGATGTCAACCTGGATCCATGACGGTTTCTTACGCCGAAGCGTTTGTGGGCCTTGCGGAAGGTCGAGCACTGAGCGACGCGTTCGACGTGCGACCGATCGCCCCGAGCGACGCCGACGCACTCGTCCGATTCCACGAACAGCTCAGCGACCAGACGATTCGCCTGCGCTACTTCAACCTGCACCGCAACCTGGCGCCCGACGAGGTCGCACATCTCACGTGTGTCGACGGCTTCAATCGGGTGGCGTACGTGGTCGAGCACGAGGGCGAGATCATCGCTGTGGGGCGCTATGACCGCTGCGACAAGCCATGCCGGGCCGAGGTGGCTTTCGTCGTGGCCGACGAGTTCCAGCACCACGGTCTGGGCCCGATGCTCTTGGAGCGGTTGGTCGAGACCGCAAAGCTCGCCAGTATCGGGGAGTTCTGTGCTTCGGTCCTCGCCGAGAACGCCACCATGCTCGCCGTGTTCCACTGTGCGGGCTTCCCGTTCGAAGAAGAGCATGTCGGTGACGTCGTCGAGCTCACGACTGGAGATCGGCCCGCGTTGCGTGTGACGTGCGTTGCTGGAAGTCAGAGCGGGACGGCCCAGAGGAGCCGGGTCCCACCACCCTCGCGCGGGTGAATCTCGAAGGTGCCGCCGAGCTTCTCGGCTCGCTCACGGATGTTGACGAGCCCGAGCCCGGGTTGGGCGAGCGGCAACTCCATTCCCGTTCCGTTGTCCTCCACTTCGAGGACCAGGCGATCGGTCACCACCAGTCTCACCACGTAGGTCGTCGCCCCGGCGTACTTGCCGGCGTTGGTCAGACCTTCGCGGACGACGGCGAGAACGTGGTCGCCCACAGCTTGGGGCACGGTGTTGTCAACGGCTCCCTCGAAGCGCACCTCGGGCCGGCTTCCCAGATTTCCCGCCATTTCGTCGGAGAGATGCACGACCGCCTGGCGCAGGCCGCCGGGCAGGGCCGAGTCCCCGAGCTCGAAGATGGCCGAGCGGATCTGGGTGATGGTGTCGTCGAGCTCGTCGACGGCCTTGGACACCCGCTCGACGACCAGGTCCCGTTCGGGGAGGCGCGCCGCGCCCTGGAGGCTCATGCCGACGGCGTAGATGCGCTGGATGACCCGGTCGTGCAGGTCCCGGGCGATGCGGTCCCGGTCGTCGAGCACGCTCATGACGCGGACGCGGTCGTGGAGCCGGGTGTTCTCGATGGCGATGCCCGCGGCGAGTGCGAGGGCCTCGGCAAGGGCTTCGTCCTCGTCGGTGAACTCGGTCGCACCCTCCTTGTCCGTCAGATAGAGGTTGCCGTAGACGTCGTCCCGCACCCGCAGCGGGACACCCAAGAAGGAGGTCATGGGCGGGTGCCCGGGAGGGAAGCCGTAGCGGCCGGGGTGCTCTTCGAGGTGCTCGAGGCGCATTGGCTCGGGTTCGGTGATCAGGAGCCCCAGCACGCCACGGCCCGATGGGCGCTCGCCGATGACCTCCTCTTCGGACTCGCTGAGCCCGACGGTGATGAACTGTTCGAGTCCGGTGCGCGTCTCGTTGAGGACTCCCAGCGCGGCATAGCGGGCACCGACCAGGGCCCGGGCCTCTTCGACCAGGTGAGTGAGCAGATCAGCCAACTCGACGTCGGCGGTGATCATCAGGACTGCTCCCATGAGTCGCCGGAGCTTCTCAGGATCGTTCACCCGCATATAGGGCATCGCGGGGAGCGTACTGCCGATTCACAGCCCTTTCGCAGGTACGCGAGCAGTACTGGCAGAATGACCGCGTGAGTATCCGCGTCTTCCTCCTCGACGACCACGAGCTGGTGCGCGAGGGCGTCCGGAGCCTGCTCGAGAGCGACCCCGACATTGAGGTCGTCGGAGAGGCCGCCACCGGTGCCGAGGCGCTGACCCGGGTTCCCTTGGCCAAGCCCGACGTCGCCATCTTGGACGTCCGCCTCGAGGACGGAGACGGCATTGAGGTGTGCCGTGATCTGCGCTCGGCCATGCCCGATCTGGCCTGCCTGATGCTGACGAGCTTCGCAGACGATGAGGCCATGTACGCCAGCGTGATGGCGGGGGCGGCGGGCTATGTGCTCAAGCAGATCAAAGCCCGGGACCTGATCGATGACGTGAAGAAGGTGGCGTCGGGGGCATCGCTGATGGATCCGCGGGCGGTGGCCCGGGTGGTCGAACGCATCGCCAACCCGCCCAAGGGCGATCCCGCCTTGTCCTCCCTCTCGCCTCAAGAGGCGCGCCTCTTGGAGTTGATCGCGGATGGCAAGACCAACAGGGAGGCTGCTGCAGCGCTCATGCTCAGTGAGCACACGATCAAGAATCGGGTAACGGGACTGCTCCGCAAGCTCCAGGTCAACAACCGCACCGAAGCCGCCATTTACGCCACGAAGCTCAAGAACCGGGGCTAAGTCCCCGGAGCCGTTGCCCTCCGAGGGAGGAGATCCGAGATCGACACCGCGGTGCTCTAACTCGAGCTCCAACCGTTCCCGCTCGATCCTGGGGTGCACGAAGTTCGTCGGCGTGACGTCGATGCCCCATCGGGCGGCCAGGCAGACGAGCGAGCGGTCATAGGTGATCTCAGTGACCACGGCGGTCTCAGACCACACTCCCGCCCCGAGGTCGTGAGCCGGCAGCGCGGCGCGGCACCAGCGGACGTGGTCGAGGAGCGCATCGTCGTCGAGGTCGGTGTCGAAGAGGTCCAACGCTCCCGAGAGAAGAGTGACGTACATGCTCACGTCCCCAGTGTGCCCGTCGGACAACGGTTCTCCACTAGGGAGGATTTTCCCATTCGGCGCGGCGGGCCTCACATCGGGGACCTTCTTCCCCCCCGAAGGGAACTTCGCGCCCATGTCAACGAAGGGCCATGCGCTCAAGATGAGTCCAGATCTCCTCACTGGGAGGGATCACAGACAAGGAGACGCAGATGCGACGCAAGGTTTTCGACAAGCTGGCCAGTGTTGGCGGAGTGGCCGTGGTGATCGTGCTGGCCGTTGCCGGCGCGCTGTTGATGTTCGGCTACAGCTTCGCCAACAACTACGTGCACACCCAGCTGGCTGAGCAGCAGATCACGTTCCCGTCGGCGGCGGCCTTCGCTCACCCCGACGGCCAGGAGATCACCAAGTCCATGACTCCCACGGTGTCCCAATACGCCGGGCAGCAGTTGCTCACCGGCGCGCAGGCGCAGGTCTACGCCAATGACTTCATCGCCGTGCACCTCCAGGGCATCGGCGGGGGCAAGACCTACTCGCAGCTGAGTGCCGCGGCATTGGCGCTCCCCAAGGGTTCGGCGGCCTACACCGCAGCCGAGGCCAAGGCACAGACCGTCTTCCAAGGCACCACGCTCCGGGGCCTGTTGCTCGAGGCCTACGGCTTCAGCCTGATCGCCATGATCGCTCTGTGGTGCGCCATCGCTGCCTTCGCACTCGCCGCCGTCATGGCGGTGCTGGTCGGACTCGGTTTCGCACACGCCCGCCGCACCGGCGAGAACGAAGAGCTCATGCCCAGCCACAGCCCCCGCGGAGCGCTCGTGACCGCATAGTTCATCCAAACCTCCAGTGAGGAGGCAACACCCGGCCCGCGCAAGTGGGCCGGGTGTTGTGCGTCTCAGGCCACAGCCGCTTGCGGCGCCCCGGGGCCGGCGTAGCCCTGCAGCTCCTCGGAACTGGCCCGACGGGGCCGGGGTGAGCCGGACTCGGGTGGTGGCCGCTCTGGTCGGCAGGCTGAGTCGCAAGAGCGTGCGCAACGTCTGTCCGTACTGCCGGTACAGCGGTCCCGTTGTGTAAGGGATGTCGTATTTGTCGCACAGAGCCCGCACGCGCTCGGCGATCTCGGGGTAGCGGTTGCTGGGCAGGTCGGGAAAGAGGTGGTGTTCGATCTGGTAGCCCAGGCTGCCCGCCATGATGTGCAGGAAACGGCTGCCCTCGAAGTTGGCCGAACCGAGGAGCTGGCGGAGATACCACTCAGCCTTGGTCTCGTCGTCGAGCTGCTCCTCGGTGAACTTCTCCGCCCCGTCGGGGAAGTGGCCGCAGAAGATGATCATGTTGGACCACAGGTTGCGCACGAGGTTGGCGGTCACGTTGGCCGAGAGCGTGGACAAGGAAGTTGGGACCGGTCAGCAAAGGGAAGATCAGATAGTCCTTGGCCACCTGACGCCGGACCTTGCGCCAAATGCCCTTGAGCTGGCGCCGGAGGTCGCTGGGGTCCTTCTCCCGCTTGCGAACAGCCACGATGTCGAGATCGTGGAGGGCCACACCCCACTCGAAGAGCAGGGCCAGGAGGGCGTAGTAGACGGGTTGCCCGAGGTTGGCCGCATGCCACTTCTGGTCACTGGTCACCCGGAGGATGCCGTAGCCCACGTCGTTGTCCTTGTCCAGCACGTTGGTGAAGGTGTGATGCACGAAGTTGTGCGAGTGCTTCCACTGGTCCGCCGGACAGGTGTTGTCCCATTCCCATGTACCCGAATGGATTTCCGGATCGTTCATCCAGTCCCACTGCCCGTGCATGACGTTGTGGCCGATCTCCATGTTTTCGAGAATCTTTCCGACCGCCAGGAGGGCGGTGCCGGCCACCCAGGCCGGCGGAAAGGAACTGGCGAACAAGGTCAACCGGCCGGCCACCATCAGCTGTCGCTGCATCGTGATGATGCGGGCGATGTAGGCAGCGTCGCTGCTGCCTCTGGACTCTTCGATCTCCTCGACGAATGGCGTCGAACTCCCGCCCGAGCGCCTCCACGTCGGCATCGGTGAGGTGGGCGAATGTGGTGACATCTGAAATGGCCATGGGTGCTCCTTAGATCTCGAGTACGCAGTCACCAGCGGCAGCTGTGACACAGGTCTGCACGCCGGCGTTCTCCTGATATTCCGTGCCGTTCCGCAGGTCTTTGACCACGCCCTTCCGCAGAGGGACGATGCAGGTGTGGCAGATGCCCATCCGGCATCCGAAGGGCATCCGGATCCCGGCCGCTTCGCCTGCTTCGAGCAAGGTGGTGGCGCCGTCCGCATCGGCTGCCTTGTCGGAGATGGCGAACGTGACGCGTCCTCCTTCGGCCGACGTGCCGAGGACAGCGGAGAAACGCTCCAGGTGCAGTTTCTTGGCAAGCCGCTGCCGCCGCCCAGTGGGTCTCGGCGGCGGCCAACATCGGTGCGGGACCGCAGACCCAGGCCTCCCGTGCCATCCAGTCGGGGCAGACCTCGGTGAGCCGTCCCACGTCGAGGATGCCGTCACGATCGTCGAAGTTCTCGATCATGCGCAGCCCGGGGTGTCGATCCGCCAACGCAATGCGTTCCTCCCGGAAGATGGCGGAGTCCATGGTCGGTGACGAGTGGATGTGGACGACATCGGGCATGGCGTCGCGACGATGCAGCGTGCGCAGCATCGACATCACCGGCGTGATGCCGCTGCCGCCCGTCCAGAAGAGGACTTTCGGCGGCGGGGGATCAGGGAGGACGAACTCACCCTGGGGCAGTGCCAAGCGGACGATGGTGCCGGCGTCGAGACCGCGTACCAAGTGTTCGGAGAGGAACCCTTCGGGCATCGCTTTGACCGTGATGGTCAGTTGCCTTTCCCGGTGGTTGCGGCTCGACCGCTCGGGCGTCGAACTGACCGAATAGGAGCGCCAGTGCCACTGGCCGTCGATATGGACACCGATGCCGACGTACTGTCCGGGCTGGTACGTGATGCTCCAGCCCCATCCCGGCTTGATGACCAGAGTGGCTGTGTCGGCGGTCTCCGGAATGACCTCGACGACCTTGCCGCGGAGTTCGCGAGCGGACCACAGGGGGTTCACCATCCGGAGATAGTCATCAGGCAGCAGGGGAGTGGTCATACGGGCGACAAGGCTCCGCACCACGTCAGATGGTGAGGTGGGATCTGATCCCTGACCAGGGGAGTTGGTCCCGACGGGGCCGGCGCCTCTGTCTGCTTTCTGAGCCTGGGGGAAGACACGCATCACTTGCTCCGAAGGGTTGATATATATGTTACTTACCGTTACGGATAAGATCAAAACGTGGGC
Source organism: uncultured Acidimicrobiaceae bacterium (assembly GCA_963781565.1). GTDB lineage: Bacteria > Actinomycetota > Acidimicrobiia > Acidimicrobiales > RAAP-2 > Bog-473. Next base: position 160,733 of record CAWAHA010000043.1, on the reverse strand, counting down.
AGCCGCTCTTCGAGGACCCAAAGACGTGATGGTCGGAGCGATCGATGGAAGGAGCATCGAGAAGCACGCCGCCAGGAGCTCCTCGCGGCAGTCATGACCGTGGTCAGCGAACAGGGCGCCGGAGTCGGCATTGACGACATCTCGAAGGCGTCGCACATCGCCAAGCCGATCTTCTATCGGTACTTCACCGACAAGGCGGAGCTGTTCGTCGAGGTGGGGCGTGCGGTGGCCGAAACGGTGGTCGCCGAGACCACGGCCGCCATCGACGCCGCACGGTCGCCTCGGTCAAAGCTGGCGGCCGGCATCGACGCCTACCTGGCCAGCATCGAATCCCGGCCCGACTTGTACCGCTTCGTGCTCCAACACCGGGATCTCGACGATTACGCCACCATCGTGGGCCTGCACGCGACAGCTGTGATCGGCGGATTTCTGCGTGAGGCCGGCCAGGACTCGGGGCGGCCGAACTCTGGGGATTCGGCATTGTCGGCTTGGTCCGAGCGGCAGCTGACCGGTGGCTCGAGCAACCAACGATGAGCCGAGCCGCAGTGGTGGACTATCTGACGGAGCTCATCTGGCCCGGGTTGAGCGGCCTGCCGATCGGACGGTCACTCAGGACCGACGTCACAGAGGGATGAGCGGGCGCTCGCCCCTCATGGGCGCGGGATGTTGTTTGCGGCGGCGTAGTCAGCCTCCGTGACGGCTTCCAAGAACTCCGTCTCCCCGATTGTGACTGTGGTGTGCGACATCAGAGTGCTCGACGTGGCACCGTGCCAATGCCGCTCGTTCGGTCCGATCCACACCGTGTCGCCGGCTCGGACCCTCTGCGGCTCCTCGCCCTCCTTGCAGACGAACCCGTAGCCGGATGTGACCTGCAGCAACTGACCGTGCGTGTGTTGATGCCAGACCGTTCGTCCGTTCGGAGAGAAGATGACTGTGCCGACATCCACGTCGTCCGTCTTGGGGAGGATCGGGTCGAACCAGACTTCTCCTGTGGCCGCTTCGTTCCGTTCCGACGGCGTCGTCTGAGCGTCACCGCGCACAATCAACATGAGTCACCCTCCTCATGGTCACACGGGTCCAGTGCCCTCACTTGACCCGGCACCTCGTGAATCTTAGGTTTGCCGGTAGTCAGCGCGGACGTTCGAGGAGGGTTTCCGTGATCGATGTGCCGTCGACGGCTTTCTCCGCCTTGCGCGACGCAGAGGCCCGATCGCAGAAGCTACGAGCTCCGTTCGAGGCTTCTTAGTGGCCCTTTCACCTCGCGACGGCTGAGAGTCTCGAAGTGGCTGGCAGCCGACCCGAACGTTCAGGAGCAAGGGGAGAAGCGCCTGGTCGAACGCTGCCGACTCCCCGGGCCTTCCGGCCTCCTGGGCTGCACAGAATCGCAGCACGACCCGACGAGTGGGTCGACGGGGCCGGTGACGCCGTAGACGATCCGGCCGTTCTCGAACGGTTGCGGCAGCTAGTGATTCCACCGGCCTGGGTTGACGTGTGGGCGTCCGCCGACCCCAATGCGTCGGTGCAGGCGACAGGCGTCGACGGGCGCGGCCGGACCCAGTACCGGTACTCACCCGCGGCCCGAGATCTTGCGAGCGACCAGAAGTTCTCCCGCATGACGATGTTCGCTGCTGCGCATTCCAGCGCTCCGCCTTCAGGTCGAGCGCGACATCGCTCAGTACCGCCGGGATCCATTCGGCGCACCTGTCGTGACGGCCGCAATGGTGAGGCTCCTTGACCGGGGGCTGCTCCGCGTGGGTAGTGAGCGGTATGCCCGCGACAATCACACCTACGGGCTCACGACGCTTCGGCGGAACCACGTCGAGACGCGCGGTTCGACCGTCACGTTTCATTTCATTGGCAAGGAACATCTTGCACACGTGGTCACGGTCAGCGACCAGGCGACGGCCAGGATTGTCGGCGCGCTCGCACATGCGGCGAGCGACGATGCGCAGCCGATCTTTGCTGTGAGGGATGAGCACGGAACGCATCACGTGACGAGCGCTACGGTCAATGCCTACCTCCACGCGCACACCCGAGCGCCGGCGAGCGCCAAGGTGTTCCGTACGTGGGGTGCCACGGTTGCTGCGGTCGCAGCGCTCGCCGGAGCCGAACCGCCGGCGGGAGTCTCGGCGAGGTCGCGGGAGGGCCTTGCCATCGGAGCTGCGGCGGCGCTGCTGGGCGACACGGCCTCCGTCACCCGGTCGTCGTACATCCATCCGGCATGGATCGACGTCGGCCGTTCTGACCTGGTGGCCGCTGCTGTCACGGAATCTTCCGATCGCCTCGGCACCCGTGCCGTCGCGAGCCTTTTTACCGACCCAGAGGTCCAGGCTGCGGTCCTTTCTGGAATCACCGGCACGGCTTCGATTGTTACCGCACGAGACCACGGTCGAGCGGCCAGGGATGCTACGGGCATTTGATCGCCATGCCAAGCTAACCCATGGCCATTCGAGTCCTGGCTGGGGTGATCGGCGCCCTCATCATTCTGGCCACGGCGTGGAGTGTCCTCGGCACCTTGGTCGTGCCTCGGCGCATTCGGAGCCGTATTCCCCGCGCCGTCTTCATCGTCCTTCGGAGTGTGTTCCGCTTCCTGGCGGACCGGTCCAGCTCCTACGAGCGCCAGGACCGGATTCTGGCGGTGCAGGCACCCGTGCAACTCATCGGCCAGGTCGTCGCCTGGTTGGCTCTCTACCAGTTGGGGTTCGGACTCCTCGTCTGGTCCGTTGATGGCGGTGGGCTGGGAAGCGCCATGGAGCAAGCCGGATCGGCGCTGTGCACGCTGGGCTTCATCGTTCCGCACACGAGCGGAGCGGCGGCGCTTGACCCCCTCGCCGCGTTGGCCGGCCTCGGGACGGTCGCGCTCCAGATCGGCTATCTCCCGACGCTGTACGCAGCCTTCAATCGACCGGGAGGCACTCATCACCATGCTCGACTCCAGAGCCGGTGTCCCGTCGTGGGGGCCCGAGCTCTTGGCTCGCACGCACTATGGCCTGGGCAGCGGGGTTTCCGCGGTCGGCGAGCTGCCAGCGCTGTTCGACTCCTGGGAGCAGTGGTCCGCCGATGTCTCGGAGAGCCACACCACGTATGTCCCGCTGATCTGGTTCCGCTCGCCACGTCCATTGTCGTCGTGGGTCACGGCACAACTTGCCATCCTCGACGCCGCCGCCCTGTACCTGGCGCTCCTCCCTGAGGGGTCGGACCTGATCCAAGCCCGCCTCTGTCTCCGCGGTGGGTTTACCTGCCTCGGAAACGTCGCCCGCGCCATCGGCGTTCCCATCGCGTTCGACGCCGACCCAAGCGACGGGATCTCGCTCTCGTATGACGATTTCACCGAAGCCATTGAGCGCTTGCGCGAAGTCGATTATCCGATTGAGCGTCCCCTTGAGGATGCGTGGAGGGATTTCCTGGGATGGCGGGTGAATTACGAGGCTGCCGCCTACGCGCTGGCGTGGACGGTTGAGGCGCCGCCGGCGTTGTGGTCGGGCCCCCGGCGACACGAGACCGAACCGATCGCCCCCCTGCGGCCGCGGACGGCCAGAACGGGCAAGCCTCCAGCTGCCAAGAACCCCGGCGGGAGTGAGCCGTCCTGACTTGTATGAGGCCGAGGGCTCTACCGCAACGCCGAGGGAATGAGGAGCAACGCTCGGAGCTCGGGTGCCTCGCCGACATAGCTCCTGGCGGCGTTCACTCCGTAGAGTTCTGTCGCCAGGGCATGTCGTGCGAGACCACCATGGAGACGGTCTTGAACGCCCCAGGCCGCGCACTCGCCAACGAGATCAAAGCCATACCCACACAGGGCGTGACCGATCAGATCGTGGACCGCACGAAACCGGTCGAACGCGCCACCGAGCTCACAGCCGAGCAGGGGATGAAGGCGCTCTCCGGCGGCGGCGGCCGAGGTGATCTCGAGCGTTCCACTGGCGCGTACTGCGCAAATGAGCTCTTTGTCGCTTGCATAGGGTCGGCCGCACCGGGTGAACACCACGCGCGCTGTCCACGGGCAGGCGTCCCTCGTGAGGTGCGCATACAGGTGATCGGTTTCTGATTGCAGTTGTGTGTAGGCCTCAATGACCCTCGGGTTGCGATGAGCGCTTCGGGAGTGCACGTACCACTCGCCGACCGCGGCAGCCTTCGACGTATCTCTCTGGGGGCTGGATGCTCCGCAGTGTCGTGCACCATCTTCGATCTTTCGTCAGGCCTGACACCCGGGTGGGCCGCACGGACCCGGACGGACGCACGCCGCTGCCGCCGCCGGCCGGACGCAGCCGAAGTGAGCGTCGCTGGCTTTCTCACGATGGAGTCCGATGGGTGGACGGCGACGTCTCGAGAGCGTCATTCGCCGGGGAGTTCTCGGCTTGCTCGGCCTCGGCAATGGCCCAGGCCGCGTTCACGAACCCGATGTGACTGAGGGCTTGTGGAAAGTTGCCCAAGAGTTCTCCGCTCACGGGATCAACTTCTTCGGAGAGCAAGCCGACGTCGTTGACGAAAGCCGCGGCGCGCTCGAAGACCGAGCGGGCCCGAGACGTCTGTCCGGCCTTCGCAAGAGCCTGTGCAAGCCAAAACGTGCACAGAAGGAACGTGCCTTCCTTGCCATCGAGCCCGTCTTGGGACTGATAGCGATAGACGAGTCCGCGCTCGTCGGTGAGTCGCTCTTCGGTTGCGCTGATTGTGGACAGCACTCTGGGTTCGTCGGCGGGTAGAAATCCGACCAGCGACAGCATGAGATTCGACGCGTCGAGCTCGTCGGAGCCGAAGGACTGAGTGAATGCCTTGGCGCGGTCGCTCCAACCTTTGGTCAATATCGCCTGGCGGATCTGCGACTGGGTCTCCTTCCATGCCTCGACCCGGTCCGAGGCGTCGAGTGGGCCGGCCAACGCCACCGCCCTGTCCAGGGCCACCCAGCACATCAGCTTGGAGTACAGGAAATCGCGGGGTTCGCCTCGGACTTCCCAGATCCCCTGGTCCTTTTGCTGCCAGCGCTTGGCGGCCGTATCGGCCAGTTGGACGAAGAACCGTCGGGTAGCCGGTGGCAGATCCGGGGGTGCGCCCCACTTGCCAGGGTCGGACAGTGGACCGACTTCTCTCGTCGTGCTGTCGAAGAGATGGTCCGAGAGGCGATAGACGGCGCCGAGCAGTTCGCCGTAGACGTCGAGTTGGCGTTGGTTCCAGGCGCCGTTGCCGACTCGAACGGGGGCCGAATGTCGCCAGCCCTCCAAATGGGGCAGCTCGCGTTCGGTCAGCCTCCGTTCGCCGCCGACGCCGAACATGATCTGAAGGTCGCCGCCCCGGTCGAGGGAGCCCGCGGCGGACGTCGTCACATAGTTGAAGAACTCATTGGCTTCGTCAGGGCAGGCCGCGACCCAGAGAGCCTGAATCGTGAAGGAAGCGTCCCGAACCCATGCGTAGCGGTAGTCCCAGTTGCGACTGCCCCCGACCACCTCCGGCAGCGACGTGGTCGCCGCCGCGCAGATTGCCCCTGTCGGCGCAAAGGAGAGCGACTGGAGCACCCGCCCGCTGTGTTGCACCAGGTCCTTCCATGGGCCCACGTAGGACTGGTGGAGTTCTGACCACGACTCCCATGCCGAGACGGTGTCTTCAAGCCGCGTGGCGATGTCGGATTGGCTCCAGACCTTGTTCGGGCCCGCTTCGGCCCGCTTCCCGTAGTGCAGGGCGAAGCTCGCACTGTCTCCGAGGCGGAGGTGGAGCTGGCCCGAGGCGACCCCCTTGTCGACGGTCAGCCGCATCGGAGATGAGAGGACCAGCTCGTCAGCCTCCCATGATGCCGCGACTCCACCTTCGACCGCCTCGAGGCGTGGATGGACCCGTCCGTACTCGGGCCGCAAGACGTACTCCATGACGAGGTCGACCTCGCCATAAAGACAGGTCGCGCTCCGCAGGAAAAGATGCGGCGCGTTCTTGCCGAGCTGGTGGCCCCGGTTGCCTTCGCCCATAGCGAGGGCGTCGGTGAGTGTGACCGTGCCCGTGGGCGTCCGGAAGGTGGTTTCCAACACCATTGTCCGATCCAGATAGCGGCGGATGACCTGGGTGGCACCGTTGGCCCTGATCGACCAGGAGCCGGCATCATCGCCGAGGAGCCGACCGAAGATGGACGGGCTGTCGAAGCGGGGAAAGCACAACCAGTCGACGGACCCATCCCGGCTCACGAGTGCCGCGCTGTGCCGATCCGACAGGAGCGCATAGTCAGCAATGGGAGTCGTGCTCATCTCGAGTTCCTTCGTCGGTAGATCCTCGGGATCGACATTTGGCGCCTCTGAACCAGGTGGTTCCGCCCGTTCAGATCAGATTTCGGGAAGAGCGCCGGAGTGTCAGCGTAGCCAGCTCCGGACGAACTGGCCATGCCCCGGACAGCCGTCCTGAGTACTCTGACGGCCAGGAGGCTTCCTTCCATGACCACCGCCATCATCGGCACGGGGGGAATCGGATCCGCTATCGCCCGCCTGCTCTCTTCAGGCGGCGAGACACTCCGGCTCGCCGGCGCCGACCCTGATTCGGCGCGCACGCTCGCCACCGAAGTCGGTCGAGGCGCCAGTGTCGCCGCAGATAATCGCGAAGCGCTCCACGACGTCGATGCCGTGATCCTCGCGTTGCGATTTACCGTGCTGAAGAGCGTCCTCGACGAAATCGCCCCTGAGCTCAGGGACAAGGTGGTGATTGTCCCGAGCAACCCCTTGCGTACCGATGATCAGGGGAATGTCCTGCGTGTCCTGCCCAAGGGGAAATCCTCAGGCAAGGCGGTGTCCGAGTGGCTGCCGGTCGGGGTCCCTTTCGCCATGGCGTTCGGAAGCATGTCGGCCGATCTGCTGAAGGCCTCGAGCAATCGGTCGCCAGTGCCGGTGGTCCTCTTCTATGCGACCGATGACGATCGTGCCGCCAGGGGGGTCGAGCGGTTGATCCGAGTGGCCGGTTTCGAGCCGCTCGGAGTCGGGGGGAGCGAGCAGTCGACCCGGCTCGAGGTGGGTGGCGATCTCCATGATGTCGTGGTCGGCCTCGCAGAGGCGCGGTCACTGATCGGCGGAGCCTGACTGCGACGTCCTTGCGCCTGAGCGGCTCTCGTTGCGGCTGAGCCGGGCAGTCTGAGTGAGCGTCTCGGGCATACCGGGCTTCGTTGCTTGCCTGGCTCCACCCCGAGACTTGGAGGACTGATGAACTTTCAATGGTGTCGTGATGAATGTCGCCGATCTGAATCGATCGATCGACTTCTATCGTCAGGTGCTGGGCTTCACTCTCCTGTCCCAAGAAGAGCAGTTGGCCGTGGTTGGTGCCTCGAGCAGCGACAGATCTCAGGCCATTGTGCTCCGGGCCTTCGGGAAAAGTCCCGCTCGTCGGAGCTGGCCATATCGGTCTGCGTGAGCTTCATATTGGCAGCCGAGTCGGCAGATCAGTTGGATCGGTTTGAGAGTGAATTGGAGTCTCGGAAGCTCCTCGTCACCCGGCGTGAGCACAGCGAGTGGACGGCGGTGGTCGGCCGTGATCCGGACGGCGTCGCTGTCGTTTGACCTGGCACCCGGGCGGGACCACCGAGGACGGTTGGAAAGTGCTCGATGACTTTCTCTACGGAATCGGGGAGTAGGGCTCAGTCTGGGCGACCTCTCGGCCGGCCGCTCTCGGGGATGCCGTCGGACCTGGAGTGCGTGAGGCTCACCGGCGCCGCCCGGAAGCGAGGACTACCTGTCGTTGCCACGTTGGGCGTCGAGTGGGACCGCTCTCCGCAGCCACGTTGCGCCTTGAGGCGCCGAAAGGAAGCGGTGATCCATGCGATCCGACATCAAACCGGGAGGCACGTTCCCGGATTACGCCCTGCTCGGATCACACCGACACGGTGCGCAAACTCAGCGAGCTCCAGGGCGATGATCCGTTGGTGCTCACGCTGGCGCGGGGCAACTACTGCCCGAAAGAGCACCAGCAACACCTAGAGCTGGCGGCGAACTATTCGAAGGTTGCCGTCGCCTACACCCAGATCGTCACGATCTCCACCGACGACCACCACACCACGCAGGAGTTCCGCGCCTCGGTGGGCGCACAATGGACCTTCCTGTCCGATCCCACCCGGACAGTGCAGAAGGACCTCGACATTCAGGAGTACACCGACCCCGAGCACGACCCGATGATTCCCCACACGCTGGTGCTGAAGCCGGGACTGGTGGTGCACAGCATCTACAACGGCTACTGGTTCTGGGGCCGCCCTTCGTTCGCCGACCTCTGGCGCGACCTGTGCGCTGCCTTCGAGTGAGATCCGTCCCGACTGGGATCTGAGCAAGCCGGGTCTACGCGAGGAGTGGGATGCCAAGGACTTCTCGAACTTTCACGGATGGAACAAGCGGGCGCCGGAGGCCGACGCCAACCTCGTACCATGTCATAGCTGCAGGTAGTCGGCTGGCACTGGCACTGGCACTGGCGCGACCGTCCACGCCGGAACAGGTTGCGGCGCCGAGGGTGAAGGCCGAATGGGGTAGGTGGCGCTCGTGCGAACAGAGGTCTGCAAGCTCCTTGGGATCGAGCAGCCGATTGTGCAGGCGCCCATGGTGGCCGTACCTGCATTGACGGCAGCCGTCTCGAATGCCGGCGCGCTCGGTATGTTGACACTGACTTGGTCGAACCCAGCCGGGGACGTCGTCCGCCAGACGGCGGCACTCACCGATCGTCCGTTCGGCGGCAACCTGGTTCTCACCTCCGACCAGCACCGCCGGCTCAATGAGGCCCTGGAAGCCGGTCTACGAGTCGTGTCCTTCTTCGAGGGCGATCCCACCGAGTACGTCGAGCAGGTCCACGAGGCCAAAGGGGTTGTTCTGCAGACGGTGAGCAGCGCAGAGGCAGCGCGGCGGGCAGTGGACGGCGGCGTTGACGTCGTCGTGGCCCAGGGGTGGGAGGCCGGGGGACATGTGCCGGGCCAGATCGCAACACTCCCGCTGGTCCCCGCCGTCGTGGATGCGGTGGCGCCGGTTCCCGTGATTGCGGCCGGCGGTATCGGGGACGCTCGGGGAGTGGCGGCCGTACTGGCGCTCGGGGCTCAGGCGGCGTGGCTGGGTACCCGGTTCCTGCTTGCCCAGGAGATGCCTATCCACGACCACTATCGCGACCGTCTCATCGACGCCGCCGAGACCGATGCGCAGTGGTACGCCGACCTCTACGACGTGGGATGGCCCGATGCACCCCACCGCGCCCTGCGCAACTCGACGTCCGATGCGTGGGAAGCGGCGGGCCGGCCTCCGGCGGGGAGCCGGCCGGGAGAGGGCGACGTCATTGCGCACTTCGCTTCCGGCGAGGCAATCGTGCGGTACGAGCCGGCGCCGCCGATGGTGGGAACCACCGGTGACATCGAGGCGCTCTCATTGTGGGCCGGACAGAGCGTCGCCCTTGCCAAAGAACGGCAACCGGCAGCAGACATCGTGGCTGAGCTCGTCTCGCGTTTGTAGGGGACGAACCCGTCCTCGACGCCGGGTTCTTCGTGGGTCTAGTTTCAGGTCGGGTCCGACGCCGCAGCCCGCCCTCGAGGATTCCTGTGGTCTATGGGTCATGTCCGTGGAACGAAGCAACGGATCAAGGGAGATATGAGCATGCGCGAAGACATCGTCGCCGGAGCCATCTTTCCCGACTATCAGCTCCCGGATCAGGCCGGGACCCTTCGGAAGCTCTCAGAGCTCCAGGGCGGCAACCCGATGGTCCTCCACCTCTCTCGAGGGTCCTACGACCCCAAAGAGCATCGTTTTCTGCGGAACCTGGTGGACAGCTATCCCGAGTTCCGTGTTGCCTACACCCGGCTCGCGGTGATCTGCACCGACAACCCACTCAACCTCAACGAGTTTCGCGACTCCTTGGGTGCCTTGTGGCCGTTTCTGGGCGACCCGGAGAGGACCGTGCAACAAGACCTCGACATTGAGGAGTTCACGGATCCCCACAACCCCATGATCCCCCATACCTTTGTTCTCGAACCAGGGCTTCGGATCTTCAGCATCTACAACGGCTACTGGTACTGGGGCCGACCGACGATGCACGAGCTGCACCAGGACCTACGTGCGGTGTTGGAGAAGGTCCGTCCTGATTTTGATCTTGGCGCGCCCGGACTTCGTGAAGCCTGGGATCGCGGTGACCGAGACATGTTTCTCGTCGATACGCTCGATCCACCGATCCGGTACACCGAGGGCAAGACCATCGGGATCAAGCGTGGCGACCTGTCGTCGTGAAGTGGAACAGATGACATTCCACGGTCGAACGATTTCGACTGCACCCTCTCGAGACGGGTCGCAGCCCCAACGAGTGGAGGTGCCAGATGGCCGAATTCAGTCCGCCTGAAGAGGGAATCGTCCTTGCCCATTTCATCGTCTCGGACGATGTCGAGCGCTCTCGTCGCTTCTACACCGAGGTGCTCGGCGGGACGGTGGCCTTCTCCGGAGAGGTGACGTACGTCGCGCTCGCCAACAGCTACATCATCATCAATGTCGGAGGAGGCCCGACTGACGACAAGCCCACGGTGACCTTGGAGACCCCACGCGATCCCGACCGGGTGAGCAGCTTCCTCAACATTCGCGTCAGGGACATTCACGCCGTCTATACCGGAATGGAGCGCCCGGGGTGCTCAGTTCCTGACGCCGCCGAAGCAGCACCAGTACGAAATCCGTTGTTACATCCGCGATCCTGATGGCTACATCATTGAGGTGGGACAAACGACCGACCCGGAAGGGGACTGGTCGTTCTGGTTGCCGGCTGCCTCGAAGTCATGAAGGCAACGCACACCGAGGTGTCTTCGCTCTCCTTCAGGTAGGTCCGACTTTCGGCGAGCCAGCCCTGGAGTCAGCGGATGCCGTGTCTGAACGCCAGACTCAATCGGGCGCCGGCCGCCTTGACCTTCGGGACGCTGTGCTCGAAGCGACGCTGCGTCTGACCACCCGTCACCAGGAGGTCCCCTTGGCCGAGCTTGAAAGCACACGAGCGGCCGCCTCCATGAGGACGGAGCAGGAATTTGCGTGGCTCACCCAGGGACACCAGGGCCACGACAGGGTTCAGGATCTCGTTGGGAATCCGATCGCGATGCCACGCCACGCTGTCTCCCCCGTCACGGTAGAGGTTGACCCCCATGGAGTCGAACTGAACGCCATACCGTGCGGAAAGCGCTGAACGAGCGTCCTCCAGCCACGGCGATGCGACGACTTCTTGTTCATCGAACTCCCGCCAGGAGGTCAGCCGCGGTTCGTCGACCTGGCGGTCGTACATCCAACGTCGACGTTGGCTCCAGGCCACATCACGAAGCAGCTCCTCAAAAGCCAGGTCACTCCCCGCGACCCAGCCCTGACAGTGGTCCACCCAGGAGTCCCTGTCCAGAGCGGTTCGTTCGAGGCCCGCGAAGGACGGATCGACAAGCGGCCTCTGGTCTGCCCACAGGGAGGGCTGCCATGCGGCGATCGGTAGCGTCGTGGAACTCCCCACCTTGCCAGTTGTACCCGGAGTGGGCCTGCATCCGAGCGGACCGTCGGGTCGGTGGCGATCTTCTGCAGGCATGCGCTCCCGTGTTTGTCAGGCGATCATGCGCTCCAGCTCCGACACAGCAGTTGCCCAACCCCGCCCCTTCGGGTCGATCAGTTGTCGATGTCCGATTCCATCGACGAGCAGATAGTGGGAGCTGTCGCCCAGGCTCGCCGCCAGGGTCTGGTAATCCCGGCTCAGAGACGACGGGACAACGCTGTCGTTGCCGGCATGAATCAGCGCCTGGGGCACTCCGAGCGGCAAGAGTGCTTTCGGTGACGCAAGTCGATACCGATCCGGTTCTTCATTCCAGTGGCCGCCCATGAACCGTGCGGTGGCGTGCGCGCCCAGTCCGAGTCGATCGGCCTCTTCGAGGTCGACGACTCCCGACAGCGAGACAGCACCGCGAACCGAGACGGCTCCACCAGCGCCCGGACTCGCAGGGGGCAGCCGTCCGCGCGCGGCGGCCCAGAAGGCGAGCTGGCCGCCGGCGGAATGGCCGCACGTCACCACTCGGGCGATGTCGACCTCGTCTTCCATGACGGCCAGGTGATCGAGTGCAGCGGCAACGTCGATGAGGGTCGTGGGCCACCCTCCGCCGCCCCCGAGGAATCCGACGCGTCGGTATTCGATGTTCCAGGCTGCCCAGCCTCTGGCGGCCACATCCTTGGCGAGCCCGTTCATGAGTCTCTTGGTGTAAAGCGGCCCTCCAGAAGCCACCATGGATGAGCACGACCACGGGAACAGGGTCGGCACTGCCGGCCGGAAGCCAAAGATCGCCGACGTTGCTGCGGTGCGGCCCGTACCGGATCGTCCTCGGCCTCAGCACAGGGGAAAAACGGTAGCCCGCTTCGGACGGTCAGCCTGACGACGAATGGTATTGGCTGACCATCTAGGAGAAGGAGTCGTCGAGCGCCCCGAGAGAGCGAATCAACTCAGCGTTGGCGCCGTAGTCCACCGGACAGGCGATCACCGAGACGGTGTCGTCCGCCAGGGCGGCGCGCAGGGTCGGGCAGCAACTCATCTGGAGCGGTGATTTCGTAGCCGCTTCGCTCCGAAACTCCGTGCGTAGGCGACGAAGTCCGGGTTGCCGAAGGTGGTGTCCACGTCGTGTCCGATCTCCAGATCCATCTTCCAACTGATGAGCCCGTAGGCATCGTCGACCCAGATCACGATGACCATGGGGATTCTTTCCCGTAGCGCGGTCTCGATCTCCTGGGAGTTCATCAGGAAGCCGCCGTCGCCGGTGGCGACGAGCACCTTGGCGTCCGGGCGGGCGATCTTGGCGCCGATGGCGCCGGGGAGGCTCCACGCCATGGTGGACAAGCCGTTTGAGATCAGGCAGGTGTTGGGCTCGTAGGTGGGATAGAGCCGAGCCATCCACATTTTGAGAGCGCCGGTGTCCACCAGGACGATGTCGTCGCGACCCATGGCCGCCCGGATGTCGGCCACTATGCGAGCCGGTGCCATCGGGAACCGCTCGTCCTCGCTCCCTTGCGCCAACTCCTGCGCCAAGAGTTGCCGGATCTCGAGCTTGGAGGTCTGGTCCTCGAAATGGCAGTCGAGGGCGGCGGCCAGCGCATCGAGGCTCTGACTGATGTCGGCCTGCAACCCGACCGAGACGTTGTAGTGGACGTCGACCTCGGCCGGGAAGCGGTGGATGTGGATGATCTTCTTGTCGCCGTGGGGATTGATGCGAACCGGATCGAATTCCTGGAGTTCGTAGCCGACCGTCACGATCGCATCTGCCTGGTCGAATCCGAAGTTCACGTAGTCGTGGCGCATGAAGCCGATGGCGCCCAGCGCCTGCGGGTGGTCGTCCGGGAACACTCCCTTGCCGTGGAAGGTGGTCGCGACCGACACGCCCAATCTCTCGGCAAAACGGATCAGCGCAGGACCGGCGTCGGCCCGAGCCGCCCCGTGACCGGCCAGGACGATCGGGTTCGTTGCTTCACCGAGGATGGCGGCGGCACGAGCCACCTGGCTCGCAGAAGGTTCGTCAGGGCGTGGAACGTTCACGCGGGAGCGGTCGTGCCTCCGCCGATGCGGGGGCGCTCTCGATGTCCTCAGGGACCGCCAGATAGACCGCGCCCGGGCGCTCGGTCTGCGCCAACTTGAATGCCTTTCTGATCATTTCGGACGCTGCTCCTGCCGTGGCGACGAGAGCGGACCATTTCGTCACCGGGGTGAACATCGAGACCAGATCGACACCCTGGTGTGACTCCTTGTAGCTCCGGCTCATGCCGACCTGCGCCGAGAGGGCGACGACCGGCGTGGAGTTCGTCGTCGCGTCGGCCACGCCCGTCAGCAGGTTGATCGCTCCCGGCCCGAGGGTGGCCGAACACACCCCCGCCTTGCCGCTGAGCCGGCCGTACGTCTCTGCCATGAAGGACGCTCCTTGCTCGTGGCGCACGAGCACGTAGCGGATCGATGACCGCGACAGTGCGTCGATGAGATGGATGTTCTCCTCACCGGGGATCCCGAAGACGTGCGTCACGCCTTCGTTCTCGAGGCATTCGACGATGAGATCGGCGACCAGCGGTGTCATCTGCCTGCCCCTTTCCGACGCCCGCACTGTCTCAAGGGGATGGCGCCGCGAAGTAGTACTGGGCCAGCCCGAGTACCTGTTTCACCTCCAGGTGATCGATGTCGACACGAACGTCAGCCACCACTTTGGCGGCCACATCCTTGCGATGTTGTTCGACGTAGGCAACCCAGCGGTGGGTTGCGTTGGCCTTCCCCGTTCCGTGTCCCAAGAGCAGAATGGCTGCGGCGGGCGACAGCGCATCCGTCAGATCGCGCCAATAGGCCGGGCTGTCGTCCTCATACGCCCCGGACGGGTTCCCGGCGTGATGGTGGACTTCGTGAAAATGACCTTCTGGGTCCGATGCGACGAGGCGCTCCGGGCGCTGCCGCGGCGCGGCGTCCGTCGGGTAGATGACAGCTTCGTGAAAGTCGATGACGGCCACGACGTTCTTTCCGCGGACGTGCTCCAGATTGTCGCTCATCGTCAGGCTTCTTTCCCCTCAGCCTCGAGTTCCGTGGCCACGGCGTCGTAGCCGGCCTGCGCCAGCATCCGGCGCAGGTCGACCAGTTGCTGGCCGTCGATGTCCTTGTCGTCCGAACGCTTGCAGAACCTCAGTGTCCGCGCCGATCCGGAAAACGAACATGTCGTCATGTCGTTCTTCTATGGATCCGATGGCTCCCAGCAACGACATCACGTCATGCCACTCGACATTGTGACCAGTGGGCTCCTGAAAGATCTGCAGCAAGGTGTCTCGATGATGCCCGCTGAGGTGCGCGGGACCTGAGGTTGACGACATCGGGATCCTTTCGTCGTGGTTGACAGTCTCAATGTAGCGAGAGGCCCGTTCGGGCGCACCCTCTCGCATGAGAACTCGGAGTGCCTCGCCGGAAATGGCCTGGGTCGCTGAGCCCGAAGTCAGGTCGGCCGCTCTGCCGGTGCCTGCTCCGGGACCGAACTAGGTGGGTTCCGGGCTGAAGCGCTCTGGTCACACGGGGGTCATACTGGGTCCCGCTTCTCGGGCATCGGCAGGCCTGTCGTGTTCCGACGGACCAGGGAGATGCGATGCCGTGGTTTCCAGACTTCGTGAGTGCCGTCGAGCTGGCACGCCGAGACACGCGGGCCACTGCACAGGCGGATCCCGTCGCCGAGTACTTCACTGTCCTGCAGTCCGGTGCGACCCGAGAGCTCGAATCTGTCTGGCCGGGCGAAGTGGTGATCTACGACCCTCGTGCCGGGGTGGTCCGTGGCCACCACCAGCTCAAGCGCTTCGTCCGCGAGAATCAGTCCCTCTGGGCGAAGCACCATGCTTCCGTCGAGACAATCGCTTCGACACACGTCGGGCATCGAGCGGTCGTGGAATTGCTCGTTCACGTCCAGGACTTCGAGGGCGTGGAGGTGGCGTGGCCGATCGCGGTCGTTGCCGAATCTCCGGATGATCTCTCCATTGTGTTCCGGACGTACTGCAGCCAGTGGCCGGTGGACGGGATCCGCCATCTCCGGCCACCCGTACTCAAGA
The DNA here is from genome assembly GCA_963781565.1 of uncultured Acidimicrobiaceae bacterium. Lineage (GTDB taxonomy): Bacteria > Actinomycetota > Acidimicrobiia > Acidimicrobiales > RAAP-2 > Bog-473. Next base: position 145,212 of record CAWAHA010000043.1, on the reverse strand, counting down.
GTGGCGACGCCTACCCCGGCGATGTCGTTGGTCGCTTCCTCGCCGCCATGGACGCCGGAGACGCCGAGGGGATCACGGGCACATTCGAGACTGACGGGTATCTGCGTGAGCCCATCGGCCCACACTCGACGCACCGCGGCACTCGTGAGCTCCGCTCCTACTTCGCCGAGTGTTTCGGTGGCGGCGGTGTCCACATGGAGCACTGCGTCGTGACCGACGACGGCACTCGTTGTGCGCTCGAGTACAACTGCGTCCGCTGGGGTGGACACGACCTCCCGCCCCAGGCCGGCATCGGTGTCTACGAGCGGAGCCAGGGTGGCCTGCTCCAGGCGGTCCGCATCTACGACGACATCGAAGCGCCCGTCGCCCGCCTGTCATGAGCGGGGGAACGGCCCGATCGTGTCAGTGACCGGCGATCTGGCCCCCGTCGACGTGCAGGATCTCGCCGGTCACGAAAGGTGACGCTTCCAGAAAGAGGATGGCACCGACAATGTCGCTGACCTGGCCCACGTGGCCGAGTGGGGGGAGTTGGGATCCCAGGTGCGCGTAGGTCTCCGGCGGGTGGACCGGGGTCTGAATGACTCCGGGGGAGACGGCGTTCACCCGGATGCCGCGCGATGCGTATTCGACGGCCAGTGACCTCGTCGCTGCGGCAAGTCCACCCTTGGTCAGCGCGGTGAGCGCTGACGGGGTGCTGGCGTCGGCCACGTCCACCAGCGTGGTCGTGATATTGACGACGTGTCCCGCACCCCCTCTCTCCAACATGTGGGCGATGACCAGTTGCGTCAGCCGGAAGAACCCGTTCAGATTGACGCCTGTCACTGTGGCGTAGTCGTCGGCCGTGTATTCGACAAAGGGCTTCGAGAGGTAGACCCCGGCATTGTTGACGAGGGTGTCGATCCGGCCGAACGTATCGCAGCGTCTCCTCGACAAGACGGTCCGCAGTGGACGGAACCGACAGATCACCGGCCACCGCAAGGAGGGCGGGGTCCGACCCCGGCGCGATCTTCCGTGCCGACGCCGCCACGGCCCAGCCCTGCTGGCGGTACCCCTCGACGATCCCCGCACCGATGCCTTGGGACCCGCCCGTGACGATGGCGACCTTACGGTCCGTGCCGGCGCTCACGGTCAAGGATGCCTCTGACCGGGATCACTGGGATGAGGGGCCAGCGCCACGGTCTCCACCTGTGCCCAAGGGCGGAGCGGGAGCGATGCCACGATCGAGCCCATCTCCTCCGCGTTGCCCGCCCGCCACAGTCCCGAGCGTGCGATGCTCGCCCGGAAGCCCCCAGAGCCGGAGGAGCCGGCCCTGGTCGGCCAGCTCCCGCGCGACATCCGCCTCCCGTGCCTCGACCTCGTCGACGACGTCGCTCGGCGTATGGGCCGGGACCGAGATCGTGAAGGTGGTGAAGAACTCGTTCCCGTCGGTCACGGATGCGCTCTCCGGCGCCTGACGGCCCGGGTCATTTGGGTGGGGCGAGAGCGGGACGGCTTCGTCGGTGCGCCAGACGCGGAGAGGCATGGAGAGCAGCACCGTTTCGAGGGCAGTCCGGTCGTCGGCTTCGAACAAGCCGAGGGTGCGCCATTCTCCTGGTGCCAGCGGCGGCCGCCACAGCCGGAGCAGGTGCCCCTCCGCGGCGAGCTCCTCTGAGTGGACCGCCTCGCGGGTCCGGACTTCCTCCACGGCCGCATCAGATGTCCCTGCGGGGACGTGCGTCGTCATGGTGACCAAGAACTCCATGGCAGGGTTGATCGTCAGCTGGCCATGATCGGTTCCATGCCGCCCGACGCCGACCCTGCGGCGATCTCGCGGTGCAGGACGTTCAGGGCGCCGACGAAGATCTCGGAAAAGGTCGGAAAGGGCTGAATCGTGTCGATGAGGACGTCGATCGGGACGTGGGCGCGAATGGCCAATGTCGCCTGTTGCATCCATTCACCCGCCTCAGGACCGAGTGCATAGGCCCCCGTCAGTCGTGTGCCGTCGCTGAGGAGCGTCAGGAACCCCTTGTCGTCGGCGTACGAGCGCGTGTAGGTGGCCATCTTCGCAATGCCGTTGAGCGGGACCATGGCGCTGAAGCGGCCGGCTGAGGCCCCCACGGAAGCTGCCTGCGGATCCGTGTAGACGACCCGCGGCACCGCCTCGTAGTTCGCCTTCCTCGGTGTCCCGAGGATGTTCGCCGCCACGACCTCGCCCTGGTACTTGCCCACGTGCGTCAGCGGCCACACTCCGTTGACGTCACCGATCGCCCACAGGCCTTCGGCAGCGCGCAGGTGTGCGTCGACCGGTATCCCATGTGCGTCCTCGTCGACGCCGACCGTGTCGAGCCCGATCCCACGCACCCGTGGGCGGCGTCCCGTCGCGACCAGTATCCGGTCGCCCTTCAACTCGCGGCCGTCGTCCAACTCGAGCACGTAGTCCTCGCCGTCGCGGCGCGCCGCGACCGCGTTGGCGGAGAGGACCAGCTCAATGCCCTCACCCTGCAGGACCTCTCCGAGCGCTTCGCCGAGGGGCGCCGGCTCCCGACCGAGAAGGTGCTCGGCCATGTCGGTGATGACGACCTCGCCCCCCAGCCGACGGACGACCTGAGCCATTTCCACCCCGACGGGCCCTCCGCCCAGAATCACGAGACGCCGCGGGACCGCCTTCATTGAGGTCGCCTCGCGGCTCCCCCAGACGCCCTCCAGGTCGCGCAGCCCGGAAACGGGCGGAATGACGGGATCGGCGCCATTGGCCAGGACGATGTGATCCGCCGTGTGGCGCACCCCGTCGACCTCGACGACCCCCGGTCCGGCCAACCGGCCGGTGCCGCGCAGGAGGTCGATGTGGTGATCGGCCAGCCAGCGCTCCTGGCCGGCGTCGGAATAGTCCGAAACCATGAAGTCGCGCCAGGCGAAGACGGCCTCGACGTCCACGTCGGCGGTGGAGACCGCCTCGCGTGCGGCGTGCACCGCCTCACCGGGGCGCAAGAGGGTCTTCGAGGGGATGCACGCCCAGTACGAACATTCGCCTCCCACGAGCTCTCTCTCCACGACGGCGACGCGCAAGCCACCTTCGGCCAGGGCGCCGGCACAATGCTCGCCCGGCGAGCCTCCACCGAGCACAATGACGTCGTAGTCGCTACTCACGTCGGGAGCTCTTCCCCGGCCCTCTCGCGCACCATGTAGAGGGCATACCAGTCTGGCCAGTTCGCATCGGCCTCTCCGGTCCGCTTCTCGTGTTGTCCGTGTGCCGCTTCCGCCCGGCGGAGTGCCCCGGCCAGATCATCGGCGGACTCGTACGTCGTTGCCATCCCGTTCTCCCCTCAGCGGCCCGGCAGCCGGGTCTTTATCTCTTGCAGGATCCACCCGTTGCCGTCCGGGTCGCTGAAAGCGGCGAAAGAACCGTAGTCGGCGTGCTCTGGTGCGGGCCCGTCCACGCGGCCGTTCGTCCCGGCGTGATGGAAGACCCCGGTCACGTCGTGGAAGGCCTCGCTGACGTCGATGCCACGCTCGAGAAGATCGGCGCGGGCTTTGTCGATGTCGTAGACCGTGAGCTGCAGGCCTTCGAAGGAACCGGGTGGGGAATCGGTGAGTCCCTTGCCGAAAATGATGGAGCAGGTTGACCCTGGCGGCGTGAATTGCACGACCCTGTAGTTGTCGTCCTTCGCCAGGTCGGCGTCGAGACGCCATCCGAGGGAGTCGTAGAACGCCTTGGCGCGGTCCACGTCCGAGACCGGGACGACCACCACCTCGAGTCTGAACTCGCCGGGCTGTACCGGTTCGGTGCCACTCATGTCAGCCTCCATTCGTTCGACATGCCCTGATTGGACGGCGCAGGATCCGGCTCTGCAGAACCGCGGCAACGACGGAGGGCGGGCGGTGGGAGATGCAGTGATCAGCCGTGCGACGGCCGAGAAGACCCTTCTGCGTTTGGCCTCACTTTTCCTCGCGCCTGAGCGAAAGTCAAGGGTCGTTTGCCCGGCGGCTGGCTCGTGCGGAGCACGTCCTCAGGTGCTCTCGCCGGTGAGTCGGCGCCGCAGGCCGTCGCGGCCGGCGGTCGTCACTCCCCCGAAGCCCCTTCCACCCCGTTCCGCCCATGCGGCGTCACTGATCGCAGTGGGCTCGGCCGGCAGATAATGGTTGAGAATGAGCTCGCCGACCCGGGCACGTTCGGCCACGCCTCCCACCTCGGTGACGTCGGTCTGCAGCGCGCACATGCGTTCGAAGGCCCGGACCGGTGAGGCCATGTTGCTCCAGGTACTCGAGGTCTGCGACCTGGTGGACCAGAATGTCGGCCTCCCGGGCCAGGGCAATGAGGTCGTCGTTCACCGTGGTGTCCCCGGAGAACACAATGGCGCCGTCCGGCGTGTCGAATCGATAGGCGAGGGCCGGATGCGCCCGCCCGTGGGTGACCGGCACTGCGGTCACCTTGACGGCGCCGTCGTCGAAGACCGAGATCCGGCCGCGGGGCACGCCCTCGGTCGGCGCCGGCACCGGCACATCGACGGCGTGAACGAGGGAGCCCGGGTCCGGCATGTGCACGTCGAGGGGCATGACGTTCAGGTGGTAGGCGTTGCCCGCAAGGATGTGCTCGACCAGGTCTGTGATTCCGGGAAAGGGTCGCGACTCGTGGATCGTCGTCGTCCGGTGGAACGTCGCGTCACCGTCGGGGGCGACGGTGGGGGCGGCGGGCCCATAGACCTTGACAGGAGGGAGTGGGCTGCCATCGGCAGAGGCGCGCACGCCCCACGGATACAGGAGCATGCCTGTCAGGTCGCCGGTATGGTCGACGTGAAGATGCGTGACGAAGACGGCCTCCAACCGCGCGAAGTCGAGGCCCGCCTCGACGAAGGCGGACGGTGCGCCTCTTCCGCAATCGATCATGAAGACCCGCTCGTCGAAGGTCACGACCGAGCAAATTCCGCCCCGACCGGAGACCGGCATGGGTGCCCCCGCTGTTCCGAGCAGTACCAGTTCGGTCGTCATCGACCCTCCATGCCTGCCTCGTTCCGCCGAAAGCTCCAATGCCGAGGATATTGCAGCCGGCCCGATACTGTGGGGCCGGTTCGGTGAGCGAAGCTGCAGGATCACGTCTGTCCGTCGTCCTCACCTTGCCGGGAGTGTTTCTGTTGGTGAGCAAGTGCGCAGTCTCGGATGGGAAGGTTCGTGTCTGATCAGGAGGCGACGTCGTCCCCCGAACAGGGCGTTGCCGACAACGCCGCCGCCCGGGACGGCGAGCCCGACGTTCGCTTCACCTATGCCAACGAGCGGACGTTTCTCGCCTGGAACCGGACTGCTCTCGCGCTGATCGCCACCGGAGTGGCCGCCACCCAGCTCCTCCCAAAACTCCAGGTCGAGTGGGGCCGCCGGCTCTTGGGCCTTCCGCTGATCGCCTTGGGTGCCATCGTGGCCGCAGAGAGCTTGCGGCAATGGCGTGCGAACCAGCGGGCCATGCGGCGAGGCGACCCCTTGCCGCGGTCGCGGATGCCCCTCATCCTCACGATCGGCATCGTGGTGGTCGGTGCCATCGCCGTCGGGCTCACGGCTGCCGGGAGCCCCTGACCTCCATGGCGTCCACGCCACATCGGCCGGACCCCGGGCTGGCGGGGGAGCGCACGGCTCTCGCCTGGAATCGCTCAGGTCTCGCTGTCGTGGTGTGCGTCGCAGTGCTCTTGCGTCACGTGTGGCCGTTGCACGGCACGGATCAGGAGGTTGCCCTCGGCCTCATCGCAGGGGCGGTGGTGGTCTGGGCGGTGGTTCTGGCGGTTCTCACGCTGGCGGCCCGTGGCCCCGATGCGGACGTTCCCCACGGGGTCAACCTCTTCCGTCTCATGACAGCGGGAACGCTCCTTCTGGCCCTCGTCGGTTTCGTCGCCGCCTTCGCCCCTTCCTGAGACAGGTCAGCGGTCCGTACTTGCAGCAGCCACTCGCTCGGCGCGCAGGGCACCGCGGCGGAGCTTGCCAGCTTCATTGCGCAGAGGCTCATCCGTGTACTCGACGGAACGGGGGACCTTGTAGCGGGCCAATCGGTCGGCTGCGAAGGCCAGGAGATCCTCGGGCGGTACTCCTTCGGGATCCGCCTCCACAATGGCGTGCACGAGGTTCCCCAAGTCGTCGTCCGGGAGACCGATGACGGCGACGGACTTGACCCCGGGGTGTTCCTGTAGCGCCGCCTCGACCTCAGCCGGGTAGACGTTCGCCCCACCTGTCAGGATCATGTCCTCCAGCCGGTCGCCGAGGTGGAGATAGCCGTCCTCGTCGAGCCAACCCATGTCTCCGAGGGATTCCCATCCCCCTTCGCGGCGCCGAGCGGTGGCGCCGATGTAGCGGTAGGTCGGCCGGTCGCGCGCCGTGCGCAACCAGACCTCGCCCTCCTGTCCCGCCGCCAGTTCGTTCCCGTCCGCGTCGCAGATCATGACGGTGCCCGGTATCGGCCGACCGACCGAACCGCGGTGGGCCAGCCATTCGGTCCCCGTGATGATGGTGGCCGCTTGTGCCTCCGTGCCCGCATAGAGCTCGAAGATGCGGTCCGGCCCGAGCCAGTCGATCCAGACCTCCTTGAGCCAGGGAGGACAAGGCTCGGCCAGGTGCCAGACGGAGACGAGGGACGTGAGATCGTACGAGTCGCGTACCTCTTCGGGCAGCCGCCAGATCCGCTTCATCATGGTGGGGACCAGGTACACCGTGTCGGCTTTGTGCCGCTCGATTGCCGCCAACGTGGCCTCGGCGTCGAACCGGGGAAGGACGGCGACGTGGCTTCCCGCCAACCAGGCCGAGCACGACCAGACGATGGGACCGTTGTGGTAGAGCGGAGCGGGCACGACCATGCAGCCGCCCGGCAGCCCGAAGAGCGGTGGCGCATCCGGGTCGCAGAGGGCGGGATCGCCCGACACAATGAGCTTCGGACGCCCCGTCGACCCGCCGGAGGTCGGTGCTTTCCATGCAGAAGACGTGACGTCGGGGAGGGGATCGTCGGGCAGATCAGGGTCGGGCCGGTACCCGATGGGCAGCGACCGGCGGCCGTCGGCGAGCGCTTCAGGGACGCCGATCACCACGGACGGGTCCGCCAGTTCGAGAATCGCCCGGAGCTCGCGCTCGGGAAGTCTTGCCGACACCGGTTGAGGGACGGCACCGATCTTCCAGCAGGCAGCGAAGGCAATGAACCATTCGACCGAATTGGGGAGAGCGACGGTGATCATGTCGCCTTCCGTGGCGCCCCCTTCGAGAAGGTCGCGCGCGAGCCGGTTTGCCGCGGCTTCGATTTCCGACCGGGTCATGCTCCGGTCACCGCAGGTGATCGCCCGCCGGTCAGGATCCTGCTCGGCGAGCGAGGTCAGTCGCCGGCTGTAGGAGATGAGGGCCACGGGCATGAGCGTATTGCGCTTGCCGGCAGTCAGGTCATGGGCTCCCGGTGGTGAGGGGGCGCCAGGTCTCGAAGCGATAGGAGACGCCCCCCTCCTGATGCTCTTCACCCTTGGTCTGGAGCGCAAAGGTAGCGAGGTAGGGCGGAAAGAACTTGGTACAGCCGAAGTCGCCCGTCACCTGTGTCAGCAGGAGCTCGTCCGCTTGGCTGATGGTCTCGGCGTAGACCGTTGCGCCGCCGATCACCCAGACATCCTCGCCGGGATGGGTTGCGCGGAGCTCGCCGAGGCTCCGGACCACGGTGAAGCCCTCCCGCAGCGGGGACGTAGAGCGACTGAAGACGAAATTCTCCCGGTCGTGGAGCGGCGCCGCGAATTCCTCGTAGGTGGCTCGGCCCATCACAATGAGCCCGCTCGACGTCTTCTCACGGAAGTAGGCCGAATCGCCCGGCAGCGTCCAGGGGATGCCCGAGTCCGTCGCAATGCCCCGCTGGGAATCGATGGCAGCGATGAGGCGGATCACGGGCGGCCCATCGTCACGGGATCGGAGGTGACGTGGCGATCTCGACGACAGCGATGATCATCATGATCCCGCTGAGGACCACCAGAGCCAACCGGATCCGTAGGAAGCGGAAGTGACCGCTGATGCCGATGAGGAAGAGGATCGTCGCCAGGTAGATGGTGTCGCGGATGTAGTTGTCGGCGTTCGATCCCGCCTGCACGCCGAGTGTGTAGTCCGCCGTCGCTTTGGCGTCGAGCGCGGACGATTCGACGAGCTCGGGCTGCTTGTACTCTGGCATGTAGGTCGGGCCCGGTGGCGCCTTCGCATTGGTGAAGGGCTGTTCGGCCAACCAGGCATCGAACGCCACCTTGAACGCAGGCCGGAAGCGTCGGGCGGCGACCGCTTCCGCGGTCGTGTTCCCTGCGATGTAAGCCGTGAACCACGTGTTGAATGTCGTCGAGTCGAAGTTCTTGAGATTGTCCGCACTCTGGGCGGCGCGGTTGGCCAGTGTGCGGTCTGCGGACGCCTGGGCCAGACGGACCGACGACTCCGTGTTCCATTTGGCCGAGGCGAATCCCGTGTAGGCGGCCAGCAACGCCACAATTGCCAGCATGACCGCCTCAATGACGGAAAGTGTCCGGTCGTGATCCCGCCCCCCATCGTCGGAATCGTCGCGCTGCGTGCGTGTGCTCGGCGGCATGCGTCTTGTGCCGGGAGATCTCCCCGGCCACTTCGCTCGACGCGAGTCCCTCAGCCATGCACCATCCCTCGTCCGTGTCGCGGCCCGGTGACCCCTTCGTCGCCACGTTACTCAGGGCACTCGCTGTCGATTTCCGGCGCAGCGCCTGTCTTCGGTATCCGCCAACGGCGAAGCAGCGGTAATAGTGTCTGGGCCATGGCGTCGGTCCGGTGCATGGTCGCGTCGGCCGACGGTCGGAGATCGGAGGGGACGTGACGGACGCCGCAGCGCCCCCGGATCAGTCGCCGGCGCCGCCGGCTCGGACCCGCTCGCCATCATCCGGTCACGGAGCTACGTCGTCCTCCTCCTGCTGGGCGCCATCATCGGCGTCCCGGTGGCCGTCGTCGCCTATTTCTTCCTGGAGGCGGTCTCCAGGCTGCAGAACGAGATCTACACCAACTTGCCGAACAACCTCGGCTTCCACGGAGAGCCCCTGTGGTGGCCGCTGCCCTGGCTGGCGCTGTGCGGCATTCTCGTCGCTCTGGCCATCCGCTTTCTGCCCGGAACCGGTGGGCACGAGCCCTCGGAGGGCTTCAAGTCCGGAGGGCCGGTGGCGCCCGTGGAGCTCTTCGGCATCGTCGCCGCGGCGTTCGCCACGCTGAGCCTCGGTGCTGTGCTGGGACCGGAAGCACCGTTGATCGCGATCGGGAGCGGTCTCGGTGTCCTTGCGATACACCTCGTCAAGCGGGACGCACCGCCGATGGCGGTTGTCGTGATCGGTGTCGCCGGGAGTTTCGCCGCCATCGCCACGCTGCTGGGGTCGCCCCTTGTCGGAGCCTTTCTTCTCATGGAGATGGCAGGGTTGGGTGGTCCGACGATGGAGCTGGTGCTCCTCCCCGGACTTCTGTCCGCCGGCGTCGGCGCCCTCATCTTCGTGGGCCTCGACAACTTGACGGGATTCGGGACGTTCTCCCTCAACGTGGGCACCCTGCCGCATGTCGGCTCGCCGACCGGAACCGAGTTCCTCTGGGCGATCGTCATCGGCCTCGCCGCCGCGCTGACCGCCACCGGTATCTTCAGGCTGGCGTCCTGGCTGCGACCGTTGGTCCAGCAGAGGCGGCTCCTGCTCAGCCCCCTGGCCGGGCTGGCGGTTGGCGGACTGGCCATCGCCTATGCGGCGGGGACGACCCACGGCTCGTCAGACGTGCTGTTCTCGGGTCAGACCGCCTTGCCCGCACTCGTCCAGCAGGCGGCCGGGTACACGGTGGGCGCCCTGCTCCTGCTGATCATCTGCAAGGGACTGGCCTACGCCATCTCGCTGAGCAGCTTTCGGGGCGGTCCGATCTTCCCGAGCATGTTCATCGGTGCGGCGGGCGGCATCGCGCTGTCGCACGTCGGCGGACTGCCCATGGTCGCGGGCGCGGCCATGGGTGTCGGGGCGATGGTGGCCGGCGCGTTGCGGATGCCATTGACCGCCGTGCTCCTTCCGAGCCTGCTCTTCCTCTCCGACGCCGTCGCCCTCATGCCCGTCGTGATCGTGGCTGTCGTCGTGTCCTACGTCGTGGCCATCTGGGTCAAGCCGGCGGAGCCGGCGACAGCGACGACAGCGACGCCAGAGCCGGCCACCGCGACGGGCGCCTGATCTGCGGCCTCCAACGTGGAGAGCGTGACGGCGTTCGACGCTTCTCACCTTGCGTGGGCCCTCGGGTCGCAGAGCCCCATGCTCGGACTATTCCGCCCTCGTCGGGCCCCCGGTATCGACGGCGCCGCCGTGGCCGGCGGCCAAAAGGTCCTCGGGTTGCGGCGGCAGCTGCGTCGCGCAAGTCTTGCGCCGCCTCTGATTCGTCCACCGGCCGCCTGACCGTCCTGCCGTGGGCTCGTCGGCCGGAGGAGCGGCCCCATGGCGGCGCCGGCCAGCGCCACGAACCCGGCGACGACCATGGTCGTGTGCAGCCCGGTCATGAATGCAGCGTGGCTCCCCGCCGTGATCGCGTCGGCAAGCTTCGTCGGTGCCCCTTGGGGGACCGGGGCCCGTCCCTGCGAGACGATGGCGCCTTCGCGGAGCAAACGTTCGGTCAGGGCACGAGGCACGCCGCGCGTCGTGAGCGCCTGTTTCAGGGCGGCGGCCACGGAGGCCGCCAGGATGGAGCCGCAGACCGCAGTCCCCAGGACTCCACCGAGCTGAATGGAGGTCGTCTGGATTCCGCCGGCGACGCCGGCTTCGTCTTCCGAAATGTCCCCGACGATGGCATCCGTGGCGGAGGTCACGACCAATCCGATGCCGAGACCCAACAGGACGAAGGGAGGCCAGAGATGGCTGTAGGGGGAGTCCACCTGCAGGGTGACGAAGGAGAAGATGGCCAGCGACGAGACCAGCAGTCCGAAGGTGATCGGCAGCCAGGGCCCGAACCGGTTGACCAGGCGCGCACCGATCGGACCGGCGAACGCGAAGGTGATCGTGAGCGGGAGGAGCCGCAGGCCGGCACCGACGGGGCTGAACCCGTGCACGCTCTGCAGATAGAGCGAAATGAAGAACAACACCCCGAAGAGGGCGAAGAAGTCCAGCAGCACGATGACGGTGCTCACTGACACCGCGCGCACGCGAAAGATGGAGAGGGGCACGAGTGGGTTGCGCACGCGACCCTCAATGACCACGAAGGCGACGAGGAGGACGAGGCCCGTCGCAATGATGCCGAGCGTGCTCGGCGCTCCCCAGCCCCAGTTCTGCCCGTTGACCAGACCGTAGACAATGGCCAGCAAGCCGAGAGCGAGGGTGAGTACTCCGGGAATGTCGAAGCGCTGGCGCACCGATTCTCTGGTCTCGTTCAGGACGAGGGCCCCGACGACGAGCGCAATGGCGCCGACGGGCAAGTTGATGAAGAACACGCTCTGCCACGAAATGTGCTCGACGAAAATGCCACCGATGATCGGCCCGGCGGCGGTCGCCGCGGCGGAGGCACTGACCCAGATGCCCACGGCGCGGTTGAGCTCCTCGGGCGGAAAGGCGGCCTTCAGGAGGGCCAGGGTGTTCGGGAGCAGGAGCGCCCCGAAGGCACCCTTGGACCCCCCGGAGAAGGATCACCCCGTCGATCGTTCCGACCAGTCCGATGGCGACGGAGGTCAGGGAGAACCCGACCACGCCGATCAGGAAGACCCTCCGTCGCCCGAAGCGGTCGCCGAGCTTTCCTCCGAGGATCAGGAGGGCGGCGATCACCAGCAGGTAGGCGTTCGTGACCCACTGCAGGTCCGAGAGCGAGGCGTGGAGCTCCCTGCCGATGTACGGGTTGGCCACCGCGACGACCGAGCCGTCGATCCCGACCATGATCACGCCCAGGGTGACGCTGACGAGCGTCAACCACGGGTTGTCCTTGAGCCTCGTGCCCGTGGCGCTCCGCATCAGTGGCCAGGGCTCCGTTCGGTCGCTGACGTGATACGCCATAGTGGCAGAGTGTGCCAAATACTGCGCAATTTTGGTAGGATCGTTGCAGGCTGCGACACGGGGGAAGCATGGGTACAGGCCTCACGGAACGGAACAAGCAGCGCACCCGACGCGAGATCGCCGAGGCGGCCGGGCAGCTGTTCCTCGAGCGCGGCTACGCCGCCACCACGGTGCAGGAGATCGCCACTGCGGCGGACGTCTCACCCCGGACCTTCTTCCGGTACTTCCCGAGCAAGGAGGACGTGATCACGGTCATCGCCAGTGCCTCCATGGACGACGTGCTCGAACACCTGGCCGGACATGACGCCGAGCGAGAGCCTCGTGTCCGTCCTGCAGGCGACCTTCTCGGCCGTGCTGGGACCGGCCATCGAAGACCCCGACGCGGCCAGAGCGTTTCAGTTCATGCTGCGTGACACCCCGGCCTTGCGGGGGCGCTGGCTCGAGGAGCAACGCCGCAACCGTGATCGTCTCGCCGAGGAGCTGCGTCCGTGGTTCGACCAGTCGTCGAGCCCGGTCGCGCGGCACCTGGCGGCGGGTGCGGCACTGCTCGCCATCGACGAGGTGATGACGCTGTGGGCTGACGATCCGTCGTTACGTGATCCGCTCGGACTCCTCGAAGAGGCGCTCCAGATTCTGGACGGGCCCTCCATCTTCCCGCAGAAGCCCTACGCCGCTGAGTGATTCCTGGTAGACCACCCGGACATGGCACCTGATCGCATGTTGGAGATGGTGGGTCAGCCGGGCGGCCCTCTCGCTGACGCCGCGCTGTGGCAGCTCGAAGTGACCGGCTCGGAGTCGTTGACCCCCTCCTTCCGACGGGTCGTGCTGACGGCTCCGGGCCTGGAGGGGCTTCGCCACCAGCCGGGTCAGGACCTCATGCTGCGCGTGCCGCTGGGTGGGGACCGGGTCGTGAACCGTCGCTACACCATCCGGAGCTTCGATCCCGCACAGAGGGCGGTGACGATCGACGTGTCCCTGCACGGTGCGGGTCCGGGGACGGACTGGATCTCGGCCGCGCGAGCGGGCGACCGCATCGACGCCATCGGCCCCCGGGGGAAGATCACCGTGCGCCCTGAGGCCGACTGGCATCTCTTCGTGGCGGACGAGACGGGTCTTCCCGGGGTCCTGGCCATGATCGAAGCACTCGCACCCGGGTCGACGCGCGACCGCCGTGCTCGAGGTCGACACGGCGGCCGACGAGCAGGCGTTCGCGGCAGCGCCAGGGCCGTCGCTCAACGTGCGCTGGCTGCACCGCGCCGGACAGTCGGTGCCGGGCGATCCCGATCTCCTGCTGGCGGCCGTCGCGGCCGTGGAGCTCCCCGCCGGCGTCGGGCACGCCTACGTTGCCGCCGAGGCCGGCGTCGTGCGTTCCGTCACCCGGGCCCTGACCGAACGGGGCCTGCAGCCAGGATCAGATCTCCGGCAAGGCCTACTGGCGGCGGGGGCTCCCCAACGCCGAGCACGGGGAGCCGACGAAAGAGGGCTGAAGCCCCTGTCCTCAGCGCCTGGCTCAGCCGGCCTCCTCGACCGTCAGCTCCGCGGCCGGATCGGCTTCGAGGCGATCGTCGGGAATCGGTTGCCCACTGCGCACGGAGACCCCGTACGTGCCGGCCGCCAGACGTTGCTCGGCCCGCTCGACGGCGGCCAGGCGCTCTTGGAGGCCGGCCCTGATGGCGTCGTCGGTCCCCTCCGTCGTGAGGGGCTCGGCGGAGTCGAACATGTCGCCGGGCGCGTCCGCCGCGTCCCGGTCGGCGGTTCCCTCGGCGCCGAGGTCCTTGAGCAACCCCTCCACCCGGGATCGTTCAGCGCTGAGTAGCTCCTTGGCCTTGGCGTCTTCCATCCGTGCTCCCGATCCTCGTGAAGTCTGCGCAGGAACCGTCGCGCCTGCCGTCGTGTGGGGTCATAGTAGACCGCGGTGTCGCAGATCCTCGGACGACGTGCAGCCGCTGGCCTGCAGTAGGGTGCTGCCATTCCACGAGGGAGGGACCTGAGGTGAACGTTCCCCTTGCATCGGTCAGCGGCGGGTTCATCGCGCTCTGGTCGATCCTCTATTTCGTGCTCCTGCTGACCCTGGGCATCATCTCCATCCGGAAGGGCCACTGGGTGATGTTCATCATCGGCATCTTCCTGCCGCTGTTCTGGTTCATCGGAGCGTTGCTGCCGCGCAAGACGCGCTGAGCGACGCGCGCTCGCCAGCGGCGGCGGTCGCGGTCGCGTCAGCGGCGGTGCGGCCCGAGGCCGATGGCGCGGACGAAGTGGTTGATCTGGCGGTTGCCCTCGCGGTAAATGACCCGGCGCGCCTCGCGCTGGGCCGCGCCGCCGGCCGCGCCGGACAACCCACCCCGGGTGTACCCGTGCTCGACCGCCTCGACGTTGCCGAGGTCCCGCGCGAACCGGTAGAGCTGTGAGCGGGTCGTGCTCACGACGTGCTCCGTTCCTTCGTGGCGCGGTCGGCCAGAATGACGCGCTCGACGATGGCACGGAGCTCGTCGGCGTCGTCGGTCGCCTCCATCAAGGCGAGCTGGGAGGGCGGGACGCCGACACAACCCAGGCCGTCGTCGTCGAACGACTCGGCGCGCCACGCCATCCAGTCGGTGCCGTCGGCGTCGGCATCGTTCTCCTCGACGGCATTGATCAATGCGACGAGCTCGATCGAGCCGTCCGGCGTGACGTCGTATTCGATGAAGAGCACCGTTTCCTCTTGGGTCTGGCGGGCCGACCGGTCACCCTACGGCATCGGCCGGCCCTGGTGGACGATGCCGCGGGGTGAGTGCGCATGGCGGCCGCTGCCGTCCTCCAGAAGGGTGACCCTGCCCGACGGATTCCACCCTCCGGTCGAGGCGGCCCTTCGTTGGTCCATCCGTACCCTGGTGCCGTGCCCGGCGAGTTGCGATCTGAGGTGGACGCGCCGAAGATGACCGCCGTGCCGACGGCGGAAGCGGGGGTAGTAGTGGAGGAATTCCTCAAGTCGGCCGGCTATGGCGCCATCTTCGCCCTGAGCTTCATTTCGGCCATGGGCCTCCCGGTCGGCGCCGAGCTCGCCCTCATCTACGGGGGTGTCCTGGCCAGCGGCCAGGTCCCGGGCGAGGGGAAACCGCTCAATCTGGCCGTCGTCATCGTCGTGGCGACGCTGGGCGAGGTGCTGGGCTCGGGGGCCGGGTACAGCATCGGCCGCTTCGGCGGCAGGACGCTGGTCGACAGGGTCGGCAAGTACGTCCTGTTGACCCACAAGGACCTCGACCGGGCCGAAGCCTGGTTCGCCCGCCGGGGCGAGCCCGTCGTGCTGTTCGGGCGGTTCATCCCGCTGCTGCGTTCCTTCGTCTCCTTCGCGGCCGGCCTGGGCGAAATGGCGCTGGCCAAGTTCACGCTCTTCACCGTGATCGGCTGCGCCGTCTGGTGCACCGCCCTCTGCTCGCTCGGCTACAGCCTGGGCGGCAGCTACAACCACGTGCTCAAGGCGTTCAGCTGGGCCGGCTACGTCCTCGGCGCGCTGGCGGTGCATCGCGGTCGTCGTCGTCTTCTGGCACCGGTTGCGGGCCTACCGCAGCCAGCGCGATCTGGGCCGGGCCGAGACGGAGGTCTGAGAGCCCGCCCGGGCCCGGTTGGCCCAAAGGTCACAAATGCCACCGACTCTTCATCTCGGAGTCTGCATCCCTGTTCAGACGCGAGAAAGCTGCAGTCTCTGCGGTCCAATTCCCGCCCGTTTCCGCCTGCGACGGGTAGAAAGTCATTGAAGTCACATTTGGGCGGTGTTACCTTCCCCGAGGAGTCCGGTGGGAGGGAAGCAATGGCGATGTGCGGCGTGGCGACGACCGCTTCTGGGTGGGTCATGGTGTGGTGCGTGCCGGCGGCGTCAGCCCGGCTCCCGAGGTGAGCCCGGGCTCTACGAGACGCCTGCTCGTCGGCCTGTGGATCACCGCTGGGCTGGCAGCCGGCTCGTTGGGCTTCGCCCTCGCCCTTCGGGAAGGCGCCCCGACGGCAACGGTCGTCGTGCTCGCCGCACTCGTCGGCGCGCTGGTCCTGCTCCCGCTCCTCGTCCTTCGGGCGGGTCATCTCTCCGCCCGCAGCGACCGGGCCCGGTTGCGCGGGCTGTTCGGGGCGACGCTCGACGTGAACCGCTCCATGGGCATCGACGAGACCAGGGCGGCCGTCCTCGGGTCGGCCGGGGCGCTGCTGCACTCCGCTGACGTCACCCTGACGGAGGAGCGCCCCGATCGCCGGGTGCTGGCCGAGCCCATGCAGGTCGCTGATCGCACGCTCTGGCTCGGCGTGGCCCCCGGGGAGCCGGGTGGAGGCGTTCGACGAGGCCGATCGCGCCCTGCTGCAGGCCCTGGCCTCGGTCGGCGCCGTGGCCCTGGCCAACGCCGAGCTCTACGCCGAGGTCCGCCGCCAACGCGAGAGGCTCTCGGTCATCACCGGCAGCCTCGGCGAGGGCGTCTGTGCCGTCAGCGAGGACGGGCGGATCACCTTCATGAACCCGGCGGGCGCCGGCATGCTCGGTTGGCACGGCGTGGAGACGAACGGAAAGGGCGCTCTCGTTCCGGGGACCGAAGCGCCGGATTTCCTGCGCGAGCCGGCCCTGCGGGCCATCGCGCTGGGGCGCAACGTCACGAGCTACGACTCGCTCTTCGCGCACCGGGACGGGTCGCACTTCCCCGTCGCCATGACCGCTTCCCCCGTGATGGGCGGCCCGGCCGCAGCGGGGGCGGTCATCGTGTTCCGCGACACCTCCGAACGCAAGGCCTTCGAGGACCAGCTGGCCCGCCACGCCTTCCAGGACGCGTTGACAGGGCTGGCCAACCGCCGCCTCCTCCTCGACCATCTCGACCACGCCCTCTTGCAGGCGAAGCGGACCCGCAGCACGGTGGCGCTGCTCTTCTGCGACATCGACCGCTTCAAGGTGGTGAACGACAACCTCGGCCACCAGTTGGGCGACGAGCTGTTGCGGGTCATCGCCGAACGCCTGCGCCGGGCGGTGCGGCCCGGCGACACCCTCTCGCGCTTCGGAGGGGACGAGTTCGTGGTCATCCTCGAGGGTGTCGCCTCGCCCGACGAAGCCGGCGACGTGGCCGACGCCATCCTCGAGTCACTGCGCGATCCGATCACCCTGCGGGACGGGCACGAGGTGATGGCCACGGTGAGCATCGGCATCGCCTTGAGCGAGGAGGACACGTCTCGCGACGACCTGTTGCAGAACGCCGACATGGCCATGTACCGCGCCAAGGAGCGTGGACGCGGCGGCCAGTTCACCCTCTTCGACGTCGACCGCGTGGGGGTCGGTTCGCTCAACCCGCTCGACCTCGACACGGCATTGCGCCACGTCGTCGACCGCGGCGAAATAGAGGTGCACTACCAGCCCCTCGTCTCCCTGGCCGACCGCCGCATCGTCGGTGCGGAGGCGTTGGTGCGTTGGAACCATCCCGAGCACGGCATTTTGCTGCCGGCGCACTTCGTCAAGCTGGCGGAGGACAACGGCACCATCGTCCCCATCGACGGGCTGGTGCTCGAGCAGGCCTGCCGCCAGGGGCAGATCTGGCAGCAGGAGTTCGGCGTCACGCTCCAGGTCGCCGTGAACGTGTCGGCCCGCCAGTTCCAGCACGCCACACCTGGCCGACGAGGTCGCCGCCGTCCTGCAGGCGACCGGCCTCGACCCCGGACAGCTCTGCCTCGAAATCACCGAGGGACTGGCCATGGACGACATCGACCTGACGTCGAGCGTCCTGGCGACGCTGCACACCCTCGGCGTCCTGGTGGCCATCGACGACTTCGGGACGGGCCACTCGTCCCTCGGCTCGCTGGCCCGTTTCCCCATCGACGTCGTGAAGATCGCCCCCGGCTTCGTCCGCGGCATCGAACACGACCCGGTGAAGGGTGCCATCGTCTCGGCGGTGGTGGCACTCTCGAGCGCCATCGGTTCCGCCACCGTGGTCGAGGGGGTGGAGACGCTGCCCCAGCTCGAGGAGCTCGAGCGTCTCGGGTGTGACGTCGCCCAGGGCTACTACTTCGCACGCCCCGTCTCGGCGGCCGCCTTCGGAAGAATGCTGGCCGCCGGCGCCAGCAGCCCGCCGGAGCTCCACGTCGTGCGGGGTGAGCGCGCCGGTTGATCCGTGTCCAGGCGTGTCGGGCTCTGGCGCGTCGGGCCGGCAAGAGCCCGCAGGACGTGCGGCGTAGCATGCCTTCATGATCTGGGGGACCCTCTGACCGATGCCGGACCCGGCTGACGTGGGCACGTCCGGGGCGGAGCGCCCGCTGCGCGTCCTCATGGCCAAGGTCGGTCTCGACGGGCACGACCGCGGCCTGCGTGTCGTGGCACGCATCCTGCGCGACGCCGGGTGCGAGGTCGTCTACGCCGGCCTGCGGCAGTCGCCCGAGACCATCGCCGCCATGACGGCGCAGGAGGACGTCGACGTCGTCGGCGTCTCCATGCACAACGGCGCCCACCTCACGCTGGCCCCCGCCGTCGTGGGCGCGCTCCGCGACGCCGGCCTCGAGACGCCCGTCGTCATCGGCGGCATCGTCCCGCCGGCCGACGTCGACGTGCTGATGGCGGAGGGCGTGGCCGCCGTGCTCGGTCCCGGCGCCTCGAACGAGGAAGTGGTGGCGACCGTGCGCACCGCCGCCGGCGCCGGCCTCAACTGATCGTCGCCGCGCCGTCCCGGCGCAGGGCGGCGTGGCAGGAGCGGCACGACCTCGTGCCAGTCGCCGACGATCCCGACGTCGCAGTGCTCGAAGACCGGGGCCGCCCGGTCCTCGTTGACGGCCACAATGGTCCCGGCCGCCCGGACCCCGACCATGTGGTTGAACTTCCCGCTCAGCCCGACGGCGACGTAGAGCCGCGGCGCAATGGAGCGGCCCGTGATGCCGACCTGGCGGGCGCGCGGCGCCCAGCCCCGGTCGGTCACCTTGCGGGTGGCGGCGAGCTCGGCCCCCAGGGTGGCGGCGAGCGGGCTCAGCGCTTCGTACTCGTCCGGCGTCACGCCCGTCCCCACGCCGATGACGACCGCGGCCCGGGCCAGCGTCTCCACGTCGTCGTCGCGGTGCTCCGACAGCACGCGGACGCGGCCCCGGAGGCCGACCGCCCGCGTCAGGATCGGCACGTCATGGGGCGTCCGGCGCTCCGGTGCCGCGCAGCACCCCGGGGCGGACGGTGACCATCTGGGTGGCGCTGCGACAGGTGATGTCGGCCACCAGTGCGCCGGCGAACGCCGGCTTGGACGCCACGAGGGCGTCGTCACGGGCCGCCAGCGCGATGGCGTCGCCCACCAGTCCCGAGCCCGTGGCCGCGGCGGCGCGGCCGGCCACCTCCCGCCCGAAGGCCGTGCTCGGTGCGAGGACGGCCCACGGCGCCGTCTCGCGCACGTACGCGGTCGAGCGCGTCGGCCACGTCTTCGGCCACCGTGAGGGCCGGCGACGCCGGAGCCCTCGAGAGCGACGACGGCATCGGCGCCCGGCGCCCGCCAGCGCCGCGGCGGCGAACGGACCCGGGCACAGGGCGTGCACGGCGGCGCCCACCTGCGGGCCGAGCCGCGCCGCGGCGCCGAGGAGCTCGTCGGTGACGCGCTGGCGTCCGGGCTCGGCCAGGACGGCGATCACGCGGGAGGCACCCCGCTCCGGCGGTCCGGCGGTCACCCGGCGCCGGCGGCGCCGGGTCGGGGCGCGCCGTCAAGGCGCCGCGTGCGACGAGCATGCGCACGGCCTCGTCGACCTGTCCGGCGACCGGGCCGTCGAGGACACGCAGGGCACGCGCCTGCTCCAGGGGGCGTGTCGCCCCGACGACCGTCGGGCTGCCCGCCTCCCCCCACGGGCCCGGGCCGAGCCCGCCGGCGTCCATCCGGGTGAGCCGCGTCGGCGCCACGGCGGCCCGTCCCGCCGGGTCGACCTTGCAGGGGTCGCACAGGCGCTCGGCCACGGAGAGCAGCGCCGGCAGCGCCACCTCCACCTCCTGCGTGCCGTCGTCGTGCTCGAGCTCGAGGGGCCAGACCGCGCCGCCGTCGTGCAGCCGGCGGACGCCGTCGGCGAAACGGGAGGTCGAGCAGCTCGGCCAGCTCCGGGCCGACCTGGCCGGTCTCCCCGTCGATGGAGTTGCGGCCGACGAGGATCAGGTCGAAGGGCCCGGCCGCCCGCAGGACGGCGGCCAGCGCGCCCGCCGTGGCCAGGGTGTCCGAGCCGGCGAAGGCGGGGTCGCAGGCGTGCAGCCCGGCGTCGGCGCCCCAGGCCACCGCCTCGCGCAGGACGTCCTCCGCGCCCGGTGGCCCGAGGGTGATCACGGTGCAGGTGCCGCCGGTCTCCCGGGCCAGCGTGACGCCCTGGGCCACGGCGCGACGGCAGTACGGGTTCATCTCGGTGCCGACGCCCGTGCGGACCAGCCGGCCCCCCTGGAGCTCCAGCGACTCCGCCAGCGGCACCTGCTTGGCCAGGGCCGCTATCCGCAGCGGGTCACCCGCCGCCCGGGGCACCGCTCAGCGGCCCAGCGCGGCGCCGGCCGGGCTGCGGGGGTCCGACGCCCCCACCAGGCGCCGGGCGGGGTGCCGTCGGTTGCCTCGGTGGCGGCCTCGGTGGCGATGATCTGGGCGCAGCCGACGGCGACGGGATCGAAGGCGCCGATGGTGCGCACCCGGTGCCCGTGGCCGGTGAGCCCGGCCGGCCAGGCCGGCGGCGCATCCGCCTCCACCAACACGGTGAGGTCCTCGCCCCACCAGAGGCGGAACGGCCCGGCCGAGGGGGCGTCGAGGGTGAAGCGTGGCGCCGTGATGGCGCGAGCCGGATCTTGGCCGGCGTGCAGCAGCCGGGCCAGCAGCTGCACGATGATCTGCGGCTGGGCGTCGCCGCCCATGGCGCCCACCAGATGGGTCAATGCCGGCTCGCCGTTGGCGTGTGCTCTTGGTGACGAGCATGGGGGAGAGGGTGTGCGGGGGACGCCGCCCCGGGGCCACCTCGGCCGGGTGGCCCGGGACCAGTGAGAAGCCCACGCCGCGGTTGTGCAGGAAGACACCGGTCGTGGGTTCGGTGAGGTGCGAGCCGAAGTCCAGCGCGTTGGACTGCGTCAGCGAAATGCCGAGGCCGTCGGCATCCTGCGCGCACAGGTGCGTGGTGTCGCCGTCGCCCAGGCGGGCCACGTCGGCGCCGGTGGTGCCGCGGCCCGGACGGCACGTCGGGCGGTGCCATGGCGTGCGCGCTGACCCGGTCGGCGGCGGCCGCCAGGCGCTCGGGGTGGAGCAGCGCCTCGCCGTCCGCCTCGTCGAAGAGCACGGCCGGGCGGTCGTGACCGACGGCGCGCCACGTCTCGACGAGGAGATGGGCCCACTGCGGATCGTCCGGATCGGCTCCGAGCCCGGCCGTCTCGGCCACCACGGCGCCGGCCAGCGTCAGGTAGCCCTGCGACGGTGGGGGCACGGTCCACAGCTCGTGGCCCCAGGCCGTGGCGCGCAGCGGCGTGCACCACGACGCCGCGCTGGTGGCGAAGTCGGCCGGTGCGAAGTGGCCGTTCCCGAGGTCGAGCAGGCCGCGTCCGAACTCGCCCTGATAGAAGCCGGCGCGCCCGTCAGCGGCGATGGCGCGCAGCGTGCGGGCGATCCCGGGCAGCCGCACCGTCTGCCCGATGTCGAGCGGGCCGCCCGGGCAGAGCTCGCCGGCGCCGGGGAGGGCGTGGACGAGATGGCTGGCCAGCGCCAGCATGATGGACGCCGGGAACCCGTCGGTGGCCAGTTCGATGGCCGGGGCCAGCACCTCGCCCAGCGGCAGCCTGCCGTAGCGCTCGTGCAGCGCGAGCCAGCCGTCGACGGCACCGGGCACCTGCACGCTGCGGATGTCGCCGCGCACCGGCATCGTCTGATGGCCGTCGCGGCGCAAGCCGTCGGCGTCGGAGCCGGCGCCGGCCCGGCCGATGGCGAGGAGCGCCTCGGGCGAACCGGCCGGCGGTGACACCATGGCCAGCACGTCGCCCCCCAGCCCGCACAGGTGCGGGCCCACGACCGCCATGGCGGCGCCGGTGGCGACGGCGGCGTCGGCGGCCGACCCGCCCCGCTCCAGCATGGTGAGGCCGGCCGACGCGGCCAGCTGGTCGGCCGCGGCCACCATGCCGCGTAGGCCGGTGCGCGGCCCGAAGGGGGCGAGGGGGAGCGACATGCCCTAGCAATAGCACGGCGGCCGTTCCGGACGCAGGTCCGGGCGGCCGTTCCGGACGCAGGTTCGAATGGCAGCCGGGTGGCGGCCGGTCCGGTTCGCCGGCGCCGACCGTGGGTATGGCGCCGTCGGGAGTTGTGTCTGCGAGGAGGATCCGATGGCCACGACAAAGCAGAAGAAAGCGTCCGGTCTGAGCACGGCCGACAAGGACAAGCTCGACGACGAGCAGTTCGCCTTTCCCAAGGAGCGCAAGGAGCCGCTGGTCGACGCCAACCACGTCCGCAACGCCGTGGCCCGCTTCGACCAGGTCGAGGGTGTGACGGACGCCGAACGCGACCGGGCCTGGCGGCGCATTGAGGCGGCGGCGAAGAAGTTCGGCGTCGACATCGAGGAGAAGAGCTGGCACGAGCTCTCCTCGGGGGGCAAGGCGAAGGCGAAGAAGAAGCCCTGACCCGGGCCGGCCGGGTGGGGGTGGGCTACAGGACGACGACGGAGCGCAGCACCTCGCCGCGCTGCATGCGGGCGAAGGCCTCCTCGACCTCCTCGATACCGATCGTCTCGCTCACGAAGCGGTCGAGGTCGAGCCGCCCGTCGAGGTAGAGGTCGACCAGCAGCGGGAAGTCACGCGAGGGGAGGCAGTCGCCGTACCAGCTCGGCTTGAGCGCCCCGCCCCGCCCGAAGAACTCGATCATCGGCAGGTCGATGCGCATGTCGGGCGTCGGCACGCCCACCTGCACCAGTGTCCCCGCCAGGTCCCGGGCCATGAACGCCTGCTCCATCACGGCGGGGTTGCCCACCGCCTCGATGCACACGTCGGCCCCGTAGCCGCCGGTCAGCCCCTTGATCGCCTCGACCGGGTCGGTGGCGCCGGCGTCGACCGTGTGGGTGGCGCCGAACTGCCGGGCCAGCTCGAGCTTCCGCGGATCCTTGTCGACGGCGATGACGACGGCCGCCCCGGCCAGCTTCGACCCGGCGACGGCGGCGCACCCGACGCCGCCACAGCCGAAGACCGCCACCGAGTCGCCGGGCCCGACCTGCCCGGTGTACATGGCGGCGCCGATGCCCGCCATGACGCCGCAGCCGAGCAGCCCGACGGCCTCGGGCCGGGCGGCCGGGTTGACCTTGGTGCACTGGCCCGCCGCCACCAGCGTGCGCTCGGCGAAGGCACCGATGCCCAGGGCGGGGGAGAGGGGCGTCCCGTCGGCCAGCGTCATCTTCTGCGTCGCGTTGTGCGTGGCGAAGCAGTACCAGGGGCGGCCGCGCCGGCAGGCCCGGCATTCGCCGCACACCGCCCGCCAGTTCAGGACGACGAAGTCGCCCACCGCCAGGTCCGTCACGCCGGTGCCGACCGACTCGACGACGCCGGCGGCCTCGTGCCCGAGCAGGAAGGGGAAGTCGTCGTTGATGCCGCCCTCGCGGTAGTGCAGGTCGGTGTGGCACACCCCGCACGCCTGCACGGTGACGACGGCCTCACCCGGCCCGGGGTCGGGCACCAGGATCGTCTCCACGGTGACCGGTGCGCCCTTGGCTGTGGCGACGACCCCGCGCGTCTCGGTACTCATCCGTGCTCCTCCCGTCGTCGCCGGTTGGTGGGCGAGCCCACATGATGCCCGATCCGTGGCGTCCTCCCGCCCGTGGCCACCGGCCACCGGCCACCTAGGGTCACGGCCCATGCGGGAGGGCTACGTCGACGTGCCGGAGGGATGGCACCGTGTGGCCAGTCGCGGCTTCGGTCCCTTCGTCACGCGTGAGGTGTTCCGCCTGCCCGACGGCAGCCGCCTGCTCTGGGACTCGCGCTGGCACCGCAAGCACGCCGGCCGCGTCCCGGGCGGCTCGACCTGGTGGGCCCCGTCGGCCCTGGGGTGGTGGATGGGCGTGCTGTTCGCCGTGGGTTCCGTGTGCTTCGCGCTCGGCTCCTTCCCGCCCTACGCCACCGCCGTCGGGGTGACGCCGGACAACATCACCTTCTTCATCGGGTCCATCTTCTTCACCACGGCCTCGTTCCTGCAGTACATGGAGGTCGCCTCCGCACCGTCGGCCGTGGCGGCCCCGCCGCGCCACGGGATCGGATCGTTGCTGCACATCCGGCACCGCCGCATCGACTGGTGGGCGGCCGGCATCCAGCTGATCGGCACCGCTGTGGTTCAACCGGACCACCTTGAGCGCGCTGCTCGTCGGGCTGGGCGCCTCGCCGGCCCATCATCCGATCTGGCGGCCCGACGCGCTCGGCTCCATCTGCTTCCTCGTCTCGAGCTGGCTGGCCTGGGCCGAGGAGTGCAACGGTCCCTTCGCCTGGCGGCCGTCGCACATTTCGTGGCAGATCACCGCGCTGAACCTGGCCGGCTCCGTCGCCTTCGGCGTGTCGGCCATTGCGAGCTACGTCACCTCGAGCGGGCAGCTCCTGAGTCTGGCCCTGACGAACCTCGGGACGTTCGTCGGCGCCGTCTGCTTCCTCATCGGTGCGGTCCTGCTGCTCCCCGAGCGCACCATGGAGGGACCCGAGGCGGAACCGGAGCCAGAGCCCGCCCAGCCCGTCGGACGGGTTCCCTGACGCGCAACGGCCCCGCCCGGGTGAGAGCGGGACCGTTGCGGGGAGTCAACTGCAGCGCCCGGGTGGGAACTGCAGTGGACGCTCAGGGGCCGATCAGGTTGAAGGTCCCGCCGAAGGCGTTGACGCCGGCGCCGTTGCCCGTCGTGCCGGTCTGGACCGGTCCGCAGCTCCCGACCAGGGGCTGCTCCTGGCTGTAGAAGTACAGCGGGTGGCCGTCGTAGGTGACCTGCTGGGTCCCGTCGGCCCTCCAGACGACGCCCACGGCGCTCGGGTTGACGCCTGCGGCGAGCGTCGGCGTCGCCGACCGTGGTCACCGGGAAGGAAGTCGCGGGCACAGGCGTCGTAGCAGTGGCTGAAGTGCGAGTCGCCGCTGAAGGTGTAGACCGAGACCGCCACGCCGCCGAACGCCGGCAACAGCTCCGCCGCCAGCTCGTTCGAGCTGTAGGTCGTCCCCGGCTGGGGGGCCTCCGTCTCGAGGGTGGCCGGCCCGGTGGCCGGGGTCCCCTGCGGCGACACGAGGTACCACGCTGTCTGCTCGGGCGGGAGCGGCTGCGCCGGCTCGAAGAAGTTCGCGCCGAAGAACGAGTCCGGGCCCGGGTCGAACAGGTAGAGCGGGTGTCCCGCGTAGGTGACCTGGAAGGCGCCCAGGTCGGCGCGGTAGACGGATCCGAGCAGGAAGCGGTTCACGCCGGTGCCCGCCACCGGCGGCGCTTGCGTGGTGAAGGCGGGCCAGTCGGCCGTGGGATCGGTCTCCAGCCCCGTGCACGACAGCGGGCCGTCCGCCTCGCTGACCACGACGACGGTGGTGCACCCCGGTTGGTACGGGTGGAAGAAGGATGTCCCATATGTGGGCGGGTCGATGGTGGGCATGTACAGGGACGTTCCCGCCGGGAAGAGGTAGCCGGCAGGCGTGCCGGAGGTAGCGGGCATGAGTCCGGCGCCGGCGCCCCCGACGACGAGCACCGGCCCGTATGGCCCTGACTCCACGTTGACCACGGCCGCGCCCGGTGTCGGCCGGCCGCCGGCGTGCCGCAGCGGATGATGGCCGAAGCCGAACCCGAAGCCGAACCCGGACCCGGGCGGTGATGCCGATGCGGCTGTCGGCAGGGCCGACAGTGCGGGGAGGGCCAGCAGGGCGACAATCGCCGCGACTGCGCCCGTCTTCCATGTGCTCCTCATTGTTGCTCCTCTCGCCAAGGGCTTTGCGAGGAGCTTGGCAGCGGGCGGGCGGCCCCAAAAGGGTGCCAGCACCCCGTTGCGTCACCGCGGCAGCACCACCCCGACGTGGCGCATTCGGTGGCGTACCCTGGCGCCGGCGAGGGCCGCGTCGTTACGACCTGGGTGCCCGGCGCCGCCCCCGGTACGTGCTGAGAAAGAGGAAGGCCGCCGCCACCAGCGGCAGCAGGATCGCCCCGACCCAGCGCTGCCCGGCCAGCAGGAAGGCCAGCCCGACGAGGGCCCCGGTGGCCACGGCCAGTTCGGGCGTGTCGCCCACGAGGAAGTCCCACCAGAAGTGCCCGAAGGCCCGGACGGCCCGCGCCAGCGCGCTCACGGCGTCGCCTCTTCGGTGACCGCGCTCGGCGCGGGCAGCAGCGTGCGCATGTACGCGGTGAAGGCGAAGAAGACGACGACGAAGAACCCGACGAGCACCGGGATGGCCAGGTCGGAGCCCGGCCAGTGCACGCCGGCGCCCTCGCCGACCCAGAACACGCCGAAGCTGGTCAACATGACACCCACCACCGTCTTGATGGTGTTCTCGGGCACCTCGCTCAGCTGGCGCGCCACCAGCAGGCCGACCACCGCCACCAGGACGGCGGCTGCGGCGGCGGCCAGGGCGGCCAGGCCGAGGCGGTGCTGGGCCGCCCCCAGGCTGACGACGATCAGCACGACCTCGGTGCCCTCCAAGAAGACGCCCTTGAAGGCGACGGCGAAGCCCACGCCGTCGTGCTTCTTCGTCCGGGCCGCGGTGGGCGACGCCGCCGCCGCTTCGTCCTCGGCGCCGAGCTCGGCCACCGTGGCCGCAAAAATCTTGTCCTCGTCGTGCGGGTCCTTGTGGCCGCTCGCCCGCAGGATCGCCTTGCGCAACCACGACAGGCCGAGCACCAGCAGGAGCGCTCCGACGATCACGCGCAGGGCGTCGAGCGGGATGTAGCGGATCAGCGGGACGCCGACGGCGAGCACGAGGACCCCGAGCACCAGCAGCGCCGCCGCCGCGCCTTCGAGGGCGGGGCGCCAGCCACGGCTCACGCCGGCCGCCACCACGATGGTCAGCGCCTCGACCATCTCGACCAGGCTGGCGGCGAAGACGGCCAGCACCAGTATGAGGGTGGAGGAAGTGTGCACGCAGCAGAGACGCTACCGGCGCCGTCGGCCCGACTTCCTGTTCCTCTCTCCTCCTTCCGGCTACTTTCGGCCCGCTGCCGCCGCTTCGGGGCCGGTTGCACCTCCTTCCGGCCAGGGTCCCCCGTTCCGGGCAGGTCCGGCAGGACCAGCAGTAGTGTGCGGGTCACTGGCCAGGGAGGGTGCATGAGCGAGGGAGCGACCCCGGTCGCGGCGGGGGGAACGCGGGGGACAGCGGGGGCGCAACTACGTCGTGGTGTCGGCCGACACGCACGCCTCGCCGGACAGCCTGGACCACTTCCTCTCCTACGTGGACCCGGCGCAGCGCGAGGCGGTCGCCGCCTTCGGCGACATGTCGAATCTCGCCATCTCCATGTTCGGTGGCTTCGATCCCGGTGAGGTCGACGACACCGATCCCGTCCGTGCCACCGCCGCCCGCCGCCTGGCCGGCATGGGCGTGGACGTCGCGGCGGCCGAGAGCTGGCTGGCGCACTACGGCACCGACTGGGTCGTGCCGGGCGATGGTGACGGGCGCCGTCTGGCGGTGTTGGAGGAGCAGGGGATCCATGCCGAGGTGGCACTGCCGGGACCGATTCTGGCGGGCGGACTCAGCCCTGCCATGTATCTCGGCTCCACGACGGACAAGAACCTCGAAGTGGTGTGGCCGGCGCTGCACGGTTACGTGCGCTGGCTGGCCGACTTCTGCGCGGCGGCGCCCGGTCGCCGGGCCGGCGTCATGCCGATCGACTTCCACGACATGGACCGCGCCGTCGAAGAGGTGGCGTGGGCCCGTGCCAACGGCATCTTCGGTGGCGTCATGCTGCCCGCCATGTCGGTCACGTCGCGGCTGCCCGGCTACGCCGACGACTACTACGAGCCCTTCTGGAGCGGCCTGCGAGGAGCACGGCATGGTCGTGAACCTGCACACCGGCGCCTCGGGCTCGGCCACCGACACCAAGTTCCTCTACGACGCCGAGCACGGCGGCATGCTCGGCCTCTACGAGGTGTTCGTCTTCACCCGCCGGCCGCTGTGGTTCATGATCTTCGGCGGCGTGTTCGACCGCCACCCTGATCTGCGCGTCGTCGTGTCCGAGAACGGTGTGCAGTGGCTGCCGTCGCTGATCCGGGACATGGAGTCGTTCTTCGACACCCACGGCGGCGCCCCGGTGCGCTCCTACCTGCAACATGCGGCCCCGGGACTACTTCGAGAAGCACGTCTGGATGGGCGGCTCGCTCATGAAGCGTTACGAGGCCGAGATGCGCCACGAGATCGGCATCGACAAGCTCATGTGGGGGGCGGACTACCCCCACCTGGAGGGCGCGGCGCCGGTGCATCGTGAGACCCTGCGGTACATCTTCGGGGGGATGCCCGAGGAGGACCTGCGTCGCATTCTCGGTCTGAATGCGGTCGATCTGTGGGGTTTCGATGCTTGCGCTGCTGCAGTCCGTGGCCGACCGCTGTGGGCCCACCGTGGCGGACCTGGCCTCGCCTCTGGCCTTGTCCGACATAGAGGACACCTTCAGTTGGAGCCTGGCCCGGCCGGTGCCGCTCATGGCCGGGCGGGCGTAACTGCGCTTCACGCTGCACCGCGCACCGGCACCGGCACCGCACGCCGCCACCACCGACCACCACCACCACCACCACCGGCGCACCGCACGGCGGTCCCCCTGAAGAACGGTCGCGCCGGCGCGACGAAATGTGCATGAATTTCAGGACGAATTCGCGGGTTGTTGACGTGACACAACCCCGTGCTTCCATCGTCGTATGGAGTTGGAGAACTTCGACGGAGCACTCGAGGCACTGATCGCCGCTGGCGCTGAGAACTACGGCGACGGCGAGTCGATGGAGAAGCTGCACCAGATGGCGGCGCGCTTCGAGTCCTTCCTGACCGAAGCCATCGCCGCCTTCGAAAAGTCCGAGGAGTGGGCGGCCGACGGGGCCAAGACCGCAACGGCTTGGATCGCCACTCGTTGTCGGGTCTCACGGGTCGGCGACGAGGCGCCGGGTGCGTCTCGGGCGCACCCTGCGCCACCTGCCGGGGGTGGCCCAGGCCTGGCGTGAAGGTGACATCGGCGAGGATCAGGCCCAGGCCATCGCCTACGCCCGGCGGCGCCGCACCGAGGCCTCCATGGCCCGCGACGAAGAGGTGCTGGTCACCCAGGCCAAAGAGCTGGGTTTCGAGGACTTCTCCCGGGTCCTGGCCTATTGGAAGCAGCTGGCCGACTCCGACGGGGCCGAGGACTCAGAAGAGGAGAAGAAGGCCTCTCGTGATGTCTTTTTGACCTCGAGCTACGACGGCATGTGGCTGGGCCAGATGACGCTCGACCCCCTCAACGGCGCCATCGTGTCGGGCGAGCTCAACCGCCTCGAGCACGACCTCTTCGAGGCCGACTGTGCCCAGGCCAAAGAGCGCCTGGGGCGCCCGGGCGCGCATCGACGAGCTGGCCCGCACCTCGGCCCAGCGCCGGGCCGACGCCCTGGTGGAAATGGCGACCCGCAGCCGCACCGCCCCCGCCGAGGGCATCCGCCCCGCCCCGCTGTTCAGCGTCCTCGTCGGCTACGAGACCCTGCACGGGCGCATCTGTGAGCTCGAGAACGGCACCGTGCTCCACCCCTGTGCCCTCGAGCCGTGGATGGACTCGGCCTACTTCGAGCGGGCCCTCTTCTCTTTGGGCACCCGCATCGACGTCAGCGTGCGCTCGCGCTTCTTCACCGGGGGCACCAGACGGGCCATAGAGATCCGCGACCGCATCTGCACCCATCCCCATTGCTACGAGCCCGCCGAGACCTGCCAGGTGGACCACATCGAGACCTACGCCTCAGGAGGGCCCACCACCCAGGACAACGGCCGGCTCCTCTGTGGCTTCCACAACCGCCTGCGCAACCAGCGAGAACAACTTGGCGAACAGCCGGGCCACCACTCGGGCGAGCAGCGCCAGCGGCCCCCACCGAGCGCCGCCTGAGGGGGCGGGCCCGCCGTTCGGCCCAGTCCGGCCCAGCCCGCCCCCGCCCCGCAGCACCCCGGCTGTTTCACCGGCCGGCATTTCGAGAAACCACAGCCCGCGCCGGCGCTTCGTCGCGCCCGGGTTGCGACGCGAGCAGCCTCATCGTGCTGAGGGAGTTCGCGTAGGCTGCGAGGCCGGAGGGAGGCCACCACCGTGCCCGTTTACGAATTCCGCTGTTCGACCTGTCACGCCATCTTCGACGAGCGCCGGCCCATGGCCGACGCCGATGCGCCGGCGAGTTGCCCCGACGGTCACGTCGGTGCCCGGCGGTTGTTGCCAGTCTTCGCCACCACGGGCATGGCGGCCGAGCCCGCCGGCGGCATGTGTGGCGCACCGGTTGCGGGCGGCTGCGGCAGCGGCTGCGCGTGCTGCTGAGGACGCCGACATGAGCCTCTCCTCCTGGGACGACTACCCCGTCCACCAAGCAGCCGAGTTCATCGCCCACCCCGCCACGAGCGACCGCAACTTCTACGACCGCTACTACTTCAACATGCACCCGAGCTCGGGTGACTGGTTCGCCATCTTCGGCTACGGCCAGTACCCCAACCTCGGCGTGGCGGACGCGTTCATCGACGTGCGCCACGGCGGCTCCCAGTACATCGTGCGATCGTCGGCGCCGCTGGGCGACCGGCGCGACACGTCCGTCGGGCCGTTCCGCGTGGAGGTGCTCGAGCCTCTGCGCCGCCTCCGGGTGATCGTCGAGCCCACCGAGCACAGCGTCGCCATGGACGTCACCTGGGAGGGCCACATCCCCGCCATGGAGGAGCCGCGCCAGTACATGCGCAGCAAAGGCAAGGTCGTCTTCGACACCCAGCGTCTGGCTCAGACCGGGACCTGGTCCGGGACGTTGTCGGTCGGTGGCGTGGACCTCCCGGTGACCCCGGATGTCGCCTGGGGGACCCGTGACCGTTCCTGGGGCGTGCGACCGGTCGGGGAGCCCGAGCCCGACGGCATCCGCCAGGGCGAGCTCGTGCTCGGCGGCATGTGGAACTACTTCCCGATGCAGTTCGACGACCACGCCATCATGTACATCTGCCACGAGCGCGACGACGGCGAGCGCCCGCTGGTGCAGAGCGAGCGCGTCTGGGCCGACCCGGACAAGCCCGTTGAGGACCTGGGCCGCTCCGAGCACGAGCACCACCTCATACCGGGGACCCGTGTCATCGACCACTCGGTGATCCGCTTCCCCGAGGCCGGCCTCGAAATCACCTGCACGTCGCTGCTGCCGAACTTCGTCTCCATCGGAACCGGGTACGGCATCGATGCCGACTGGCGCCACGGCATGTACCAAGGCCCCGACCCGGTCACCCAGGGCCTTGTCCTCGCTGTCGACGAGGTACAGGGTCTGGCCCAGTACGGCATCGTCGACCACGTGGCCGAATTCTCCTACGACGGCCACGTCGGCTACGGGTTGCTCGAGCACGGCTTCTTCGGTCCCTACCGGCGCTACGGCTTGCTCGACGGTGGCATGGGAGCGCCGGCGGACTGAGGGCGTCGCCCGGGTTCGCGCCGGCCGGTTCGACGGCACGCCGGGCATGCGAGAATGAGGGATGCCCGACGCCGCCAGCGTCCTCCTCCAGCGGCTGCAGGCCGCCTTCGACACCATTGCGCCCGGGTCCGACCCGGTGCTGCGGGCGTCCGACCGCGCCGACTTCCAGGCCAACGGCGCCCTGCCCCTGGGCAAGGCTGTCGGCCGCCCGCCCCGCCAGGTGGCCGAGGAGGTCGTGGCGGCGGCGTCCCTTGACGACATCTGCTCCGAGGTGGAGGTCAGCGGCCCGGGCTTCATCAACCTGACGCTGTCGGACAGCTTCGTCGCCGACTTGGTGGCGCGGCTGTCGGCCGACGAGCGGCTGGGCGTCGCGCTGGCGGCGCACCCCGAGACCGTGGTCATCGACTACTCGGCGCCGAACGTGGCCAAGGAGATGCACGTCGGCCACCTGCGCAGCACGCTCATCGGGGACGCGCTGGCCCGGGTGCTCGGGTTCCTCGGCCACGACGTCCGGCGCGAGAACCACATCGGCGACTGGGGGACGCCGTTCGGCATGCTCATTGAGCACCTGGTCGACGTCGACGGCGCCGCCGACGCCGAGTCCTTCAGCGTGCGGGACCTCAACGAGTTCTACGCGGCGGCCCGCCGGCAGTTCGACAGCGACCCCGGCTTCGCGGAGCGCTGCCGCAACCGCGTCGTGCTGCTGCAGGGCGGCGACGACGAGACGCTGCACCTCTGGCGCATCTTCGTGGCCGAGTCCATGCGCCACGCCGGCGAGGTCTACGAGCTGCTCGGCGTCCTGCTCACTCCCGAGGACGTCGTGGGGGAGAGCTTCTACAACCCGCTGCTGCCGGTCGTCGTCTCCGAGCTCGACGAGAAGGGCCTGCTGGTCGAGAACGACGGGGCGCTCTGCGTGTTCCCCGAGGGCTTCGAGAACCGCAACGGCGAGCCGCTCCCGCTCATCGTGCGCAAGTCCGACGGCGGGTACGGCTACCCGGCGACCGACCTGGCCGCGTGCGCGACCGCACCGGCCGGCATCGGCGCCACGCGGCTCCTCTACGTCGTCGGCGGCCGAGCAGTCCCTCCATCTGCGCCTCGTCTTCGCCGTCGCCGCGCTGGCCGGCTACCTGCCCGACGGAGCGACGAGGCCGTCCACGTCGCGTTCGGCCTCGTCCTCGGGACCGACGGCAAGAAGTTGGCCAGCCGCGCCGGCGGCTCGGAGCGTCTCATCGACCTGCTTGACCGAGGGGGTCGACCGGGCCGCCGCCGCCATGAAGGAACGCTCGAGCGACCTGTCGCCCGAGCGCCAGGCCGCGGTGGCGCACGCGCTCGGGATCGGGGCGGTCAAGTACGCCGACCTGTCCACCGAGCGGACGCGCGACTACGTCTTCGACTGGGACCGGATGCTGGCCTTCGAGGGCGACACCGGGCCCTACCTCCAGTACGCCCATGCCCGCGTCCGCTCCATCTTCCGGCGGGCCGGCGTGGCCCCGCCGGCACCGGGTGCGGTGCCGCAGCTCGGTGAGCCCCAGGAACGCGCGCTGGCGTTGCACCTCCTGGGTTTCGGGGCGGCGGTGGAGGCGACGGCGGAGACCTGCAGCCCGTCCAAGCTCTGCACCTACCTCTTCGAGCTGGCCACCTCGTTCACCACCTTCTACGAGGCCTGCCGGGTCCTGGTCGACGACGAGGCGGTGCGGGCCTCGCGGCTCGGGCTCTGCGACCTCACGGCACGGGTGCTGGAGCTCGGGCTCTCGCTGCTCGGCATCGAGGCGCCCGAGCAGATGTGACCGCGGCCGGGCCGCCCCCTATCCTCTGCCCGGCACGTCAGGTGCGGGCCCGCGGGCGGGCCTGACGACGGAGAACCCACAAGGAGTCGCAGCGAAATGGATCTGAACGGCACGTCGGCGATCGTCACCGGAGGGGCCTCGGGGCTCGGGCTGGCCACCTCACGCCTGCTGGCCGAGCGGGGTGTGCGCGTGGTGGTGGCCGACCTCCAGGCGGACAAGGGCGAGCCGCTGGCCAAGGAGATCGGCGGCCTCTTCGTCCAGACCGACGTGACCAACCCCGAGCAGGTGATCGCCGCCGTGGACGCCGCCGTCGAGATGGCGCCGCTCAAGTCGCTGGTGAA
Organism: uncultured Acidimicrobiaceae bacterium; assembly: GCA_963781565.1. GTDB lineage: Bacteria > Actinomycetota > Acidimicrobiia > Acidimicrobiales > RAAP-2 > Bog-473. The sequence continues at coordinate 111,616 of CAWAHA010000043.1, read as the reverse complement.
CTGCGCCGGCATCGGCTGGGCCACGCGCACCATCGGGCGCGACGGCGACTACGCGTCGGCGCACGATCTCGACCTCTACCGCCGGGTGATCGAGATCAACCTCATCGGGACGTTCAACTGCGTCCGGCTGGCCGCCACGAAGATGAGCCTGAACGAGCCCGACGTGGACGGCGCCCGCGGCGCCATCGTGAACACCGCCTCGGTGGCGGCCGAGGACGGGCAGATCGGCCAGGCGGCCTACTCGTCGTCCAAGGGCGGCGTCGTCGGCATGACGCTGCCGGTGGCGCGCGACCTGTCCGTCGTCGGCATCCGGGTCAACACCATCCTGCCGGGGCTGATCGACACGCCGATCTACGGCGAGGGCGAGGGCGCCGAGACGTTCAAGGGCAAGCTGAGCCAGGACGTGCTGTTCCCGCACCGCCTGGGCTACTCGACGGAGTTCGCCACGCTGGCGCTCGAGCTGCTCTCCAACTCGTACATCAACGCCGAGTCGATCCGCATCGACGCCGGCATCCGGATGCAGCCCAAATAGTCGCACGTCGCACGAGTGCGCATCGAGTGAACGGGGGAGGGACGGTCGTGATCGACCCGGAGCTGGCGGCCATGGTGGAGCTGCTGCCCAAGATGGACCTGGCGGACCCGGTGGCGGCGCGCCGGGCCTTCGAGGAGATCCTCGTCGCCATCCGGATCGACATCCCCGGGATCGAGACGCTCGACATCGAGGACCGCATGGTCCCCGGCTGGGAGGACGATCCGGACGTCCCGGTGCGGCTCTACCGCCCGAAGGGCGCAGCGGCGGCGGCCCGCGTGCCCGGCATCGTCATGATCCACGGGGGCGGCTTCGTGATCGGCAGCGTCGAGGCCGAGCACGCCGGCGCGGCGGTCATGGCGAGAGACACGGGCGCCGTCGTCGTTTCCGTCGACTACCGCCTGGCGCCCGAGCACCCCTACCCGGCGGGCCTGCACGACTGCTACGCCGCGCTGCGCTACCTGCACGCCGAGGCGGATGCGCTGGGTGTGGACACCGAACGGGTGGCCCTGACCGGGGCCAGCGCCGGCGGCGGGCTCTCGGCCGCGACCGCCCTCTTCGCCCGCGACCGGGGCGGCCCGGCCGTCTGCTTCCAGCTGCTGGCGATCCCCGAGCTCGACGACCGGCTGCAGACGCCGTCCATGCAGACCTTCGTGGACTCGCCCATGTGGAACCGGCCGCTGGCCGTGCAGAGCTGGCAGGCGTATCTCGGTCCGCTCTACGGATCCGACGACGTGCCGGCCTATGCGGCGCCGGCCCGCGCCGAGGACCTGTCCGGGTTGCCGCCGGCCTACGTCTCGACCGCCGAGAACGACCCGCTGCGCGACGAGGGGATCACCTACGCCCAACGCCTGCTGCAGGCCGGTGTCTCGGTGGAGCTGCACCAGTTCCCCGGCACCTTCCACGGCTCGGCGCTGGTGACGTCGGCGGCCGTCTCCAAGCGCGCCCAGCGCGAGTCGGCGCTCGTCCTGCGCCAGGCGCTCGGGGTCGAGCGCGGACTGAGACCGGCGGCCGACGGGGCCTTTACCTCTGGCGTCCGACTGACCGCGACCGGCGCGGACAGACGAATCGAGAAGAAGGAGCCCTGCGCATGGCCGACGTCCTGTCCGAGAAGGCCCGTGCACTGATCGCCCGGCCCGTGCTGGCCTCGCTGGCCACGCTGAACCCCGACGGATCACCGCAGATCACACCGCTGTGGATCGACCTCGACGGCGACGACGTCGTGTTCAACACGTCCCAGAGCCGCAAGAAGGCCCGCAACCTCGAACGGGACGGCCGCGTCGCCGTCACGGTGATCGATCCCGACGATGCCTACAACGTCGTGGCGTTCCGGGGCACCGTCACCGACGATCACGACCGACGGTGCCGACGCCCAGGTCGACGCCATGGCCAAGAAGTACCTCGGCGTGGACTCCTTTCCGGGTCGCCGCGAGGGTGATGCCCGCATCCGCATCATCGTGCGCACCGACCACATCGCCATGCAGGGCTGACGCCGCGAGCACGGCTCCGCCGCTCAGCTGGCGCCGCTGAGCAGCAGCACGCCGACCGCGGCCGCAATGGCGAGGGGGACGCTGACCAGCCCCAGCAGGCTGGCCCGCCGCACCTCGGGGTGGCCGCCGGCGTCGCGGCGGCCCGCAGCCACAGGATCCAGGCCAGCGAGCCGGTCACGAACAGGTTCGGGCCCACGTTGAGACCGATGAGGAGCGCGAAGGGGTGCGGCGGTTGGCGCGCCGCCAGGAGCGACGCCGCCGGGAGGTTGTTCACCGCCACGCTCGTCAGGGCGGCCACGGCCGCGGTGCCCCAGGCGTCGAGGTGGGACAGCAGTGTGGCGGGCCCCGACCAGGAGCGCCCGAGCGTGCCCAGCGCCACGGCCAGGCCGAAGAGCCCGACCAGCACGGGGACACCGAGGATCCGCGCCGCCGACCGGGCCGAGCTCGCCGGCATCGCCGCTGCGCCACGAGCGCAGGGCGACGGCCGACGAGCCCGACGGCGGCCACCGGCAGCGCCGGCGCGCGCAGCGCCACGACGAGCACGGTGACGACGACGATGGCCACCAGGCCGACGCCCAGCACGGGTCGCTCGGGTTCCATCGTCGGGGCGGCGGTGGTGCGCAGCGGCGCGGTGGTGCACGACGCCGACGATGAGCGCGGTCACGGCGGCGGCCGCCAGCGCGGGCAGCGCCATGTGGGCGAAGAAGGCGCCACCCGACAGGTGGAGGTGGCCGAGGACGATCAGGTTCGTGAGGTTCGAGCCGGGCAGCAGGAGTGACCCGGCGTTGGAGAGGAGCAGGCAGGCGTAGAGGAGCGGTGCCTCGCCCTCGCCGCGGCTGCGGGCGGCGTAGACCAGGACGGGCGTGAGGAAGGTGACCGACGTGTCGAGGTTCAGCAGCGTCGTCACGGCGAGGACCAGCAGCACGGTCCCGACGTAGAGCAGCACGCCGTTGGGGGCGAGGCGGGCCAGGACGTGGCCGCCGGTGGCGAACAGGCCGGTCGCCGTCGGCGACGAGGCCGACGAGCAGGAGGCCGGCCACCAGGACGAACGGCGGCCAGTCCTGGGCCGCGGCCGCCCGGGCGTGGTGCGGGGCGAGCAGCACCGCCACCACAAGGAGGGCGCACCCGCCGGCGGCGGGGGCCCAGCGCAGAGCGGCGACCGTGCCAGGCGGGCGTTCCCGCGTCCCCACGCTGTGCACGTTCGGTCTGTGCCCTGCGGTCACAGGGGTGAAACCACGGTGGCAGGTGCCGGCGCCGGGCCCGGCGCAGCGAGCCGGCGTCAGGCGGCACCGCAGCGTCAGGCGGCAGCCGCCTTGACCTCGGTCGTCTCGTCGGCGCTCGAGAGCGCCTTCCAGAGCGCCCAGTAGCTCTTGTAGGTGATGCCCGGCGGTGACGTAGCCGGCCCGCTCCAGCTCGGCGTGGAAGGCGGGCAGGTTGCGCCACGGCACGCCCATGTCGACGTGGTGGGCCAGGTGCCAGCCGGTGTTGTACGGCACGATCCAGAAGCGGGCGAGCCACGACTGGCGCACGTTGTGCGTGGTGGCCCGGCGGTCGGAGCTGCGCTCCATCCCCCCGTGCTCGGCGATGGAGCGCAGGCGGTTGATGACGCGCCACTCGGTCATCCAGGGCAGGAACCACAGCAGCGGGTAGATCCACCAGCGGCCGGTGGCCGCCCACATGACGGCCCAGAGCACGGCCTGGACGGCGAAGATCGACAGCCCGATGGGCCGGAAGGGCTTGCGGCGCGTGTTCTTGACCAGCGGCACGAAGTTCTTCCACCCGCTGATCCCGACGGCGTCGCGGAACAGGCGCCGGCGCAGCGCCCGCCGCGTGCACGGGTACGGCGAGTAGAACGCCATGTCGGGCTCGTCGGGGCCGAACTCGTCCTTGTGGTGGGCGAAGTGCACCCGTCGGTAGAGCTGCACCGGCGTGAAGACGGGATAGGCCACGACCCACTTGCCGATCCAGTCGTTCCACCGCTTGTTGGTGAAGAGCAGCTTGTGCGCCGCCTCGTGCATCAGGATGGCGAAGCGGGCGTACATGGGGCCCATGAGGACGAAGGCGATGACATAGCTCCACCACTGGTCGAGCCAGACCGCGCCACCGATGATGAGGGCCACCCAGAACCACACCGCGGCCACCGACATGGCGTTGCGGACGTTGTCGATGTGGCGCAGGTCCTTGCGCAACGCCGGAATGGCCATGCCGTTGGCGAGCAGCCGCTCGCTGGGCAGGACGTCGGGCCGGTCGGCGGCTTCGGGCACCATGGTGCTGGCCATGCCCTCTATATTACTGGAATCAATCAAGTGACACAACCGCGTAATACCGGCCGGACCGCCAGGACCGGCCCGGAGCGACCAGGCCCGCCCCGCCGCTGACGGCCCGGTCCGTCCTGGCCAGCGCGCTGCTCGGCATGGATCCGCCCGAGCTGCCGGTGGCCCAGCTCGTGCGCCTGACCGGCCTCTTCGGCATCAGCGAGAACCGGGCCCGGGTGGCGCTCAGCCGCATGGTGGCCAGCGGTGAGGCGACGTCCGACGGGGCCGGCCGCTACCGGTTGGCGGGCCACCTGGCGGCGCGCCAGTCGCGCCAGTCGGCCAGCCGCGCCGGGGCGACCGCCCCGTACGGCGGGGAGTGGTGGCTCGCCGTGATCACCACGACCGGCAGCTCGGCCGAGGTCCGGGCCGCCCGTCGCCGGACCCTGTCCTACGGGCGCCTGGCCGAGCTGCGCGAGGGCGTGTGGATGCGCCCGGCCAACCTGGCGCTGCAGCTGCCCGACGCCCTGGACGGCGACGTGGAGCTGATGACGGCGCGGCCCGAGGACGCGGCGGCGTTGGCGCAGCGGCTCTGGGACCTGCCGGCGTGGTCCGGCCGGGCCCGACGGCCTGTTGGGAGACCTGCAGGCGCTCACCCCCGACCGTCCCGCAGGCGCTGGCGCCGGGGTTCGAGCTCTCGGCCGCGGTGCTCCGGCACCTGCAGGCGGATCCGCTGTTGCCCGCCGAGCTGCTGCCCGCCGACTGGCCGGGCGCTGCGTTGCGGACGACCTATGACCGGTGGGACGCCCGCTACCGGGCGACGCTGCAGCCAGTGGAGCAGGGCCAGTGGCGCAGGGCCGGCGCCTGATCGGTAGCGTCGCCGTCATGGACGTCGAGATCGCGTTCACCGGGCGTGCCCGTCACGAGCCTGGCCACGGGCCGGGACTTCTTCGAGCGCCTCCTCGGCCGGCCGGCCGATGTCGAGGTCGCGGTCGACGAGGTGATGTGGCGTCTGGCCGAGTCGGCCTGGCTCTACGTCGTGGTCGACGCCGCCCGGGCCGGCCAGGGCCTGGTCGCGCTGTCCGTGGCCGACCTCCCCGCCACGCTGGCGGAGCTGGCGCAGCGGGACATCCGCCCGGACCGCATGGAAGACGTCGGGGGAGGGCGCAAGGCGACGGTGCTCGACCCGGACGGCAACACCGTGGCCATCATTTCGGTGCCCGTGTAGCGTCGCCGGCCGGCGCTACACAGCGTGCGACTGGTTGATCCAGGTGCTGTACATCTCGGCGTAGTGGCCGCCGAGCGCGACGAGCTCGTCGTGCGAGCCGACCTCGAGCAGGTTGCCGTCGCCGACCACGACGATGCGGTCGGCCCGCATGGCGGTGGACAGCCGGTGCGCGATCAGGACCGCCGTGCGCCCCTCGAGCAGCACGTCGAGCGCCGCCTCCACCATCGTCTCGGACTTGAGGTCGAGGTTCGAGGTCGCTTCGTCGAGGACGAGGACTCGCGGTTCGGCCATGAAGGCCCGCCCGAGGGCGATGAGCTGGCGTTCCCCCGAGGACAGCGACTGCCCCCGCTCGTGGACCGGCGTGTCGAGGCCGTAGGGGAGCCGTTGCACGAGCTCACCGAGGCCGACCTGGTGGACCGCGTTCCAGACCTCGTCGTCGGCCGCGTCGGGCCGGGCGAAGGCGATGTTGTCCCGGATGGTGCCGGCGAAGAGGAAGGGTTCCTGCGGGACGACACCGAGCTGCCTGCGCAGCGAGGACAGCGTCACCTGCTTCAAGTCGAAGCCGTCGATGAGCACCCGGCCCGCCGTGGGGTCGTAGAACCGCGTGACCAGCTTGGCCATGGTCGACTTGCCCGCGCCGGTGGCGCCGACGAAGGCCACCGTCTCGCCGGGTTCGATGGTCAGGTCGACGTCGTGCAGCACCGGAACCGCCGGGTCGTAGCCGAAGGAGACGTGGTCGAAGTGGATCTGGCCCTTGATTTTGGGCAGCTCCACCGCGTCGGTGGCCTCCAGCACCGAGGGCTCGGTTTCGAGCAGCCCCTGCAGCTTGAACACCGAGGCCCGGCCTTGCTGGAAGCTGTTGTACTGCTGCACCAGCAACTGAATCGGGGCGAAGAACCGGTTCACGTAGAGGAAGAAGGCGGTCAGCTGGCCGAGGTTGATCTCCTGGGGGTGATGCAGGTACATGGTCCCGCCGATGCCCAGAATGAGCAGCTGGCCGAAGACGCTGATGACCTGTGACCCCGGACCGTAAATGCCGTTGATCCGACCCGTGTAGTTGTTGGCGTCCCGGTAGGAGCCGACGATGTCACGGTGCGTCTCGACGTTGTAGCGCTGCCGGTTGTGGGCCGTGACGATGCGGACGCCCTGCAGGCTCTCCGAGAGGTCGGCCAGCACGAGCGCGATGCCGTCGCGCACCTTGTCGTAGCCGCGCTCGGACGCTCGCTTGAACCAGATCGACATGATGACGAGCGGAGGCAGCACGCAGAAGACCGTGATGGCGGCCAGCTTCGCATTCGTGGCGAAGAGGAAGACGGTGATGACCACCATGGTCAGGCCCTGAATGGCGAACTGGGCCAGCCCGTCCTGCAGCAGCTGCTGCAGGTTCTCGATGTCGCTCGTCATCCGGCTCATGACGACGCCGGCCTTCTCCTCGGTGAAGAAGTCGAGCGAGAGCCGCTGCAAGTGGCGGAACACCTTGATGCGCAGGTCGTTCATGACCCACGAGGCGAGGCGGCCCGTCACCCGGGCCTGGCCCCACTGGGCGCCGCCGGACACGACGATGGAGACCAGGTAGAGCACCGCCATGAGGATGACGACGCCGTAGTCGTAGTGGGGCGGTGTGAGACCGTGGTTGATGGCGTAGGAGACGAGGCTCGGGCCGAGCTGGGTGAAGACGGCGATCAGCCCGACCAGGAGGGCGGCCAGCGCGCACATGCCGGGGTACTCCATGAGCAGCGACGTGAGCGTCAGCTTCTTCGACTCGTGCTCCGACGGCAGCTGGGTGAAGACGACATCCGGATCGCCGCGGTCGGGCTCCTCCGCCAGGAGCAGGTCGACGCCGGCCTGCAGCTCGTGCGGGATGCCGCCGAAGGGCAGGCCCGCCTGGGCCGAGCCCGGGGCCCCGCCGCCGCCCATGGGCGGCCCGACTCCTCCACCGCCGAACATCAGACCTGACCCTTCTCGGGCTCGAGGACCTCGTCGTCGGTCTGGAGAAGCCCGTCCTCAGGCTGGAGCGCCACGCCGTCCGGCTCGAGCGCCATGTCGTCCAGGCCGAGGCCCTCGACCACGCCTGCCGCCACTTCTTCCGCGGCCTCCTCCTCCTTGGCCGCCTGGGCCAGCACCTCCGAGTAGAGCGGCGTCGAGGCCAGCAACTCGGCGTGCGTCCCGTCCGCCACAATGCGGCCACTGTCGAGGAGGACGACCCGGTCGGCCAGGCTGATGGTCGAGAGGCGGTGGGCGATGATCAGCGTCGTCCGCCCCTCCATCAGGACCCGGAGCGAGGAGTGGATGCGCTGCTCCACCTTCACGTCGATGGCGCTGGTGGCGTCGTCGAGGATGAGGATCGGCGGGTTGATGAGCAGGGCCCGGGCGATGGCGATGCGCTGGCGCTGACCGCCCGAAAGTGTGTAGCCGCGCTCGCCGACCACGGTGTCGTAGCCGTCGGCCAGCCGGTTGATGAAGCCGGTGGCGCCGGCCGCCTCGGCCGCGGCCATGACCTCTTCGAGGGAGGCGTCCGGTCGCCCGTAGGCGATGTTGTCCCGGATCGACACGGAGAAGAGGAAGGGCTCGTCGAGGACGACGCCGATGTTGGCCCGCAGGCTGGTCGAGCGTGAGGTCGCGCACGTCGTGCCCGTCGACCCTGACGTGGCCACCGGTGGCGTCGTAGAAGCGGGCGAGGACACGGGCGACGGTGGACTTGCCGCTCCCGGTGCGCCCGACCAGGGCGATGGTCTCGCCCGGGTGGAGGTGCAGATTCAGGTTGCGCAGGATCTGGCGTGGTCCGTCGTCGCTCGTCTTGGAGAGCAGGCTGTCGTCGGCGTAGGCGAAGCTGACGTCGTCGAACTCGACGTCACCTTGGCAATTGACGAGGTCGATCGCGTCGGGTCGGTCGACGATGGTGGGCTTCTCGTCGATGATCTCGTAAATCCGGTCCGCCGAGGCCGAGGCGCGCTGACCCATCATGATCAGCATCCCGAGCATCATGAAGGGGGCCTGCATCATGACCAGGTAGAGGTTGAACGAGACGATGGAGGCGACCGGCAGGTGGTCGTGGATGACGAACCATCCGCCCACCAGCAGGACGAGGACCAGGCCGACCTGGGAGAGGTTCTGGACGAGCGGGGCGTAGCGGGCGCGCAGATCGGCATCCTTGATGTAGCCCCACTGGACCCGGTCCGCCGCCTTGGCCAGCTGACCCAGCTGCTGCTGCTCGGCGGCGAAGCTGCGCACGACGCGCACGCCGTTGACGTTCTCGTCCACCACGGTCGCCACCTCGGCCAGCCGGGACTGGATGAGCCATGACACGGGGAAGAGCGACTTCCGCATTTTGATGCCGACCAGGTAGATGAACGGCATGGAAGCCATGGCGACGAAGGCCAGCGGGACGCTGATGGAGAGCATGAAGGCGAAGGCGACCAGCGCAATGGAGCACTGCACCAGGATCATCGGGGCGAACGTCAGGTACATCTGCACCGAGCGGATGTCCGAGTTGGCCCGGGAGATCAGCTGCCCGGACTGGACGCGGTCGTAGAAGGGGAACGACATCCGGGTGAAGTGCTCGTAGAGGATGTTGCGCAGGTCGAACTCGATGGCGTACGCCACCTTGAAGAGGTTGTTGCGCGAGATGTAGCCGAAGGCCCCCGTGAACAACGCCAGCACGGCGATCAATTCCACGTAGTTGTGCAACGGCTGCGTCTTGTTGATCAGTGCGTTGGTGATGCCCTCTTGGAGGATTTTCGGGATCCACACCTGAATGATCAGGCCGAGGAACGAGAAGATGAGCGCACTGAACCACGCCACCTTGTGCGCCATGACGATGGGTGTCGCACGCTTGAGCCACGACTTGGTGCGGTCCGGGTCGATGGTGGCCTTGGGCTTGGTGTAGCGGCTCGTCGCCCCCATCGGGACGTAGGCGGCGAAAGGCAGCGTGGGCCCACCGTCTTCGGCTCCGGTCCCGGTCGTCGGCCTCCGTGTCGGTCGTCTGCACGCCGGCGGACGCGCCGTATCTGTCCTCGGTCTTGCTCATCGCGGCGTCCCCTTCGGCACCGGGTGGTCGCCCGCGCGCGACCTTCGTGTCGTCGGTGCCTGGACGCGGCCCCTTGCGGGACTCGACCATGGCCCGGGCCCACAGCTCGAGCGAGCGCAGGGCCATGGCCTCCTCCTTGTCCGGGAGGTGGCCGGCAATGGCGATCAGGTACTCGTCCACGGCGACGTCGGCGCGGGCCAGCGTCTCGGCGCCCTCCGGCGTCAGGCGCAGCTCCACCCGCCGGCGGTCCGTGTCCTCCTGGCGACGGTCGACCAGCCCGCGGGCGACGAGGCCGTCGATGAGGGCGGTGATGGAGGGCCGCCGCACCGCCAGGCGGTCGGCCAGGCCCGACGCGGCGGCGGAGCCCTCGGCCAGGATCCCGAGGACCCGGTACTGGGGAAGCGTCAGCTCGACCTGGGCCAACGCGACCTCCACCCGCTTGGAGAGCCAGGCCGCGACCCGGCCGTAGGTGCCCAGCACCGGGGGCGTCGCGGTCGTCTTGGCGCCGGCGCGGGCACCGGCTTTGCCGTGCGGGGCCGCGTCAGCAGAGGGGGGTGAGGTCACAGACACTTCGACCATCATACAGTTAGACACTCTAACTACGTGCAGCCGCCCCCTTTCGGAGCCGGGACAGACCTGCGGGCGGACCTGTTCAGGTCTCCCGGGTGCCCCATTCGGGGTCGAGCTGGCGCAGGAAGAGGTCGCAGCGGACCTCCTCGTCCATTTCGCCGATGGACCCCGCCGCCAGCTGCAGCATGTGCAGCGAGCGGAGGAAGCCCCGGTTGGGCTCGTCGCGCCAGCGCACGTAGCCCGAGCCGCGCCAGCCGGCGGCTCGCAGCGCGTCGAGCCCACGGTGGTAGCCGACGCGGGCGAAGGCGTACCGATCAATGGGGTCTTCGGCCAGCTCGGCCAGGTCGGCCCAGGCCTGCAGGCAGTGCGGGTCCCGGGCCGCCACCGCCGCCACCGCCTGGCGACGCTGATCGGGAGCAAGGGATCGGGCGGCACTGAGCGCGGCGGCCAACTCCGGATGGAGTGGGTCGAGGACGGTCTCGGGGCTCCCGGAGGTGAACTGGACTGCATGTTCGGGGGTCACCCGGCCATGTTACGAGCGCAGTGCGGCGGCCGACCGGGGACGATCCGGCGCCGAAGTGCGTGGTGGCGCCGAATGTCGGCCCGGCGAGAGCCGGCAGTACTGTTCCCGCCGTGTTGACGCCAGACCCCAGGCCGACGTCATTCCAGAACCATCCCGGGCTGCGCGGCCGGGAGCCCGAGGCGCTGGAGCTGGCTGACGTGCTGCGTCGCCTCATCCGCTTGTCGGTCAGCACTGCTCCACCGGCGGCGGAGACGACCCGGTTGACCGCTCAGCTGGCCGCGCTCGCCGACGAGCTCGAGTCCCACCTGCCGGCCGACCCGCTGCCCCGGTTCATCCCGCCCGACGAGGACGGCCCGCCGAAGGACGTGCCGCTCGGCGGTGCGATGCCCTATGACGTGGTGGTCGGCCCGTTCAATCCCGTGGCGTTGCCGGTCGTCCTCGACTTCGACCCTCCGAAGGCTCTCGGCCGTGGGGTCTTCGACGTGACCTACGAGGGGGCGCCCGGATGCGTGCACGGCGCGGTGCTGGCCGCGACCTTCGACATCATCCTCACCGCCGCCAATGCGATTGTGGGCTCGGTCGGGCCCACCGTCTCGCTGGCCCTGCGCTACGTGCGACCCACGCTCACCGACGAGGAAGCCGTGTTCGAGGGATGGGTGACCGACGTCACCGAACGCCGGATCTTCAGCAAGGGTCGCATCGTGCAGGGTGGTGTGGTCACGGTCGAGGCCGACGGTGAGTTCGCCATCTTCAATCAGGATCGGGTGAACCGTCTGGCGTCGAGCCGCCGGCCGCCCTCCGCCGGCGCGCCGGGGGAGTAGCGGAAGGCTCGTGGCCCGCCAATCGCTCGAGCCCACGCTCCATCCGGCGGACTATCCGTTCACGCACCGGCTGCGCACCCGCTTCGCCGAGACCGATGCCATGGGGATCATCCATCACGCGGCCTATCTGCCCTACCTCGAAGAGGCGCGGGTCGAGTACCTCAGGGCCATCGGTCACCCCTACGACGCGGTGCGCGGCGGAGACGCCCGCGATGCCCGTGAGTTTCCCGTCCTCGAAGTCTCGGTGCGGTACCGCCGACCGCTGCGCTTCGACGACGAAGTGGCGGTCTCCCTGCGCATCGGCGCCGTCCGCGGCGCCACGTTCCAGATTGCGTACCTCCTGGCCGTGGAAGGTGAGGCACGGGCGACCGCAGTGACCGTGCACGGGTGCGTCGACAGCGGGGGACGACCCGTTCGGCTCCCCGACTGGGTCCGGCAGAGGGGCGGTTCGGGTCCAGGCTGATGCGGCCTCAGGCCGCCCCTTCGGCGGGCCCGACCGAGCGCCGGGCGAGACCATGCGTCGTCGCCCACATGAACTCACCGTCCACCGTGACGCCGACCTGATCGGGTGACGTCGAGGGCCACGTCTGCGTTGTGTCGCCGTTCTCCGTGCAGGGGTAGTACTCGTTGTCCTCCGGGCGGTTCTCGGCCTTGTTGAACGTCTTGTCCTCGTTGACCTTGAACGAGTGGCCGCCGATGCACCAGAAGACCTGCCCGGGAGGGACAGCACTGGTCTTCCCGCTCGACGTGTCGAGGATGGCGTTCGTGCCGTCGGCGAGCTGGACGAGCACGCTGTTGTCATCGACGAATTCGGCGTTCCCGTTGGTGAGGTCGTCGATGTCGCGCACCGGCACGTTCCAGGTGGCCGCGCCGGTTGCCGGATCGAAGCCCTGCAGGCTCATCTGCAGGCCCGTGTAGGTGGATTCGTTCGCGTTGCTCTTCGTTTTGGCCAACACGCCCTTGTACACGCAGTTCACGGGGGGCACCAGCAGCCCGAGACTCCCGTCGCAGTCGTATTGGCCGGGGAGACTCCACATGGTGCTGCCGTCGGCGAGGGAGAGGCCCACGGTCGTGGAGTTGTCGAGGCCGTCGGAGTGGTCGCCGTTCGGCGGGGGGACCGTTGCCACCTCGGTGCTCCCGTAGGACGTGAAGATGCCCACATACGGGTCGTAGCCGGTGCCGCCGAAGATCTGATTCGTCGTCCTGGTCCACTGCACGGTGCCCGACCCCGACAGAGCCTCGATCGTGGGCGTCTTGGCGTCGGTCTCGTACAGGTCCACGTCGAGGGCATTGCTGGCGCCCTTCAACAGCCCGACGACGTCACCGTCGGCGGGACTCAGGACGACTGTGGTCGAGGATCCATCCTTGTTGTACACGGTCACGCAGAACTCGGTCATGTGCGCGCACGGTGACGGCACGTCCCCCACGAGCACGTCCTGGGGGCCTTTCCAGGCGACGGCGCCGGTCGTCATGTTGACCGCCTCGACGTCCACCAGGGGATTGGCGGCCTTGACGACGGGGACGAGATCGATCACCTCGTTGCCGAGCGGACTGAGCCCCGGCGGGAAGTTCGGGTCGATCAACGACTCCGAGAACGGCTTCGACCACACCACGCGGCCTGAGTCCGGCGCCACCCCGACGAGGTGCAGGTTGTGCGAGCCGTCGACCGTGACGGCCACCGCTGCCCCTTCTCCGGCGACGGGATCACCCACGACGTCGATCGGTGTCAGGGCGGTGGGTCCGGTGCCGGCGACGGAGGAGTCCGCCGCGACCGGAGGCGAGAACCCCGGCAGCACCAGGCAGAGGAGTCCCATGGACAGAGTGCACGCGGCAAGCAGAATCGGCTTGGCCGCCGGCTTGGCGCGACAAGGAGGCCCGATCACAGGCGATAGTCAAGCAGGAAGGACTGGTACAACTGGTCCTCAGAGACCGGCGACGATCCCTGCGAACGTCTCCGTCATGGCCTCCTTCGCAGACAGCGGGTCGTCGGACCGGGCCACCACCATGCCGGCCTGCATGATGGCACCCAGCAACAGGTGCGTGAGGGGCTCGACGGTGGCCGGCTCAATCCGGCCCGTGTCCGCCGCCACGGTCAGCACCGCCTTAATGGTGCCGAAGGCGTAGCGCTCGTCGAGCTCATGCCACAGATCCCATCCGAGGACCGTCGGACCGTCCAGCATCACGATGCGCTGCACCTCCGGGTTCAGGCACTGGTCCAAGAACGCGCCGAAGCCGACCTGCAGGATCCGCATCGGGTCGGTCTCGCCACCGGCGGCGGCGACCTGCAGCACCTGCGCCGTGAGCTCGTCCTCCACCTGCTCGAAGGTGGCCTGGAAAAGATCGGTCTTGCTCGGGAAGTGGTGGTAGAGCGCACCGCGGCTGACTGCGGTTTCACTGAGGATCTCCTCGGTGGACGTGGCGGCGAAGCCTTTCTCCGCGAAGAGACGGCGGGCCGTCGTGATCAGACGACCTCGGGTGGCTTCAGTGCGTTCTGCCTGCGTGGGCACGGGGAAAGCCTAACTCCCTCTTTACAAACAGGCAGTTGGTATGTAAAGTGCAAGGCATGACCCCCCCAACGAAGACAGGCAGTGCACAGCCCACTCGCATGGCTCCGACCGTGCTCCCGCGCCAGACGGTGTCCCTGCATCGGGGCGAAGTGGCGTACGTCGACCACTGCGATGAAGACACAGAAAAGCCGGCTGCGCTTTTCGTGCACGGCGTTCTCGTCAACGCGGACATCTGGCGCAACGTGATGTGGGAGCTGGGAGCGATGCGTCGCTGCATCGCCCCCGATCTCCCCGCGCACGGCTGCGACGCCCGTCCCGCAAGGCGATGCGGCCGACCTGTCCCTGAAGGGCCTGGCGGACCTGCTCGACGAGTTGTGCGAAGACCTCGGTCTCACGCAGGTCGACGTCGTGGCCAATGACACCGGGGGCGCAGTGGCCCAGGTCTTTGCGGCGCACTACCCGGGCCGCATCCGCACCCTGACGCTCACCAACTGCGACGTGCACGACAACTTCCCGCCGGAGGCCTTCAAGCCATTCGTGGACCTCGCCGAGTCGGGTGAGTTCGGACCGATGGTGGCCGCCATGGCAGCTGACCTGGCGCTGGCCCGCTCCGAAGTCGGATTCGGCATGGGCTACGCGCACCCCGAGCAACTCTCCGACGCAATCCTGGCCAGCTACCTCGCGCCGTTCATCGCCGATCAGGGCAAGGGGCTGGAGCGTCTCCTCACTGCGTCGTCGGCGGCCGACCTGATGGCGGTCGCACCGCTGCTGGCCGAATTGCACGCCCCGACAATGGTGGCCTGGGGCACCGGCGACTCGTTCTTCGCGGCGGAATGGGCGGACCGGTTGGAGAGCATGATCCCCGGCGTCGAGCGGGTCGTGCTCGTCCCTGGCGCCATGTTGTTCTGGCCCGATGAGCGGGCCGCCGACCTGGTTCCTCTGCTGCGCGACTTCTGGGCCGCACACGCCTGACGATTGCCTGTCCGGCACTGTGCTGGCGGTTGAGCTCCACCGGGCTGATCGGCGTCAGCGTGCCGGGTCGCTCTCAGGCCGGGTGGCCGGGGTGGAACGGCGGGGCGCTCCTGAACGTCAGCAGGCCGGCATGCCCGCCCGCGACCGCTCGAACGCCCCGCATGACGAAGGCCTCATGATCACCCACGGAGAAATGGCCGAGGACCTGCCCTTCCATGCTGACGGCAGCGTCCACCAGCAGCGGCGCGCCGGTGGTCCCGAGACGCCAATCGACCGACTGCGAATTTGTCGACGACGTCACCCGTCTCCTCTCCGAAGAGGCGAGCGAGGTCGACCTGATGCCGGCCGAGGAGATGGAGACCCATGCCCGGCGAACGCTCGGCCACGCCGAAGGTGTGATTGACCTTCGAAATGCAGACCAGGAAGTTCGGCGGGTCGATGCTGCACTGCGTGACGAAGCCGGCCAGGCAGCCGCTCATGTCCGCTTCAGGTGACCGAACGGTAACTATGTAGTAGGGATAGTCGATCAGGTCGAAGAACGCTGCCAGCTCGTCATTGGACTCACTCACGCGCGAGCGTGCTTGCTCTGCCGTACCCACACCGACCGCCGATCCTCCGTGCTCGTAGCCAGCCACACCGAATCCACGAATGCGTCCGAGGGGTTCGCCGCCGGAGCGCCGGCTCTCACCGCCGCTCCCGACGGCACCCCGTTGAGGATTCCCCTACCCGCCGGCTGGGTACGCAAAACTCGTGCCCATGAGATGCCAGCTGCGGCCCGCCGGCACGGGGAAGCCCGAGGGAGGACTTCCGTTGTTGACGCAGGGAGATTCCCAGGGCCTCAGCGCCGAGGGCGCTCCACCCGGCTTCGACATCAAGAAGGGCGGGCTCGGATCGGCCGCCCAGGCGCTCGCGCTGGCCACGTTGTGCGGTGTCCTGTTTCTCACCTTCCTGGACAACACGGTCGTCAGCGTCGGCCTGGCCAATGTCCAGAGCGATCTCCACGCCGGCGTCACGTCCCTGCAGTGGGTGGTCAACGGCTATGCCCTGACCTTCGCCAGTTTCATGCTGGTGGCCGGCATGCTCGGGGACATCCTCGGCCGCAAGCGCGTCATGCTCGTCGGCGTGGCCATCTTCTGCGGTGGCTCCGTCGTGGCGGCGCTGGCGGGGAACGTCGACTGGCTCATCGCCGGCCGCGTCATCATGGGGATCGGCGCCGCGGCCAGCGAGCCCGGCACCCTGTCCATCATCAGGCACGTGTACCCGGACCGTGAGACTCGGGCCGACGCGCTCGGCGTGTGGGCCGCGGTCTCGGGCCTCGCGCTGGCCCTGGGGCCGGTCATCGGCGGCGTTGCTCGTGGGATTCTCGAGTTGGCGCGCCATCTTCTGGTTCAACCTGGGCTTCGGCGCCGTCGCCTTCGTTCTGGCGGCCGTGGCGGTCCCCGAGACGTCGGACCGACAGGGGCGCCGGATCGATGTGCTGGGGTTCATCTTCGGAGCCGGCTTCCTCGCCTGTCTTTCGTTCGCGGTGATCCAAGGGGAGGAATCCGGTTACACGTCGCCCGGGATCGTGACGCTCTTCGTCGCTGTGCGCGCTCTCCGGCATTGCGTTCGTCATCACCGAGAAACGGGTCAAGAGCCCGATGTTGGACCTGTCGATGTTCCGCCTGCCCCCGTTCGTCGGGTCGAACTTCGTCGCGTTCGTCGCCTACTTCGGCACCTTCTCCATCTTCTTCTTCACCGCGCTCTACCTCCAGGTCGTCGCCAACGCCTCCGCCTATCAGACGGCGATCGATTTCCTGCCGATGGCGGCCGGGCTGATTCTCGCCTCCGCACTCACCGGCCCGTTGGTGGCGCGGATCGGGCCCCGCTGGCCGATGACGATCGGGTGCTTGCTGGCCGGTGGCGGGATCCTGGTCGCCAACACTGTGCTGTCACCCACGGTCGACTTCGGAACCCTGGGATGGGTCCTTCCGTTGGCGGGCATCGGGATCGGCATGCTGTTGGTGCCCGTGACGTCCGTCCCCCTCACGGTGGTGCCTCCGGAACGATCCGGCATGGCCGCCTCGGCCACCAACACGAGTCGGGAGATGGGCGCGGTGTTCGGCGTGGCCATCCTCGGCGCCATCGTCAACGCCAAGCTGACCGGTGACCTGGCGGCCCGGCTGAAGGCGATCGGCATTCCACCCAGTTTCCAGAGCCTGGTGGAGCACGCGATCCAAACGGGTGGTGCCTCGAGTGGCGGTGCGGCGACGAAGGCCGAACACAACAAGAACGCGGCCGTCGCGCATATCGCCACCAAGGTGGTCAACGCCGCCTACAACGCCTTCGGTTCGGGGCTCCACGAGGCGTTGCTCCTGTCCGGGTGCCTGATTCTCGCGGGCGCAGTCGTGGCAGCGCTCACCATTCACCGCAAGCCGGGGGAGAGTTTCGAGATCTAACGGATTCCTCCCTGCACGCCGGCTCCACGGCCCGCGCCGACCAGTGACGATTCCTCCCGATTGTGCTCGGACCATGGTGGACGTGGTGCGCTGCGGTCCCACGGCCCGACGGCGGCCGCCAGGAGCGACGAATTGGGAACCTTGAGCATGCCCTCATCGGTGAGGATCGAGACGTAGGTCAGGCTCATGGACGTGACGGTGCCGTAGAACTCGCCACCGAGGGCTCCCGAACGAACCCGGACACGATTGCCGACGGCAAAGGGCCGGGCCATCAGGAGCACGAACCCGGCGAAGACATTGCCGAGGCTCTGCTGAGCCGCGATCCCGATGACGACACCGGCGATGGCGCCGCCGAGCAACAGATGGCCCACGGAGATCGACAGCATGGAGAGCATGCCGATCAACGCGATGGCGTAGCCAAAGCCCGTGACCAGCATCCGCATGGCGGAACCAGCGGTCTGACCGCCGCGCCACCGGGCCAATGCGTCGAGCTCCACCGCACTCGACCTCGCGCAGGCGATGACGAGCACCAGGAAGACGACAGCGGGTATGTCGAGAAGCGCCCGCCCGCCGAGGGTGTGGGCGTGGCGTGGCACGACCGATGAGCCCACGATGAGGGCGAGCGCAGCACCACATCCGGTGGCGACCGCCCGCCGGAACCGGGGGCGTCGGACCAGGACGCGCGTGGGCTCCGCCACGGCGATCCGCTTCTTGGGTCGCAGTCTCATGACGGCAATCGGCCAGATCCGCCTACGCGCAACAGAACCCTCCTTGGCTCGGGCACGGGAGCTCCGATCGGAACACCCGCGTCCGGTCCCGTACCCTGTCCGACGCGGATCATGCGAGAACGACGCGTCAACCGCCGATGCCGTTGCAATTGGAGGTTCGAGTGAAGTTCGACACCATGCTGTCCGGGCTGACGGAGGCACCGGCCCACGCTCGTCGCTTGGAGCAACTGGGCGTTGATGGCGACCTTCACGTTCGAGGGTCCCCACGATGTCTTCACGCCCCTGGTGCTGGCCGCCGGTGCCACCCGGACGCTCGAGCTCGCGACCAACGTCGCCATCGCCTTCCCGCGCAACCCGGTGCAGCTGGCCCATCAGGCGTACGACCTGCAACTCCTTTCGGAAGGCCGGTTCACTCTGGGTCTCGGCTCCCAGATCAGGGCGCAGGTCGAGAAGCGGTACGGCGCCTCGTTCGATCGCCCCATTGCCCGCATGCGCGAGATGGTCGGTGCCCTGCGCGCCATCTTCGCGACCTGGGAGACCGGAGAGCCGCTCGACTTCCAAGGCGAGTTCTGGTCGCACACGCTCATGCCACCCCTCTTCAATCCCGGGCCCAACCCGTTCGGCCCTCCGGACATCGCCCTGGGCGGGCTCGGTCCTCAAATGCTCCGACTGGCAGCTGAGGTCGGGGACGCGGTGCTGGTGATGCCATTCAACACGGCGGCCCACTTCGTCGGGCGCAGCCTCCCCGCCATTGCAGAAGGACTCGTACGCGCTGGTCGGGACCGGTCCTCGCTCACCGTGACCGGTGAGGTCATCGTCTGCTGCGGGCGGACCGAAGAGGAGCTCGAGGCCGCCCGAATCGCTGGACGGTGGCTCGTCGCCTTCTACGCGTCGACGCCGGCCTACCGCCCTGTGCTCGAGGCCGAGGGTTGGGAGGCGCTCCAACCCGAGCTCAACCGGCTCTCCAAGTCGGGTCGATGGGACGAGATGCCGGGGCTGATCGATGACGCCATGCTCGGCGCACTCGCTGCAGTGGGCTCTCCGAGGGAAGTGGCCTCCGACATCGCCGGCCGATTCGGCGGCCAGGTCGATCGGGTGGGTTTCTACACCCCCTCCCTCATCAGCGAGGAGACTCTCGGCGAAATGATGGATGAGATGAGATCGGGTCGCGCCGTAGTCCGCTCCGAACGGCTGACGCACCCGGTCACGCCTCTCTCGACAGGATCCAATCCACCGCCGAGAAGATCGAGCACCTCTCCGATCGCCCGCTCCCGTGCCGTGGGCTCGGGGATGGGGAGGTGTGACTGCACCTCGTAGCGGTTCCGCCTTCCTTCCTTCGTCTTGATCAGGTAGCCCGCGTCCGTGAGGTCGGTGACGATCCCGTGGGCGCGACGCTCCGTGATCCCGAGGGTCGCGGCAATGTCGCGAATGCGGACGTCGGGATCGTGGGCGATGCAGAGCAATGCCCGCCCGTGGTTGGTGAGGAAGTTCCAGGTCGTCACAATGGTTGAACTTATAATACGGAAATAGATTGCATGCAAATAAGTTAAAGCATATTCTTTCCGATATTACAAGGGCTGCCCTGAGCGGCGGCCGGTGAAGAGGGGAATCGTGCGCAAATTTGGCCACGATCGTATTTCCGGGCTGTTCCACATCGCCTGGATTCTGATGAGCGATCCAATCCCGGTGGTGAGCGGAGTGCATCGCAAGATCCAGCCGCAGCGACTCGGATCGACAGGCGCTGGTCCAAGGTGCTGCTGACCGTTGTCATTGCAGCAGTGGGATCCATTTCGTTGCTGGCCTTGGGCGGCCTCGCCGCGACGCCGGCCTCAGCGGCATCGGGTGCGCCAGCGGTCACCCAGTGCAACCCGCCGGACTTCCCCATTACGGCAGGGTTCCAGGTGACGTGCACGGTCTCGGTGGAGAACTTCACGAGCGCAACGGGAGCGACCAGTTCGACGGTGACCACGAGCGCGTGCCTGGGGGCGGCAGGCGTGGTGTATCCCGTCCTGCCCGCTGAACCTGGGCCCGGTCACGAGCACGACCATGTCCACGCAGCTCGTCACGTCGGTCAACCAGTGCAACGGGATTGTGACGGGTGGCGGCAGCAATGTGTACTGCAACGTCACCATCACCAACAACGTCCCGGCGGGAACGCCGGAGTCCGGCGTCACGACTGATCAATGCATCGGATCGGTGACCGGCATGGGTGGCACGGTGGCCTGCGCGCCGACCAGTAGTACGACCAATGCCACGGTCACGCAGTGCAACGGTTCGGTCACCGGCGGGGGAACGTTTGCCGGCGAGCCGACCGCCGCCTGCACCGTGACGGGCGCGGCGACGGCGGATCCCGTGACGGTCAACCAATGCAACGGGACGGCGACCGGTGGTGGCAGCGCAGTGACCTGCATGACCGCTGTGTCCGATGTCTTCGCCGCCGCGACGACCACGCCGACGTCGGCCCCGACCGGGACCGGTGGTGCCAATGGAGCCGCTGCACTGGGTGGAGCCGGGAGCGGGAGCTGGCGGAGCCGGCGGGTCGGCCGGAGTCGCCGGCACGTCGGGCACCGTTGCAGCAGTCATTCCGACGGGGGCCCCGCAAACTGGTTTCGGTGGAGCCTCCCAATCCACCGAACCCGGCCCTGGTGTACGTGGGCGGCGCGGCCCTGGCCGCAGCCGGGCTGACGATGGCGCTGACCATTCGTCGCCGGCGCCGGTCGAGTTCTGGCGTCGCCGCAGAACGACGCCTCGTAGTCGCGCCGGACATGTGGCGCAGTCTCCATGAGGGAAACAAGACGATCACGAGATCTCTGCTGGCGCTGACGGTGCTGCTGTTTCTCGTCGGCACCGCATGCCTCGTTGTCGGGCTGCAGGAACACCGGCACCCCCTGGCCGGCCCGGTCCGGCAACACCGCATCGCCACTGCCCGAGCCGCACGGCGACGGTGTCCGCGACAACCGTCCCGGCGCCCGCCGCAGTTGCCCGCTCGGTGCCGGTGGCGGTGCGGATCCCCGCCATCGGTCTCGCCGTCTGGCTCACCCAACTGGGGCTGAACGCAAACGGGACCGTCGCGGTCCCGACCAGTGTGCAGGTGCCCGGCTGGTTCTCACCAGGTCCATCCCCCGGGCAGATCGGTTCGGCGGTGATCCTGGGTCACGTGGACTCATCCCAAGGACCAGGGGTCTTCTTCCAGCTTCGGACCCTGCAGCCCGGCAATCAGATTGAAGTGAATCTTGCGGATGGCGTCATTGCGACCTTCAAGGTGACCTCGGTCGTCGAATACCAGAAGACAGCGTTCCCCGACCAGAAGGTCTACGGCTCGAACGGATCGAGTGCACTCCAATTGGTCACCTGCGGGGGTGCATTCGACCCTCAGACGGGCCACTACCTGTCCAACATCGTTGTCTATTCGTCTTTCGTCAGTGCCACGTAGCCGACGGGCTCCAATCAGCGAACGCTCTCCGTGGCAGCGGTGAGCGTCCTGGTACGAGACGGTGGCGCAGGCCGGTCGAGCCTGAATCGCGGCTAACGGATCCAATCGTCGGGATCGGCGATCCCCTGCTTGTACTGCGCGACGAGAAGAGCCTGAAGCTCACGCACCTTCTTCTCGACCAATTCCCGTGATTCGACGACCATGGCGCGCTGCATCTCGAGATCCTGCAATGCGCCCTCCACCTCCCCGGGCGATCCAAGATCGATGCGGGCCAAATCGCCATGAGCCGGCATCAGTCCGTCCGCCGCACCCTCCACGGCCTGGCGCGCCGATGCCGAGGTCGCCGGCGCATCGGGAGACAGCGACCATCCACCGCCGATAGAGGCTTCCTGGAGCACGCGGGGCAGGTCCTCGACAAGGTCCTGCAGGTCCGGTGCCGGTGCGTCGGCGATGGCACGCAATGCACCGATGTCGACCGACAGGACGTGACGGGCGTAGGACAGAAGCACGGCCGCATGCACGAGGTCATCGCGGCCGCCGCGGAGCCGGGCGGCAGGCGTCGACGAATCGAGCGCTGCTGCGGATTCAAGCAGTTCATCGACGTCAAGCAGGGTCAACATTGAGTTGGCAACGTTCGACCACCCCTATTACTCACGCCTATTTCACACACCCCTCAATTCCATTCCTCCGTGGGACGTTGTACCCGTCATGCGCCAGGTGCAACCGACGGCGAACTGCGCCCACGCTACCCCCCTTGCATCTGTGCCCGCAGTCGTTCGTCCGGCGGCCACGATCGTCATACCGGCCTGGAATGCCTGGGAACACACTGAGAGGTGCCTGCGGTCACTTCGGCCGACGTTGAGGGCCGACGACCATGTCGTCGTCGTGGACAACGGGTCGACTGACGGGACCCGGGAAGGACTGGTGTCGTACCCATGGTTGGAGGTCGTCGCCAACGATGAGAACCGGGGATTCGCCGGCGGCTGCAACCAGGGGGCGGCAAAGTCCCGGGAGGGCAGTCATCGTCTTTTTGAACAGCGACACCGTCGTTCCGGTGGGCTGGCTCGACGAACTCCTCGCCCCGTTCGAGCGGCGCGACGTCGGAGCCGTCGGCCCGCGCTCGGACAACGTCTCGGGCGACCAGATGACGATGGCCGTCCCCGACCCCGGGATGGAGCCGGATGCCTTCGCCGAGTTCGCGGCGGCGTGGCGGAGCGCGCACCGCGGGCAGACCTCGGAGGCACGGCGGTTGGTCGGATTCTGTCTCGCCGTCCGCGCCGTCGTCCTTCCATGCGCTCGGTGGATTCGACGAGCGGTTCGAGATCGGCGGGTTCGAAGACGACGACCTCTGCCGACGGCTTCTGGAGAGCGATCTTCGGCTGCTCATAGCCCACGCTTCTTTCGTCCATCATCACGGCCATGCCTCGTTCGACTCCAATGCGATCGACTGGCGGGTGACGCAGGACGAGAACCAGGTCCGTTTCGAGGAGAAATGGGGCCCTGATGCGCTCCGCCGCCCCATCGTGTTGACGGCCTGCCTGATCGTCAAGGACGAAGAGCAGATGCTCGGCGCCTGCCTGGAGTCGGTGCGCGACGCCGTCGACGAAATCGTGGTCTACGACACGGGCTCGAGCGACCGGACAGTAGAGGTCGCCCGCCATGCGGGCGCAATAGTCGTCGAGGGCGACTGGAAGGATTCCTTCGCGGTCGCCCGGAACGCGGCGCTGGCTCACGCCACAGGAGAATGGGTGCTGTCGATCGATGCTGATGAGCGGCTCCAGGCCGACCCTGACGCCTTGCGGGCCCAGCTCGCCGATCCCGAAGCGGACGTGGAGGCCTACCTCGTTGCGATCGAGAACCTCCACGGGCCGGGGAATCCCCGCTCCGTGCACACCGCGATTCGGGTATTCCGGCGACGATCGTCGACGTGGCGGCATCGGCTGCACGAGCAGGTGGTCGCCGCGGACGACCCCGGTCGGCCCCTCCGCACCGCGTACCTGTCGGGGGCCCGTCTGATTCATCACGGCTACATCGCCGAGGTCTTCGACGACCGCAACAAGGCCGAGCGCAATCTCGAACTTGCCCGCGCCGCACTCGACGACGAAGAGGTGGACCGCTCGTACGGCCTGATGAACCTCGGCCGGGCCCTGGAATCCGCCGGGTACAGCGAGGAAGCGGTCGAGCGACTGTCGGAGGCCGCGGCGTCGGCCACCGATCCGATCACCAGGCGCTTGGCGGTGAGCAACCTGGTGTACATCCTGGGGCGCATCGGGCGCTTCGACGAGGCCCTGTCGCGGTTGTCGGAGCTGCGGCAGATTTCGAGGAGTCAGGTGGCGGCCGACGTTGCCGAGGGGAGGACGCGCCTCGCCATGGGGGAGACAGTGGAAGGCCTGGCGATCCTGGCCCGCATTCCCGACCGGGGGCGGGACGACGACGGCATGGAGTACGGACCGCACGTGGTGGCCGCCATCCGCGGCGAGGCATTGGCCTCCCTCGGCCGCTACGGCGAGGCGGCCGACGTCGTGCTGGACGCCGTGCGATCCGCCGGTGTGCTCGAGGCCGATGTCGGCGAACTGGTGCGCTGGTTGCTGCAGGCCAAGCGGTCCCCGGCCGAGATCACCGCGTCGCTGTCGCCCGAGGACCTCGTCCCGATGCTGGGCCGGGTGCTTCGTCAGCCGCCACCCTTGGCCGATGTCCTGTTGGACGGCGCGTGGTCTCGGTTCCCCGACCGTCTCGAACCTTTGGCCGCCGCTGCCAGTGTGGCGCCCCGACTGCCCCTGGCGCGCGCCCTGGTCTGGTCCGCCCGGTTGCGACAACGAGGGCTGGCGGCGTCGTGCCCGCTGGTGGCGATCGGGCTCGACGGCCAGGTTGATCCTGTCGTCAGAGTGAGGGCGGCGGCGGCGCTCCACGGGTCGTTCGGAGATCCCGTTGCCGTGGACATGGCGCGGGCCGCACTCGACGACCTGGAGCCGGACGCCAGGCTCGCTTCTGAAGAGGAGATCGACCGTCTCGCCCCTGGCCTGCGCTCGGCGCTGGCGGGCGGCAGCGCGCCAGGTCGGCCCGGAACCCGGCAACGGCGCCGTTTCGAGACCCCGCCAGCCCCCGCCGCCGGCATCGACCGGCGCAGTGGCCCGGTCGGCCGGGACCGTTCACCGCCGGCTCGAATCCGCACCGCATCGATCGCGTCCGAGTTCTCGACGTGACGCCGACCACCAGGCGAGGAGGCCTGAACATCGTCGGCCCGTTCGAGGGAACCAGCGTCGAAGCCGACGTGGCCCGCCGGATGGCCAGCGCACTCCGTCGTGGCGGCGTGCCGATCTCGACGACGTCGTACCACCGCGACGAGCGAGATCGTGGTCAGCCCTGGTCGCATCGGGGCCCTTCGAACTTCCCCTTCGACGTGAACCTGCTGGTGGTGCACCCGGACCAGATGACCGATTTCGTCCTCGACTCGGGCCCGGGCCTGTTCGAGGGTCGCTACACCATCGGGCTGTGGGTCTGGGACCTGCCGGTGCCCTCCACGTCGATGGCCGACGCGGCCCACATGGTGCACGAAGTGTGGACGCCCACGTCGTGGGGAGCCACCGTTGCCTCATCGGTGCACGGCGGGCACGTCCTTCCCGTCGCCGTCCCGGTCGGTGGGAGCCCTTCCCCACGAGGCCGCCGGCCCCGCGGGCGTTCGGTGGGGCTCGTGTTCGCGTCCGTCGTCGACTACGACAACGGGTTCGCCCGGCAGAACCCGCTGGGCGCAGTGGCCGCGTACTCTGCGGCCTTCGCACCGGGGGACGGTCACCGTCTGATCATCGACACCATCCACGCCGACCACTACCCCGAAGAGCACGGCCGACTCCTCGACGCCGCCGAGGGCCGTTCCGACGTGACGGTGCGCCAACTCGACCCCTGGTCGGCCGCCGACGGGGACCGGCTTCTCGCCGACGCCGACTGCTATCTCTCGTTGCACCGGGCCGACGGCGGACTCGGGGCGGTCGCCAAGGCGATGTCGTGGGGGACCTCGACGGTCGTGACCGCGACTCCGGCGTCGCTCGAGTTCCAGACGGATCGAAGACAGTGGCCTCGTGGCCTCCGAGCCCGTGATGATCCCGGCCGATGAGTACCGCTACCCGCCCGGTTCGGCGTGGGCCGAGCCCGACGTGGAGCAAGCCACTGCTCTCCTACGCGCCATGGCGTCCGAACCGGGAGTCACGGCGGTCAAGGTCGGCCGCGCCCGGCAGGCCGCTTCTCGCCGCTTCTCCCAGGTCGGTGGCCGTGGCGACGGTCCGCGCCCGCCTGGCGGACATCGACGCTCGCCTGCACGCAGGCCGCCGGAGTGATCGGGTCAGCGTCGAGCGAGCGCACGATCACGCCGCCGGGCGGCCGTTGACCGCCTGGCGGCGCACCTGCCGGGTTACCGGCGCACGGGGTCGGGGAGGAGGTCGTCGATGTCCGAGGACTGGTCGAGGCCGAGCTCAATGCGGAGATTGTGCAGGCCCTGCTGGACCAGCTGGGTGACGCGGGGGCGGCCGACGCCGAGTATGTCGGCGATCTCGCTCTTGGCCAGCCCTTCGAGGAAGTACAGGACCAGTGCCGTTCGCTGCCGCTCGGTCAGGCGACGCAGGGCGGCCTTGACCGAGTCGTTCATGACGGCCCTCTCCGCCCCCTCGCTCGGCGAAAGGTCCATCGTCGCCGAAGCCAGGATCCGGCCCTCGGATGCCTCGGTCCCCTCGGTCAGCGGAGCGAGATGGGTGAGTGAGGTCGCCTCGTCGCGCAGCGTGATCGCCTCGCTGACATCGACCCCCAGTTCGGCGGCGATCTCCACAATGGTCGGTGTCCGCCGGAGCCTGGACTGCAGGTCTTCACGCGTGGCATGGAAGACCTGGACCCGCGCCCGCAACCGCTTCGGAAGGAAATCCTCGTGCCGGAGCTCGTCGATGATGGCGCCCTGGATCCGCCGTGTCGCATAGGTGGCGAACTGGAACCCGGCCGAGGCGTCCCATCGCTCGATCGCGTCAATGAGGCCAAAAGTCCCGAACGAGCACAGCTCCTCCACGCCATCGGCCGAGCGAGAACGGCGGGCGAAGCGCTTGGCCACAATGGTGACCAACGGCGCATAGAAGATCACGAGCCGATTTCTGTGCTCACGCGAGCGGTCCCGCCAGTACTCGGCCCAGAGACCGTCAGCCGCGCTTCGAAGGTCGCTGGTCTCCCCGTCCGCCCTTGGGCCAGACGCCAGCACCTCGCGGATTACCGACATGGAGTGCCTCTTCTCCCTCGTTCCCCAACGCCATGTGATGAGCACGCGCCCGTGCCGCAGTCCGTGACACAGATGGGTTATCGACACCGCGGCGCGGACGTATAGCCAAATCATGCAAAACCCCTCGTTGCTGTCCCGTGCGCCAGGTGACGGAACAGCAGGAACCGAACGTCCGGCGAGGCGGAGCATGGCGATCCGCGGGCCGGGCGCGGGCCCGTTGGGCCGAATCGTGCCCGTGCGGCACCTGAACTCGGCGCCCGGACGGGACGTAGAAGGAAGCGGAGCAAGGAAGCTCCCCCTCCTCGAAAGGGAGGGCAACAGTCATCAGGAGGACGAACAATGTCGGGCATTCTCATCAACGACAACTCAACGGCGGTCGAGGCTTACAACAACCTCGACGCCACCAGCGACATGCTGTCGTCGGCGGTCAACAAGCTCTCATCGGGCTTGCAGATCCAGACGGCGGCCGACGACCCGGCCGGATACCTGGTCGGCCAGTACCTGCAGGAGGAGTCCAACGGGTACGGGCAGTCGATCAGCAACGCCCAGGACGCCGTGTCGGTGCTCCAGACGGCACAGGGCGCCCTGAACCAGGAGGCGTCGGTGCTCCAGACCATGAACACGCTGGCCACGGAAGCGGCCAACGGCGGTGTTCAGGACGCCAGCACCAGTGCTGCGGCGCAGTCCGAGTTCGCCTCGCTTGCAGGCCGAGCTCGACCAGATCGCCACCAGCACGACCTACGGCACCACCCCGCTGCTCGGTGGCACGTACTCGGGTGAGACCTTCCAGGTCGGACCCTACGACAGCGCCAACGACCAGGTGGTCGTCACCATCGCCGCCGCAACGTCGACGGCGCTCGCCGTCAACACGCCTGGCGGTCAGCATCGGAACGGTGGCGGCTGCAGAGACGGCGATGACCGCCGTGCAAACCGCCATCTCGACGGTCGCCAGCCAGGCTGCCGGCGTCGGTGCGACGCAGAACCAGATTCAGGCTCTCGCCTCGAACCTGACCACGGCGCAGCAGAACATCGAGTCGGCCCACGCCAACCTGGTGGACGTCAACGTGGCGAAGGAGACGGCAGCTTTCACCTCGGACCAGATCCTCGAGCAGTCGGGTGTGGCGATCCTCGCCCAGGCCGAGCAACTGCCGAGCCTGGCCCTGAAGCTGCTGCAGTAACCGGCAGCAGAGGGTTCACCCGAAGAAGGGAAGCCACGGGAAGGACCCCCTGGGCGGCAGCGACCGCGCAGGGGGTCCGCCCGTGCCGGCCGGCACGAGTCGCGAGAGCACGAGGGGAGCGGGGTTAGTCACATGGTCAATGGGCCCGTCAGTTTCTCAGGCCTGGTTTCCGGGCTGAACACACAATCGATCATCAGCGCCGAGATGGCGGTGTACGAGCAGCCGCTCACCAATCTGCAGACCGAGCAATCGACGATCAACACACAAGATCGCCGACTACCAGGCCATCAACACCCAGCTCCTCTCGCTCCAGCAAGCGGCCGACGCCCTGGCGTATCCCGCGGCGTTCAACGAGGCCTATGCAGCAGCATCCTCGAACCCCTCCGCGGCCACCGCGAGCGTGAGCTCGGGTACCCAGACCGGCTCGCTGACGTTCGCCGTCGACCAGCTGGCTGTCGGGATCGACCCAGATCTCCGCCGGAACGGTGGCATCGCCGAACGACATTGTGGCACTCCGGCTCGATCCTCATCGGCTCCGGTGGCGCCGCCCTCGGCATCACCTCCATGGACGCGGGTTCCGGCCTGGCCACCGGCAACCACGCGCTCGCCGTCACCCAGTCATCCGCCGGCGCGACCGTCTCGGGCACGACGCCCGTCGCGGCCAGCACCACCATCGGCGCATCGAACGACCAGCTCGACGTCGCAGATCGACGGCGTCGCCCAAAGCCTCACGTTGGCCGCAGGCACGTACACGCCCAGCCAATTGGCTCAGGCCGTGCAGGCGGCCTCCGGGGGCGCTCTCACCGCTTCGGCCTCTCGCGTCCGGGGAGCTGTCCGTTGCGACGACCCAGCAGGGCTCTGCGGCATCCCTGCAGATCACCGGAGGTTCGAGCCTCTCCACCCTCGGCCTGTCGGCCGGTTCGACCGTCGCCGGCACCGACGGCGTGATCAACGTGGACGGCACGTCGACCACCGTGTCCGACATCTCCGGGTCGGGGACGACGTCGGTCGTGCTGAACTCGGGTTCGGGCGGGACCGTGACCGTCGGCATCACGGGGGGCTGAGCGCCGGCTCCATGAAGGCGGCCAACCTCTCCGTCGGCGGTGGCTCTCTCAGCTCGGTGGTCTCGGCCATCAACGGTGCCGGGGTGGGCGTCACCGCCAACGCCCTCCAGGTCGGCGACCAACAGCTACGCCCTGGAGCTCACGTCGAACGGGACCGGAACGGGCTCGTCGACCACCGTGGACGCCCAGGCGTTCGCCGGGTCCGGGCTCGGCGCCCTCCTCACGACGACGGCGGCCCAGAACGCCGTGGTGTCGGTGGGCGGCACGGGGGGATATCAGGTGACCTCCCAGTCCAACACCCTGTCGGGCCTGCTCCCCGGCATCGCGATCAATCTCGTCTCGGTGAGCACGACACCGGTGACCATCACTGTGTCTCCCGACGGCTCGAGCGTGGCCGGATCACGTCCAGTCCCTCGTGAGCGCGGCCAACCAACTGCTCTCGACCATCTCCACCGACACGGCGTACAACACGCAGACGAAGACAGCGGGCCCGCTCAACGGAGACCCGTCGCTGAACGGCCTGGCCCAGCAGGTGCTGGCCGCCATCGGGGAGGCCGTGGGGACATCCGGCGCCGGCTCGGACGGGACTCCCGGTGAGTCTGCCGGCATGGCCATCACCAGCCAGGGAACGGTCACGTTCAACCAAGCCGCGTTCGAGACGGCCTATGCGAAGAACCCGGCCGCCGTGCAGGCCATGTTCACCGAGGGTGGGACCTTCACCGCGGCGCTGCCGGCGTACGCCGGTCAGGTCTCCGTCGTCGGCGCCAACGACAACACGTCGCCTGGTAGCTATGCGATCTCGGTCAGCCAGTCCGCACAGCAGGCGGTGGACGCCGGCTCGTCGACATGGGCCTCGTCCGAGTACCGCGCTCTCCCAGGCGGAGACCTACACCGTGACCGGAGGATCCGGCACGGCCACCTACGCCGCCACCGCCGGGGAGACCGTCGCCAACGTCGTGAACGGCATGAACGCTGCCCTCGCACAGGCCGGCATCGACGCCTCAGCGGCGTTGGTCGGTTCGCCCGGCGCCTATCAGTTCCAGTTGGCGTCGGCGGCGTACGGATCCGGCGCCTCGTTCCAAGTGGCCGCATCGGGGCCCGACCAGCTCGGCCTCACCTCCGCCGGCTCGACCTACACGGGGACCGATCGTAACCGGCACCATCAACGGCCTTCCAGCGGTGGGTTCGGGCCAATTCCTCAGCTCGGTCAACAGCGGAGACGGCGCCAACGGGCTCGTCGTCCAGGTCACGGCACCGGGTATCACGTCGAACACCGCCATTGGCAACGTGACCTACGCGCCCGGCTTCGGGCAGGGCCTGGCCCACATCGCCACGAGCGCTCTCTTGGCACCGAACGGCGTCATCCCGGTCACGATCGCCGGGCTGCAGGGCACGCTGGCCCAGGTGGGCAGCGAGATCTCCATGCAGCAGCAGCTGGTGGCGACCCAGCAGGCCGCCCTGACCTCCGAATTCACCAACATGGAGACGACGCTTGTCGCACTTGCAGTCCGAGAGCTCCTTCCTCAACCAGGCCTTCGGTGGCGGCTCGACCTCCTCGAGTTCCTCGGCCGGCCTCGGCTGTCGTCGAACTCCAGCAGCACGAGCTCGGCGAGCGGGGGTTGAGCGTCATGGCCCCCCCGACCAACCTCGCAGCCAAGTACCGGAGCCAGGCCATTCAGACGGCCGCAGGGCCGCAGCTCCTCGTCATGCTGTACGACCGCCTGGCCGCCGACGTGGATATCGCCGGATTCTCCCTGGACGCGCAGGACTACCTCACCACGAACGAGCGGCTGCAGCACGCCCAACGCATTGTGCGGATGCTGAAGCACAGTCTCGAGCCCGACGGGTTCGCCGGTGGTCGCGACCTGCTCGCTCTCTACGACTTCCTGCTCTCCCATTTGGTCGAGGCGAACCTGCGCAAGGACCCCGACATGGTCCGAGAGTGCGGGAGGATCATCGCTCCCCTCCGAGAAGCCTGGCAACGAGCCGTGACCAACCCAGAACGAGCCGATGGTCCCCGACCAGTGGACTGACTATCTGGAGGCAGCCTGTGCACACCTCCGCGCGACGCGGCTTGCCGTCGAGGCGGGCCGACCCGGCCCGCCGGGCCCGGCTCGTCCCTCAGGACCCCCACCCGAGGAGCTGCGGGGCCGGGTACAGGTCCTTGCGGCGGGGTACGACCAGTTGGCACTCGAGGTGGCAACCCATCTCTCCGTGATGCAGCGCGTACCGGCGGACACACGTGCCCCAGGCACCCCCCGCGTCGCATTTCGTTGATCAGCGGGTGTGACTCAGATCGCGATCGCCCCGCAACTCTCGCCGACCGAGGGGGCCGTAATAGACGGTGAGCATGGACTGCTCGGCTTCTGGCCAGGACGGCCGACGCTCCGATCGGAGCCGAGGAGATCACCATGTCAGACGCCACCCAGTCGATAGGCATCCTGCAGTTCGCGCTCGACAGCATCGTCGAGCAGCAGCAGACCATCGCCAACAACATCGCCAACGTCGACACGCCGGGCTACCAGGCGGACCAGGTCACGTTCCAGTCCTCGCTGGCCAGCGCCGTGGCGAACGGCGGTGAGGCGACCGCCCAGTCCGTCCCTGAGGGCCTCAGTTCGGGCACCAACGGCAACAACGTCTCTCTCCCCACCGAGATGACTCTCATGCAGGAGAACGATCTGCAGAACCAGACGGTCGTCAACGCGCTCGACGACCAGTTCGCCCTTCTCTCGGACGCCATCACCGGATAGGAGCAGCCATGTGGGAAGCAATTGACATCGCCGGGTCGGGCGCATCCGTCGACCAGACCTGGATCGACACCATCGGAGGCAACGTCGCCAACATGAATGACGGCGTGACGCCCGGTCAGCCGGTGTACCAGGCCCAATACGTCGATGCGGCGGCGCAGGCCGAACCGGGCGACCCCCAGTCCACCGGTGACGGCTATGGGGTCCAGATCAAGTCGATCGTCGAGGGACCCGCTCAGGGCCAGATTGAGTACGACCCGACCGATCCTGCGGCGAACGCGCAGGGCGACGTGGAATTCCCGGTGGTCGACCTCGGCTCCGAAATGACGGACCTCGTGCAATCCCAGACCTCGTACCAGGCGAATTCCGCCGTCATGTCGCATGCGACCAGTGCGTACCAGTCGATCCTGAGCATTAAGGCCTGACGTGATCCCCGCCATTCCCCCCATCAGCTCGGCGATCGCCGCCGGCGCGTCGCAGGCCGCATCAGCAGCATCCGGCGCGGCGTCGGGTAGCGCGGCGTCCGCTTCGGGATCCGCAGAAGCTGCATCGGGCACGTCGTCCTCCAATTCTCCGACCTCCTCGGCAATGCCATCGACTCGCTCGACTCGTCGCAGCAAGCCGCCACCAATCTGTCGATGCAGGCGGCCTCGGGCAATGCCAGCATCGCTGACGTCACTGTGGCTTCCACCAATGCGGATCTTGAGACGCAATTGGTGACGGCTGTTCGTGACAAGGCGGTGACCGCCTTCAACTCCATCATGGACATGTCGGCCTGACGATGGCGCTCGTTCCGATCTCCCGCGATTCCCTGTCCTCGGCACGTGGCCGAGCGACGTCCATTCTGGCCGGCTTCACGACGGGCCAGAAGGTGATGACCGTCCTGGCGGCGGTGGGGGTCATTGTCGCCGGCGTGCTCTTCATGGGCGCCGAATCCAAGCCGACCTACCAACCTCTGTTCACCAACCTCCAGTCGTCGGACGCCGGGGCCATCACCCAACAGTTGGCCAGCCAGAAGATTCCCTACCAACTGGCAGACGGGGGTTCGACGATTCTCGTTCCCGCGGCCGACGTCGACCAGGAGCGGGTCGCGCTGGCCCAGCAGGGGCTGCCCCAGGCCGGCAACGTGGGCTTCTCCAACCTGGAGAAGAGCGGCATCACCACCTCGGAATTCGTGCAGCAGGTGGAATACCAGCAGGCACTCGAAGGTCAACTCGAACAGACCATCTCTTCCATTCAGGGCGTGCAGTCCGCGCAGGTCAATCTCGTGGTCCCTCAGCAGAGCGACTTCGCCGTGGGGACGCAGCAGAAAACGACCGCGTCCATTCTCGTGAACCTCGCACCGGGCACGGTGCTCTCGACGGGTCAGGTCAGCGCCGTCGTTCACCTGGCGGCGTCGTCCGTGCCCGGGCTCTCGTCGTCCGACGTGACCGTGGTCGACAATCACGGGGACGTCCTCACCGCCCCTGGTGATGCCGGTGGGACATCCGGGGCGTCGAACACGCAGCAGACCAACGCGTACGACAGCCAGCTCGCCGCTTCGCTGACGGCCCTCCTCGGCCGGGTCGTCGGCGAGGGGAACGCCGCCGTCCAGGTCAATGCCCTCCTGAACTTCAACCAGAGCCAGACCACGACCAACGGGCTCCAGCTGAATGCGCAGGGTCAACCGGTGACGGCCCCGACCGGCCAGAACACGTCGAACAGCACCTACAGCGGGTCCGGCACACCGCCCTCGGGTGTCCTGGGTTCGAGCCAGGCTCCGACGACGACCGGAGGGAATGGCACCTACTCGACGACCAGTTCTCAGATCACCAACGCCGTGGGCCAGGTCACGCAGACCGTGAAGCAGGCGCCGGGACAGGTGCAGCGGACGTCTGTGGCCGTGCTGCTGAACTCCTCCAAGAAGGTCAACCAGGCCCAGGTGCGGTCGCTGGTGACCGCCGCAGCCGGGTTGAACACCGGCCAACGGCGACCAGCTCGTGGTCACGTCGATGCCGTTCGCGGCAGCGAGCTCGCAGTCACGCGGCAGCTGGCGGCCGCCTCGGCCTCGGCCCACCGCCAGCAGTCCCTGGAGCACGCAGGCGAGATCGGTGCCCTCGTGCTCCTGATCGCCGCCATGGTGGCCGCCACGGTGATCGCCGCCAAGCGCCGCCGCCCGCTCTATCAGGAGATCGCGCTGGGCGAGCTCGGCCCCATGGCGTCGATGATTCCGGTCGAGGAGGAACGCAACCCCACCGGCGAGTTGCCTGCGGTGCGGACGGCCCCGGCGCTCAAGCTGGGGTCGGACGCCGTCCTGGCGCAGGTCAATCAGTTCGTCGAGCAGCGGCCGGCCGAAGCCGCGCATCTCCTGAAGAGCTGGGCCGACGAGCGTGAAGAGATTGAGGGTGGGAGGGCACTCCCGGTATGACGA
Source organism: uncultured Acidimicrobiaceae bacterium (assembly GCA_963781565.1). GTDB lineage: Bacteria > Actinomycetota > Acidimicrobiia > Acidimicrobiales > RAAP-2 > Bog-473. The sequence continues at coordinate 77,448 of CAWAHA010000043.1, read as the reverse complement.
CCACTGCACCGAGCACTCCGGGAACGGATCAGGAGACCGAGGCGGAGGCCGCGGTTCCCGTCACGGCTACCCCGACCGAGCGCGTCTCGCCTTCGGTCGTGCTGTCCAATCGTCAGAAGGTCGCCGTCGTGTTGGCGCAGTTGGGTCCGAAGAAGGCCACACCAATCCTCAAGGAGATGTCGGATCCGGACGCCATCGCCTTCACCACCGAGGTCGCAAATCTCCCATCGCTCGACTCCGAGACGGTCGTGGGGGTCCTCGGAGAGCTCGTGGCCAGGATCCACGAATCCACCCTGGTGAACCAGGGGGGCATCACCCTGGCCCGCCAGTTCCTCCAGGAGCGCCTGGGGCAGGCCCGAGCCGACGAGGTGCTCGACGAGCTCGAGACCAAGAGCACCGTCGGCCCGCTGGCGGTGCTGGCGCACGCCGATCCCCGCCAGGTGGTCGCCATCCTCGCCGAGCAGCAGCCGCAGACGGTGGCCGTCCTCCTCGCCCACATGCGGCCCGAAGACGCCGCCCGCATCATGGCGGAGCTCCCGGGCGAGTTCCGGATCAAGGTGGCGCGCAGGATCGCACAGCTCGAACGAGTGGATCCGGCTGCCGTGCGGCAGACGACGGCGCTCATTGAGGCCAAGCTCCGCAGCCTCCACACCGTCGGGGCGCTGACGGTCGCTGGAGGTGCCTCGGCGATCGCGGACATCTTGAGCCATTCGGATCGCCAGACCGAGCGCCAAATACTGGGGGAGCTCGAGAGCCAGGACAGCGAGTTGGCCGAGCAGATCAGGGCCAACCTGTTCACCTTCGACGACGTGATCGCACTCGACGCCGCGTTCGTTGCAGCAGATCCTCCGTCGGGTGCCCGCCTCGACGCTGGCCGCCGCGCTCAAGGGAGCACAGCTCGACGGCGATGCCATGGCGCACATCCGCAGCAACCTGACTGAACGGGGCGCGCAGACCCTCGACGAGGAGCTCGAGGTCCTGGGCGCCATCCGAGCCTCGCAGGTGGACGCAGCCCAGGCCGACATCGTCCGGACGGCGAGAGAGCTCGACGCCGAAGGGATCATCGTCATCGCCCGCAACGACGAGGTCGTGTTGTGACCATGTCTCGTCCCTCTGCCGGTTCCGCCGCGCCCGTCCGGCCCGCCGATCCTCGACGGTCAGGGACTCTCGGTCCGACGTGACCCGCTCGACCGCGCGAGGCCGATCGGCTACGACCTGCTGTTCCCCGATGCGCTCGGAGGCCGGCGACGCCGTGACCACGCGCCAGGCCGCCGGCTACGAGGCCGGCTACGCCGACGGTCGGCGAGAAGCGGAGAAAGAGGCCAGGGACGCGGAACGCGCCAGTTCTGGCCCGGGTCGAAAGAGCGGTCTCTGCATCTGCGAGCGCTCAACGGATGCGGCCCGCTCGGCCTACGAGGAACGTGGCGCAGAACTCGAGAGGGTCGTGCCCAGGTTCGCCTTCGACCTGCTCGAGGCGCTCTTCGGGAGGGAGTCGGAGCTGGCGATCGACCCCGGCCGCGACGCCATCGCCCGGCGCGCTCGCGCTCGACGAGAGCACGCTGCCAGCCATCGCCCGGCTTGTCTCCGGACGATGCGGCCACCATCGGAGAGCTGGCCGATCTCGCGCCGTCGCGCTCCTTGACCGTGGTCGCCGATCCGGCCGTCGAACCGGGCGGCGCCCTCGTCGAAATCGGTTCGACCACCATCGACAGTCAACTGTCCCCGGCTCTCGAGAGAGTGCGAGCCGTCATTGCCGGGCCATTCGAGAGGGACCCTTCGTGACCAGCGTGCTCGACGAGCTGTCCCAACCGGCTCTGGCGGCGGCGCGGCCGATGCCCTACGGCCAGGTGGACCAGGTCGTCGGCATGTCCATCAGGATCAGCGGCATGCCCGCCGCCGTCGGTGACGGGTCTCGTGCTCCACACTGACGACGGCCCGCTGCAGGCTGAAGTCGTCGCGCTCCAAGACGGCAAGGCGGTGTGCGTGGCACTGGGGGAGACCGCCGGCCTGCGGGCCGGGACGCCGGCGACGCCGATCGGACGGCCTCTCTCGATCCTCGTCGGCGAGGGTCTCCTCGGGCGGGTGCTCGACGGCCTGGGGCGCCCGATCGACGGCGGCCCTCGCGCTGCGTGGGGTCGAGGTGTCCGTGGAAGGGCGACCGCCGCACCCGTTGCGCAGGGGATTGGTCGAAGAGCAGCTCCCGCTCGGAGTGCGGGTGCTCGACGGCCTGATCCCGTGCGGAAAGGGTCAGCGGCTTGGGGATCTTCGCCGGTTCCGGAGTGGGCAAATCGTCGCTGCTGTCGATGATCGCCCGGGGGACCGAGGCCAAGGTCTCGGTCGTGGCGCTCATCGGCGAGCGCGGCCGCGAGGTCGCCGAGTTCATTGCGCGGGACCTCGGTCCCGAGGGCATGGCCCGCTCGGTTGTCGTCGTCGCGACCTCCGACGCACCGGCCATGGTCCGGATCCGAGCGGCCTTCACCGCGACCCGCATCGCCGAGTGGTTCCGCGACCGGGGTGACGACGTGGTCCTCATGATGGACTCCGTCACGCGGTTCGCCATGGCACAACGCGAGGTGGGACTCGCGGCCGGGGAGCCACCTGCACACACGCGGCTATCCGCCGAGCGTGTTCGGCCTGCTCCCGCGCCTGCTTGAGCGGGGCGGCCGGGGCGAGCGTGGCTCCATCACCGGCCTCTACACCGTGCTGGTCGAAGGGGACGACATCAACGAGCCCATCGCCGACACGACGCGGTCGATCCTCGACGGGCATATCCGGCTTTCGCGGTCGCTCGCCGAGAGCAGCCACTATCCGTCGGTCGACGTGCTGGAGTCCATTTCGCGGGTGGCCCCGGCCATTGCGCCGGCCGAAGTGCTCCAAGCCGGCGCACGGATTCGCGAGCTCCTGGCCGCATGGCGGGACGCCCGTGATCTCATTGAGATAGACGCCTACGTTCCCGGGACCAACCCCCTGGTCGACCGAGCCGTCAAGCTTCGGCCCGCCATCGACGCCTTCCTGAAGCAACCGGTCGGCGAAATCAGCTCACTACCCAGCACGACCGAAGAGCTGCTGAACCTGGTGCCGCTCGAGGATGCGTCCACGTGAAGGCCTACCGGTTCCGCCTCGACTCGGTGCTCCGCGTGCGCCGTCTGCAGGAGCAGGCTGCGACCCAGCGGCTCGCGGCGTCCGTCCGTGCGCTGCACCATGCACAGTCCGAGTCGGCCCGGGCACGTCGTTCCCTCGAAGACATGACTGCACCCGCCGGCCGGGTCACGATCGGAGCGTTCCGATGGGCACACGCAGCAGTCGACCCGGATGTCCGAGACGGCGCGCGAAAGGGCCGAAGCGGTCGAGGCGGCGGCAGAGACGGCGCGGGAGGCGAACGTGGCGTGGGGGACGCGCCCGGCAGCGGACGGCAACGCTCGAGAGACTCGACGAGCGCCACGTCGCCCTGTGGCGGAAGGAGCTCGACCGGAGCGAAGCGGCCGTGCTCGACGACCTGGCGACCGGGCGGTCGGGCCGCGGAGGGGGGCCGCCGTGACCGTCAGCCCCGTCTCTTTGGCCGACATTGAGCAGACCATGGCGCAGTTGCAGCAGTCGTCCGGCATCGCAGGGACCGGCGCGGGGCCGTCGACGGCGTCGGCGTCGACGGTTCTGGAAACGATTTTGCGACCAGCCTGGCCCAGGCGACCGGCGGGGGGGCGTCCAACGATCTCTTCGCCGATGCCATCGCCGCCGACGCCGACCCTTCGGCGGACGATCTCGTCCCCCGTCCTCTTCGCTCACGTCGTCCTCACTCGCGTCGTCTGACGCCTCCTCCGGTCTGGTCGACGGGGGCACGTCGGGTATCGGCAGCTCCGACAGCGAGAGCGAGCTGATGGCGCTGCTCGTGGCCGCACTGGGCGATCTGAGCGCATCGTCCGGGGACACCGGAGCGATCGGGCAGAGCGGGGCGACCGGCATCAACACCGGCGCGGTCGCCGGCACGGGCGCAGTCACCGGCTCAAATGTCGTGGCCGAGGCGGAGCAATTCGAGGGGACGCCGTATGTCTGGGGTGGGACGAGTCCCTCGGGCTTCGACTGCTCCGGCTTGGTCCAGTACGTGTACGGCCAGCTCGGAGTTTCGCTTCCCAGGACCAGCGAGGAGCAGGCCCAGGTCGGAACCCCCGTCGCCAGCCTGTCGGCAGCGCAACCGGGCGATCTGCTCTTCTTCGCAGGTTCGGACGGCACGGCGGCGTCGCCGGGCCACGTCGGGATCTACGTGGGCAACGGGCAGATGATCGACGCGCCCCACACCGGTACGACGGTCCAGGTGCAATCCGTACCCGCCAGTCAGGTCGTCGCCATCCGACGGGTGCTGCCCGCTGCAACGGGTAACGACTCGGCCGTCCTCACCAGCGCGACGGCAGGAGGATCGACCCAAATGGGGAACGTGGCGGTTCCCGCGGCGTACGCGGGCACGATCGAACAAGCGGCGTCGTCGAACGGGATTCCCGCCTCTCTCCTGGCGGCGCTCTTGTACCACGAGAGCAGGTTCGAACCGAATGTGGTCAGCTCGGCCGGCGCAGAGGGCATCGCCCAATTCATGCCGGCCACGGCGGCGGGCATGGGGATCGATCCGACGAATCCGACCCAGTCGATTGAGGGGGCGGCCCAATTGCTCGGCAGCTACACCCGACAATTCGGCTCCTATTCCGACGCGCTGGCGGCGTACGACGCCGGCTCGTCGGCAGTCGAGCGCTACGGCGGGATCCCGCCCTATGCCGAGACCCAGGCCTACGTGCCGGCCGTGCTGTCGCTCGCCGGTCTGTCGGGGCAATCTCCGATGGTGACCGCATGAGCGCCGCCGGAACGGTCGTCGCCACCTCAGCCGAAGGAGCCGGGGACATGCCGTCGCTGGAGCCGGCCGCGGGCGCGGACGCACCGGGAGACGGCGCACCGACCTTCTCGGAGGTGCTGTCCCTCTCATCGCCCGACCTCCCGAGTCCGAGCGGTACCTCCGCCCCATCGCCGCCGCCACCTGACCGAGATGGAACGCACGGCCAGATGGACACGGCGCCGACGACCGTCCCGGAGCAGTCTCCTCCCGACCGGGCCGGCTCCACCGGGCGGCGTGGTCACCGGCAGGCTGATCCCTCGGGAACCCGTGAGCGGCACGGCCGGGAGGTGGGCAGTCCTGACGCCCCGGTCACTGACCGATCCGGGGCGACAGGAGCAGTCTCCGCCGCGTCCGGGTCCCACGATGGCACAGGCCGAGACCAGTGGCTCGGAGCCAGAGGAGAGCGCGGTCGAGCGCGCTCCCGCTCGTGCCCTCCACCGCGCCGGCGCCCCTCTCCGACCGTGCCGACGCCGGCCGTTCCTGCGACGTCCGCCGCCGTCGCGACGCCGGGGAGCACCGGCACCGGGGGCATCGACGCCACGACGCGGCTCGTCTCGACCCTTCCGGAGGACGGTCCCGCCCAGGCGAGCGACGTGACGTTGCATCGACGTCCCGTCGAACGACGCAATGTCGGGGACGGTTCCTCCGGACGCAGCCATCGAGTCGGACCAGAACGGCATCGGGAGCAATCCCACCCCAACCGTCCGGACTCCGGACGGGGACGGCTGGCCCGGTACGGACCTGTGCGGGTCTCGGCGGATCGAGCGGTGCCGCTCGGATCGAACGCATTCCACGTCGGGTCCGAGCCCGGTCCAGGGGACCGGATCATCCTCGGTCGCCCCGGCATCGGTGCCGAGCAGCGTTGGTGCGGGTACCGCCGCCACCGCGACCGGACGCCGACGGGCGAGGCTCCCGAACTGGCCGAGTTTCCCGAAAGAGGAGCGGGTACGGCAGCTCCGACGCTCGACATCGGCGACCTGGCCGCCACCATCTCGCGTCCGCTCGCCGGGGGGAGTGGTGAGTACAGCGTGCAGGTGAGCCTCCATCCCCCCGAGCTCGGTGAGGTGCGCGCGCTGCTCTCGCTGCAAGGGGACGTCCTTCACGTCACCTTGACTCCGGAGCATCCGAGTGGCTTCGATGCGCTCTCCGACGCCATGCCGGCGCTCCACGAGCAGTTGGCGCGGCGGAGGCGTCGAGGTCAACGTGACTTTGGGGCAACCGGGTGACACCCAGGGCGAGGAGGGTCGGAGACCGGCCGATCCCGGGTCCTCGGCGGCCAGTCCCTTCGGACGACGCGACCCCGGCGGTCATGCCGCCGGCCTTCTCAGTCAACGCCGGCAGCCCCGGCCGGATCCATCTCGTCCTGTGAACACGACGCAAGCAAGGGAGCAGCCATGACCAGCCCGATCTCCACCGGTCACGAGTCCGAGCCAGAGTCCGGGGAGTAGCGCCGGCGCCAGCAGCACCGGGATGGCCGGTCTCCTCGATCCGACGCACGTTCCTCAACCTGCTCGTGGACGAGCTCAAGTACCAGAACCCGCTCGATCCCACGTCCTCGTCGGACTTCATGAGTCAGATCGCCCAGCTGTCGCAGGTGGAACAGCTGCAGTCGGTCTCGTCCGCGTCGCAGATGGGCGAAGCCGCCGGGCTCATCGGCAAGACCGTGACGGCCAACGACCAATCCGGCAACGCGATCTCCGGCGTCGTGACCGGCGTGACCAACGGCACCTCGGGCCCGCTGCTCAATGTGGGCAACGACACCGTCTCCCTCTCGGACGTGGAACAGATCGGGACCAGCGACCCGCCGAGCTGAGCCACGCCGCGCCATGCACGAAGACCATCATGTCCGCCATTTCGACCGACCACCAAGCAAAAAGGAGCAACTCATGAGCGTTCGATCCCTCGGTGCCGCAGCGTCCGGCATCGATACCATGCAGACCGATCTCGACACCATCGGCAACGACATCGCCAACTCGCAGACCGACGGATTCAAGTCGGGAACGGCCGAGTTCGAAGACCTGCTCACCGAGCAGTTGCAGCCCGCCGGCGCCGCCTCCGGCACGTCACTGGCCAGCACGAATCCCTCGTCGGTCGGAGCCGGCGCGGAAGTGTCGGCGATCGCTACCGATTTCTCGGAGGGTCCGGTCACGCAGACCGGCGTCAGCACGGACGTCGCCATTGAGGGCAACGGGTTTCTCGTGGTCAGCCAGAACGGGCAGAAGTTCTACACCCGGGACGGTGACCTGCAGATCGACTCGAACGGCAACCTCGCCACCCAGAGCGGCGGACTGGTGCTCGGGTGGGCGGCGGGCCAACCGACCACGTCACCTCCGGGGCCTCTCAGTGTCATTGTGGGTTCAGCCGAGCCACCGGCTGAAACGCAGCAGGTCGATCTGGGCGGCAACCTCCCGGCCGGTTCCGACCACGCCGGTCACTGTCACCTCGACCCTGTACGACGCGCTGGGGAACGCCGTCCCGGTGGCGTTGACGTTCACCCCGACCGGCGCGGCCAACACCTGGAGCATGCAAGGAACGGTGCCGGGTGCCGCCGCGACCGTTGTGGGCCGCGCCGCAGACCGTCGTTTTCGGCACCAATGGGCAGCTGGCGTCGATCAACGGTGCCGCCGTGGGCGCCGGCACGACCTCGCTTGCCGATCACCACCGTGCCGAGCAACTACACCTGGACCGGCGCCGCGCCGCAGATCGACTTCCCGCCCACGGGGTCCGAGAACGCCGTGACCCAGTTCGCCTCGGACCAGACCATCGCGGTCACCTCCCAGGACGGCTACGCCGCGGGAACGCTCGACTCCTACTCCATCGGGGCCAATGGTTCCATCACCGGCACGTATTCCAACGGCCAGAGCCAGACGCTCGGGACCATTGCCCTCGCCCAGTTCGCCAATCCCCAGGGGTTGGACGATGTGGGCAACGGCGACTACACGCCCACGGCGGCCTCGGGCAACCCCCAGCTCGGGGAGCCGGGGACCGGCGGCCTCGGCACCCTGCAAGGTGGTGCGGTGGAGGGCTCGAACGTCGACCTGGCCACCGAGCTGACCGATCTGATTGAGGCGCAGACGGCATACCAGGCCAACACCAAGGTCGTGGATTCGACCTCGACCGCCCTGCAGTCGCTCGTCGCAGATGTCCTGACGGGGGGCCTCCCGGGGTGACCCCCGCAACTTTGCGCCCCGACGGGCCGTAACTCAGACGAAGAGGAACGGCCTGGGGAGGGGAGCCAGAGTTGATCGCGTTGTCCAAGCTCGACGGGTCCACCATGTACCTCAACGAGGATCACGTGGAGCGTGTGGAACAAGGCGCGAACTCGGCGGTCTATCTCACCAACGGGACCTATCTGATCGTGCGCGACGATGTCGACACCATCAACGACAGGATCAGGTCGGAGAAGACGGCGCTCCTTGCCGTCGCCCTGGGTCCCGGCGGCCGCGAATCGGTCGCCACGTTGAGTGCCGTTCCTGACGAGAGACCGCGTGCAGGAGGCGGGTCATGACTCCCATCGGGATCCTGATCGCCCTCATGGCCGTCGTCGTGTCGATGAGCTTGGATCACGGCAACGTGACGGACCTGATCAAGATTCCGGCCATCCTCCTCGTGCTGGGCGGCAGCCTCGGCGCAACCGTCGCCGGCTTCGACAAGCGCCGACTGCGGGCAGTGCCGAAGGCCGTCAAGCTCGTCATGTTGCCTGGCCACCCGCCCGACATGAAGGGCACCATCGACACGCTGTTGACCATGGCCAAAGAGGTGCGGCAGAACCCGCTGGTGCTGGAGCAGCTCGAGACAGACGACGCGTTCCTCAAAATGGGGATTCAGGTCATCACGTCCACGTCGGATCCCGAACGCGTGCACGAGCTGCTCGGCGCCGAGGTCGACGGCCTCCGATCACGCCACTCCACGTCCATCAAGTTCTTCTCCGACATGTCCGGCTACTCGCCGACGTTCGGGATCCTGGGCACGGTCATCGGCCTTATCGGCGTCCTTGGACAGCTGACCGAGCCCGGCAAACTGGGCCCGGCGATCGCTTCTGCGTTCGCCGCCACCCTTTGGGGTGTCCTTCTCGCCAATGCCGTCTGGTTGCCGATCTCGAACCGGCTCCGGCGGCTTTCCGAAGAGGAGGTCACCTATCGGGAGATGGTGATCGAGGGCCTGCTGACGATGCAGCTGAACGTGTCGAGCATGGACATGAAGGACCGCCTCTACGCCTTCCTCCCGCCTTCGGAGAGAGCCACCGAGCGTCGTCGAAACGACCGTGCCACTCATGGACGCGGACGCGGCATGAGCGCGTCCCATGCCTCGTTGCTCGGAGCGAACCCGCGGCGAACCGTCCGTACGCGTCGGGATGCGGCGGTGGAGCACCACGATTCGAGCCAGGAGCGGTGGCTGTTGACCTACGCCGACATGATCACTCTGCTGCTCGTGCTCTTCATCGTCCTGTTCGCGCTGTCGAAGATCAACCAAGCCAAATACCGGCAGTTCCAGCAGTCGGTGAGTCATGTGAAGCTGGTCGGGACCTCGGTGGTGCACGGGTCGACCTCGACGGCCAGCCGGGGACGGCGCCTCTTTCGGCCGCCGCCGCCACGCGCACGCGCGTTGCGGCAGATCGAGCAGGCCCTGACGCACGCCCTGACGCTGAAAGGACTCCTCGGGGACGTCACGATCAAAATCGACTCGTCCGGGTTGGTCGAGGGCCTTGTGGCCGACTCGACCTTCTTCGTGACCGATTCGGCCCAGCTCTCCCCGCTGGGCGAAGAGATCGTGGACACGTCGGGCCACGTGCTCGACTCGTATCCGAACAATGTCGACGTGGCGGGCTACACCGACGACCAGCAGATCACGGGCGGTCCGTTTGCCAACAACTGGGCCCTGTCGGCGGCCCGATCTTCAACGGTGGTCGAGCGTCTGACGACCGTTGATGCCGTCAACCCGGACCGCGTCGTTGCCATCGGCTACGGGCAGTACCACCCGGTCGTGCCCAACAGCTCTCCGGCGGCGGAGGCGGAGAACCGGCGAGTCAACATCGTCGTCAGCCGCCAGTCGACCCCGGGCTCGAGCGTGGCGCAATGAGCTCCTCGCAGACAGAGGCCCGGCTCCATGACTTCCGGCGGACAGAGACACTCGAACGCGTCCATCTCCATGCCATCAGCGTCATGCTCGACGGCTTCGCCCGCCATGCCAGCGCCCGCCTGTCGACCGTCCTGCGGCAGCCCAGCGTGTTGTCGCTGCGGACGATGGACCAGTTGACCTGGGGCGAGATCTCCACCAACTTGGACAACGGGCTGCACTTCCTCACGTTCTCTCTCCCGCCGCTGGCGGGCCAGGGCGTCATCGCCATCCCGACAGGGGAAGCGTTGGCCGTGGTCGATCTGCGCCTGGCGGGCACCGGCGAGGAGGAATATCCCGAGCGGGTCCTGACCGAGATCGAGCAGGAGCTGCTGGCGCCCGTGGCGGAGGGCGTCCTTGACGAGCTGGGCAAGACGCTCGCCCGGTTGCAGCCCACGACGCCAACGCTCGAGATGCAGGAAGCGAACATCCAGTTCGTCTCGGTGGCCTCACCGTCCGAGACCTGCCTGGCCGCCCACCTGGCTTTCAACTTGGGCAACCGTCCCGACTGCGAAATCGTGCTGTGCCTCCCGTTCATGATGATGCGCCAACTGGCGGAGCTGATGCGGACCCGGCCGGGTCACCTTGGTGAAGGAGCTGACAGCCTCGCGGACGATGGACGTCCGTCACCGCCTGCACGATGTCCCCCTCGATCTGGTCGTCCAGTTCCCCACGTTCAACTCCACGCCTGACGCACTCATGCACCCTGGCCGTGGGAGATGAGCTGCACCTCGGGCTGCCGACCGACCGTCCACTCGAGGTGCGTGTGGACGGTGTGCTGGTCGCCCGCGCCACCATCGGCCGCTCCGGCCTGCGCAAAGCCTGTTCGATCACAGAGGAGGTATATCCATGACCCTCGCCGATACCGACACGCCAGAGAGCGAGCCGTCCGGCGACGCCCAGTTCCAGGAAGCCGTGCAACTTCCAGGAGGAGTGAGCGCCCGCGCCGCCACCGGGCGTCGACGACCCGATCGATCTCGGCCGACGGACCGCCGTTCGTGAGGCCCAATTCCGCAGCGTCACCGTCGAGGTGTCCGTGTGGATCGGGAAGACGAGGAGGACGTTCGGCGACCTGGCCAAGCTCCGGCCCGGTGACGTCATTGAGCTCGATCGGGCCGTGGGAGCGCCGGTGGACATCGTGCTCAACCGTGAAGTGGTGATCGCACGCGGCGAGGTGGTGGACGTGGGCGACGAGTACGGGGTCCGCATCACCGAGATCGTGTCGGACGAGGACGGCTAGAGCGCCATGTTGGTTCTCGAATTCGGACGAATGATCCTCGCGCTCGGGCTGGTGCTCGGGCTGCTGTGGCTTTTCTCGAAGTTCGGCCGCGGCCGCCAGAACAAGGGCCGCAGTCGTTGGATGTCGCATGGCCGACGAGGGCAAGATCGAGGTGATGGACCGGCGTTCGCTCGGTCGTCACAGTTCGATCGCCGTGGTCCGGGCGGCCGGAAGGGTCGTCGTCGTCGGCCAGACGCCGCAGCAGATCAGCGTGCTCCTCGACGCGCACCCGGACGCCGATGTCCTCGGCTGAGGAGACAGGAGACCAGGGTCCTCCTCGCTGCGACGGCGCCTTCCATGGTCGATGAGGAAATGGTGCTGCCAGGGCTGGCGGCAACCAACGGGGTGGAATCCCCCAAGGCATGGGATGCCTTTCTCGAACGCCTACGGGAGATGACAGTTCGTCGCTGAGCTGTAGCCCCGGGTTCGCCCGGACGCCTCCTTGAGCTTCTGAGGTCCCATGACAGGTTCATTGCTGGCCGCCTCGTCCAACGTCAACGTGAACGTGAGCGGCCTGAAGGCCCCGTCGTCGGCGGTCCTGATCATCGTCGTGATCACGGTGCTCGCCATTGCGCCGGCCATTCTGGTGCTGACGACCGGATTCACGCGGGTCTTCATCGTGCTCTCGTTGACCCGCAACGCCCTCGGAACGCAGACGGTGCCGCCCAACCAGGTGCTCGCCGGTTTGGCGCTCATCCTCTCCCTGTTCATCATGGGCCCCGTCATCTCACAGATCAACCACGTCGCAGTGCAGCCCTACGACAAGGGCCAGATCACCGCGACACAGGCCATCGACCGGGGCGAGGTCCCGCTCAAGCACTGGATGCTGGCGCAGACCAGGGACGGCGACCTGGCGCTCTTCACGTCGTCCGCCAAGGAGAACGCCAAGAAGCCTCAGTCGCTTCCTCTCACGACGATCATTCCGGCCTTCGTGCTCTCGGAGATCGAGACGGCGTTTCTGATGGGGTTCATGATCTTCATCCCGTTCATGGTCATCGACCTCGTGGTGTCGGCGATCATGATGTCGATGGGCATGTACATGCTGCCGCCCACCCTCATCTCCCTCCCCTTCAAAATCCTGCTGTTCGTCCTCGTCGACGGCTGGACCCTGGTTGTCAGCTCCCTTCTCCAGTCCTTCCACCCGTGACGCGTGCACCCGGGTCACGCCACGAGATCATCCGGAAAACGGGGGAGCGCCCATGAACGACACCACTGTCCTGCACATGGCATCTCAGGCCCTGCTGCTGATCGCCGAGCTGGCCGGGCCCGTCCTCGTGGTGAGCTTGGTCGTCGGCCTGGTGGTCTCGTTGTTCCAGGCAGTGACCTCTATTCAGGAGTTCACCCTGACCTTCCTGCCCAAGGTCGTCGCCATCGGGGTCGTCCTCATGATTTGTGGTCACTGGATGCTCAACGACGCCGTCACCTACACCGAGCAGCTGTACAAGTCGATCCCGAACATGGTCAACGCGCCGGGATGACCGTCCCGTTCTCGTCCGCTTTCGCTGTGGCCTTCGTCCTGGCGCTGGTGCGGGCGTCGGCCTGGGTGGTGATCTGTCCGCCGTTCGCCAACAAGTCGATACCGGCGATGGCCAAGATAGGCATCGCACTGGGTATTGCGGTCGATGCGGCGGTCACCCTGCAGCACGACACGCTTCCCTCGACCAACAGCCAGATCCTGACCCAGGTCCTGGTCCAGGCGGCGATCGGCTTCGTGCTCGGGTTTGTCATCTCGCTGTTCGTCACGGCGATCGTGGCGGCAGGCAGCCTGATCGATCTCTTCTCGGGCCTGAACCTTCCGCAGGCCCTCGACCCCCTTTCGTTGCAGCAGACGCCGATCATCGGGCAGTTCTACAACTTGGTGGCGACGGCGCTCCTGTTCACCACGGGCTCCGTGCTCGTCATCGTCGACGGGTTCCTGCGCTCCTTCAAGGCCGTCGGGACGACGCTGCCCCACGTCACCATGGGCTCGGTGGCCAGCGTGATCACCGGTGATGTCACGATGTTCTTCGCCGCCGCGGTGGAGATTGCCGCGCCGGTCATTGTGGTGCTGTTCGCCACGCAGATCCTGCTCGCCCTGCTGGCCAAGTCAGCACCGCAGATCAACGTGTTCGTGTTCGGCTTCCCCCTGCAGATCCTGATCGCCCTGCTGGCGGTCGGCCTTGCCCTCGTCGCGCTCCCCGGTGACGTGACCAACCTGGTGGGCCGGGCCACGACGCAGATCTTCGGGGCCTGACGATGGCGGACAAGTCACAGCGCACAGAGAAGCCGACTCCCAAGCACCGCAAGGAGATCCGCGAGAAGGGCAAGGTGGCCCGGTCGCCCGAGCTCGGCGCGTGGGCCAGCCTCCTGGCCGTCGTGCTCCTGCTGCCGCGGCTGGGCGGTCTTGCCGCCAGCCGGGTCTCTTCGTTCCTGCGGAGCGTCATGGACGCAATGGCGCACCCGAACACGTCGGCCGCCATGTCGGTGCTGGCCAAGGGTCTGGAGACGGCGGCCCTGGCCGCCCTCCCGATTGTGCTGCTCTGCACCGGCATCGGCGTGCTCTCCTCCTTCGCGCAGGTCGGTCTCCGCTTCACCCCGAAGGCGCTGACGCCGCAATTCTCACGCATCAGCCCCCGCACCGGCTTCAAGAAGGTCTTCTCCGCCCAGGGTGTCTGGTCCCTCGGCAAGACCCTGATGAAGCTGGGCATTCTGGCGGGCCTGGGCTACGTGCTGCTCCATCAGCTCATGGGCTCCGTCCTCGGTGGCGCCACGTTGCCGCTCGCGACGACGCTCGGCATCGCGGGCTCGACGACCTCGACGATCCTGCGGAACATCGGCGTGGTCGCCCTCCTGGTCGCCGCGGGGGACTATGCCTTTCAGAGGCGCTCCTACCAGCAAGGCCTGCGAATGACCAAGCAGGAGGTGAAGGACGAGAATCGTCGGAACGACGGATCCCCCGAGGTCCGCCGTGCGCTGCGCAGCAAGGCGCGCCAGCTGTCCCGCCTGCGCATGATGGCCGCGGTGGCCTCGGCCGACGTCGTGGTGACCAACCCGACCCACTTCGCCGTGGCCATCGCGTACGACCGCAAGAAAGACCGGGCGCCACGAGTGGTGGCCAAAGGCGCCGACATCGTGGCGGCCCGGATCCGGAGCCGGGCGGCCGAGCACGGCGTGCCGATCGTGGAGAACCCGGTGCTGGCCCGAACGCTGCATGCGTCGTGCCAGGTGGACGACGTCGTTCCCGCCGCCCTCTACACGGCGGTCGCCCGGCTGCTCGCCTTCGTCTACTCGCTCTCGCCCACCGCCAAAATGCTGGGCGATGTGCACCGGATGGCCCCGTTCGCCCTGGGGGCGACCGCTTGAGCCCCTCGAGTGGGGCCCGCCCTCTGAACTTTGCCCCTCGTGCTGTGCCGTAGTACGAGGAGCAGTGCGAGGCCAGGACGGCCGAGGTGTGTCCAGGGACGGAAAGAACGCGGGAGCCGGCAAGGGGTGGCGCACGTGAAGACCGTCCATCGGGATCAGCCCGGGAACGTGCATGGCTGAGCCGCTCGCGCTCGGATCCGGGGCGGGCCAGGAGCAGCGGTGGCGACGCATCGCCACCATCGCCATCCCCCTCTCGGTCGTCGCGGTCGTCGTCGTCCTGGTGGTCCCGCTTCCCACCTTCGTCGTCGACCTCCTCATCACCGCCAACATCACCGGGTCGATCCTGATCCTCCTCACGGCCATGCAGGTGAAGCGCCCGCTCGACTTCTCGGTGTTCCCGACGCTGGTCCTGGTCGCCACCATGTTCCGCCTGGCCCTCAATGTCGCCGCGCACGCGGCTCATCCTCCTGCACGGGTACGCCGGCGTGGTGATCGAGAGCTTCGGCCACTTCGTGATCGGCGGTTCCATCCTCGTCGGGCTCGTCGTCTTCTTCATCCTCATCGTCATTCAGTTCGTGGTGATCACCTCGGGAGCGGGCAGGGTGGCCGAGGTCGCCGCCCGCTTCACCCTCGACGGCATGCCGGGCAAGCAGATGGCGATCGACGCCGACCTGCACGCAGGTGCGATCGACGAGATAGAGGCCAAGCGCCGGCGCCAAGAAGTGGCCGACGAGGCGGACTTCTATGGAGCGATGGACGGCGCCTCGAAGTTCGTCCGGGGCGATGCCATCGCCGCCATCGTCATCACCGCCATCAACCTGATCGGTGGTCTCGCCATCGGCGTGGCCCAGCACCACCTCTCACTGTCCGACGCCATCTCCACCTACAGCCTGCTGTCGGTCGGCGACGGGCTGGTCTCGCAGATCCCCGCCCTGCTGCTGTCGCTCTCGACCGCCATCATCGTGACCAGGGCCGCCACTGAGCACGATCTCGGCCACGACGTCCTGACCCAGCTGTCCCGCTACCGGCGGATTGTGCGGACGACCGGATTGGTCATGGCCGGCCTCGCCATCATTCCCGGGCTGCCGAAATTGCCGTTCCTCCTCGTGGGCGGACAGTGTCTTCTTCTTCGGTTCCCGCCTCCCCAAGGATCCGGGCGCGCGGGAAGCCGAAGCCAGAGCAGGTGCCGGCCGTCGTCGCCGCGGACACGCCCGAATCGATTGCGGCCGGCATCGCGGTGGAACAGCTGGTCCTGGAGCTCGGCCTCGAGCTGATCGATCTCGTCCAGACCGAGCGTGGCGGCGACCTGCTGGACCGGGTCAAGGCTCTTGCGGCGAAACGTGGCCTCGGAACTCGGCATCGTCATGCCGCAGGTCCACACCCGTGACAATCTCGACCTGCCCCCGTCCGTCTACGCCATCCGCGTGCAAGGGGTCGAGGTCGCTCGAGGCGAGGCGCCGCGAGGGAAGCTCTTGGCGGTTGGTCAGAATCTCGAAGATCTGGCCGGGGTCGAGACGCGTGACCCGGCGTTCGGCGGACGGGCCAAATGGATCCCCGCCGAGCTCAGCCACCAAGCAGTGATCGCCGGCGTGACGGTGGTGGACCGGTCGGCCGTCGTCACAACCCATCTCGCCGAAGTCGTCCGCGAGCACGCGGGCACCATCGTGTCGCGGCAGGACACCAAGCTTCTGCTCGACGCACTGAAAGGTGCCAACCCGGTCGTGCTGGAGGAGATGGCGGCCGCCAACGTGACGCTCGGAGACGTCCAGGGCGTGCTGCGAGGCCTGCTCGACGAGGGCATTCCGGTGCGCGACCTCGTCCGCATCGTCGAGTCCATGACCGAGCAGGCACGCACGCAGCAGAAGGACGCCGACAGCCTGCTTGAGGCGGCCCGGATCGCCCTCGGCTCCACCATCGGCTCGCTCTTCGCCGTCGACGGCACCATCCCGATCATCACGATGGCGCCTTCCCTCGAACAGGGCCTGATTGGCTCCATCCGCACCGGGGACCGGGGGAGGACGCTCGGCATTGAGGCGGCCGTGGCGGAATCGCTCGTGCGACAGGTGGCCAAGTTGACGCAGGAGTCCGAGTCCCGCGGGGTCACGCCCGTCCTGCTCTGCGCGACCCGCCTGCGCATGGCCCTGCGCCGGCTGCTGAAGCCCAGCCTGCCGCGTCTGGCCATCGTAGGAGCAGGGGAGATCGGGGCCGCCATGTCCCTCGACACGGTGGGCAATGTGTCCGATGAAGCGGTCGTCGTGCAATGAGGCGAGAGGTGGAGGGGTGAGCGGGAAGACGCAGTTCGAGGGACGTACCGCCGAAGAGGCGGTGGCGCGAGCCCGGAAGGCGCTCGGTGATTCCGACGCATTGCGCTGCTGGAAGACCAGGAAGGGTGGGGTCGGCGGATTCTTCGCCAGGGAGGTCTATGTCGCCTCGCTCACGCCCCCTCCCGGGTCGGAGGCGACGCGGGGGAAAGGATCGCGGACATCGTCACGACTGACGACGGACGGGAGCGCCCGCTCCGTCTCCGATGGCAGCGCCCGATCGGTCGACGCCGGCGCAGCGCCCCGGCGCTCCCGCACGGGACCGGGGATCCGGAGGACCACCTTTCGGGGTTGGTCGAAGCCACGACCGATCGAGCTGTCCCTGCAGTCGTTGGCCATTCCGGCCGGTGCGTTCGACCAGGTGCTGGCCGAAGCGGAGGCGGCGCTGGCACGTCTGCCGGAGGTCGGCGACACAGACGGAACCGATCATCCGCGCCTGCCCTCCGGAAACGGAGAGGACCAAGGTGCCGACGATGAGCTGGAGGACGAAGGGAGCGGATGTCCCCCCGAAGGAGCGCGGCCGCTCGACGGAGTGGAGGCGGCGCCACCACCAGGCCGCGAGCGATGTACCGACCACGGCCAAGGTGAAGGGGGCGGCGAGGGCGAAGCCCAAGGCCCGACCGAAGGCGCCCGCAGCCCGGTCTGGTGCGCCTGTTGCGCCTATCGTGCCCGCGCCCAGAACTCGAGTGCCGCGCCTCCCCGATCTGAAGCCCGGGCTGCGCTGTCTCGGCGTGCCCCAGGCGTATCTGCCGCCGGGGCGACGTCCCTCGCTTGGATCAGCTCGCCGACGTGATGGCGACCTTGCCCGTCCCGGGCGCGCTGCCGACCGGCCAGGGCGCCGTCGTGGCGGTGGTCGGAGCCGGAAGCGACCTGGCCAGGACGATCGACCTGGTGACGAGCCGGTTGTCGCTGGGTCAGCGCGATGTCCTGCAACTCGGCCAGGGACCCGGTACCGGGAGCCAGCTCGCCCGTCGGCGAGCGAACGGGCGGCGGTCCGTGGTGGCGGTCCATGCCGCGCCCGGTCGACCGCTTGCGCTAGAGACCCGGAAACTCCTCGAGCACCTGGTGCCTGACTACGTGTTGGCGGCAGTGAGTGCTCAGACCAAGCGCGCGGACGTCGAACACTGGACCGGCCAACTCCCGAGCGTCGACGCCCTGGCGCTCTGGGACCTCTCCGGAACCAGGACACCGGCTGAGCTCCTTGGTGTGCTGCCGATCGCTTTCGTCGACGGTGAAGCGGGCTCTCCGCTGGGCTGGACACTCTTCCTGGCGGGGAGGGCTGTCGGATGGCCCCGATGACCCGGAGGGACCTTCTGTCCTTTGTCATTGACGTGCAGCGCTTCCGCCCGGTCGCCACGGTCGTGCTGGCCGCCCTTCTCATGCTGCCCTCCCTCGGGGAGCTGGCGGCCGGGAACCTGCCGGCCGTCACCCTCCTGGTCCGACTGGCCCTCGCCCTCGCGGTTTGCGCGGTCCTCGTGTGGGCGCTGACGGGCATGGTCCTGCGCTACGCCCGGATGCATGCGCGACGACTCGCCGAGAGTGAGCATTTCGGCGCCGTGTCGAGCGAATTGGACGGCTGACCCCGCAACTCGGGGCACCGTCGGGTCGTTGTTCAAGGCGGTGAGCACCGAAGACCTCCTCGCACAGTTGATCGAGACCCTCGACGCCGAGCTCGAGCAGTTGACCCTGCTCCGATTCCGGCTTATCGTCCTGGGCTCGCTCGTGGCGGCTGACCAGGCATTTTGGCTCCCCATGTGTGTCCGCGAGCTCGAGGCGACGACCGATCAGCTCCGCCTGCTCGATCTCCGGCGGGCGGCTGCGACCTCTGGCGTCACCGAGGCGTTCCTGCTCGATCCCGAGGCCCATCTCAACCAGATTGCGGCCCAGGTGGACGACGGCTGGGGCGAGATCCTCTCCGACCGGCGCCGCCTCATTCTGGAGCAGGTGGCCAACGTCCGCAGCGTGGCGGAGCTCACGGTGTCTGCTCTGGGCCGCCGTTCAAACCTGTTGCGGGACGCGCTGCGTTTCCTTTCCAGCGACGGTGGCTCGAGTTACGGCCGCCAAGGCCCTTCCCGGCCGCAGATCGTGCAGGGGGCGATGTGAGCGACTTCGGACTCTCCATTGCTGCCAGCGGACTCATTGCAGACAGTGCGGAGCTCGACACTGCGTCCAACAACCTGTCCAACATCAATACCCCGGGTTACGCAAGGGAGGTGGTCAACCTCTCGCCCGAGGCCGCGGCCGGACCGCTGCAAGCCGGACGTGGTGTCACGGTGGCGCTCCGTCTCGTCGCTGACCGATGCCGTCTACGAAGCCGCCAACGTCGGGGCAGAAGGGGTACAGGGGGCCGCCGGCACGACGAACCAGGTCATGACCTCCATTGAGTCCATCTTCCCCGAACCGAGCAGCGACGGCCTCTCGGCCCAGCTCTCGACGTTCTTCACCGATCTCTCCACCCTGGCCGCCAACCCCAATCAGGCGGGAGCCCAGCAGACCGTCGCTGCCGACGCCAGCGGACTGGCCGGTGCGCTCAACACCACCTCGTCGCAGCTCTCGCAGCTCGCCGCTTCACTGCAGACCGAGGTCGGCACGGGTTCGGGAGACTCGGGGACTCTCGCACAGGTCAATGGGCTGCTCAGCCAAGTGGCCCAGCTCAATCAGGGCATCGTCGCCGGTGACGCGGCAGGCCAGAACGTCAACGCCTTGGGCGACGAACGACGATCGGCCGTCGACCAGCTCGCAGGATTCCTCGGCATCAGTACGTCCACGGCACCCGATGGCGCGCTGACCATCAATTCCGGCGGCGTGCAGTTGGTGTCCGGCAACGTCGCCCAGACGCTGATGTCCACGGGCTCCGCGGCCACGGCCAACCTGGGCGTCGCCACCTCGTCCGGGATTGCGCTGCAGCCGGGCGGATCGATCGGGGCCGACCTCACGGCAGTGAATACGACGCTGCCCGCCTATCAGGCCCAGCTCTCGGCCGTGGCCAATGCCTTGGCCGGCAACCTCAACGGGCTGCAGGCGAACGGCATGGCGGCCAACGGCGACCCTGGTTCGGCCATCGCCGGTGGCTTCACCGGGACCGTGCTGCCGAACATCTTCGTCGACCAGGGCTCGGCCTCCTCCTACACGGCCGGATCCATGTCCGCTGCTTCCATCGCCGTCTCGCCCCAGTATGTGGCCGACCCCTCGCTCATTGCGACCGCAGCGGCACCCGGGCCGGGCAACTCCAACGTGATCGGCACAGCCACGCTCGACAGCGCCAACGCGCAGGCGATGGCTGCCGTGGCGGGCTCACCGACCGGTCCCAACGCAAGCTATCAATCGCTCATCGGCACGCTCGGTACTGAGGCGGCCAGCGCCGCGGGGACCTCGACCGCCGCCTCGAACCTGGCCACGACGGCCGCCGCCAACCTGGCCTCCATTTCCGGTGTCAACCAGAACCAGGAGGAGGTCGACATTCTGAGCGCGCAGAATGCGTTCCAGGCCGCCTCGCAGGCGATCAACGCGATCAACCAGTCCTTCCAGTCGCTGTTGCAGGCGGTGTGACATGGGTGTCGCCGATATCACGCTGTCACAGGCGATCACCCAACAGCTCAATCAGCAGGAGCTGAGCATCGCCAATCTCGAGGAGCAGGTCTCCTCGGGCCGGTCGCTCAACAAACCGTCGGACAACCCAGCCGCGGTGACGCAGGTGCTCCAGCTGTCATCGCAAGCCAGCCAGCTGTCCAACTGGCAGGCCAACGCCCAGACGGCCTCGTCGTGGCTGGGCATGGGGAACAACGCGTTGAACAGCGTCCTCGACGACATGCAGAGTGCCCGGACGCTGATTCTGCAGACCCTCAACCAGGGGACCCAGAACGCCACGACGTATCAGGCCGCAGGCCAGCAACTTCAGGGGATCAACGCCGACCTGCTTTCGACCTCAACACTCAATACGAGGGCCGCCCCATTTTCGCCGGCACGTCGGCCTCGGGTCAGGCCTATGACGCCTCGGGCAACTACCTGGGCAACAGTGACACGCCCAATGTCGTCATCGGCGCCGGACCCGGCGCCGGTCAGACGGCGGCCCTCTCCGTGCCCGGTCCATCGGTCTTCGGCACCGGCGCCGCCAGCGTCTTTAACGACGCTGACCACTGTCATCGGCCAGCTCGGATCCGGCACGCCCACGGCGACGCAGCTGAACGCCGCCCTTACGGCGCTCGACGCCAACATCAGCACGGCCGAGCAGGCGAGCGCGGTGCTCGGAAACGGGTCGGATCAGGTCGGCGGCGGTCTCAGCCTCGCTCACCAGCCAGCTCACATCCGTGCAGAACACGCAGGCCGGGTTGGAGGACGTGAACGTGGCGACGGTCACGACGCAGCTCGACTCGGAGATGACCAACTATCAGGCCGCCATGTGGGCCGCGTCCCAGGCCATCCCCGAGACGTTGGTGCATTTCCTGTGAGACGGACCGACACCGCGCCACAAGACGGTTCCCCATTGTGAGAGTCGGAACCCCCCATCACCTGGATCGCCGCTCGGCCTGCCGTCGACGGCGTTCCCTCATCGGCAAGGAGAACGCAGTTGCAGACCACGGTCACACCTCCAGTCACTCTCCCGTACATGGAGATCACGTTCCGTCGCGAGATGCTCGGGTGGATCGGGGCGACCCACTTTCTTCTCGATCCCATCGACGGCGACATCCCGGGCATGTTCGCCGAGCTGCGCTGCACCGACGAGGAGGTCTCGCTGCGCAGCGGACTTCCGGTCCCGCCCCCTCGGTTCCTCATGCTCACGCCCTGGTACGTGTGGCAGGACTATCAGGTGGAGCTGGACGACGAGTTTGCCGACGGTCTGGACATCAGGATCGAAGATGACGCCAGCCTGCTCACGATCGTCACCCAGCGCACACCGCTCGAACGATCAACAGTCAATCTTTTTTCGCCGATCGTCGTCAATCGCCACAATGGTTTGGCCGATCAATTCGTGCCGGCTTCGAGTGAGATCGAAGTGGGCTGGCGGGTTCGCACACCGTTGCTCCCGTCACGGCCCGCTGACGACGCGGGGGAAGGAGGGATTGCGTGCTGACGTTGACCCGGGAGGTGGGAGAGAAAATCGTCATCGGCGACGATGTCGTGGTGACGGTCATCTCTGTCTCCGAGAACGGCCGCGTGCGTCTCGGGATCGAGGCTCCACGCCAGATTCGCATCGACCGCGCCGAGGTCCTCGAGCGCATCCGCCGGGAGAACCTCGAAGCGGGGGATTCGTCGTCCGACCGCCATGCCTTTGCCGCCTATGCGGCGCGCCAGGCGAACGAACGATCGGCATCCCGCGAAGAGGTCGTCGTCGGCGGCTGACCGGCCCGCGACGCCGGCAGGCCCAGAAAGCGCGGGCCGGAGGGAGGGTGGTTCGCCATGACGTACAGCCGTCGGGTCAAGCGCCTTCGTGCCGGCTGGGACGGAAGCTGCCGCATTGAGGGCGAGCCGGCCGACAGGCAGTGCCGGGTCGACGACATCTCCATGCTCGGCGCGGGCGTCACCTTCACCCACGCTGCGCCATCCGAGCTCGCAGGCCGCCGAATCTCTGTCGTCGTCCCTGCGGTGGCGCGCCTCGAAGGCGAGATCACCCATGCGGAACCGATCCTCGGGGGCGCTGTGCGGGCCGGCATCGTCTTCAGGGACGGGGTCACGCCGGGACTCGACGGCACGACGTCCCAGCCTTCGATGGTCAATCCAACCTGACGCTCGGACGGACTCCGTTTCCCCTTACCGGTCGAAAGCCGTTGTGGGGAAGTCGTGTGGCGCGCCAGATTCGGAAGAAGCGTCGGTCCCGCCCGTTCTCCTACCGTCATGGATCGGGAACCGACGGCACAGTTGCTCTGGCGGAGGAGGACGACCACGGTCGAACGACAGGTGACCACGAGCGAGGGTCGTCTCTCCCATTCGATGCGAGGGGACGAGGTCGCCGTCTCGGCCGTCGCGGATGACCGCGGCGATCGCGGGAGCCGTGTGCAGAGCTGGAGCTCGGCGCGCACGTTGCGGGGATGCGCTCCTGCCACGCAGAGGGTGTGTAGGCGGCGCCAACCGAACGGTCACGGCTGTCCCGAGGCCTTGCTGCGGGGTGATTCAGCTGGACAGGCGTCACGCCCTGGTCTCGACGCCGCATCCAGCGCGTATGCCGCGACGTATTCGTCATCCATTCGGTCGCTGTCGGACCGGCTGACGGCCTCGGTCTGCACCGTCTGAAGGTCGCTCCGTCCACACGCCCGCGGCAGGCCCTTGAAGCCTCGAGTGCCGGTTGACTAGGTGTATACGCTGAGTGTATGCTCTCAGATATGAGCGTCCCCCTTACCCTCCTCGGCCTGCTCGATCGGGAGCCCAGCCACGGCTACGACCTCAAGCGCGATTACGACAGCTACTTCGGGCGCGGCAAGCCGCTCCCGTTCGGCCAGGTCTACGCCACGCTCGGTCGCTTGGCGCGCGACGGAAAGGTCCTCCCAGGTGAGGTGGAGCCCGGGTCCGGGCCCGAACGCAAGCGCTACGCGATCACCGAGATGGGCAGGCACGAGGTCGAATCGTGGCTGAGCCAACCGATCGAGCCCGAGCCGCATCTCCAGACTGAACTCTTCGCCAAGGTCGTGCTCTCCCTCATGCTCGGGCGCTCCGCTGAGCTCTACCTCGACACCCAGCGCAGTGCCCATCTCAAGCGCATGAGGGAGCTGACCGAACTCAAACGAAACGGTGCCGTGGTCGACGCTCTCCTCGCCGACCACGGCCTGTTCCACCTCGAAGCGGACCTTCGCTGGATCGACCTCACTGCCGCTCGGCTCAGCGTGTTGGCGGACGAGGTGCGGTCGTGAGCGCCGATCGGCTCCCCCGAGCCGCACAGGGGGCGGCCCCATCGTCGAGGCGAAAGGGGCCGTGCTGTCCTTCGGCGAGACGCCGGCGCTGCGCGGTGCCGACCTCACCGTCGCCCGGGGCGAAGTTCTCGCTGTCATGGGCCCGAGCGGCTCGGGCAAGACGACCTTGCTCCATTGCCTCGCTGGCATTCTCGCTCCCGACTCCGGCCAGATCTGGTTCGCCGGGACACGCATCGACACCCTGCGAGAACAAGAGCGCAGTGCGCTCCGTCGCGATCGTTTCGGCTTCGTCTTCCAGTTCGGCCAACTCGTGCCCGAACTGAGCGCAGAGGAAAACGTCGCGCTTCCGCTGCTCTTGGGCGGGATGCGCCGCGCCCAGGCCCTCAACGAGGCCCGTTCCTGGTTCGAGCGCCTCGGGCTGGGTGGGATGGAGCGCCACCGTTCAGGAGAGATGTCAGGCGGACAGGCCCAGCGCGTGGCACTGGCCCGCGGCCTCGTCGCTCAGCCCGAGGTCCTCTTCGCCGACGAACCGACGGGGTCGCTTGACTCGCTCACAGGTGAGCTCGTGATGGAACTTCTGACCGACGCGGCGCGTCAACAGGGCACGACCGTTGTCCTCGTCACCCATGAACCGCGGGTGGCCGCCTACGCCGATCGCGAGGTCGTCGTCCGGGACGGGATCGTCGCCTCGCTCGATCGCGCCGTTCGATGATTCGCCTCGGATTGCGCCTCACTCTCGGCGGTGGGCGCGAAGCGGCGTTGCGCGCCCTTGTCACTGCCGCTGCGGTTGCCCTCGGGGTCGGCTTGCTCCTGATGGCGCTCGCCGGCGTCAACGGGCTTCAGAGCCAAACCCAGCGCGGCGCCTGGCTGGACACCTCGCCGACAACTCCATCGACGACGAGCACCTCGGCGTCGGATCCGTTGTGGTGGCTGCTCAGCGTCGACCAGTTCGGCGACCAGGCAATCGACCGGGTCGATGTCGCCGCCACGGGGCCAACCTCGCCTGTCCCGCCGGGACTCACGCATCTGCCGGGACCCGGACAGTATTACGCCTCGCCGGCGCTCGAACGCCTGTTGGCGTCGACCCCGACGGACCAGCTGGCCGAGCGGTTTGCCGGACACCAGACCGGAACCATCGGCCCAGCCGGCCTCCCGTCTCCCAACTCGCTGATCATCGTCATCGGCCACGACCCGCACCAACTCTCGCTTGTCCCGGGGGCGGTCGAAGTCCGAGGCATCCAGCAGACGCCGTCCAGTTGCGATGCCTGCAAGAGCGGCGCCGGCAGCGCGTTCGCCCTGCAGTGGATCCTGGCCATTGGAGCGGTCGCCTTGTTGCTGCCCGTGCTCATCTTGATATCGACCGCCAGTCGGCTGTCCGCCGCCAGGCGAGAGGAGCGCTTCGCCGCCATGCGGCTCGTGGGTGCCACGCCGCGGCAGATCTCGGTGATTTCGGCCGTGGAGGCGACGGTGGCGGCCTTCGCCGGAGTGGCGCTCGGTTTCGTCCTGTTCTTTCTCCTCCGACCGCTGCTCTACCGCGTCCCTTTCACGGGCGCGCCGTTGGCCCCAGGAGACCTCTCGCTTCGGCCGATCGACATCGCGATCGTCGTGATCGGCGTTCCGATCGCCGCAATCGTGTCCGCACGTCTGGCGCTGCGGCGTGTTCGGATCTCGCCGCTCGGTGTGAGTCGACGAACGACCTCTGCCCCGCCGCGGGTCTTCCGGGTCATCCCGCTTCTCGCCGGGATCGCCTTGCTCGCCTACTTTGACGCCGCCGGCAAGCCGAACAGCAACAGCGGCCAGCAGCTCGAGTTCCTCCTGGGCTTCGGGCTTCTTGTCGTCGGGCTGGTGTTGGCCGGGCCGTGGTTCACCACTGCGGGCGCTCGGCTCATGGCCCATCGGGCGAGCCGCCCCGCCACCCTCATCGCCGGCCGCCGCCTCCTCGACAACCCCAAGACGGCCTTCCGGTTCGTCAGTGGGCTCGTCATCGCTCTCTTCATCACGAGCGCGGCCATCGGAGCATTGAGCTCGATCGCTGCTGCCAGCACTGCAGGGCGAGGAAGCATCGGGAACGACACGCTTGCCGTCCCGTTCTGCGGCTTCTCGACGGATTGTCCTGCTTCCGCGCAAGTTCCTTCGGTCACGAGCCAGACGCTTGCTGCGCTCCGCACGACGCCCGGAGTCAGCGGTGTGACCGTGGTCCACGACAGCCCTCAAGCTCCGCTCAGGAACTCGTTCGGACGGTCCCAAGGTCCACTCGTGGATTCGTTCGGAGTCGTCTCGTGCGACCAACTGGCGGAGACGCCCGCCATCGGGAAGTGCACCCCAGGAGCGACGGGGGCGAGTGTCGGCTATTTCCTCTCGAACGTCCTCGGGCACAACTCTCACGCCTCCACGACGGTGTGGCCGAGCGCGCATCTCTCTGCGGCCCAGATCACGAGGCTCCCGGTCGACGCAGTGGTCGTCGCCACCGACGGGTCGTCGGGCTCGATCGAACGGGCACGAACGTCACTCGAACGAGCCTTTCCCTTCGAAGGGACTCCCGTGGCGGTCGTGGCGCTCAATCCCTCTACGGCGCGGCTCCTGGCGGCGATCCAGGACATGACTGCTGTGATTATCGTTGCGAGCCTGATCATCGCCGCTTGCAGTCTCGCCGTGAACGTGATGGCCGGATTGGGTGAGCGCAAGCGTCCATTCAGTCTGCTCCGTCTCGCCGGTCTCCCGCTCAGCACCCTGCGTCGTGTCATCACGTTTGAAAGCGCACTGCCACTTTTCATCGTTGCCGGGGTATCGCTCGTCGTGGGTCTGGTTGCTGCAGCCCTCTACCTCAGCTCTCAAGTCGGCATATCGTTCGAAGTTCCAGGGACCACCTATTGGGCAGCGGTGTTCGGCGGTCTGGCGGTTTCACTCGCGATCGTCGCCTCGACCTTTCCACTGCTCAGCCGGATGACGGGACCCGAGGCCGCACGGAACGCGTGAACGCGGGTCACTCAATCCGAGAACGATCCGCCACAGTCGTCGCGGTGGCGCTCAAACGCGGGCCGTGTCCCTCCGGAACTGCCAGACCGCGCCCACCACGAATGCGGCCAACCAGACCGCCAGGTTCAGGGCCCAGACCCACTCGAAGTTGCCGCCCACCAGTGGACAATGCACGAGCTCGTTGAGCCTGTACAGCGGAGTGAACTTCGCCAAGGTGACATACGCATGCGGGCATTGGCTGACCGGAATGAAGAGTCCACCGGCCAGACAGCACAGGATCAAGACGAGAGCGATGATCTGCGTGACGTTCTCGGAGGGAAGCAGCAGCCAGCCCGTGAGCACCGAGGTCAGAGGGGGCCGGAGGAGATCGAAGGCTCGTCCCGCGAAGGCCCGAGTCGCCGTCCTCGACCCGTAGCCCTGAGGGTCCTTCACTCGACCCAGAACGTGGAGCGCCCCCGGCAGGACTCGAACCTGCGCCACCGGCTCCGGAGGCCGGTGCTCTATCCGCTGAGCTACGGGGGCGGGAGTTGCACGAGCAGGGGACGATCGTACTCGCACGAGGCCGAGCGCCATCCCCGCCCTCCTGGGACGCGGCGAAAGCTGCCGTATCCTGCATCTCCATGCCGACGGACCACGACTGTCGCCACCGCGCCGCTGGAGCGCCACCTCCTGCCCGCGCTCGGCGTCGGTCGACGAAAGAGGCCACCTGCACGTCGGCGGCATCGACCTGCTCGAGCTGGCCGAGCAGTTCGGCACGCCGCTCTTCGTCTACGACGAGGAGCACCTGCGCCAGGCCTGCCGGGAGGCGGTGGCGGCCTGGGGCGACGGCGTCGCCTACGCCACCAAGGCGTTCCTCTGCCGCGCCATGGCCCGGCTGGCCGACGAAGAGGGCATGCACCTCGACGTGGCGTCCGGCGGCGAGCTCCACGTGGCGCTCTCGGCCGGTGTGCCGCCCGAGCGGCTGATCCTGCACGGCAACAACAAGTCGGCCGACGAGCTGGCCGACGGCGCTCGCAGCAGGGCGTCGGCCGCATCGTCGTCGACTCCTTCGACGAGATCGCCCGCCTGGGCGCCTGCTGGAGTCCGTCGCCGCCCGGACGGCGAGCGGCCCAAGGTCCTGGTGCGGGTCACGCCCGGTGTCGAGGCGCACACGCACGAGTTCGTGCGCACCGGGCAGGAGGACTCGAAGTTCGGCTTCTCCGTCTCCTCGGGCGCGGCCGCCGCAGGCGGTGGCCGCCCTGGAGCTCATGCCCGGCGTCGAGCTGGTCGGCGTGCACGCGCACATCGGGAGCCAGGTCTTCGAGGCGTCCTCCTTCGAGCAGGCGGCCGAGGTGCTCGGCGCGTTCTTCGCCCCGCTCGGCCTGCCCGAGCTCGTCGTCGGCGGCGGGCTCGGCGTGCCCTACGTCAACGGCGAGTCGGCCCCGACGCAGGCCGCCTGGGCCGACGGCGACCCGCAGCGCCTGCGCGCGGGCGGGCGTGGACCCGGCCACGCGGATCTCGGCCGAGCCCGGGCGTTCCATCGTGGCCACGGCCGGCATGACGCTCTACACGGTCGGGACCGTGAAGCACCTCCCCGGGATCCGCACCTACGTCAGCGTCGACGGCGGCATGAGCGACA
Source organism: uncultured Acidimicrobiaceae bacterium (assembly GCA_963781565.1). Lineage (GTDB taxonomy): Bacteria > Actinomycetota > Acidimicrobiia > Acidimicrobiales > RAAP-2 > Bog-473. The sequence goes on along the minus strand of CAWAHA010000043.1, from coordinate 49,079 downwards.
ACCCGCGGCCCGTCCTCTACGGCAGCGGCTACGAGGCGTTCCTGCCGCGTGCCGTCGGGGCGACCCGCCCGCGGCCGGTGCGGGTGGTGGGCAAGCACTGCGAGAGCGGCGACCTCGTGGTGCCCGAGGCGTTCGTCCCCGACGACCTCGTGGTGGGCGACGTCCTGGCCACGCCGGTCACCGGCGCCTACGGCTACGCCATGGCCTCCAACTACAACAAGGTGCCGCGCCCGGCCGTCGTCTTCGTCGCCGACGGCACCGCCCGGGTGGTGGTCCGCCGGGAGACCTTCGACGACCTCGTCCGTCTCGACGCCTGAGCCGCACGCCTGAGCCGAGCGTCGAGCCGCACGCCGGTCGCGGCCGCATGAAGCGCAGGTCACCGGTGCGCACCCTGTACCGTTTGGCGATGACCGCCGACCAGGCCAGCGCAGCGGCGAGCAGCCGCGCCCACCCGGCGCCGACCGTGCGGGTCGGCCTGCTCGGCTGCGGCAACGTCGGCGGCGGCGCTGGCCGAGATCCTGCTCACGCGCGCCGAGGACGTCGCCGCCCGCACCGGCATCCGCCTCGAGCTGGTCGGGATCGCCGTGGCCGACCCGGAGCGGCCGCGGCCGGTCGCCATCCCGGCCGGCCTGCTCGGCGCCGACGCCGCCGCGCTGGTCGAGCGGCGACGACGTCGACGTCGTCGTCGAGCTCATCGGTGGCCTCCACCCGGCCGCACGAGCTGATCGAGGCGGCCCTGCGCGCCGGCAAGCCGGTCGTGACCGCCAACAAGGCGCTGCTGGCCGTGGCCGGCGCCGAGCTGGCCGAGGTGGCCGCCGCGGCCGGCGTCGACCTCTCTACGAGGCGGCGGTGGCCGGCGCCATCCCGGTCATCCGGCCGCTGCGCGAGTCGCTGGCCGGCGAGCAGATCGTCCGGGTCATGGGCATCGTCAACGGCACGACCAACTACATCCTCACCCGCATGGAGGAGGACGGCGCCGACTACGACGACGCGCTGGCCGAGGCGCAGGAGCTCGGTCTGGCCGAGCGCGACCCGACGGCCGACGTCGAAGGCCACGACGCCGCGGCCAAGGCGGCCATCCTGGCCGCGCTGGCCTTCGGCAGCGACGTCGTCGACGCCGACGTGCACCGCGAGGGCATCAGCGGCATCAGCGCGGCCGACGTCGCCTACGCCAGCCGGCTCGGCTACTCGGTCAAGCTGCTGGCCATCGCCGAGCTGATCGACGGCGGGCCCGAGATCTCGGTCCGCGTCCACCCGGCCATGGTGCCCCAAGACCCACCCGCTGGCCTCGGTGCGCGGCGCCTTCAACGCGGTGTTCGTCGAAGGCGCGGTGAGCGGCGAGCTCATGCTCTACGGCCGCGGCGCCGGCGGCGGGCCGACGGCCAGCGCCATGCTCGGCGACCTGGTCGACGCCGCGCGCAACCTCCTGCGCCGGCGCGCCGGCGCCGGCGCCCAAGCGCACGAGCACGACGGTGTTCGCCGCAGAACGACATGCGCTCGGCCTTCTACCTCAGCATGGACGTGGCCGACCGCCCCGGCGTGCTGGCCGCCGTGGCCAAGGTCTTCGGCGACCACGACGTCTCCATCCGGGCCATGGAGCAGGTCGGCCTGGCCGACGAGGCCCGGCTGATCTTCCTCACCCACGTGGCCCGCGAGGGCGACCTGCTGGCCACCATCGACGAGCTGCGCCGGCACCAGGCGGTGGACCGGGTCGAGCGGCGTGCTCCGGGTCATCGGCGAGCGCGAGCGACGACGGGGCGACGGGAGCCTGTCGTGACGGCCGGCTGGCGGGGCGTCATGGAGGAGTACCGCGACCTCCTCCCGATCACCGGACAGACGCCCGTCGTCACGCTGCTCGAGGGCGGGACGCCGCTGGTGCCGGCCCCGCGGCTGTCCGAGCGCGTCGGCGCGCACGGTCTGGCTCAAGGTCGAAGGGGCCAACCCGACCGGGTCGTTCAAGGACCGCGGCATGACCATGGCCATCTCCATGGCGGTCGACGAGGGGGCCAAGGCGGTCGTGTGCGCGTCGACCGGCAACACGTCCGCCTCGGCCGCGGCCTACGCGGCGCGGGCCGGCCTGGCCTGCGTCGGTGCTCATCCCCGAGGGCCACATCGCGCTGGGCAAGCTGGCCCAGGCGCTCGTGCACGGCGCCCGCGTGCTGCAGGTGCGGGGCAACTTCGACCAGCTGCTGACCATCGTGCGCGAGCTGCCGAACCATGCGCCGATCACCGTCGTCAACTCGGTCAACCCGCACCGGATCGAGGGGCAGAAGACCGGCGCCTTCGAGATCGTCGACGTCCTGGGCGACGCGCCCGACGTCCACTGCATCCCGGTGGGCAACGCCGGGAATATCACGGCCTACTGGCGGGGTTATCTCAAGTACAAGGAGGCCGGGCGGTCGACCAAGCTGCCCCGGATGCTCGGCTTCCAGGCCGCCGGCGCGGCGCCGATCGTGCTCGGCCACCCGGTCGAGAACCCCGAGACGATCGCCACGGCCATCCGGATCGGCAACCCGGCCAGTTGGTACTCGGCCACGGCCGCCGCCAGCGAGTCCGGCGGCTCCATCACGGCGGTCACCGACGACGAGATCCTGGACGCCTACACGCTTCCTGGCCCAGCAGGAGTCGGTCTTCTGCGAGGCGGCGTCGGCGGCGTCGGTGGCCGGGCTGCTCAAGTACGGGCGTGCCCGAAGGGTCGACGGTGGTGTGTGTGCTGACCGGGCACGGCCTGAAGGACCCGGACCTGGCCATCAAGGCAGATCTCGGTGCCCTCGGTCGTCGACCTCGAGCTCGATGTCCGTCCTGGCCGAGATCTCCCTGTAGGACGGTGACGCCGGGCGGCTCCGGGCGCCGACTGACCTGCGGGAAAGGGGGGTGTGTTGGCATGACCCCCTCCGTCCCGCTAAGTGTAGTACATCCCCACTGCGCCTCGAAGCGCTCTCCGCGGGTACAAGCGGTCCCGGGAGAGCATCACGCAGAGGTGATCCGGGGGAGGGCTTCGCACGCGAATCCCTTCTCCTCCCTGAATTTCCCTCGCCACGCGCTGGACCAACCCGGGCCGGCGATAACCCTCTCAGAAGAGGAGCCGATGACTGCGGAACAGCAGCTCGAACGATCGGTTCTCGAAGGCAAGGAGCGCGACGAGCTCAGTGCCATCGCCCAGGCCATGTCGCTCAAGACGACGACCCGGACGAAGAAGGCCGACATCATCGACCAGATCCTCGACGCCACCGGCGTGACCTCCGGGCCCGGCGCCGGCATCGGCAACGGCGATCCGCCGGCCGCCGGCGACCAACGGCGCCAAGCCGGCCCGGCGCTCGCCGGGCCGTACGGCCGCCGGCGCCGAGGCGCGGCCGAGCCGGCGACTCGTCGGCGGCGACGGCCGACCGGCTGGACGGCGCCGCACGGCCGACGGCGTCACGACGGGCCTGCGGCCGACGGCCGCCCCGGTCGGCCGCCGCGCCGACGGAGGCGGCGGCAACGGCGACTCCGGACCGGCCGTGTTCGTCGAGCCGCCCGAGCTGGCCGACGGCGCCGAGCTCGGCGCCACGCGCAGAACGGGCAGAACGGTCAGAGCCAGCGGTCGACCGACAACCAGCAGGACCAGCCCGGCAACCGGAACCAGAACCGGAACAACCAGGGCAACCAGAACAACCAGGGCAACCAGAACAACCAGAACAACCAGGGCAACCAGCCAGGGCAACGACGGCGACGTCGGCAACCGGCGCAGCCGCCGCCGCCGCGGCCGCGAGCGGCCCGGGCCAGGGCGGCGAGCTGCAGGGCGGCGGCCAGGAGCAGCCGTACTCGGGCGAGCTGGTCGAGGTCAGCGGCATGCTCGACCTGCGCGACGAGGGCTACGGCTTCCTGCGCTGCGACGGCTACCTGCCGTCGTCCAAGGACGTCTACGTCTCCATCAGCCAGGCGCGGCGGTTCGCGCTGCGCAAGGGCGACTACGTCGAGGGCGCCTGCCGGCCGGCGTCGAACAACGAGAAGTACCCGGCGCTGCTGCGCATCGACACGGTCTCCGGGCTGGACCCCGAAGAGGCGCGCAACCGGCCCCGCTTCGAGGACCTGACCCCGCTGTTCCCCGACTCGCGGCTGAACCTCGAGATGCGGACCGGGCGACAAGGACAACCTGACGGCCCGCATCGTCGACCTGCTCTCGCCGATCGGCAAGGGACAGCGCGGCATGATCGTGTCGCCGCCCAAGGCCGGCAAGACGACGGTGATGAAGCAGATCGCCCACTCCATCGAGGCCAACAACCCCGACGTGCACCTCATGGTGCTGCTCGTCGACGAGCGGCCCGAAGAAGTCACCGACATGCGCCGCTCGGTCAAGGGCGAGGTGATCGCCTCGACGTTCGACCGCCCGTCCGACGAGCACACCCAGGTGGCCGAGCTGGCCATCGAGCGGGCCAAGCGGCTGGTCGAGATGGGCCGGGACGTCGTCATCATCCTCGACGGCATCACCCGCCTGGCCCGGGCCTACAACCTGGCCGCCCCGGCCACCGGCCGCATCATGTCCGGTGGTGTCGACTCCGGCGCGCTCTACCCGCCCAAGAAGTTCTTCGGTGCGGCGCGCAACGTCGAAGAGGGCGGCTCGCTGACCATCCTGGCCTCGGCGCTGGTCGAGACCGGCTCGAAGATGGACGAGGTGATCTTCGAGGAGTTCAAGGGCACCGGCAACATGGAGCTGCGGCTCGACCGCCGGCTCTCCGAGCGCCGCCTCTACCCGGCCATCGACGTCAACGCCAGCTCGACCCGGCACGAGGAGCTGCTCTTCGAGCGGGGCCAGCTCCAGCAGGTCTGGAAGCTGCGCCGGGTGCTCAACGCCCTGGCCAGCGACGGCAAGGACGCCGCCGGCCTGGAGCTGCTCATGGACAAGATCCGCACCACGACGAGCAACGACGAGTTCCTGGCCGAGATCGCCAAGGGCCCGGGCACCTGACCTGACGGCGGCGCTCCGGCGACCCGTACACTGAACCGACTCGTCACCCCACACTGGAGACACCATGAAGACCGACATCCACCCCGACTACGTCGAAGCCACGGTCAAGTGCTCGTGCGGCAACACGTTCACCACCCACTCCACCAAGGCCGATCTCCACGTCGAGCTGTGCAACGAGTGCCACCCCTTCTTCACCGGCAAGCAGAAGCTGGTCGACTCCGGTGGCCGGGTGGAGCGCTTCCAGCGCCGCTACGGCGAGCGCAAGGGCAAGGCCAAGGCCAAGCCCGCTGCGGCACGCGCAGGACTGACCCGGCCGGGGGCCGGCGCCACCGCCGCGCCCCGCCCTCACGAAGAGCCCGGACACGCATGCTCGATGACCGGCTGGCCGCGCTCGAGACGGAGTACCGAGGCCGTCGAGGCGGAGCTGGCCGACCCGGCCACGCTCTCGGACCAGGACCGCCTGCGCGACCTGTCGCGGCGCCACAAGGAGCTCGGCGAGATCGTCCGGACCTGGCACGAGCTGAGCGCCGCCCGCGAGGACGTCACCACGGCCCGCGAAATGCTGACCGAGACGTCCGGCGACGAGCGCGAGCTCATGCGCCAGGAGGTCGACGAGTCCGAGGCCGCTGGTGACCTCGCTCGAGGAGCGCATCCAGACGCTGCTGCTGCCCAAGGACCCGAACGAGGGCCGCAACGTGATCATGGAGATCCGGGGCGCGGTGGGCGGCGACGAGGCGAACCTGTTCGCCCGGGTCCTCTACGACATGTACCTGCGCTACGCCGCCATGAAGAAGTGGAAGGTGGAGGTCCTCTCGGAGGACGCGTCGGAGAAGGACGGCATCAACGAGGCCGTCTTCCTCGTGAAGGGGCCCGACGCCTACATCCGCCTGGAGCACGAGGCCGGCACGCACCGCGTGCAGCGGGTGCCGGTGACCGAGGCCAAGGGGCGGATCCACACGTCGACCGCCACCGTGACCGTGCTGCCCGAGGCGGACGGAGGTCGAGATCGACATCGACCCCAACGACCTCAAGATCGACGTCTACCGCTCGACCGGGCCCGGGCGGGCAGTCGGTCAACACGACCGACTCCGCCGTGCGCATCACGCACCTGCCGACCGGGACCGTCGTGGCCATGCAGGACGAGAAGAGCCAGATTCAGAACCGGGCCAAGGCCATGGTCGTGCTGCGGGCCCGCCTGCTCAAGGCGGAACAGGAGCGCCAGGCGGCCGAGATCGTCGGCCCAGCGGCGCGGCCAGGTGGGCGCGGGGAACCGCACCGACAAGATCCGCACCTACAACTTCAAGGAGAACCGGGTCACCGACCACCGGATCAACCTGACCCTCTACAAGCTCGACCAGGTGCTGGCGGGCGACCTCGACGAGCTGACCGATGCGCTGATGGCGGACAAGCGGGCGCGCCAGCTCGAAGGCGAGGAAGACGACGACCAGTGACGCCGCCGCCGGCGGGTGCGCGGCTCCGGTCGCGGCTCCGACTGGCGGCACGTCGAGGCCGGCGCGCTGGTCGCGACGAGCTGGCGGCGCAGGCTGGCGGCGCGGGGTCGCGCGGCACGAGGCCCGCTTCATCGTCGACGAGGTGCTCGGCGTCGGCCCGGGCGCGGTGCGGCCCGACCGTCGTGCCCGCCGGCTGCCGTCGGCGGCGGCCCGGGCCATGGCGGCCCGCCGGGCGGCGGGGGAGCCGCTGCAGTACATCTTCGGGCACTGGCCCTTCCGCGAGCTCGACCTGCGCGTCGACGCCCGCGTCCTGATCCCGCGGCCCGAGACCGAGCAGGTGGTCGAGGTGGCGCTGGGCGAGGCGCGCCGACTGGCGGACCACCGTGCGTGCCGGTCCGACGCCGGCCGGTGCCGGCCTGGTGGCCGTCGACGCCGGGACGGGGAGCGGCGCCATCGCGCTGGCCCTGGCGACCGCGCTCGGCGCCGCGCTGCTGGCCGAAGTCTGGGCCACCGACCGCAGCGCGGACGCGCTCGCGGTGGCGGCGGCCAACGTGCAGCGCCTGTGGCCCCGGTGCCGTGCCCGGCCTGCCCGAGGTCACGCTGGCCGAGGGGAGCTGGCTGGACCCGCTGCCCGCAGCGGCTGCGCGGCCACGTCGACCTGGTCGTCTCGAACCCGCCCTACGTCAGCGAGGAGGAGTGGGCCGGGCTGGAGCCCGAGGTGCGGGCCGAGCCCCGGCAGGCGCTGGTGGCCGGCCCGGGCCGGAGCGGTGCGCCCGGGCTGGCCGACGTGGAGGCCGTGCTCGAACGAGGCGCTCTCCTGGCTGGGCCGGCCGGGGGCCGTCGTGGTGGAGCTGGCCCCGCGCAGGCCGCGGCGGCGCAGGAACGGGCCCGGCAACTGGGGTACGACGAGGTGCGGGTCGAGCCGGACCTGGCCGGACGCCCGCGGGCGCTGGTGGCACGCCGCGGCGGGCTGCAGCAGGGACAATAGGGAGATGGACCTGGCGGCGCTCCCGACTCCGACGAGGCCCGCCCGGCCCGTGGTCGGGTCGGGCGCCGCGGCGGTGGTCGAGGCGCTGGTGGCCGGGGCGATCGTCGCCGTGCCCAACGTGGGCGGGTACAGCCTGGCCGTGCGGGCCGGCTCCCGTCGACGGCGAGGCGCGGCTGGTCGAGCTGGCGGCGGACCCCGACGGCCCCCACTACGCGGTGGGACAGATCGACGACGTGCGGGCGCTGACCTCGGGCTGGACCGACGAGCTCGAGACGCTGCTGCAGCGCTGCTGGCCCGGGCCGCTCGAGGTGTTCCTGCCGTCGGCCGGGTCCGGGGCCGGAGCCCGAGCCGGAGGGCGAGGCACCGCCGGGCGTGCACGGCCTCCACGCCGCCCCGATGACGGGGCGCCCGAGTACGGCGCCTGGGCTGTCGTGGTCGGCATGCCCGACGGGCGGGCCCTGCGGCGCCTCTGCCGCGAGCACGGCCCGTGGCGCACGGTCCCTCTCCGCTTCACCGAGGCCGGGGAAGTGGCGCAGGCCTTCCGCGCCACGGACGTGGCGGTCGTCGTCGACGGCGGCCGACGCGAAGGCCCGCCGCCCACCGTGGTCGACGCCACGGTCACGCCCATCCGCGTCCTGCGCGAGGGCGCGCTCCCGGCCTCGTTCATTGAGGGGACGATGCTGATGAGCACGCGGCGCAAGCTGTTCTCGCGGACGAAGCGACCGCCGGCGGGCTGAATTCCGGCCCGCCTGCAGGGCCGTGGAGTCAGCGGGCGGCCTTCCTCCGGGGTCTCGGAAGCGAGGGTTGCGGAAGAGAACATGCCGCCCATGCCCGCGCCCCTGCCGAACGAAAGCCAGAAGCGCGATGCGACCCTACGGCGTGCTGTCGATCCGCTCGACCGCCGGCAACGTGCTCACCGAGCGCCGCGCCTCCCAGTGGCTGCGCCGCCCGAGGGCGGCGAAGTACGACGGCCGGTCCGTGCAGCGCGTAGGTGGCCAGCCACAGGCGCTTGAGGTGACGCTTGTAGCCGTGGGCCACGTCGTCCTCGTAGGCGGTGCGGCCGTGGAGCACGTGGTAGTTGTTGATGAACTGCATCTCGCCCGGCTGCAGGTCCATGTAGACGTTGAAGTCCGGGTCGTTGGCCAGCGCGGACGCCGCGGCAATGGCCTCGCGTGCCGTCGCGCTGAGCCGGGGAGCATCGGGGTGGCGCTGCGAGGCGAGGATGTACTGGGGGATGAAGCGGACGAAGAGGCGGCCGGCGTGCTCCGTGAACGCGGGCACCGCGTAGAAGGCCGATGCGCCGGCGGCCTGCTCGCCCCGCGTGTCGTAGGGCAGCGGCTCGTAGAGGGCCGCGGCCAGGTCCGGCCGCTCGCGCACCAGTTGGTTGTGGATCGCCACGGCGTTGGCCACGCAGGAGAGACCGCCGGAGCGGGCCGTGCGCAGGCAGAGCAGGCCCACCAGGTCGGACCCGTCGGTGTGGTAGTCGAGCGCGACGCCGCCGAGCTCGTTGCCGCGCACCGTCGGGTCGTCGATGGTCTTGCCCTGATCGGTGACGTCGCCCAGGACGTGGCCGTGCTTGTTCTGGGCCCACGGCTCGCCGAGGTGCAGACCGATGCCCCAGTAGAGAAGCGTGAGGTCGTCATCGTCGTAGCGCGCGGTGTCGAGGGTGGCGATGCGCGCGAAGCCCCGTCCGTTCAGCAGGGTGTCCACGACCCCGTCGAGCTTCGTCGCCAGACGGTCGAGGGGGAAGTCGTCGCGCTCGAGTTGCAACGGGTCGGCGCTCTTGCGCTTGGCCGCGGCCAGGGCGGCGTCGAGCTCGGCGTGGTCGTCAGCGGCTCAGGCGCAGCGTCCAGGCGTCCGCGTCGGCGATGTCGCCGGCCCGCCACTCCGCTGCCGGCTCGAGCTCGTGCAGGGCCGACGGCCATCATGCGGCCCGTCCGCCGCGCACCAGGCGCCCCGGCAGGGCCCCGGTGGGCTCGCCGTCCCGGTACGTGACGGCACCGGCCACGACGGTGGCGCGGTAGCCCTGCGCGCCCTGCAGGAGCCGCTTGCCTCCGGCGGGCAGGTCGTAGGCCATGACCGGCGGCGCGCAGGCCAGGCGGTCGAAGTCGATGACGTTGATGTCCGCCCGCAGGCCCGGGGCCAGGACGCCGCGGTCGTGCAGCCCCACCGCCCCGGCCGTGGCGCTGGTCAGCTGCTCCACGACGGCGCCCACCTCCATGCGGCCGTGGGCGCGGTCGCGGGCCCAGTGCGACAGGGCGTAGGTCGGGAAGCTGGCGTCGGAGATGAGGCCGACATGGGCCCCGCCGTCGCCCAGACCGAAGACGGTCAGGGGATGGGCGAGCATTTCGCCGCAGGCGTCGAGGTTCCCCTCGGCGTAGTTGGAGAACGGGGTGTAGAGGAAGTTGCGGCCGTCGTTCTCCGACAGCAGGTCCAGCAGCAGCGCGGCGGGTGCCACGCCGCGCGCGGCGGCCATCCGCTGCACGCTCGTCTCGGGCGCGGGCTCGTAGTCGGGCACCTCGCCCAGTGGGTAGAGGCGGCCGTAGTCGATCGGGCGTCGCCGCGCCCGTCGCCCGCCGGCGTCGCCGGCTCGCGGCGTCGTCCGTCGACTCCATGTCGGCGAGGAGCCGGTCCCGGAACGCCGGGTCGCGCAGGGCGCGGGCCTGCGTCGCGACGGGCAGTGCCGCGACCTCGGCGTAGGCCGGGAAGGCCAGCAGCGGGTGGTACGAGGACTGCAGCCCGACGAGCAGCCCGACGGGCCGCGGCGCCACCTGGGCCCGGATGGGCAGGCCGTCGGCCACCGCGGCCTCGATCCGGCCCAGGAGGTCGCGCCACGCCTCGGGATGGCGATGGCTCTGCGCCAGCGAGAGCGAGAGCGGCACGCCGGTGCGCGCCACCATGGCGCGCACCAACTCGAACTCGCCGTCGGTGTCGGGCCAGAAGTCGGAGATCAGCTCGACCACGCCGTGCCCGGCGTCGGCCACGCCGAGGGCGATGGCCTCGAGCTCGTCGGTGCCGGCGCGCAGCGACGGCGTCGGGTCCCCGCTGGCCGTGCGGTGGTTCAGGGTCCGCGACGTCGAGAAGCCGATGGCCCCGTCGCGCATGGCCTCGGTGGCCAGGGCGCGCATGGCGGCGCGGTCCTCGGCCGTCGCCTCCTCCAGGCGGGCCGCCCGCTCGCCCATGACGTAGAGGCGCAGCGCGCCGTGGGGGAGCTGCGCGCAGAGGTCGATGTCGTGCGGGCGCCGCTCGACCGCGTCGAGATACTCGCCGAAGCTCTCCCAGGACCAGTCGATCCCCTCGTCGAGCACGGCGCCCGGAATGTCCTCGACGCCTTCCATGAGCGAGATCAGGCGCGGGTGCGCGTCGGGCCGCACCGGCGCGAAGCCCACGCCGCAGTTGCCCATGACCGCCGTCGTCACGCCGTGCCAGCTCGACGGCGTCATGCGCTCGTCCCACGTCGCCTGCCCGTCGTAGTGCGTGTGGATGTCGACGAAGCCCGGCGTGACCAGCAGGCCGTCGGCGTCGATCTCCTCGGCCCCCCGGCCCGGCACCGGCCCGACGGCGTGATCGTCCCGCCGTCCACCGCCACGTCGGCCCGCCGGGGCTCGCCGCCCCGGCCGTCGGCCACCAGCCCGCCCCGGACGACCAGGTCGTGCGCCGTGTCTGCCATGCCCTGCCCCTCACCCTCCCCGCGAGCCGGGGAGATAGTTAGTCCATCTAACTATATGACGGGGGCGGTCGCAACCGCCTCCGGCGACGGCGCCTCACCCGGCCAGCGTCAGGGTGCCGTCGGCGGCCAGGTCGCCGGTGCGGCCGATGCCCTCCTCGGCGCAGAGCAGGGCCAGGGTGTCGGCATCGGACACGTTGGCCCAGGCCCGGCTGCCCCCGGGGGTGCGGCAGGCGAGGATGCCGCGCTCGGGGGCCCCGTCGCGGTCGAAGGTGACGGTGTAGGTCTCGACGCGGACGGCGCCCGTGGCGTCCGGCGTCGACGGTGCAACGCGGCAGCGCGTCCACGTCGGGCTGCACGTTGTGCCAGGCGAAGGGCCGCCCGCCGCCGTGCGCCGGCGGGCGGGCGGCGTAGACCCCGAGGGAATGCTTGGTGGCGTACCAGCCCAGGCCGCTGACGAGTGCCGCGCTGTCCGGGGCGCGCCGCAGCGCGCCGACGGCCTGGGCGATGCCGTGCGTGGCGTAGTTGTTGCCGGGCCCGCCGCCGAACGTCAGCCCGCCGGTCAAGGTCAACGGGCGGTCCGGATCGTCGAGGGCGAGGCCCAGCTCGGCCGCCGCCATCTGCACCACGACCGGGAAGCACGAGTAGAGGTCCACCAGGGCGATGTCGTCGATGCCCAGACCGGCCCCCTCGAGCGCGGCGGCACCGGCCAGCCGGATGGCGGGGGAGCGGTGCAGCTCGGGTCGCTCGGAAATGAACCAGTGGTCGTTGCCGTCGGCACCCGAGAGCGGGAAGACCCAGCGCTCCTCGGGCACGCCGGCGGCGCGGGCGGCCGCGGCCGAGCAGACGATGTAGGCCGCGCCCTGGTCGACCTGCATGTTGGCCGTGCAGAGCTTGGGATAGGGGAACGACACCATCCGGTTGGCCGGCCCGGGCGTGACGATCTCGTCGGGTGTCCGCGCCTGGCGGATCCACGCGTGCGGGTTGGCGGCCGCCACCTCGCTGAAGCGCGACCAGAGCCCGCCGATGCGGGCCCGGTGCTCGGGCAGCGTCCAGCCGTGGGCGGCCCGCAGCGCGTTCTCGAACAGGGGGTAGGCATGGACCGGCAGGACGACGCCGCGCTGCATCTCGAGCTCGGTGGCGCCTGCCTTCTCCTTCCCGAACAGCGCGGCCGGCGGCGTGCCCTCGGGCTGGCTCGCCCATTGGAGCCAGGGCCGGGCCGGGTCCCGGCGGGCCAGGGCGCGGGCGTACATCGCCTCGGCCCCGGTGACCAGCACGACCTCGCGCTCGCCCCGGCTGATGGCGAGGCAGGCGTCGTGCATGAGCGCCTGCGGGTTGTTGCCACCGATGGAGGAGACCATCAGCTCGGCCGGCTCGTCGCCCTCGGCGAAGCCGAGCCGCGCCGCCACCAGCCGGGCCGGGTTCGGCGTGGACCAGCCCAGCGAGGCCACGACGCGGATGCTGTCGGCGCGCCCGAGCAGGGCGCGCCCGGCCGGGGCCGCTCCACCCGGTGCGACACCGTCGCAGTCCTCGGCCGCCGCCAGCAGGGCCGCCGTCATGAGCGCCAGCGGCTCGGGCCGCTCGGTCGGGGTCGAGCCCGGCGTCGGGCGGGCGTCGCGACCTGGCCCACGCCGACCACCACGGGGGTTCGGGGGTCCGGCGCCATGGACCGAGGAGCGTACCGGTTGACGCCCCGGGGCCTCCCCGGGGCGCCGGTACACTCGTTGCCGTTCGCCCCAGCTCCAGTCGAAGGGATTGCATGAGCAGCTACGAGACCGCGTTGGCCGCCGATCCCGAGGTGGCCCGGCTCCTCGCCGAGGAGCTCAACCGGCAGCAGACGACCTTGCAGCTGATCGCCTCGGAGAACTTCACGTCACCGGCCGTGCTGGCCGCCTCGGGCTCGGTGCTGACGAACAAGTACGCCGAGGGCTACCCGGGCAAGCGCTACTACGGGGGCAACCGCGTCATCGACGTGGTGGAGGACCTGGCCCGCGACCGGGCCACGGCGCTGTTCGGGGCCGACCACGCCAACGTGCAGCCGCACGCCGGCGCCAACGCCAACCTCGCCGTCTACCAGGCGCTGCTCGAACCGGGCGCGACCGTCCTCGCCATGCGGCTCGATCACGGCGGCCACCTGACCCACGGATCGCCCGCCTCCATCGTCTCGAAGTTCTGGCGCTTCGTCTCCTACGGCGTCACCCCGCAGTCGGCGGACGAGTCCAACCCGGGCGAGGTCATCGACTTCGACCAGGTGGCCCACCTGGCCAAGACGGAGAAGCCGGCCCTCATTGTGGCGGGCTCGACGGCCTACGCGCGGGTGATCGATCCCGCTGCCCTTCCGCGAGATCGCCGACTCGGTCGGGGCGCGCTTCATGTTCGACGCCGCCCACCCGGCGGGCCTCATCGCCGGCGGCGCCCACCCGAGCCCGGTCGGCGTGGCGGACGTCGTCACCCTCACCACCCACAAGACGCTGCGCGGCCCGCGGGGCGGCGCCATTCTGTGCGGGGAGGAACTGGCCAAGAAGATCGACAGCGCGGTCTTCCCCGGGCTCCAGGGCGGCCCGCTCGAGCATGTCATTGCGGCCAAGGCCGTGGCCTTCGCCGAGGCGGCGCGGCCCGAGTTCCGCCAGTACGCCGAGGCGGTCGTGGCCAACGCGGCCGCCCTGGCCACGCGCCCTGGCCGGGCACGGCTTCCGGCTGGTGTCGGGCGGGACCGACAACCACATGCTGCTGGTCGACCTGCGAGCCGTTCGACCCCGAGCTGACCGGGAAGGAGGCCCAGGAGGTCCTGGACCGGGCCGGGATCACCTGCAACCGCAACACCATCCCCGACGACCCGCGTTCCCCCTTCCTCACCTCCGGCCTGCGCCTCGGGACGGCGGCCGAGACGACGGCGGGCATGGGGCCTGGACGAAATGCGGGTGGTGGCCGACCTCATTGCGCGCACGCTCAAGGCCCGGACCGACGAGGCGGAGATCGACGCGGTGCGGTCGGAGGTCGCCATGCTCTGCGCCGCCTTCCCGCCGTATCCCGATCTCCTGGGCTGACGCGTGCCTGACATCGGCTGGTACGGCCTGGTCCTGGTGATTGCCGCACTGCGCCACGGCCGCACTGACGGTCCCGGCGAAGCGCATCGCCCTGCGGGTCGGGTACGTCGCCCACCCCGGCGAGCGCACGGTGCACAAGAAGCCGATCCCCTACGGCGGGGGCGCCGCCATGTTCATGGGCTTCATGGTGGCGGTGCTGGGCGCGGCGGCGGTCCCGCAACTGCGCCAGATCTTCACGGACTCGCCCGAAATGACCGGCGTGGTGTTGGCCGCCGGCGCCATGTTCGCCGTCGGGCTCATCGACGACGTCCGCGACATGTCCGCCCCGGCGAAGATGGCGGGTCAGGTCCTGGCGGCCAGCATCCTCTACTTCAGCGGGGTCACGATGTACGAGCTGAAGATCCCGCTGGCCGGCTTCTTCGTGCTGACGCCGGGGATCGTCCCGCTCATCACCGCCGCCTGGGTGATCGCGTTGACCAACGCCGTCAACCTGATCGACGGCCTGGACGGCCTGGCGGCGGGGGTGGTCGCCATCGGCGGCGGCGCCCTGGCGATCTACGGCATCCGCCTCATGGGCCTCGGCCTCCTCCCCAGTGACAACATCGGCCCGTTGGTGGCCGTCATCGCCTGTGGCATCTGCCTCGGGTTCCTGCCCTTCAACTTCAACCCGGCGCGCATCTTCATGGGTGATGCCGGCGCGCACTTCCTCGGCCTCTTGATGGCGGCCTCGACCATGGTGATCGGCGGCCGCGTCCCGACCGCGGTGCCCATCAGTGGCGTGACCTACTTCTTCTTCGCCCCCCTGTTCATCCCCATCCTGATCCTCGGGGTCCCGCTGGTGGACATGGCCTTCGCCTTCGTGCGCCGCACGGCGAAGGGGACCGGGTTCGACACGCCGGACAAGGAGCACATCCACCACCGGCTCCTCCGCCTCGGCCACGGCCCCCGGCGCAGCGTGATCATCCTGTGGGCCTGGACGGCGGTCCTCTCGAGCTTCCTCCTGTTCCCCCTGTTCGTGCACCAGGTCAACGCCTTCATCCCGATCGGGGCGGCCGCTCTCGGCGTGGGGCTCTACACCTTCTTCCACCCGGGGCTGCGGCGGGGGAACGGGGAGGACGAGGAAGATGAGTCTCACCTGGGAATTCCGCCCGGGTCCGACGGGACGGAGCGGCTGAGCGAGGTCGTCCAGTTCCCGTCCTGACCGTTTGGACGCCATCTGGGCCGGGATGCGATGATGAGGCCTGTGTACCCCGTCCACCTCGCCTCGTCCGACACTGCCGTCCCGGCAGCCCCGCGGACGACGGACTCCGGCGCGCCACGCACCGCATAAGGGGTCAGCAGTCGGATGCGTGGTCAAGTGAGCTTCGACGTGCGCGCCCATTCGGGTGAGCGCACCGGACGAACCGTCTCCGCCCCAGGAGCCCAAGCCGCTCCCGGGCGCCATGGCCTTCTTGAGCATGGGACTGTCGGCTGCCGTCTGCGTGGGCATCGGGCTCGGGCTCGGCATTCTGGTGGACAGCGCGCTGCACACCGCGCCGGCGTTCCTGCTGGTGGGGCTGGCGCTCGGCCTGGCGGTGGCCGCGCTCAGCGTCATCAAGCAGATCCGCACGTACCTGTAGGGGCCCGGCCATGAACATGCTCGACGGCCTCTCGGGCCTCGGGGGCAACGCGCTGGCCAAGGTGCTGCGCCGCACCATCGTCTCCTCGCTCATCGTCGGCGTCGCGGCGGTCCTGATCGCACTGCTGCTCTCCCAGCCCTGGGCCGCTCTCGGCCTGGCCTTCGGCCTGACCATCGCCGTGCTCAACCT
Organism: uncultured Acidimicrobiaceae bacterium; assembly: GCA_963781565.1. Classification (GTDB taxonomy): domain Bacteria; phylum Actinomycetota; class Acidimicrobiia; order Acidimicrobiales; family RAAP-2; genus Bog-473. Next base: position 33,170 of record CAWAHA010000043.1, on the reverse strand, counting down.
CGCGCTTCCTCGATGCGGGCGTGGCCAAGCTCAACACGTCGGGCGAGACCAACAACAAGGTGCTGCGGCGGGCGATCGGCACCAAGAGCGTGACGCGCCTCGCCGTCATCACCGTGATCTGCATCGGGCTGCTGCTCCTGAACGGCGCGCTCGGGCATCGGCGCCGTCGCCGGCCTCGTCATCTTCCAGCTGCTCTTCGTGGTCAACGTGGGGCGCGTCATCATTTCGCAGGGGATTCAATGAAGAACCACTTCGTGCTCGCCAGCGGCAACATCACCATCGGCGACCACCACAGCGTCTGGCACGTGGCGGGGCTCACCATTTACGGCGACGTGGTCTGGACGACGCTGCTGGCGGCGGCCATCGTCATGGCGTTCGGGCTCGTCATGCGGCGCCAAGGTCACCTCCGGGCGTGCCCGGCAAGCTGCAGCTGCTGTGGGAGCTCCTGGTCGAGCAGATCTCCGACCTGGCCTCGTCGGCCATCGGGCCCGAGGGGCTTCCCTTCGTGGGGCTCGGCCTGACGCATCGGGCTCTTCATCCTGGTGTGCAACTGGCTGGCCTTCATCCCCAGCGGTGACCCCGGGTTCCTGGCCCCCCCGACCGGTGACGTCAACCTGCCCCTGGCGCTGGCCCTCATCGTCTTCTTCACGGTGCACTACAACTCGGTCAAGGCGCGGGGCTTCGGCGGCTACCTCAAGCACTACGCCCAGCCCTACGCCGCCCTCACCCCGATCAACATCATTGAAGAGATCACCAAGCCGATCACGCTGACCTTCCGACTCTTCGGCAACATCTTCTCGGGCGTCCTGATGATTTCGGTCATCGTGACCCTCATTCCGCCCTACCTCTCGTGGATCGGCCTGGCCATCTGGAAGCCCTTCGACGAGTTGTTCATCGGCGCCATTCAGGCGTTCATCTTCGCCCTCCTGACCATCATGTACCTCGGTATGGGCATGAGTAAGGACCAGCACTGAGGCTCCGGGCGACCGACGGACAGACCAACAACACTTCGAAACACGATCTCGACAAAGGAGAGGAAACATGGCACAGAAAACATTGATGGTGCGGTACGTGTCGCAGGCGCCCTCATCGGCGGTGGCCTCGCACTGGGCGGCGGCGCCATCGGTGCCGCCGTCGGTGACGGCCTGGCCGGTTCGCAGACCATTGCGGCCATCGCACGGCAGCCGGAGATCGAGGCCAAGGCCCGTCAGTACTTCTTCCTGACGGTCGGCCTGGTGGAGGCCATGTACTTCATCAACCTGCTGTTCATGGTGGTGTTCGTCTACGTCTTCGCCGCCAAGAGCATCGCCGGCTAGCACCACCTCACCCACCGTCTACCTCACGGAGACATTCCGGAAATTGAGAACACCATGACCACCATTGCTGGCATCTTCCTCTTGCCCAACGGGACGTTCTTCATCGAACTGATCGTCTCGCTGGTGCTGATCTTCCTGATCTACAAGTACGTGCTGCCGCCGATCAACAAGGCGTTGACCGAGCGCCAGGAGAAGATCAGGGAGTCCCTGGAGGCCGCCGACAAGGCCCGCGCCGACGCCGAGGCCGCCGACGACGAGCGCCGCAACGTGCTCGAAGAGGCGCGCCACCAGGCGCGCGAAATCGTCGCCACGGCCAACCGCACGGCGGAGCAGGTGCGCACCGACGCCACGGCCCGCGGGCAGGGCGAGTACGAGCGCATCGTCGGCAACGCCGACGTCGAGATCGCGCTGGCCCGGCAGCGGGCCGTCGAGGAAGCAGCGGCGCGCATGGGTGAGATCGTCATGGAGGTGGTGGAGCGGGTCATCGGGCGCGAGGTGAACGCCGAGGCCCACCACGACCTCATTGAAGAGGCCGTCGCCGCGCTGCGCGCCGACACGGCCGGTGGCGCCGCCGCCGCCGGAGCCGGGGCCCGGCAGTGAACCCCTCGCTTCAGGGCTACACGGCCGCCGTGGCCGAGGCGGCCGGTCCGGCCGCGCTCGGTGGGCTGGCGGCCGACCTTGAAGCGATTGAGCAGCTCGTGCTGTCCAACCCCCAGCTGCGGGCGGCCCTGACCGACACCGCCGTGGCCGGGCCGGCCCGCCGGGCCGTCATGCTCGACCTGCTCGAAGGCAAGGTGTCGCCGGCAGCACGCCGGCTGGCGGCCTTCGCCTGCATGGCGGTCGAGGCCCCGGAGGTGCCCGAGCGCGCTCGGCTGGGTCAGCACCCGGGTGCGCCACCTGGGCGAGGGCCAGGACGAGGAGCCGGGCCTGAGCCTGCTGCAGTCCCGTCGCAGCGCGTCGGTGGCTACGCCACGGCGGTGCACGAGGACATGTCCACCGACGAGTTGGAGTCGCTCGAGGACGACCTGTTCCGCTTCGCCCGCATTGTGGAGTCGACGCCGGCGCTGCGCTCCGCGCTGAGCGATCGCGATCTGGACGTGGCGGCGCGCCAGGGCCTCGTCACCCAGCTGCTCGAGGGGAAGATGCCGGCCACCAGCCTGGCGCTGGCCCGCTACGCCGTGACCGGGGGCCGGGCCCGGGACATCGTCGGCACCCTGGACTACCTGGTGGAACTGACCGCCAAGGCCCGGGGCTGGCGCATCGCCCGTGTGCGGGCGGCGGCGCCGATCGACGACGCCCAGCGGTCCGAATTGACCGATTCGCTCGGCACCCTGGCCGGCGCGCCGGTGGAGTTGCAGATTGAGGTCGACGAGTCGCTGCTCAGTGGCGCGTTGATCCGGATCGGCGACCTCCAGGTGGACGCCACCGCACGGGGCCGCATCGATGCACTACGAGAGCACTTCGCGCCGACCGGCTGGGAGCCGGCCGGATTCGGCCGGAGGCAGAGTTCGCAGGACCAGACAGAGGGAGCAGAGTGATGGCAGAGCTCACGATTGACGCCGGTGAGATCACCAAGGCGCTGGAGCGCCACGTCGAGGACTACACCCCGGCGGTGGGCACCGAGCAGATCGGGCGCGTCGTCGAGGTCGGTGACGGCATCGCCCGGGTCTCCGGGCTGCCCGGTGCCGCGGTGAACGAGCTGCTCGAGTTCGAGGACGGGACCCTGGGTCTCGCCCTGAACCTCGACGAGGACACCATCGGTGCCGTCGTCCTGGGCGAGGTCGACAGCATCGAGGAGGAGCAGACCGTCAAGGCCACCGGGCGCATTCAGACCGTGCCCGTCGGCGACGCCCTGCTCGGCCGCGTGGTCAACGCCCTGGGCGAGCCCCTCGACGGCAAGGGCCCGATCAACACCACCGAGACGCGCCGCATGGAGGTGCAGGCCCCCGGCATCGTCGGCCGCCAGCCCGTGAGCGAGCCGATGCAGACCGGCATCAAGGCCATCGACGCCATGACGCCGATCGGCCGCGGGCAGCGCGAGCTGATCATCGGCGACCGCAAGACCGGCAAGACCACGGTGGCCGTCGACACCATCCTCAACCAGGCCGGCCAGGGCGTGAAGTGCATTTACGTCGCCATCGGGCAGAAGAACTCCTCGGTGGCCCAGACCGTGGCCACCCTGGAGGACCACCAGGCGCTCGAGTACACCGTCGTGGTGGTCGCCTCGGCCGGGGACCCCGCGCCGTACAAGTACCTGGCGCCCTACGCCGGCTGCGCCATGGGCCAGCACTGGATGGAGAACGGCGAGCACGCGCTCATCATCTACGACGACCTCTCCAAGCAGGCGGAGGCCTACCGGTCCGTGTCCCTCCTGCTCCGGCGCCCACCGGGGCGCGAGGCCTACCCCGGCGACGTCTTCTACCTGCACTCCCGGCTCCTGGAGCGGGCCGCCAAGCTCTCCGACGCGCTCGGCGGCGGGTCGCTGACGGCGCTGCCGATCATTGAGACCAAGGCCGGCGACATTTCGGCCTACATCCCGACCAACGTCATCTCCATCACCGACGGCCAGGTCTTCTTGGAGACCGACCTGTTCAACTCGGGCATCCGGCCGGCCATCAACGTCGGGAACTCGGTGAGCCGGGTGGGCAGCGCGGCCCAGATCAAGGCGATGAAGCAGGTCTCGGGGACGCTCAAGCTCGACCTGGCGCAGTTCCGCGAGCTCGAGTCGTTCGCCACCTTCGGCTCCGAGCTCGACCGCGTGTCGCAGGCCCAGCTCGACCGCGGCTACCGCCTGACCGAGCTGCTCAAGCAGCCCCAGAACCAGCCGGTGCCGGTGGAGGAGCAGGTCGTCGTCATTTACGCCGGCACCAAGGGCTGGACCGACACCGTGCCGGTCAGCGAGGTGCAGCCGCTTCGCCACCGAGGTCATCGAGTACTTCAAGGCGAACCACCCCGCCGTGCTCGAGACGATCCGCACCACGGGGCCATGCCGGGCGGCGACGAGCTCGACAAGGGCCTGACCACCTTCCTCGAGGGATTCGACACCGGGAAGGTCGACTGACGCATGGCCGGAGGCCAAGAGCGCATTCTGCGGCGACGTATCCGCAGCGTGCAGTCCACGAGGAAGATCACGAAGGCGATGGAGCTCATCGCCGCGTCGCGGATCGTGCGCGCCCAGAACCGGATTGCGGCCAACCGCCCCTTCCGCGAGGGCATGGAGCGCGTGCTGCGGCTGGCGGCGGCGGCCGACCCGGTGGCGGCGAAGAAGCTGCTGGGCACGCCCGAATCACCGCAGCACGTCGGGATCCTGGCCATCGCCGGGGACCGTGGCCTGGCCGGCTCGTACAACTCGGGCGTCCTGCGCATGACCGAGCGCGCCGTGGCCGAGTACCGGGCCGCCGGCACCGAGGTGACCGTGTGGTCCGTCGGCAAGAAGGCGCCGTCGCTACCTGCGCTACCGCGGCATCGACGTGGCGCAGTCGTTCCCCGGCGTGGCCGACCGGCCCGAGTTCGGTGACGCCCGGGACATTGCGGCCGTCGTGGCGGCACCGTTCGTCGCCGGCGAGATCGACCTGGTGCAGATGGTGTCGACCCGCTTCATTTCGGCCGGCACCCAGCGCGTCGAGCGCATGCAGATGCTGCCGCTGCCCCTGCCCGAGGAGGCCGGGGTGGTCTACGAGGAGGACGGGACGCTCGAGGGCTACACCGAGTTCGAGCCGGAGCCCGAGAAGCTCCTGGAGAAGCTGGCCCCCCGGGCGCTGGAGGCGGAGATCTTCGCCGCCCTGCTGGAAGGCACGGCCTCGTTCTTCACCGCCCAGCAGCGCGCCATGGCCGCCGCCACCGAGAACGCGGACGAGCTCGTCCGCACCCTGACCCGCGTCATGAACCGCGCCCGTCAGGACGCCATCACCACCGAGATCATGGAGATCGTCGGCGGAGCCGAAGCGCTCCGCCAGTCGAAGGGAGCTTGACCGCATGACCACCACCGCAGAGAGAGCAGACGGCACCGCGGGACGCGCGCTCGAAGAGGGCCGCGTCGTCGCCATCGCCGGACCGGTGATCGACGTCGAATTCCCCCCGCACGCGCTGCCCGAGATCAACTACGAGGTCGAGTTCGACATCGAGCTCGACGGGTCCACGCACACCGTGGCGGCCGAGGTGGCCCAGCAGATCGGTGACGGGCGGGTCCGCTGCATCTGCATGCAGCAGACCGACGGGCTCGTGCGCGGCGCCGCCGTGCGCAACCTCGGCCGCGGCATTTCGGTCCCGGTCGGCAACGCCGTGCTCGGCCACGTCTTCAACGTGCTGGGCCAGCCGCTCGACACCGACCACGATCGACGGGATCGACGAGCGCTGGGAGATCCACCGCAGCGCGCCGGCCTTCGACCAGCTGGAGCCGCGGGCCACCATGTTCGAGACCGGGCATCAAGGTGATCGACCTCCTGGAGCCCTACGTGCAGGGCGGGAAGATCGGCCTCTTCGGCGGCGCCGGCGTCGGCAAGACCGTCATCATCCAAGAGATGATCCACCGCGTCGCCCAGCAGTACAGCGGTGTCTCGGTCTTCGCCGGCGTGGGCGAGCGCACCCGTGAGGGCACCGACATGTGGCTCGAGATGCAGGAGTCCGGCGTCATCGACAAGGCCGCCCTGGTCTACGGCCAGATGGACGAGCCGCCGGGCGTCCGCCTGCGCGTCGCCCTGGCCGCGCTGACCATGGCCGAGTACTTCCGCGACGTGCAGAACCAGGACGTGCTGCTGTTCATCGACAACATCTTCCGCTTCGTCCAGGCCGGCTCCGAGGTCTCCACCCTGCTGGGCCGGATGCCCTCGGCCGTGGGCTACCAGCCCACGCTGGCCGACGAGATGGGCGAGCTGCAGGAGCGGATCACCTCGACCAAGGGGAAGTCGATCACCTCGCTGCAGGCCGTCTACGTCCCTGCCGACGACTACACCGACCCGGCGCCGTTCACGACGTTCACCCACCTCGACGCCACGACCGAGCTGTCACGGCAGATCGCCGCCCTGGGCATCTACCCGGCCGTCGACCCGCTGGCCTCGACGTCGAACATCCTGGCGCCCGAGATCGTCGGCGACCGTCACTACGCCGTCGCCCGCCGGGTGCAGGAGATCCTGCAGCGCTACAAGGAGCTGCAGGACATCATCGCCATCCTCGGCATGGACGAGCTGTCCGAGGAGGACCGGGTGACGGTGAGCCGGGCCCGCAAGATGCAGCGCTTCCTGTCCCAGCCCTTCTTCGTGGCCGAGGTCTTCACCGGCGTGCCGGGCATCTTCGTGCCGATCGACGAGACGGTCGAGTCGTTCGAGGCGCTGGCCAACGGCGACCTCGACAACGTGCCCGAGCAGGCCTTCCTCAACGTCGGCGGCGTGGAGTCCGTGCTGGAGAAGGCCCGCACCCTCGAGGCCGAGGCGGGCTGATGGCCGACGGCGTCTTCGGCGTGGAGATCGTCACGCCCGAGCAGTCGCTCTTCGCCGGCGGCGCGACCTCCGATCGTGCTGGCCACCTCCGAGGGGGCCCTCACGGTCCTCGACGGCCACACGCCCCTGGTGGGCGACGTGGTGCACTGCGAGGTCAAGGTCGAGCAGGCGGAAGGCACGCTGGTGCGTCTCGCCGTGCACGGCGGGTTCCTCCAGGTCGACACCAGCCCCGGCGCGGCCGAGGGCCTGGCCGAGGGCGACGGGCCCCTGCCCGGTCTGTCCACCCGGGTGACCGTGCTGGCCGGCGTGGCCGAGCTGGCCTCGGAGATCGACGTGCCCCGGGCCGAGGAGGCCCGCGAGCGTGCCACGCAGCGGGTCAGCGAGCTGGGGTCGGGCCGTGGCCCGGTCGTCGAGGACGCCGACGAGGACCTGGAGCTGGCCGAGGCGGAGGGGGCGCTGGAGCGGGCCGAGCTGCGTCTGGCCGTGGCCGCCGACAACGCTGCCTAGCGCCTTTCCGGCGGCCGGACCGTTCGCCGCCGGCCCTCCGGCGTGCCTCAGTCGAAGGAGATCGACGAGTACTCGGCCAGCTTGGTCAGGGCGTGGCTGGCGTCGATTTTGCGCAGCGTGCCTGACTTCGAGCGCATGACCAACGACTGCGTGGTGGCCCCGAACTCGTGGTACTGCACGCCTTGGAGCAGCTCGCCGTCGGTGATGCCCGTGGCGGCGAAGAAGCAGTTGTTCCCCTGGACCAGGTCGTCGGTCGTCAGCACGGCGTCGAGCGAGTACCCGGCCTCGAGTGCGGCGACGCGCTCCTCTTCGTTGCGCGGGTAGAGCCTGCCCTGCAGTTCCGCGCCCATGCACTTGAGCGCCGCGGCTGCGATCACGCCCTCGGGCGTGCCCCCGATGCCCAGGAGGATGTCTGTCCCCGCGCCGGGCCAACCGGTGGCGATGGCGCCCGCCACGTCCCCGTCGGAGATGAGGCGGATCCGCGCCCCGGTGGACCGCACCTCGGCCACCAGGGCAGCGTGGCGGGGCCGGTCCAGAATGACCGCGGTCAGGTCCCGGACCGGGCGGCCCAGGGCCTCGGCGAGGGCGTTGAGGTTCTCCGTGGGCGTGCGCCGGATGTCGCACGCCCCCTTGGCGCGGGGGCCCACGGCCAGCTTCTCCATGTAGACGCAGGGGCCGGGGTCGAACATGGCGCCGCGCTCGGCCACGGCGATGACGGCCAGGGCGCCGCCCCGGCCCTGCGCGGTGAGCGTGGTGCCGTCGATGGGGTCCACCGCAATGTCGGTGAGCGGGGGAGTGCCGTCACCGATCTTCTCGCCGTTGAACAGCATCGGCGCGTTGTCCTTCTCGCCCTCGCCGATGACGACGATCCCGTCCATCGGCACGCTGGACAGCACGGTCCGCATGGCCTCGACGGCCGCACCGTCGGCTCCGAGCTTGTCGCCGCGGCCCATCCAGCGGCTGGCCGCCATGGCGGCCGCCTCGGTGACCCGCACGAGGTCCATGGCGAGGTTGCGGTCCGGGGCCTGGCGCGTCGTCACCACGGCCATGACCATAGTTGGTCACCGATCGTCCCTTGCCGGTCCGGTCACCCTCCAGCGGCGATACTTGGGGTCGTGGATGAGATCGTCGTCGAGCCCAGCGGCCCGCTCCGGGGCACCGTCACGGCAGGCGGTGCGAAGAATTCGGCGCTCAAGCTCATGGCAGGCTGCCTGCTCGCCGAGGGTTGCACCGTGCTCTCCAACGTCCCTCGCATTTCCGATGTCAACGTCATGGCGGATGTGCTGCGCGGCATCGGGGCGCAGGTGGAGCGCCTGGACAACGGGGACGTGACCGTGACCACGCCCGCCCGACGGCGAGCTGGTGCCGTCGGGCCCCTACGAGCTCTTCGAGAAGATGCGGGCCTCGGTCGTCGTCCTCGGCCTCCTGCTGGCGCGCTGTGGCTCCGTGCGGGTGCCGCTGCCGGGTGGGGACGACTTCGGGGACCGGCCGATCGACTTCCACCTCAGCGGCCTCAGCGCCATGGGCGCCCGCTTCGAGTCGTCGCACGGCGAGGTGCGCGGCACGGTGCCGGGAGGCCGGCTGGTCGGCACACGGGTCGTCCTGGAGTACCCGAGCCACACGGCAACGGACAACCTGCTGATGGCCGCGGTTCTGGCCAAGGGCACGACGATCATTGAGAACGCGGCGAAGGAGCCCGAGGTGGCCGACCTGGCCGCCATGCTCTGCGACATGGGCGCCGTCGTGCGCGGCGCCGGCACCTCGCGCATTGAGATCGAGGGGGTGGAGGCCTTGCGGCCCACCCACCACGCCGTCGTGCCGGACCGGGTGGTGGCCGCGACCTACCTGGCCGCAGTGGGCATGGCGGGGGGCGAGGTCACCATCGCCGACGCCCGGCCCGAGCACATGGAGATGCTGCTGCGCAAGGTCGACCAAATGGGCGTCACGACGGACATGGGCCCGCACGGCCTGCGTGCCGCCGCCGACGGGCGTTTGGTGGCGGCGGACGTGGCGACGCTCCCGTACCCGGGCGTGGCGACCGACTACAGCCCGCTGCTCGTGGCGATGCTGACGGTGTCCGACGGCGTGGGGATCCTGACCGAGAACCTGTTCTCCGGGCGGTTCCGCTACGTCGAGGAGCTGCGGCGCATGGGCGCCGACATCCGGACCGAGGGCCACCATGCCGTGGTACGCGGCGTGCCGCGGCTCTCCGGCGCGCCCGTCCGTGCCCCCGACATCCGGGCCGGTGTGGCCCTGGTGCTGGCCGGGCTGGTGGCGGACGGCGAGACGGTGGTGAGCGGTGCCCACCACATCGGCCGGGGTTACGAGGACCTGGCCGGCGCGCTGTGCTCGCTGGGGGCGAAGGTGACCTGCCGGTGAGCGCGCTGCCCGACCGAGCCGGCGGCGCTGCTCGCCCGCGCCCGCGCCGACGACCGCGTGGCACTGGCCCGCCTCCTCTCCTACGTCGAGCGCGGCGGCGGGACGGCGATGGCCGTGGCGGAGCTCGCCTACCGGTCCGACGTGCCCTACTCCGTCGGGCTCACCGGGGCCCCGGGCGCCGGCAAGTCCACCTTGACGGACCGGCTCATCACCGAGGTGCGGGGCGGCTGGCCGGACGGGGCGGCGATCCCCCAGGTGGCGGTGCTGGCCGTCGATCCGACCTCGCCCTACAGCGGGGGCGCCATCCTGGGCGACCGGGTGCGCATGGGTCAGCACACGCTCGACCCGACGGTCTTCATCCGGTCGATGGCCACCCGCGGCCACCTGGGCGGGCTGTCCCTGGCCGTTCCCGATGCCATCCGCCTGCTCGGCGCCGCCGGGCTGGGTCTCGTCATCGTCGAGACGGTCGGCGTGGGGCAGATGGAGGTGGACATCGCGTCGGCCGCCGACACCACGGTGGTCGTCGTGACGCCCGGGCTGGGGCGACGCCATGCAGGCGAGCAAGGCCGGCCTCTTGGAGGTGGCCGACGTCTTCGTGATCAACAAGGCGGATCGACCCGGCGTGCGCGAGGCCCGACGCGACCTCGAACAGATGCTCGACCTGGCGCGGCCCGGGGCGTGGCGGCCCGAAATCGTCGAGACGACCGCGACGGGCGGTGACGGGATCGGCGACCTGTGGCGCGCCGTGGCCGCGCACCGCGACCATCTGGTCGGCTCGGGCCAGCTGGCGGTCCGCCGCACGGACCGGGTGGCCCAGGAGCTGCGCCGGGTGTTGCTGGCCCGCACCGAGTTCAAGGTGGACGAGCTGGTCGCCGGCGAGGAGTTCAGCACCGCCGTGAAGGCGCTGGCGGCGGGCGAGCTCGATCCCTACCAGGCGGCGGAGGGCCTTCTGGCCGAATGAGTCGTCGAGGATCGGTTCCGGTACGGTGCGCCCATGGCTGAGACCTTCGTCACGGTGGAGCGACGCCCGGACGGCGTCGCGCTCATCCGGTTGGACCGTCCGAAGGCCAACGCGCTCTCCGGCTCCGTTCTGGCGCAGCTGCACGCCGCCGCCACCGGACTGCACGACGACCCGCCGGGCGCGGTCGTGCTCTGGGGCGGCCGGCGGATTTTCGCGGCCGGCGCCGACATCGTCGAGCTCGGCGACAGCGGCGCCGGCGCCGTGGGGGCGAGCTTCGCCGACGCGCTCGGCGCGCTGGCGGCGATCCCGCGGGCGACCATCGCCGCCGTCAACGGGTACGCCCTCGGCGGCGGCCTGGAACTGGCCTTGGCCTGCGACTTCCGCGTCTGCGCCGAGGACTCGCGCTTCGGGCTCCCCGAGGTCCTCCTGGGCGTGATCCCCGGCGGCGGCGGCACCCAGCGCCTGCCCCGCCTGATCGGGTCGTCCCGGGCCAAGGAGCTGATCTTCACCGGCCGTCAGGTCCGGGCCGAGGAGGCTGCAGCGATCGGGCTGGTGAACCGGGTGGTCCCGCCCGACGAGGTTCTCGACGCGGCGCTGGCCTGGGCGGCCGAGCTGGCGGCGGGCCCGGTCCTGGCGCACGGCCTGGCCAAGACCGCTGTCGACGGCGGCCTGCGAGGCCACCCTGGCGGCGGGGTTGGACATCGAAAGGGACGCGTTCGTGGCGGTGGCCGCGACGGAAGACGCGGCCCGCGGCATTGCGTCGTTCCGTGAGAACGGCCCGGGCAAGGCCACGTTCGTCGGGAGATGAGGCGGTGAGCTCACCACCCATTCCGGTCAGCACCGGTGAAGGCGCCTTCGACCCGTCCGTCCGTTGGTTCCAGCATGCGGTCTTCTACGAGGTGCTCATCCGGGGCTACCACGACGCCAACAACGACGGGACCGGCGATCTGCGCGGCCTGCGCGAGAAGCTCGACTACATGGAGTGGCTCGGCATCGACTGCATCTGGATGCTGCCGTTCTACCCTTCGCCCTTCCGCGACGGTGGCTACGACATCAGCGACTTCTTCAACGTCCACCCCGACTACGGGAGCATCAGCGACCTGGTGGCGTTCCTGGAGGACGCGCACCGCCGGGGCATCAGAGTGATCGCCGACCTGGTGATGAACCACACCAGTGACGAGCACCCCTGGTTCGTCGAGTCGCGCTCGTCGCGGGACAACGCCAAGGCCGACTGGTACGTCTGGAACGACGACGATCAGAAGTGGCCCGATGCCCGCGTCGTGTTCACCGACGTCGAACGCTCGAACTGGACGTGGGACGACACGCGCCAGCAGTACTACTGGCACCGCTTCTACCATCACCAGCCCGACCTCAACTACGACAACCCAGAAGTGGCCGACACCATGATCGACCTGGTGCGGTTCTGGCTCGATCTCGGATTCGACGGGTTCCGGCTCGACGCCGTGCCGTACCTCTACCAGCGGGACGGGACGTCGGGCGAGCACCTGCCCGAGACGCACTCGTTCATCAAACGGATCCGCAAGCAGATCGATGCCGACTACCCGGGCCGCATTTTGCTCGCCGAGGCCAACGGTTGGCCGAGCGATGTGGCCGACTACTTCGGCGACGGCGACGAGTGTCACCTGTGCTTCCACTTCCCGCTCATGCCGCGCCTGTTCATGGCCGTACGGCGGGAGCAGCGCTACCCGATCACCGAGATCCTGGCCCAGACGCCGGTCATCGACGACGCCTGCCAGTGGGCCATCTTCCTGCGCAATCACGACGAGCTGACCCTCGAGCAGGTGAGCGACGAGGACCGGGACTACCTGATGGCCGAGTACGCCAAGGACCCCCGGATGAAGCGCCACATGGGGATCGGCCGGCGCCTGGCCCCCCTCCTCGACAACGACCGGCGCACGGCCGAGCTGCTGTATGCCCTGATCCTGTCGCTGCCGGGGAGCCCGGTCATCTACTACGGCGACGAGTTGCTCATGGGTGACAACATCTACCTCGGTGACCGGGACTCCGTGCGCACGCCGATGCAGTGGTCACCCGACCGGAACGGTGGCTTTTCCAAGGCCGATTTCGCCCAGCTCTACCTCCCGGCGATCATGGACCCCGTCTACGGCTTCAGCGCGCTCAACGTGGAGGCGCAGCTGCGCAACCAGGGATCCTTCCTGCACTGGGTGCGCCGCATGCTGACCGAGCGACGGGCACTGCCCGTCATGGGGGTCGGCACCATGGAGGTGCTGCCCTGTGCCAACCCGTCCGTCCTGGCCTACATGCGGTCGGGTGACGTCGCCGACATCCTGACCGGCTCGTCCTCCACGGGCCCCTCGGTGAGCCCCACGGTCGACGGTGCACTCGACTGGGGCCACTCGACCGTCTTGGCTCGTACCGTGCCGGCGGGCAACGAGAGCGAGGGCGACGAGGTGGTGCACCGGCACCAGGCGGTCCTGTGCGTGCACAACCTGAGCCGCTTCGCCCAGCCGGCCGAACTGGCACTGGCCAAGTGGGCCGGATCGACGCCGTACGAGGTGCTGGGGCGCGTGCCGTTTCCCGTCATCACCGAGGAGCCCTACGCCGTCACCCTGCCGCCCTACGGGTTCTTGTGGTTCGACCTGGCCCTGGAGGAGCGGCCCCCGGAATGACGACTCCGCGCGACCAGGTCCTGCGCACGCTCACGGAGGCGTGGCTCGGACTGCGCCGGGTCGCGCCGGAAGGTGAGATCGTCATTGAGCGTGACGAGGTGCTGGTGGCGGGCCGGCCGGGCCTGCTCGACATCGTCGCCCGCATCGGCGAGCGGCGGGCCCACATTGTGGCGGGATTGCGTGGCGTGGCGGACGAGCCTCACTTCCTCCGCACCGGAGAGGAGGCGGCGCTGGGCCTGCTCGACGACGAGGACGGATTGGCCGTCTGCACCGACGCCCTGCGCGATGCGCAGCTGGCCGGGCTCCTGCTGGCCACGACGCGCGGCGTCGCGGCCCGCCCGGGGCCCGTCGCGGTCCTGCGTGACGACGAGGACGTCACGGCGCTCGACTGCGGAGACCGGGGTGACCTCCTGGTGTTCCCGTGGCTGCGCGCCACCCCGCGGCCCGACGTGGATCTCATGGTGGCCCTGGAGGAATCGGGATTCAACCACGTGGCGGCGCCGCTGGTCCGTTGGACGTGGGAAGGCTGCGACCTCGGGGTGGTGCAGGAACCCCTGGCCGACCGCTCCGCGGGCTGGGCGCTGGCCCTGACCTCCCTCCGCGACTTCTACGCGTGCCGGCGGTTCACCCGAGGTTGCCGGGGCCGACTTCGGGGCCGAGGCCAGGGCGCTCGGAATCATGACGGCGCGGATGCACGTTGCGCTCGACGGCGTCTTCGGGCGTGAGCACGAGGCTGTCATCGACTGGGTCGACGAGGCGGAGGCGACGATCGCCGCGTCCGACGGGTCCCTGCTGCTGGCGCCGGGCGTCACCGAGCTGGTCAAGTGGCTGCGTGAGTCCGAGGCGCGCCTCCCGGTGATCCGCACCCACGGTGACTTCCATTTGGGCCGGACGGCGCGGACGGATCAGGGGTGGGTCGTCAGCGACTGCGCGCCCGGAGGCGTCGTCGGTCCGCAGTCGAGCGTCCGTCGACGCACTCCGCTGGGCGACGTGGCCGACCTCCTCTGGTCGATGCACCGCGCCAGTTCGGTGGCGGCGGCCGAACGGGACCCCACGGGCCGCCTCGGGCTGGCCGCGCTCGGCCATGCATGGGAGATGCGGAACCGCCGCGCCTTCGTGACGGGATACCTCGGCACGGCGGGCATCGGAGGGCTGGTCGGGCCCGATCGGGACCTGGTGCGAAGGCTGGTGTCGTTCCTGGAATTGGCCCGCTCGGTGCGGGACGACGCCTCGGCCTAAATGGCGAGGGCGGAGACCTTGAGGGTCTCGGCCGCCTCCTCCGGGGAGATGACGTTGATGGCCACGCCCGTGCCCAGCTCGAAGCCGGCGGTGGTGGTGGCCTTGGGCCAAATGTGGGCGTGCCAGTGGTAGGGCTCGCCCACCCGGTACGGGGCCGAGTGGAACACGATGTTGTAGGCGACGTCGCCTACCGACTCGGCGAGCTGCTGCAGGGACCGGCGTATGGCCTCGCCCACGGCCACCAGGTCCTCGGTCGGGCTCCGGTGCAGATGCGGGTTGTGCTCCCGCGGGAGCACCAGCATTTCGTAGGGGACGGCGCTCCAGAAGGGGCAGACCACCACGACCCGGTCGTTGGCGTAGATCACCCGCTCGCCCGAGTCCTCCTCCGCCTCGATGGTGGTGCACAGGAGGCACGAGCCGACGAACCGCGCGAACCGCGCCTGCTCCTCGGCGAGCTCGCGGGGGATGAAGGACATCCCGAGCAGCTGCCCGTGGGGGTGCTCCAGCGAGGCGCCCGCCTCGCGGCCGGAGTTCACGATGGCCTGGGTGTACCGGAGGTTGGGTTGCGACGCGTGCTCCTCCAAGCGGTCACGCAGCGCCGCCATGACCAGCTCGACCTGCTCCTGACTCAGCTGCCCGAGCGTGGTGTCGTGCTCGGGGGAGAAGATGAGGATCTCGTGGATGCCGCCGGCGGAGGCCTGGGTGAAGACCGGGCCCCGGTTGGCCACCACGAAGGGCTCGTCGCCCTCGAAGGCCGGGTAGAGGTTCGGCACGACCCGGACCAGCCAGCGGCCGGTCGGCCCGTAGGTCTCGAGAGCCGGCGGCGTGTCCTCTTCGTTGCCGGGGCAGAAGGGGCAGGGACGATTGAGGGCTTCGGGCACCCAGGGGGTGCGGGTGACGAACGAGTAGGGCCGCTCGGAACGGCCCGGGCTCACGACCACCCACCGCCCGGACAACGGATCGAGTCGTAACTGGTTCATCGGTTCACTCTCTCGGGCGCTTCCTGGCCCGCCGACATCGAAATTGACCTCATCGTCTTCCTCCACCTCTACGGTACAGGTTCCGCCACCCACGAAACCGCCACCGTCGCGGAACGTTCACCCTGGTCCCCGGTCATAGGAGAACATGTCGGCCATGCATCACCAGCCGGACGGAGCGGCCTTCGACATCGTGCTCCTGCTCCACGTGGGCTGCGTCGTCGTGGGGCTCGTGACGACGGCGACCGCGGCCGCCACCGCCGGTCGCCTCCGCCGTCTCCTCGGGTCGTCCCTGCCGCTGCCAGACCCGCTGCGGCGCTACTTCCGGCCCGGGACCAACTGGGCCGGTCGGACCGTCTACGGCATTCCTGTGTTCGGCTTGGCCCTGGTTGCCATGAGCCAGGGCGCCTATGCGCTCGGGCAGGGCTGGGTCCTCGGGGGGCTGGCCATCTTCGCCGCCCTGGCGTTGTTGGGCGAAGGGGTGCTGTGGCCGGCGGAGCAGCGGCTCCAGATCGGCCTCTCCGGCGCCGACGACGACCGTGCAGGGGGAAAGGACGGCCGAGCAGACCCTCGAGCGCGAGGCGACCGTCGTGTCGCGGGCCGCTGTCGCGGCGCTCGTCCTGTTGGTGGCCGGGACCGTGCTGATGATCGCCCAGCCCTGAAGCGGAACGGTGAAGGGGACCCCGACGGGGTCCCCTTCTGTCAGAGCTCATGGCGAGCCGAACGCTGCCTGGAGGCTGGTCAGCCGCAACCCCTGCCCCCGCCGACGGGCGGAGGCTCGGTGTAGCCGCCGCCGTACCCGCCGCTCCCGCCGCTCCCGCCGCCACTGCCGCCGGACCCGCCGCCACTCCCACCGCAGTTGGACACCTTGACGGTGCTCGAGGTGCTCGACGACTGGTAGGAGCCGTTGCCGGCGTAGCTCACGGTCACGGTCACCGAGCCAGCCACCTGGTTGACGGACGGGATGGAGCACGATGCCGCACCCGACGAACTCGTCGTGGCGGTGCAGCTCTGCGCCGTCCTCCCCGTGCCGAGGGTCAGGGTCAGCGGCTGGCCGCTCAGTGGCGTGCCATTGCTGGTGAGCGTCGAGGACAGCGTGACCGAGGAGCCGTTGGTCGCCGTCGTGGCGCCCGAGTAGGTCACGGTGGTCGGGGCCGGGGTGATCACGAAGTTGTTGTGCCCGCTACTGGGCAGCAACTGCGGCGACGTGCCCGTGTTGCCGGCGAATGTCCCGGTCACCGGGTAGGTCCCTGCCGACTCGGTGGGCGTGACGGAGCACGACGCTTTTCCGTACCCGTTGGTCGTGGCCGTGCAGGACTGCACGCCGTTGAGTGTCAACGTGACGGTCTGCCCGCCGATCCCTTGCCCTGTCACTCCGTTGGTCAGCGTGCCGCTGAGGGTGGTGGGCGACCCTGTGGCGCCGGTGACGGCGCTCACGGACAGCGAGGTGGGAGTCGTGACGGTGATGTTCTGCGAAGTGGTCGACCCGGCGTAGTAGGTGTTCCCGCCGTATGTCACGGTCACGGGGAGAGGACTGGCGGTCTGGTTGAAGGTACAAATGCTGCAGCTCACGTTCCCAGACGAGTTGGTCGTGCCGCTGCAGTGCTGGGCCGAGCTGCCCGAGCCGACCGTGAGGGTCACGGTCTGGCCGGAGAGCGGCGCCCCACCGCTGGTCAGGGTGGCCGACAGCACGGGCGTGTTCCCACTGGTGATGGAGGTGCTCCCGGTGTAGGTGACCGTCGTGGGCGCCTTGTTCTCCGTGAACGTGTTCTTGCCGGTGCTCGGCAACAGGGTCGGTACCGTCGTGGTGTCGCCACCGAACGACCCCGTGACCGTGTCGGTGCCGCCCGGTTCGTTCGGCGTGACGGAGCACGTGGCCACCCCGCTGGCGTTGGTGGTCGCCGTGCACTTCTGGGAGCCGTTGAGTGTCAAGGTGACCGGCTCATTCGGCACCGGCGCGTTGGTGACCGTGTTGACCAGCGTGCCCGAGACCGTGCCCGGGGTGTTGTAGGTCCCGCTGCCCGGGCTGACCGTCAACGTGGTGCTCTCGGGCAGGTTGACGGTCGAGGTCGTCGACGACTGCTGGTAGTACGAGTTGCCGCCGAAGGTGTCCGTCACCGGAATGGGGCCCTGGGGCTGGCCGGTCACGTTGATGACGCAGGAGGCCGCACCCGTGGCCGACGTGATGGCGCTACAGGTCTGCGTGGTCGTCCCGCTGCCCAGCGTGAACGTCACCGGCTGGCTGCCGATGGGCGTGTTGGTCTCGGTCGTGAGCACCCCGGAGACGGTCAACGGCTGGCCGTTCTGGGTCGTGGTCCCACCGGTATAGGTGAGCGTCGTCGGCTCGGGCGTGACGATGAAGTTGGCCGAGTTGTTCGACGGGCATGAGCTGCAGGGGAAGAAGCGTGGAGTCGCCGCCGAACGTCCCGGTCAGGGTGTACGGGGAGATCGCAGCGGCCTCGCCGGGAGTGATGGTGCACGAGGCCGTGCCCGTGGCGTCGGTCGTGCCGGTGCAGGTCTCGGTCCCGTTGAGGGTGAAGGTCACCGGCTCGCCGGCGATCGGCGTGTTGGTGATGGTGTCCTGCAGCACGCCGGAGACCGTGGTGGGCTCCGAGTAGTTCCCTGTTCCGGGGTTGACGGTCAGCGTGGTCGGCTCGGTCACGGTCATCGGCGTCGTCGCTGTCACCGGCGTGTCGTAGGCGTCGCCCAGAGAAGCTCGACGTGACCGTTTCGGCGGTCTGCGGCTGATCCACGGTCTGGATCGTGCAGCTCACGTCGCCGCTGGTATCGGTGGTCCCGCTGCAGGACTGCGCCGTGCCGCCGGAGCCGATGGTGAACGTGACGACCTTGGTCGGCAGCGGGGTGCCTGCCGTCGGCGTGTCCGTTGTCAGAGTCCCCGACAGGGTGGTGGAGGATCCGTTGACCGCCGTCGTCGCCCCGGTGTAGGTCAGCGCGGTCGTGTCCGGGTTGACCGTGAACGTGCTGGTGGAGCTATTCGACCCGATGGGTGTCGAGGTCGTCGTGTCACCCGGGAAGGAAGCCGTGAGCGTGTAGGAGCTCGAGGGCTCGTTGGCCGTGAGATCGCAGGTGGCGGTGCCGGTGGAGTCCGTGTCCGCCGTGCATGTCTCGGACCCGTTGAGGGTGAACGTCACCGGCTCGTTGACGATGGGCGTATCGGTACCCGGATTCGTCAGCACGGCGGAGACCGGCGTCGGGGTGGAGAAGTTGCCCGTGACGGGCTGGACCGTCAGGGTCGAAGGCACGGTCGTCGTGGTGGGTGGTGGCGCGGCCACCTCGATCTCGTTGTCGACGCTCAGGCCGAAGAGATATGGCGACCGGGTGTCGATGGTCTGCAGCACGTCTCCGCTGGCGATGTCGATGCGGTAGACGATGCCCGAGGCCGTGTCGCCGGTCCAGAAGGAGAGCCCGTCGGGGTCGAGGGCGATGGCGAAGAGCTCGTCGGAGCAACCGGGAAGGTTGGCGCACGAGTAGGAACCGACGACGTTGCCGTTGGGGTCGAGCATGATGTCCGACTCTGAATCCGCCACGAGCACGTTGCCGTTCGGAAGGATCTGCAGTTCGTACGCGTCGTCTCCGGTGAAGGGTGCCACGTTGAACGTCGAAAGTTGCGTGTTCGTGCACTTGTTGTAGCGGTAGATCACATCGGTCTCGGTCGTGTAATAGAAGGTGCACTCGTCGCTCGAGAGGGCGATCCAGTCGTCGCCCGTCTCACCGGTGGTGAGGGGCCCGAAGTTGCCGATGCTCTGGCCGCTCGAGTTGAACTCGGCGATGTAGGGCGTGCCCTGCTGCCCCACGTAGAGGTTGCCCTGGTTGTCGAACACGAGGGACAGCGGGTTGGTCAGTCCAGAGGCGAACGTCCCGTCGAAGTTGCCGGTCGGCGAGTACTTGCTGATCGTGCCGTTGATGTCGTCCGCCACGTACAAGTTCCCGCTGGCATCGAACGCGCTGCCGGCAGGTGAAGGCCTCGTTGGTGCCGTCGTTGAGCGTGTTCACCTGGTCGCCCGACGTGGGGTCGTAGACGTTGACCTGTGAGGCTCCCACTGAGGCGAAGACCTGGCCGGGAGCGAACACCGTGGCTGCGCCGGCCGGCTTGGACGAGCCGAAGACGATGCCGATGGAGCCGAGCACCAAAACGGCTGAGAGCACCAGGGCCATCCGGCGCCACGCGGCGGCGCGGACGTCGGACCCGACGTCGTCCGCGGTTCATGCGTCGCCCGTGGCAGAGCCACCCGCTGACGCTCGAGCAATCGACAGTTTCATCTACGCCCCCTCATAGGTGCACCGTTCTCAGATGCTGCGATCAATCGCACTGAACGCCCGCAGTCGGCTTGTGCAGGCGCATTGCGGGCGAGTCCGGACCCGACGTTCCCTGCATCGTCACCGCGGTGCGTCGTGCTTGGTGTGAAATATGCGTTGTCGGTGGGGGCTGCGGAAGGGACAAAAGGACTAGTTGGTCGGCCGTCCCGACGACGAATTGGCTCGTCGTTGTCGGCACCACGCACGACGTCGCTCACGGTAGCGCGTCGAGCAGTTGATCAGGTCGGACCAGGTCGGCCGCGTCGACAGCTAGGACGGGTGTTAACACCTGCGGGCGAGGTGTTTACACCCCCGTGGCGGCCCGCGACCGCTGCCCTGGCCCCGTCGATGTCGCCGGCGCGGACCAGCTCGAGCAGCGGCCCGTCCAGGAGTTGGCGCCAGTCCACCGATTCACTCGAGCGGCCGGTCTCTCTGAGGCGTGCCCTGGCCTCTCCGAGCAGCTGGGCGAGCACCCCGATGCCGTCCCCGCACTCAGCGGCCAGGCGGGTCCGGAGCCAAGAGGCGAGCGCAGGGCTGAGCCCACCGGTCGAGACGGCCACGGTGACGGGACCGTCCCGATGGACGGCGGGAAGGATGAACGACGAGTGCGCCATGTCGTCGGCACTGTTGGCCCACACGCCCGCCGCCTCGGCGTCCGTGTAGACGGCGCCGTCGACCTCCGGGATCCCGGTCGCGGTCACGACGAGACGGAACGCCGATGCGTCGCCTTTCGCGTAGGCGCGCCTGCACCAGGGCGTGCAGCGACGGGGACCAGCTCCTCCATGTCGGCGGCTCAGTGCTGGGCGTGATCACGGTCACAGCGGCACCGCACTCGAGGAGGGACCGAGCTTTACGGGCCGCCACCTTTCCACCGCCCACGACCAGACATGCCTGACCGCAGACGTCGAGCGAGACGGGGTAGAGGGGAGGGCGATCCGGTCCCTCAGTCATGGAGCCGCGGCGGCCCGACCATGCCCGCTGCGATGGTGGCGAACGTGAGCTCATCGATCAGGACGAAGCTGCCCGTGATGCGATCGGCCTCGTACGGGTCGACGGCCAACGGGGTGGCCGTACGCAACGTCACGACACCGATGTCGTTCTCCCGCAATTCTGTCGCCTCGACGACCCGCAGCTCGTTGACGTCGAACGTGCCGGTCACGCTCTCGACGACGACCGGCGTGACTCGTGTCGTGTGCTTAATGCGGAGGCGATCCCCGACGGCGAGCGGCCGGTCCTGGAACCAGCACACGGTCGCTTCGAACGTATCGGTCACCTCGGGCGCACCCTCCGCCGAAGCGATGAGGTCGCCCCGCGACACATCGAGATCGTCGGCGAGCCGAATGAGAGACGGAGAGCCCGACCTCGGCCCGTTGCAGAGGGCCGTCGGCCGTCTCGATGCCACGGATCGTCGTCCGGGCGCCTTGCGGGAGCACCACGACGGGATCGCCGGCGCGGAAAGGACCGCCGTTCACCATGCCGGCGTAGCTTCGGCCTCCGCCCGGCTGGCGGAGCACCCACTGCACCGGGAGTCGGGCTCCGCTGCCGCGGTTCACCCCGTGCTGGGCCGCCCACCCACCGGCTTGGGCCGACTCGAGCGCATCGAGGACGGTCGGACCGTCGTACCAGGGTGCAGCATCGGAGCGTGTGACGACGTTGTCGCCGTGCAGGGCGGCGATGGGGATCACCGTGCACGACGCAATGCCCAGCCGGTGGGCCAGTGCCTCCATGTCGTCGGCGATGCGCTGGTAGGCGGACCGGTCCCAGCCCACGAGGTCCATTTTGTTGGCGCACACGACGAGCTGGTCCACACCGAGCAGCGCGGCGATGCAGATGTGCCGACGGGACTGTTCCCGCAGGCCGGAGGTCGCGTCGACGAGCACAAGTGCCAGATCGGCCGTCGATGCGCCCGTGGCCATGTTCCGGGTGTACTGGATGTGCCCGGGGCAGTCGGCGATGACGAACTTGCGGTGGGGGGTCGCCGCGTAGCGGTAGGCCACGTCGATCGTGATGCCCTGCTCGCGCTCGGCGCGCAGTCCATCAGTCACGAAGGACAGGTCGACCTCGCCCAGCCCCCGGCGCTCGGATGCGGTCTCAATGGCGGTGAGCTGATCGTCGAAGAGCTGACGGGTATCGAAGAGGAGGCGCCCGATCAGCGTGCTCTTCCCGTCGTCCACCGATCCGATGGTGGCGAAGCGCAGGAGATCCATGGTGTCGACGCCGAGCTCGGGACCGCCGGCCGGCGGCGAGCCGGGCAACGTGGTCATGGGCCTAGAAGTACCCCTCGCGCTTGCGGTCCTCCATGGAGGTCTCGGAGAAGCGGTCGTCCGCCCGGGTGGCGCCACGCTCGGAGATCCGAGACGCCGAGACCTCGCGGATGATCTCCTCCACCGTGTCGGCGGAGGACTGCACGGCGCCGGTGCAGGTGGCGTCGCCGACGGTGCGGAAGCGCACGGTCTCCTTGCGGACCTGTTCGCCGGCCTCCGGGCCCACCCACTCGCTGATGGCCAGGAGCATGCCGTCTCGCTCGAGCACCTCGCGCTGGTGTGCGTAGTAGATCGAAGGCAGCTCGATGTGCTCGCGCCGGATGTACTGCCAGATGTCGAGCTCGGTCCAGTCAGAGAGTGGGAAGGCGCGCAGGTGCTCGCCGGGGCGCACGCTGCCCTGGTAGAGCTGCCACAGCTCAGGCCGCTGCGCCTTGGGGTCCCATTGCCCGAACGAATCGCGGAAGGAGAGGACCCGCTCCTTGGCTCTCGCCTTGTCCTCGTCGCGGCGGGCGCCCCCGAAGGCGGCGTCGAACCCGTTGGCATTGATGGCATCGAGCAGGGTCGTGGTCTGCAGGCGGTTGCGCGATGCCACCGGGCCCGGGTCGGCGACCCGTCCCTGGTCGATGGAGTCCTGCACGCTTGGCCACAATCAGGCGGGCGCCCTCTGCTTCGACCTGGGCGTCCCGGTAGTCGAGCACCTCGGGGAAGTTGTGCCCCGTGTCCACGTGGAGCACCGGGAACGGGATCTTCCCCGGCTTGAACGCCTTGGCCGCCAGGTGCAGCAGGACGGCCGAATCCTTCCCCCCGCTGAAGAGGAGGACCGGCCGCTCCGACTCCGCCGCCACTTCTCGGATGATGAAGATGGCCAGCGACTCCAGGAGGTCGAGGTGGCCCAATGGGTGCTCCACGGGCCTGACCAGGGCGGTCACCGATCCACCGGACCGGGCCGCGACGGAGCCCACCGGGGTGGGGTCCTTGGGGGAGCGGAAGGCGGCTGCGGAGTCCATGGAGCCTCTCAAATCATGACCATTTTGGTCATGTATACTAAAGCCTGCATTCGGACGGGCGTCAAACGCCGGCGGCGGGCCCCCGAAACGGCCCGCTCGCCCTGTGAGGAAGGTGAGGGATCCGTGGCCGAGACCAACGTGAGTGACCAGCAGTCGACCGCTGAGGAACTTGCAGTTGTCAGCGCCGGCTTCGAATCGGCCCCGGCCAGCGCCGTCATCCGCTGGGCGATCGAGACCTTCGGCGATTCCCTGGTGCTGGCCGCCTCGTTCGAGGACATCGTGTTGATCGACCTCGTCACCAAGGTTGCGCCGGATGTCGAGGTCGTCTTTCTGGACACGGAGGCACACTTTCCCGAGACGTTGGCCTTCGTCGACGATATGCGTGAACGCTACGGACTCAACCTCACGGTCACGAAGCCAGGGCCCGAGGCCGCCGCCTACCCCTGCGGCTCCGACCAGTGCTGCCAGTTCCGCAAGGTGGAGCCGCTGCGTCGGGCCCTGGCGGGGAAGCGGGCGTGGCTGACGTCGCTCAAGCGGTCAGACGGTCCGACGCGGGCCGATGCGCCGATCGTGGGTTGGGACGCCGGGTTCGGGTCTGGTGAAGGTCAATCCACTGGCCACGTGGACCGAGGGGGACATCTCCTCCTACCTCTCCGACCACGACCTCCCGGTCCACCCGCTCACCCTGCAGGGCTACCGCTCCATCGGATGCGCACCGACGACGCGCCCGGTGGCCGAGGGCGAGGATGCCCGTGCCGGTCGCTGGGCGGGTGCCGACAAGTCCGAGTGCGGCCTGCACGTCTAGTGCCTCGCGACCTTGACAATCCCTACGGGATGGAGTTCCGCGGTCGGCGCGATCGCGGACTGAAATTCGTCAGGCCCTATCGCAATATCGGCGAACTCAACCCCACCGAGCAACTGAAGCTGTCGCGGCATCCCTTCGAGGTGGCCCAGGCGATCATCGACACCTATTCGAAGCAGGGCGTCGACTCCATCAACAAAGTGCCGGGCGAGCTGGAGCGCTTCAAATGGGTCGGGATGTATCCCCAGCGCCAGGGGGGCGATGCCTTCATGATGCGCATCAAAGTGCCCGGCGGCGTGATGACCGCGGCCCAGGTCCGCGAGATCGGGGTGGCGGCCGACGCGTTCGCCGAGGGTCCCGACGAGAGTCCCGTGTTCGGGAATCGCTATGCCGACCTGACGACGAGGCAGGACATTCAGCTCCACTGGATCCGCATCGCCGATGTGCCCCGCATATGGCAGCGTTTCTGGGACGTCGGTCTCACCACGGTGCAGGCGTGCGGCGATTCGGCTCGCAACGTGTGCTCGTGCCCCGTGTCCGGCATCGACCAGAAGGAGGTCGTCGCTGCGCTGCCCGTGGCCGCAGGCCATTTCGGCTTTCTTCACAGGGAATCGCGAGTACGCCAACCTGCCCCGCAAGTTCAAGATCGCCGTCACAGGCTGCACGGAGGATTGCGCCCGGGTCGAAATCAACGACATCGGATTGTGGCCGGCGGAGCGGGCAGACGGGACGGTCGGCTTCAACGTGCTCATCGGAGGCGGCCTCTCCGACGGCGAGCGCATGGCTTCCGACATTGACGTCTTCATTCAGCCCGACCAGGCCGTCGAGCTCTGCCGAGGCGTGGCCCAACTCTTCGGCGAGCTGGGCAACCGGGAGAACCGTGGCCTGGCCCGGATGCGTTACCTGGCCGAAGAGCTCGGTCCGGAAGGGTTCCGGTCGGCTCTCGACGAGCGCACCACCTTCGCCCTGGCGCCGGCCGGGCGTGAACTGACCACGGCGTTCCGCGGTGACCATGTCGGCGTCCACCCGCAGAAGCAGCCCGGACTGCTCTACGTCGGCTGTTCGGTCCCCGTCGGTCGGATGCACGGTATCGAACTGGTCGAATTGGCGCGCCTGGCCGAGACGTACGGTGACGGCGGTGTCCGCATCGGCATCGACCAGAACTTCATTGTGTCCGGCGTCCCCGAGGAGCGTCTCGACGACTTGCTGGCCGAGCCGCTGATGCAGACGTACTCGCCCTTCCCGGGACCCTTCGAGCGCGGGGTCGTTGCCTGCACCGGATCCGAGTTCTGCCGCTTCGCCGTGGTGGAGACCAAGGAGCGGGCGGTCAAGTGGGCGAGGACGCTGGACGCCCAACTGTCGTCGGGCGACGAGGGAACGAAGGCCGGAGACGACGCAGGGGTGATCCGGATGCACTTCTCGGGTTGCTCGGCCTCATGTGCCCAGCCCCAGATCGCGGACATCGGTTTCCGGGGCGACATCGCGCACATCGACGAGCACATTGAGGAAGCCGTCGACATCGGTCTGGGCGGCTCGCTCGGTCCGGATGCGGCGTTCATCGACTGGGTGGAGGGCGCCATGCCTGTCGATCGGGTGCCTGATGCGCTCCTGCGGATCGTCAGTCGTTACCGAGAGGAGCGTCGGCCCGGCGAGTCCTTCCATCTCTGGTCACGGCGCACCAGCGCCCACGAGTTGCGGTCCACGCTCGTCGGCGCAGCCGAAGCGGTGACCTCGTGAAGCGTTATCGCATCCGGGAGCAGATGAACGGGATCACGGAGCCGCCCGGCAAGGTCTGGTTCTGGGAGCTCGAGGCGGGCGTGATCCACGCCGACCGCTGCATACAGTGCGGCACCTGTGTCGCCGTCTGCCCCTCGAACTCCATCGGCGTGGACGAGGACACCAATCTGCCGGAGCTGGTCAAGATGTGCACCGGCTGCTCCCTCTGCTGGGACTTCTGCCCGCGCGGTGGGCTTCGCTACGAGGCGCTCTGGCCACCCTCGACAGCGGTATCCGGAGAGGACGCTGCGGTGCAGCCCGCCCAGGTGCGATCTGACTCGTCGGACACCTACTGGAAGATCAGTGGCGGTCCGCCCGCAGAGGGTCTCGGTGCGGTGGTGGACTCCTATGCGGTCAGGGCGGGCGCCGAAATCGACGACGCCCAGGATGGCGGCGCGGTCAGCGCGCTGCTGATCGGCCTCCTGGCCGCCGGTGAGATCGACGGCGCACTGGTGTCCAAGCCGAGTAGCGATCCCGACGAGCAGTGGAAGGGCATCGCGACCATTGCCACCACACCGGGCGAGATCAAGGCGGCCTCCGGCAGCTTCTACAACCAGACGATGGCGTTGGCCGAACTCGATCTGTCCCGCTACGCCCTGCCCCCCAAGCCGCGGATTGCTGTCGTCGGCACCCCGTGCGAAGTGCAGGGGCTGCGCGCCATGCAGGCCAGGCGCTGGCCCACGGGTGCGCACCGGGTGGACGCCGTCGTCTTGACCATCGCCCTGATGTGCACGAAGAACTTCGACTACGAGGCGCTGACCCTGCGCGAGCTGCGGGACAAGCGCGGCGTCGACCTGGACCGCGTGTCGAAGATGGACGTCATCCGAGGTCGCATGATCGTCGAGTACCGCGACGGAGAGCTGGCGGTCGACGAGCCGGTCAAGGACTTCCACGGTGCCGCGCTGAAGGGCTGTGACGAGTGTGCCGACTTCCTCGGTCGTTCGGCCGACATTTCGGTGGGCAGCGTCGGCTCCATGAACGGGTGGACGAGCGTCATCATCCGGACCGAGCGCGGTCGTCTCGCCTTCCAGGCTGCCCGGGCCAAGTTGGACGTACGAGGGCTGGACGATCCCGCGGCGCTCCTCCGACTGGACGCGTTGGACAAGAAGATCGCGGACCGGACGTTGCAGCGAAAGCTCGACCCGGATGCGCCGCTCTTCATCGACTTCGACGAGCACGTGCGGGCCTATGAGGGCTCCACGCGCCAGCCCGTCTACATCAGACATTGACCGCCGCTCCGCTGCCGGTGCTCCACGTGCCCGATGAGCCGGCTGTCCTGGCCGAGGGTTGGTTGGCGGCCGTCCTCGGCGGGCGCGAGCTCGACGTCGTCCTGGGCGATGAGGCCAGCGGGGTGACCGCCTGGTTCTGGAGCCGCTGGCGGACGCTCGCCTCGGTTGGCCTGAGTGAGCAGGGCCTCGGCCAGATCGTGCTCGGCTATCGGCGGGAGATCTGGCTGTGGCTCGCCGGCGAACGGACGTGGGCGCAGTGCTGCTCCGGACTCATCGGTCGCATCAACCGGCGCCTCGCGGGCGGTGGCGTCGGGCAGGGGTGAGAGCGCCGGGGCCACCCGCCGCCATTGCGCTGCAGGGCGTCACGCTGCAACGCGAGGGAGTGCCCGTGCTTGCGGGGGATCGACTGGTGTGTCCGGGCCGGCGAGCGCTGGGTCATCCTCGGACCGAACGGTTCAGGCAAGACGACGCTGCTGCAGGTCGCCGGCGCCCGGCTCTGGCCGACGGCCGGCACGGTGGAAATCCTGGGCTCCCGTCTCGGCTCGGTTGACGTCCGAGCCCTCCGCCCGCGCGTCGCCCTGGTCAGTGGTGCGGTCACCCGGCAACTCCGGGCGGACCTGGCGGCACGTGACGTCGTCGTCAGCGGCCGTCACGGGGCGCTCGAGACGTGGTGGAACCGCTACACGGACGAAGACTGGGAGAAGGCCGATGGGCTTCTGGCTCTCGGCGGGGTCCATGAGCTCGGTGATCGTCCGTTCGGGGTGATCTCAGAGGGGGAGCGCCAGCAGGTGCTCCTGGCCCGGGCACTCATGAGCGAGCCGGAGCTCCTCCTCCTCGACGAGCCTTTCGCCGGCCTCGACCTGGGAGCCCGGGAACGGCTCCTGGTCCGCCTGACCGCCGTCGCCGCAGACCCCGGCAGTCCACCGATCGTTCTCGTCACGCATCACTGCGAGGAGATCCCTCCCGGTTTCACTCATGCCGGGCTGGTCTCCGGCGGAGAATTGGTCGCTTCGGGCCCGCTGTCCGAGGTGGTCACCTCGGCGCGTGTCTCCGCCTGCTTCGGCCTGCCCGTCACGGTGGGCTGCACGGACGGCCGCTGGTGGAGTCGCGCCGCTCATCGACACCGGCCAACGATGAAGAGGCGCGCCAAAACTGGCCCTTGATTCGTCCGGTCGCCGAGGAGTACAACCGAAGCGACAGGAGAAGTGCCGACGAGGTCGGCGCTGTGGCATTTCCCCACCATCCACCATTTGTAAAGGCTCGTTCACTAGGGTTTTTGCCCAGAGCGAAGGTAGATCGTCGGGGAGTGACGATTGTGATCCTGTTGGTCTTCGTAGTGCTTCTCTGGGTGGCGGTGTTAGCCCCGAGCGCTTGGCGGCGATTTGGTGAGCGTCAAGGGGTCGGATCCATCGACCACTTCCATCATCAATTGCAGCTCCTTGAGCATGCGGGTCCCAAGACGGTGGCACCGGCCTACCGCCTGCACACGGCGCTGCCCGGCGGACGGTCCCCGGACGCAGGCCCCGACCAGGCCGTTGACTCGTCGAGACCGAAGCTGGTGCTGCTGCGACCGACGGACGACGCCGCGGCGGCTGACGTCGATGGCGACGATGGCTCGCACTACGAACGTGTCGGCGTGTTGGACCGTCCCGAGCCGGTCTGCCTCCCCGAGGCCGCGGTTGCATTGCCGGCCTTCCGCCGTGAACAGGCGCGGCGGCGCTGCACCATGTTGCTGCGCTGCCTGGCTGGAGTGGCCATATCGACCGGATTGATCGGCCTGTTTCCCGGCATGCACCTCGCCTGGGTGATCACAGGGCTCTCCGGCCTGGCGGCACTCGGGCTGGTCGGGCTGATGGCCTATGCGAAGGAGCTCGAGGCCGAGCAGACCCGTCGCCGCAACCGGCAGCGGGTCCACGCAGCGCAGCGAACGGACCAGACGGCGATGGCCGGGTATCCGGGAGCCTGGGACGATGACGATTTCGAAGTTCCGCGGGCCGCAGCCCACTGAACGCACGACCTCCGGGCACCCCTGAGAGCCCGACTATTCTGGGCCCTCCGGGGGTGTAGCTCAGCTGGCAGAGCGCTACGTTCGCAATGTAGAGGCCGAGGGTTCGAGTCCCTTCACCTCCACCAAAGGCCCAGGTCACCGGGCTAAAGGTGGATCCCCCAGAAGATCAGATTCTCCGACGTGTCTTTATCGCTGAGGACCTCATCGGTCAGGAAAACACGGATGGACGCTACGTACGTCGTCGTAGAGGTCGAGTCGTGATCCGCGTTCTCCGTCTTGGGGTAGGCGAGGAACAGGATGTGGTGTCAGATTGGGCTTGCACCTGACGCCACGAGGACCGGCATACGTCAGCCTGGTAGCGGAACGCCTGGTCGTTGGGTTGTGTCGATACCGCTGTCCTGGGCCGGTGCGCCGGCATCCGGAATCGTGACTGTTACGGATAGGCCGCCGCCATCGCGGGGTTGAGCGGTGGCGGCGCCGCCGTGGATCGCGGCGATGGATGCGACGATCGCGAGGCCGAGCCCGAAGCCGTCATGGGTGGTGCGGACGCTGAGCCGTTGGAACGGTTGGAAGATCCGATCGATATCCGCCGGGCTGATGACCGGCCCGGTATTGGCCACGATCAGTTGGCTGTTCCCGCCGCGGTGCGGGTGCTGATCCAGATGTCGCCGGCGGGGGCGTTGTAGCGGACTGCGTTGTCGACCAGGTTCGCGATGAGGTGTTCGGCCAGCACCGGGTCGCCCGATATGACGGCGGGATCCAGCGTGGCGTGCACCCGCCGGTCGCCGAGGCCGGCGGTGTCGAGGACGTCCTCGGCGACCGTGGCCAGGTCGACCTCCTCGTGGACGGTGAGCCCGCGGTCGTTGCGGGCCAGGATGAGTAGCGCGCCGATGAGGTGCTCGGCATGATCCACCGCGGCGCGGATATCCGCCGCCATTGCACGCAGGTCGTCGGGCGTGCTGTCCGGGTTCGCCACCACGACGTCGACCGTCGTGCGCATGACGGCGAGCGGAGTGCGCAGTTCGTGCGAGGCGTTGGCGATGAATTGCCGTTGGCCCTCGAATGCGGCCTGGAGCCGGTCGAGCATGTCGTCGAACGTCTCGGCCAGTTCGCGGAGTTCGTCGCGGGGCCCGCGCAGCGCGACCCGCGCCGACAGGTTGTGCTCCGACGCGGCGCGGGCGGCCGCGGTGATCCGGTGGACCGGGCGCAGCGACCGCCCAGAGAAGATCCAGCCGAGGATTGCGGCGAGGGCGATGACCACGCCAAGCGTGATCAGCGAGAACAGCAGCAGGTGCGACAGGGTGAGGTCTCGCTGGTGTTGCGCGCCCTGCTGCTGCTCGACAGACGAGACGCACTGGGCGAAGAAGGGCTTGTCGAGCTGGGCACTCGGCTGCTCGGACCGGCACCGCGCCACGATGCCGGCCAAATCAGAGCCGAAGGTTTCTGGCCCTGCCCTGACGTCCCCAGCTGCGCCACCAGGGTATAGCTGACCGCCACGACGATCGCCCCGCACACGGCGAACAGACCGGTATAGAGCAGGGTCAGCCGTGCCCGGACGGTCAGCCGGGGGCGGGTCACATCCGGTATCCCTTGCCCACCACGGTTTCGATCAGCGGCGGGTCGCCGAGCTTGCGCCGCAGCCGGGCCATAGTCACCGAGACGATGTTGCTGAACGGGTCGGTGCTGGCGTCCCATACGTGCTCGATCAGTTCCTCCGCGCTGACCAAGGCGCCGTCGGCTGCCATCAGCGTCTCGAGGATCCCGAACTCCTTGCGGGTGAGGGACAGCGGGCGCGAGCCCCGCCTGGCGCGGTGCCGGGCGCGGTCCACGGTGAGGTCGCCGCGGTGCAGGACCGGCGGTGACGACGGCGTGCGGCGGACAGCGCCCGCACGCGGGCGACGAGCTCGGCGAATTCGAACGGCTTGGGCAGGTAGTCGTCCGCGCCCAGTTCCAACCCGTCGACCCGGTCATCGACGTCGGCGGCGGCGGTGAGCATCAGAATCCGCGGGCCGGAGCCGGCCACCTTCTGGCATACTCGGTCACCGTGGACGACCGGCAGGTCGCGGTCGAGCACGATCACGTCATAGGCCGTCTGCGCGGCGGCCTCGATTGCCGCCGCGCCGTCGTACACGGCGTCTACGGCCATCCCGGCCTGGCGCAGCCCCTGCGCGATCCGGTCGGCAAGCGTCGTATGGTCCTCGACCACTAGCACCCGCATCGCACCAGTATGCGCCGGCGGGCATGACATCCGCCCGACATCTCGTGTAGCGCTGATGTCACGTGCCCCGGCGTAGACCTGCTGGCATGAAGCGGATTCCGTGCTGCGGGCGGTCCGTGGGGGCCACGGCCCACAGTTTCTCACTCGGTCCCTGGGACCGCCCTCGTGAACGTCACACCCCCTGGCAGCGCCCCGTTCATGCCAGATGCCCACGCCGACGGCCGGCACGATCATCCAGTCCGGGGAGGGCATGACCAAGAACACCCCCCGCTTAAAGCGCCGACCACTCCGACCATGGTCGCCTAGCGCACGAACTGTGGCCGCCATCGTCGCCACGGCGGTTCTGGTTCTGCTGGCGGCGGCATGTGGGGGCAGCCCATCGTCGACCGGCTCCGGCGGCACCTCGAGTGCTGGCGGCTCAACGAATAGCTCGTCAGTGAACTCCCAGCCGCTCGCCTTCTCCCACTGCATGCGCTCCAACGGCGTGCCGAACTTCCCCGACCCGAACAGCAGCGGAGTGTGGCCGAAGCCCCAAGTCGAAGGCGCGGCCGACAACCCCCGGTACCCGGCGGCCGCCAGGCCTGCGGGCACCTGCTCCCAGACGGCGGTCCCGGCGTCGCGCCGTCCCCGGCCGTGGACCAGCAGATCCAGAACGACATGACGAAATTCGCCCTGTGTATGCGCTCCCACGGGGTGCCGAACTGGCCTGACCCCACCCTCGATCAGGGCAGGGCTGTTTTCGATCCGCAGGCCGCCGGCATTGACACGAACTCGCCGCAGATCAGCGCCAAGATCCACGATTGCCAGCACGTGTTCCCCGCAAGCATAGGGATTCCTCCGGGGCGCGTAAGGGCTTCCGGCAGACGCTGGTCATAACCCGCAGTGGCGTAGCTGGGCCGCGGCGGAGCCAGGAGGTCTGCTCACTGTCGTCGCCACGCACGAGGGATTGATCTGTTCGCTCACGCGTTGGTCCCTGATGCCAGACGGCCGCGAACAAAATGGCGTACTTTCGCGTGCTTTTTTTGTAAGGGCCGGTTATCGGTTGGCTCAGGATCGAGCTTCGACCGCAGATCAGTGAAACGTATCAA
Source organism: uncultured Acidimicrobiaceae bacterium (assembly GCA_963781565.1). Lineage (GTDB taxonomy): Bacteria > Actinomycetota > Acidimicrobiia > Acidimicrobiales > RAAP-2 > Bog-473. Next base: position 996 of record CAWAHA010000043.1, on the reverse strand, counting down.
GCGTTTTCCTTAAAACGTGGCGGGTCCGAACTCAACGATTGATTCGAGTTCGCACTCCAGGGTCATTTGCGACGACAGAGACTGCTGGATCACCCCCGCCGTCGCTCATCCATCCAACCCGCTCACTCGGTCGCAGGTGCGTGGACAAAACGTGCCCGCCCCACCTCCTGACTTGGTCAACCGCGACTTTCGTAGTGCAGCGCATGTAGCGCTGATGTCACCTATCCGTGGCGAGATGAATTGCTGGCATGAAGCAAATCCCCATGCTGCAGGCAGTCGCGGGCGGGTCATGGCCTGCGGCGCCACCTCCCGTCCCGGCATCGCCCCTGCGAACGGCACACCCGGGGTGCGCGCCTCAAACAGGCCACGGACGATGGCGGCCCACACGATCATCCAACCCTGAGGACGCCATGATGAACGACAGCGCCAGCGTCAGACGCCGGCCACGACGGGCGTGGCAGACCAGCGCGGAAAAGGCGGCCGCCATCATCGCCATGGCCGGCCTGGCCCTGCTGGCGGCGGCATGCGGCGGGAGCCCGTCATCAACCGGTTCGGGCAGCCCATCGAATGCGCGGAGCACCAACGATTTCCCATCAGGTCGCCTTCTCCCGCTGCATGCGTTCCAGCGGGGTGACCAACTACCCAGACCCCGACAGCAGCGGAGTGATCCGCAAGGAGAGCTCGCAGCAACTCGGGGTCACCAGCTCCAAGCTTCGAGTCGGCCCAGAGCGCTTGCCAGCACCTGCTCCCGAACGGAGGCAACGGGCCCAGCCAGGCCCAGGTGCAGCAAGTGGCGGCGCTGGGGCTGAGATTCGCTCAGTGCATGCGCACCCACGGTGTCGCACTTCCCGACCCCGACAGAAGCGGCCGCATCCCCGACCCTGCTTCTGTTGGAATAAATCAGGGTTCGCCTCAGTTCGAGGCCGCGAATCAAGCCTGTGGGAAGTACCGGCCTTCCTATATGCCCTCGGATGCCCAATACAACGCCTACGCCCA
>CAWAHA010000042.1:0-17909 GCA_963781565.1 uncultured Acidimicrobiaceae bacterium | reverse complement strand
GCCATTGTCGCAGAACGTCGCGACCCCACGGGGACAAAGCCCGGGCACGGCCGGGCGTGGACCACTACCCTGAGCGCGCACGAGCAGGTGAGGCATGTGAGCTACCCGGGGGGGCAGGTTCGCCGATGCGACACGACGCATGAGAAGGGCATGAGTCGCTGACCACCCATCTGCGGTTGCCTGGGCGCACGTCGACCGCAGTGGCGGCCGTTCGTCTCCGTCGGCGCGGTCCTGGCCGTGCAACTCATCTTGTTCCCGATTCCCTTCGGGGTGTGGCTGCAGGGCGCCGTGCTCGGCCTCCTCGGCTCCCTCATGGCGGTCGGACTCGGGCTCACCTACCGCCTGAACAAGGTCATCAACTTCGCCCAGGGGGATCTCGGTACGGCGCCGGCCGTGCTCGCCGTCGGCCTGATCGCCTTCTCGGGGGTCAATTACTTCGTCGGGCTGGCCACCGGCCTGGTCGCCTCCATCCTGCTCACGGCCACGGTCGAGATCGTGGTGGTGCGGCGCTTCCGGCGCTCGCCCCGACTCATCCTGACCGTGGCCACCATCGGGCTCGCCCAGCTGCTGGTCGTGCTCAGTCTCCTGATCCCGCGCATCTGGGGCCAGACCCCCATCGCCAGCGCGACGGTCTCCTTCCCGTGGCACCTCGCCTGGCACGTCGGCCCCGTCGTCTTCACCGCCGACCACCTGGTGGCCGTCATCGTGTCGGTGGCGTGCCTGGCCGGCGTCTCCCTCTGGTTCACCCGCAGCGACATCGGGCTCGCCGTGCAGGCCGTCGGCGACCGGCGCGACCGGGCCTCCATGCTGGGCATCCCCGTCGGGCGCCTGCAGTCGGTGACCTGGGTGGTCGCCGGCGTCCTGTCCTTCGCCAGCATCTTCTTCCAGGCCACCATCCTCGGGCTCCCCCTCGATCCCACCTACGGCCTGACCGCCCTCGTCACCGCCCTGGCCGCCCTCGCCCTGGGCAACTTCACCGAGTTGCCGGTCATCGCCGCCTCCGCCGTGGCGCTCGGCATCCTCGAACAGGGGGTGGCGTGGAACGACCCCACCAACCCCGCCCTCGGCCTGGCGGTCCTGGCCGGGGTGGTGTTCGCCGCCATTGTGGTGCGCCAGCTCCTGGCGAACCGGACCGACCGCGAGGTCGAGTCCTCGCTGGCACTGGCCGGGAGCGTGCGCGACCTGCCCGAGGCGCTGCGCGACCTCACCGAGGTGCGGGTGGGCACGCCGGTTGCCGCAATGGTGGCGTTCGCCGCCGTGTGCACGCTGCCACTGTGGATGGGGCCCGGTGAGCTGATCCGGGGCTCCGGGCTCGTCGTGCTGGCCATCGTCGGCTGCTCGGTGGTCGTGCTCACGGGGTGGTCGGGGCAGGTGAGCCTGGGCCAGATGTCGTTCGCCGCCGTGGGCGCCACCGTCGGCGCGGTGGCGCTGCTCGACTGGCACTGGGACCTGAGCCTCGCCTTGTTGCTGGCCGGCACCGCCGCCGCCGCCGTCGCCGTCGTGGTCGGCATCCCGACCCTGCGGCTCGACGGCATGTTCGCCGCCGTGACCACGCTGGCCTTCAGCCTCGCCGCCTCGGGCTACCTGCTGGTCCGCCAGGAATTCTCCTGGATCCCCCAGGGCCAACTCGGGACGCCCTACCTCTTCGGCCTCTCCATCACCTCGCAGTCGGCCGTGTTCGAGCTGTGCCTGGGCGTCCTCGTGCTCGTGCTCGTGGCGCTGCACGGCCTGCGCCACAGCCGCACCGGACGGGTCCTGCGCGCGCTGCCGGCCAACCAGCGGGCGGCGGAGGGCTACGGCGTCCGCGTGGTGCAGGCGAAGCTCACGGCCTTCGCGATCTCGGGCTTCATCGCCGGGCTGGCCGGCTGTCTCCTCCTGGTGGTGAACCAGCAGTACGAGGAGGCGTCGTTCCTGGTGCCCGCGAGCCTCATCGTCTTCACCTCGACCGCCGTCGGCGGACTCGGCTCGGCCTTCGGCGCCATCCTCGGCGCCGCCATCGTGGAGGGCAGCACCATCTACCTGCCGCCGAGCTGGCAGCTGTTCCCGTCCGCGCTCGGCGTGCTGCTCGTCCTCATCCTCTTCCCCCGCGGGCTGGCCGGGCTCTGCTACGACCTGCGGGACTGGGCGCTCGAGGGACTGGCCCGGCGCCACCGGGCCGCCCCGCCGGCGGTGCCCGGCACGGTCGAGGGAGCGCTGACCCCGTGAGCCGGCTGGCCAAACTCGGCGCCGGGGCCTCGCTGTTCCCGCTCGGCGTGCTGTTCGGGATCGAGCTGCTCGACCAGGCGACCCAGAGCGCCTTCAACGTCTTGACCCCGAACATCCGCGACGCGTTCCACCTCACCAACGCCGGCATCCTGCTGATCGTCGCCATCGCCGGCGCGTCGGCGCTGGCCTGCACCCTGCCCATCGCCGTGTTGGCCGACCGCACCAACCGGGTGCGCATCGCGCTCGGTGGGCGCGCTGGTGGGTGCCGCGTTCTCCATCGGCCTCGGCGTCGCCCAGGGCGTCGTGGTCGCCACCATCATGCTGGTCGGCGTCTCCATGGGGCAGGCCGTGATCTTCCCCACCCACAACTCGCTGCTGGCCGACTACTACCCCGTCCCGGCCCGGCCGCGGGTGTACTCGGCGCACCGCTCCGGCATCAGCATCGGGGCCATCGTCGGCGTCCTCCTCGGTGCCGGCCTGGCGGCCGTCTTCTCGTGGCGCGCCCCGTTCTTCTTCTTCGCCGTGCCGATCGTCGTCGTGGTCATCATCGGCCTGCGGCCTACGCGAGCCCGTGCGGGGCCGCCACGAGCAGCTCGAGCTGAGCGAGCAGATGCTGGCCTCCGAACGCGGTGAGCCCGCCCCGCTCGACGACCTGCCCGCGGCGCCCGCCGAACCGGCGGTCGCGCCGCTCGACATCCCCGTCGAGACCCCGCCCTCCCTCGGCGAGGCCTGGCGGACGGTCTGGAAGATCGGCGTGCTGCGCCGGATCTTCATCGCGCTGCCGTTCCTGGCCGCCGCCATCGCCGGCTTCACCTCCCTCGCCTCGCTGCAGTACCAGGAGACGTTCCACCTCGACGCCGTGCAGCGCGCCTACCTCATCGCGCCGATCCAACTCTTCGACCTATTGGGCCTCGCCGTCGGCGCGGTGATCGCCACCCGCCTGGCCCGGCGCGGCATCGGCCTCGTCTTCCGCATGCTGGCGGTGGCGTCCATGGTCGCCGCCTGCTTCGCCGTGCTGTTCGCGCTGGCGCCGAACGTCCCGTTGGCCTTCATCGGCAACGCCGGCATCGACGCCTCGCTGGCCATCGTCGGACCGGGCGTGCTGGCCTCGCTCTCCCTCGCCATCCCGGCCCGGGTGCGCTCGGTCGGCTTCTCCATCGGCGCCCTCTTCGTCCTGCCGGGATTCCTGGTGCTGCCGGCCGTCGGCGCGCTGGGCGACGCCGTGGGGTTCCGCTACGGCCTGCTCATCCTCGTCCCGATCTTCGTCATCGGCGGCCTGATCGTGGCCAGCGCCGGCAGCCTCATCGAGCGCGACGTGCGCGACGTCTGGACCTCCATGCGCACCCGGACCCAGATGCTGCTGGACCGCCACGCCGGCCGGCTGCCGCTCCTCGCCGTGCGCGAGCTCGCCGTCGGCTACGACGGCGTCGTCGTGCTGGCCGACGTGGCCATCGAGATCGCCGAGGGTGAGATCGTCGCCCTCGTCGGCACGAACGGCGCCGGCAAGTCCACCTTGCTGCGGGCCATCGGCGGGGTGGTCGAGGCCGATCACGGCGCCATCGTCTTCGACGGGCGCGACATCACCCACCTGCCGCCCGACGAGATCGCCCGGCTCGGCGTCGCCCAGGTCCCCGGGGGCGAGGGGATCTTCCCCAACCTGCGCGTCGAGGACAACCTGCGCGTGGCGGCCTGGCAAGGCCGGCGCCGCGGCGAGCACGACGCCGACATGATCGACGAGGCGCTCACCGCCTTCCCCTCGCTCGCCTCCCGACGCGACGAGCGGGCGGCCAACCTCTCGGGCGGGCAGCAGCAGATGCTGGCGCTCGCCATGGCGACCATCACCCGCCCCAAGCTGTTCCTCATCGACGAGCTCTCGCTGGGGCTCTCGCCCATTGTGGTCGAGCAGCTCCTCGGCGCCATCGAGTCGATGCGCCAGGCCGGCACCTCCATCCTCCTGGTGGAGCAGTCGATGAACGTCGCCGTGGCCGTGGCCGACCGCGTCTACGTCATGGAGACCGGCGTCGTGCGCTTCTCCGGGTCGGCCGACGAGCTGGCTGCCCATCCCGAGATGCTGTGGTCGGTCTACCTCCAGAAGGCCTCCGAGACGCTCGGGGCGCAGGCGCTCACGCCGGCGGCGGGGCCACGGCCGAGAACGGCCACCGGACCGAGCTCGAGGTGCGCGGCATTTCGCTCAGCTTCGGCGGCAACGCCGCCCTCAACGACGTCTCGCTGCACGCCGAGCACGGCGAGATCGTCGGCATCATCGGGCCCAACGGCGCCGGCAAGACCACGCTCTTCGACGTCGTCTCCGGCTTCCTCCGTCCCGACTCCGGGCGGGTCGATCTGGCCGGCGCCGACATCACCGACCGCACGGCGTCGGCGCGGGCCCGGCTGGGCCTGGGCCGCTCCTTCCAGGACTCGCGCCTGTTCTCGGGCCTCACCGTCCGCGACGCCCTGGCGGTGTCGCTCGAGCGGTTCACGGACGTGGCCGACCCGTTCAACGCCATGCTGCGCCTGCCACTGCAGGTGCGGACCGAGGCGGCCGTCCACGAGCGCGTCGACGAGCTCCTCGACATGTTCGGCCTCGACCGCTACGCCGACAACCTGGTCAGCGAGCTGTCGACCGGCTCCCGGCGCCTGGTCGACCTGGCCGCCGTCGTGGCCCACCAGCCGTCCGTCGTCCTGCTCGACGAGCCGTCCTCGGGCGTGGCCCAGCGTGAGGTCGAGGCCATGGTGGGCCTCCTCCGCTCGGTGCGCGACCGCCTTGATGCCACCCTGCTCGTGGTGGAGCACGACATCGCCTTCATCGCCGAGCTGGCCGATCGCCTCGTGGCCATGGACCGCGGCGCCGTGCTCCTCAGCGGGCCCCCGCACGACGTCCTCGAGTCGCCCGCCGTCGGCGAGGCCTTCCTCGGCTCCGACCCGCTGGCGCTTTCGCGCTCGGGCGCGGTGCCGGCGCGCGACTGCCGGCGCGAGCGCGACGACCACGACCACGGAGGTGGACCCCGGATGAGCGACACCGAATCGGACGCGCCGCGTGCCGGGCGGCCCTGGCCGAAGGTCAGCCTGCTGCGCCGGGCCGGGCCGGTCGTCCTCATTGTGGCCGCGCTCGTGGCCGCCGGCGTCTCGGCCACCATGCACGAGAACAAGGGCACGACGTCGACCACTGCGTCGGGTACGGCGGGCACGGCCCCCGTCGGGCATGCCACCGTCCCGCTCACCTACGCCGCGGCGGCCAAGCTCGGCAAGACATCCGCCTACAACTGGGGGCCCCAGTGTGACCATCACACGGGCCGGCTGAAGATCCCGAGCGTCTACTCCCCGCCCTGCGTGCCGGTGCCGGCCGCGGGGGCGTCCAACGGTGGCGCCACGTCCGGTGGCGTGACCGGCAGCACCATCAACGTCGTCTACTACCAGATGCAGCCAGGTGGGCTGGCGTCGACGATCTCGAGTGCGGCGGGCACCAACGCCCAGAGCCTCGCCACCGCCCAGGCTTACGTCGCCATGTTCAACAAGACTCTACGAGTTGTACGGGCGGCACGTGAACCTCATCCCCTTCACCGCCTCCGGCGCCGACACCGATCCCGTGGCCGCCCACGCCGACGCCGTCACGGTGGCCCAGCAACTCCACGCCTTCGCCTCCATCGGCGGTGCCGGTGAGACCGACGCCTACGAGGACGAGCTGGCCCGTCTCCATGTGCTCTGCATGGCCTGCGGCGACTCCGCCCACAACGGGCAGGTCCAACAGAACGCCCCGTACCAGTGGGCCAACCTGCCGACGGCCGACACCTCGCTCTACGAGACGGTCGGCGTACCTGCTGGCCAAGTTGAACGGCAAGGACGCCATCTGGGCCGGTGAGCCCTCCTTCCATTCGAAGAAGCGCCAGTTCATTGTGGTGAGCGAGACCTCGGAGCCGCCCGCCCCCGGGAGCGCCGAGCTCGTCGGCATCACTGACCAAGAAGTTGACGGCGGGCCACGCCAACATGGCGTCGCCGACCACGCTGTCGTACACCCTCAACCTGAGCACGCTGCCCACCCAGGCCGCCACCATCGCAGAGAAGCTCAAGGCATCGGGCGCCACCAGCGTGGTCTTCGCCGGGGACCCGATCATGCCGATCTACCTCACCAAGGCCTGCGCCAGCATCGGCTACTTCCCCGAGTGGATCATCACTGGGATCGTGCTCACCGACACCGCGGCCCTCGGGCGCTACTACAACCAGAGCGAGTGGGCGCACGCCTTCGGCGTCAGCAGTCTCGCCGTGCCGGTGCCCGTGGGCTCCGGCGACGCCGACCGCCTCTACCGCTGGTGGTACGGCGCCCAACGCCTCGCCGGCCTCGCTGGCGCGCGCCGGCCATCATCCCGCCGATCCAGCAGTTCTTCTCCGGCGTGCAGCTGGCCGGGCCCGACCTCACGCCCTCCACCTTCACCGCGGGGCTGTTCCGCGCCCCGCCGGCCGGCGGCGGCCCGACCTCACCGCTCGACGCCTACGGCTACCAGGGCGCGGTGCCCCGCCCGAGCTACTCGTCGCCCGCCGACTACACCTTCCTCTGGTACGACGCCACGGCGAAGGGTCCCGACGAGGAGGGGACCAACGGCACCGGGCTGATGCGCTACGTCAACGGCGGTGCCCGCTACAAGTCGGGCACGGTGCCCTCGGGCCCCGTCCCCATGTTCACGGTGGCGGGCTCGGTCACCAGCTACGCCGCGCCGCCCGACCGGCCACCGAGCTATCCCGGCCTGGCCAGGATCCCCCGTGGCGTCGTCCACCGGCTGACCCCTGCCGCGCGGGACTGGTGCTACCCCCAGTCCCGGACGCCCGGTAGCGGCATTCTCATCGACCCGGCAGGGCCTCATGCTGGGAGCAGGCGGCGCGGAATGTCCGGCCCCCGGCTCCCGAAAGGAGACCCATGATCGTCACTCGCGGGCTGACGAAGCGTTACGGGAAGACGGTCGCCGTCGACGACCTGAGCTTCGCCGTCACGCCCGGCGTCGTCACCGGCTTCCTCGGGCCCAACGGGTCGGGCAAGTCCACGACCATGCGCATGATCCTCGGGCTCGACCTGCCCGACGCCGGCACGGCCTTCGTCAACGGCTCGGCCTACGCCGACTTGTCCTGGCCGCTGCGCGAGGTGGGCGCCCTCCTCGACGCCAAGGCCTTCCACCCCGGCCGCACCGCCCGCAACCACCTGCGCTGGCTGGCCCAGACCAACGACATCTCCCTGGCCCGCGTCGACGCCGTGCTCGACCTCGTCGGGCTCACCGCGGTGGCCGACAAGCGGGCCGGGAAGTTCTCGCTCGGCATGGGCCAGCGCCTCGGCATCGCCAGCGCCCTTCTCGGGGATCCCGGCGTGCTCCTCTTCGACGAGCCGGTCAACGGCCTCGACCCCGAAGGCATCCGCTGGGTCCGCCACCTGCTGCGCGACCTGGCGTCGGAAGGCCGGACCGTGCTCGTCTCGAGCCACCTCATCAACGAGATGGCCCTGACGGCGGAGCGCCTCGTGGTGATCGGGCGGGGCACGCTGATCGCCGAGACGAGCGTGGACGACTTCGTGGCACGCCACCAGAGCGAGGCGGTCCGCATCGTCACGCCGACGCCGCAGCGCTTCGTCGCCGCGCTCTCGCGGGCCGGCGCCCGCCCCGCCGTCGAGGACGACGGCGCCATTGTCGCCTCGGGCCTGTCGTCCGCCGACATCGGCGAGCTGGCGGCCGACCAGGAGCTCACCGTGCACGAGCTCACTCCGTTGCGCGCCTCGCTCGAGGACGTCTTCATGGAGCTCACGAGCGCGTCGGTCGAGTACCGCGCCACCACGAACGACCCGGTCGTCGCCTCCGGCACGCCGGCGACCCGCTGAAAGGACCGCCATGACCACCATCCCCGTCACCGCCCCCCGCCGCGTCACCGGCGGCACCGCCACGCTCCGGACCCTGGCGCGCCGGGCTGCCCCAGGCCATGCGCGCCGAGTGGACCAAGCTCGCCTCGTTGCGCTCGACGCGCTGGACCCTGCTCGTCACCGCCGTCGGGACGTTCCTCGTCACCTGGCTGGCGACCCGCGGGGCGCTCCACCACCCCGCCGGGTGGTACCAGGGGTTCGATCCGACCAACCAGTCACTGGCCGGCCTCGCCATCGGATCGCTCGCCATCGGCGTGCTCGGCGTGCTGGCCATCAGCGGCGAGTACGGCTCGGGCACGATCCGGTCCTCCCTGGCCGCCATGCCACGTCGCGGCGTGCTGCTCACCGCCAAGATCCTCGTGGTCGGGCTCGGCACCCTGGTCGTCGGCGAGGCGCTCAGCTTCGTGTCGTTCTTCGAGGGCCAGGCCGTCCTGTCGGGCGGGCGCGCCGACGGCGACGCTCGGCCAGCCGGGCGTCCTGCGGGCGGTCGCCCTCTCCGGCGCCTTCCTCGCCCTCTTCGCCCTGCTCGGGCTGGGCCTCGGCACGGTGATCCGGCACACGGCCGGCGCCATCGCGGTCTTCGCCGGCTGCACGTTGCTGGCGCCCATCCTGCTCCACTCCATCTCCCACGAGCATCGCCCGCTTCGCCCCCGAGATGATCTTCGCCAACTCGGTCGCCGCCGTCGTGCCCGCAGGGCGTTTCGGTGTCGGTCACACTGGGAGTCGTGCTCATGCTCTCCTACTGCGCCGCCGCGCTGGGCGTGGGCGCCGTCCTGTTGCACCGGCGAGATGCATGACGCCGGACCAGGTGCGCCACCGACCAGGCCGAGGACAGCAGCGTCCGGGTGCGCATCCGACGGGCGCGAGCTCTCGCTGGCCATGACCGAGGAGCAGGCCGACCGGGTCAAGGCGATCGTGGAACGCGCCCTGCACGAGCCCTTCACCAAGCGGGTGTGGAGCGAGCTCGCCTTCTTCCTGTTGAGCTCGGCCCTGGCCGGTGTCGGGCTGTTCTTCGTGGCGGTAACCGGCTTCGCCGGCCTCGTCCTCGCCATCACCTTCTTCGGCTTGGCCCTGCTGGCGTTCTCCCTGCGGATCGCGCGGGGCATCGGCAGCCTCGAGCGGAACCTGGTGCGCACCATGCTGGGCGAGCCGGTGGAGGACCCCCAGCCCTTCGCCGGTCGGTCCGGCTTCTTGGGCTGGCTCCAGTCGTGTCTCCGCGACCGCGTGGCCTGGCGCGCCGTCGGGTACCTCGCCCTCAAGGTGCCGTGGTCCGTTCTCGGAATCTTCGTCGCCTTCAGCGTGTGGTGGGATGCCCTCGCCTGCCTGGTACACCCGCTCTTCGCCAACGGGGGCGGACCCGGCGTGTGGGGGCCGGCGCGGGTGTTCCTCCCCGACACCGGCTTCCGCGGGTTCGACTCGGGCAATTTCTTGCACGAGGTCGTCATCTTCATCTTCGGCGGCCTCTTGTTCTTCGCCGCGCCCTGGGTCATGCGCGGCTTCGTCAACGTCGACCGCCTGTTGATCCGCAGCCTGCTCGGGCCCGACCCCATGGCGACGCGGGTGCGCACGCTGGAGCAGGCCAGGACGCACACGGTCGACGCCTCGGCCGCGACGCTGCGCCGCATTGAGCGCGACCTGCACGACGGCACGCAGGCGCAGCTCGTGGCGCTCGCCATGCGGCTTGGGCATGGCGAAAGAGAAGCTCGAGGACGACCCCGACCAGATCGACCTCGACCGGGTGCGCGAGCTGGTCGACGCCGCCCACCGCGGCGCCAAGGAGGCGATCGCAGAACTGCGGGACATCGCCCGCGGCATCCATCCGCCGGCGCTCGACATCGGCCTGGAGGGCGCGCTGGCCACGCTGGCCGCCCGCAGCGCGGTGCCGACGGAGCTCTCCGTCGAGCTGCGGACGCGGCCGACCCCCGCCATCGAGGCGATCGCCTACTTCTGCGTGGCCGAGCTCCTGGCCAACGTGGCCCAGCACGCGCACGCCTCCCGGGCCACGGTCTCGTGTGCCCAACAAGGAAGCTGGTTGCGCCTCGTCGTGCGCGACGACGGGACCGGCGGGGCGCAACTGAACTCCGTCGGGTCCTCATCGAGCGGACTCGCCGGGCTGACCGACCGGGTGCGCACCGTCGACGGGCAGCTGTACCTGGTCAGCCCGCCTGGCGGCCCCACGGTCGTCACCGTCGACCTGCCCCTCGCCACATGACGACCTGCGCGCTCCGCATCGCCATCGCGGAGGACTCGGCCATCCTCCGCGACGGCCTCGTCCAGTTGCTCGTCGACCGCGGCTTCACCATCACCGGTGCCGTCGGGGACCCGGACGCGCTGCGCAGCTCCGTGGCCCAGAACCCGCCCGACGTTCGCGGTGATCGACATCCGCATGCCGCCGTCGTTCACCGACGAGGGTCTCCGCCTCGCCCTCGAATTGCGCGAGCGCCACGAGGGGATGGGCATCCTCCTCTTCTCGCAGTACATCGAGACCCGCTACGCCGCCGACCTGCTGGCCGACGACGCCGCCGGCATCGGGTACCTGCTCAAGGACCGGGTGGCCGACGTCAGCGATTTCGTCGAGGCGTTGGAACGAGTCGCCGTAGGAGGTACCGCTTTGGATCCCGAAGTCGTCACGCAACTGCTGGGGGCGACGCGGCGTACCGACTCCCTCGCGGTCCTGACGCCCGCGAGCGCGAGGTCCTCTCGCTCATGGCCGAGGGGCGATCCAACGGCGCCATCGCCCACGCGCTCGTCATCAGCGAGGGCGCCGTCGAGAAGCACGTCGCCAACATCTTCGCCAAGCTCGATCTCCCGGTGTCGGACAAGGACCATCGCCGGGTCCTGGCCGTGCTGCGGTTCTTGGAATCGTGACCCTTTACGCAGCACGCCGGCACGGCACGGCACCACACTGCACTGCCCGCAGTGAGGCACGGCACTGCCCCGCAGTGATCAGCCGCCCGCGAGCAGGGCGAGGCCGCGCCGCAGGAAGTCGGCGCACGTGGCGGCGTCCGTGGCGTCCGCCCGCGTGCAGGACCGCGCCGAAGGGTGCGTTCCAGTAGGCGGGATCGCCCGGCCGTTCGGGACCCCAGGGGCCGACGTAGACATAGGGCTCATCGGAGAAGGCATCCCCCGGAGAGAACCCGAGGTTGCCGCCCCGCGCCGGGGGCGGCTTCCCGGGCGGTGCCGACGTCGAAATGCTCGGGCCACAACTGCACCGTCGACCAGCCGGACCCTGATGCCGGTTCTGACGTGACGATGTCGAGCACCCGCCAACCGAGGTCGAACCAGGCGTACAGGGCGTCGAGTTGCCCGACCGTCCAGGTGGAACGGCTCGTCAGGCGCACCGGGCGGCGGCATGCCCGCACCCGCCGAGTAGTCCGACGCCAGGTCGGCCCCCGCGAACGCCGCCAGCTCCGCCAGCGTGGCGCCGTCGACGGCGAGGGAGCGCGACTCGTTCCCCACCTCCCGGACGAGATGCGGGCCGGCGAGGCGCAGCACCTCGGGCTCGGGCCCGAAGGCGGGTGTGGCCACGCCCCGGGGGCTGGCCCGGAGCCCGAAATGCCCGCTCACGGCGAAGCGGCGGCGACCCAGGACATGCGCCGCAATCACGTGCAGATCCCTGCAGGTCGAGTACATCCCGATTCGGAGCGTACCGGCGGGTCGCCGGACCCGCCGCCGCCGCCTGCCGGCCGCTGCAATACCCGTGCGGGCTGCGACGTTGCGCCCTCACCAGGGAGGTCATGCGCAACTTCGTGCAGCGCCGGGTAAACAGGTGGTTGATGAAGGTGATCCGTGGGGGACTCGGGAGCCGGAAGGCTCCGTCGATCGGCCTGGTGCTCGGTGCCGGCGGTGTCGTCGGCCAGGCCTATCAGGCCGGCGTCCTCGCGGCCCTCCAGCGCGAGACCGGCTGGGATCCCCGTCAGGCCGCCATCGTCGTCGGCACCTCCGCCGGCTCCATCACCGGGGCCGCCCTGCGCCTCGGCGTGCCGGCGACCGACCTGGCCGCATCGCTCTACGGGGTGCCCACCTCGCGGCGGGGCGGCGCCATCCTGCGCCGCATCCTCCCCGCCGACGCCGAGCCGCTCCCCACCCCGTCGGTCGGCTCGCTGCTGCGTCCCTGGACCCTGCCGTCCCCCGCCCTCATCACGCGGACGCTCCGCCGCCCCCTGGCCTTCCGGCCCGATGTGGCCGCCATGACCCTGCTCCCCCGGGGGCGGATCGACATCTCCGAGCGGGCCCGGGGCCTCGACGAGCACATGGGCAGCCGCTGGCCCGGCGGCCTGCGCATCTGCACCGTGCGGCGATCGGACGGGGCCAGGGTCGTCTTCGGCGGGACGGCGCGCCACCGGCCCGGCTGGCGGAGGCCGTGCTCGCATCGTGCGCCATCCCCGGCTACTTCCGACCGGTCGACATCGGCGGCACCGAGTACGTCGACGGCGGCGTGCACTCGTCGACCAACGCCGACGTGCTGCGATCCGACGGGCTCGACGTGGCCCTCGTCATCTCGTCCATGTCGGCGGCACACGGCAGCGCCAACGGGGCCGACGGCTGGCTCCGGCGGTCGGTGCACCGGCGTATCGAGCGCGAGATCACCCGACTGCAAGAGGCCGGCACCGTCGTGATCAGCCTGGAGCCGGGAACCGCCTCGCGCCACGCCATGGGGTTGCGGGCCATGGCCGAGGACAGGGCCCCCCAGGTGATTGCGGCGGCCTACGAGGAGACGTGCGACATGATCCTGACGACCCCCGCCCTCGCCTCCTTGGGCAGTCCCCTCGCCGCCGCCAGCGCCGGCTGAACACCAGGAGCGAGCACGCACGCGGTAGTAGCGTGCGGCCGAGGGGATACCGCTGAAGGGAGGGTTGCATGGGCCCTGATCGCTTGAGCCCGTTGGACGCCTCGTTCCTCCACATCGAGGACCACGTGTCCCACATGCACATTGCCTCGGTCGCCATCTTCGAGGGCCCCCCGCCGCCGTTCGGCGACATCGTCGCCATGGTGGATGCCAAGCTCGACCTCGTCCCGCGCTACCGCCAGAAGGTCCGCTCCGTTCCCTTCGAGTTGGGACGCCCGGTCTGGGTGGACGACCCGCATTTCAACATCGAGTACCACCTGCGCCACACGGCGCTGCCCGCCCCCGGCGGCGAGAGCGAGCTGCGCAAGCTGGTGGGACGCGTCATGGCGCAGCAACTCGACCGCTCGAAGCCGCTGTGGGAGATCTGGGTGGTCGAGGGCCTCGAGGACGGACGCTGGGCCATGTTGGCCAAGACGCACCATGCCCTGGTCGACGGCGTCTCCGGTACGGACCTGCTCGCCGTCATCATGGATCTCAGCGCGGAGACGGACAGGCCGGAACCGTCGGAATGGACGCCGCACCCGGAACCCTCCGGCATCGAGTTGATGATGGACGCCCTGGAGAACATTGTGCAGTCGCCCTACGAGCAGATGCGGGCGGCCCGGGCGCAGACGCGCGCCCTGCGAAAAATGGCGGGTTACGTCCTCGAAGTCGCGGGAGGCCTCTTCTCCCTCGGTGGGCTGGTGCGCCCGACCCCCCCGACCAGCCTGAACGGTCCGCTCGGCCCGCATCGGCGCTACGCCTGGGCCACCACGTCGGTGGACGACATCAAGCGCGTGCGCAGGGCGCTGGGCGGCACCTTCAACGACGTGGTGCTCGCCAGCATCACCAACGGGTTCCGCGAGCTGCTGATCGTCGCGCGACGAGGACGTCGAGCGCGTGGTGCGCACACTGGTGCCGGTCTCGGTCCGCCCCCGCGACACCTCGGGCAAGGCGGTGGGCGACGGGACCTACGAGAACAAGGTCTCCGCCATGTTCGCCGAGCTCCCCGTCGACATCGACGACCCCGCACTGCGACTCCACGTCATCACCGAGCAGATGAAGGACCTCAAGAACTCCAGCCAGGCGGTCGCCGGCGAGGCGCTCACCTCCATGTCGGGCTTCGCGCCACCCATGCTGCTGGCCCTCGGTATGCGGCTCGCCACCCGGGCGGGCCAGCGCAACGTCAACACCGTCACCACCAACGTGCCGGGGCCGCAGTTCCCGCTCTACGCGGCGGGCCGGCGGATGATCCGTGCCTTCCCCTACGTGCCGCTCGGCGGCCAGATGCGCCTGGGCATCGCCATCTTCTCCTACGACGGCGAGGTCAACTTCGGCATCACCGGGGACTACGACACGACGCCGGACATCGACATCCTCGCCGGCGGGATCGAGGACGGCATGACGCAGATGCTCAAGGTGTGCGATCAGCCCGGCGGCTGAGGCTCAGCCGTCCCAGCCGGAGATGCCGGCCACCTCGTCGGCGATGTAGGCCCGCAGGTCGTTGACGATCACCTTCTCGACGGAGCGCCCCACAATGGGCACGCGGACCTTCAGCTCTCCCTCCACCTCGACGACGGTCGTTGCCGGCCCGCCGTCACCTTCCTCGAAGCGGTACGTCCCGTTGGCGCTGAGCCGGTCGGGGTAGTGGTCGGGCAGCACGACCCAGCTCGAGCGGTGCTCGTGCAACAGGATCTCGGTCTGGGTGATCCACGACATCTTCTGGGGGTCGACCACCGCCCGCACGGCCGACGACACCGAGCCCGTGAACGCGAAGCGCACCTCCAACACAATGCGGTCGCCCATGGCGTCGTGGCGCACGACCTCGCGCACGGCGATGTCGTCGCGGGGCGGGCGCCCCTCGTAGAAGGTCGGCGCGCCGTAGGCCGCCATCGCCCGGGCCGGCGCGACGGCGACCGCCTGCCGGACGGCGAATTTCACGTGGGCGGACGCGTCGACGGCAACCCCAGCTTGCGGTGGTCCCAGCTGACGGTCCGCTCGACGTTCATCTTCACGGCGACGCGCTTGTGCAACATGATCTCGAGGATGGGCTTGAGCTCGTCGGTGTACGGCCCGTTGTAGCGCTCGTACACGCTGATGCCGAGCTGCCACAGCTTGTCGGGGTCGTCCACGATCTCCGCCTTGCCCACCAGTTCGACGCCGCGGAGCTCTTCGTAAGTGTCGCCGTCCTCGAAGAGGAGGGTGAGGCGGGGGTCACGGCGCAGGTTCTGCACCTTCTGCGACTTGGCCTTGGTCTCCACGGTGATGCAGCCGTCGAGGAACCCGTACCACATGGCCACGGCGTGGATGGAGCCGTCGGGGGACATGGAGCACATCGTCATGTTCCGCCGCTCGGCGAGGAACGCGTCGACCTCATCGGGTGTCATCTGTATGGCCTTGCGCTGATTCACGCCATGGCCCATGGCCTCGGTCATCCGGTACCTCCCACTCGTGTGTCTGGGAGCGTAATCCTCTGAGCAGGGCGGGAAGTCGAAGAGTTCATCTTGAGAACACTTGGAGGTTGCGCCGGTTTCACGGCCCGTTCATCTGGGCTTCGTAGGGTGAGAACCGATGGCGACCGTGGATCGGCACATGGAGCACTCCGGCCGGGAACATCGTTCCGCTCCCGGCACCGGGCGTCATCGCGGCCAGGAACATCTGGCCGAGGTCGTCGCGATCCGGTCCGCTGCCCTCACACCGCAGCGGCCTTTTCGGATCGTTGGTCACCATGGCGCGGGTATTCGCCTCCCTGCGTGCCCAGGCGACGTCGGTGCGATCACCCCCCGTCCGCCGTCGTCGCCTGCCTTCTCCCGTTCCCGCCACCCCCAGTTCCCCACGACGCTGCCTGAGCTGAACCCCGAGTGGCAATTGCAACGCACGGCGGCGAACGGCCGGCAACCCCTGGCCGGCCCGGCCCGGGACAACCGGCCCCTGGTGCTCGTCGTCGACGACGAGGAGTCCTACCGCCAGGCGCTGGCCTCGGGGCTGACCCGCGAGGGCTTCGCCGTCGAGTGCGCCGGCGACGGGCACGAGGCGCTACGGCTCTTCCACCGGGTCCACCCCGACCTGGTCCTGCTCGACGTCATGCTGCCCGACCAGTCCGGCATCGAGCTCTGCCAGCAGATGCGCGCGCTGAAGCCGGTGCCGATCATCATGGTCACGGCACGGGACTCCGAGGTCGACGTCGTGCTCGGGCTCGAGCTCGGCGCCAGCGACTACGTGCCCAAGCCCTTCCGGCTGCGCGAGCTGGTGGCGCGCATGCGGGCCGTGCTGCGCCGCGGCGTGGCCGTGGCCGAGCACCACGAAGAGGTGCTCAACGTGGGCCCGGTCCGCCTCGATGCCGGCCGGCGGGAGGTGACGGTCGACGAGGTGCCCGGTCGAGCTCTCCCGCAAGGAGTTCGACCTCCTGGCCCTCCTGATGTCGCACAGCGGCCAGGTCGTCACCCGTGACTGGTGCATCGACCGGCTGTGGTGGGACCAGGAGCTGACCGACACCCGGACGCTGGACACCCACATCAAGCGGCTGCGCCGCAAGATCGAGCCGGACCCGGCCAACCCCCGCCACCTGGTCACCGTGCGGGGCGTGGGCTTCCGCTTCGAGGCCTGAGCGAGCGCACGCGGCGGCCTCGCCCCTACATTGGGCCCATGCACAAAGGTGACGTCGTCCCCGACTTCGAACTGCCCGACCAGACGCGGCACGCCCCGCAAGCTGAGCGACTTGCTGGCCAACGGCCCGGTGGTGCTGTTCTTCTACCCGGCCGCCATGACCTACGGCTGCACCAAGGAGAGCTGCCACTTCCGCGACCTGGCGGCCGAGTTCGCCGCCGTCGGCGCCCAGCGGGTCGGCATCAGCGCCGACTCGGTCGACAAGCAGAAGCAGTTCGACGAGAAGGAGTCGCTCGGCTTCCCGCTGCTCTCCGACGCCGACCGCACCGTGGCCACGCAGCTCGGCGCCAAGCGCGGCCCGAGCTTCCTGCCCAACAAGCGGATCACCTTCGTCATCGACACCGACCGCACCCTGCTCGACGTCATCCACACCGAGTTCTCCATGGGCGCCCACGCCGACAAGGCGCTCGAGATCCTCAAGGCGCGCCAAGCTGCCTGAGCCGCATCGTTGCCTTAACCGGTGCCGCCTCGGGCATCGGCGCTGCCTGCGCGGCCCGTTTGGCCGGGCGGGCTACTCGGTCATGGGTGTCGACCAGAACGACGCCTCGGCAAAGTGGTGGCAGACCTCGTCGACGGTCGATGGCCGGGCCGCTGGCCGTAGCCGGCATCACCGAGCCAGTCGGGGGAGCGCTGGCCGGCGTGGTCGCTGTGCCGGTCTGGCCGGCGCGCCGACCCGGCCCGGCTCGCTGCTGGGTTCGGTGAACTATTTCGGAACGGTCGAGCTGCTCGACAGCCTGCGACCGCTGCTTAGCGCCGGGCGGCTCCGCGGTGGCCATCAGCTCGAACTCGACCACCGTCCAACCGGCCATCCCACCCGAGTTGGTGGCGGCGTTCCTGGCCCACGACGAGGCGTTGGCCCGGGAGTTGGGTGACGAGGTCGGGTCCATGGTCACCTACCCGGCCTCCAAGATGGCGGTGGCCCACTGGGTGCGCCGCACGGCCGCTGGGCCCGACTGGGCTGGCTCGGGCCTGCGGCTCAACGCCATCGCGCCAGGTATGATCGACACGCCGATGGTGACTGACATGCGGGCCGATCCCGAGGCGGGTCCGCTGCTCGACATGCTGCCCATCCCGGTGGGCCGGCCCGGGCCGACCCGATGAGATCGCCGCCCTGGTCGAGCTGCTGCTCGGTCCCGACGGGGGCTTCTTCTGTGGGTCGGTGCTCTTCTGTGACGGGGGGAGCGACGCCCTGCTGCGCCCGAACGACTGGCCGGCCGCCTGGGACATCTCGGTACGCGACCTGGGCCAACAGCTCTCCTGACCGCACCGCCACCGCTCCGGGCCGGCCGGCGCCGACCGTAGGCTGACCGCCATGCC
>CAWAHA010000041.1:0-29139 GCA_963781565.1 uncultured Acidimicrobiaceae bacterium | reverse complement strand
GACGAGGAGCCGTCGGGCCGTGGACACGAACGAGCCGTCACGCTCAATCCTTTCGTGCAGACGACGGAGCTCGGCGTCGTACGCCTCCGGCGTGAAAGCAGGGACCGTCCAATGCACCTTGCGGAGGAAGTGCACCACTGCACCGATGTCGAAGAACTCCACGCGCAGAGAACACTCCTGCAGGTCGACGACGTCGAGGCCGGCGGACACGGCGCCTGCCCGCGCACTCGCCGCGCTGCGGCCCTCGTTGACGGGCTGGGGGCCCATGAGGAAGTCCGTCAGCTCGCCATTGGTGCCCGGGCCGATCTGCTGGGACAGATAGATCCCGCCGGGCTGCAACACGCGCGCGATCTCCGACCAGACGACGACAACGGGATGGCGGCTCACCACGAGGTCGAACGCGGCGTCGGCGAATGGCAGCGTCGGGGTCGCAGTCGCCGCGACGACCCAGGCTCCGAGCGGGCCGCAGGCGCCTCTGGGCCACCGTGACGTTGGGCCGCCACCCCTCGGTCGCCACCAGGAGCGCCGGCGGCCGCGCCACCGTGGCCAGGACCTCACCGCCTCCCGTGTCGATGTCGAGCGCCGCCTCGGCACGGGCCATGCGCTCCCCCATCAGACGGGCGTAGCCCCAGGGCGGACGCTCTTCGGTGGCCCGGCCGTCGAACCACGAGAAGTCCCAACCCTCCACCGGGGCAGCTGCACCGTCCGCCACCAGTTCTTCGAACGCGGTCACCGTCCCAGCATCGTCCTCCGGTCGCTCGACGCGCCCGGCCTGACCGGCCGCGGCCGGCGTCGGCGTCATGCACGGGCGTCAGCGGTCGTGAGGGATGTGCACCACCATGTGGCTCGAAGCCAGGGCCGACAGGTGCGCCGGCACGGTCGTGACCTGTCCACTGGTCGTCTTGTGGTGATTGCCGTGGCCACGGAAGGAGTTCTCCCCGATGAAGACGATGGAGCCCCAGACGATGGCGAAGATCATCCAGCCTTTTGCCGCACCCTGCAGGATGAGAATCCCCCAGGGAGGGAGCGGCTCCACCGACGACGGGATCGACGTGCGCTCCCACGACGATGGCGGCGGCATGGGCGGCGGGAGTCCGGGTGACCCCGGGGCGGCACCGGGGTACGCGGGCGGCGATGCCGCCTGCTCGCCGGTCGACGGGTACGAGAACGGCTGCGCCGGAGGCTGGTCCTGTGGGGGTGCGGGTGTCGCCGAGGGGGCGGCGGGCGCCGGTGGTGGCGGCGGTGGTGGCTGCACAGCCGCAACCTCTCCCCCGGCGACCGCACCGATCGGTGGCGGCGACGTGGGCGGCGGCGGCGGGACGAAGTCGCCGAACATGCCCCAGGCGTATTCCGACGTGATCATGACGAACCACGAATGCAGGCGGGCCTGGTAGCGCAGCAACGCGGCGTACGTGGTGTAGAGCGTCGGCGGCATGCGGCCCGTCACGATGACGACGACCCACATCACGATCAGCAACGGCGCACTCAGCCCGTAGGCGACGATCTGGGCGAAGACGGCAGCCGGAATGCCAAGGATGATGCGGAAGAACACGGAGAGGCGGTTCAACGGACCGGCGGCGGGCAGGATCGGGCGCACCGGGTACTCCTCGTCCTCCAACGAGAAGGGCGGGTACTGGTCGGTCAGGAGAAACAGGTACGCGTCGACACGGATCTCCCATCGGATCAGGCCACTCAGGTAGGTATGGGCGAAGTCGGGGAGCCGTCCCGTGAACAGCGCGGCGAACCACCCGATCACCGCCACGAAGAACCCTGCGATCCCGAGAAAGATCAGCACGACGAATTGCGGGATGGCGAGGATGATGCGGAAGATCACGGTGACCCGCCGCTGCGGCGCCGTCCCCGAATACCACATCTCGACGCGCCTCGTCGGCATGGACATGGATACGTTCGTCATGTCGCCCCCTTGGACGGCCCGCGCCGCGCCGGACGCCGGTTCGGCAGAAACGCTAGAGCATGGGCACCGGCGCCGCGGTGATGTCGCCCACGTCGCCGGCACTGAGCACACACCCGGTCGTGACGCGCCGCCGCCCGTCCCGAAGCCGCGTCAGAGAGATCGGTACAACGCGTCGATCAACGAACGGTTGCGCGTGCTCTGCCAACGGGGGATGACATGGTTCATGACGTACCCGAACGCCACCCCGCCCGCCGGATCGGCGAAGCCCACCGCTCCCCCGGTGCCGAAGTGGCCGAAGCTGCCCGGGTTGGGACCGAAGGGACGACGCGGCACCGTGGGTTTGAAACCGAGCCCGAAGGTGACGTCCTCGTGGAGGATCGGGCAGTAGCCGGTCGACTGCGGCGACGTCGCCTCGGCCAGCAGGTCGCGTCGAGAGGAGGCGACCGGGCTCGAGCAGCGCCGCGTACAGGCGCGCCACGCCCCGCGCCGTCCCGTGCCCGTTCGTCGACGGGACCTCGGCGCTGCGCCACGCCGCCGTGTTCACCACGCCCATGGAGGAGTACCCCGGTGGGTTGAAGTAGCTCAGCATCTCCATGCGGGCGTCACCCTCGGGCGCCCCCTCCAGCGCCTCGTCCAGGGCGGCGGGCGGCCCGGGCGACTCGAAGAGCACCTCGGCGCAGCGCCGCTGTTCCGCCGGCGGGACGCCGACGAACAGGTCGGCCTGCAACGGTCCGGCCAGCGCGGCCAGCCGTCGCCCGCAGGGCTCGCCGCTCACCCGCCGCACGACTTCGCCGATCAGATGGCCGTACGTGTTGGTGTGATAGGCGTGGCGCGTGCCGGGCTCCCACCACGGTGCGGTCGCAGCCAGTGCTCCCGCCATGCGGTCCCAGTCCCACAGGTCGTCGTTGCGCAGCGGTGCGCGGATGGCCGGCACCCCGGCCCGGTGACACAGTGCGTGCCGCAGGGTCGCCCCTTCCTTGCCGGCGGCGGCGAACTCGGGCCAGACGGTGCAGATCGGCTCGTCCAGCGCGACCAGCCCGGCGTCGACCAGTTGCAGTGCCAGCAGCGCCACGAACGCCTTCCCGACGGAGTAGTAGTCGACCAGCGTGTCGTGGCGCCAGGGCGCGCCCGTCGCCGGGTCGGCCCAACCGCCGGCCAGGTCGACCACCGTCACACCGTCGACCACGATGCACACCGCGGCGCCGACCTCCCCCCGCTCGCCGAAGTTGCGCACGAACTCGTCCCGCACGGCGCGGAAGCGGGCGTCGCAGTGACCGCTGACGGGGATGTCCACGGACCCGACTCTCGTCCGGGGCCGGTCCGGCCCGCAAGCAGAAGGGCCGGACGGATGGCCCGGAGGACGGGCCTAGACGCGTGCCCCGGAGCGGTTGATCGTCGATTCGTCCGTGCCGAGATACGACTCGATCACCGCCGGGTGCTCCAGCACCTCCGCCGGCGTGCCCTCGGCGATGACCTGCCCGAGCTCCAGGGCGATCATGCGGTCGCAGATGGCCGTGAGGAGCGGCATGTCGTGCTCCACGACCAGAATGGAGCACCCGGTGTGCTGCTGCACCCGGATGAGCAGCGGCCCCATGGCCTCGGTCTCGCGCTGGGCCACGCCGCCCGAGGGCTCGTCGAGCAGGAGGACGCCGGGCTCCTGGGCCAGCACGCAGGCCAGCTCCACAATGCGGCGTGTCCCGGTGGACAGCTCGCCCACGAGCTTCTCCGCGAAGGCGTCGAGCCCCATCATCTCGACCAGCTGCTCGGCCTTGACGGCCACGTCGGCCTCCGAGTCGAGCGAGGCCGGCAGGCGCAGCCCGGCCGCCACCATGTCGCGCGAGCGCAGGTGCCGCTCCTGGGCCACGGCGATCGTCTCGGCCACGGTCAGCGACGGGAACAGCCGCGCCTCTTGGAACGTCCGTCCCAGTCCCGCTGCGGCGCGCATGTGCGCCGGCCAGGTGTCGATGTCGGCACCGCCGAGCCGGATCCGTCCACCGTCGAGCGGCGAGGAACCCCGAGACGCAGTCGAAGAAGGTCGTCTTGCCCGCCCCGTTGTGGCCGATGAGGCCGAGGATCTCCCCGTCGCGCAGCGTCAGGCTGATGTCCTCAATGGCCGTGATGCCGCCGAAGGTCTTGCGCACGCCGTTGCATTCGAGGATGGCGGGCGCCTCCGCCGACGGCGGTATCCGCTTCCCCGGGTCGGCCATGACGAGGGCCGAGGACGCGCTGGCATGCACGTGCAGGTCCGTCGGCCCGGCGTCCGGTGTGACCACCGTGCCCTCGACGGAGCCGGCCCCGGCGATGAAGACGGAACGCAGAATGTCAGGCCGGTCCAGCAGGTCGCGGGTGCGCCCGCTGAAGCGCACCTCGCCCTTCTCCAAGAAGACGGCCCGTTCGGCCAGCTCCAGCGCCACGTTCACCGACTGCTCCACCACGACGATCGTCGTGCCGGTGGCGTGCAACAGCTTGACCACCTCGAGCAATTGGGCCACCACGGTCGGGGCCAGTCCGAGTGAGAGCTCGTCGATCATGAGCACCTTGGGCTTCACCATGAGTGCCATGGCCAGCGACAGCATCTGCTGCTCCCCGCCCGAGAGATTGCCCGCCTGCTGGTGGCCCCGCTCGCGCAGAATCGGGAAGAGGTCGAGCACGCGCGTGCGCGGCCTCGGTCACGGCGTGGTGATCCTTGCGGATCATCCAGGTACCGAGACGCAGGTTCTCGTCCACCGACAGGGTCGGGAACACGCCCCGGCCACCGGGCATCAGCGACAGGCCCCGGCGCGCCACCGCCTCGGCGGGCTCGCCGGTGATGGCGGCGCCGTCCATCCACACGGCGCCGCCGCCCACCTTGACCAGACCGCTGGCGCCCTTCAACAGGGTGGACTTGCCGGCACCGTTGGTGCCGAGCAGCGCCACGATCTCGCCCTCGTGCACATCGAGATCGACCCCGAAGAGGATCTGCACCGGGCCGTAGGAGACCTCGACCTGCTGGCACGACAACACCACGGGGCTGTCCGGGATGAGCCCGTCGGCATGGACCGGCGCGCCGGCGACGAGACCATCGGCACCGGCGCCGTGTCCTCGTCACGCGTGTCGGGCACCGGCACGAACGGTCGACGAACCGCTCCGGGCGGCGATCCCCTCGTTCCCCGGGTCGCCCTCCTCCGCCTCGACTCAGCGCGTGCTCCAGAATGGCGGTCTCCTCCGGCGCGTGGTCGACCAACTCGACCCGGCGGTCGGCCACCAGGCTGGGCACCAGGATCTGGCGCCGCTCGGCCACCCGCCGCAGCAGCCGGTCCCGGATGTTCTGCACGCCTTCGGCCAACCCGCCGGGAAGGAAGAGCAGGACGAGCAGCAGCCCGACGCCGGTGAAGACCAGCTGGTACTTGGGGAACGAGTAGCTCAGCACCTCGATCAGCGCCACGCCCATGAGGACGCCGCTGATGGAGCCGAGGCCGCCGATCACGGCCATGGAGAACACGACCAGCCCGTACGACGGGTCGAACGTGTTGAAGGCGACCGCGCCGAGCAGCACGGCGTAGAGGCCGCCGGCGATGCCGGCGATGGCGCCCGCCAGCACGAAGCCGGCCAGCTTGGTGCGCACCGGCGGCACCGACATGGCGGCGGCCGCCTTCTCGTTGTCGCGGGTCGCCAGCAGGACGCGGCCCGACCGGGCGCGGCGCAGCCCCTGAATGAAGAGGATGGTCGAGGACCAGGAAGCCCAGGCAGCAGAAGTAGAAGGACTTGTTCGACGCCAGGTCGAAGCGCTGCCACAGCACCGGGCGCAGGAAGGCCTGCGGAATGATGTTCGGGTAGTAGGTCGGGTTCAGGAAGAAGGTGTCCATGGCCACCCCGAGGGCGAGCGTGACCGCGGCCAGGTAGGCGCCCCGGATGCGCAGGGCCGGGATCCCGACCACGACCGCCAGGACGGCACCGGCGGCGCCGGCGGCGGCCAGGCTGAGGAAGAGGTCGACGTTGGCCTTCTCAATGAGGTCGCCGGCCAGCACGCCGCCGACGCCGGCGAAGGCGAACTGGCCCAGGCTCACGTTGCCCGACCAGCCGGTGAGGACCACCAGCGAGATGGCGATGATGCCGTAAATGAGGGCCGCGGTGTACTCGAGCGTCGTGCCCGGCCCCGAGACGAGCGGGATCACCACGATGACGACGGCGACCAGCGCCATGATGCCGATGCGGCCCGCCTTGACCTCGGGCAGGGAGCGCAGCGCGGCCGGGATGGGCTTGAGGATGCCGGTCGAGGAGAAGGACTCCTCGGCGTCGTCGGCCCGGCTCCGCTTGCGCTGCAGGAAGAGCAGCCCCACGAGGATGGCCACGAGGTTGACCACGTCGCCGACGGAGCTCCCGAAGCGCGGCATGTTGAACTCGAACAGGCCGCTGGTGATGCCGAGCGCCACCCCGGCGCCGAAGGCCAGCGGCAGGCTCTCCATGCCGGCGATGATGGCGGCCGCCAACGCCGGGAGGATGAGGGTCGGGCCCGCCCCGGCCGCGATGGTGATGCCCGACGACGGCGCGCTCGAGAATGCCCGTGAGGCCGGCCAGCAGGCCGGCGATCACCCACACCAGCGTGGAGAGCCGGCGCACCGGAATGCCGAGCAGGCGGGCCCGGTCCGAGTTGTCCGCCACCGAGCGCACGGCCACCCCGGCGTCGGTGCGCAGGAGGAACCAGCCCATGGCCACGAGCACCACGGGGACGACGATGGCGATCAGCAGGTCGTTCCCGTTGAAGAGCACCGGGAAGAGCAGCACGTGGTGGGAGCTGAGCGGGGTGGTGACACCACCGACGATGGAGGGGCCGCGCAACCAGCCGGGCACCAGCAGCTGGATCCCCCCGAAGAGCTGGGCCAGCCCGATGGTCACGACCATGACGATCAACCGGGGGGCGGAGAAGAAGCGCCAGCGGATGATGAAGTCGACGAAGAGGCCCAGGGCGGCCCCGACCAGGAGGGCGATCCCGATGCAGACGAACCAGTTGACGTGGTGGGCCAGGTTGAGCTCGACGGCGACCGTGGCCGCCAGCGCGCCCATGGCGCCGTAGGAGAAGTTGATGACCCGCGAGGCGCGGTAGGTCAGCACCAGGCCCAGGGCCAACAGGCCGTTGACGGCGCCGAACTCCGCCCCGTTGAGGATCTGCCCCCGCGGCGCCGAGTGCGGCCACAGCGCCGGGACGGCGAAGAGCAGGATGAAGGCAGCGGCCAGCGTCAGCCCGACGCCGCGCAGGCGGGCGGGCGTGGCCGCCCAGGCGCGGCCGACCGAGAGGGGGGCGGTGACCGCCACGGCGGGCTAGCCCCCGCCCGACGGCGCGATCGGGAAGTTCGAGGGCAACGGGCAGCGCGCCGCCGGCGAACGAGCCGATCTTCGTCCGGGTGGTCGAGGCGACGTAGGCGCCCGGCCTTGTCGTCGTAGGGCGACGTCTTGTTGGGGTCCCAGTAGATGAAGGACCAGTCCGTCTGGGGCGTGTAGTGCCCCGCCGGGAAGTCCCAGGTGCCGTAGAGCGCGTTGGCGGCGCCGGCCTGGCTGCCCGGGTAGGCCCGCATGCCGTTCTGGAACGTCGCCGGGGTCAGGTCCGGGCCCGCCATCTGAATGCCGATCGCCATCTCGTACATCTGGGCGTAGATGAGATCGACCGCGTTGGCCGGCTCCGTGCTCGGGCTGACCTGCTTGTAGGCGGAGTAGCCGAACGTGTTCTGCTTGGGCACGGTCGGGCCGTTGAAGGTCACCCCGAAGGCGTGGGACCACTCGCTCTGGTGGAAGAGCTGGCCGACGATGTCCTGGTCGGTCAGGGCCACGCCGGCCACCACCCATTCGGGCGTGTAGCCCTGCTCGGCCGCCCGCGAGGTGAGGTAGACCGGGAAGACCGGGTCGCAGCCGCAGACCACCGTCGTGATGCCGTCGTTCTGCAACTGGCTGATGACGTTCGAGGCCTGGCTCGACAGCGTCGACAGGTTCAACTGGTACTGAATGTTGTCGGTGATCGGGTGCCCGGCGGCGGCCGCTTCCTGCACGGCGGACTGGGCGGCCGACTGGTACCAGGGGTCGCTGGGGGCGATGATCGCCACCTTGCGCGGCTTGCCCTGCAGGCTGCCGCCGGCGTAGGTGGCGTTCCCGCCGGCGAGCGACTTGAGGTAGAGCTCGCTGGTGGCCTGCACGACGTCGTTGGACTCGGTGTCGAGGCTCCACATGTAGGGGGCGTACTGGCCCATGAAGGAGGCCGACAGGTACGGCGCCCCGAAGGAGATCACGTGCTGCGCCGCCAGCGCCACGTCGTAGGGCTCGGTCACGCCGTTGAGCTCGGCGAAGGCGTGCTCGGACTGGGCGGCCGTGACGGCGTCGGCGTCGGCCTGCTGCTGCCCGCTGCCGAGCAACTCGTTGGTGATGGAGCCCTGGCCGTTGAAGAACTCGATGTTGAGCTTGCGACCGTAGAACTGGAAGTGGTTGTCGAAGTAGGTGGCCAGCGCGTTGACCGTGCGCTCGATGTCGGCGGTGGTGTCGGTGATGTTGGCGCCCCCGAGCGACGCCAGCGTCTGCTGGAAGCTCTCGGAGTCCGAGGTGATCCGGTAGCTGACGTTGATGGTGTTGCCCGACACCCCGGCCGAGGTCGCCCCGCCGTTGCTGCCCGAGAACGAAATGCACGGCGGCGAGTAGGGATCGCCGGGCACCTGCTCGGCCTGGCCCGGGCAGCCGCCCGACTTGCCGGTGGCCGCTCCCGCCGTGGACGAGGCGGCCGTCTTCGCCGCCCCGGCCGCACCGGCTGCGCCGGCCGCACCGGCGCCGCCCGCCGCGCCACCGGCGGCGGCCGCGCCCGCGGCACCCGGTGCCGTCGTCGCGGTCGTGGACGCGCCGGCGCCGGCGCGCGGCACCGCTGCTCGCCTGGGTCTCGTGCACGACCTCCTGCTGCGGCGCCTTCGTCGGGACCAGGATGGCCATGAAGAGGAACGCCACCAGGAGGGCGGCCAGGGGGCCGTACCCCTTCAACAGCCGCCCGTTGGCCTTGGCCGACAGCCGGAGCTTGCCCACGCCCCCGCTCCCCGTGCTCCCCGATGCCGTCGTCACTGCGGTACCTCCACTCCCGAATGTGCCCGCCCCGTGCAGTTGCAGGCGGCGGCGCTGCCGCAGGGCATCCCAGGTGAACAGCGTCACCACCAGCGCCAGCGCACCCAGCCCGATCGGCACGGCGGCGTTGCCCGAATCGCACGCGCCACCCGACGGGCCGAGGCTGATGCAGTCCGACGTGCGCGTCATCGGCCCGAGGGACTCCTGCTGGCCCCCGGCGGCGCCCGCCGCGGCGGGGGCCGGAGCCGCACCGGTGCCGGTGCGCGCACCGAGCCCAGCGGGCCGACGCCGCTGTTGCTCGTCACGGGCAGCGTGCTGGCGCCGAGCGCACCGCCGCTGTTGCCGGTCGTCCCGCTCCCCGCGTCGGACGACGACGAGGGCAGCGAGGTGCCGCCCGCCCCGAACGGCGACGTGGCCGCCAGATCGTCCGTCTCCGCGCTGGCCCCGCCGAATTCGAGGTTGAGGTTGCCGCCCCCGGACAGCACGCCCAGGCCGATGTCGCCGACCGTGAGCTCGGTGGCGAAGTTGCAGTTGGCGCTGAGCAGCGCGTTGACGAGCGCCTCGCGCACCGGCTGCACGCTGTTCTCGTTGGCGCCGACCACCTGCTGCCCGAGTGCGTTGTTGTCGATGCCGATGACGAGCGGCGAGATCTGCACCGTGCCGTCCGACAGCGTCGTCTGGGTCGGCCACTGCAGGTTGAGGCCGATCGGCGACAGCGCGGTGTTGATGACGTTGAGGACGGTCTGCGGGTTGGCGCTGCTGCTGAGCGACGACAGGTCGACGGGCACGCCGGCGACGGTGAGCGAGCCGACCGAGAACGTCCCGGTGGAGGTGGTGGTGCCGCCGGACTGCTGGGTGGCGGTCCACTGCAGGCCGCCGAGGACGACGGCGTCGACGCCGCTGCCGAGGGAGAGCTGCCCGATGTCGGACGTCGCCGTCGCCGTGCGCGTGGCCCCGTTGTCGATCGAGGCCTTGGCGCTCGACGTCAGCCCGTTGACGGCCAGCAGGCCGCCCGGCATCGAGATGTTCGACACGGTCGTGAGCGAGCCCGACGACGGTTGCGTGGTGGCGGTGGCCGCCTCGTTGCCGATGCCGAGCCCGTCGGGCGAGGACTGCGGCGTGATGCTGTCCGAGAGGCTCTGGTTGCCGCTGGTCGACTCCGCCTGCACGGGGGGCGGCACGTCGCTCTGCGGCAGGGTCGGCGCCGACCCGTCGCACCCCTCGGCCTCGAGCGAGGTCCCGATGGCGCCGAGGTCGATCGTCTGGGACAGCGACTGCGCCTCCATGTCCTGGTAGTTCGAGACGGACGTGGCCAGCGTGATGGCGTAGTTCAGGCCGCCGGTCGTCGGCGCCAGGCTGATGGCCTGCGAACGGGCCAGCGCGTCGCCCGGCACGAAGGACGTGTCGGCGCCCGAGCCCGACCCCAGCTCGACGATGCAGACCGCCGCCCCCAGCGCGCAGGCCAGGCCGACGCGGACGGTCGCGGGTGTGTAGCGGCGCCCCCGCAGGCGCTGATGCAACGTTCGCCGTAGACCCTTCACCACGTGAAGCCTCCCCATGGATCCCGGGAGCACAACGAACGCTGGGCTGCTTCCCTACGGGTGACCGCGCCAGGCGCGCCGGAATTCGTCGCGGCGGCTCCTCGCCGGCGGTGCCGGGCCGGGGCGCGCTTCGTGCCAAGAGACCTGGTCCGGGCCCACCGCCCGGCGGTTTTCAGCCGACAGTAGCCAACCGTCGGGCGCGCGTGCCCTCAGCGGGCGCGGGCCCCCGGCGCGCCGGGTGAGCTCCTGCAAGAGGGGTGCCCAACTCTGCAGGTCGCGCACGGCCAACCCTTCGACCTTGCCGCTGTCATCGGCGCGACGCAGCGTCACGGCGTCGGGCGCCCACGGCCGGGTCAGGAAGGCCGCCGCGTCCGCCCCGCGCAGGCGCCTCCCTGGCGTTGCAACGAGACGACGCTGTCGTTCGTGAGCACGCCGCCGTAGCCGTCCTCGGTCGCCACGAGATACCGCTTGGCCTCTATGTGCAGCCCCACGATCCCGGCCACACGCTCCCCCAGCGCCCGCCGCACGGCGCGCGCGGCGTCGTCGGCGTGCGTCTCGTCGCTGCCTTCGGGCAGCAGGTGACCGATGTCGTGCACCAGCCCGGCGGCGGCCAGTTCGTCGTCACCCGGATGGAGGTGGGCCAGGAGGGCAGCCGTCTGCAGGGCGTGGTCGAGCTGCGACACGGGGACGTCGGGGCTCAGCAGGTGGTCGGCCCCCGTGGCCAGCACCTCCAGCATGGCGTCGACGTCGAGATCCTGGTTCATGCGGCCATTCTCCCCCTGTTGCAGGTACGGTGACGCCCCGTGCCCTGGACACCCCCACCACGCAGCCCCTGGGCGGAGAAGATGATCGCGCTCGGCCACGGGCTCGGCGACGACGGCCGTTCCATGGTCTCGCTCCATCCCGAGGTGCTGCAGGCCGCCGCCATCACCACCACCGGCTTGGACGACTTCGGCGACGACTGGTGGGAGGAGCCCTTCCGCCGCTTGTGCGCCTCCCTCGACAACGAGGCGCGCCTGCACCTCCCCGGCCGCATCCGCACGCGCGGCGAGCTCCAGCTCATTCTGCAGAACAGGCTGCGCATGGTCGACCTCTGGAACAAGGAGCCGGCCGTCGTGGAGCAGCCGGTCCACGCGCCCATCGTCGTCACCGGCCTCGGCCGTTCGGGCACCACCCTGCTGCACGAGCTGCTGGCCTGCGACCCTGACAACCGCCCACCGCTGCTGTGGGAGTTGTTGCACACCGTCCCCTACGACGATGCGTCGGGTGACCTGTGCGACGACGAGATCAAGCTCATGGACGAGATCGTGCCGGCCTTCACCGCCATGCACGAGAACGGCGGCCGGTTGCCCACCGAGTGCATCTTCGCCTTCGCCCACCAGTTCTCGAGTGATGTGTACACGGGCCTCTACAACGTGGCCGAGTACACGGTGTGGCGCAGCGGCCAGGACCAGACGCCGATTTACGACTGGCACAAGCGCCACCTGCAGACGCTGCAGTGGGTCACCGAGCGGCCGACGACGCGCTGGGTCGTCAAGGCGCCCTCACACCTCTCCGCCCTGCCCTTGGTCTTCTCGACCTACCCCGACGCACGCGTCGTGATCACCCACCGTGACCCGCTGCGCGTCATCGGGTCGCTCTCGGACCTGATGGCGACCTTGCACATCATGCACTCCGAGCACGTCGACCACGGCGTGCTGGTCGAGTTCATGGCCATGGGCCTCGAAATGCAGATGGACCACGTCACGGCCGAGCGCGACGCCGGCGACATCCCCGCCGGGCAGATCGCCGACGTCGTCTACCGCGACCTGGTGGCGGACCCCCTCGGGACCGTCGAGCGTCTCTACGCCGGCTGGGAGCTGCCCGATCACCGAGGAGTTCCGCACCGCCCTCGAGGCCTACCTGGCCGCCCGCCACTCGGGCCGCGCCGGGGGCCACGAGTACTCCTTCGCCGACACCGGGCTCGACCTGGCCACGCACCGGGCCCTGCTGGCGCCCTACCAGGAGCGCTTCGGGGTCCCGTCCGAGGTCTGAACGGCCTACCCTCGGGTGTTGCACGCTCCGTGCCGCTCAATCGGAGGAAGCACCATGGACTGGAGACTCGAGACGGTGGTGGTCCCTGTGTCGGATGTCGACCGGGCCAAGGCCTTCTATGCCGACGCCGTCGGCTTTCACGTCGACGTGGACCACAGCGCCGGTGAGGACTTCCGCGTCGTCCAGCTGACGCCCAGCGGCTCGGGCTGTTCCATTTCGCTCATGCACAACGAGGAGGCGGCGGGGACCCTGCAGGGACTGCAGCTGGTGGTGCGGGACATCGACGAGGCCCGGCGCCAACTCGTGGACGGCGGCGTCGACGTCCCCGGGTTCGTCCATTTCGAGGACGGAGCCCCCGTCGACGGGCCCAGCCCCGACCGGGCCGACTACGAGACGTTCCTGTCCTTCAGCGATCCCGACGGCAACGGCTGGATGATCCAGGAGGTCCCCAGCCGGCCCAGCTGAACCCGCTCCGCGGCTGCGACGCGGCCCGGGAGCGGCGCCTCCTACGACGGTGGCGAGGTCCGTCATGTCGACCACCTCGGCCGTCGGGTGCGGCGGACCGTCGGCCAGGACCCAGCGCACGAGCATGTAGCCCTGCAGCCGGCCGCCGGTGTCCAGCCAGTTCTCCACCCCCGGATCGGTCGGCGCGATCACCATGCGCCAGGACCCGTCCGCCGACCGCGTGGCCGTCTGGTTGTTCAGATGGGTGGTGGCGTAGCGGTAGTCGAAGCTCTCCCCCCACGGCGAGGTGAGCGTGAGCCCCCAGTAGAGGAACGGCTTGTCGGGCTCGTGCACCGTCACCACGAGCGCCTGGCCCGGCTCGAGCTCGAACCGGCCACCGTGGTACGTCATCTCGGCGTTGGAGTGGGAGCGCACCTCGTCCTCCTGCGCCTCCACGTGGGCCGAGCCGGCCGTGCCCCCGAACGTGTTCATGTTCGTCCCCGCGTCGCGCCACATCTGCAGGGCCGTCCCGCCGATGAACGTGAGGAACATGGCGGCGAGCTCGAGCTGGGTCGCCAGCTCCTCGGAGGAGAGGATCGGGTGCGGCACGACCTCGCCCGGTTCGGGCACCAGCTCCACGCGCAGGCGGGCGAAGCGGTCCGGGTGCTTCTCGAAGTACGTCTCCCGGATGGCCAACTGCGCCGTCCCCGGCTCGAGGAGCGACGGAGTTGCGCGGCCTGGGGTCGGGCATGGACGCCGCCGGCGCGATCAGAATGTCGACCTCGCCGTCCGGGCCCAACTCGAACTCGTCGATGTGCGTCTGTGTCTGCGTTCCGGTGCGGCCGCCGACCGGCCCCTGCCCGAACGGCGTGCCGAAGGTCATGCCCAGGTACGCGCAGTCCCCGCGGTGCCCGAGGAGCCGGTAGGTGCGCGAGTCGTCGAGGACGCAGAACGTGTAGTGCACGTCCGGGTTGTCCACCAGGAGCTTCTTGTACTCGTCCTGGAGGTCGAAGAGCTGGGGGTGCAACGGGTCGGACCTCTCCACTATCCAGTCGAGGATCAGCCGGGTGAGGCGGGTCACCCAGCGGTAGCCCTCGGCCAGGTCGACGTCCGACTCCGGCACGCCCGGTGGCCTGGCGGACCACATCGAGGGCGGCCGTCTGTGCCTGCACCCAGGCCTCGAACGCTGCATCCAAGCGGTCGTCTTGCATTCCGATGAAGCTACTGGCGTTTCCGGGCGAGTTTCCCGTTCTGTGACGCGCGGGTAACTTCGGGGTGTGACCGACACCGCGACTGAGACGACGCGGACCGACGAGCTGCTGAGCGAGCTGCGGTCCTGGCTGGGGAGCAACTGGGACCCCGATCTGACCGTGGGTCGAGTGGTGGGAGCGCCTGGGCCTGGCCGGCTGGTCCGCCCCCGGGCTGCCCGAGAACGCCTACGGCAAGGCCATGGCCCGCTCCGACGTCGTCCTGGTCCAGCAGGAGATCGCCGGCTTCGGTGCGCTGGGCGCGCCGGCCGGGCTGGGCTTGCTGCTCGCCGCGCCCACCATCGCCACCCACGGCACCCAGGAGCAGATCGACCTCTACGTGCGGGACATCGTCACCGGCCAGAAGGCCTGGTGCCAGCTCTTCAGCGAGCCCCAGGCGGGCTCGGACCTGGCCGGCCTGCAGACCCGCGCCGTCAAGGACGGCGACGAGTGGATCATCAACGGCCAGAAGGTGTGGACCTCGGGCGGCCAGTACGCCGACCTCGGCATGCTCCTGGCCCGCACCGACCCCGACGTGCCCGAAGCACCAGGGCATCTCGTACTTCGCCTTCGACATGCTCCAGGACGGCGTCGACGTGCGGCCCGCTGAAGGAGATGACCGGGCACGCGCTGTTCAACGAGGTCTTCATCACCGACGCCCGGGTGGCCGACTCGGCGCTGATCGGCGGGCTCAACAACGGCTGGGCGGCCGCCAACACCACCCTCATGAACGAGCGGGCCGGGCTCGGCTCCGGGGGCGGCAACGCGGCCGGAGGCGGCCTGGCCCAGCCGGGCACCGTGATGGGCATGCTGGACCGGCGGGTCGGCGACCTGGTCGCGCCCCCGGCCGGAACGGAGGGCGGCAAGAAGAAGTCCCAGGCGCCGGGCGGCGCACTCGGCGCCATGCGCGGGGGCGCCGGCATGCTGATCAGCGTGGCCAAGTCCCGTGGCGTCAACGGCGACGCCGGCATCCGCCAGGACCTGGCCCGGCTCTACACGCTCGGTGAGCTCGGCCGCTTCAACGGCCTGCGCGTGAAGGCGGTCAAGGAGCAGGGACACGACATCCCCGGCATGCCCAACGTGGCCAAGCTCTCCATGAGCCAGATCGTCCGCCTCACCCGCGACCTCGGCCTGCGCATCATGGGACCCGGCGGCATGCTGCACGCCTACGACGGCGACGACAAGGCCGCCCTCAAGCACGCCACCGGTGACCCCTTCGCCGGCGGCATCACCGAGATGGCGCTGTTCGCCCAGGCGCCGCCCGATCTACGGCGGGACCGACCAGGTCCAGCGCAACATCATCGGGGAGCGGGTGCTCGGGCTGCCCAAGGAGCCCAACAACGACCGCGTGACCCCTTTCGCGCAGCTGCCCAAGAACGCCTGAGCCGCCGACGGCTGCGTCGGGCTGGACCGGGCTGGACCGGGGTGTCGCCAGGATGAGCCGGGAGGATCGGAGCCTGCGCGGCGCCGCGGCCATCGTCGGCGTGGCCGACGACGTGTCCCCGACCGGCGAGCTCGACCGCACCGGCCGCGAGCTCGAGGTCGCCATGGTCCTCGACGCGCTGGAGGACGCCGGGCTCACGCTGGCCGACGTCGACGGCGTCTGCCATCCCGAGTCGGCCGTGGCGTTCGCCGAGTACCTGGGCCTGCACCCGACCTTCGTCGAGTCCACCATGACCGGGGGCTCCAGCTACGAGGTGCACGTCGAGCACGCGGCCGCGGCCATCGCGGCAGGGGTGTGCGACGTCGTGGTGAGCGTCTACGCCTCCACCCCGCGCAGCGACCGCACCCGCCGGCGACCGCGGACCGGGCGCGGCATGGCGGGGCCCAACCCCGTGGCCGAGTGGGAGCTGCCCTTCGGGATCCGCCTGCCCATGGGCCCCTACGCGCTGGCCGCGGCACGTCACATGCACGAGTTCGGCACGACATCGGAGCAGCTGGCGTCCATTGCGGTGCAGACCGCGGGAGTGGGCCGCACTGAACCCGCGCGCCCGCTACCGCGACCCGCTGACGATCGCCGACGTGCTCGCCTCGCCGCTGCAGGTGAGTCCCCTGCACCTCCTCGACTGCTGCCTGGTGACCGACGGCGCCGGCGCGTTCGTCATGACCAGCGCGGCAGCGGGCCCGGACGCTGCGCAAGCCCCCGGTCTACGTCCTCGGCGCGGCGACCTGCACCGACCACATGGGGATCACCCAGATGCCGGATCTCACCACCACGGCGGGCGCGGTCTCGGGCCCCCGCGCCTTCGCCATGGCCGGCGTGCGGACCCGCCGACGTCGACGTGCTCATGGGCTACGACAGCTTCACCATCACCGCCCTGCTGCACCTCGAAGACCTCGGCTTCTGCGCCAAGGGCGAGGGTGGGCCGTTCGCCGCCGCAGGCGGCCTCGGGCCGGGCGGGGCGCTCCCCATGAACACCAACGGTGGCGGGCTCTCGTTCACCCACCCCGGCATGTACGGCATGTTCCTGCTCACCGAGGCCGTGCGCCAGCTCCGCGGCGAGGGCGAGGCGCGCCAGGTCGAGGGGGCCGAGGTCGCCGTGGCCCACGGTTCGGGCATGTTCCTCTCCGTCATGTCGACCGCCGTGCTCGGGACCGAGGCGACCCTGTGAGCGCCGATGCGGCCGGGCCCGAGGCAGGCCGAGCCGAGGCGCGCGGCGCCCGAGACGGTGGCGCCGACCCGCTTCGAGCCGCCGGTGGGCGCCGAGAGCGGGCCCTTCTGGGAGGCGACCCGGGAGGGGCGCCTGCTGGTGCAGTGGTGCACGGCGTGCGACCGGGGCGTCTTCTTCCCGCGGACGCTGTGCCCGCACTGCGGGCGCCTCGGGGCCGCTCGAGTGGCGCCAGGCGAGCGGACGGGCCACTGTCCACTCCGCCGTCGTCGAGCACCGGCCGGAGTTGGCCGGCGCCGCCTTCGCCCACGGCGAGCCGTTCTGCATCGCCCTGGTCGACCTTGAGGAGGGAGTGCGCATGATGACCAACGTGGTGGGATGCCCGCCCGGTGACGTCTTCATCGGCATGGCGGTGACCGTCACCTGGGAGCCCCTGAGCGATGGCCGGCAGCTGGCGCTCTTCCGGCCCGCCGAGCCCGGCCGCGACGACGCGGGCCCGTCGTGAGCCTGCCCGAGGAGAAGCTGGCCGCCGCGGCCGAGGGGATGCTGCTGGCCTGGTGGGCCGAGCGGATCCCTGACCGCCTGGCGCTGATCACCGCCCACGGGGACCGCACCTACGCCGATCTCAACGCCGACATCAACCGGCTCTCCCGCGCGCTGCGGGCCCGGGGCTGCAGCCCGGCGACGCCATCGCCCTGATGTGCGTCAACGAGCCCGAGTTCGTGGAGGTGCTCTACGCCGCCCAGCGGACCGGCCTGCGCCTCACGCCCATCAACTGGCACCTGACCGGGGAGGAAGCGGGCTACATCGTCGCCAACTGCGAGGCCAAGGCCTTCGTCTGCTCCGGCTCCCTCGGCGACAAGGTCGCCGTCGCGGCGGCGGCCGGCGGGCCGAACCTCGTCAAGATGAACACGGGCGGCTATCTCCCCGGCTTCGAGATGTACGAGTCGGTGGTGGCGGCCGAGGACGGCTCCGACATCGCCGGACCCGGTCATGGGCACCCAGATGCTCTACACGTCGGGGACGACCGGCCGGCCCAAAGGCGTCCACCGCGACACCGCCGCCGTGAGCGCGCTGGCCGCCGTCAACTTCTGCGGGTACGACGAGGACTACGCGCACAGCGTCGACGCCCACCTCCTCACCGGCCCGCTCTACCACGCGGCCCCGCTGGCCTTCTCGGTGGCGGTCCCCTTCACCTACGGGGTGCCGCTGGTGATCATGGACCACTGGGATCCGGTGGAGGCGCTGCAGCTCATTGAGCGGCACGGCATCACGCACACGCACATGGTCCCGACCATGTTCCACCGCCTGCTGGCCCTGCCGGCCGAGACGCGCCAGGGCTTCGACACCTCGTCGCTGCGCTTCGTGATCCACGGCGCGGCACCGTGCCCCGTGCCGATCAAGCGCCGCCTCATCGAGTGGCTCGGCCCGGTGGTGGTCGAGTACTACGCGGCGACCGAAGGGCTGGGCACCCTCGTCGACTCCGCCACGTGGTTGGCCCACCCCGGCACCGTCGGCCGGCCCATGGTCCCGGGTCTGGTCAAGGTGGCCGACGAGGCCGGCAACGACCTCCCGCCCGGGGAGATCGGCCTCGTCTTCCTGCAGGCGCCGGCCGCCACCAAGTTCGACTACTACGGCGACAGCGAGAAGACGGCCGGGCGCCTTCCGCGGCGACTACTTCACCCTGGGCGACATGGGCTACATGGACGACGAGGGCTTCCTCTACCTGACCGACCGCACCGCCAACCTCATCATTTCCGGCGGGGTCAACATCTACCCGGCCGAGGTGGACGCCGTGCTGCTGGAGCACCCGGCGGTGGGCGACGTGGCCACCATCGGCGTGCCCGACGACGAGTGGGGCGAGGCCGTGAAGGCCGTGGTGCAGCCGGCCGAGGGGGTCGAGGGGACCGACGAGCTGGGTGCCGAGCTCATGGCCTTCTGCCGGGACCACCTGGCCCACTTCAAGTGCCCCCGCAGCGTCGACTTCGTGTCGGAGCTGCCGCGGGAGGATACTGGGAAGATCTTCAAGAGAAAGCTACGGGAGCAGTACCGGACGGCATCGAAGCCGGCCTGACAGCACGGAGACTGGCAACCGAGCGGTACACAACCAAAGGAGCTGGAAAACGTGGGTATCTGTGACGGACGGGTCGTCGTCATCACCGGGGCAGGCCGGGGCATCGGGCGCGAGCACGCCCTCGAGTTCGCCAGCCAGGGCGCCAAGGTCGTCGTCAACGACCTCGGCGCCGAGATGGACGGGTCGGGCTCCTCCGACGGCCCGGCCGGCGAGGTGGTCGAGGAGATCCGGGCCATGGGCGGCGAGGCCGTGGCCAACGGCGACGACGTCTCGGACTACGAGGGCGCGGGCCGTCTGATTCAGACCGCCATCGACACCTTCGGGACCATCGACGTGCTCGTCAACAACGCCGGCATCCTCCGCGACCGCATGCTCGTCAACATGACCATCGACGAGTGGGACGCCGTGATCAAGGTGCACCTGCGCGGCACCTTCGCCCCGACGCGCCACGCCGTCGAGTACTGGCGCAACCGCACCAAGGCCGGCGAGACGAACGACGCCCGCATCATCAACACGACGTCGCCGTCGGGCATCTACGGCAACGTGGGCCAGACCAACTACGGCGCCGCCAAGGCCGGCATCGCCTCCTTCACCATCATCGCGGCCATGGAGCTCGAGCGCTACGGCGTGACCGTCAACGCCATCGCCCCGGCCGCGCTCACCCGGATGACCGAGAACCTCGGCATGGGCGACGCAGCGGCCGAGAAGAAGCCCGAGGAGTTCGACGCGCTCGACCCGGCCAACATCGCGCCCGATCGTCGTGTGGCTCGGCAGCCCCGAGTCGGCCGGCATCACCGGCCGCGTCTTCAACGTGCAGGGCGGCCACCTCAGCGTGGCCGAGGGCTGGGTGGCCGGCCCGGCGCCGACAAGGGCGACCGCTGGGACCCGGCCGAGCTCGGCAAGATCGTGCCCGACCTGGTGGCGAAGGCCGCGCCCAACGCCAACATGGGCGGGCGGCGGAAGTAGCCGATCATGACCGCTGCGGTCACACCTCCGGTACCGGGCCGGCAGGACGTCGAGGCCGCCGTCCAGGTCATCCACGACAACGCGGACCGGCTCTTCTCGTGGGACTACGAGCGGGACCGGGGACAGCTCGTCACGCTCTACAACAAGGCCATGGGCTCGCAGTGGAACAGCGTGACGGACCTCGACTGGTCCATCGACGTCGATCCCGAGCGGCTCGTGGCCGAGCAGGACAGCCCACTGCTGGCGGTGTCACGGGTCGCCGGCACGCTGCCCGGCTCGCCCATGGCGGCGTGGACGGAGAAGGAGTACACACAGCTCGGGATCGAGTTCTTCAAGGCCAGCCTGTCGCAGTTCATGCACGGCGAGCAGGGCGCCATGATGACCGCGGCCAAGATCGTCGAGACCGTCCCGTGGATCGATGCCAAGTACTACGCGTCGACCCAGACCATGGACGAGGCGAGGCACACAGAGGTCTTCGCCAAGTATCTCCGCACCAAGCTGGGCGACGCGTACCCGATGAGCCCGTTCCTCAAGGAGCAGATCTGGTCGCTGCTCGAGGACTCGCGTTGGGACATCGCCTACCTGGGGATGCAGATCGTCATTGAGTCGCTGGCGCTGGCCGCCTTCGGCGACATGCTGCGGCGCACCCAGGAGCCGTTGCTGACCAAGCTGCTGCGCTACGTCATGTCCGACGAGGCGCGTCACGTCGCCTTCGGCGTGCTCACGCTGTCGGAGTTCTACCGCGACCTGAGCGAGGCCGAGCTGTTGGAGCGCCAGGAGTTCCTCGTCGACGCCACGCTTGAACTCGCGGGCCCGGGCCACCACCCCTGAGGTGTGGGAGCGCATGGGCACGACGGCCGAGGACGTCCTGCCCTTCATTGTGCAGGCGGCGCAGAAGATGAAAGTGAACCCGGCGGGCGGCTTCGCCCGCGCCTTCTTCGCCAAGCTGGTGCCCAACGTGCGCAAGCTCGGGCTGCTCGACGCCAACAACGGCTACCTGCGGAGCGTTGGGGCGACGCGGGGCTCTTGGAGTTCGAGTTCGCCGACGACACCGGCACGGACTACGCGTCCTACGACGCGGTGGCGCAGGACCGGGCGGCGGCCGGGAGGAGTGAGCCGCGGCGCGCTCCCCCGTGCAGCGGGTGCGCGCCATCTGCCTGGCGCTCCCCGAAGCCGAGGAGCGCCCGTTCGGCGGCCACACCGCTCCGGCCTTCCGGGTGCGCGACAAGCTGTTCGTCATGACGAGCGAGGACGCCACGTCCATGACGATGAAGGCTCCCAAGGGGGCGCAGCCGATTCTGGTGGCGTCGGAGCCCGAGCGCTTCTTCGTCCCGAAGTACGTGGGACCCAAGGGCTGGGTGGGCGTGCGGCTGGACCTGCGGGCCGCTCCCGACTGGGACGAGATGGCCGAGATGATCGCCGAGAGCTACTGCCTCATTGCGCCGAAACGCCTGGCGGCGTTGGTCGGCCCGGCGGCCGACTGAGGGTCGGGCGCGCCGGACTGCGTCAGTGCGCGGGGCTGAGACCGGTGAGGGTGGTCTCCATGTTCTCGCTGTAGTGGACGCCGCCCTGCGTCACGCCCACCGTCTCCTTCTCGCGCACGATCAGGCCGCTGCTGGGGACTATCCAGAAGTCGATCGGGTTGGTCCCGTGCTCCGCTGCGCCGGTGAACGTGAAGGTCAGACGGGCGTGTGTCACCGAGACCGCACGACCGCCCACCAGCATGGTCGACTGGCCCAAAGCCTGTCCCGCCAACATGATCTTCTCCGCCGGGCTCACCTGCGAACAGGTGGCCGCCCAGCGCTGCCCCGTCGTGCGCCGCGGGAGGCAGCAGGTAACTCGAGGCCGGGCAGTTGATGGTCGACGTGCTCGTGGAGCCGGCGATGGACTCGTCGGTCACCAGCTTCGGAACGGTCAGCGCACCGTTGGGCGCGCTGCAGAACGTCGTCGCCTCGGTGTGCTGCGTGATCGGCACCCAGCTGACCGTGGCACAGCGCCCGTCCGCGACGATCATGGAGGTGCTGGACGGGAAGGACCGGGCGACACCGACCAGGTTGAGGCTCTCGCCCCCGGTCGTGCGGTAGGTGTAGACGCCGGGGGCGGGAAGCCGGTTGCGCAGGGAGGTCAGCATTTTGCCCGTCTGCTCCTTGCGGTACATGCGCAGCGCCTCGCGCAGGCCCACGGGCGAGGACACGGTGCGGAAGACCAGCGCCCAGGCGGTCCCGCCGGCGCAGCTCACCATGATCAGCGCCAGCGCGATGACCGACAGCAGCCGGTGCTGCTGGACCCAGTGCCAGACGAACACAGAGAAGACCTTACCCGTCTCGCGTCGGATCTACCGAACAATCGTACGGGTGGTCGGAGGCTCCGGCCGGCGCTGTGCGGGCACCCTGGTCAGGCGTGGTCAGGCGTAGGCGGTCAGGCCTCGTCAGGCACCCAGTTGCCGTGGAAGCCCGCCGGTACCCGCTGCGGCAGCTCGACCACGGCCTGCGCCTCCCCGGTCATGTCCTCGGCGTTGAGGATGTGCAGGGCGGAGCGATCGGTCTCGGCCGAGTGCACGAGCAGGAGGAGCCAGCCCTCGGATTCGCCGGCTCCGTCCTCACGGGGCACGAAGACCGCCTCGCCCAGGCTGGCCCCTCGGCCGAAGGAACGGGCCTCGGCCGTTCCCCGCTCGAAGTCGTGACGGAGCAGCACCGACTCGGTCCCGACGATGCCGTCTGCTTGGCCGACCGCCACGGCATAGCCGTAGCGATGGGGCAGGCCGACGCGACGCTCGTCGACCCGGGGGAACTCCTGGCCCCGGTCGTCGAGCCGCTCCTCCTTCACCACGCCGCCACGGCCGTCGAGATGCCAGCGCTCCAACGTCGGCGACCCTTCGGAAGGTCCGTTGAGCTGCGTGCGGAACATGGAGGGGTGGCGCACCACGTCGAGCACGACGCCATCGCCGTCAGGGTTGTCGAAGGCGTTCATCGGGTGGAACACGTAACAGGACTCCACGTCATGCCAGACGACGTCGGTCGAGTCGCCGTCGCGCGGCAACAGGCCGACCCGGGATCGATAGCCCTCCTCCCAGCGGTACGGGAACGACGCTCCGGCCGCGGCGGCGTCGAGACTGAACGTCACGGGCAGATCGAGCAGGGCGATGGATCGTTGCGTGATGGCGCAATCGTGCAGGCTCACCGGGCCGCCCATGGTGACGCGCCGGCTGGAGCGCACGGCGCCGGCAGTATCGAGGACCGTCACTTCGACGTCGTTGCCCCAGCCGAAGAAGTAGGACACCGCGTAGAGCTCACCCGTCAGCGGGTCCCGCTTGGGGTGCGCCGTGTAGCCACCCTCGAGCGTGCCGCCGAAATCGCAGGGGCCGATCGTCTCGAGCTCGTTGGTCAGCTCGTACGGGCGTGCTCCCGCCTCGACGATGGCGAAGGTGCGGCCGGCGTGGCCGATCACGTTCGTGTTGGGCGCGAAGTCCATGCCGGCGTGCACGGCTCCGGGGCGGGGTTCCTCGCCGAGCGCCTGGGCCACGGCGGCGGAGCGCACCCAGCGGTTGCGATACCACTCGGCCCGGCCGTCGCGCAGCCTGATCCCGTGCACCATGCCGTCGCCGGTGAACCAGTGGTAGCTCGAGGGCTCCGGGGGCGAGACGGGATTGGGCCCGTTGCGCAGATAGCGGCCCTGAAGGCCCTCGGGCACCTGCCCGGTCACCGGGAGATCGGTGGCCGTCACCTCCTCGAGAACCGGGGCGAAGTTGCCCTGTAGGTACGGATTCGTGGTCACGGTCACGATTTGCCCCCTTCATCGGGCCAGAACTGCCGTTCCAACCTACGCACGATCCGGGACGTGAACAACCGGTGACGGAGCCACGGGCGAGGACGCAAACCACCTCCCCTGGCCCGCGGCGCGCTAAGGTTCCCGTCCGAGGGCACCACCATCACAAGTTTGGAAATCCCTCTAGCTCGCAAGAGCTACCGGCCATGACCCCTGCGAAACGGGTCAAATCTGGCCAGGAGAGGAGTGGATTTTCAATGGCAACTGGTTCCGTGAAGTGGTTTAACGGTGAGAAGGGCTTCGGCTTCATCACCCAGGACGGTGGGGGCCCCGACGTCTTCGTGCACTTCAGCGCGATCAGCGGTACGGGCTACCGCAATCTCGAAGAAGGACAGAAGGTCGAATTCGAGACCAACCAAGGTCCGAAGGGCCTTCAGGCCGCGAACGTGCGCGCCATCGGCTAACGCCGAGTATTTGCCGGCCGATCCGGCACATAGCTATCACTGAAAGCACCCCGTCTCCTTGCGAGGCGGGGTGCTTTCGTTCTTAGGTCGAATGTGCCAAGAGTCCTTCGCCGCAGTCGCGGTCGCGAGGCGAGGCGTCGTCGCGTGCGTCGCGCGTGCGGTGCGGTGCGATGCGATGCGAGTGAACGTTGGTTCGCTGCGGAGGCGATCAGTTCATGACCCGAAGTGGCCATCCTGACGAAATCCCACCAGAACAATTGCTTCTGACAATTGCCGTTGCAACACCTCGACGCCCGCGCTCATTTCCTTCGTACCGTCCAAAGCGGTCACGCCGCGTCGGCTTCGGCGGGCGGCGCACCAATGGTGACCCGGATGATTGAGAGGGCACCATGCCACG
Source organism: uncultured Acidimicrobiaceae bacterium (assembly GCA_963781565.1). GTDB lineage: Bacteria > Actinomycetota > Acidimicrobiia > Acidimicrobiales > RAAP-2 > Bog-473. The sequence continues at coordinate 4,615 of CAWAHA010000041.1, read as the reverse complement.
TACCGGACGACGTCATACCCGTCACTTCGACGCGCTGATTCTCGCCGTTCCGCTGCTCATCAGCGGCGTGGTGGCGCTCGGTGCATCGCCTGCGTCTGCGGCAACCACCACACTCTCGAACCCGACCACCGTGTCCGGAAGTCAGACGCTGAGCTCGACGGGAGTGACCGCGAGCTGGTGCGGGCGTCACGGCGACATTCGACCTGGTCACCACGGCACAGTGGAACCAACCAGCGGCGATCGGGGACTGCGTTCGACCCGAATCTCGTGCGGCAGGGACGCTCGGTGAGCCCCGCTGACTCCTACACCCGTCCGACCGGACCGGGCACCATGACCGTGAACTGGACGCTCGACAATCTGCAGGTGTCCTGGGATGGCATCGGGCCGCTCTCCGTCGGTTCACCCGGATTCAGCACGACCGGCCCGTGCCGCTCTTCTGGCCGGCGGACCGGACTATTCCTGTGACCTGTCGAGTGGAGATTCAGATCTCGCTCCTCGACACGTTCCCGATCCCTGGGCCGTCATGAAGCCTCGCAGCTCGGAGCCGACGTGACGGTCACCCCGCAGGGGCTCGCCACGCTTCGGACCACGTCCTTCGGCGGGAACCCTGGACCATCGGCCCCCCTCACCCTGGGTGAGACGCCCGATCACCGACGAACTGGCCGATCCCCTGCACGGTCGGGTCCAGGGACGACGTCAACTACACCCTCGGCGCGTTTCGATGCCGACCGGATCGTCGTGGACACCAGCCTGATCTTCGAAGTGGGCCTCGAATCTCCGACTCCGGTCATCATCGAGCCTGAGATCGACATCCCCTTCGCTTCCCCGAGCATCGACCTCGGCTCGGTGTCGAGCACGATGGCCCTGTCTGCCCCCGGGGCTTCGTTCGATCTCGGGACTGTCCTGCCCAACAATGTTCCACCCGTCGCTGCCGCAGGCGGACCCTATTCGGGGAACGAAGGGAGTCCGATCACCTTCGACGGCTCGGGCAGCAGCAGCATCTGTGGCTTCCCCACCCTGCGCTGGGGCTTCTCCGACGGCGGCGTGGCCTTCGGTGAATTCCCGCAACACACCTTCGAGGGCCCCGGCACCTACAGCGGTCTCTTGACTGCGATCGATGCGACCGGGCTCACATCCCTGACGACGTTCGCGGTGGACGTTGCCGATGTGCCCCCGGTCGTCAATGCCGGCCCGAGCATGTCGACCGAGTGGGGGCTCCCGATCACACTCAACGGGAGTGCCTTCGACCCCGGTACCAATCAGCAGCCCTTCCTCAATTATCAGCTTGAGCTTTCGGTGACGGATCGCCGAGCGCATCCGGCGGAGCCAGCGTGACGCACGTCTATTCGACACCCGGTTCGTACACCGCCACACTCACCTCCTGTGATCCGGAAAACGTCTGCGCTTCTTCCTCGACCCAAGTGGTCGTCAACCGGCACGGGACGGTGCTCTCCTACACCGGCGCCACTGGTGGGGACGTCACCGATCAGGCAACCGTGAAGGCGAGCCTGGTCGATGACCAGGGCCATCCCGTCGTCGGCGGCTCTGTGCAGTTCTACGCCGATGGTTCGGCAACCCCCTTCGTGGGCGACGTCCACCAACTCCTTCGGAACAGCCAGCACGTCCTACACGTTCCGCACTGGGCTCGGTTGGCCCCCACAGCATCGTCGCGATGTACGCCGGCAACAGTCAGTACGCGTCGAGCCAGACCACTACGGCATTCAATGTCGCGAAGGACGGCACGATCCTCACGTACACCGGTCCGTCGAGTGCGAAGCCGTCGCATGCCGTTACTCTCAGCGCTGCGCTCACCGATGACTCAGGACGCTCGCTCGCCGGGCGCGCGGTGAGTTTCACGCTCGGGTCGCAAGGCTGTAGCGCTACAACGAACTCCGCAGGTGTCGCGACCTGCACGATCTCGAAGCTCAACCAGAAGAGCGGGAGCTACAGCGTGAACGCAACCTTCGCCGGAACCGGCGACTATCTCGTATCGAGCTCGAGCAAGGCCTTCGCAATATGAGAAGGAATGCTCAGTCCCGCAACGCAATCTCGCTCGCACGTCATCCGGCGCGTTGAGCGCCTCGCTTACCAGTACGGCCGACGCTGCTGCGTGGTGACGGCGAGGACGTCCTCCGCGTATTCCTTGCGGCAGACGACGAGGTCGGGCAGCCACGCGTCGGGGTCGCCATAGCGGAGGGGCTCCCCGTCGAGCCGGCTGGCGTGCAGGCCGCTCGCGGTCGCCACGGCAACCGGCGCGCACGAGTCCCACTCGTACTGGCCACCGGCATGGACGTACACCTCGGCCGCGCCGAGGATGACGGCGGCGATCTTGGCGCCGGCCGACCCCATGGGGACCATGACGCCGCCGATGGCCTCGGTCACCTCGTAGGCCACGTCGGGCGGACGGCTCCGCGAGACGACGACCGCGGGGCGCCTCACCCGGGCGGCGGCGGGGGCAGCACCGGAGGGTCCGCGGTGCCGAGCACGAGATCGAGGGCCGGCAGGGCCACCGCACCGACGACGGCCACACCGCCCACCGCCATTGCCACGTGCACCGCCCAGTCGCTGCGTCCGGTCTGGCGGAACTCCCGGGTGCCGTCCAGCGGATCGATAATCCAGAGTCGGCCGGTGCCCGCCACGTGTTCGAGCCCCTCCTCCGACCGCACGTCGTCCTCGGGGTAGAGCCGGTTGATCTCAGCCACGAGAAGCTGGTGGGCCATGCGGTCACCCGCGGCGCCGAGATCACGCAAGGACGGTGGGTCGGCCCGCAGCTCCAGGAGGGCGCGACCAGCCATGTCGGCCAGCTTGACCGCGTCGCGATGCTCGGCGGCGAGGTCCTCGGACATCCCCCCTGTCTAGACCAAGCGGCGCTCGGTGGCCCATCGGGTCAGCTCGTGGCGGGTCGACAGCTGCAGCTTGCGCAGCACGGACGAGACGTGGGTCTCGACCGTCTTGACCGAGATGCCGAGCTCCCGGGCCACCTCCTTGTAGGCGTAGCCGCGGGCGATCAGGCGCAGCACCTCGCGCTCGCGCGGGCGTGAGCTGGTCGAGCTCGGGGTCGAGTCGCGGCGGCCGGCGCCGCTCGGCTCGGCGGCGAAGGCGTCGAGCACGAAGCCGGCCAGCCGGGGCGAGAAGACGGCGTCGCCGGCGGCCACCCGGTACGACGGCGTCGACGAGCTCGGGGCCCGAGATGGTCTTGGTGACGTAGCCCCGGGCGCCGGCCCGGATGACGTCGATGACGTCCTCGGGGGCGTCGGACACCGACAGGGCGAGGAAGCGGACCTCGGGGTGGTGCGGCAGCACGCCTCGATCACGGCCTGGCCGCCGCCGCCGGGGATGTGCACGTCGAGCAGCACCACGTCGGGCAGGCGCTCGGCGATGAGCTCGACCGCGGCGCCGACCTCGTCGGCCTCCCCCACCACCTCGACCGCGTCGCCCAGCTCGGCCCGCACCCCGGCCCGGAACAGGCGTGGTCGTCGACCAGGAAGACCCGGGGCGCCGCCGATCCGTCGGGGCGCCGGCGCCGGGTCGCGACCGTCCGTCACTTGCCCGCTCCCGGCGTGGCATGACAGCTCGACCTCGGTGCCCTCGCCCCGGGTCGAACGGACGACGGCCGCCCCGCCGAAGCGCGCCATCCGGGCCCGGATCGACTCGGCGATGCCCTGGCGGTCCTCGGCGACGGCGTCGGGGTCGAAGCCCCGGCCCCGGTCGCGGACGAAGACCGATGACCGGCGTCCGGCTCGACCTCGGCGTACAGCGACACCTGGTCCGCTCCCGACCACTTGGCCGCGTTGACCGTCGCCTCGCGGGCCGCGGCGAGCAGGGCCGCGCAGCGCCGTCGTCGAGCGCGCAGTCCCCCACCGTCACCGACGTCCACGGCGACGCCGTGGTCCCCTCGACCTCGCGCTGCGAGCAGCCCGACCCCCTCGGCCAGCGTGGTGACGTCCTCGCCGATGGCGCCCGGGGGACGGCCCTCGAACAGCCAGGCCCGCAGCTCGCGCTCCTGGGCCCGGGCCAGGCGGTCACCACGTGCTGGGGGTCATCGGCGGCGCGCTGGATCAGCGCCAGGGTCTGGAGCACCGAGTCGTGGACGTGGGCCGCCATGTCGGCCCGCTCCTCGGCCGCGGCACGCGCCTGGCGCTCGGCGACGAGGTCCCGGACCAGGCGCAGCCACCAGGGGCCGAAGATGACGACGGCCGCGGCAATGACGAGGAAGGCGCCACCCACGGGCCGCAGCGCGGCGACGGTGGTGTGGCCCTCGACCAGGACGGCGATCCCCGCCGCCCCGACGAGCACACCCAGGCCCATCCGGGCGATCAGCCAGCGGCGACCCTTCCCGTGCCGGTCGGTGCCCAGCAAGGGCATGACGTCTTCGTCGATGAACGCCTTCTCGGAGTCGCCGGCGTTTCGCCAGATGAGGACGATGACGCCGATGGCGAGGAAGGTAGGCCAGCCGAGGAAGCCGATGAACGAGACGTGCAGGGCGCTGGTGATGAACTGCACGGCGATCAGCAGCGGAATCAGGATGGCGGCGATCGTCCGGATGCCGCGGCGGTCAGGATGGCGCGGGAGTAGATGTTGCCGCTCTCCCCCTCCATCGGGATGAACAACCAGG
>CAWAHA010000040.1:0-4904 GCA_963781565.1 uncultured Acidimicrobiaceae bacterium | reverse complement strand
TCATCGGCAAGGTCACACTGCCCGGAGTGTTGGGGTCGGTGCTGGGGAGTGGCCACGACGGCCTACGGCGGGCCACCGCGGTGTCGTCCTCCAACTGGTCGGGCTACGCGGACACCAATGACACCTTCAACTCCGTGTCGTCGTCGTGGACAGAGCCGACGGTCAACTGCGCCAACTCCAACAGCGGACTGGACGGGCTGCTCTCCTTGAGCAACCTGCTCGGCGGCCCGGGCGCGGCGTCGGCCTTCTGGGTCGGCCTCGACGGCTACAACTCGACGAGCGTGGAGCAGCTGGGGACGGACTCGGACTGCGATTCGGGCACCCCGACGTACTACGCCTGGTACGAGATGTACCCCAACCCGTCCGTGACCCTGCCGAGCCAGTATCCGGTCAAGCCCGGTGACCAGATGACGGCGCTCGTCTCCGCCAACGCGACGGGTACGTCGTTCGTCCTGATGATCAAGGACGCCACGGCCGGCTGGAACTTCTCGACCACACAGACCGGGAGCGGCTTCGCCCGCTCCTCGGCCGAGGTGATCGCCGAGGCACCGTCGTCGTGCAGCCTTCTGTTCTGCAGCGAGGTGCCGCTGGCCGACTTCGGCCAGATCAACTACTCGGGCTCGTCGGTGATCAACGCCGCCGGGACCAAGGGCTCGCTGGCCAGCTTCAATGCCAACGAGATCACCATGTCGGACAACGGGACGACGCTGGCGACGCCCAGTGGCCTGAGCTCTGACGGGTCGTCGTTCTCGGTGGCCTGGAACGCCTCGTAGGCGGCGGCTCCCTCGTTGGGTCGGGGCCCACTCGCCTCGCCGGCCGCTCGGGTGCCCTACAGCTCGAGCGGCCCGGCGTTGGCGAAGCCCTGCCGGACGCCCTGGCCGGCCCGGGCAGTGAGCGCCTCGGGCTCGTAGAGCATGAGGTAGGCGTTGCGGGCGTGGTCGCGTGAGCGGTTCCGGAACACCATGGCCAGCTCGACCGGGTCGTCGGACTCATCCTCGTGGACGAAGACCTCGAGGATGGGCGTGTTGGTCATGAGCTGGGCCGTCATGATGCCGGTCGAGGCCTCGTGGGCGCAGACCTTGTCCACCTGTTCCTTGCCGGGCATGCCCAGGGCGACCACAATGCGGCAGCCGTCCTCCTCAATCATCTTCTTGGCCGCCACGGCCAGGTCCTTGAAGCCCGGGACGGTACGGCGCAAGGTGCTGAATTGCGTGCCGTAACCAGGGCATTCGGACAGCTCGTCGAGTGCCTCGCCGCCCATGTCGTAGCGGGCGAACATGGTGTCAACCACGCCGATCAGGTCCATGACCCATTCTCGCGCAGAGCGTCGCCTGGTCCGGCCGGCCGACCTGGTCCACAATTGCCCGGTGAGCGCCCCCCAGCCCGACAATCAGCAGTCCCAGCGTCCCGACGAGGAGTCCCGGACCTGGGCCGAGCGTGACGCGGCGGTGGTCTGGCACGGGTTCACCCAGATGGCGGCCTACGCCGGCAACGCCCCGCTTGTCATAGAGCGGGCCGAGGGTAGGGAGCTCTTCGACGCCGACGGCCGCCGCTACCTCGATGCGATCTCGTCCCTGTGGGTCAACACCCTCGGCCACCACGTGCCCGAGCTCGACGCCGCCCTCGCCGCGCAGGCCGCCAAGGTGGCCCACTCGACCATGCTGGGCAACGGCAACACGGTGGTGGTGGAGCTGGCCGAGGCGCTCGCCCACGTGGTGCCCGTTGACGACCCACACTTCCTGTTTGCCGCCGACGGAGCGGTGGCGGTCGAGCAGGCCCTCAAGATCGCGTTCCAGTACTGGGTCAACCGCGGCGTCGAGGGCCGCACGCGCTTCCTCGCCCTCGGCGATGCGTATCACGGCGACACCATCGGCTCGCTCTCACTCGGCGACGGCGGCGTGTTCAGTGCCGTGTTCGAGCCCCTGTGCTTTCCCGTCGTGCGCACCCCCGGCTACGTCGACCCGGGCTGGGCCGACAAGGCGTGCGCAGCCATAGAGGCCCACGCCGAGGAGCTGGCGGCCGTCGTCATTGAGCCACTGGTGCAGGGTGCTTCGGGCATGCTGTGCGCGTCGGCGGCCGACGTGCGGCGGCTCGGCCAGGCCTGCCGCCAGGCGGGCACGCTGCTCATCTGTGACGAAGTGGCGACCGGATTCGGGCGGACCGGGACGTTGTTCGCCTCCGAGCAGTGTGGCCTGCGCCCCGACCTCATGTGTGTGGGCAAGGGGATCACCGGCGGCTACCTGGCCATGTCGGCCACGGTGGCGTCGGGCGAGGTGTTCGACGCGTTCCTCGGCGCCGACCTCGGGCCCGAGACCTTCTACCACGGGCATTCCTACGGCGGCAATGCCTTGGCGGCGGCGGTGGCACTCGAACACTTGCGGCTGTTCGCGGCGTGGGACGTGTTGGCGAACGTGCGGGCACGCGCCGAGCAGCTGTCGTCGCTCCTGACAGAGCGGGTGGGGGATCGGGCCGAGGTGCGCCAGGTCCGTCAACGCGGCCTGATGGTCGGCGTGGAGCTGGCACCGCCCGCACCGGGGCTGCGTTGGGGCCGCCGGGTCTGCGCCGGGGCGGTCGCCCGGGGTGTGCTGCTCCGCCCGCTGGGTGATGTCGTCGTGCTCATGCCGCCGCTGACGACCACGGCGGACGAGATCGTGCGCATCGTCGATGCCTTGGCCGGGGGACTGGACGACCTGTCCGCCGACGCCGGCGCCGCCACATGACCGACACACGCCCTGGGACGACCGCATCCGGGCCTCCCTGGCCCAGGTCGTCGACGAGGGCCGCTGGCGCTCCCCCCGGGAGTTCGACGCCCTCGGTCCCAGCGGCCTGCTCGAGGGCGGGCCGGTCGTGTCCTTCGCGTCCAACGACTATCTCGGCTTGAGCGGTCACCCGGCCGTGGTCGCAGCCGCGCGGGCCGCACTCGACCGTTGGGGCGCGGGCGCCGGCGCGTCCCGGCTGGTGACGGGGAGCCGCCCCGTCCACGGCGAGCTCGAGCGCGCCCTGGCCGACTGGAAGGGGACCGAGGCCGCCGTCACCTTCCCGACGGGATTCGCCGCCAACCTCGGCGTGCTCAGCACGCTCGGTGGGCCGGGCGTGCGCATCCTCTCGGACGAGCTGAACCACGCCAGCATCATTGACGGCTGCCGGCTCTCCCGCTCCGCGCTCGCCGTCTACCGCCACCGCGACATGGGCCACCTGGAGGAGCTGTTGGCGGACGGCGCCGACTCCCATGCCCACCATCGTCGTCACCGACTCCGTCTTCTCCATGGATGGCGACGTCGCCCCCCTCTCCGAGCTCGTCACCCTCTGCCGGCGCCACGACGCCCTCCTCATTCTCGATGAGGCGCACGCCGTCCTCGGGCCCGACCTCCGCGCCGGCGACCGAGCTCGGCGGGACGGTGGTGCGGGTCGGCACGTTGTCCAAGACGCTGGGCTCGCTCGGCGGCTTCGTGGCGGCGTCCCGCGACGTCGTCGACCTGATCGTCAACCGGGCCCGCTCGTACATCTTCTCCACCGCGCCGACGCCGGCCGATGCCGCGGCGGCCCACGCCGCGCTCGAGGTCCTGCGCTCCGCCGAAGGCGCCGCCCTGACGGGCCGCCTCGCCGACCTGATCGACCGGGTGGCCGAGGCCGGCTTCGCACCGCCCGGACATCCGAGCCCGATCATCCCCGTGGTGCTCGGCCGCGAGCAGGCGGCGCTCTCGGCGTCGGCGGCACTGCTCAGTGACGGCTTGTGGGTTCCGGCCATCCGCCCGCCCACCGTGCCGATCGGCACGAGCCGCCTGCGGGTCACCCTGTCGGCTGCGCACAGCGACGACGACGTCAGCCGCTTGGTGCAGGCGCTGGCGCAGTTGGAGCGCCCGGCCGCCACGCCCGCCGCGCGCTGACGAGCGTGCGCCCGCGCCGAGTGGTCGCCGTTGTCGGCACGGGGACGGATATCGGGAAGACGTGGATTGCCGCCCGTCTCCTGGCCCAGCTCCGCGCCGCGGGCTTGCAGGTGGCCGCGCGCAAACCGGCGCAGTCGTTCGACCCCGGCGACGACCCCGCCGGTCGTGATGCGGCCGTGCTGGCCGCCAGCACCAACGAGCTCCCGGACCTGGTCTGCCCGCCGCATCGCTGGTACGAGACGGCGATGGCTCCTCCCATGGCCGCCGAGTCGCTGGGGCGACCACCCTTCACCATCGACGACCTCGTCGCCGAGTTGGTCTGGCCCGACCGGGCCGTCGACGTCGGTCTGGTCGAGACGGCGGGCGGGGTGCGATCGCCGTTGGCGGCAGACGGTGACTGCCTCGAGTACTGCGCCGCACTGGACCCCGATGTCGTCGTGCTCGTCGCCGACGCCGGACTGGGCACCATCAACGCGGTGCGGCTCAGCGCGGAGGCCATGATGCCGCTCGGCGTTGCGACTGTTGTGGTGCTGAATCGCTTCGATGCCGGCCTAGATCTGCAGCAGCGGAACCTCGAGTGGCTGCGGGACCGTGACGGACGAGAGGTCCTGACGGTTCCCGGCGGGGACGCCGCGTTGATGGCCCTCGTCCTGGGTTAGCCGGCCTGTTCGGCGTCACCCAGCTTCTTTTCCAGGGCGGCGACGAATATCTCCACGTGTTCGTCACCTTGCTCCAGAAGGGTGGCACAAGAGTTGGATCTGGCCTCTCGCTGATCTCCTTCCGCATCAGCCAGGCTCTTGAAGGCGAATGCCGCATTCCGGTAGACACCGGCTGCCGCCCCCAGCTCTCCTCCCGCCTTGGCGAAACCTCTCGGTGCATGCCCGCTACGGAGCCAATCGTTGAGATCGTTGCAAGTTGACACGACGTGTGACGCAACCACCCCGTCAGCGTCGGAGGTGGCCTCCCGGTCTGCCTGGAAGAGCTCGCGAAGGCCGTCGACGGCATGGGTGACCGCCG
>CAWAHA010000039.1:0-7472 GCA_963781565.1 uncultured Acidimicrobiaceae bacterium | reverse complement strand
GAGGTTCCCTGACTCGTCGTACGGGCTCGTGACCTGGGTCACGTGGGGGAGTGCGTTGATCTTGTCCACCATGGCGTTGATGCGCTGGCCGACGGCGGGGTCGGTCAACTTGGCGTCACCGGACGTGCCGAAGACCACCTGCTCCTGGTCGCCGGAGTGGGAAGGAGCGACGGACTTCAACAGGTTGATGGCGTCGAACGACTGCGTGTGCGGGAAGCTGAAGTTGTTCGATAGTCAGTGCCGGCGGCCGACACCGAGAAGATGGAGACGACGAGGACGGCGATCCACAACAGGACGACAATGCGGCGATGACGGACACACCACGAAGCCAGGGTGCGCATTAGGGGAATCTCCTCGGGGTGTTCGACGCGGCGACCGGCCGGCATCAGGGGGGAACAGGGTCAAGCGTACTGGCCTCCCGGACACCCTCTGGTGCACTCGGTATCGGCACGTGGGCCAGGGCATTGAAGCACAGGGAGGGCGAGCCGGTCGGCCGAGGTGGCTGACCTGGCCACCAGCCGTCCGGCCAGGACGGGGTGGTGTTCGGGGATTTTGAAGAAGTCCCGCCGGCTCAGTGTCAGCAGCGTCAGGGGTGAGAGCGCCACCACCGCGATGGACGACGGCAGCTGGTTGAGCAGCGAGTGCTCCGACCACGAGTCACCCCTCCCGAGCAGCCCGATCGGGGTGCCGTCGCGGTGGACGACAGCGTGACCACCCGTGATGACGTGCCACATCCGGACCGGCACGTCCTGGGCCTGAATCACCTGCCCCGGATGCGCAGTGGAGACTGCGCAGCGATCCGCCAGCTCCTCGAGCTCGGCGTCCGGCAGGCCGGCGAAGAGAGACAGGGACCGGAGAGGGCCCAGGTCGTCGTCCCTGGCCGGGTATCCGGTGCTGTCCGTGGGGCGGGTGCTGTCCGTGGCCTGGCGGGCGTCGGTGTGCATCGTCCCGGCGGCTCAGTGGTCCATGACCGAGCTCGGTCCAGGCGCATCGTGGCGATGGTGCGTGTGGAGGCGGTGTCCTCCTGCCCGCCGCCACACGAAGAAGGCGATCACGGCGAAGAGGAACCATGGCACGTGGTACAGCGGGTAGAAGGGCATGGTCGCACCGGCGGCGATGGCCACCAGGACGACGACCAGAAGCCACGGGAGGATGCGGCGGTGGCGCGGCGGCGGAGGCACCGGTTCGCTGGGCAGGCGGGGCAGGTCGTCGAAGAGACCGTTCAAGTCGCCCCGCGTGGTGGCGGACATGGCGGTATCGAGTCGGTTCTTGAACTCGACCTCGTCGAGCCGGCCCTCGGCGTAGTGGCGGGAGAGCTTGTCGGCCACCGCGTTGCGCTCGTCGTCCGAGGCCCGCATGGTGGCGTCGTAGGCCTGTGTGTCCCTGCGGCCCATCGGGTAGGCGGGATCCCACCGGTAGCGCATGGTGTCTGCTCCTTCGTTCTCAGTCGGTCAGTCGGTCAGTCGGTCAGGTCAGTCGGTCAGTTGCTGAGTCGGATCAGTCGGGTCAGCCGGTCAGCCGGTTCAGCGGTTGCGGCGCAGCGTCAGAAGGCGCCGTGGGCCCGCTCGCGGGCGAGGCAGCTCCTCGGCCACCGAGACATCGGTGTCCTCGTCGGGGATGAGCAGCCACCCGGCGACGTACAGCGGGACGGCGAGGCCTCCCAGGAAGGCGAGGGCGACGAACCCGACGCGGACGATGGTGGATCGACGTCGAAGTAGTCGGCCAGGCCGGCTGCGACGCCCGCCACCATGCGGCCCTGGCCCCCTCGGTGGAGTCGCTGCTCGCCACCGGCCCCGGCGGGAGCGGACGGGGGTGGTCCTGGTTGGTCGGTGGCCGTCGTGGCTCCCGAGGATCCTGGGCTGCCTGGGGTCTCTTCTGGTGCGGTGTCCATGCGATGCAGCTTGACGGTGGCTCCCGCCTGCGGGAATCCGGTAACCCCCTGGTCGGACCCTGAGTGCAGCCCTGAGATCTCAGGGAAGTCCCTGATGGCCCTCGAGGGTCGCCGCGGCGCGATCATCGAGGTATCGCAGAGGCACCCGATCCCGGTACGCGTCCGCTCACCGACGGTGGCCGCCCGATTGAGGCTCCGTCGGCCGCGCCCGCGCTCCTCCCGCACAACCGCCCACAGCACGCCGGAACCCCCGCCCGCGCCCGAAGGCGCCGCCGCCCCGCCCTGGAACAGGTGGAGCCAAGGACGGGCGTACTGGTCTGCCAATGACCGGCACGGACACTGGTCCGACCGGAGGGAGCATTGGCGCCAGCACCGCGAGCACCGGCACCAGCACGTCGGGGGAAAGCTGCGCAGCCTGCGCAGGAGCCCCGACAACCGAGTCCTCGGCGGAGTCTGTGGCGCCATCTCGCGTGAGACCGGCATCGACGCCATGTGGATGCGCATCGGTTTCGTCCTGCTGGCCATCGCCAGCGGCGTGATGGTCTTCGTCTACGCCATGGCGTGGTTGCTCATCCCGATGGAGGGGGAGAGCGGCAACATCTACTCCCGCGCCATCACCGACCGCCGCGGCATCCGGACGATCGCAGCCATCCTGATTCCGCTGCTGATCGCAGTGCAGTTCATCACCAGCGCCCTGCACGTCTCGTTCATCGGCTTCCTCGGCTGGCCGACCTTCCTGGCCATCGGCGTCATCGTCCTCATCTGGCGCAACGCCGGCGACTCCGAGAAGGCGTTCATCAACGAAGACGTCATGCCCTTGCTGGGCACCGACCGGCACGGGAAGGGCCGCCGATGGCTGATCGCCCGGATGGGCCTGGGTGTCCTCGTCGGGGCGGCGGGGATCGCCGTTCTGGTCGAGGGCCACACCACCGTCGCCGCGCTGCGGCCCGTCGGTGGCGCCTTCCTCGTCATTGCCGCGGCCGTCGTCATCTTCGGCCCCTGGTGGCTGAGCCTGGTGCGCGACCTCATCGCCGAGCGCCAGGCGCGTGCCCTGGCCGAGGAGCGGGCGCAGATGGCGGCCCACGTCCACGACTCGGTGCTCCAGACCCTGGCGCTGATTCAGCGCTCCGCCGATGACCCGCAGCACGTGGTGCAGCTGGCCCGGGCCCAGGAACGCGAGCTGCGGGCCTGGCTCTTCGAGGGTCGCCCCCCGGGCGCCATCGGGGAGGACGCCACCATGCTCGCCGAGGGGGTCGGGCTCCTGCAGCGCCAGGTGGAGGCGGATCACGGCATCGCCGTGCAGGTGGTCATGGTGGGGGACTGCCCCCTCGACGAGGCGCTGCGCGCGGTGCTCGACGCGGCCCGCGAGGCGACGGTCAACGCGGCCAAGTGGTCGGGAGCGGACCAGGTGTCGGTGTACGCCGAAGTCGAGACGGACGCGGTCATGGTCTATGTGCGTGACCGCGGTCGTGGCTTCGACCCCGACGCCGTCCCCGACGACCGTCAGGGCATCGCCCAGTCCATCCGGGCCCGCGTGGCGCGCTTCGGCGGTTCGGCCGTCGTGCGTTCGACCCAGGGTGACGGCGCCGAGGTGCAGCTCTCCATGCCACGCCGGGAGCGGGTCAAGTGACCGGACGGCGCCACCGCGCCGGCGCCGCCGACCGGCGCGGCGGCCCCGCATCTTCCTGGTCGAGGATCACGCCGTGTTCCGGGCCGGCGTCCGAGCCGAGCTGGGTGATGCGGTCGACGTGGTGGGGGAGGCCGACGAGGCGGCGGCCGCGGTGGAGCTCATCAGCGAGCGCCTGCCCGATGTGGTCCTGCTCGATGTGCACCTCCCCGGCGGCGGCGGTCATGCCGTCCTCCGCGGCGTGCTGCCGCACCACCCGGAGGTGCAATTCCTCGCCCTGTCGGTCTCCGATGCCCCCGAGGATGTGATCGACGTGATCCGGGCCGGCGCCCGGGGTTACATCACCAAGACGATCTCGGGTCCGGAGCTGCTGCAGGCCGTCTACCGCGTCGCCGCCGGGGACGCGGTCTTCTCACCCCGGCTGGCCGGCTTCGTGCTCGACGCCTTCGCCCAGAGCGGTGCGCCGGCGCCGGGACTCGACCCCGAGCTCGATCAGCTGTCGCCCGCGGAGCGCGAGGTGCTGCGGCTGATCGCCCGCGGGTACACCTACAAGGAGGTGGGCCGGGATCTCGGCATCTCGGCCAAGACGGTCGAGTCGCATGTCTCTTCCGTCCTGCGCAAGCTGCAGCTGTCGACTCGCCACGAGTTGACCAGATGGGCCACCGACCGCCGCTTGGTCTAGACAGGGGGGATGTCCGAGGACCTCGCCGCCGAGCATCGCGACGCGGTCAAGCTGGCCGACATGGCTGGTCGCGCCCTCCTGGAGCTGCGGGCCGACCCACCGTCCTTGCGTGATCTCGGCGCCGCGGGTGACCGCATGGCCCACCAGCTTCTCGTGGCTGAGATCAACCGGCTCTACCCCGAGGACGACGTGCGGTCGGAGGAGGGGCTCGAACACGTGGCGGGCACCGGCCGACTCTGGATTATCGATCCGCTGGACGGCACCCGGGAGTTCCGCCAGACCGGACGCAGCGACTGGGCGGTGCATGTGGCGATGGCGGTGGGCGGTGTCGCCGTCGTCGGTGCGGTGGCCCTGCCGGCCCTCGATCTCGTGCTCGGCACCGTGGACCCTCCGGTGCTGCCCCCGCCACGCCCGGGTGAAGCGCCCCACGTCGTCGTCTCGCGGAGCCGTCCGCCTGACGTGGCCTACGAGGTGACCGAGGCCATCGGCGGCGTATGGTCCCCATGGGGTCGGCCGGCGCCAAGATCGCCGCCGTCATCCTCGGCGTGGCCGAGGTGTACGTCCATGCCGGTGGCCAGTACGAGTGGGACTCGTGCGCACCGGTTGCGGTGGCTACCTCGAGCGGACTGCACGCCAGCCGGCTCGACGGGGAGCCCCTCCGCTATGGCGACCCCGACGTGTGGCTGCCCGACCTCGTCGTCTGCCGGCAAAGAATACGCGGAGGCCGTCCTCGCCGTGACCACGCGGCAAAGCCGGCCCTACTGGTGAGCTGAGGTTCGCTCAGGGGGCGGGATGACGTGCGGGCGTGATCGCGTTGTTGGACTGACGATTCGTTCTCATATCGTGAAGGCCTCGCTCGAGCTCGAGACGAGATAGTCGCCGCTTCCGGCGAAGGTTGCGCTCACGCTGTGGCTCCCGCTCTTCTGGTTGAGCTTCGTGATCGTGCAGGCCGCGACACCTGCGGAGTTCGTCGTCGCGCTACAGCCTTGCGACCCGAGCGTGAAACTCACCGCGAGCCCAGCAAGCGAACGTCCTGAGTCATCGGTGAGCACAGCGCTGAGCGCGACGGCATGGACGGTTTTGCACTCGAGGGACCGGTGTACGTGAGGATCGTGCCGTCCTTCACCACGTTGAATGCGGCAATGGTCTGGCTCGACACGTACTGACTGTTGCCGGCGTACATCGCGACGATGCTGTGGGGGCCCACCGAGCCGAGTGGAACGCGTAGGACGTGCTGGCTGTTCCGAAGGCGTTGGTGGACGGCCCGCGAAGGGGGTTGCCGAACCATCGGCGAAGAACTGCACCGAGCCGCCGACCACGGGGTGGCCCTGGTCATCGACCAGGCTCGCCTTCACGGTGGCCTGATCGGTGACGTCCCCGCCCGTGGCGCCGGTGTAGGAGAGCACGGTCCCGTGTTGGTTGACAACCACTTGGGTCGAGGAAGCAGCGCAGACGCTTTCCGGATCACAGGAAGTGAGTGTCGAGGTGTACGAACCGGGCGTCGAATAGACGTGCGTCACGCTGGCTCCGCCGGATCCGCTCGGCGTTCCGTCACCGAAGTTCCAGCGATAATTGAGGAAGGGCTGTTGGTTGGTACCGGGGTCGAAGGCGCTCCCGTTGAGCGTGATCGGAACCCCCCGACTCGTGGACATGCTCGGGCCGGCGTTGACGACCGGGGGCACATCGGCAACGTCCACTGCGAATGTCGTCAGGGACGTGAGCCCGGTCGCATCGGTCGCCGTCAAGAGACCGCTGTAGGTGCCGGGGCCTTCGAAGGTGTGTTGCGGGGACTCACCGAAGGCCACGCCGCCGTCGGAGAAGTCCCAGCGCAGGGTAGGGAAGCCACAGACGCTGCTGCTCCCCGAGCCGTCGAAGGCGATCGGATCCCTTCGTTCCCCGAATAGGGTCCGCCTGCGGCAGCGACGGGTGGAACATTGTTGGGCAGGACAGTCCCGAGATCGAAGGACGCCCCCGGGGAGACAGGGCGATCGTGCTCGACACCGAGCCCAGGTCGATGCTCGGGGAAGCGAAGGGGATGTCGATCTCAGGCTCGACGATGACCGGAGTCGGAGATTCGAGGCCCACTTCGAAGATCAGGCTGGTGTCCACGACGATCCCGTCGGCATCGGAGACGCGCCGAGGGTGTAGTTGACGTCGTCCCCGGACCCCACCGTGCAGGGGATCGCCCAGTTCGTCGGTGATCGGCCGTCTCACCCAGGGTGAGGGGGGCCGATGGTCCAGGGTTCCCGCCGAAGGACGTGGTCCGAAGCGTGGCGAGCCCCTGCGGGGTGACCGTCACGTCGGCTCCGAGCTGCGAGGCTTCATGACGGCCCAGGGATCGGGAACGTATCGAGGAGCGAGATCTGAATCTCCACTCGACAGGTCACAGGAATAGTCCGGTCCGCCGGCCAGCAGCGCGCACGGGCCGGTCGCGCTGAATCCGGGTGAACCGACGGAGAGCGGCCCGATGCCATCCCAGGACACCTGCAGATTGTCGAGCGTCCAGTTCACGGTCATGGTGCCCGGTCCGGTCGGACGGGTGTAGGAGTCAGCGGGGCTCACCGAGCGTCCCTGCCGGCACGAGATTCGGGTCGAACGCAGTCCCCGATCGCCGCTGGTCGGTTCCACTGTGCCGTGGTGACCAGGTCGAATGTCGCCGTGACGCCCGCACCAGCTCGCGGTCACTCCCGTCGAGCTCAGCGTCTGACTTCCCGGACACGGTGGTCGGGTTCGAGAGTGTGGTGGTTGCCGCAGACGCGGCGATGCACCCGGAGCGCCACCACGCCGCTGATGAGCAGCGGAACGGCGAGAATCAGCGCGGTCGATAGTGACGGGTATGACGTCGTCCGGTACGTGGCATGGTGCCCTCTCAATCATCCGGGTCACCATTGGTGCGCCGCCCGCCGAAGCCGACGCGGCGTGACCGCTTTGGACGGTACGAAGGAAATGAGCGCGGGCGTCAGGCGTTGCAGCGGCAATTGTCAGAAGCAATTGTTCTGGTGGGATTTCGTCGAGGATGGCCACTTCGGGTCATGAACTGATCGCCTCCGCAGCGAACCAACGTTCACTCGCACCGCATCGCACCGCACCAGCACGCGCACGCGGACCACGCCTCGCCTCGCGCACCGTCACTGCGGCGAGGGACTCTGGCACATCTGACCGGAAAGAGCTGAAAGCACCCCGCCTCGCATGGAGACGGGGTGCTTTCAAGTGCTAGCTACCTGCCGACATCGCGCCGGCAAGCGACTCGGCGTTAGCCGATCAGGCGCGGA
>CAWAHA010000038.1:0-31599 GCA_963781565.1 uncultured Acidimicrobiaceae bacterium | reverse complement strand
GCGAGGACGGGATCGACCCAATTGAAGTTCGTATGGCCCAGCTCTTCGCGCTGGTGTCCGAAGCGCTGGCCGGAGCGACCGAGGCCCTTCTGAGCAACGACGTCTCGACGGCCCTGAAGGTGGTCGAAGGCGACCAGGCGATCGACGATCTCACAGCTGAAGTCGAGCTCTTGGTCTGGGAGCAATTGGGGAGCGAGCCGCCGCCTTCCAGCACGCTGCGGCATCTGGTTGGTGTTTTGCTCATCGTCCCGGAGTTGGAGCGAAGCGGCGACTTGGCGGAGCACATCGCCCAGCGCGCCGCCAGCAATCTGGGCTCCGACATGAGCCCGCTGAGCCGCGGCATTGTGCAGCGCATGGCCGAGGTCGCCCTCGAGATGTGGCGGGCTGCCGCCGACGCGTACGGCGATCGCGCCGCGGATGCTGCGTCTTTGTCCGAAGACGACGAGGAGATCGACATCCTCCACGACCGGTTGACAAGTGAGGTTGCCGCCGGGACGATGCCGACTCCTATCGGCGCCCAGGTGACCCTCCTCGCTCGGTTCTACGAGCGGATCGGGGACCACGCCGTCAACCTCGCCCGCCGCATCGAAATGCTGCACGGCGCCGCCTGATCCTCTCTCCAGAAGGCCGGAAGGAGAGTCGCCGAGGGCGAGCGCTCCATCGCCCCCTCCCTTGGCGCGCCGAAGGTCGCGAAAGAGGCCCGCGGCCACCCCGTCAAATGACTGGACGGCTCCCGGAAGCGAACAGGAGACGCCACCCATTAGCGTCAATGGTCGTTACGCCAGACCCTGGGAGGGACCGTGCAAACCGAAGCAGCCGTTCTGTGGGACCGTGAGGCGTGGAGCGTCGAGCCCATTGAGCTCGACCCGCCCAAGGAGGGCGAGGTCCTCATCAAGCTCGCCGCCTCGGGCATGTGCCACTCCGACGAGCACTTGCTCACCGGCGACATGCCCGTCCCCCTTCCCGTCATCGGCGGCCACGAGGGCGCCGGCGTGGTCGAAGAAGTGGGACCCGGTGTGACCGGCCTGGTTCCGGGCGACCACGTCGTGCTCGGCTTCGTCCCGGCCTGCGGGAAGTGCCCGCCCTGTGCCACCGGCCACTCGAACCTGTGTGACGTCGGCGGCATCCTCATGTCGGGGAAGCAGCTGGACGGCACCGTGCGCCATCACGCCCGCGGGCAGGACGTCTCGACCATGGTCTGCCTCGGCACCTTCGCCCCCTACACCGTGGTCAACCAGGCCTCGTGCGTGAAGATCCTCGACGACATTCCGCTCGACAAGGCCTGCCTGGTCGGATGCGGTGTGACCACCGGCTGGGGCTCGTCGGTCTATGCGGCGGACGTGCGGCCCGGCGACCACGTGGCCGTGATCGGCATCGGTGGCATCGGCGCCTCGGCGGTGCAGGGCGCCCGCCTCGCCGGTGCCGAGACGATCTTCGCCATCGACCCCGTCCAGCTCAAGCGTGACCTTGCGCCCACGTTCGGGGCGACCCACACGGCGTCTTCCATCGAAGAGGCCTTCGGGCTCATCCACCAGGAGACCTGGGGCCACATGTGCGACAAGGTCATCTGCGCCATGGGCGTCGGATCGGGGCGCGTTGATGGACTCCATCCTGAATCTGGCCGCCAAGCGCGGGCGGGTCGTCGTCACCAACATCCATCCGTACAACGAGACCGCCGTCACCATGAACCTCATGATGCTGACCATCTACGAGAAGCAGGTCGTGGGCAGCATCTTCGGTTCGGCCAACATCCACTCCGACATCCCCAAGCTGCTGAAGCTCTACCGCAACGGGCAGCTGGACCTGGACTCCATGATCACCAACACCTACAAGCTGGGGGACATCAATCAGGGGTATCAGGACATGCGCGACGGCAAGAACATCCGCGGTGTCCTCATCTACGACGACTGACGACTGGACGGCGACGCGGGCGTCCGGCAGGCGGTCAGGCCGCTGCCGAGTGCGTGCGCCCAAATGTCGTTGCAGCGTTCGCAGACCTCTTCGGGCACCACGCCGACGCGCATGAGGACGGCGAAGGCCTTGCACCCGAGGCAGAGGCCGAAGGCCGACTCGAGGAAGGCCGCCGCGGCCAGCAGGCCGAGGAAGACCTCGGCGGCCGTCCAGTAGCCGAGCCCGGTCAGCACGAGCGCCGTCACGGAGAAGGCCACGCCCATGCCCTGGGCGAAGCGCTTGGGCGGGCCGGCCACCGGACGCTCGGCGATCCCGAGACGCGGCGTGACGACCCGGGTCACGAACTGGCCGAGCGGGCTGAGGGTGGGGCCGGTCAGGACCCGGGCCACGAAGCCGTAGGCGATGACGATGGTCGCCCAGCGCAGGTCGAAGGCGATGGTGAGGACGCACATCACGACGACGCCGGCGGCCACCAGGCGGGCCGAGACCTCGTTGACCGGGTTGGGGAACGAGAAGAGGGCGCGGGCCCGGCTGGCGCGTGTGCGCCGGGGCGCTGTCGATGGCCATGACCTGCTCCTTCCCGAACCGTTGAACCCTGACCAGATTAGTCGGGTTTCGCTCGGGAGGTCCGGCCGAGGGCCCCAGGGCCGTGCCGGCCCGGTCAGGCCTCGGGCAGCGGCACCGGCTGGGGCGGGGGCGGCCCGACGTAGCGGGCGGCCGGGCGGATCAGGCGGTTGTGGGCGGCCTGCTCCATGACGTGGGTGCTCCAGCCGATGGTGCGCCCCGCGGCGAAGGTCGGGGTGAACATCTCGCGCGGGATCCCGCAGGTGTGCATGACCACGCCGGCGTAGAACTCGACGTTGGTGTAGAGCTGGCGGCCCGGCTTCAGCTCGGCCAGGACGTCGACCGTCGTGCGCTCGACCGACTGGGAGAACTCGACCAGCGGCCCGCCGAGCCGCTCGGTGACCGAGCGCAGCAGGAGCGAGCGCGGGTCGTCGGTCTTGTAGACGCGGTGGCCGAAGCCCATGATGCGGTCGCCGCCCTCGACGGCCGCGCGGATGTAGGCCTCGGCCCGGTCGGGCGTGCCGATGGCGTCGAGCATGTCGAGGGCCCGGCTCGGCGCGCCGCCGTGCAGCGGGCCGGACAGCGCGCCGATGGCCGCCACGATGGCGGCCCCCAGGTCGGCGCCGGTCGACGTGACGACGCGGGCGGTGAACGTCGACGCGTTGAAGCCGTGGTCGATCGTCAGGATCATGTACTGCTCGATGGCCCGGGCGTGCTGCGGCGCTCGGCTCGCTGCCGGTCAGCATGTAGAGGTAGTTGGCGGCGAAGCCGAGGTCGTCGCGCGGCTCGACGCGGCTCGTGCCCCTGCCGCAGGCGGTGGGCCGCCGCCAGGATCGTCGGCACCACGGCGCACAGCCCGAGCGCCTGGTCGTAGAGCTCGTCGGCGTCGATGTCGTGGGTGGGTCGCCAGCCGAGCTCGGCGCCGAGGAGCGAGACCGCGGTGCGCAGCACGTCGAGCGGCGCGCCCGCGCCGGCACGATGGCCGGCAGCACGCGTGCGCAGGCCCGGGCGGGAGCGCGCGCCGCCGCCGCACCTCGGCGGCGAAGGCGGCCGACGGCCGCGGCGTCGGGGAGCTCGCCGCGGAACAGGAGGTGCCAGACGTCCTCGAGCGAGCGCTTCTCGGCCAGCTCGACCGCCGAGTACTGCCGGTAGTGGAAGAAGCCCTCCTGGCCGCGCACGTCGCCGATCGTCGTCTCGGCCACCACCACGCCTTCGAGGCCGGCCGGGACGTCCCCGCTGCGTCTCGCCGGCGGGCCGGATGCGGGCCACCGCCATCAGGTCGCGCAGCGAGACGACGCCGACGCAGCGGTCACCCTCGACGACCGGGCAGGTGGCGGTAGTGGTGCGAGGTCAGGCTGGCCCAGGCCGCGTCGGCCCGCTCGTCGGGACCGAGCACGTCGGGGCGGGCGGTCATCCAGAGGCGGACCTGCTCGCGGTCGGGGTCGCCGTGCGCCGGCGGCGGCCCGGAGGAGGTCGCGCTCGGTGAGGATGCCGACGACCTTGCCGTCGTCGGTCACCACGACCGAGCCCGTGTCGGCCTCCTGCATCGCCCGGGCCGCCGCGGCCAGGGTGTCGTCCGCGGCGCACGTCACGGCGGGAGAGGTCATGAGATCACGCACGATGGTTTCCATGTATCCCACTATGACGCTCCTTCCCTGCGTCTGTAAACGTTGATCAAGTCAATGTAAGATCCGCGGCATGGAGCGGATGCTGACGACCGAGGAGGCGGCCCGCCGGCTCGGGGTCAAGGTGCCGACGCTCTACGCCTACGTGAGCCGGGGCCTGCTCGAGTCGCACCCGGACCCGGGCCGGCGGGGGAGCCTCTTCGACCTGGACGACATCGAGGCGCTGGCGGCCCGCAGCCGGGGCGGGCGGCAGACGGCGACCCGCCTGGCCACCGTCACGACCGGCGTGACCCAGCTCGACCAGACGCTCGGGCCCATCTACCGCGGCCGGCGCCGCCACCGACCTGGCCGCGGACGTCGAGCTTCGAGGAGGTGGCCGAGCTCCTGTGGCAGTCCGACGACGGCGGGGGACTGGACGCGCGCCCGACCTCGGTCCGTGCCCGCTGACGCCGACGCTCGAGCGCATGCGCTGGGCGCTGGTGCTGTGCGGGGCGACCGACCCGCTGCGGGCCGACCTGCGCCCGGCCGCGGTCGCCCGTGCCGCCCGGCGCGCCACCGCCGCGCTTGACCGACGTCGTGGGGCCGCCGCCGCCCGGCGAGGACCCGGATGCGTCCATCGCGGCGCGGCTCGCGGCCCGGCTGACCGCGCAGGCCGACCCGACCGCTGCGTGCCGACGGCCGCGGTCAATGCCGCCCTCGTCCTCATGGCGGACCACGAGCTGGCCACCTCGACCATGGCCGTGCGGGTGGCGGCGTCGGTGCGCGCCGATCCCTACGACGCCCTGCTGGCCGGGCTGGCCACCCTGGCCGGGCCGCTGCACGGTGGCGCCAGCCAGCAGGCCTACGAGCTGCTGGTGGTGGCCGAGCGCGACGGCGTGCCGCGCGGGCCCTGAACGACGTGCTGCGCGAGCGGGGCCGGCTGCCGGGCTTCGGCCACGCCGTCTACAAGAGCGGCGACGCCCGCTTCGACGCCCTGCTGACGCTGGCCGAGCCGTTGCTGCAGCGACGAGCGGCGCGCCCTCGCTGCACGAAGTGATCGCGCTGGCCGCCGCGCACGACGTGCCGCTGGCCAACTGCGACCTTGCCCTGGCCGCGTTGAGCTGGGGGACCGGCATGCCCCCCGACACCGGCCGCACCATCTTCGCGGTGGCGCGCCTCGCCGGGTGGGCGGCGCACTACATGGAGGAGCTGACGGAGCCGCCGCTGCGCTTCCGGGCCCGGGCGGTCTACAGCGTCTGAGGCGTCGGCTGGCACGCGGCCGGTGCCCGCGAGCGGGTCAGCCGGCGCCGATGACGATGGCGGACGGGTGCCCGCCGAGGTGGAGCGGCGTGCCCACCTTGCCGGTGGCCAGGGCCACCGGGACCAGCGTGCCCGCCTGTTGGGTCACCCATGCCGTCGAGCCGTCTGCGCTCAAGGCGATGCCCTGCGCGACGTCGGGCAGCGCCACCGGCGGGCCCAGCGTCAGGCCGGCGACGGCGACCGGGACCACGGCCGCGCCGCCGCAGACGTAGGCGATCGTCCCCGCCGGCGCCACGGCGATGCCGGTCGGGTTCAGCGGGAGCGCAACGGTCGCTGCCCGCGCTGCAGCGTCGCCGGGTTGATGGCGGTGAGGGTCCGGTTGCCGAAGTTGCCCACCAGCACCTCCCCGGGCGCCGCGGCAATGGTCTGCGGGCGCCGGGCCGACGGGAATGGCCGCGCCGGGCTGCAGGGTGGCGACGTCGATCGGCGTCACGGTGTTGCTGCCGGAGTCGGCCACGAAGGCGGTGGCCGCGCCCGAGGCCGCCACCGACACGGCGATGGCCACCGGTTCGGTCCCGACGGCAATGGGCGTGCCGGCGCGCCAGGTGCCGAGGTCGACCGGGGTCACGCTGTTCGAGTCGAGGTTCGCCACCAGCGCCACGCCCTTGCCGCCGCTCCCGCCGGGCGCCACCGCCACCGCGTCCGGCTCGACCCCGACGGTGACCTCGTGCACGACCTGGTGGGTGGTCGTGTCGATCTCGTGCAGCTGGTCGTCGCCCTGCGTGACGACGAGGAGGTCCTTGCCCCCGGGGGCGTAGGCCAACGCGGAGGGCAGGCGCGCCGACGGTGACCTTGGCCTCCACATGGCGTCGGGCCAGGTTGACCGGCGTCACGCCCGTCCCCGGCAGCGTCACCGAGGCGCCGGTCGTCACCCAGGCCACGTCGTGGCCGTGGACGTGCCGCCGACCGGTTGGGCGCACGGCCGCCAGCGCGGGGACGACGCGCGACCAGTGCCGGGACGCAGGAGCCAGCGCCGACGCACGCGTGCGCTCAACCCCTGGCGCAGGCCGCGCCGGCCGGGCGGTCGGCCACGCTCCAGCCGGCCGCGTCGCCCTCGGGCCAGAAGTCGCCGGTGACGGCGTCCTGGACGTAGGGCACGGGCGCCGGCTCGCCCGCCGCCAGGGCGCGCAGCGCATCGAGCAGCGCGTCGACGTCGTCGTCGGTGGTCCCGAGCCCGCAGCTGGCCCGGACCGCACCGGGAATGCCGCTGCGGTCGCCGCGCTGCACGGCGGCGCGCGCCTGGTCGACGCCGTCACGGCCGACACCGAGCAGGCGGATCAGGTAGGGATGCGCACAGAAGCAGCCGTGGCGGACGCCGATCCCGAACTCCGCGCTCAACCGCGCCGCCACCAGGGCGTGGTGCATGCCGTCCAGCGTGAACGCCGCCACCGCGAGCCCGTCGTGCTCGCCCGGACCCGGACCGCGGCCCGAGCACGCGCACGCCGTCGATGGCGCGCAAGCCGTCGTACAGGCGCGTCGACAGGACGTGCTCGTGGGCCGTGATGGTCTCCCAACCGATGCGCTCCAGGTCGTCCATGGCCTGCCCGAAGGCGACCGCACCGACGACATTGGGCGAGCCGGCCTCCTCCCGTTCGGGCGGATCCGTCCAGATGACCTCGTCGAGGTCGACCAGGTCGACCGCCCCGCCGCCCGCCAGGAACGGGTCGCCGCGCTCGAAGACCGCGCGCGGGCCGATCAGCGCGCCGGCGCCGAAGGGCGCGTAGAGCTTGTGGCCGCTGAAGGCCACGAAGTCGGGCCCGGTGGGCAGCGGACGATGGGGCGCCAGCTGGGCCGCATCGAGCAGGACCGGGATGCCCCGGGCGTGGGCCTCGGCGCAGATCTCCTCCACCGGGGGCAGCCAGCCCGTGACATTGGAGGCTCCGGTGAGCGCCAGCAGCGCGGGGCGGCGCCCGTCGTCGAGGACCCGCACGACATCCGACGTCTCGAAGGTGCCGGCCGTCCCGCATTCCACCCAGCGCCGCGTCGCCACGCGCGCCCAGGGCAGCAGGTTGGCGTGGTGCTCGACCACCGTGGTGGCCACCACGTCGTCGGGGCGCAGGCCCAGCCGGTAGGCCAGGTGGTTGATGGCCTCCGTCGTGTTGCGCACCAGCACCACGACGTCGTCGCCGCCGGCGGGTCGCCGGGCGAAGCGGTGCACGCTGTCGCGCGCCTCCTCGTACGCCGCCGTGGCCCGCCGCGACTTGTAGCCGGCCCCGCGGTGCACGCTCGAGTACCAGGGCAGGAAGTCGTTGACCCGGTCGGCCACCGACTGCAGGGCCGGTGTCGAGGCGGCACAGTCGAGGTCGCGGTAGGGGCGCTCGGTGCCGTCGAGGCAGGGGACGAGGACGTGCGCACCGACCAGCGCGGCGACGGCTCCCTCCTTGTGCACGCCGTCACACTACGGAAGTGGCGGCGTGCCGCGGTATCCGGGGCTCAGGGCAGCCCGGGTTCGTCCCCCTGACGCCGGGCCGTGAGCACCACAATGTCGTCGGAGCTCCGCGCGCCCGAGGTCATGGCGTCAATGACGAAGTCCGCCACCTGGTTGGGCTCGTTGCTGGGCGAGGCGCGCAGCGAGGACTCGAGCAGGGCGAAGCGCTCGTTCGAGGCGACTGCCGCGCCGCTCGACCAGGCCGTCGGTGTACATCACCAGGCAGCCCCGGTCCAGGTGGAACTCGTGATCCTTGTAGTCGCAGTGCTGGACGCCGAGGGGCGGGCCCGGCGGCACCGGGAGCTCGACGGCCTGCCCGGACTCGACCCGCACCGGAGAGGGATGGCCGGCCGAGGAGAAGACGATCGAACCGGTCCTGGTGTCGAGGACGCCGACCAGCGCCGTGGCCAGGCGCCCGTCCACGCCGGCCAGGGAGACCCGGTTGAGCCGCTGCAGTGCCCGGCCCGGCGCCCGCTCTTCGAGCAGGAGCAGGCCGAGTGTGTGGCGCAGCCGGCTCATAATCCGCGCCGCCCCGAGGTCGTGGCCTTCCACGTCCCCCACGACGAGCGCGACCAGGTGCTCGCTGATCGGGACGACGTCGTACCAGTCGCCCCCGACCTCGACGCCGACGGCGGCCGGCCGGTAGCGGGCGGCGACATCCCAGCCGCCGATGGGTGGGATGGCGTCGGGCAACAGGTGTCGCTGCAGCTCGTGCGAGATCCGGCGCTCGCGGTCGTAGGCCCTGGCCCGAATGACCACCGAGCTGACCTGTTTGGCCAGTTGCTCGGCCAGCCCGAGGTCTCTCTCGGAGAAGCGGCGGCCCGACCCGGCGGAGACGAGGGTCACGGTCCCGAGCACCTGCTCGTCGCGCAGGCGGAGCGGCACGGTGACGTACGACGTGAACTCGAGCGTCTTGAGAATGGAGTAGTGCCGCTCGTCCTGGCTCGTCGAATGAAGGAACTCGTCGTCCATGTCGGCGCTCCACATCGACTTGCCGCTGCGCATCACCTCAATGGTCGGATGGTCGCCGCCCGGTTCGGGCGGGTACGAGGCACGGAGCTCCTCGGTGAGCGCCCGCTTGTCCGGGTCGGCGTGCCAGGCCGCCATCCGGCGCATCTGGCCGTCCTCGTCGACGATGTCGATGAGGCAGAGGTCGGCCATGACCGGCACCGAGACCTGGGCCAGGCGCTCCACCATTTTGCGGTAGTCGACGACCTCCGAGAGCACCTGGGTGGCCAGCAGCAGGAACTCGTTGCGCCGCCGCGCCTCGAGGAGCTCCTCGACCAGATGCTCGCGTTCGGCGGACTGGGCCGACGCGTGCAGCAGCTCGCCGAGGTGGTCGCCGACCGCATCCATGAGCTCGACGACCGAAGGGTCGCGCTCACGCAGGTGCCGGCTCAGCATCTTGACGATCCCCACGCAGGCGCCGTGGTAGCGGACCGGGAAGGCGTACGCGCTCTGCAGGCCGTCCTGCACGAGCGCGTCCGTCACGAAGCGCTGATCGGCCGCGAGGTCCGCCACCCACAGGGGCTCGCCGTGCTCCAGGACCCAGAGCGGGAAGCCTTCGCTCCCGCTGGTCGGATCGTCCGCCTTCTCCTGGGTGAAGGCGGGAGCAATGTTCGGGCTGCGCGTCCAGACGTGCCGGCAGACGAGCTCCTGGTCGGCCGAGACCGCCCAGAGCGTCGTCACGTCCCAGTCGAGGCGCCGGCCCAGGGTCGAAAGGATGCGCTCGGCCGGGGGCTCCTCGACCGGGGCGTCGGCCAGGATCTCGAGCAACTCGCTCGTCAGCTCGGACCAGCGCTGGAGCTTCTTCTCGTCGCGGGGCCGGATGATGCCGACGACCACCCGGCCCGCCAGCGGGTGGTCGAAGATGCTGATGACCAACTCGGTGCGGACGTCGGTGCCGTCGGCCCGCTTGATGTCCACGTCGAGCGGGCGGCCGAGCAGGTTCGAGGCCTGCGAGTGGACGAACGCCCCGTAGTCGTCACCGACGGCGGCCGTCAGCGAATCGGGCACGAGGTCGAAGACGGGCCGGCCGACCAGGGTGCCGCGCGGCCAGCCCAGGAGCTCCTCGGCCGACCTGTTGACGTAACGGATCGTGCCCTTGTCGTCGGTGGCGACCACGGCGTCACGCAGCCCGTCGAGCACCATCCGGACCCCCGGGACGGGCCAGGCCGGCTCGTTCCCGGCCTCGGCCGGCGCGGCGGCCGCTGCCGGCTCGGGTGCCGCGGTCGCGGCCGGGACGGGTCCCGCCGCGACCTCCGTCGACGCGGGACTGGTCCACGACGGGTGGCGCGCCGGCGCCGGCGTCGGCGCCGTCAGCATCGGGCGCGGCGAGGGGCAACGAGAACCACACCGTCTTGCCGGGCCGGTCGCGCCGCATCTCTATGCCCCAGGCGTCGGCCAAGGCGCGCACAATGTGCAGGCCGCGCCCGTGCGGTGCGTCCGGCACCTGTTCGGGCGGCGTGGGGAAGCCGAGGGCGCCGTCACTGACCTCGACCCGCACGCGGCTGCAATCCGCGTGCCACGTAGACGGCCACCTCGAACTCGGTCGCCGCGTGCTGCACCGCGTTGGTCGACAGCTCCGACAGCATGAGCACCAGCTCGTCGGCGTCCTCGCCCCGGGCGGAGGCCGGCAGCTGGCCGAGCAGGAAGCGCCGGGCCTGGCCGACGGAGGCGGTGGTGGCGGGGAACCGGCGCGTGGCAGTACGCCGTCAGCGGGTGGACGGTGCGCGTGTCGGCCGTGGGCTCTCCCCCCGGAAGATCGGGGCCTCTCATACCAGTTGCCGTACCTCTGCCCCGGCCGTGCAACGCCCAAACCACCAGGGTGTCCGGGGCCCGACGGCATCCCTTCGCCGTCGTGCTGCATCGGGGGACTACCCTGCACGTTCGTGGAGGCGCTCTACGAATCCGAACTGACTCGGGCGGCCGCCGTCCTCGACGGTGTCGACCGGGCGCTCGAGCGTCTCAGCGACGGCACCTACGCGCAGTGCGAGACCTGCGGGGCGCCTGTGCTCGAGGCCGACCTCGAACGCGACCCCACGCAGCGCATGTGCGCGCAGCACCTGACGCCGGCCTGATCCCGATCCCCTCACGCACGGTCGGGGCCTCCTCCTTGGACGCCCGGGGCGGTGTCGCTCAGCCGGGGATGGTGAGCTTCTTGGCCGCGTCGAGGCGGCTCGCCACGTCGGTCCAGTTGACGACGTTCCACAGCGCGGCGAAGAAGTCGGCCTTCACGTTCTTGTACTGCAGGTAGAAGGCGTGCTCCCAGGCGTCGAAGACGAGGAGCGGCACCGAGCTGTGCCCGACACTGCTCTGGTGGTCGTAGACCTGCTCGACGATGAGGCGGCCGGCCAAGGGCTCGTAGGCCAGCACGCCCCAGCCCGAGCCCTGAATGGTGGAGGTCGCCTGGGTGAACTGCGCCTTGAACTTGTCGAACGAGCCGAAGTTCTCGTCGATGGCCGAGCCCAGCGCGCCGTCGGGCTTGTCGCCGCCGTCGGGGCTCTGGTTGTTCCAGAAGATGGAGTGCAGCACGTGGCCCGAAATGTGGAAGGCGAGCGTCTTCTCCAGCCCCACGATGGCGCCGAAGTCGTCCTTGTCGCGGGCGGCGGCCAGCTTCTCGAGCGTCTGGTTGGCGCCGGCCACGTAGGCGGCGTGGTGCTTGTCGTGGTGGAGCTCCATGATCTGCGCCGACACGTGCGGCTCCAGGGCGGCGTAGTCATACGGCAGGTCTGGGAGGGTGTACTCGGCCATGGCGGATCTCCTCGGTGGTCGTCGTGGGACGTCGTCGTGCTGCGTCGAGGACCATACCCGAAGGGGCCGAAGTCCCAACCGAGGATCCCGAGGGGATTCAACCCGCGTACGACCTGGGCCCCGAGTCGCCGTGAGGTGTGGCCCGCGGGCCGCGCCAGCCCCGGCGCACACCGCGGCGGCGGTACGCTTGCAAGAGTGAGCACGGATCCCAAGGACCGCTGGTTGGATCTGGGCTCGTTCATCCGTGAGCAGCGCGGCACGGCGCGGCTCTCGCTGCGCCGGCTCTCGGAGCTGGCCGGCATCTCCAACCCGTACCTCAGCCAGATCGAGCGGGGCCTGCGCCGGCCCTCGGCCGAGATCCTCCAGCAGATCGCCAAGGCGCTGCGTATTTCCGCCGAGACGCTCTACGTCCAGGCGGGGATCCTCGAGCCGCCGTCGGGGACGCCCGACCTGACCCGGGCCATCATGGCCGACCAGTCCATCAGCGAGGAGCAGAAGCAGGCCCTCGTGCGGATCTACCTCTCCTTCCGGCGCGAGTACGAGGACGAGCACGGCACGCCCGAGCCCGAGGGCCAGGACCCGGGCGACGGCGCCGCCGGCCGCGCCCGGATCGCCGGTGACGCCGACCGCGGCCGAGCCGCCGGGCCCGGCCGAGCGCGTCGCCTCGGCTTGAGTCCCGGCTCGAGCCTCCCGGCCGGCCTCGCAGGCCTGGCCGGAGCGCTTTTCGCGGCCGCCGGTAGGCTCTGAGCGGCATGCGCCGGCTCGCTGTTCTCTCCCTGCACACGTCTCCCCTGGCCCAGCCGGGCACGGGCGACGGCGGCGGCATGAACGTCTACGTCCGCGAGCTGACCTCGGCCCTGGCCCGCTCCGGCGTGGCCTGCGACGTCTTCACCCGGGCCTGGTCGCCGGATCTGCCGCCCGTGGTCGACGTCGAGCCGGGGCTGCGGGTGCACCACGTGCCCGCCGGGCCGCTCGAGCGTGCTGCCCAAGGAGTCGCTGCCGGCGCGTCGTGGACGAGTTCACGGCGGGCGTGCTCGAACGCATGGTCGCGGCGCCGGCCGGCCGGCGAGACCGCCCTACACCTCGGTGCACGCCAACTACTGGCTGTCGGGGCTGTCGGGCCACGTGATCAAGCACGAGCTGAACCTGCCGCTGGTCTGCACGTTCCACACGCTCGACCGGGTCAAGGCGGAGTCGATGCCCGAAGAGGTCGAGGCCGACATGCCGCACCGCCGGGCCGAGGCCGAGGCCTCCATCATCGACTGCTCCGACGCGGTCCTGGCCTCGTGCACGGTCGAGGCCGACCAGATCGCCTCCCTCTACGGCGGCGAGCCCGGGCGCATCCGCATCGTGCCGCCCGGCGTCGACCACGCCTTCTTCGGTCCCGGCCACCGGCCGCAGGCCCGCCGCGCCCTCGGCCTGCCCGTCGACGGGCGGCTCCTCCTCTTCGTCGGGCGCATCCAACCGCTCAAGTGCGCGGACGTGGCCGTCGAGACGCTGGCCGAGCTGCGCCAGAGCGGCGGCGAGCCCGCCCGGCTCGTCGTCGTGGGTGGCCCCAGCGGCCCGCACGGCGAGAAGTCACTGCAGAGCCTGCACGACGTCGCCGACGCCCGCGGCGTGCGCGACCAGGTGCACTTCGTCGCCCCGCAGCCCCACGAGCTGCTCTCCTCGTACTACCGGGCGGCCGACGTCTGCATCGTGCCCAGCCGCTCGGAGTCCTTCGGGCTGGTGGCGCTCGAGGCCGCCGCCTGCGGGACGCCGGTCGTCGCCTCGGCCGTCGGCGGCCTGACCACGCTGGTGGACCACGGGCGCACCGGGTACCTGGTCGACGAGCCCGACCCGGTGGCGTATGCCGCGGCGGTGCGCCGGGTCTTCGACGAGCCGCTGGCGGCCGAGCGGCTCTCCACCGCCTCGGTGCTGCGGGCGCGCCGCTACACGTGGCGCGCCGCCGCCCGCGCACTGGTCGAGCTGCACGACGAGCTGGCCGCGGGCCGCCTCGTCGAGTGCGGCTGAGCGCGCCGTCCCGGTCGCAGCCGAGCGCCGAGCCGAGCTGCAGCCGAGCCGTACCGAGCCGCTAGCCCGTGCCGATCGTCGACCTCCCCGACGACGAGGAGATGGCTGCCGCCGTCGCCTGCATCGACGCCTGGGCCGCGCGCGAGCTGGCGGCGGACGGGCCGCTGGTGGCAGCCGAGCGCCAGGAGGTGACCGACCGCACCGCGTCGTTCCAGTGGTATCTCCGCTTCAAGGGTGAGGAGAAGGACTTCATCACGGTCTGGTTCACGCTCAAGCAGCGCACGCTGTGGCACGAGGCGCAGTTCATGCCCGCGCCCGAGGAGCACAAGGAGGAGGTCTTCGCCTACCTGCTGCGGCGCAACACCCAGCTGTTCGGCATGTGCGTTCGCCTCGGGCCCGAGGACGCCGTGTACCTGGTGGGCCGGGTGCCGGCGCGCCTCATCGACGACGACGAGCTGGACCGCATCGCCGGGGCGTCCGTCGTCTACACCGACGACCACTTCCCGACGGCCATGACCCTGGCCCACCCCACGACCTACCGCCGCCGGCCCCGCGCGCGCTGACAGCACCGGCGCCGCCGACACCACCGGCCGGCGGTCGGTAACGTCGCGCCCGTGGCCAATCTGCTCATCGTCGGCGGCGGCAAAATGGGAGGTGCGCTCCTCGGGGTCTCCTGCGCTCCGGGTGGGCCGAGCTGGCCGACGTGGCCGTGGTGGAGCCGGTCGCCGAGCGCCGGGACGAGCTGGCCGAGTCGTTCCCGGGGTTGCACGTGCTCGATGCCCCCGAGGCCGGCGTGCTGGGGGAGGAGGGCGAGCGCATCGCCGGAGCCGTCCTGGCGGTGAAGCCCGATGTGGCCGAGGGGGCCTGCCGCGTCCTCGGGGCGATCGGGGTGAGGCGCGTGCTGTCCATTGTGGCCGGCGTGCCCAGCGCGCGGCTCGAGGCGGCGCTCGGCGGGCGAGCCGGCGGTCGTGCGGGCGATGCCGAACACGCCGGCGCTGGTCGGCGCCGGCGTCACGGCCATTGCGGGGGGTGCCTTCGCCACGTCGCACGACCTGGCCTGGGCCGAGGACGTGCTCTCGGCCGTCGGGACGGTGGTGCGCCTGCCCGAGCGCCTGCTCGATGCGGTGACCGGCCTCTCGGGCTCGGGCCCGGCCTACTTCTTCCTGGTCGCCGAGGCCCTCATGGAGGCGGGCGTGCAGATGGGCCTGACCCGCGAGGTGAGCCGGACGCTGGTGGTCGAGACCATGCGCGGCTCCGCCGAGCTGTTGGCGGAGACCGGTCAGGACCCCGAGGCACTGCGCGCCATGGTGACCTCGCCGGCGGGCACGACGGCGGCGGGCATCCGGGCCCTGGAGTCGCGTGCCGTGCGCTCGGCCTTCATGGAGGCGGTCGCGGCCGCCACCGAGCGATCGCGCAACCTGCAGCGCTGAGCGCCCAGCCATGTCGAGAGAGGCCCCCCGCACCGTCTTCTTCCTCTCCGACTTCGGCACCGAGGACGAGTTCGCCGGCGTGGTGCATGCGGTCATTGCGGCGCGTGCACCCGGGACGACCGTCATCGACCTGACGCATCACGTCCCGCCCTTCGACGTCCGGGCGGGGAGTCACGCCCTGGTGCGGGCGGTGCCGTATCTCGGGCCCGGGGTGGTGCTCGGCATCGTCGATCCGGGCGTCGGCACCGATCGACGCGGCATCGCTCTGGAGGTCGAGCACGCCGTCCGGCGCGTCGTTGTGGTTCGTCGGGCCCGACAACGGGCTGCTCGTGGCCGCGGCGGAGGCGGCGGCCGAGGCGCCGGTGGCACGCGTGGTGGAACTGTCCCGCCCGGTCGGCGCCGCCGGACCGCGGTTCGACGTTCGACGGGCGCGACCTCTTCGGGCCCGCCGCGGCCGCGCTGTGCACCGGCGCCGCGCTCGAGGACCTGGGCACGCCCGTGCACCCGGGCTCGCTGGTGCGACTCGTCGGTGGCGTGGTGGAGGGGGACGCCTGCACGACGGCCGCGCCTGCCTGCGCACGGAGGTCACCTGGGTCGACCGCTTCGGCAATCTGCAACTGGCGGCGACGGTCGCCGACGCGCGGCGTGGCGGGCATGCCGTCGACGGGCTGCGTCGAGTTGGCCGCCCTCGTCGAGTCGGGACGTCAGGACGCCGACGAGTTGCCACGTTCCCTGGTGCCCGATGGCATTGCGCTGCGCTGCGTCGACGCGTTCGGCCAGCTGGACCAAGGGGAGTTCGGCCTGCTGGTCGACGCCAACGGGCATTTGGCCGTGGTGGCCGGCGAGGCCTCGGCGGCCCACTGGCTCAACGTCGTGGCAGGGGAGTTGCTGGTCCTGGCCTGGTGAGGGCACGCGTCGGGGCGGTTTGGTGCCACCGGGAGTGCCGTCAGTACCATCCGACGCAGTGAACGACGAGAGGCGGAGTTCCGATCTGTCCGTCCCACCGAGGCGGATCCCCGAGGCGACGGTGCTGCGGCTGCCGATCTACCAGCGGATCCTGGCCGAGCTGGTCCGCGGCGGCTCGCGGACCGTCTCGTCCGAGCAACTGGCCGAGCTGGCCCGCGTCAACGCCGCCAAGGTCCGCAAGGACCTCTCCCTGCTTGGGTTCCTTCGGGACCCGGGGCTCGGGCTACAACCCCGAATTCCTCATTGCGCAGATCGACCGCGCCCTGGGGGTCGACGAGAACTGGTCGGTGGCCATGGTGGGCATCGGCAACCTGGGCCGTGCGCTGACCAATTCGGCCGCCTTCGCCTCGCGGGGCTGCCAGGTCACCTCGCTCTTCGACGTCGACCCGGCCGTGGTGGGCGAGGAGATCCGGGGCATGCGGGTGCGCCACATGGACGAGCTCGCCAGCTTGCGCGACGGGGAGTGCCCGGACATCGGCGTGATCACGACGCCCGGCTGGGCGGCCCAGGGGGTGGCCGACCTGCTGGTGCGGGCCGGCGTGACCTCGCTGCTCAACTTCGCCCCCCGGGTCCTCACCGTTCCGCCCACGGTGCATCTCCGCTACGTGGACCTCTCCATTGAGCTGCAGGTCCTGGGCTTCTACCGGGCCCGCGCAGACGAGCCCGGGCAGGACGGGGCACGGGCGCAAACCATGCGGTCGGTGGGACTCTCACAGCGTTCGGAATTGGCCTGACGGCACGACCCGCCCCGCGGCGACTGGCACTCTGGAGGTCCGGACCGGCACAATTGTGAGCCGACCCAGGAAGGAACCGAGTGTCCGTCGTCGTCGTAGGGCTCCAGCACACGCAGGCCCCGCTGTCCCTCCTTGAGGCGGCGGCCGTCCCTGACGCCGACCTGCACAAGACCCTCAGCGCGCTCAGCCACCGGCGCAACGTCCAGGAGGCGGTCGTCCTCTCCACCTGCCTCCGCACCGAGGTCTACGCCGTGGTCGACCGCTTCCACGACGCCGTGGCCGAAATCTACGACGTGCTGTCCGAGCAGTCGCACCGGTCTCGTCGACGAGCTGTCGACCCACGCCAGCGTCCGCTTCGACGACGACGTGACCTCCCACCTCTTCTCGGTGACCTCGGGTCTCGAGTCCGTGGTGACGGGGGAGACCGAGGTCGTCGGCCAGGTGCGCCGTGCCTTCGAGCGGGCCCAGGAGGAAGGCACGGCGGGCCCGGTCCTCTCCGCGCTCTTCCGCCATGCGCTGCAGACGGGCAAGCGGGTCCGGACCGAGACGGGCATCTCCAAGGGCACCACCTCGTTCGCCTATGCGGCCGTGACCGTCGCCCGCGGGGACGACCAGGCGGGATTGCGCGGCGCCCGGGTCGTGGTGGTCGGTGCCGGCGACATGGGCCTCGGTGTCTGCCGCGCCCTGTCGGACATAGCGGCGGCCGACGCACCGCAGCGTGTCGTGGTCGTGAACCGCTCGGTCGAGCGGGCGCAGGACCTCGTCCGCCAGACCGAGACCGGCCCGTTCGACATGCGGGCGGTGCCACTCGATCGGGTCGCCGGTGAGCTGGCCGAGGCCGACGTCGTGCTGACCGCCGTCGCGGCCGAGTCACACGTGCTCAGCGCGACGGACTTCGCCGGGGTCGACGGGCCCGCTCCTCGTCATCGACCTCGGGGTGCCGCGCAACGTCGAGCCGAGCGTGGCCGCGCTCGACGGCGTCACGCTGCTCGACATGGACACCTTGAGCGTGTCGGTGGCGCGTGCCCTGGGCGACCGCGCCGAGGAGTCGGTCGCCGCGCGCGGCATCGTCGCCGACGAGGTCGACCGCTACCGCAGCGCGAGCCGCCAGCGTGGCGCCGCCCCGATCATCGCCTCGCTGCGGGGCCGTCTCGAGACGCTCCGGGTCGCCGAGCTGGAGCGCCACCGGGCGCAGCTGGCCGACCTCAGCGAGGAGGAGTGGGACCACGTGGATGCGGCCACGCGGGCGGCCCTGGCCAAAATGCTGCACGAGCCGACCATGCTCTTGAAGGAGACGGCGGGAACACCCCGGGGCGAGCGGCTGGTCGAGGCGCTGCGCATCCTCTTCGACCTGTAGTCGCGGCCATGGGATAGTCGGACCATGGGAACCCTCCGCCTGGCCACCCGCGGCTCGCCGCTGGCCCTGCGCCAGACCGAGCTGGTCTCCGAGCTCCTGCGCCAGGCCCACCCCGGCCTCGAGGTCGAACCGGTCGTCGTGCGGACGCAGGGCGACCGCGACGCGTCGACGCCGCTCGACCAGATCGGGGGCCAGGGCGTCTTCGTCACCGAGGTGGAGGCGGCGGTGGCCGAGGGACGGGCCGACGCCGCCGTGCACTCGGCCAAGGACATGCCCTCGGTCATGCCCGAGCAATTCGTGCTGGGGGCGGTGCCGCCGCGCGCCGATCCGCGCGACGGCCTCGTGGGCGCCACGCTGGCCGGCCTGCCCGCCGGCGGCCTGGTGGCCACCGGCTCGGCGCGGCGCCGGGCGCAGCTGGCCGCGTCTGCGCCCCGATCTCGTGTTCACCGACCTGCGGGGGAACATGGCCCGGCGGGTGGCCGTGGCCGAGGAGGGCAAGGTCTCGGCCGTCGTCGATCGCCGTCGCCGCCATGGAGCGCCTCGGCTGGATGCACAAGGTGCGCGACGTGCTCGACCCGATGGACGTGCTGCCGCAGGCGGGACAGGGCGCCATTGCGGTGCAGTGCCGGGCCGACGATGCGGACACCAGGGAGCTGCTGGCCGCCATCGACCACGAGCCGAGTCACCGGGCCCTGCGGTCCGAGCGTGCCGTCCTGGCGACCCTCGGCGGGAACTGCACACTGCCGGTCGGCGCCTTCGCCGAGCCGCGTGCCGGCGTCGCGGCGATGCCGGCGAGCTCGGGCGATGCGCTCCGGGTGTCGGGACTCCTGGCCAGCGGCGACGGCCACACGATCATCCGCGTGACCCGCCAGGGCGACGACCCCGAGGCGGTCGGCGCGGCCGTGGCGCGCGCCCTGCTCGAAGGGGGCGGCGCCGTCCATCGAGGGTTTCGAGGGCCTGCTGGACGTGACGCCGTGACCGTCTACCTGGTCGGTGCCGGGCCGGGCGATCCGGGCCTCCTGACCCGGCGGGGCGCCGCGCTGTTGGCGCGGGCCGATGTCGTCCTGCACGATCGCCTGGTCAGCCCGGCCGCTCCTCGACCTGGTGCCGTCGTCGGCGCGGATCATCGACGTGGGCAAGGACCCCGACTCGGCGGCGGGCGGCGCGGGGCGCCAGGAGGAGATCGCCCGCTTGCTCGTGGAGCACGGGCGGGCCTCCGCCGTCGTGGTCCGCCTCAAAGGCGGCGATCCCTTCCTCTTCGGCCGCGGCGGGGAGGAAGTGGAGGCGCTGGCGCAGGCCGGCCTGGCCTGGGAGGTGGTGCCGGGCGTCACCTCCGCCTTCGGCGTCCCCGCCGCCGTCGGCATCCCTGTCACCCAGCGCGGCGTGGCGGCGTCGGTCACGGTCGTGACGGGACGCGTCGGCGCGGCGGACGGCACCAGCGAGCACGACTGGGCCGCCCTGGCCCGCGTCGGCGGGACGCTGGTGATCCTCATGGGCATGACGACCCGGGCCGCCATTGCCGCGGCGCTGATCAAGGGTGGCCGCGCGCCCGAGACGCCGGTCGCCGTCATCGCCAGCGGGACGACCGCGTCCCAGCAGGTGAGACGGACGACGCTGCGCCGGCCTGGCCGACGTCGAGCTCGGCCCGCCCGCCATCATCGTCGTCGGTCCCGTGGCCGCGCTCGGGCAGCACGACGCCCCGGCGTCGGCCGATGGCCCGCTGGCCGGGCGCACCGTGGTGGTGACCCGCACCGGCGAGCGGGCACGCGACCTCGTCGACGCGCTCGAGCGTGCGGGTGCGACGGCGCTGGAGCTGCCGCTGACCCGCCAGGTCGAACCGGAGGACGGGGGCGCCGCGCTGCAGGCGGCGGCGACCGCCGTGCAGGAGAACGACTGGGTGGTGCTGACGTCGGTCGTCGCGGTGGACCGCTTCATGGGCGCGCTGCGCGACGCCGCGCGCCCTCGGGTCGGTACTGGTGGCCGCCGTGGGACCGGCCACGGCCGACGCGCTGCGCCGGACCGGCGTGGAGCCCGACCTGGTGCCGGCGGAGCACAGTGCACGCGGGCTGGTCGAGGAGTTTCCCGACGCGCCGGTCGGCGGGCACCTGGCGCGTCCTGTTCCCGAGCGCCGACCTGGCGCCCGCGACCATTCCCGACGGGCTTGCGGCCAGAAGGGGTGGGACGTCCAGCGCGTCGAGGCCTATCGCACGGTGGCGCGGGCCGCGCCCGTGCCGGCGCTGCTCGACCGGGTGGCCACGGCCGACGCGCTGACGCTCACCGCGCCCGTCGGGCGTGCAGGCGTTCCTGGCCCTGCGCACGCGCGGACGGCCTGCCGGTGCCCGCGCCGACCCACGTCGTCTGCATCGGGCCGACGACGGCGGAGGCCGCCCGGGCGGCCGGGCTCGAGAACGTGCACGAGGCGCTGGGGCGCGTCCGCCGCAGGGCATCGTCGACGAGCTGATCGGGGTGCTGGGCCCCGGGGGGCAGACCGGCCCGTAGGCTGGAACGATGGTCGACATCAGGTCCGCTGCCCGACGCCGGGCGGCTTCCCCGTGCGCCGCCTGCGCCGGTTGCGCCGCACGCCGGCGCTGCGCCGGTTGGTGGCCGAGACCCGTCTCGGCCCCGATGACCTGGTCGCCCCGCTCTTCGTGCGGGAAGGGATTGCGGAGCCGGTGCCGATCGCGTCCATGCCCGGCGAGGTGCAGCACTCGCTCGACTCGTTGGTGGTCGAGGCGAAGCGGCTGGTCTCGCTGGGCGTTCCCGGGCTCATCCTCTTCGGCGTCCCGGCACGCAAGGACGCCCAGGGCAGTGGCGCCTGGGACCCCCAGGGCGATCGTGCAGGTCGCGCTGCGCGCCGTGCGCGACGCGGTGGGTGACCAACTCGTCGTGATGGCCGACCTCTGTCTCGACGAGTACACCGATCACGGGCACTGCGGCATCCTCGGTCCCGACCGGCGAGGTGCTCAACGACCCGACCCTCGAGCTCTACCAACGCATTGCACTGGCGCAGGCCGAGGCCGGGGCGGACGTGGTGGCGCCCAGCGGCATGATGGACGGGCAGGTGGCGGCCATCCGCGCCGCGCTCGACGGCGGGGGCCACGATCCGGTGGCCATCCTGGCCTACGCGTCCAAGTACGCGTCCGCGCTCTACGGGCCCTTCCGCGACGCGGTCGACGTCGCCATCGCCGGGGGCGGTGACCGCCGGGCCTACCAGCAGGACCCGCGCAACGGGCGCGAGGCGCTGGCCGAAATTGAGCAGGACGTGGCCGAGGGCGCGGACATGATCATGGTGAAGCCGGCGATGACGTCGCTCGACGTGCTGGCCACCGTGCGCTCGGAGGTCTCGGTGCCGCTGGCCGCCTACCACGTGAGTGGCGAGTTCTCCATGGTCAAGGCCGCCGCCGCCGCCGGCTGGATCGACGGGCCCGCGGTCGCCCTCGAGCAGCTCACCGTCCTGAAGCGGGCCGGCGCCGATTTCATCCTGACCTACTTCGCGGCAGACGTGGCCGAGGCGCTCGGTGGCTGAACCGACGGCGGCGTCGAATGCCGCCTGGTTCGAGCGGGCCCGGCGCGTCATTCCGGGCGGGGTGGACTCGCCGGTCCGATCCTTCGCCTCCGTCGGAGGCACGCCGTACACGGTCGTCTCGGGCGAGGGCGCGTTCGTGGTCGACGTCGAGGACACCCGCTACATCGACATGGTGCAGTCCTACGGCGCGGTGCTGCTCGGCCACGCCCACCCCGTCGTCACCGGGGCCATCACGAAGGCGGCGGCACGCGGCACGACCTTCGGGGCGCCGACGCCCGGCGAGGTCCGGTTGGCCGAGGCGATCTGCGCGCGCGTGCCCGGCTGCGAACAGGTGCGCCTGGTGTCCTCCGGGACCGAGGCCGCCATGAGCGCCGTGCGCCTGGCCCGTGGCGCGACCGGGCGCGACCGCGTCGATCAAGTTCGACGGCTGCTACCACGGCCACTCCGACGGCCTGCTGGCCGGCGGCGGCAGTGGCGTGGCCATGCTCGGGCTCCCCGGCTCGGTCGGCGTGTCCGCCGGGGCCGTGGCCGACACCGAGGTCGTGCCCTACAACGTGGTCCCCGAGGTCGACGAGCGGGTTGCCTGCGTGATCGTCGAGCCGGTGGCGGCGAACATGAATCTCGTGGCGCCGGCGCCGGGGTTTCTCGAGGGGCTGCGCGCCGCCTGCACCGCCGCCGGTGCGCTCCTCATCTTCGACGAGGTCATCAGCGGCTTCCGGCTCGGCCCGGCGGGTGCGACGGGCTGGTCCGGCGTGACGCCCGACCTCTGGTGCTTCGGCAAGGTCATCGGCGGCGGCCTGCCGGTCGGCGCCTTCGGCGGTCGACGTGAGCTGATGGCCGAACTGGCGCCGGGCGGACCCGTCTACCAAGCCGGCACGTTGTCGGGGAACCCGCTCGCCACCGCGGCGGGGCTGGCGGTCCTCGACGCGGTGACGCCCGCCGACTACGACGCCCTCACGGCCCGGGTCGCGTTGTTCGCCAAGGGCCTCGAGTCGGCGGTGGCGGGCGGCGGGCTGGCCGTCGTCGTGCCGACGGTGGGGCCGCTGGTCGGTCTCTTCGTGGCGCCGGCCGAGGCGGGACCGCTCGCGGCGCCCACCGACTACGAGAGTGCCCGGGCGATCGCCTCGGGCGACACCTACTCGCGCTTCTTCCACGCCATGTTGCGCCGCGGCGTGGCGTTGGCGCCGGGCGCCTACGAGGTGATGTTCCCCGGCCTGGCCCACGACGACGAGCGTCCTGGCCCGCGTCGTCGAGGCGGCGGGGGAGGCGGCGGCCGAGGTCAGCCGCTGACGCAGCCCGGAATGGGCAGACTGGGGGCCGTGCCCGTGAACGGTTGGCCGCCTGACTTTCCTGCGCTCCGCCGCGGCGACGGGTGCACCATGTGCGGGCCGGGCGCAGACGAGACGCCCCATGGGCTCCGGGTCTTCGAAGGCCAGTGGGCCGACGGCTACATCGGTCGGCATCCCGTGCGGCCCGGCTATGCCTATGTCATCTGGAAAGGCCGTCACGTCGCCGAGCCCACTGAGCTCTCCGCCGACGAGTCGGCAGGATTCTGGTCCGACGTCGCCCGGGTCGCCGTCGCGGTCGACGAGGAGTACCGGCCGGCGAAGATGAACTGGTTCAGCCTGGGCAACGGCGTGCCCCACCTGCACGTCCACCTGGTGCCGCGCCCTGTCGATGACGCCCGGCCCGGCTGGCCGGTCGAATCGGAGGCGTTCGACTTCGCCGCCATACCGGCCGTCGACGCGTCGGAGCTGGCCGCGGCCGCGGCGGCCCTCCGGGCGCGCCTGCGGGCCTGAGCCCAGGCCGCCCGATGGAGCTCCTGGCCGAGGGCCGTACGGCCGAGGTCTTCGCCGACGGCGAGGGGCGGGTGCTCAAGCTCGACCGGCCCGAATGGAACGGCCTGTCCGATCTTCGAGGAGTCCGTGCTGACCCTGTTGGCCGACGCCGGGCTTGCCCGTCGCCCGCCCGCACGGCACGCGTGACGGTGGACGGGCGCTCCGGCGTGGTCCTCGACCGGGTCGACGGTCCGTCGCTGCTGCAGGTGCTCACCGCCGCCGGCCCCGAGGAGATCGACCGCCTGGCCGGCGAGTTCGTCGCGCTGCAGCTGCGGTGCAACGCAGGCGATCGTCGCGGGCCTGCCCGAACTGGTGCCGCGCCTGCGGAGCGAGCTCGAGGCGAGCGTGCCCGACGTCGGCGCAGCGGACGGACCTGCTGGCCACTGCTGGGCGCGCTGGACGACGGCGGAGCGCGGCGTCTGCCACTTCGACTTCCATCCCTCCAACGTGCTGGTCGGGCCCGACGGCTGGGTCGTCATCGACTGGCTCACCGTGGCCGCGGGGCCGTCGGCGGCCGACCTGGCCCGCACGCTGGTCCTGTGGGGGCAGCGCTCGAGCGGGCCGGTCGAGCGTTTCCTGCGCGCCGTCCGGCGCGAGGGCCGGGACCGGCGCGGCTTGGCGGACGACGACCTCGACGCCTGGGTGCGCGTTGTGGCCGCGGCCCGCGTCGCCGAGGGCTTCGAAGGCGAAGAGAGGGCCTGGCTCCTGCGGGTGGCGGGCGGGTCGGTGCGGCTCTTCGTCTGAGCCGGCCGGCGCTCGTCAGCCGGCCGGATTGCTCAGGCGGCGGGGCTCTCGAGGCCGTCGTCGTCGGGCAGGACGCGCGACACGAGCTCCATGGCCCGGAAGCCGAGCTCGGCCGGGCCGGCGGCGTCGGGCCGCATGAGGTTGGCCATGATGCGCAGCAGCTGGGTCATGAGCAGCTCGGAGCGCATGCCGAGGCCGACGCACAGGCGCATCGCCTCGGGGTTCGAGATCAGGTGCACGAAGGCCCGCGCCACCTTGTAATACGGGCCGTAGGCCGCGGTCAGCTCGCGGTCGTAGTCGGTCAGGGCGCGCTCGCCCTCGCCGGTCAGGGCGTGGCCCAGGGCGGCGGCGGCCAGCCGGCCGGTCTCGTAGCCGTAGGCGATCCCCTCGCCGTTGAAGGGGTTGATGGCGCCGCCGGCGTCGCCGGTGATCACCACGTTCCCGCCGGCCCGCGGGCCGACCGAGAGCCCCATGGGCAGCTTCCCGCCCGTCGGCGGACCCGAGGCTCGTCTCGGGCCGGATCCCCCATGACTCCGGGGCGAAGTCGACGAAGGCGTCCATCAGGTGGCTGGTGTTGAGGCCCTTCCAGCGCTGATCGGTCGAGAGCAGGCCGACGCCGACGTTCACCCGGCCGTCGCCCATGGGGAAGATCCAGCCGTAGCCGGGGACGACGTTGCCCTCGGCGTCGCGGATGTCGAGGTGCGACTCAATGAAGGGATCGTCGTGGCGGTCCGAGCGGTAGTAGCCGCGCAGGGCCATGCCCATGGGGAGGTCGCGGCGCCTGGACGTGCCGAGCATGCGGCCGATCCGCGAGTTGGAGCCGTCCGCCACCACGACGTAGCGGGCCTTGATGGTCCGGGTCGTGCCGCTGCCCTTCTCCTTGACGGTCACGCCGGTCAGGGTCGGCAGCGGGCCCGAGGACGGTGGCCCCCTCGTCCACGACGGGGCCCGTGACCTCGGTGCCCTGCAGCAGGGTCGCCCCGGCCGCCTCGGCGTGCCCGGCCACCAGGCCGTCGAGGTCGTGCCGGGTGATGGTGTAGCCGTAGTTGGGGAAGTTCGGGTGCTCGGGCCACTGCATGTCGATGGAGCGGCCGAAGCCGAAGGCACGCAGGCCGCCGTAGCGGTGGGAGCCGGCCAGCGCGCCCTCCAGGTCCATGTCGGCCAGCTGGCGGACGGCCCGGGGCGTCAGGCCGTCGCCGCAGGTCTTCTCCCGGGGGAACTCCTTCTTCTCCACGACGACCACGTCCCAGCCGGCGTCGGCCAGCCAGTAGGCGCACGAGGCGCCCGAGGGGCCGGCGCCGACGATCGACCACGTCGTGGACGTGCTCGGGCGGCCGTCGCGGCGCGGCCGTGGCGCCTCGGCCGGGCGGGGCGGCCGGGTCGCCTTCTTGGCGGGCCCGCCTGCCGCGGGGGTTGCGGTCTTCTTGGCGGCCGCCTTGGCCGGCGTCGCCTTCTTGGTCGCGGCCTGCTTCTTCGCCGGGGCCTTCGCCGTCCGCGCCGCCTTCTTGGGGCCGCCGGGCCCGGGGGTCTCGTCGGGAGCCGTCACGAAGGCATCGTAGGTCCCCCGCCGGGGCCTCTGACCAGCGGCGCGGATGTGCCTGGCCTAAGGGGTCGCATGGTAGAAACGGAACCCAGTGGACCAGTACCTCCCGATCCTCATCCTGGGCGTGCTCGCCCTCGCATTCACCGTCTTCTCGCTGGTGTCCTCAGCGATGCTGGCGCCGCGCAAAAAGCCGACCGCGGCCAAGCTGGCGCCCTACGAATGCGGGATCGTCCCCGACGCGGACCCGCCCCAGCGCTTCCCGGTGCGCTTCTACCTGGTCTCCATGATCTTCATCATCTTCGACATCGAGATCGTGTTCCTCTACCCCTGGGCGGTGGTGTTCCACCAGATCGCCACGTTCGGCCTCATCGAGGTGATCGTCTTTGCCGCGGTGGTCTTCGTGTCCTTCCTCTACCTGATCTCCAACGGAGCGCTCACCTGGGGGCCGGCGAAGACCCTGCAGTCGGGCCTGCCGAGCCCGCACGTCCGAGTCGACGATCACCCGCATCAGCGCGTCGAAGACCCCCGGTGAGGCGGCCTGACCGATGGGGTTCGAGGATCTCCAGCACAATTTCCTGACCGGTCGCATGGAGGACCTGGTGAAGTGGGCCAGGCGGAACAGCGTCTGGCCGGCCACCTTCGGCCTCGCCTGCTGCGCCATTGAGATGATCTCGGTCGGGGCCGCCGACTACGACATCAGCCGGCTCGGCATGGAGGTCTTCCGGGGCTCGCCGCGCCAGGCCGACCTCATGATCGTGGCGGGGCGGGTCTCGCAGAAGATGGCCCCCGTCCTGCGCCAGATCTACGACCAGATGATGGAGCCCAAGTGGGTCATCTCCATGGGCGTCTGCGCGTCGACGGGTGGGATGTTCAACAACTACGCCATCGTGCAGGGGGTGGACCAGATCGTCCCGGTCGACGTCTACGCCCCCGGCTGCCCGCCGTCGCCCGAGACGCTGCTGCACGCCATCCTGACGCTGCACGAGAAGATCCGCACCGGCGAGATCACCCGCCGGCCCGGATCCTCCGTCCCGGCCGGCGAGCAGGCCACCGGTGGCTGGGTGCCGACCGTGCCCGACGCCGTGCGGGTGGCCACGCCACGGTGACCGGGACGACCCCGACGACCTCGCCGGTGGCCTCCCCTGCGAGTGTGCTCCCCGAGGTGC
Organism: uncultured Acidimicrobiaceae bacterium; assembly: GCA_963781565.1. Classification (GTDB taxonomy): domain Bacteria; phylum Actinomycetota; class Acidimicrobiia; order Acidimicrobiales; family RAAP-2; genus Bog-473. Next base: position 4,702 of record CAWAHA010000038.1, on the reverse strand, counting down.
CGCGGCTCCCGGACCGCCTGGTGGATCAGCTGGCCTTTCCCGCGCCGCGAGACCTACAAGCAGATGGTGGCCGCCTTTCGCCAGGCCGGCTTCGAGATGTGCAGCGACCTCTGCGCCGTGGACTACCTGAGCCACCCCGGCCGCGCCCTGCCCGAGGGGACGACGGCCGAGCGCTTCGAGGTCGTCGTCAACCTGCTTGTCGCTCTCGTCCCGCCAGCGCGTGCGGATCAGGGTGCAGGTGCCCGAGTCCGATCCGACCGTCGACAGCGTGGTGGACATCTACCCGGGCGCCGACTCCATGGAGCGCGAGGCGTTCGACATGATCGGGATCATCTTCGAGGGCCACCCCGACATGACGCGCATCCTGATGCCCGACGACTGGGAGGGCCACCCGCTGCGCAAGGACTACGGCGTCGGGCGGGTGCCCGTGCAGTTCAAGGAAGCGCCGGGCCCCCGGTGAGCGATCACGACCACACGCACCGGCCCGCAGACGTGCACGAGGGCGAGACCCCCGAGGAGGCGGCCGCCCGCTACGAGGCCGAAGAAGAGGCCCTGATTGCGGAGACCTCGGAGGGCGTCCAGGGCCTGCGGCGACCGCACCACCACCAGCGCCGGCGAGCTGCGCCAGGAGGTGGGCGCGGTCCTGCGTCTCCCCGAGGGCGGCTACGCCGATCCGTCCGACATCGACATTGAGCGCCGCGACGACGAGACGACGATCATCAACATGGGGCCCCAGCACCCTTCCACCCACGGCGTGTTGCGCCTCATGCTCGAGTTGGACGGCGAGACGATCCTGCGCACCAAGCCCATCATCGGCTACCTCCACACCGGCATGGAGAAGCAGGGCGAGGAGCTGACCTACGTCCAGGGCTCGACCAACGTGACCCGGATGGACTACCTGTCCCCGCTCCACAACGAGCTGGTCTTCTCGTTGGCCACCGAGGCCCTCCTGGACGTGGAGATGCCGCCGCGCGCCACCTGGATCCGGATGCTGATGACCGAGCTGAACCGGGTGTCGTCCCACCTGCTGTGGGTGGCCACCAACGGCGGGGACCTCGGCTCCACCTCCATGTTGATCTACGGCTTCCGTGAGCGCGAGATGGTCCTCGCCTTCTTCGAGAAGACGACCGGGCTGCGCATGAACACCAACTACATCCGCCCGGGCGGCGTCGCCGCCGACCTGCCCGACGGCTGGCAGGACGACGTCGAGATCATCTGCGAGACCATCCTCGCCCGCACCTACGAGTACGACGAGCTGATCACGGGCCAGCCCATCTTCCGCGAGCGGACCGAGGCGGTGGGCAACATCTCGGCCGAGGAGGCGCTGGCGCTCTCGGTGACCGGGCCCATCCTGCGCTCCACCGGCGTGCCGTGGGACCTGCGCCGGACCATGCCCTACCTGGCCTACGACAAGCTCGACTTCGACGTCATCGTGGGCACCTACGGCGACAACTTCGACCGCTACTCGGTGCGCCTCAACGAGATCCGCGAGTCCATCAAGATGATCCGCCAGATCGCCGACATGATGCCCCCGGGCGACTACCGCGTGCAGGACCGCAAGGTGACGCCGCCGCCCCGCGCCCGCATCGACGAGAGCATGGAGGCGCTCATCCACCACTTCAAGATCTTCACCGAGGGCTTCCGGGTGCCCGAGGGCGAGGTCTACGTGGCGATCGAGTCCCCCCGGGGCGAGCTGGGCTGCTACATGGTCTCGGACGGGACCTCGAAGCCGTTCCGCATGCACATCCGGGCACCGAGCTTCGTCAACCTGCAGGCCCTCCCGTTGCTGCTGCGCGGCGGCACCATGGCCGACGCGGTCGCCGTCATCTCCTCGGTCGATCCGGTCATGGGCGAGGTGGACCGGTGAGCCACCTCAACGCCGAACTTCGCCAGCAGGCCGAGCAGCTGGTCGCGCTCTACCCCGAGAAGCGCTCCGCGCTCATCCCGCTGTGCCACCTGGCCCAGGAGCAGGACGGCTGGCTGCGTCCCCGAGGCCGTGAGCGAGATCGCCGAGCTCTGCGGCGTGACGGCGGCCGAGGTGCAGGGGCACCGCCACCTTCTACGACATGCTGCACACCGAGCCCGTCGGCACGTACGCCGTGGCGGTGTGCACCAACATCGCCTGCCTGCTCGGCGGCGCGCTCGAGCTGCTCGAGCACGCCGAGGCGACCCTCGGTGTCCGCGCCGGCGGGACGACGCCCGACGGCGTGTTCACCCTGCACGAGGCGGAGTGCCTGGCCGACTGCGACCGGACGCCGTGCGTGCAGGTCAACCACCGCTACGTGGGCGGCGCAGACGCCGGCCAGCTTCGACGCGCTGGTCGACGACCTCCGCGCCGGTCGCCTGGCCGACACCGTGCCGAGCCACGGCACGCTGGTCCGGGTGCGCCGCAGCGTGGGCCTGCAGGCCGACCGCGACCGCCATCAAGACCGAGCGGGCCGCCGTGGCCCAGGCGCAAGCGGCCCGCGCCGCGCGGCGACCGCGAGCCGGCGGAGGAGAAGGCCTGATGGCCATCACCGACGCCCCGAAGATCGTCACGGCCCGCCTCGGCTACGACGACTCCTTCACGCTGGAGCGCTACCTGGCCACGGGCGGCTACACCGGGCTGCGCAAGGCGCTGACCATGACGCCCGAGGCGGTGGCGGCCGAGGTCGACGCGGCCAGCCTGCTGGGCCGGGGCGGCGCCGGCTTCCCGGCCGGGCGCAAGTGGTCGATGCTGCGCAAGAACCCGTTCACCTACCTGGTGATCAACGGCGACGAGTCCGAGCCGGCCACCTTCAAGGACCACATGCTCATTGAGGGCGACCCGCACCAGATCCTCGAGGGCGTGCTGATCTCGGCCTACGCCCTGCAGGTCACGCCAGGCCTTCATCTACCTGCGCGGCGAGTTCGCCCTCGGGCCTCGAGCGCCTGCAGAGCGGCGCTCAACGAGGCCTACGCCCACGGCGCGGTCGGCAGCAACATCTTCGACTCGGGCTTCTCGCTCGACATCGTCGTGCACCCCGGCGCCGGCGCCTACATCTGCGGCGAGGAGACGGCGCTGCTCGAGTCGCTCGAGGGCAAGCGCGGCTTCCCCCGCATCAAGCCCCCGTTCTTCCCGGCCGCCATCGGCCTCTACGGCGAGCCCACCGTGGTCAACAACGTCGAGACCATGGCCAACATCCCCTGGATCGTGAACAACGGCGGCGCCGCCTTCGCCGCGCTGGGCGCCGGCCGCTCCACCGGGACGCGCCTGTTCGCGCTGGCCGGCCACGTGCGCAACCCGGGCAACTACGAGCTCGAGATGGTCAAGACCACGTTCCGCGACCTGATCTACGCGCCGGTGCTCGGCGGCGGCATCCGCGGCTCCAACACCCTCAAGGCCTTCATCCCCGGCGGCGTGTCGGCCCCGTGGTTCGGCCCGGACCAGGTCGACCTGCCGCTCGGCCAGGACGAGGTCGGCAACGCCGGCTCCATGCTCGGCTCGGGCTCCGTCGTCGTCATGGACTCGGCCACCTGCATGGTGCGCGCCGCCTGGCGCATCACCAAGTTCTTCTCCCGCGAGTCGTGCGGCCAGTGCACGCCCTGCCGCGAGGGCTCGGGCTGGCTGGAGCGCATCATGTACCGAATCGAGAACGGCGACGGGCGCGAGGAAGATCTGGACCTCCTCATGGACCTGTGCGACAACATCTCTCCCGGCGTGGCCTGGCCGCCGCAGCAGACGACCATCTGCGTCCTCGGGCCGTCGATCCCGTCGTCCATCGCGTCGGGCATCCGCATGTTCCGCGACGAGTTCCTGGTGCACGTGAAGGAAGGGGGGTGTCCCTTTGACTGACACGGCAAGACCAGAGCCCGACCGACGCGCTGGCGCCGGACGCCAAGGACGACGGGACGCACACCTTCACCCTCGACGGCCGCGAGGTCAGCGCCAAGAAGGGCGAGCTGCTCATCGCCGCGGCCGAGCGGGCCGGGACCTACATCCCTCGCTTCTGCTACCACCCGCGCATGGAGCCCGTCGGCATGTGCCGCATGTGCCTGGTCGAGGTGGAGGGCCCGCGGGGCGCCACCCTGCAGCCGGCCTGCTTCATCGAGGCCGGCGAGGGCATGGTGGTCGACACCACCTCGGAGAAGGTGAAGAAGGCCCAGGACGGCGTGCTCGAGTTCCTCCTGGTCAACCACCCGCTCGACTGCCCCGTGTGCGACAAGGGCGGCGAGTGCCCGCTGCAGGACCAGACCCTGGCCTACGGCCCGGGCGAGACCCGCTTCATCGAGGAGAAGCGGCACTTCGAGAAGCCCATCGCCATCTCCGACCTGGTGCTGCTCGACCGCGAGCGCTGCATCCAGTGCGCCCGCTGCACCCGCTTCGCCTCCGAGGTGGCCGGCGAGGCCCAGATCGACTTCGCCGGACGGGGCGACGCGCGTCGAGGTCGCGACTTTCCCCAGCGAGCCCTTCTCCTCGTACTTCAGCGGGAACACCGTGCAGATCTGCCCGGTCGGCGCGCTCACCGCCACGCCCTACCGGTTCACGGCCCGGCCCTGGGACCTCGACCAGGTCGAGTCCACCTGCACCGCGTGCGCCGTCGGGTGCCGGGTCGCCGTGCAGTCGTCGCAGAACCGCCTCACCCGGCTGCTCGGCATCGACTCCGAGCCGGTCAACCAGGGCTGGCTCTGCGACAAGGGCCGCTTCGCCTTCGAGTCGGTCAACGGCGACGAGGTCGACAAC
>CAWAHA010000037.1:0-18887 GCA_963781565.1 uncultured Acidimicrobiaceae bacterium | reverse complement strand
TCTGACCGTGAAGTGAGTCCCGTGAGGCTCACACGGCAGGAGGAGCAGTGGCCGAACGCGAACGCAGTCATACGCGACCCCTCGGGGGCGTGTTCGTGGCCCACTCCCAGGTCCTGAGCTCAGCCGATGTCCTGCGCGCCCTGACGCGCATGGCGCACGAGGTCGTCGAGCGCAACGGGGGAGTCGAGGAGGTCGTCCTGGTCGGCCTCCAGACCGGCGGCGTCCCCCTGGCCACCAAAATGGCCGAGATCCTGCGCCAGATCGAAGCGGTCGACACCCTCGCCGTCGGCAGCCTCGACGTGGCCTTCTACCGCGACGACATCGGCCTGCGCCCCGTCCTCCCCGAGGCCGTCACCGACATCCCGGTCGACCTGGCCGGGAAGGTGGTGGTCCTGGTCGACGACGTCCTCTTCACCGGCCGCACCATCCGCGCCGCCCTGAACGCCCTCAACGACTTCGGCCGGGCCAAGTCCGTGCAGCTCGCCGTCATGGTCGACCGGGGCCACCGCGAGCTCCCGATCCGGCCCGACTACGTGGGCAAGAACCTGCCGACGCGCCGCGAGGAGATGGTCGACGTCGGCGAGGACGGCGTCTGGATCGGCAGCCTGGAGGACAAGTGAGCGGCAGCCCAGCACCTCCTCTCGGTCGCCGACCTCGGGCCCGCCGGCATCGCCGAGGTCCTGCACGTGGCGGAGGCCTTCGCCGAGGTGGAACGCCGCTCCATGCCCAAGGTCCCGACCCTGCGCGGCAAGGTCGTGGCGACGCTCTTCTTCGAGGAGTCGACCCGGACCCGGCTCTCCTTCGAGACGGCGGCCAAGCGGCTCTCGGCCGACGTGCTCTCGCTGGCGGTGGCCAGCTCGTCGGTGAAGAAGGGCGAGAGCCTGCGCGACACCGTCGAGACGGTGGAGGCCATGGGCATCGACGCCATCATCATCCGGCACTCGTCGGCCGGGGCGCCGCACCAGGTGGCGCGCTGGGTCGAGCGGGCCCGCGTGGTCAACGCCGGCGACGGCTGGCACGAGCACCCGACCCAGGCCCTGCTGGACTGCTTCACCGTGCGCCAGGTCCTGGCCGAGCGCAAGGGCGCCCCGCCCGACGAGCTCGGCATCTCCTGCTTCGAGGACCTGCGCGTCCTGATCGTCGGCGACGTGCGGCACAGCCGGGTGGCTCGCTCCGAGGTGCTCGCCTACACCGCCCTGGGAGCACACGTCACCCTTGCGGCACCGGGCAGCCTGCTGCCGCCCTCGCTCGAGGGTTGGCCCGTCGAGGTGGCGACCGACCTCGATGCCGCCCTCGCCGACGCCGACGTGGTCTCGCTCCTGCGCCTGCAGGCCGAGCGGGGGAGCGGGTCGTTCGTCCCCAGCCTGCGCGAGTACACGGCCGGGTGGGGCCTCACGGCGCGCCGGGCCGAGCGACTGGCCGACCACGCCATCGTCACGCATCCCGGGCCGATGGTGCGCGGGGTGGAGATCGCCTCCGACGTGGCCGACCTGCCGTGCACGGTGGTCACCCAGCAGGTGGCCAACGGCATTGCGGTGCGCATGGCCATCCTGTTCCTGCTGCTGGGCGGGGAGCTGCCGGGCCTGGCGGAGGTGCCGGCCGTTGCCTGAGACCACGCTCGTCATCCGCGGCGGCATCCGTCGTCGGCCCGCCGGCCTGGCCCGGGCCGACGTCGCCGTCGCCGGCACCGACATCGTCGCCGTGGCCGACTCCATCGAAGCGCCCCGCGGCGCACGGGTGCTCGACGCCGGCGGCTGCCTCGTCGGCCCGGGGCTGGTCGACCTGCACACCCATCTGCGCCAACCAGGGCGCGAGGAGGCCGAGACGATCGAGACCGGGCGCCCGGGCGGCCGCCCTCGGCGGCTTCACCGCCATCGTGGCCATGCCGAACACGGAGCCGCCGATCGACTCCGCCGGGGTGGCGTCCGAGGTGCTCGCGCTCGGCGTGGGCTGCCTGGCCGAGGTGTCGGTGGCCGGTGCCATCACCGTCGGGCGGGCCGGCCACGCGCTGGCGCCGCTGGCCGAGTTGGCGGCGCTCGGCGTCACGCTCTTCACCGACGACGGCGCCGGCGTGCAGGACGGTGCGCTCATGCGGCGTGCCCTCGACTACGCCAAGGGCCTCGGGGTCACGCTGGCCCAGCACTGCGAGGACACCTGCCTGGCGGCCGGCGGCGCCATGCACGAGGGGACCTGGTCGAGCCGGCTCGGCATCCCGGGCATGCCCGCCGCGGCCGAGGAGGCCATGGTCGCCGCGCGACATCGCACTGTCCCGCCTGACCGGCGCCCCGGTGCACTTCCTCCACATGTCCACGGCCGGTTCGGTCGACCTGATCCGCCATGCCAAGGAGGAGGGTCTCGCCGGTCACCGCCGAGGCGGCGCCCCACCACATCCTCCTCACCCACGCCCTGGTGGCCGGCTACGACCCGGTCTTCAAGGTGAACCCGCCGCTGCGGACGGACGAGGACGTGGCGGCCGTCATCGCCGGCCTCTGCGACGGCACCATCGACGCCATCGCCACCGACCATGCGCCGCATGCGCCCGAGTCGAAGGACCTTCCGTTCAACGAGGCGCCGCCGGGCATGCTGGGCCTGCAGACCGCGCTGCCCATCGCCTGGGAGGTGCTGTCGCCCCGCATCGGTCCCGAGCGCATCTTCGCGCTTGCTGAGCACGCAGCCGGCCGTGATCGCCAAGCTCACGGCGACGGACCCGCGCGGCGCCGGCCACAGCGCGCAGGGCGGACCGGTCGAGCCGGGCGCCACCGCCAACCTGTGCGTCTTCGACCCCGGCGCCACCACGGTGGTGGACCCAGCCGGGTTGGCCAGCCGCAGCCGCAACACGCCGTACGCCGGCCGGACGTTCGCCGGCGCGGTCCGGCACACCGTGTTGCGGGGTGAGCCGGTCGTGATCGACGCGACGGCGCAGCGGTGAGCGTGGGGCAGACCGGCAACGCCGACAGAGCGCCCGCGTTGTTGGTGACGGCGGACGGCACAGTCTTCTCCGGCGAGGCCGCCGGCGCGGCCGTGCCGGTGGCGACGGGCGAGCTCGTGTTCAACACCGCCATGAGCGGATACCAGGAGGTGATCACGGACCCGTCCTACGCGGGCCAGGTGATCGCCTTCACCAGCACCCACATCGGCAACTACGGGACGAACGCCGCCGACGACGAGGCCACCGCGCCGCACTGTCGGGGCGTGGTGGTGTGCGACCTCGCCGACGAGCCGTCGAACTGGCGGGCCACCGAGGCTCTGGAGCCCTTCCTGCGGCGGCACGGCATCCCGGCCCTGACCGGCGTCGACACCCGGCGCCTGGCCCGGCACGTCCGCCAGGCGGGGGCGGTCCCCTGCGCGTTCGGCACGGCGCCGGAGGCCGAGCTGCGCGCCGCCGCCGCGGCCGCCGTGGGCACCGACGGCATGGACCTGGTCTCGGGTGTCACGAGGAGCGAGGTGAGCGTCCACCCGGCCACCGGCCCGGTACCGGCGCCGGCGCACCTGCGCATCGTGGCCTACGACTTCGGCGTCAAGACCACCATGGTCCAGCTCCTCACCACGCTCGGCACCGTCACGGTGGTGCCCGCCGGCACGGCGGCCGACGACGTGCTGGCGCTCGAGCCCGACGGCGTGTTCCTCTCGAACGGGCCCGGCGATCCCGCCGCCCTGCCCGGCCCGACGGCGGCGGTGGCCGACCTGGTGGGCCGCGTCCCCGTCTTCGGCATCTGCCTCGGCCACCAGATCCTCGCCACCGCCCTGGGCGGGTCGACCTACAAGCTGCCCTTCGGCCACCACGGGGCCAACCATCCCGTGCAGCGCCTGGAGACCGGCATCGTCGAGATCACGAGCCAGAACCACAACTACGCCGTGGCCGCCGGGTCGATCCCCGACGCCGAGACCACGCACGTCAACCTCAACGACGGCGTGATCGAGGGCTTCCGGTCGCTGACGGCGCCGGCCTTCTCGGTGCAGTACCACCCCGAGGCGGCGCCGGGCCCCCACGATGCCCGCTACCTCTTCGGCGCCTTCCGCGAGCTCATGCTGGCCCACCCCACCCGTCCGGCCGGCGCCGGGGCGGGGGTGCGCTGATGCCGCGCCGCGACGATCTGCAGTCGATCCTCGTCATCGGGTCCGGGCCCATCGTGATCGGCCAGGCCTGCGAGTTCGACTACTCGGGCACCCAGGCCTGCCGGGTCCTGCGCGAGGAGGGCTACCGGGTGATCCTGGCCAACTCCAACCCGGCCACCATCATGACGGACCCCGCCACGGCGGACCGGACCTACGTCGAGCCGCTCGACCCCGAGGTCCTCACGGCCATCATCGAGAAGGAGCGGCCCGACGCGCTGCTGCCGACCCTCGGCGGCCAGACGGCGCTGAACCTGACCATGCAGCTGGTCGAGCTCGGCGTCCTGGAGCGCTACGGCGTGGAGGTGATCGGGGCGCGCCCCGACGCGATCTCGACGGCCGAGGACAGGGATCGCTTCAAGGCCGCCATGGAGGAGATCGGTCTCGAGGTCCCGCGCTCGGGCTTCGCCCATTCGCTGCAGGAGGCGGAGGAGATCGCGGCCGACATCGGCTTCCCGATCATGGTGCGACCGAGCTTCATCCTCGGGGGAAAGGGGACCGGCATCGCCGAGGACGCCGCGGCCTTCGGCCAGCTCGCCGCCGAAGGGCTGGCGGCCAGCCCGGTGGGCCAGATCCTGGTGGAGAAGTCGATCGCCGGCTGGAAGGAGTTCGAGCTCGAGGTCATGCGCGACGCCGCCGACAACTGCGTCGTCGTCTGCTCCATCGAGAACTTCGACCCCATGGGCGTGCACACGGGTGACTCCATCACGGTGGCGCCGGCGCAGACGCTCACCGACGTGGAGTACCAGGCCATGCGCGACGACGCCTTTGCCTGCCTGCGCCGGGTCGGGGTCGAGACCGGTGGCTCCAACGTGCAGTTCGCCGTGGAGCCGTCGACCGGACGGCGCGTCATCATCGAAATGAACCCCCGGGTCTCCCGATCCTCGGCGCTGGCCTCGAAGGCCACGGGCTTTCCCATCGCCAAGATCGCGGCGCGGTTGGCCGTCGGCTACCTCCTCAACGAGATCCCCAACGACATCACGAAGGCGACACCGGCGTCGTTCGAGCCGACCATCGACTACGTGGTCACCAAAATCCCGCGCTGGGCGTTCGAGAAGCTCCCCGGCGCCGAGGGCCGCCTCGGGACCCGCATGCAATCGGTGGGTGAGGTCATGGCCATCGGCCGCACATTCTGCGAGTCGCTGCAGAAAGCGCTGCGCTCGTTGGAGCAGGGCCGGACAGGGCTCAACGCCGACCCGGCCGAAGCCTCACTGGACGAGCTCTCGCGCGACGCGAGCTGGTCGAGCGCATCGGCATCGCCACGCCCGAGCGCATCTTCGAGCTCGAGGCGGTGCTGCGCCGGGGCGTCGAGGTCGACGAGGTCGTGGCCCGGACCGGCATCGACCCCTGGTTCGTCCGGCAGCTGACGCGCATTGTGGCCGAACGCGCAGCGCATCGCCGCCGCGCCGTCACTCGGGGCGGCAGACTTCCGCCGGGCCAAGCGGCTCGGCTTCTCCGACGCCCAGCTGGCCTACCTGCGCGGCGCCAGCGCGGCAGACATGCGGGCGGAGCGGCTTTCGCACGGCGTGCGCGGCGACCTTCAAGACGGTCGATACCTGCGCCGCCGAGTTCGAGGCGTTCACGCCGTACCACTACGCCACCTACGAGGAGGAGGACGAGGTCCGCCCCTCCGACCGCGCCCGCGTGATCATTCTCGGCTCGGGACCCAACCGCATCGGACAGGGCATTGAGTTCGACTACTGCTGCGTGCACGCCTCCATGACGCTGCGCGACGCCGGCTACGAGACGGTGATGATCAACTGCAACCCCGAGACCGTCTCGACCGACTACGACACCTCCGACCGCCTCTACTTCGAGCCGCTGACGGACGAGGACGTGGCCAACGTCCTCGACGCCGAGTTGGCTGCGGGCGGGAAGGTCGAGGGCATCATCGTGTCGCTGGGCGGGCAGACCCCGCTGAAGCTGGCCGGCTCGCTGCCGCCCGAGTTGGTGCTCGGCACGAGCCCGGCCTCCATCGACCTGGCCGAGGACCGCGAACGATGGAACGCCTTGTGCCACGAGCTCGACATACCCCAGCCCCCAGGTGGCACGGCCACCACGACGTCCGAGGCCTTGGCCGTGGCGGGGCAGGTCGGCTACCCGGTACTGCTCCGCCCGAGCTATGTCCTGGGTGGGCGGGCCATGGAGATCGTCTACGACGACGATGGCGTGCGCCGCGTCATGCAGTCCATGACCACCGGCGCGCTGGCCCGCGAGGGCGGGGTCACGGCTGATCGCCCTGTGCTCGTGGACCGTTTCTTGGAGGACGCGATCGAGGTCGACGTGGACGCCGTGCGCGACCGCACCGGCGAGATCCTCATTGCCGGGATCATGGAGCACGTGGAGGAGGCCGGGGTGCACTCGGGCGACTCGGCCTGCGCCCTGCCGCCCCAGACACTGCAGGACGACGTGATCGAACAGCTCGAGCGTCACACCAAGGCACTGGCCGAGTCGCTCGCCGTCTGCGGTCTCATCAACGTGCAGTTCGCCGTCAAGGTCGGGCAGGTCTACGTCCTCGAGGCCAATCCCCGGGCCAGCCGCACGGTCCCCTTCGTCGCCAAGGCCACGGGCGTGCCGCTGGCCATGGTGGCCTCCCGCCTCATGGTGGGCCAGACCTTGGCCGACCTCCGCAACGAGGGCCTCCTGCGCCCCGATGTCGTGGGCCGGGTTCCGGTGCTCGACCACGTCAGTGTCAAAGAAGCGGTGCTGCCGTTCGACCGCTTCCCGGGCGTCGACACCCTCCTCGGGCCCGAAATGCGTTCGACCGGCGAGGTCATGGGGGTCGACAGCACCTTCGGCCTGGCCTTCGCCAAGAGCCAGATGGCCTCGGGGACCCGGCTGCCCGACTCGGGGACGATCTTCATGTCGCTGGCCGACCGCGACAAGCCGGCGGGCCTGGAAGTGGCCCGTGCCTTCGGCGAGCTCGGCTTCTCCATTGCGGCGACGCTCGGGACGGCGGGCTATCTCCGCGCCGAAGGCCTGGCCGTCGACACGCTGGTCGCCAAGGTCGGGGAGGAGGGTGTGGCCTCCGACGCCGTGGAGCTGATCGCCCAGGGCAAGGTGCAGCTGGTCGTGAACACGCCGCGCGGTCTCGGCCCCCGCGCCGACGGGCAGCACATCCGCACCGCCTCGGTGGTCCACAAGGTGCCGTGCCTCACCACGCTGGCGGCCGCTCGGGCGGCGGCAGCCGGCATCGCCGACGTGCGGTCCCACCCGCTCCAGGTGCGCGCGCTGCAGGATCTCCACCCCGTTCCGGGCGGGACGTCGCAGTGAGTGCCGCTCCCGACGGGCGCCGGGCGGCAACGCTCGCCACGAGCGTCGGGAGCATCGCCCTTCCGAATCCGGTGCTCACGGCCTCGGGGACGTCAGGGCACGGCGTCGAGCTCTCCGAGTACGGCGCGCTGGACCAGCTGGGCGCGGTCGTGGTCAAGTCGCTCTCGGTGGAGCCATGGGCCGGCAACCCGGCGCCGCGGGTGCACGAGGTCGGAGCCGGCATGCTCAACAGCGTCGGCCTCCAGGGTCCGGGACTGGCCGCCTGGGTGCTCGACGACCTTCCGGCGCTGCAGGAGTCCGGGGCCCGGGTCGTCGTCAGCATCTGGGGTCGCTCCGTGGCGGACTACGCCAGGGCGGCCGAGCTGGTCGCGGCGGCCGCGTCATCGGGCGTCGGCTCTTGTATTCAAGCGATCGAGGTCAACGTCAGCTGCCCCAACGTGGAGGACCGCTCGCGCATGTTCGCCCACTCGGCCGAGGCGACCGAACGCGTCCTCAGTGCCACGGCCTGCGGGCTGCCGCGCTGGGCCAAGCTCAGCCCGAACGTGCCCGATCTGGTGGAGATCGCCCACGGCGCCGTCGCGGGCGGTGCCGACGGGTTGACCCTGGTGAACACATTGCTGGGACTCGCGCTCGACATCGAGTCGGGCCGGCCCGTGCTCGGGGCCGGCGGGGGTGGGTTGTCGGGCGGCGCCGTGCATCCCGTCGCCGTGCGCGCCGTGTGGGAGTGCCGGGCTGCCTTTCCCGACCTGCCGATCGTCGGCGTGGGCGGGGTCTTCTCGGGCCACGATGCCGTGGAGTTGCTGGTGGCCGGAGCGGACGCGGTGCAGGTCGGCACCGCGACCTTCAGGGACCCCAAGGCCCCATGGAAGGTGCTCCGCCAGCTGGCCCGGTGGTGTGACGCCCACGGCACCACGGTCGAGGGCCTCCGTCAGCGCGTGCGGGCCCGCACCGGCAGCGGCACTGACACCGGCACCGGCACCGGCCGTCACCGGCAGCGCAGCGGCCCCGGATCGGCCCGCGGCGCCGGTCGCCGCCGCACCGTCGCAACACGAAGGAGGAAGAGATGGCTGACAGCTTCGGAGATCGGGTGGCGGCAGCGGTCGCCCGGACCGGGCCGCTGTGCGCCGGCATCGATCCGTCGGCGGCCTTGCTGACGAAGTGGGGGCTGAGCGACGATGCGGTCGGGCTGCGCTCCTTCTGTGCGGCCTGCGTCGAGGGGTTTGCCGGCGCGGTGAGCGTGGTGAAGCCGCAGGTGGCGTTCTTCGAGCGTCACGGCTCGGCCGGCCTGGCCGAATTGGAGCGGCTCATCGCCGAAGCCACCTCCGCCGGCCTCATCGTCATCGCCGACGCCAAGCGGGGCGACATCGACTCGACCGCCGCGGCCTACGCCGACGCCTGGCTCGGCGAGGCCAGCCCGCTGGCCGCCGATGCGGTGACGGTGCACCCGTATCTCGGCCTGGGGGCGCTGTCCCCCCTGGTCGACCTGGCCGCGGCCAACGGCAAGGGGGTGCTGGTGGTGGCCCGGAGTTCCAACCCCGAGGGCCGGGAATTGCAGCAGGCGGTCACCGCCACCGGCCCCGGAGTCGAGGACATGCTCCTCGGGGAGATCGCCGAGCTCAACGGCTCTCCTGCGATCCCGACGGGCACGGTGGGTGCGGTCGTCGGTGCCACGTTGGAGCCATCGGCTTTCGCGTTGTCCCAGCTCGGAGGGGTAATCCTTGCCCCCGGGCTGGGCGCCCAGGGCGCCGGGCCGTCAGACATCGCCGCCCGTTTTGCCGGGTGCAGCCCCGGCAGCGTGCTGCCGAGCAGCTCCCGTGGACTCCTGAACCAGGGCCCGGATCCTGCCGACCTGGGTCGCAGCGCACGCTCGCTGAACCGAGAGTTGGCGGCCGCACTGGGCTGAAGAGGGAAAATGGGTATGAACGGCCCTGGCCGAGGCGCTATGGTCTCGCCATGCCGCAACCTCCCGCACTCACTCCAGAGCAGCGCGCAGCTGCACTCGAAAAGGCTGCCAGGGTTCGCCGTGAGCGGGCCGAGGTCAAGGACAAGCTCAAGATGGGCAACCTGTCGTTGGCCGACCTCCTCCAGGAGGCGGACTCCAACGAGACCATCGGGAAGATGAAGGTGGTGTCGGTCCTCGAATCCCTGCCCGGTCTGGGCAAGGTCAAGGCGCGCCGCCTGATGGAGACCGTCGGCATCAGCGACAGCCGGAGGCTCCAGGGGCTTGGCGCCAAGCAGCGTGAAGCGCTGCTCAAAGAGACTGCGCGCTGAACCCAAGATCACTGCGCCGCACATCTTCGTGCTCATCGGCCCTGGTGGGGCCGGCAAGGGCACGATCGCCGCAGCGCTGATCGCGCAGGATCCAAAGCTCTGGCTCAGCCGGAGCTGGACGACCAGGAAGCCTCGCCCGGGCGAGCGCGAGCGCAGTGCCTACGTCTTCGTCGATCGCCCCACCTTCGAGGCGGCCGTCGCTGCCGGCGGGTTCTACGAGTGGGCCGAGTTCCTCGACTACCTGATGGGCACGCCCATTCCGGATCCGCCCCCCGGGTCTGACGTCCTGCTCGAGATCGACGTGCAGGGGGCTGAGCAGGTGCTGGCCCACCGACCCGATGCGACCGTGATCATGCTGCTGCCGCCGTCGCCGGCGGTGCAGGCGGAGCGGCTGAAGGCCCGGGGGGACGACGCCGAGCACATCCGGCGGCGGGTGGAGCTGGGGCGCTCCGAAGTGGAACGCGGGGCCGAAAATTGCAGCTCACACGGTCATCAACGACGACCTTGGTCAGGCCCTGGCCGAGCTGACGGCTATAGTTGACCGGACTCGATCGGCTGCCCCCTGCGCCGCGAACCCGGAGGAATCCTGATGGCTCAAGGCCGCCACACGTTGATGGACCCACCAATCGAAGAGCTCCTGGACAAGGTGGACTCGAAGTTCACCCTCGTCGCGTTGGGCTCCGCCCGCGCCCGCCAGGTGAACTCCTACTACAACAGCCTCGGCGAGGGCCTCGGCAAGGTGGTCCCGCCCCAGGTGGCATCGGTCTCGGGCAAGCCTGTCTCCATCGCCTTCGAGGAGATCGCCGCCGGCAAGGCGACGTTCACCCGACCCGACCCTGAGGAAGAGGCGGCGCTGGCCGCTGCGCTCGCCGACGCCGCCGAGGCGGGCCTGCTGGCCGAGGCCGAGGCAGAAGGCGCAGCGTCGACCGAGACGGCCGAAGTGGTCGAGGTACTCGGCGTCGGGGGCGACGACCCGGCTGCGAGCTAGGCGCCCGACGGACTGGCGCGGCGAGCAACGCCGATGCCTGGTGACCCCGGAACCGAGGATGCGCCGGTGAAGACTGATCGTGCTCCCGCCGCGGCACCGCGAGTGGTGCTCGGCGTCTGCGGTGGCATCGCGGCCTACAAGGCGATCGAAGTGTGCCGGCAACTCGTCGACGCCGGTGTCCATGTGGCGCCGATCCTCACCGAAGAGGCCACGCGGTTCGTCGGTGCGGTGACCTTCTCCGCCTTGGCGTCGGAGCCGGTGCAGCGTTCCTTGTGGGACGAAGCCTCGCCGATTCCGCACACCCGGCTCGGCCAGCAGGCCGACCTTGTCGTGATCGTGCCGGCGACTGCGCACACGCTGGCCCGCTACGCCGCCGGGCTGTCCGACGACCTCCTGTGCGCCACCCTGCTGGCCACCCGGGCGCCGGTCATCGTGTGTCCGGCCATGCACACCGAAATGTGGGAGCACGCGTCGGTGCGCGAGAACCTGGCCACGCTGGAGCGTCGCGGCGTCGAAGTCATCCCGCCCGAGACCGGGCGGCTGGCCGGCGGCGATTCGGGGGAGGGCCGGCTGGCCGATCCCGAGGTGATCGTGGCACGCGTCCTCGAACGACTCGGCCGCACGACGCGGCGCGACTTCCACGGCACGCGCGTGGTCGTCAGTGCCGGTGGCACGCGTGAGCCGCTCGACCCCGTGCGCTTCATCACGAACAGGTCGTCGGGCAAGCAAGGCCATGCCATCGCCGTCGCCGCGGCGCGTCGCGGCGCGGCGGTCACCCTGGTGACGTCCTCGCCGCTCGCTCTGCCGCCCGACGTCGTGTCGACGGTGACCCGGATCGACGTGGAGACGGCGGCCGACATGGAGCACGCAGTCGGTGCCGCCGCCGAGGGTGCCTCCGTCGTGATCATGGCCGCGGCCGTGGCGGACTTCCGACCCAAGCGGTCGGCGGGGACGAAGCTCTCGAAAGAGGAAGGCCTCCCCGAGCTGGTCCTCGAGCAGACGCCCGACATCCTGGCCGGGCTCGCCGCCCGACGCCGTCCGGGGCAGGTCCTCGTCGGGTTCGCGGCGGAGACCCACGATGCGCTCGAACGGGGCCGGCGGAAGCTCACCCGCAAGGGTGTCGACCTGCTCGTCGTTAACGACGTGAGCGCCCCGGGTACAGGTTTCGACCACGACACGAACGCGGTCGTCATTTTGGATGCAGACGGGAACAGCCAAGAAATCCCGCTGACCTCCAAAGATGCAGTGGCAAATGCCGTATTGGATAGGGTGATCGCCCACCACGACGAGAAGCGGAGCACCACGTGAGAACGACCTTTACCTCGGAATCGGTGACCGAGGGCCACCCCGACAAAATGGCCGACCAGATCTCGGACGCCGTCCTCGACGCCATGCTCGAAGGCGACCCCGCCGAGCCGGGTGGCCTGTGAGACGCTGCTGACGACCGGCCTCGTGGTGGTGGCCGGCGAGGTGACGACGTCCACCTATGTCGACATCCCCGCCCTCGTGCGCGACACCGTGTGCGACATCGGGTACGACAACGACGCCTACGGGTTCAACGGCAAGACGTGCGGCGTGCTGGTCTCGCTCGACGCGCAGTCGCCCGACATCGCCCAGGGCGTCGACGACTCGTTCGAGCTGCGCAGTGGCAAGGCCGGCGAGGATGTCCTCAACGCGCAGGGCGCGGGCGACCAGGGCATGATGTTCGGTTACGCCTGCGACGAGACGCCCGACCTCATGCCGCTCCCGATCTGGCTTTCGCACCGCCTCTCGGAGCGCCTGGCCCAGGTGCGCCGGGCCGCCACGGTGCCGTACCTGCGTCCCGACGGCAAGACCCAGGTCTCGGTCGTCTACGAGGACGGCCGCCCGGTGCGCATCGACACCGTGCTGATCTCGACCCAGCACGCCGGCGGCATCGACCTCGAGGAGCAGCTGCGCCCGGACCTGACGGAGCACGTCATCAACCCGCTGCTGCCGACGGATCTCGACACAGACGAGTTGCGCATCTTCGTCAACCCGACCGGCATCTTCGAGCTGGGTGGGCCCCACGCCGACACCGGGCTCACGGGCCGCAAAATCATCGTCGACACCTACGGCGGCATGGCCCGCCACGGTGGTGGCGCCTTCTCGGGCAAGGACCCCTCGAAGGTGGACCGTTCGGCGGCCTACGCGGCGCGGTGGGTGGCCAAGCACGTGGTGGCGGCCGGTGCCGCCAAGCGCTGCGAGGTCCAGGTCGCCTACGCCATCGGGGTCGCCCACCCGGTCTCCCTGCTCGTCGAGACGTTCGGCACGGAGACCGTCGACCCCGAGAAGATCGCCGATGCCGTGCGCGAGCTCTTCGACCTCCGCCCGGCCGCCATCGGCCGCGACCTCGACCTGCGCCGCCCGATCTACAAGAAGACGGCGGCCTACGGCCACTTCGGGCGTTCGGAGAAGGAGTTCACGTGGGAGGCCACCCCCCGGGTGGACGACCTGCGGTCCGCCCTGGGACTCTGATCGCCCGACCGCTCCCCTGAGGGGAGCTCTCGACCGGTCGCAGTGACGTCATGACGCAGGCCACCGGCAACGACACCGCGCCACGGGTGGTGCGCGTCCGGACCGAGGTGGCGGCGGTGGCCAAGACCTTCGACTATGCCGTGCCGGCGGGCTGGCGCGACGAGGTCCACATCGGCTCGCGCGTCCGGGCGCCCTTCCACGGGCGGACCGTGCGCGGCTGGGTGGTCGACGAGGACGTCGGGACGCCCGCCGGCGTCGAGGTCCTCCCCCTGAAGTCGTGGCTGGGGTGGGGCCCACCCTCGGCCGTGGTGGAGCTGGCGGAGTGGGCGGCCTGGCGCTGGGCCGGCCCGGCCTCGTTCTTCCTCCGCAGCGCGTCACCCGGAGACCATCGTGCGCGGCCTGCCCGTCCCGCCACGATGCACCGGCACGCCGATTCCGGCGGCGCCGCGCCGCGCTGACCTCGATCTGGCGCAGCCGGGCGTCACCGTCGTGCGGGAGCCCCCGCTCGCCGATCCGATTGCTCTCGTCCTGTCCGTCCTGGCGGACGACGCCGTGCGCGCCCGGAAGGGCAGCGTGCTCGTCCTCGTGCCGTCGGCGGGTTGGGCGGAGCGGCTCTCGGCTCGGCTCGAGCACCGGGGCTGGCCGACGGCGGGCACGTGGGAACAGGCCCGCGCCGGCTGGCCCGTGGTCGTCGGCAGTCGTGCCGCGGCGTGGGCCCCGGCCCCGCGGCTGGCGGCCGTGGTGGTGCTCGACGCGCACGATGCCGCCTACCGGGAGGAGAGCGCCCCGACCTACAGCGCCGTCGATGTCCTGCATCGAGCGGGCCCGGCGCGCGGGGGTGCCCTGCCTTCTGGCGTCACCGGTGCCGCCGGTGGCGCTGGCGGCGGATCCGGTCGCTGCGGACCCTCGCCCCGTCGCCGTCCCGAGGAGCGGGCGGGCTGGCCCGTGCTGGAGCGGGTCGACCGCCGCGGCGCGGACCCGCGTAGCGGCCTGTTCTCCGAGGAGTTCGTCCGTCTGGCCCGTTCGGTCCTCGACGATGCCGAGGCGCAGGCGCGCGGCCCGCTCGTGTGCGTCTACAACCGGACGGGCGGCGCCCGCCTGCTGGCCTGCCGGCACTGTGGCGAGCTCGCCTGTTGCGCCCGCTGCGGTGCAGCCGTGGCGCAGCCCCGGGGCGAGGAGATCCTCCGCTGCCCACGCTGCGACGAGACCCGCCCGGTCGTCTGTGCGTCCTGTGGCCGGTTGCGGATGAAGACGTTGCGGGCCGGGGTGAGCCGGCTGCGCGAGGAGTTGGTGGCGCTCCTCGGCGCCGAGGTGGGGGAGGTGGCGGGCCCGCAGGCGGGGACGCGGCGCACCGTTGCCCACGACCCCCGTCCTGATCGGGACCGAGGCGGTGCTCCATCGTGTCCGGCGTGCCGCAGCCGTGGCCTTCCTCGACATCGATCTGCACCTGCTGGCACCGCGCCTCTCCGCCACCGAGGAGACGTTGGCGCTGTTCGTCCGCGCCGCCCGCTTGGTGGTCGCCCGCGGCACGGGCGCGCCCTGGGCGCGCCTGCAGGTCCAGACGCGGGTGCCCGAGCACCCGCTGCTGCAGGCGGTCGCGCTCGGTGACCCGACACCGGTGCTGGCCGACGAGGTGGCGATCCGCCGTACCTCGGCGCTCCCGCCGTTCTCTGCGTTGGCGCTCGTCTCCGGCGCACTCGCGCCCGCCTACGCCGAGGCGTTGCGGCTTCAGGTCGACGGCCCGCCCGCCGCCGCTGACGGCGTCACCTTGTCACCGCTCGGCGACGACCGTTTCCTGTTGCGGGCCGACGGCCACGCTCCGCTGTGCGACCTCCTGGGCCGGACCCCCCGGCCGCCCGGCCGCGGGCTGCGCGTCGAGGTGGACCCCGCCACGCTCTGACGCCTGGCCGATGTCTGCGCCTGGTGGCGCCGGCGCGATCAGGGCTGGGAACGGCCGCCGGTAAGATGGGTGCCATGTCGAGCCTCACCATCCGCCAGTACGGCGACCCCGTGCTGAAAGAGCGCACCAAGGAGGTCGAGGAGATCGACGGTGCCGTGGTCAGCCTGGTCGATTCGATGATCGAGACGATGTACGACGCCCCCGGCACCGGTCTGGCGGCGAATCAGGTGGGAGTGCAGCGCCGCATCTTCGTGTACGACGTTGGCGACGGCGCCCACACCGTCATCAACCCGAAGATCATCGAGAGCGACGGGGAGTGGACCTACGACGAGGGGTGCCTGTCGGTGCCTGGTCTGAGTTGGGAGATCGTGCGACCCAACGCGGTGCACCTGGTGGGTCTCGACCTCGACGGGAACGAAATCTCCATTGAGGCGTCCGAGCTCGAAGGGCGGGTCTTCCAGCACGAGCTCGACCACCTCGACGGCATCCTGCTGGTGGAGCACCTCAACGAGGACCAGCGCAAGGAAGCACTCAAGATCTTGCGCAGCCGCACGCTCAATCTGGCGGCGTCCGATCCCGACGGGCTCGCCAACCTCTTCACCCGCTGACGCCGCAACGCCCGGCGCCGACCGTCGCCTCGCCGCCGCCCGTCCCCGCTCGCCGTCGCGGGGACATCACCTGCCCTACGGTGAACGGGTGGCCCGCCTGGCGTATCTCGGCACTCCCGACATGGCGGTGCCCCCGCTGCGCGCGCTGGTCGAGGCGGGGCACGACATCGCGCTGTGCGTCACCCGCCCGGACCGCCGCCGCGGCCGCGGCAAGGACGTGACGCCGAGCCCGGTCAAGGCCGCCGCCACTGAACTCGGCATCCCCGTCACCCATGACATGGACGACCTGACGACCGCCGGCGTCGAGCTGGCGGTGGTGGTGGCCTATGGCCGTATCATCCCGGCGCGGCTCCTCGAGCAGATCCCGATGGTCAACCTGCACTTCTCGCTGTTGCCCCGCTGGCGCGGTGCGGCACCCGTCGAACGCGCCATCCTCGCCGGGGACCCCGAGACGGGGGTCTGCCTCATGAAGGTGGAGGAGGGGCTCGATACGGGCCCCGTCTACGCCGTGCGCACCGTGCCCGCTCGACGACGAGATCACGCTCGCCGCGCTCCGCCTCGAGCTGGTGGATGTGGCGAGCACACTGGTGGTGGAGTCGCTGGCCCAGGGGGTCGCCGGCCTGCCCGACCCGGTGCCGCAGGCGGGCGAGGTCACGCTGGCCGACAAGATCAGCACGGACGATCTGCACCTCGACTGGGCCAGGCCGGCGGTGGAGCTCCGGCGCGTCGTGCGCCTCGGGCGGGCCTGGACGACGTTCCGCGGCAAGCGGCTGACCGTGCTGGCGACCCTCCCCGGGCCGAACGAGGCCGGCACCGACGCTGCACCACCCGGTTCCCTCCATGGCGCCCGTCGTCGCGACCGGTGGCGGCAGCCTGGTCCTCGCACAGGTGCAGCCCGAGAGCCGTTCTCCCATGTCAGCCGAGGAGTGGCTGCGCGGAGTGCGGCCCGGGGCGGGCGAGCGGCTCGGAACGGACTAGACATTTGTGCGGTGACCGTGACTCCGATCGACGGGTGGAGCCCCGACCAGTACGAGCGGTTCCGTTCCGAACGTCAGCAGCCGTTTGACGATCTGCTCACGCTCTGCCACCCCGTCCCAGGCGGCCGCGTCGTCGACCTGGGCTGCGGCACCGGCGACCTGACCAAAATCCTGCACGAGGAGTTGGCCGCCGAGAAGACCGTCGGGATCGACTCGTCCCCGGCCATGCTGGCCCGGGCCCAGTCCTCGCACGGCGATGTGGCGGGCCTCTCCTTCGCCCAGGGTGACATTGCGACGTGGCTCGACGAAGGCCTGGACCTCGTGTTCGCCAATGCGTCGCTGCAGTGGATCGACGACCACCTGAATCTGCTGGCGCGCATGCGCACCGCGTTGGGACCCGACGGTCAGCTGGCCTTCCAGGTACCCGCCAACTACCGCCATCCGTCACACCTGCTGGCCCAGGCCGTGGCGAACGAGCCCCCGTTCATCGATGCGCTCTACGGCGACGTCCCCGAGGACCGGGGCCGCTTCGTGCTCTCGCCCGAGCTGTACGCCGACCTGCTCTACGAGTTGGGTGCCAAGGATCAGGTCGTGCGCATGGAGGTCTACGGCCACGAGCTCGAGTCGACCGGTGAGGTCGTCGAGTGGGTCATGGGGACGCTGCTGACGCCCTATCGCAAGCGGTTGAGCCCGGAGCTCTTCGACGCCTTCGTCGAGCGCTACCGGGAGCGGCTGATCGAAGAGCTCGGCGAGCGCGAGCCCTACTTCTACGGGTTCCGGCGCATCCTCTGCTGGGCCCGCTTCCCCTGAGCCGGAGCGGCGGACCGTTGGAAGGATCGACAGCGACGACGGAGCGAGACCCCGGACGCACCGGCGACCTGCGCATCGCGCCGTCGCTGCTTTCGGCGGACTTCGGCCTGCTGGCCGAGCAGGTGGGCGAGGTGGCGCCAGGCCGCCGACTGGCTCCACGTCGACGTCATGGACGGGCACTTCGTCCCCAACGTGACGATCGGACCGCCCGTGGTGGCGTCGTTGCGGCGCCACACGCCGCTGTTCTTCGACTGCCACCTCATGATGACCGAACCCGGGCGGTACCTGAAGGATTTTGCCGACGCCGGCGCGGACGGCTGCACGGTGCACGTCGAGATCGGCAACACGGACGAGCTCATCGCGCAGATGCGCGGGCTGGGCCTGCGGGTGGGGCTGGCGCTCAACCCCGACACCCCCTTCGAGGCCGTGCAGCCCTACCTCGGCGACGTCGACCTGGTGCTGTGCATGACGGTGTTTCCCGGCTTCGGGGGCCAGAGCTTCATCGCCGACGTCATGGCCAAGGTCACGCAGGTGCGGGCGGCCGTCACGGCCGACGCGCTCGAGGTCGACATCGAAGTGGACGGCGGGATCGACACCACCACGGCGCCCGTTGCCGTGGCCGCCGGCGCCAACGTCCTGGTGGCCGGCAGCGCCATCTTCGGGCAGCCCAAACCGTGGCAGGCCGCCGACGCCATACGGGCCGCGGCCCGCACCGCCAACGGTCACGGGTGACGCCCCGCCCGCGCCGTCGTCGCCGGCGGCGGCATCATCGGCACCTGGCACGCGCTCGAGCTGGCCGAGGCCGGGTTCAGTGTGGACCACCTGGAAGCCGAAGCCGGCCCGACGGGCGCCTCGGTGCGGAACTTCGGCCTGATCTGGGTGAGCGGTCGTCGTACGGGGCTGAGCTCGCGGTCGCCCGGCGCGCCCGCCGACGCTGGGAGGAGATCGGCACGCTGGCACCCGGCATCGGCTTCCGCCCGATGAGCTCGCTCACCGTCGCCACCGACTCGGCGGCCCGCTCCGTGATGCGGGCGTTCGCAGGGCATCCCGACGCAGCGGCGCGCCACATCTCCTTCTTGGAGCCCGACGACGTGCGCGCCTGCAACCCGGCCGTGCGGGGTGACGTCGAGGGAGCGCTGCACTGCACGCGAGGACGCGGTGGTCGAGCCGCGGCTGGCGCTGGCCGCCCTGCGCGCCCACATCGCGGCGACCCACGGAAACCGCTACCGGTTCCATGCGGGCTGCCGCGTCGTCCGGGCCGAGCCGCACGCGCTCGTCGACACCACGGCCACGCGCTGGGAGGGGGACCTCGTCGTCCTCGCCACCGGCGCCGCCTACGACCACCTCCCGGGTACCGACGAACATGACGACGCGTCTGCGCCGCGTCCGCCTGCAGATGCTGCAGACGGCGCCGTTCCCCACGACGCTCACGACCTCGCTGGCCGACTCGG
>CAWAHA010000036.1:0-17514 GCA_963781565.1 uncultured Acidimicrobiaceae bacterium | reverse complement strand
CGGCGCTGGGCGAGATCGACCTGGACCAGGTGCGCCAGCACATGGGCGAGGACGCGGCGCGGGCGCTCGACCGCCTGGCCAACCTGACCAAGTCGCTGGCCGACGCCGGGCTCATCGAACAGCAGGGCGGCCGCATTGAGCTGACGCCCCAGGGCGTGCGGCGCCTGGGCCAGAAGGCGCTGGCCGACCTGTTCGGCCAGATCAACAAGGACCGCATCGGGGACCACTCCGCGCTGCGCACCGGCACCGGTCACGACCGCGAGGAGACGACCAAGGCCTACGAGTACGGCGACCCGCTGAACCTGCACCTCTCGACCACGGTGCACAACGCCGTGCGGCGCGGCGGCGTCGGGCGTGCCGGTGCGCCTCACGCCCGAGGACTTCGAGGTGGTCGAGGTCGAGGCGCTGAGCCGCTCGGCCACCGTGCTGGCCGTCGACCTCTCCATGTCGATGCCGATGCGCGACAACTTCGTGCCGGCCAAGCGCATGGCCATGGCCCTGCAGACGCTCATCTCGTCGAAGTTCCCCGCGACTATCTCGGCATCGTGGGCTTCTCCGAGGTCGCCCGCGAAATCCGCCCCGACGAGGTGCCCACGGCGATGTGGGACTACGTCTACGGCACCAACCTGCAGCACGCGCTGGCGCTGGCGCGGCGCATGCTGGCCCACGAGCACGGGACCAAGCAGATCATCGTCGTGACCGACGGCGAGCCGACGGCGCACATCGACGACGCCGGCGAGGTCTGGTTCAACTACCCGCCGGTCCCCGAGACGCTGCGCCGCACCATGGCCGAGGTCATCCGCTGCACCCGGGCCGGCATCGTCATCAACACCTTCGCCCTCGACCTGCAGCGCACCCACTACCCCTTCGTGGAGCAGATCGCCCGGGTCAACGGCGGCCGCACCTTCTACACGACACCCGACGCGCTGGGCGGCTACGTGCTGGTCGACTTCCTGCAGCACCGTCGCGTGCTGCGCCCCGCCGGCTAGCGGCCCGGCCGGCTCGCTCGGCGGTCCGCCGCAACCGCCTGACCTCCGATTTTTCGGCAGGTCGGCCCGATTTCGGCCCTCCGGGGCCACAACTTCACGAAATCATCGGACAATGGTTGGGCTCAGCCCGGGCGTGCCCCGAAACATGCTCCCACCTGGGGTTCTCCACTGGCGGCGCAGAGCCGGTGGCGTCCGGATGCGCGTGTTTCGTGCCTGGAATCAGCAATTTCCCCTTGCGCCTCGGGGTGCGTAGTGAAAGATGACATGACTACACCGCTGTAACTACACCATTGCCACCTGTGGCGAAGAAGGGGGGCGAACCCAGTGCCAGTTGACATAGTCACCACGCTCTACGGTCGCCAAGAACGAAGCTGGCAGTTGCAGGCCAACTGCATGGGAGTCGATCCAGACCTGTTCTTCCCGGAGCGCGGCGCATCCACCCGCGAGGCCAAAGAGGTCTGCCGTGGCTGCGTCGTGCGCGAAGACTGCCTCGAGTACGCCCTGGCGAATGGCGAGAAGTTCGGCATCTGGGGCGGCATGAGCGAGCGCGAGCGCCGGCGCCTACGCCGGGCCCGTGCCCTGGCCCGCCGGGACATCGCGATCAGCGCCTCCTGACGAGGGGCGGGCGCTCACGCTCGACCGCTCGACCGCTCGACCGTCGGCGGCTCGACGGCCGCCACCGGCACCGCCGCACGACAACACGCACGCACGCATCACCGACGTGCAGCGAGCCGGGCCTCCACCGTCGCCGTCTCTGACAGGCCGAGCTCCGCTCGCCTGCCGGCGGGCACCGTGGCCAGCACGACCTCGGGGATGAGCCCGACCAGCTCGCCGCCTTCGACCGCGGCGCCACGCTCGCCGACCAGGGCGGCCACCTCGTCGTAGAGGCGGGCCGGCCCGAACCGGTCCGGGTCGATCAGGTTGCACGACACCTGGGCCCGCGCCCCCACGGCCAGGCCGAGCGCACGCACGGCGGGCCCGCGCACCAGCGGCGCCACCTGGCGGGCCACCTCGACCGAGGAGACCCAGACGTTGTAGGCCACCAGCACCGGGCGCGCCCCCACGGCGACCGCACCATGGCGGGGGTCGGCCTGCGGCGGGCCGGCGTCGGGGCGCAGCCCGTCGGGGGCCGCCCCGAAGGCCGACCGGCGGATGTCGGGGAGGGACCGGGTCCGGCCGCCGGAAAGGGGACCGTAGAGGAAGCTCGGCACACCCATGTCTGTGCC
The DNA here is from genome assembly GCA_963781565.1 of uncultured Acidimicrobiaceae bacterium. Lineage (GTDB taxonomy): Bacteria > Actinomycetota > Acidimicrobiia > Acidimicrobiales > RAAP-2 > Bog-473. The sequence continues at coordinate 15,299 of CAWAHA010000036.1, read as the reverse complement.
GAGCCAGCGGGCGAAGCGGTCGCGTGCCTCGACGGCCGCCGTGAGGTCCCGGGGCGCAGACCGGCGGGGCTCGTAGGGGACGAAGGGCACCACGTCGAGCACGCCGAGCCGGGGGTGGGCACCGCTGTGCCGGCGCAGGTCGAGGCGGTCGAGGGTGGCGCGGGCGAGCGCCCGGGAGGACTCTTCGACCAGGTCAGCGGGGCCGGCGAGGGTGAAGACCGTGCGGTTGTGGTCGGGGTCCCGATGCGTATCGAGCAGGGCGGGACCAGCCGCCGCGGCCAAGTGGTCGAGCACCGCCTCGTCGCGGCCTTCGCTGACGTTGACCACGCACTCGAGGAGCACGGCGCCAGCGTGGCACGCCGGAGGGCGGGGAGTCAGGCGCTCCCCGGGGGTCAGGGCCTACTTGACGGCGACGGCGTGCGAGAGGCGGCGGCGGCGCAGAATGCGGCGGCGCTCACGCTCGGATGCGCCACCCCAGACCCCGTGGTCGATGTGGTGCTCCAGTGCGTACTCGAGGCAGGCCTCCGAGACCGGGCACTCGGCGCAGATCCGCTGCGCCACGAGCACACCCATCCCGTCATTGGGGAAGAAGACATCGGGCGCAACTTCTCTGCACTTGCCCCCGGCCATCCAATCGGTCGTCATTGTTCGGCTCCCTTTTCACGCATCATTTTACGGGAGCACCCAGTTCAGAGCCAGGTTATCGGGATAGGAAGTTCCTAAGAATCCGAGGCCCGATTCTCGTTCTACCAGGGAGAATGTCCCTCTCTCGCCGAAGACTACGCTGGCCGGGATCGCCCATGCCAGGAGGTTCCATGTCCCCGGACACCGAGGAAGAAGTCGTCGAGGAAGGTGAGCCGGTCGAGCCAATCGGGCACGTGCGCGTCGTCTACCTGGGCCCCGTGGCCCCCCACTGGGAGGTCCAGTCCGACTACGGCCCGCCCGAGGTGATCGACCAATTCCGTGAGCGCGTCCTGGCCCGGCTGGTGCTGCTTCCCCCGCACGACCCCCAGTTCCGGCGCAACAGCGAGCGGGTCGTCGCGCGACGCCGAGCGCGAGCAATTGGCGCTCGAATGGGTGCTCGATTGGGGCGAGGAAGCCGAGGCCTGAGCCCGGGCGCCGCGAAGCGCCAGGCAGGAGCCCTGCCCGGACCCAGCGCCCGTTCAGAATCTGCACCCAAGTTGCCCCCCGGGAGCCACCCGGTGACACCTTCGCACTGCAACGATCTGCCCGTTGTTGTCGAAGCGTTGCGGACGAGACGTCCGCCTGAGGGAGGGGCACACGGTGGGAGACACCTACAGCATGGAGCAGACGGGGATCGTCCGGGAGATCACGGCGCGGGTCGGCACGCTGACCGACGACGAGGCGGCGCTGGTGCGCACGCTCTCGCCGGCGGACCAGCCCGAGACGGCCAAGGTGGAGCACCGGCTCGACCTCGTCAACCTGCTGACCACCATCCGCGAGGACGAGGCCATGGCCGAATACGTCTACGCCATCGCACCGGGGTGGGACGGCACCATCGAGACGCTCATCCTCGGGGGACGGGTCACGACGGCCTTCGCCCGCAGCGAGCTCGAGAGCTTCGGCGTGACTGCTCCTGCGGCTGCGGCTGCGGCCGGCGGCCACGACCGGGCGGCGTGTGCCGGCCCGTCGGCGCGAACCGGTGCGCACGCCGGCACGAGTGGGCTGACGCAGCAGGCGACGGGCTGACGCGTCGCTTGGCGAACGGCGGTTCCACCGGCACGGTGCCGGCCGGAAGCGACGGGACGCGTTCAGTCCAGGAGCCCGATACGGGCGAGCCACAATCCGGGCGCGTCCACCTCGGCGGGGGTGGGCAGGTCGAGCTCGTCGGACCAGAGGCGCATCAGCGCGCTCTCGTCGGCGCGCTCGAGCACGCCGGTGACGAAGGCACGTCCCCGGTCGACCTCGTCCTGACCGACGTTGAGGCCGAAGAGGCCGGCGAAGGCCTGCTCGCCCTTCCCCTCCTCAATGCGGTAGCGGTACCAGGCCTCGCGCAGCGCCGAGGGTGACGACGTCAGTTTCTCCGCAATGCCGGCGGTGATGTGGTCGACGTAGGCGCCGATAGCAGTGGTCTGCGCCGTGAGCGTGGCCGAGATGTTGCGCTGCTCGGGGCTGATGAGGTCCGACAGCAGCGCCTCGGGGTCGCCCAGGGCCTCCTCGAGTGACGCCTGGTCGCCCAGGCCGTCGCCCAGGCGCTCCACGATGGAGCGCTGCGCCGCCGCCGCGTGCGCCGAGGCGTCACCGAGCAGCGTCATGAGCGAGGCGCGCACGCCGGGCCGCGTCAGCACCGCATGCATGGTGAGCTCGCGCAGGCAGACCCAGAGCTGGACCTCTTGGAGCGGGAGGCTCCAGTCCTCGGCGAAACGGGCCACGTTGCCCGGCACGAGGAGGAGGGTGGACGACTCGGGCCAGGGCAGCGGCAGGGCGTACTGCCCGAAGGCGCGCCGGGCCAGGTGCCCGGCGGCTGAGCCGAACTGCATGCCGAGGAAGACCGGGCCGAGCGTGAGGGCGAACTGCCCGAGCAGCCCGCTGAGGCCGCCGGCGGCGTCGGGGTCGAGCTCGCTCAGGTCCATCGACGACGGCACGGCCGCCGCCCCCTGCTGCTGCGCCTCGACCATGGACTTGAGGACGGGCCGGTACGCCTCGAGGACGCGGAAGCTCCACTGCCCGGGCCCGACCGCCTCGAAGGCCACGCCGCCGATACCGGCGGCGGGCCCGATGCCGGTGGCTTCCACCACGTGCAGTTCGGCCACGCGGGCCAGCTCCTCGAAGGCGATGCGCACCAGCGGGTCGGGGTTCTCGTCCTCGCCGCCGTCCGTGGCCACGCCGAAAGCCAGGCTGCGGGCGGCCTCGAACCAGTTGTCGCCTGCACCGGGCCCCGAACCGATGACCTTCATCAGGTCGCCGAGCAGGCCACCCATCGGATTGTCGGGGTCGCTGGAACCGAACATGCTCACCGTTGCAGCCTAGGAGGAGGTGCCCAAGGTGACGTCCACGACCTTGGTGCCGGCCGGGCTGCGCCACCGACACCGTGATGGGCGTCCCCGGGGGCAGGACGTAGAGCAGGGCCCGCACCTCGGCCATGGTGCGCACCGGGGTGGCGTTCACCGCCGTGATCAGCTGGCCCACCTGCAGGCGGCCGGACGCCGGCCCGCCGGACTGCACCTGGGCCACCTTGGCGCCGGCACCGCCGGGGGCATCGGTCCCCTGCACCCCGAGCCAGCCGTGCACCACCCGGTTCTGGGACCGCAGGTCGTCGGCCACGCCCACGACGAGGTCGCTCGGGAGGAAGGTGGCGGGGGCCGTGCCCGGTTCGGCGTCGTAGAGGATGCCGAGCACGGACCCGTCGGCGTTGAGCAACGGCTCGCCGGCCATGACGGCCGGCGTGGCGGGCGACGAGGTGATGGACGGCATGGTGGTGGCGGGACCGCCGGCGATGGCCGCGCCGACGGCGGTCACCGCGCCCGGCGTGCAGTGCAGCGCAATGGCGTGGCCATCGGCGGCCACGAATGTGAGGACCATGTCGGCATCACCGTTGTCGAGGTCGGTATCGTCGGCGAAGGGCGCCACCGGCAGGTCCTCGGGCACGTTCACCAGCGCCACATCGGACGCCTTGTCCATGGCCACCACCGAGGCGGCCTGGAGCGCGCCGGCAGGGCCGACCACGTCGAGGTGGCGCAGGCCGGCCAGGAGATCGGCCGTCGTGGCGACGAGCCCGCCCTCGGCGACGGCCACCCCGACGAGCAGGACCGTGCCGTGGGTCGTCGTCGCCTGCAGCTCCACCATGGAGTGCCCGGCCGCGTCGGCCGCGGCCGGCAGCGCGTTCTGCACACCGGCCAGGGTCGTCAGCGGGCTGTTGGCGGTGTCCTGCGAGGCGGTTTCGGGGGGGTGGTCGGACGCGGGGGAGAGCAGAACGATGACCCAGGCCACGACAGCCATGACCGCCCCGACCCCCACCAGCACCATGACGGCGCTCCGGTAGTTGTGGTGGCGCGGGGGAGGGAACAGGGACGGGGCACCCCCGACCGGGCCGGGGCCGGCCACCTCACTGGGGTGGCGCCACAGCCGGTCATCGGGGTCTATCCAGCCCCGGAGGGGAGCGTCGGGCTCGTCCGGGCCCGCTTCCGCCGCCCTCACCCGGGCCCGGCGCACCGTCTTCGGGCTCCTCGGGCGCGTCGCTCACTGAGGCGACGATACCGAGAAAGACCAGGAAAGTGCCGTCGGCCGACCGCCCGGCCGTACCATGAGGCCGCATGTCACGCGACCTGGCCATCGATCTCGGGACGGCCAACACGCTTGTCTACGCCAAGGGAAAGGGCCTGGTCCTGAACGAGCCGACCGTGGTCGCGCTCGATTCGCGCAGCCGCGAGGTGCTCGCCATCGGCACCGACGCCTGGCAGATGATCGGCCGGACGCCGGGGTACATCGTGGCCGAGCGGCCGCTGCGCGGCGGCGCCATCACCGACTTCGAGGTCACCGAGCGCATGCTCAGCGTGCTGTTGCGGCGCGTCGGCGTGGGCCGCCTGAACCGGCCCAAGGTGCTGATCTGCGTCCCCTCGGCCATCACGGCCGTCGAGCGCCGCGCCGTGAAGGAGGCGGCGCGTCGGGCCGGCGCGTCGGCCAGCTTCCTGATTGAGCAGCCCATGGCCGCCGCCATCGGGGCGGGGCTCCCCATCCACGAGCCCGTGGGCAACATGGTCGTCGACGTCGGTGGCGGCACGGCGGAGATGGCCGTCATTTCGCTGGGTGGCGTCGTGGCGGTGCAGGCGCTGCGCTGCGGGGGCTTCGACTTCGACGCCTCCATTCAGAACTACGTGCGCCACGAGTACGGCGTGGCCGTCGGCGAGCGCACGGCCGAGGCGGTCAAGCTGGCCATCGGCTCCGCCGCGCCCCACGACCACGAGCAGCAAGCCGAGATCCGCGGGCGCGAGGTCGCCACCGGCACGGCCCAAGACCGTCGTCCTGTCGCCGGCGGAAGTGCGTGGCGCGCTCGAGGACAACGTGGCGTCGATCGTGGCCGCCGCCGCCGAGTGCCTGGGCGAGGCGCCACCGGAACTGGCCCAGGACATCATCTTCCAAGGCATCCACCTGACCGGCGGGGGCGCACTGCTGCGCGGCATGACACAACGCCTGGCCGATGCCACGGCCGTCCAGGTGCACTTGGTCGACACGCCGCTCGAGTGCGTGGTGCAGGGCGCCGGCGTGTGCCTCGAGTCCTTCGACCGCTTGAAGCGGCTCTTCAGCGACGACGACTGATTTCCCTTTCGGCGTTCAGCTGTTCGGCTGTCGGGTCAGGGGGCCGGTTCGTCGAGCAACTCGCCGGCCGCCTGGCGCACCTGCCAGTCCCGGTCCCCGCTCGCCGCCCGCAGCGCGGGCGTCACCCGCGGGTCGTCGAAGCCGGCGAGCGCGACGGTGGCGCGGCGGCGCACCGTGGGCGAGTCGTGCAACGCGTGCGAGAACGGCCGGCAGACCGGCCACATCGCCCAGCGCCCCCAGCGCGGCCACCGCGGCCTCGCGGCAGCGGGCGTCGGCGTGGTCGGTGGCGGTGGCCGCCAGTGCCGGGACGGCGGCGCGGATCTGACGCTCGGCCAGGAACCAGGCGGCGGCGACGACCACGAGCGGATCGGGGTCGTCGAGTGCGGCCGTCACGGCGCGCGGCAGCGACGAGCGCGTGCCGGTGCCCCGGGCGCCGAGCGCGACGTCGGCGGCCCGCCGGCGGACCTCGGGCGCACCGCCGGCCAGCGCGGCCTCGACCTCGGCGGCCATCAGTTGGCCCAGACGGGCCAGGGCGCCCAGCGCGGCGGCCTGCACGCCGGGGTCGGGGTCGGTCAGCGCCCGCCGGGCCGCGGCGACGTCGCCGCTGTGGCCCGCCACGATGACGCGGCGGCGCCGAAGTGCGGCGCGGCCTTCGGCGCCCTGATCCGTGGCAACATCGTCGCTCACCTTCCGAGTATGTCCGAACCTGACGCGAGCGCCGACGGGGAAGCCGCGGCGAACCCCATGACGAGCGACGCCGGCCCCAACGGGGTCGGCCCGCTACCACCGCCCCCTGTCGTGGCCCGACGGCGCAAGTGGCCCGCCGTCCTCGGGATCGCTCTGGCACTCCTGTTGGTGGCGGCGCTGATTGCCGGTCGCATTTCGGTCAACTACTACGTGATCACGCCCGGTGACGCCACACCGGTCGCGCAGTACATAGAGGTGCCGGCAGTGGACAACCATCCGCTGACGGGCAAGATCCTGCTGACCGACGTCTTCGTCACCCAGCTCAACGCGTTCAGCTGGCTGCAGTACACGTACTTCGACTCGGACAGCGAGGTGATCTCCGGGCCCGAACTGCTGGGGCCCTCGGTCAGCGAGGACCAGTACCTCGACCAGGGGTACCTGCAGATGACCCAGGCCCAGTCCTTCGCCACGGCAGCGGCGCTGTCGCGTCTCGGCTACACGGTGACGTCGACGAACGCCGGCGCGCTCATTTACGGGATCGCCCCCGGCTCACCGGCGGCCTCGACCTTGCAGGTGGCGCAGGTGATCACGGCGGTGAACAGCACGCCGGTCACGACCGACTGCTCCCTCATTGACGCGCTGCACGGGTTGACGCCCGGGACGAAGGCCTCGCTCACCGTCGAGGAGTCCTCCATCAACGATGTGGGCCAGTTCGAGAGCGGACCGACCGCCACCAAGTCGGTGACGCTGGGCACGCCGCCCAAGGGACTGGTCGACACCGGCTGCGGCGCGCCGACGAAGCCGACGGCCTACCTCGGCATTCAGCCGCAGACGCAGCAGGACTGGCAGTTCCCCGTCAAGGTCACGGTGCACACGCAGAACATCGGCGGCCCGTCCGCCGGCCTCTCCATGACACTCGGGATCATGGACAAGCTGAGCAGCGGGCGCCTCACCGGCAACCGCATCGTGGCGGCGACCGGCACCATCGACCAGAACGGCAACGTCGGCGACGTGGGCGGTGTGGCCGAGAAGACGATCGCCGTCGAGCGGGCCGGGGCGACCGTCTTCTTCGTGCCCAGCGTCGAGTACAAGACCGCCGAGTCCAAGGCCACCCCGCAACTCCACGTGTACGGGGTCAACAATCTGGACCAGGTGCTGCGGATCCTCAAGAGCCTCGGCGGAAAGGTCCCGATCAAGCCTGTGCCGGTCCAGGCGGCGCCGTAGGCTCTGGCCATGGCAGAAGGACGCCCCCCCATCTCATCGTCCCGGGTCGCAGCCGGTGACATCGCGCAGCACTCCTTCTCCGTGGTCCGCAGGGGTTTCGACAGCGACGAGGTCCGCTCCTATCTGCAGTCGGTCGCCCGGAGCCTCGAGGCACTCGAGGCGCGCGAGGAGGAGCTGCGGGCCACCCTGACCGAGGCCGAGGAGCGGGCGGCCCACCCGGTGGTGGACGAGGCCACGCTGGCGGCCTCGTTGGGCCAGCACAGCGCCCAGATCCTCCGCCACGCCCACGAGGAGGCGGCCCGGATTGTCGTGCAGGCCCAGGAGGGGGCGGCGACCCTGCTGCGGGAGACGCAGCGCCAGGTCGACGAGTTGCAGGAGCGCACCGAGACGGCAGCGGCCGAGCGGGTCGGCGAAGTGGAGCTGCTGGTCGCCAACGCCGAACAGGAGGCCCGGGTGGAGAGTGAGCGGATCATCGCCGAGGCGGTTGCCGCGGGTGAGGCGATCATCACCCGCGCCAAGGACGAGGGGCGGGTGCTCCTCGACCAGGTCCAGGAGGCACGACGCCGGGTCCTGGCCGACCTGGCGGCGAGGCGACGCAGCCTCGGGATCCAGATTGAGCAGCTCCGGGCGGCCCGGGACGAAATGGCGGCCTCGGTCCACGGGGTGCGCGAGCGGGTCGACGGCATTCTCGGCCAGCTGGACCGGACCGACGAGGAGGCCCGGGCGGCGGCCCAGGGCGTGGCCGACCAGTTCCGTCTCGGCACGGCCGAGCTCCCGCACGACCAGGACGAGCCGGACCACGTCACCGGTGAGCTGCCACCGACGGGACCCTCCCCGGCCGTGGGCGGCGCTTCCGGGCACGACGGGGGAGAGGAGGCGGCGGGTCCCTCGGTCGACGAGCTCTTCGCCCGCATCCGTGCCGGCACGGGAGAGACGACGGAGACCGCGACACCTGAGACAGAGAGCCGGAGCCTCCGCCGCCGGCCCCGCCTGCCCCGAAGGGCGAGTCGGCCAGCGGGGCCGACGTGGCTGATCGGGTCAAGGCCGCGGCCGAAGTGGCCGATGTCGGGGGCTCCGGCGACTCCGGCGACGTCTGCCGGCGACGAGGAGGAGCCCGCAGCGGAGGAGGTCGTGCTCCCCGACGCGCCGATCATCGCCCGCCGCGACGAGTTGCTGACGCCCATCTCCTCGAAGCTCAGCCGGACCATTAAGCGGCAGTTGGGTGACGACCAGAACCGGCTGCTCGACCGCTTGCGCAGCGCACCGGAGCTGGAGTCGGACGAGCTCATGGGCTCCGAGGACGAACATCTGGCGGTCTTTGCGGCGGCGGCGCGCAGTCACCTCGACGAGGCCTTCGCCGCCGGCACGGTGTTCGTCGGAGCCGGCGCGGCCACCATCCCACGGGGCGATGCCGTGGAGCAGGCCTCGACGGGACTGGCCCGCGTCATGGTGGCCAGCCTGCGCCGGCAGGTGGCGGAAGGGGCCGGCGACCCGGCCAACCGCATCGGCGCCGCCTTCCGCGAATGGAGGGGTGAGCGCGTCGAACGCCTGGTCGGCGACCAGGCCACGCAGGCCTTCTCGGCGGGCGTGGCGGCGGCCAGCGCGAACGGCAAGGTGCGCTGGGTGATGACGACCGCCACCGGGTGCTCGGACTGCGAGGACAACGCGCTGGCGGGGGCGGTGCGGGGCTCCGAGGCGTTCCCGACCGGGCACGCCCACCCGCCCGCCCACTCGGGCTGCCGCTGCCTCATCACTCCGGCGACCGACTGAACAGGACTTCTGGCCTGCCGCGTACTGCCCATAGGGGGTGGTGCGGCGGACGTTAGGCTCCCCTCGTGCGTATCCCCAGCGATCTGTCCGCTGACCCCGCGCCGCACCGTCGCCACCGGGCCCGGTGGTGGCTGATCGGCTTCGTCGTCGTGATCGTGATCCTGCTGATCTCGCTGCGCTCGCTGGCGGGTCTCTACACCGACAGCCTCTGGTTCTCGTCGGTCGACCTGCACAACGTCTTCTCGACGCTCCTGGCCATAAAGCTCGGGCTCTTCGGCGTCTTCGGGGCCATCTTCTTCGCGGTGCTCTGGGTGAACCTCGTGGTGTGCGACCGCATTGCGGGCCATGACGTCGTCCTGGCCCAAGAGGACGAGCTGGTGCGGCGCTACCAGCAGTTCGTGCGGCCCTACGCCGGGCGGATCTACGTCGGGCTGGCCTTCGTCCTGGCCCTCATCGGCGCGTCGGGGACCGTCGGGCAGTGGAACAACTGGATCCTGTTCCGCCACGGCGGCAACTTCGGCGTCACCGATCCCCAGTTCCACAAGGACATCGGCTTCTACGTCTTCAAGCTCCCGTTCTTGATCTTCATTGTGGATTGGACGCTGGCCATCCTGATCGTGACGCTGGCCGTCTCGGTCGTGTTCCACTACTTCAACGGCGGGATACAGCCCCAGCGCGGCCTGCCGCGGGTCCGCCCGCCCGTCAAGGCGCACATTTCGGTGCTGCTGGCCCTGATCGCCCTCGACAAGGCGGCGGGGTACGTCCTGCAGCGCTGGTCGCTGGTCAACTCCCAGGACGGATACGTCAACGGCGCCGGGTATACGGACGTGCACGCCCGCCTGCCGGCGGAGACCCTGCTCATTTACGTGTCGATCTTCGCCGCCGTGATCCTGCTCTTCAACATCAGGCGCCAGGGCTGGACGCTCCCGGTCCTGGCCATCGGGATCTGGGCCTTCGTGGCACTGGTGGTCGGCATCATCTATCCGGCCCTGCTGCAGGCGCTCAAGGTCACCCCGGCGCAGAGCTCGCTGGAGGCGCCGTACATCAACCGCAACATCACGGCCACGCGCGACGCCTACTCCCTCAACAACGTGAAGGTGCACCAGTTCCCGGCCGCGACCAACATCAGCGCCAGCCAGACCGTCGTGGCCGCGCCGACCATCGACAACATCCGGCAGTGGGACCCCGACCCGACGATTTCGCTGCAGACGTTCCAGCGGCTGCAGGGCATCAAGTCCTATTACTCCTTCCCGTCCCTGGCCGTGGACCGCTACACGCTCAGCGGCCAGCGGACGCCGGTCCTCATCGGCGTGCGTGACATTTCGGCGGCGGGCGTGCCCGCGGCGTCCTGGGTCAACACGCACCTGCAGTACACGCACGGGAACGGCGCCGCGGTGGGGCTGAGCAACCAGACCAACTCCAATAACCCCGTCTTCGCCGTGCAGGACGTGCCGCCGACGTCCTCGAGCGGCATGCCCGCCATCACCCAGCCGAACGTCTACTTCGGCTCGGGCGAGACGGGCTACGTCGTGGCCAACTCGAAGCAACTGGAGGTCGACTACCAGAAGTCCGACGGCACGAACGTCGAGAGCCACTACACGGGCACGGGTGGCGTGCAGCTGTCCTCCATCTTCACCCGGGCCGCCTTCGCACTGCGGCTGGGCGACTTCAACCTGCTCATTTCGAGCCAGATCACCAACAAGTCGCGCATCATGTTCATCCGTGACCCGGTGACCATGGCGCAGACGGCGGCGCCCGTTCCTCACCTTCGACCACAACCCGTACGCCGTGATCAACAAGGACGGGCATATCGACTGGATCGTCGACGGCTACACGACCACGGCCAACTACGCCTATTCGCAGAACGCGGACACGCAACAGGTGGCGATCGGGAGCAGCCTGCCGGGCAGCTACAACTACGTGCGGAATTCGGTGAAGGTCGTGATCGACGCCTACTCGGGGAAGATGACGTTCTACGACGCCGATCCGAGCGACCCGATTCTGCAGGCGTACTCGGCGGCCTTCCCGAACATGTTCGTGCCGATTAAGCAGATGCCGGCGTCGTTGCAGGCCCACCTGCGCTACCCGCCGGACATCTTCTCCATTCAGTCCGCCATTTACGGGCGCTACCACCTGACCAACTCCGGCCAGTTCTACGCGGCGAGCAACGCCTGGCAGCTGTCCCCGACCGCCGGTGCCGGGCCACAGTCCCAGGCGCTGCTGGCCCAGAACACCTACAACAACCAGGGTCAGCTCGTGTCCACGACGCCGGCCCGCATGGCGCCGCAGTACCAGGTGTACTCGCTCCCGGAACGGATCCGGACGATCAGGTCTTCACGGTGTCGGACGGCTTCGTGCCCGGCATCGCAGACGAATCTGTCGAACTCGAACCAGAACTTCAACCTGACGGCGTGGATGGTCGGGCCTGGCCGATCCGGGACAGTACGGCCAGCTCAATCTGTACGAGGTGCCGCAGGGGACGGCCGGCCCGGCCAACGCGGACGCGGAGATCTCGGCCAACAAGCAGGTGTCGTCGGACATCACGCTGCTCGACCAGCACGGGTCCGAGGTCCTGCTGGGGGAGACCCTGATGGTCCCGATCGCCAATTCCATGGTGTACCTGCGGCCGCTCTACGCGTCGCCGACGACGAACCCGCAGCCACAGCTGCAGTACGTGGTGGGGGTGCTCGGCAAGAACGTGCAGATCGACACCTCGCTGTCGGCGGTCCTGTCCGACCTGCTCAATACGACGGTGTCGCTGCCTTCGGAGTCGGGAGGCGTGTCCTCGACGGGGACCGTCCCGGCGGCGGTGGCGGGGATTCTGCAGCAGGCGCAGACCGACTACACCAACGCACTGGCGGCGCTGAAGGCGGGGAACCTGGCGCAGTTCCAGACGGACGTCAACGCGATGCAGGCGGCGATCGCCCAGGCGCAGCAGGTGATCGGGGCGACGACGCCGGGTGCGACCGACGACCACCACGACCACGACGACGCCACCGGTCAAGGGCGGGAAGTCGACGAAGAAGGACACGACGACGACGACGCACGCATCGACGACGGCCTCCACGACGACCACCTCGGTGCCCGCGAGCACGGAGCCGAAGAACACGACGAGCACCACCTCGACGACCCTGGTCTCGGCGGCACCCAAGACCTGAGCGGCGGCTCATTCCGGTTGCGGCCGGAGCCGGACCGTCGCATGATGGGTGACGAGGCGAGGAAAGGGAGTGTTCCGATGGGACTGCTCGACAAGGTCAAGGCACAGGCGACGGCGGCCACGGAGATGGCCAAGGATGCGGCGGCCAAGGGCCAGGCCAAGATGAACGATGCCCAGGCCAAGAAGACGGCCGACGGCATGCTGCGGGACCTCGGCGCCGCGTTCTACGCCACCAAGACGGGCCGCTCCACGCCGAGCCACCGACGGCGAGATTGCGCAGCTGGTGACCTCGCTGCAGGCGCACGAGTCCGAGCACGGCCAGATCACGCTGGCACCCGAGTCGGCCGCAGCGGCCCCGACGGCAACCCCGGCCGGCTGACGGCTCGGCGGCCCCGCGCCCCGCCCCCGCCCCCCGAAGGCGGCCGACCCGTCCTCCCCGCCGCCGCCCCCGCCCACGGCGCAGACGCTGTAGGGCGGTTCAGCCGTTGGGCCGGCGCCGGAGTGTCGTGCCGGACTCGGCGCCGTGGTGGAGGTCCGGCCGTCCATGTAGGATGTCCTCTTCGCCGCGGGGTGGAGCAGTCTGGTAGCTCGTCGGGCTCATAACCCGAAGGTCGGAGGTTCAAATCCTCCCCCCGCCACCAAAGAAAGCGCAGGTCAGGGCCACTCCTAGCGAGTGGCCCTTCTGCTGCCCCGAGATTTATCCCACGGCGAATCCCACGGATGGGAATACGATGGTCCTCGTGCGTGGGTCGAAGCGCAAGCTGAAGGACGGGGTGTGGGAGCTGCGGGTCGACGCTGGGCACCGACCCGATCACCGGAAAGCGGAAGCAGACTTCGAGTCACTTTCCACGGGCCGGCCCGGGCGGCTGATCAGGCCCTCCGGGACCTCGTCGACGAGCAGGCTCCGTCACGCTCTGACGGCGTCGGGGCCACCTTCGGGCAGCTGCTCGACCAGTGGTTGAGGAGTGCGAGCGAATGGACCTCTCTCCAACGACGATCCGCAACTACCGATCCCAGATCGAACGGACCATCCGCCCGACTCTTGGGAAGGTGACGCTCAGCCGGCTGACGGCGAAGAATCTCGATGCCCTCTACGGAGCAATGAAGGACGCCGGCAAGTCACCGAAGACGATCCGTAACCATCACGCGATCATCGCGACCGCGCTCCACCAGGGGGTCCGATGGGGATGGGTCCGCACGAACGTGGCCGAGATGGCGAAGCCGCCGCGGGTCTCGCAGAGCCGGGTGACCGCTCCCTCGTTGGAGGTGGTGCGGGAGGTCATCGAGGGGGCCGAGCGACGTGACCCGAGGCTGGCACCACTTCTGATGTTGGCTGCACTCACGGGCATGCGGCGGGGAGAGCTCTGCGCACTGCGGTGGTCGGATGTGGATCTGAACGTTGGGACGATCGACGTCGCGAAATCCTTGGTCGTTGCACCGGGTGGTCTCGTCGAAAAGTCGACGAAAACAAACCGGGGTCGATTGGTTGCGCTCGATCCGGTCGGCGTCGCCCTGCTCACCCGACACCGATCGAGGGCTGAGCAGTGGATTGCCGAGGCCGGGTCCGAGTTGCCCGCAGATGCCTTCGTGTTCTCCCCGTTCCGAGGGCACGACCCCGTTCAGACCGGACAACGTCACGTCGTTCTTCATCCGGGTCCGCAACGAGGTTGGGCTCCGACTGTTCGCCTTCACGATCTCCGCCACTTCACTGCCACCCAGCTCATCGGCGCCGGCGTCGACGTCCGGACCGTGGCCGGCCGGCTCGGTCACTCCGATCCGTCGGTCACGCTCCGTGTGTATAGCCATGCGCTTGAAGAGCGAGATCGAGCGGCGGCAGACAATCATGGGTACCCTCTTGAGCGATCGGCTTGACTCAAACACAAGTCAGATTCTCGGTAATGACTGAGTATCTCGTGGACCTCCATAGGTCCAAATATCGGTGACATGCGATATCGTTTCGTTTGGTGAACGCTGACCTAGCTGGTCGATACACGAGGAGCATCTTTCAAAGCCTTCGTTACCGTGCCACATGGCTTCCGTCAGAGACTGTGCGCCTTGGCAGTTACGGATATATGCGGGATGGCGTATTCGATGAGCGGGGCCTGCTTCATGACCTGGGAATCTCAATATCGTCAGACGAACCAAAACCGTATTGTCGTCTACCAATCTTCGCAAGGCGTAAAGATAGCTTTCAAGGCTAAGGGTGAAGCATCAGATCTGTTTCAGGCGCTGGGAAAAGACGAACGCGGGAGAGTTCGTCGAGTTCACTCGTGAGGGTGCTGTTGTTTTCTCTGCACCGAGTTGCGTGGTCTCCCGGATTTCAAACATTCGTTCCGTTGAGCGTCAGATCGGAAAGCTCGGCGAATGGGACCGGAAGTACGTCGTAGTGACTCGCGTCGTTCACGCCGACTCCGCCACCATATTGGTATCTAACTCGAGTTCATCGAGAGTCGAGCTGAAGGCGGTCGGGTCTAGCGCCACGACGCCTGCACTGGTTCACCTCAGCGTGGGCTACTCCAGCGCTATATCGACAGATATGGCAGTCGAGATAGTGGCGCAAGGTGGCCTTACCCCGCTGTACATCGCTGAGGAATACGGAGGTCGTTTGCTAGTTCTCTCACGGGGGGAGAGTCTCGACTACGCCCAAGAAGTAGATCCGTGGCGCCCGATCGAAACACGAAATCGCAAGAGAAGGCCGACCTGTCCGCGAAGGCGACACCAGCCGCTAGGAGGCCTCAAAGGGGAAATCGCAACGCGCGCCCTAAGAGGTCGAAACTTTGAGTTGCGGTGTGCGACTGCACTCCTGCCGACTTACCCGGGCTGCTGAAATCCCGCATTCCCTACCTGAGTTTTGAGTATGGCCTGGGCCATTTTGCAGGCCAAGTCGCCGGAAATCGATCCGTTTCAATTTCTGAACACTCGAATCTCACTGGCAACGTTGGTCTTACAACAAACACGGTATCTAGAATCCGAACCAAGTGGGCTCGTGGCTTGTGGTCGCTGGACTACCTGTCATAGACGATTTCCCAAATGGCATCGCCGTCTTCATTGATTCCCTCAACGACGATGACCCATTCAGCCAAGTGGACCGAACTATACGCTCGGGCTGCTACAAGATGTCCGCCAGCTCAGCCGCCGATCTCCGTGACAACTTAAACCGGATGCCCTCTTGGATGCTTGGTAT
>CAWAHA010000035.1:0-26300 GCA_963781565.1 uncultured Acidimicrobiaceae bacterium | reverse complement strand
CCTCGGCACGGATCGTTCCGGTGAGTCCAGCCTTGAGCAGATCGGCATGCACCCGATCGACCTCGCTGGACGGGTAGAGCCGAGACAGGACATTCTTGAAGCTCCGGGCGGCCGGCCCGAAGATGCGAGTGAGCAACGGGGTCTGCACACGCTCAATCACCTGGGGCGCTTCGGCGAAGAGCTCGGCGTCGGTGCCAAGCGAGCGAATGAACTCGAGCCGGCTGGACACCTTGTGCGACCGCCAGGCCGCGACGCCGACGCCGCACAGCCCCATGATCATCAACGTGATGCCGACCAAGGGAACGATGTATGTCGCGCTCATCGGACCTCGATTCAGATCTTGATGTTGACCATGCGACGCACGATCCAGAATCCGAGCGCCATGAGTCCCGCCGTACCGATGAGCACAATGAGTCCGGCGCCGTGCATCATGGGATCGAGGTAGCTGGGGTCCTTCGCTTCGAGCGCGAACACGAGGAAGAGCGGGATCGCGAACAGGACGTACCCCGACATCCGCCCTTCAGCCGAGAGCGTCTGCACCTCACGTCGGACCTCCTGACGGGTCCTCATGAAGTCCGCCAGCGTGTGGAGGATGGGAGCCAAACGCCCACCGGTGGACTGTTGAATCCGCACCGCCTCGACCGCCCACGTGAGATCTTCGACGCCCGAGCGTTCAGCCATGTTCTCGAGTGCGACCACGAGATCGGATCCGACGGCAACCTCGGCCATCACCCGGTCCAGCTCTTCCGAAAGAGGCGCCTTTGCATCACGCCGGTACATGTCGATGGAGCGTTGGAACGTCTGGCCACCCTCCACGGAGGCCGACATCAGAGCCAGAGCGTCGGGCAGCTGCTCCTGTATCTGCTTTATCCTCTTTGCCGCTCGCCGTGACGGCAGATACCAGGCGATTCCCGCCACCAGGCCGATTGCGATGACCGACCCGATCGGTGATTTCGTCACCACCCCGACGATGACCGCAAGAGCAAGGGCGATGCCGGAGCTGATGACGAGATACTCCCCCGATCGAAACGGTATCGCCGCCCGTTCCAACCGCTGCTCCAAGGCGCCATGGGTGTCGATCCGTCCGAAGATCCCGGCGATGCGGACCGTCAGCGCAGAGAGCTCACCGTGCTCCGGGGATTCGGAAATCACCTCCACAGGGACTTCGTGCGTTCCGATGGTGTCGTCGAGGATCTGGGCCAGCGTGCGCTGCTTCGTGCGCACTCGCATGATCAGCCCGACGACGGCGAGGGCAAGCCCTGCACCCACCAGGACCGCCGCCAAAAGCGCCGTTCCGTCTGTGCTCATTCCGGCAGCCAGCACCGTCACACTCACTTCCCGCTTTCGCGCCGACGCGCCAGCATCTCGTACAGCTCCTCGGATGGTGGTTCAGCCACGCGCCCCGGCCGGGCTGGGCGGTGATGCCGGCCGGAGGACCGGCCCGCCGAGTCCGACAGCGCATCGCCGTCCCGGCGAAACAGATGTGCCGGCACGTCCACACCATTGAGCGACAGTTCCTCGAGGATCTTGGGACGCAGGCCAGTGGCGACCAGACGACCCATTCCTTCGTCCACGTCCACTCGGTGAAAGATGTCCTGCATGAGAACGGTCTCGCCCTCCATCCCCTGGATCTCAGTGATGGAATGCACCACGCGAGGTCCGGCAGGGGTGCGCCGCAGCTGCACCAGGCAGCCGACCGCCATCACGATCTGCTCCCGGATCGCTCGTTGCGGTAACTCGACCCCTCCCATCATGACCATCGTTTCCAGTCGTCCCAGAAGCTCACGGGGGGTGTTGGCGTGCACCGTCGTCATGGACCCCGCATGACCGGTGTTCATGGCCTGCAGCATGTCCAGCGTCTCGGAGCCGCGGCACTCTCCCACGATGATGCGGTCGGGTCGCATGCGGAGCGAGTTGCGGACAAGGTCGCGAATCCTGACCTCGCCTGTTCCTTCCGCGTTCGACGGGCGCGTCTCGAGTGTCACGACGTGCTCACCCTGAATCTGCAGTTCGGCCGACTCCTCAATGGTGATCAGTCGCTCGCCGTCGGGAATGTAGTTGGAAAGCACATTCAGCATGGTCGTCTTCCCGGTGCCGGTACCTCCGACCACGATCATGCTGATTTTGCCGCGCACCAGGGCCTCCAGAAACACGGCGGCGTCCATGCTGAGCGATCCCATTTTGATGAGGTCCTCCATGAGGAAGGCCCGTTCCGGGAACTTTCGGATGGTGAGGACGGGCCCGTGCAGCGCGAGCGGCGGCACAATGGCATTGATACGGGAGCCATCGGCGAGCCTCGCATCCACCATGGGCGATGACTCGTCGACACGTCGTCCGACTCCGTGCACCATCCGGTCGATGATCCGGCGATACTGATGCGGAGAATTGAAGACGATCTCGCTCCGCTCGAGCCTCCCCTTGCGCTCGATCCAGATCTCGTCGTACTTGTTGCACATGACTTCAGAGATGCTGCCGTCGGCCAGGAGCGCCTCGAGCGGCCCGTAGCCGAGAGCGTCTTCGAGCATCTCCTCGACGAAGCGCTGCCGTTCAATGGGCGAGATCCCGATGTCTTCGCGTTCCAGAATCTCGTTGACGGTGGACCGGACCTTCTCACGCAACTCGTCGGGAGAGAGGTCTGCCGCCTTGGGGGCGATCTCGGCCAGGACCTTGGCCTGGACCTTCTGCTTGGACTGCTTCCACGCCGTATCGAGGGCGGCGCGATCCGATGCCCGCCGCATCGGATTCGCTTTGGCACCCGGAGCCAAGGCGTTGCTCGCCACCCTCCGCTCAATGCCGCCCGGCGGCCCGGGATCCGCGTCGCGGGGGTTTCGTTCGGGAGGGCCCTCCCCCGCTGGCGGTGTCGGCTGGGGTGACGCCGAGGCCGGGCTATCGGCTGCAGCGAGCTTTTCTGACAGATTCATCCGGGTCAGGCCGTCTCGAGCTCAGGCACTTTGTCTGTGCCTCCCTTTTTCTTGCGCCGCCAAAACCCGCGCGCATCCCCGTCCTCGGCAGCTTCCGATCCGGCCTCGAGCGTCGGGTTCTCGCCCGAGAGGAACTGTTGCATCCCAGCGGCCAGCCTCTTCCCTATGTCCGAGTTGGCTGCAGAGACCAGTGCGGGTTTCCCCTTGTTGATCGATTTCATGACTTCGCGCGAGTACGGAAGAGTCGAGACGATCTTGTTGTCCAAGACTTCCTGCACGTCGTTGATGTCGATACCAATGTCGTCTTCGACCTTGTTCAGCACGACCCCGATGGTCTGGCTGTTGATCCGGAGCTTTTCGAGGGTGCTCAGGAATACCCGCATGTTCCGGATACTCGGTAGGTCGAGCGTCACCATGCACAGGACCCGGGTCGAGTGGTCGAAGGCCGCCAGGACGATCTCGGAAAGCTGCGCCGGGGTGTCCACCACGATGTAGTCGAAATGCCGGCGCAATGCGCCCAATACCTTGTAGACATCCTTCGGTGCGATCATGTCGGCGTCCGCCGGGCTGAAGGGCGCGGCCAGGACCGAGAACCCGAGCTCGTGCTCTTCGAGATATTCCTCGACGTGCTCGTCGAGGTCGTCGTCGTCGACTTCCTCGCGGGACAGCAGGTTCGAGATCGTGAACTTCGGCCGCAGGTGCAACGCCGTCGATACCTCGCCGAACTGCAGGTCCAGATCGACCAGGCAGACTCGCTTCTCCGTGTGCGCCGCCAGGTAACAGGCCAGGTTCGTGGCGTAGAAGGTCTTTCCACACCCGCCGCTGGACGACGCCACCGTAAAGACCTCGGCAAACCGAGGACGGTCGATGGCGGCGCTTTGCGCCACGACGGGAAGTGTCGGGTCCGCGGTGGAGGCAGACACATCGGCGATGTCGAAGGCGCGTCTCAGACGCGGCGGCGAGCTGGCGCTTGCTGGTCGGATACTCCACCAGATCGATCGCGCCGGTCCGAACGATGTCGCCGAGGGTGGCCCTCGGCTTGGGTCCGAGCGCCAGCACGACGGCCGGCACCGCTCCAGCTGCACGCAGCGCACCCAGACGGGCCATACCGGAATGGCTGTCGAAAACCGGTCCCGCGACGAGCACGTCAAAAGGGCCCAGCTCCTGGACCTCGGCGGCAACGTCGCCGACGTTGGCGCTGGTCACGACCTCGTAGCCGGGGCCGAGCGACGCCTGAATGGCCCGACTGAGTGCGGGCGACCGGCTGATGACGAGAATCCGACGGCTGGTCATGGCGCCGTGGCGGTCTGGTCGGTGC
Source organism: uncultured Acidimicrobiaceae bacterium (assembly GCA_963781565.1). GTDB lineage: Bacteria > Actinomycetota > Acidimicrobiia > Acidimicrobiales > RAAP-2 > Bog-473. The sequence goes on along the minus strand of CAWAHA010000035.1, from coordinate 22,061 downwards.
CGATGCACTGCTGCAGCGGCGGAGGATTGGCGTCCTGCTGGGTTTGCACCACTGACAGGGTCTCGTTCTGCCCGAGGAACTGGGCGTTCCTCGCCTGACCAGGGTTCATGGCGAGCAGCAGCGTCTCCGTGCTGGGAACCGTCCGACCGGCAACGCTCTTGTGGCCAGCGTAGGACGGGACCGTGCTCTGGACGTCCAGCACCTGAATGTTCGCCATCGCCAACTCCGTGCAGGGCAACGGGAGCGTCGAGGTCAGCCCGCTGTTGGTCGAGACCTTGGTGATGTTGGCGTAGACATCAACACGTGCGCCGGGCTGGAGATAGCCGGCCAATGCATTCGTCCCTGTCAGGGTCACGGTCACCGCGTCCATGCCGCTCGGAACGGAGATGGCGGAGGAACTCGCGGTCAGCTCCGTGGCGCTCAAGGCTTGCCCCTTCTTGACCGCCGCCGTCAGGACTTCACTCGACAACCCCTGGAGCGACCCCAAGTCGGTCGCCGTGTAGGACTTTGTCGGAATGGTCTCAATGGCCGCAAGGTTGTTGGAGATGATCGACTGTCCCGTCGTTCCGGCCGGGATATTTGCCTTGGCGACGACGACCGACGTGGTCACTGGTGCGACATTGACGCTCGACCCGGTCTTCTTGCTCGCTCCCTTCACACTGGCAAATGCGATCGCGCTCCCCGCAACGAACAGGATCACACCGATCACCACCAATATGAGTGTCTGCCGTTTCACAGAAACCTTCCCCCTCTCAACCGGCGAAACGCCGTGTCGCAAGTCGTGACGCGCCCGATCAGGCCCGGAGACTCCGTTGGAGGGTACGACGAGACGGCGGCAACGTACATAGGTCCTTCTGACCATTCTCCGCTGCAGGATCCCTGGTGAGAGGGGTAAATGGTCCATATGTCCTATGTACCGCGGAGACGCCGCGGCCCAGAATCAATCCGGACGTCTCACCGCGCCGCATCGACGGAATTTGGATCAGAAGTTGGTGCGGCTGCACGAGATACAGAGGAGGGGGTTTGCCGTGGGGCCGCGCACGTGGAAGATGCCGGGGCATCGCCGTCGGCAACACGATGACGCGCGGCGCGGAAATGGTCGAGTTCGCCTTCGTGGTCGTCCTCCTCATCGCGCTGCTCTACGGCATCATCTCGTACGGAATGATCCTTTCGGCTCAGTCCACGGTCACGCAGGCGGCAGCCGACGGAGCGCGGGCCGGCATCGTGGCCGCCTCGACGACGCTCGGACCGCAGGGCACTGCGGAGGGCCAGGCCGCCAACGACCTCAGCTGGATGGACAAGGGGCAGTGCTACCAGCCGCATGCGCCAGCCCTCGCCGATAGGAACAGCGGGCGGAATCCTGAGCTGTGTCGCCACCGAAAACGCCTTGCGCGTCGAACGCCAGCAACCAATGCCTGAGCGTGACGGTGACCTATCAGTACGGTCGGGATCCGATCTTCCCCTTGCTTCCGGGCCTGGGTGTCATTACGCCATCGACCATCTCCTCCACGGACGTTCTCCAGATATCCCTCCCGAGCTCCTGATCGATGGAAGAGCACATGACTCGGAGAAGCCGATGGAGGCGCGGCCGCGACGAGCGGGGTGCCACGTTCGTCCTGACGGCCATCTGCTTGACCCTGCTGCTCTGGGGCGGAGCCATGGGAGTGGACATCGGGTTCACCGTCACCAGCTCGCGGCAGGCCCAAGCGATGGCCGACACGGCTGCGCTCGACATGGCCCGCTACATCAACCTGGCCGACAGTCAAAGGATCGCGAACTATTCCTCGTACATCAACGGCAAGCTGGCCAATGTCCAGACGGACAACAACGCCGGCAACGTGACGTTCACCGCCACGGGCGAGTACTGGAGTCACCACCGCACCGGTCGGGTGGACGATCCCCGCGACCGGGTGTTACAAACAGTCCCCGCCACTTGCTATCCCGTGTACTGCAGTCCTGGTCACGGCGACGCAGAACGTGCCCCGGATCTTCGTCAGCGGGAGCAGTACCGTGACCAGATCGGCCCTGGCTGCCGTCACCCCGGAGGACGGCTTCTCGGTCGGCTCCTACCTGGCTTCGTTCAACTCACAGCAGTCGGGCGTTCTCAATACGATCCTGAGCACGCTCGGGACGCAACGTCGACTATCTCGGCGGTCAACTACGCAGGCCTCGCCAACAGCTACGTGACGGTGCAGCAACTCATGACGGCTTCCGCGGGCGCTCTCACGCCCAGCAACATCCTCACCGTGAGCCTCCCCGCATCGAGCTGGCTCTCCTTCCTGACGACCGCAATCGGCACGCAGCAGTCCGCCCTCAATTGCGCGGCGACGCCTGAGCCGTCGGCCTGCGTGGCGTACCCAGTATTGGAGGCTCTGAGCTTCGGCGGATCCAGCGTGACCCTGTGCCAGCTGGTCACCATCAACGGTCCGAACTGCGGTGGGACCGACATCCCAGAGGCCGCGCTCTCGGCAAGTCTGAATGTGCTGCAGACACTGACGACCGAGGCCGAGCTGGCCAACGGTACGAACGCCATCGATATCCAGTCCGCCCTGGGCATCACCGGAGTGGGCGATGCCACGCTCACCCTGCAAGTCGTGTCACCCCCGCAACTTGCCTACGGCCCTGCGGGAACAACTGCCACATCGGCCCAGGTGAACGGCGACCTGAAACTGAGCGGGGGTCTGCTGGGCGGAACGCTCGACATCCCTGTCACGGGGGCCCAGGGCACCGCGACGCTCAGCTCTGTCAGTTGTTCCCAAAGCGATAATTCGTTCACTTCGGCAGCAATTCATCGCAAGCGGTACTACCGCGAGCGCTGCAGTGACTTTGGGCGGCGTTTCGGTCGGCACCTTGACCATCAGCGGTGCCTCGAGCACCGCAATTGCGTTTCCCTCGAGTTTCGTCCCGCCAACCGCCTCGACCCTGCAGGCCAACACGAATCCGATCTCCTCTGCGACAACATTGCCGACCTTTAGCGGGACGGCCACCGGATTCGCCGCTACCTTGTTGACGAGCACGCTGACGCCGGTCCTCGGACCCATTCTTCAGGCGGCCGGGGTTTCCGTCGGAGGCGTCACGGTGGCCGACCTCAGCTACAACTGCGGCGCGGTGTCGCTGGTCAAATGACGCCGACCGCCACGCTTCTGCTCGGGGCCATGTTGGGTATCGCCACGGGATCACTCCTGGTGCCGGTGATGCGTCGTGAATTGGCCGCCGCTGTGCACCGTTCGGCCGCGGCTGACGGCGGACGCTCCTGGTTCCACTGACAGCCACGATCCGTTACGGGTCACGCCGCGCCAGTGGCTCGCGCTCGCCGCCGTGTCGGGACTGCTCCCTGCCTACGTGCTCCACCGGGTCGGATGGTCGCCCAATGCCTTGCCCCCGCTGCTGCTCCTGATCGGCCTCATTCAACTCGCCTACTGCGACCTGACGCGGCAACTCCTGCCCAAAACCCTGGTGTACGCGCTTGAGCCTCGTCGTCATTGCCAGCGGCCTCGATGGTCGCGGCCGGCACAGGCGAATGGCACCGCCTGCTGGTCGCGGCACTCGGAGCTCTGGCCGCCTTCGCTCTGTTCTTCACGGTCAACCTCGATGAACCCGCGCTGGATGGCTTTCGGCGACGTTCGACTGTCCCTCGTCTTCGGCTTCGGATTGGCGTGGGTGAGCCCGATGGCGCTCTTCCAGGCGTTCCTCTACGCCAATATTCTGGCGCTCGCCGTCGGCGTCGCCCTGATCGCGCTCCACAGAGCGGACCGCAGGTCAGCGCTGCCCTTCGGCTTCTACATGGCACTCGGTGCGGGGCTGGTCCTGTTCCTGTGGAGCTAGCCGAGGCGGAGCTGTCCGACGCCGAGGTCTTTAGAGAACCTTGACGTCCTGCGCCTCGTCGCCCCTGCGACCGGATCCGATGGTGAACTCGACGGTCGATCCCGGTGCGATGCCGTTGCGGGCGTCTCCCTGGACCTGCGAATGATGGACGAAGAGATCTTCGCCATCACGATGCTCGACGAACCCGTAACCGCGGGCGCTGTTGAAGAACTTCACCGTGCCGGTGAGCTTGCGGGCCTTGGGGCTCCCACCCTTCGGACCTTTTGACGATCCTCCGTTCCCGGCGGATGGAGCCGTCATCGGTGCCGAGAACGGCGCCAGGAGACCGGGCTCCAGCCCGAGCGCATGTTGCACGCCGCGGACATCCTTGTGCTGCTCGGGAGTGACCAACGACACCACCGTGCCCGTGTGGCCGGCCCGGCCGGTCCGACCCGAACGGTGCACGTAGTCCACATGGTCAGTGGGCGGGTCGAAATGGACCACGCAGGGAAGGGCATCGACATGGATCCCCCGTGCCACGACGTCGGTCGCCACGAGGGCATCTGCTTTTCCCTTGGCGAAGGACTCGAGAGCCCGCTCGCGTTGACCCTGCGTGCGGTCACCGTGCATAGGGACGGCACGGACGCCGTGGGCCTGCAGCTGCCGGACGACGCGGTCAGCCCCGCGCTTGGTCCGGCAGAACACGAACGCCTGTCCGTGCTGCTCGATCAATTTGGCCGTGATCGCCACGCGTTCGGCCCGATCCACCTTCCAGAAGTGATGAGCGACGTCGCCCTTCGCCTCCTCGGTCGCCTCGATGGCGACCCGGACCGGGTCACGCTGGTAGGTGCGGATGACCGACTCCACCTCACGACCGATGGTGGCCGAGAAGAGGAGCACCTGGCGGTTCGCCGCTGTCTGGTCGAGCAGGCGGCGCACGGCGGGGAGGAATCCCATGTCCGCCATACGGTCCGCTTCGTCGAGCACGACCGTCGTGACGTCATCGAGACGCACATCGCCCCGCTCGATCAGGTCTTCGAGGCGTCCCGGGCACGCCACAACGATGTTGACTCCCTTGTGCAGTGCGCGCACCTGGTCGCGGTAGCCGGTGCCACCGAAGATGGAGACGACCCGCTTGTTGTCGTGCCCGAGGAGGCCCGCGATGACATCGTGGACCTGCGTGGCCAGCTCCCGCGTCGGCACGAGGACCAGCGCCCGAGGCCGGCGTGGCCGCGATTGCACGGAGCTCACGACGAGCGGAAGGCCGAAAGCCAGCGTCTTGCCCGAGCCGGTTGGCGCCTTGCCGCAGATGTCCCGGCCCGCCAGGGCGGGCGGAATCGTCTCCGACTGAATGGTGAGAGGTTCGGTGATGCCCTGGCGCGTGAGGCGCTCGGTATACGTCGCGGGGACGCCAAGGTCTGAGAAGGAAGAAATGACAAGACTCCAATCGAGGGAAAGTGGCCTACTCGATCAGGAAATCTCGAACGGGCCCCGCCGGGCGAACGCCCGAGGCACAACCATGATAGCAGGTGGCGGGATTAGCGTGCCGTCATGGCCGCGCTGACGCCCGCGCTGAAGGACCAGTGGGACCGCGACGGGTGGTGCGTTGTGCCGGGATTGATCCCACCGGCGGAACTTGCCGCCGCACAGCATGCCATGCACCGTCACTTCCCTACCCCGGCCGAAATGGCGGCGCACGGTGGTGCGGAATCGGGCGAGTGGCATACCTGGGACGCGCCGTGGCCGGAGTTCCCCTTCCACAGCTCACGCCTCAACGCGCTGGTGCTGCACGACCGGGTCGTCGACCTCGCCGAGGGTCTGCTGGGCACCGCAGAGCTCGCCCTGTACATGGGGATCGTGACGGCCAAGTACGCGCAGCAGGCGTCGGGCTACAACCAACTCCTCCATGCCGACTACCCGAACCACATGCTGGTCGTCCCTCGCCACGAACCCGGGTTCCAGCAGGTGGAGTTCTTCGTCTACCTGACCGACGTGACAATCGAGGACGGTGCCACTCGGTTCGTCTCCTGGCAGAGGACGAAAGACATCCCTGTCGAGAGGCACACGTTGAGCTACCTCGAGTATCCCGAGCTGTACGACGACCCGTTGGACGCGGCGGCGCCGGCCGGATCGGTCGTCGCCTACCGCCCGGACGTGTACCACCGTTCCGCCGACTTCACCGACCCCACCCGATACCGCGTGATGCTCCATGTCTCCTTTCGTCATCGCGAGGCAAGCTGGGGTGGCTACCAGGCCTGGCCCTTCCGCGGTTTCTCGCCCGAACTCACGAAATACGTCCAGCAAGCGACGCCGCGGCAACTCGCGCTCATGGGCGTCCCCGAACCGGGCCATCCCTACTGGAACGAGGCCACGCTCGCCGGCGTGCAAGCCCGCTACCCGGGCCTCGACATGGATCCTTGGAGGAACGCGCTGGACTGAACGGCACCCGAGACGCCGGGCGCGGGCGGACATCCGGTCGGTAGCGTGCAGCCCATGCGGACCTCGGAGTTGACGACACCGGCGCTCCTGGTCGATGCGCATCGGTTGGAGGACAACATCCGCACCATGGCGGATGCCCTGCCCGGTGACCGGATGCGGCCGCACGTGAAAGCGCACAAATGCACTGCGCTGGCGACGCGCCAGGCGGCGGCGGGGCATTCCGGATTCACCTGCGCCACCGTGCGCGAAATGGAAGGCATGGCACGGGCGGGTTTGGACGACGACCTCCTCCTGGCCAATGAGGTCGCCGACGCGTCCCGCCTCGGCGTGCTGGCCCGGGCAGGCGCCCGCGTCACCGTCGCCGTCGACTCGGACGCCACCATCGAAGCGGTTGCGCGGGCCGGCGTTCCCGAGGTGCTCATCGACGTCAACGTCGGCCTCCCCCGGTGTGGCTGCCGGCCCGAGGATGCGGGCCGACTGGCCGATCGTGCCCGTGCCGCCGGCCTCACGGTGCGGGGGGTCATGGGGTACGAGGGCCACATCGTCGGGCTGCCGGATCGCTCCGCCCGGGCCGCCATGCTCGAGGAATCAATGGCGCAGTTGGTCCTCCGCGGCCCGAACAGGTCGGAGGCGACGTGATTTCGGCGGGTGGAACCGGGACCTACGACCTCAACTCCTGGGCCACCGAAATTCAGGCCGGGTCCTACGCGCTGATGGACACCGCCTACGCCAAACTGGGTCTGCCCTTCTCACAGGCGCTCTCGGTCCTCTCGACAGTGATCTCCGTCTCCGCCGGCTGGACCGTGGCCGACTGCGGCCTCAAGGCCCTGGGCATGGATCACGGCAACCCCTCGGTCGAGGGCGCTGAAGTCTGGTTCTGCTCGGACGAGCACCTCACGTTCAACCCTGCCTCTCCTCTCCGGGTCGGCGACCGGGTGCAGGTGATCCCGGCACACGTCGACCCCACCGTGGCGTACCACGACTCCTTCTACGTGGTCGAAGGCGACGAGGTCGTCGATCGTTGGGATGTCGACCTCCGGGGCTGGTGACCCGGCGCTCTCGGTGTTTGGGGGCCCGGCATGGCTTCGGTGCCCCAGTAGGGTTTTGCCCGACGAAGGAGGCCGGTATGACAGACACCACGTTCACCATCGGGGCCGCTGCGACCTGCAGCGACGGGCCCTGCGGCGCGGTGAGCAGGGTCGTGGTGGACCCGGTGGCCCGCGAGCTCACCCACCTTGTCATTGAGCCCGAGCACCGCAGCGGCCTCGGCCGGCTCGTCCCGCTCCAGATGGCAGAGGCAAAGGGCGACGAGGTCCGCCTGCGCTACACCCTCGCCGAGTTCGAGCAGCTCCCGTCCGCCGAGGAGACCGACTTTCTCCCGGGGGGCAGCGGCTACGAGGCCTACGAGGCCCACGAGGCCTACTACTGGCCCTACTTCGGATTGGAAGGCGGGTCCGATCCTCGGACGGCGCTGGCCAGCGCCGTCGAGACCCGTGACATGCTCCCGCCGGGAGAGATCGGCGTGCAACGAGGTGAGGCGGTGCACGCCAGTGACGGCGAGATCGGCAAGGTCGAGGGCCTGGTCGTCGACTCCGCGCAGGGCCACGTGACACACGTGCTCCTGCAGGAGGGCCACCTCTGGGGGCGCAAGCAGGTGTCCATCCCGATCGGCTCCGTCGAGAAGATCGATGAAGGGATCACCGTCAACCTGACCAAGCACGAGATCGAGGCCCTCCCGGCGGTCGGCGTCATCGAGCACCACCGGTAGCCCTCGGGCATCGCTCGAGTCAGGCCCGCGCGTTCTGCTCCGTCTCAGGAGGGGCGTCGGGGAAGTCCCGCAAGCTGCGCATGGGCGAGGCGAGCAACCAGATCCCGGCCAGGGCCTGACCGAGTGCGCCGACCCACAGGGTGGTGCGCAGCCCGAAGACCGCTCCCAGGACGCCGCCGACCAGCGCGCCGACGGGGAGCACCCCCCACACGACGAAGCGCATTGTGGCGTTCATGCGACCGAGGAGCCGGTCGGGACACAATCGCTGCCGGAAGCTGACCTGGTTGACGTTGTAGACCGTGGCGGCGAAGGACACCATGAGGAACCCGAAGCCGAAGTAGAGGAGTCCGGCCCCGGGCATGGTCAGAGGGATCAGCAGCGCTCCGACACTGCAGGCAATACCGATGATGGTGGCCCGTGCACCGCCGAAGCGACGGGCGATCGGCCCCGCGGCGAAGCGCGCCGGCCACGCCGCCGACGCCACCCAGGGCAAAGAGGAGGCCGATCACCCCGGCTGACGCATGGACCTGGCGGACCAGGAAGACGATCTCCACCGCAGCGGCAATGCCGCTGAACAGGTTGGAGGTGGCGGTGGTGGCCGCGATTGCTCGCAACAGGGCATTGCCGAAGACGAAGCGGAGACCTTCCGCCATGCCTTGAACCAGCTTGGGGTGCCCGCCCTCGGGCGGCGCCGGCTTTGGCTCGGGCGTGCGGATCGCTCCCACGGCCACGGCGGAAATGAGGAAGCTCCCGGCATCGACCGCCACGGCGGCGGAACTCCCGATGGCCTGGACGAGGCCACCCGCCACACTCGGACCGGCCACCGCCGCCACCTGTGCGCTGCCGGTGAGCTTGGCGTTGCCCTCCACCAGATGTTCCCGACCCACCAGCGCAGGGAGGTACGACTGATAGGCGACATCGAAGAAGACGGTGAGAATGCCACTGGCCAGAGTGACGACGAAGAGTTGGACGAGGGTCAGTCCACCGACGGCGTAGGCGATCGGGATGGAGCCCAGGGCGAGAACCCGTCCCAGGTCCGCGCCGATCATGAGACGGCGGCGGCGCACACGATCCACCCACACCCCGGCTGGGAGGCCGACGATGAGAAAGGCCGCGGTCGACGCCGCCGTGAGCAGCCCCATTTCGAAGGTCGTGGCGTGCAGCGTCTTCACGGCCAGGAGCGGGATGGCGAGCAGGCTCACCTGCGAGCCCAGTTCGCTGACGGTCTCGCCGCCCCAGAGCAGCCGGAAGTCCCGGTGGCGTCGGAGGGCTCCCTTGGCCATCGGCGGACCATAACGCGAGGAGGGCACCTGCCGTCCCGGTGAGGGGAGGTCGCGTGGTCGGCCGTCGTCCAACGCCCGTCTGAGATAGACCGGCCCCGTGCGTGGCCATGGCGTTGCCAAAGGCGCGAGCGCTCTGGCGCTGTGCGCCTGGTGCGGCTGGGCGAGCGGCTTTCACCGGACAACGCCGGGTGCGGAGATCACATGGTTGCGTCACCGCGGGCGCGGTGGTCGCGTTCGACGTTGCGCTGTGGCGCGGCACGAGAGCTGGACGGGGCGGCTTGGATCTCGAGCCCGCCCGCGACCCGTGGCCCCGACCGGGTCGTGGCGGTACAGGGCAGGCGCTGCGCGGCGTCGCGCCCTGGCTGGTGTTCGTCGTGGTGATCGTGGCCTGGGAGGTTCTCGGCATCGACACCGGGCCGCACCAGTACCACTTGACGATCAGCGCGTTGGCCCAGGCCTACCGTCCGCTGAACGCAGCCCTCCTCCTGGTGTGGGTGCTCGTCGGCGTGGGATATGAGGCCGCACGTCTCCGCGCGCCAGTCGACGGGCCCAATGAACGGCGACATCGGGATTCACCGAAGACTCGAGACGACGGGGCCGCGTTCGCGGGTGCGGTGGGATCGTTCGGAGCCCATCACGGCACGACCGGGCTCCTCCTGCCGCAGAATCCGGGCGCCGGTGTCGCATTCTGGGTGGCCGTCCCGGTCGTGGCAGTGCTCATCGACACCGCAGCGCGGCGCTCAGCAGGTCGCCGGGCCACTGCGGAGGAGTTCGTCCGCTTCGTCTCCACCGCGTGGCCGGCCAATCTCGCGCTGATCGCCGCGTGGGTCTTTGCTGGCTACCACCTGTTCGCGCGTTGAGGGTCAGGGTGTGGTGACCAGCGCGTCAAGGCGGGCCAACGTCAGCTCCATGTCCCGGCGGGTCTTCTTGGAGTAGATGTCGCCCAGCCGCAAGAGCGCCCGTTGGTGATCGGTGGTGATGTCCCAGCTCTCCCGCACGACCGTGCGGTCGCCGCGAGGCTCGAGCTCGTAGCGCCAGATCCGCCCCGCCACGTAGGGCTCGAGCTTGCCCTTGGGGCCTGTCTGCCATGCGATGCGTCGGTTCTCCTCGAACTCGACCACCGTGTTCACCGTCGAATAGCGGACGCCCATTTTCATGCCCATCCCGAACGTGACCCCGAGGGCAAGACGGACGGATGACGCCTCGTTCGCTCCCTGCAGCATGCCGGAGCCGTCGATCAGCGCGTGCTTGGCCGGATCGGCCAGGACGTCGAAGATCGCCTCGGGCGAGGCACTGATGAGTCGCTCGACCGTGAACACGTTGTTCTTCATCTGCAGCTCCCCCGTCGCTCGCCGGACGATCCAGGATCTCCGTCGATCCGCCCCGGTGCGGACGCATCATCGCCCCGCCAATACCACTGCAACACGGCGTCAGGTCGCGACGGCACCCCTGACGGTCCCGTCAAGTAACGGACAAGCCCTGGGCCAGGGCTTCCGGGTGGAGGTGATGGGATTTGAACCCACGGCCTCTACATTGCGAATGTCTGGTTCTCAGCGTTATGACCAGGTCCTTTCCGAGGACTTTCCTGGTAGCGGCGTTTCGATCCCCTCAGGTTCCCTCACGATCCCTCTCCTTCCCTCTCGATAAGGTCACGTAAGGTCACGCCCGAACGGAGTCTGGGGTAGCCACCGACCGGTCCTCGCGACCGATCCGCAGGCTCTAGAAATGCGCAGCGAATGGCGCTGCGTTCCCCTTGGCGACGATCACGTTCCTCGGCGAGCGACAGGACATCTTCGGCCCTGAAGCGGCGGTGCTTGTTGCCGGGCAGACGACGGAACGCCGATGTTCTGTCCGCCACCAGCCGGTCGACGACCTGTCGGATCACGCCCACCACATCTTTCAACGGGGTAGTCCACGATCACGTTGGCAACGTGGTGCTTTTCTTCTTAATGGTCGGCCCCACGTGCCCACCATGCTGTTGAGTCCATCCAGTCCACTGAATCTGACCCTATAGTATAGCGCTCCATAAATGCGTAAATACTCCAAGGTTGTCGGCGGCTGAAGCGGCTCATGGCACGATCTCCGTTTCTGTGTGGCGAGAAATGCTCTGCAGTCTGGCGGCCGTCGGCCAGGGAGAGGCCGGCGAGCAGCGCGTTGCGAAGGTCACGCGGATCTATGACAGCGTCGTAAGCGAGTCGGCTCCCCGCGGTGATCGAGGCGTTGCCTGCTCCGCCGCCAATCGAGCCCTTTCTTCGGGATCGGCCACCGCGGTCCCCTCTGAGCTTGCCGGCATGGCACCGAGCGTGATCGAAGGGAAGGCCAAGGTGATGGTCTGTCCGTCGAACGGGTTCATCGCCATTATCGATGATCCGAAGCCGAATGCCTTGCGCAGGGTCACGTGAAGTTTCGGGACCGTCAGCCGGTGCTGCACGGCGAACATGCGTGCGGCATGGCGCAGGATCCCCTGTCGCTCGGCGAGCGTGCCCGCCAGTACGCCCGGGTTGTCGGCCAGGAAAACACAGGGAAGCCCGAAGGCGCCAGCCACATCGAGGAAGCGGGCCGCCTTGTCGGCCGCCGCGCTGTCAACGGTTCCGGCCATCACCCCCGGGTCGTTGGCAACGATCGCGACGCTCTGCCCGCCCAGACGGGCCAGAGCAGTGACGATGGATCGGCCGAACGCAGGCTGGATCGCGAGGAGAGACCCTTCGTCGACCAGCGATTCGAGCACCGGCGTGATGGGATACGGACGGCGGGGCTCGTGGGAATGAGGTCCAGGATGTCGTCCAACCGGCGCGGGCCCGTGTCGGATCCTTTCCGATACGGTGGCGACCCCCACGCGTTCAGCGGAAAATAGTCGAGGTAACGCCGAGCCAACGCGATGGCTTCGAGCGTCGTCGGCGACGACGTTGTGAACGACCCCGGACGCCTCAGCCGCCACCTGAGGGCCGCCGAGCGCCTCCTTGGTCACGTCCTCGCCGGTCGCCGACTTCACCAGCGGCGGACCGGCGGCGAAGATCGAGGACGACTCGGTCATGACCGCAAAGTCCGACAGAGGGAGCTGTCAGCGCGCCATGGCCAGCCGAGGCGCCCAAGACGAGGCACACCATGGGCACGATTCCCGACAGCTCGGCCAGACCCATCAAGTCTCCGGGTCGACGCCCCGTGGCGGAGTCGGTGACCCTGTGACCGGCCCCTTCGAGCATCATCACCAAGGGAACCCGTTCCTGAAGCGCCAGCTGGCAGAGGCGATAGCGCTTGTCCGCGGCGCCGCTCCCGATCGATCCGCCAAGCACGGTCACGTCCTCAGCCCCAGCCAGGGCCGGCCGGCCACCGATACAGCCCCGAACCAGCCACCAGCGCATCCGCCGGGAATGGGGGATCCTCCGTGGTGCCCACCAGCTGCCCGATCTCGGAGAACGAGCCGGGATCGAAAAGGGCGGCGATCCGCTCACGAGCATTGAGGCGCCCCCGCTCACTCTGGCGGGCGAGGCGGGCCTCGCCGCCCATTGAGAGTGCCTCGGTCTTGCGGCGCTCGATCTCTTCAAGGGCCGGGCCCCATCCTTGATTTTCGTCAGTCATCCGCGATCCATTCCCCTCGCGTCCCTCGACGAGTGCGTCCCTCCACATTCGACTGACAGTGAAGCAACTCATATCCGTCCTGCCTGCATCTTCAAAGATCGGCCGAGCCGCCACCGTCGACGGCGATCACCTGTCCAGAGACGAAGCGGGCCATCGGGCTGCACAGAAACAGTACGAGGTATGCGATGTCCGATCCGGTACCCTGCAGACCGAGCGGATTCCTGGGGCGATCGTCGCCGCCGGTCACGGCCTCGGAAAATCGTCGAACCCCCTCCGTGCCACCGATCGATCCGGGTGCGATCGCATTGACCCGGATCCATACGGTCCCCATTCCACCGCACAGGTTCGGGTCAACGAATCGACCCCGGCCTTTGCTGCCGCCACGTGGGACTGGAACACGACGCCTTTCTGCTGAAAGGGAGCGCTGATATTGACGATGCTCCCACCATGATCCGCCAGCCAGGCGTCGAAAGCTGAGCGGGTCACGTTGTAGGTCCCGAGCAGGTCGATATCGACCACTGCTTTGAACCCGTTGGGTGAGATCTTTGACATCGGAGCGGGAAAGTTTCCAGCCGCGTCGTTGACGACGATGTCCAGTCGCCCGCGCTCAGCCACGACGGCATCGATCACCGAACGCACCGCCTCGCGTCGCGGACGTCACAGACGCCGAAGGCGGCGTCCACCCCTTCGCCCCAGTTCTTCGACGGCCACCTCCAGATTCTCTCGCTTTCGACTGGCCAGAGTGACCCTCGTGCGCCGTGGGCGCCGAGGACTCGGCAGATCTCCCTGCCGATCCCCGTCGCGCCGCCTGTGACGAGAGCAACCTGATCCGCCAAGAGGTCCGAGGCGAAAGAACTTGGTTCCATGCGTTCCGATTATGCTCCAGCTCGCTGTGCAGGCGTAGCTTGAGCTCATGAGGATCCGACGAGGCAGCTCATGTCGCTCGAGGACGTCGAGCACGCGTGGCTTGAAGTGATCCGACTTGCCGTGGCGGTGAGCGCCGTCGCTCGGCTGGTTGGATAGGTGCAGCTACTGACCCTCGTGTCGTCGGGATGGGCGGTGAACGAGGTTTGATACACCTAGGCGAGCAAGATCACCGCCGCGTACGTCTGCTGATGCTCGCGAAGATTTTGAAGAGACCGACGCGCCTTGCCGGTCGAACTCGTCAGCTTCTGATCTCGACGAGTCAGTGCGCCGAGCTGTCGACGCGTACGACGGAGCTTTGCAGCATCGCTGGTGTCATCTCGGCTGGCCGCCTGCTCAATCGAGTGAAGGCGCTCACTCATTCCGTTGATCGTCTCGCGGCGACTCCGAGACAGCCGATCCAGCTCCTCATCGAGGGGAGTGGGCTCACGTTCCCTGATTGCGATCGCCCATAGGAACACCACGGTGGGAAGGGCGACCACGCCGATGAGGACCAAGAAGTGCTGAGACGGACCAATCGTCCGCTTGTCCAATGCTAGGAGACCGATGACCTCGGCTGCCCATCCCAAGGCGACGACTGGGACCAGAAGGGCCGTTAAAGCAACGAGCATGCCCCGAATCAACCAGTGGAAGCGCTCGCGGATCGATTCGAAGCGTCGAAGCTTTCTGTACCGGTACAGCGCGACCATCCGGCGCATGATGGGATAGCTGGCAGCACGAACCTCCACCGCGAGAGTTATGAAGAAGATCGGGATCACCGTCACCGAAGCGACGTAAAACTCAGCGTTGAAACTTCGGGAGGACTCCGTGAGTCGGAAGCTACTAGCGCAGCGACAAGAGCTTCGCAGGCGCTTTCCTCGCCGATAAGGTCACGTAAGGTCACGTCGGACCAGATGAAATTCTGGGGCTCCCACTTTAGGCCCCTGACCTGGGCCTTTGGTGGAGGTGAAGGGACTCGAACCCTCGGCCTCTACATTGCGAATGTCTGGTTCTCGGTGTTTTGACCAGGGCCTTTCCGAGGACTTTCCTGGTAGCGGCGTTTCGATCCCCTCAGGTTCCCTCACGATCCCTCTCCTTCCCTCTCGATAAAGACACGTAAAGACACGCCCGAAGAGGCGCTCGTCGGACGAGTCGCGAATCCAAACCTTGCGGTGGAGGTGTGACCGATTGGGACCGCCGATCACCGCCTCAGAGACGGCATGCCCTCACATGCTCCAGAGCGCCTGGGTGGGTGACATGCGGGCGGCGCGCAGGGCGGGCCAGAGCCCGGCGACGGCGCCGATGAGGATGGCGGCGCCGATGCCGCCGCCCCAGGCGAGGGCGGGGATGACGACGAGCTCGTGCTTGGTGGAGGCGTAGATGGCGGTGGAGAGGGCGCCGGCCCCGACGCCGGCGGCGCCGCCGATGAGGGCGAGGAGGACGGCTTCGGCGAGGAACTGGACGCGGATGTGGCCTCTGGTGGCGCCGAGAGCGCGGCGCAGCCCGATCTCGGAGCGTCGTTCGAGGACGGAGATGATCATGATGTTGGCCACCCCGACCGCTCCGACGAGGAGGGCCACGGCGCCGAGACCCAAGAAGAGGCCGTCGAAGGCGCCTTGGGCGTCGGCTTGGGCGACGAGGGCGGCCGAGGGTTGGGAGACGTCGACCTCGCTGGGGTTCTCGGGTTGGCGGTGGCGCCGAGGAGGTTGTCGACGGCGTCGACGTGGCCGGTCTGGGCGCGCACGTAGATGGTGGAGGGGTGGCCGTCGAAGCCGAGGTAGTGCTCGGCGGCCGGGAAAGCCGACGAGGACCGAGGAGTCGATGTCGGGGGCGAGCACGGCGGGCTTCAAGATGCCGGCCGACGTAGAACCACTTGTTGTCGAGCCCAGATCCGCTCACCGGAGAAGACCCGGTCGATCCCGAGACGCTGGGCGGCGGCGGCGCCGAGCACGGCGACGGGCTCTTGGGCGGTCGCCGCGTTGAGGTAGCTGCCCTCGGCGACGCTGGTGCCCACCGTGTGCAGCAGCCCGAGGCTGGCCGCGTCGATGGAGAGGGCGTTGGAGTCGATGGTGGGGATGAGCGGGCTGCGGTAGACGTTGCCGGTGACCGAGCCGGTCTCTTGGACCTGGGTGACGGCGTCGATGCGTCCGATCATGGCCGGGGCGGCCTTGGGGAGCTCGGCGGTCTGGCCGGAGAGGGTCTGGCCGTTTTGGACCACGAGCAGGTTGGTGCCGAGGGCGGAGATCTCGTTCAGCAGGCCGGCCGAGGCAGACGAGGAGAGTCCCAAGACGGCCACGATGGCGGCCACGCCGATGGCGATGCCCAGCGCGGAGAGGCCGGCACGGAGCTTGCGGGTGCGCAGCCCCACCGTGGCCAGGCGCGCCAGGTCGGAGGGCCGCAGCTTCCTCGCTTCGAGGCGTTCGCGGTGCTGGTCATGGCCGGGGTCGCTGCGCTCGGCTCACCGGCCCGGGCAGGCCGGCATCGACGCGTCGCAGGACTTGCTCGGCGCTGTCGAAGACGATCCGGCCGTCGAGCATCTCGATGCGCCGGCCCATGCGCGCCGCGATGTCCCGGTCGTGGGTGATGACCACGATGGTCACCCCGAGGTCGTGCAGGTCTTCGAAGAGCCCCAAGATGGCCTGTCCCGTCGCCTGGTCGAGGTTGCCGGTGGGCTCGTCGGCGAACACGATGGCCGGGCTGCCCACCAGGGCCCGGGCGATGGCGACCCGCTGGCGCTGCCCGCCCGAGAGCTGGTTGGGGCGGGCATGGGGTCGCCCGTCCAGGCCGACCAGCGCGAGGGCGTCGAGGGCACGGGCCCGCCGCTCGGCCTGGGGGACCCCGGCGTAGAGGAGGCCGTCGGCCACGTTGTCGAGCGCGCTCTGGTGCTCGGCCAAGAAGAACTGCTGGAAGACGAAGCCGATCCGGGTGGCCCGCAGCGCGGCCAGCTCCCGGTCGGAGAGCCGCTCGACGTCGAGGCCGGTGATCCGCACCCGGCCCGGCGCTGGGCCGGTCCAAGGTGCCCATCAGCTGCAACAAGAGTGGTCTTGCCCGACCCCGACGGGCCCGACGATGCCCACCAGCTCGCCCCGGGCGACGGTGAAGGAGACATCCCGCAGGGCGGTCACCGGCGGCTCGCTCGGGTAGACCTTGGTGACCTGCTCGACCTCGAGCACCGGCCGAGCGCTCTGCCGTCGGGACGTGACGGGTCGATGAGCCCGGACCGGCGTCCGGTGCTGGTCTGACGGTCATAGCGCTGGGCACCACCACTCGTTGGCCGGCCGCCAGCCCCGACCCGGTCACCTGCACCAAGCCGTCGGCGTCGTCGAAGAGGCCCAGAGTGACCGGCACCAGGTGCCGGACGCCGTTGGCGCCCACCACCTCCACCGCGTAGCCACCGCCCGATTGGGCCAAGAGGGCGTCGACGGGCACGACCAACACATTGGTGACGCTCCCGGTCGTGATCGTCACGTTCACCGGCGCCTGGTCCCAGGTCCCGGTGGCGGCCGGGTCGGTCGGGTTCACGAGCACGGTGATGGTCGGCGAGCTGTCCGAGCTCTTCCGGCGCCGGGGCGGTACGCCACGGTGCCCACCGAGGAGATCACCCCGGCGTGGTCTGGTTGTTGGGCAAGGTGATGGTCACCTTGTCCCCGACCGCCACCTCGGACTGCTGGGCGGCGTCCAGGGCGATGCTGACCTGGCGTGTCGTGGAGGTCGCAGACAGCACCGGCTGGCCCGGCTGGGCCGGCGCACCCAGGGTGGCCGACACCGAGGTCACCCGGACCGCGGTGGGCACGAACACGGCCTGGCCCAGGGAGAGCGTGCCGTTCTGCGGTTACGCCCAAGCGCGGCCTGGAGCTTCTCCACGCCCACCTCGGTCCAGTAGCGTGAAGTCGTCGGAGCCGTGGGGATCAGCTCTGTGCTCGTGGCATAGCCGAGAGCGACCAGATCGGCGTTGAGCTCGGCCACGTCGGCGCCGGTCAGGCCCGCCGACAGGGTGCGGTAGGCGGGGGTCGAGCCGTAGAGGAGCACGACCGGTGCACCACTCACCTGGTAGAGCACCTGACCTTGGCTGCACCACCTGGCCCACCGCGGGAAGCGACGGTCACCGTCCCCTGGGCCTGGTTCACCACGCTGTAGCTGCCGGCATAGCCGAGGGTGGCCGGCACTTGGGTCTGGAAGACAGGTCCTGGCGGGCGACGGTATAGCAGCGACGTCGGATCGGTTGCGTCTGCCGCGACGCCCGCCCGGCTCGCTCCCTCCGGAGGAAAAAGGGTCAGACGATGGCGACCGCCAACCCCGCCCCGACCAGTACGACCGCGGCAGCGATCAGCCAGGGCGTCTTGCGCCGACGCCGGCGCGTCGGGCCGGTCGGCCAGGCCAGCGAGACCGACAGTCGCCTGTGGAGAGGTCGCGCTCACTGCGAGCGGCGGGAGCCCGGCGCCGGACGTACTCGAGCACGCGTGCCTTCGGATGTCGACCTGCCTCGCTCATGACCCTTGGTCTGGGCGTAGGCGTTGTATTGCGGCATTCGAGGGCATGTAGGGGGGCCGGTACTTCCCGCAGGCCTGGTTTGCGGCCTCGAACTGCGGCGAACCCTGATTGATCCCAACGGAGGCAGGGTCGGGGATGCGGCCGCTGCTGTCGGGGTCGGGGAGTGCGACGCCGTGGGTGCGCATGCACTGGGCGAACCTCAGCCCCTGCGCTCTCACCTGCTGCAGCTCGGCCTGGTTCGGCCCGTTGCCGCCGTTCGGGAGCAGGTGCTGACAGGCGTCTGGGCCGACTGGAACTTGGAGTGCTGACCCCGAGTTGCTGCGAGCTCTCCTTGGGGATCACTCCGCTGCTGTCGGGGTCTGGGTAGTTGGTCACCCCGTTGGAACGCATGCAACGGGAGAAGGCGACCTGATGGGAGTCCGTTGACCCTGCGGCATTCGATGAGCCGCCCGAACCGGTCGACGACGGGCTGCCGCCGCATGCCGCCGCCACCAGCGACCAGCGCGGCCGTGGCGACGATGGCGGCCGCCCTTTCGCGTGCCGGTCTGCCACGCCCGTCGTGGCCGGCGTCTCACGCGGGCTGTCGTCCATCGTGGGCCTCAGGGTTGGATCATCGTGCGGGCCATCGGCCGTGGCCTGGACGGCGCGGCCCGGGATGTGCCGTTCGCAGCGGCGTGCCGGGACGGATGAGGCGCGGCGGGCCATGTCCCGCGCGACTGCCGCAACATGGGGATTGGCTTCATGCCGGCAATTGATACGCCCCGGTAGGTGACATCAGCGCTACATCAGCGATCGGGAGTACGAACGTCGCGGTTGGCGCCAACGTGGCGTATTGGACGTAACCAACGTCGTGCGAAACGTCTACGCGCCTGGAGGAATCCCTATGCTTGCGGGGAACACGTGCTCGCATTCGTGGACCTTGCCACTGATCTGCGGTGAGTTCGCGTCTATGCCGGCGGCCTGCGGATTGAAAATGGCCCTGCCCTGGTCGAGGGTGGGATCAGGCCAGTTCGGCACCCCATGGGAGCGCATACACCGGGCGAACTTCGTCCATGTCGGTCTGGATCTCCTGGTCCACGGCCGGGGAAGGCGCGACGCCGGGACCGCCGTCTGGGAGCAGGTGCCCGCAGGCCCTGGCCGCCGCCGGGTACTCGGGGTTGCTGGCCGCGCCTTCGACTTGCGACTTCGGCCACACTCCGCTGCTGTTGGGGTCGGGGAAGTTCGGTACGCCGTGGGAGCGCATGCAGTGCGAGAAGGCGAGCGGCTGGGAGCTCACCGACGGGTATTCGTTGACGCCTGCATTCGCATGTGCCGCCGGAGCCGGTCGACGATGGGTTGCCGCCGCATGCCGCCGCCAGCAGAACCAGAATCGCCGTGGCGATGATGGCGGCCAGTGTTCGTGCGTTGGCGACCATACTCGGAGTGGCCGGCGCCTCACCGCGGGGTGTTCTCGTCATGCCCTCCCCGGACTGGAGATCGTGCCGGCCGCCGGCTGGGCTCCGGCATGCGGGGCGCTGCCGAGGGTAGTGCCACGCGGGCGGTCCGTGGACCGAGTGGAGACGCGGGCCTGGCCCGGCTGGGCCACCCTGCAGCACGGAATCCGCTTCATGCCTGGAGTTCTACGCCGGGGCAGGTGACATCAGCGCTACACGCGATGTCGGACGGATGTCATGCCGACCGGCGCATACTGGTGCGATGCGGGTGCTGGTGGTCGAGGACCATGCGACGCTTGCCGACCGGATCGCGCAGGGGCTGCGCCAGGCCGGGATGGCCGTGGACACCGTGTACGACGGCGCGGCGGCGCTGGACGCCGCCGCGCAGACGGCCTATGACGTGATCGTGCTCGACCGGGACCTGCCGGTCGTCCACGGTGACCGGGTGTGCCGGACGGTGGCCGGCTCCGGCCCGCGGATCCTGATGCTCACCGCCGCGGCCGACGTCGATGACCGGGTCGACGGGCTGGAACTGGGCGCGGACGACTACCTACCCAAGCCGTTCGTGTTCGCCGAGCTCGTCGCCCGCGTGCGGGCGCTGTCGCGCCGGGCGCCGTCGTCGCCGCCGGTGCTGCGCCGCGGGACCTCACCGTGGACCGCGCCCGGCACCGCGCCGGCGCGGCTCGCGCCCGCTGTCCCTGACCCGCAAGGAGTTCGGGATCCTCGAGATGCTGCTGGCCGCCGACGGCGCCCTGGTCAGCGCGGAAGAACTGATCGAGCACGTGTGGGACGCCAACGCCGACCCGTTCAGCAACATCGTCTCGGTGACGATGACCCGGCTGCGGCGCAAGCTCGGCGACCCGCCGCTGATCGAAACCGTGGTGGGCAAGGGATACCGGATGTGAGCCGTCGCCCGCGACTGACCGTCCGGGCACGGCTGACCCTGCTCTATACCGGACTGTTCGCCGTGTGCGGGGCGATCGTCGTGGCGGTCAGCTACACCCTGGTGGCGCAGCTGGGGACGCCGGGGCAGGGCCAGCAGCCTTCTGCCTCTGGATCTGACCAGCTTCGTGGCGCGGTGCCGGTCCGAGCAGCCGAGCGCCCATTCCAACAAGGCCCTCCTCGCCCAGTGCATCGCGTCCCTCGCAGCAGCTGGGCGCGCAACGCCAGCGCGACCTCACCCTGTCGCACCTGCTCGAGTACTCGCTGATCACGCTAGGCGTGGTCATCGCCCTCGCCGCGATCCTCGGCTGGATCTTCTCCGGGCGGACGCTGCGCCCGGTGCACCGGATCACCGCGGCCGCCCGCGCCGCGTCCGAACACAACCTGTCGGCGCGGGTCGCGCTGCGCGGTCCCCACGACGAACTCCGCGAACTAGCCGAGACGTTCGACGACATGCTCGGCCGGCTCCAGGCCGCGTTCGAGAGCCAACGGCAGTTCATCGCCAACGCCTCGCATGAACTGCGCACGCCGCTCGCGGTCATGCGCACGACGGTGGACGTCGTGGTGGACAACCCGGGCAGCACGCCCGACGACCTGCGCGGCATGGCGGCCGACATCCGCGCCGCGGTGGATCATGCCGAGCACCTCATCGGCGCGCTGCTCATCCTGGCGCGCAACGAGCGCGGGCTCACCGTCCACGAGGAGGTCGACCTGGCCACCGTCGCCGAAGACGTCCTCGACACCGCCCGCCTCGACGACCGGCGGGTGCACGCCACGCTGGAACCCGCCGTCATATCGGGCGATCCGGTGCTGGCCGAACGCCTGGTCGCGAACCTGGTCGACAACGCCGTCCGCTACAACGCTGCGGCCGGCGACATCTGGATCAGCACCCGTACAGCGGCGGGCAACAGCCAGCTGATCGTGGCCAATACTGGCCCGGTCATCAGCCCGGCGGACGTCGACCGCATTTTCCAGCCGTTCCAGCGGCTCAGCGACCGCACGTCCCATGACGGATTCGGGCTCGGCCTGGCCATCGTCGCGTCCATCGCCGCGATCCACGGCGGCACCGCCACCGCCCAGCCCCGCGATGGCGGCGGCCTGTCCGTCACGGTCACGATTCCGGATGCCGGCGCCCCGGCCCAGGACGGCGGTATCGACACAACCAAACGACCGGGCGTTCCGCTACCAGGCTGACGTATGCCGGTTCTCGTGGCGTTAGCTGCAAGCCCGATCTGACACCCACATCCTGTTCCTCGCCCTCGCCCACCCCAAGACGGAGAACGCGTATCACGACTCGACCTCTACGACGACCTGTAGCGTTCATCCGTTTTCCTGACCCGATGAGGTCCTTAGCATAAGACACGTAAAGACACGTCGGAGAATCTGATCTACTGGGGGATCCCGCCTTTAGGACTCTGA
>CAWAHA010000034.1:0-4235 GCA_963781565.1 uncultured Acidimicrobiaceae bacterium | reverse complement strand
AGGAAGCACGAGATCCCGCGCCCGCCCGCGTCGGGGTCGGTCTTGGCGAAGACGACGTAGACGTCCGAGATCCCGGCATTGGTGATCCAGTACTTGGACCCGGTGAGTATGTAGTCGTCGCCGTCACGCACGGCACGGGTCCGCATGGACGTGACGTCGAGGCCGGCGTCGGCTTCGGACAGGCAGTAGCTCGCCTGTATCTCGCCGGTCCCACCCGGGGCACGTACGCCTGCTTGAGCTCCTCGGAGCCCCAGTTCAACACCGGCGTCATGCCGAGCTTGGAGATGAGGACGGTGAGTGCGGTCGAGGCGCAGACGCGGGCGAGCTCCTCGGTCATGATGGCCACGGTCACCGTGTCGGCCCCCGCCCCGCCGTACGCGGCCGGCATGCCGAGGGCCGGCAGCTCCATCTCCTTGCAGGCCTCGAACGACTTCCACGGGAACTCGGCGGTGCGGTCGGCCTCGGCCGCGTTCGGGGCGATCTTCTCCTCGCTGAAGGTGCGCAGGCTGTCGCGGAAGTCACGCTGGACGTCGGTCAGGGCGAAGGTCGAGGTGCTCACCGACACATTCTCGCAGGCGCCACGGAGCGTGGTTCGCCTGCCCCGATCGGAGCCCCCCGGGTCAGAACGAGGTCAGTGGGCCTTCAGATGGCGGATCAGGAGTTGCGACAGCTCGACCGGGGCCATTTCGGGGATCCAATGCGACACGTTGTCGAGCACCTCGAAGGTGTACGGCCCCTGCACGCACTCGGCGGTGTTCTGGGCCGCCGCCCACCCGAACGCGACGTCCCCGGTGGACCAGACGTAGAGCGTGGGCACGCACACAGGGTTCAGCCCGTCGAGGGCGCCGCCGTCCATGGCCCGGTACCAATTGAGGGCCGCCGTGAGGGCGCCCGGCTCACTCAGGGCGGCCACATACATCCGCGCATCCTCGTCGTCGAGACCGGTCTCGGCCAACAGCGTGGCGAGGCCGCCACCGGCTCCGTCCGCACCCAGCAGCAGGCGCTCGGGCACTTCCGGGTCGGGTACGCCTCATGGACGCGCCGTAGGCGGCCTGGGTGGGGTCCGCTCCCCGCAGCGCCTCGTGCAGCGCCAGCGGATGCGGCGTGGACACGACGGTGAGGGTGCGCACACGGCCAGGATGGCGCGAGGCGAGCACCCAACCCAGCATGCCGCCCCAGTCGTGCCCGACCAGGTCGAAGGTCTCCATGTTCATGGAGTCCGCCAGATCGATGACGTCCTGCAGCAGATGCTCGGTGGCGTAGTCGGCCACGTCCGCCGGACGGGCGCCCGTGCTGTAGCCGCGCTGGTCGGGCGCGATGGCGCGGTAGCCGCGCCCGCCCCAGTTCCCACAGCTCGTCGCGCCAGGCCCACGAGGTCTGGGGGAAGCCGTGCAGGAGCAGGACCTTGCGGCCCTCGTGCGGGCCACAGGCCCGGCCGCTGAAGGTGAAGCCGCCGGCCTCGATCTCGAGCCGGTCAATCGCCCCGATTGCGTTCACTGTCTGGCGAGCGCCGCCCTCAGGCGGCGGGACCGCCCCCTGCGCGGACCTCGTCTGGCTTCAGCCGGAGCGTCGCCTCGGGCACGGAGTCGACGAGGGCCCGCTGCGCCACGTAGTCGTGCGAAATGGAGGAGAAGAGCGCCCGACGCTTCTCACGGACATCGGCCGGAGCGTCGACGAGGAAGCCCCACAGGTTGAGGGCGAGGCGGACGTCGTAGATGCACGGCGCCCGACCGAACAGGGCCGCCCGCTTCGACGCCACGAGGGCCACGCCGAGCAGCACATCGTGCTCGGACTCGCCGTCGCCCAGCTGCAACTCGTGCTCGAAACGGTGGGCCAGCCGCAGTGCGAAGCCCGAGTCCGGCCCGGGCGTCCCGACGTTGGCGCCCTTGCGCATGGTTGGCCCCACCAGCTCGGCCGGGCGGTCCTGCACCCAGATGGCCGGGACGTCCAGGTGCATGGCCGGCCGGACCTGGTCCGCCTCGGCGATGGGCACGAAGGTGGGCTGCGTCATGCGCGGAGATTAGCCGAGGGGTTCGGGGGAACCTATTCCACGCCCGCCCAGCGCACCGTCCTGCAGGAGAGGCACGACGTGCAGGGCCAGCGAAGAGGGACGACTCGGACCGTGGAAGAGCTCCTGGTCGGCGGAGCGCAGATTGGCTCCGGTCGCCAACGGCTCGCCGGTACCCGCGTTGCGGTTGAAGAGAGGGTGGGCACCGCTGGAGACCTGTAGGCGGATGCGGTGGCCGGCCAGGAACGTGTTGGCGGTGGGCCACAGGGCGATCTCGAGCTTGGCCACGCCGTCGTCGTCCCGCTCCACCGAGCCGGGGGTGAGGCGGACGATGCCGTCGCTCAAGTTGAACGACTTGCCCTTCGCCGTCACGTCGCACAGGCGCACGAAGAAGTCCGTGTGCTCGAGCGACGATCGCACGTGGAGCGTTGCGGTCAGTGGACCGATGACGGTGACGTCGTCGGTCAAGGGAGCGCTGGTGTACGTCAGCACATCGCGCCGGCGCTCGCGGCGCGACTGCTCCTTGCGGCCCGCCGTGGTCCGGTTGAGCGACGGTCCCCCCACCGACGGCGTGGGGTCGTTGGGGTTGTAGTGGTAGCGGTCCGGAGCGATGTCGTCGGTTGCCGCCGGGGCGCGCCCCAGCGTGCCGCCGCGCCCGAGGTACCACTGCTCGGTGTTGCCCGCCGGCGGCCACATGGAGAACTCCTGCCACGTGCGCGAGCCCATGACGAACAGGCGCACCGGCGCGTCGTGCGCGTCCTGCCTGGACTGCCCCGAGCTGGCTGTCGAACCACTGCGGCCCGTCCCGCACGGTCTCGGCGAACAGGCCGGGGCTGCCGTGCGTCCAGGGACCGATGGTCAGCCGGGCCGGGCGTCCGGCGTGCCGCAGCGCCTGGTAGTCGTCCACCTGCGCCCGCAAGAAGAGGTCGTACCAGCCGCCGATGAAGCTGGCCGGCGGCACGTTGTCGAGCCTGCGCCCGAAGTCGACCTCGTCCCACCACCGGTCGCCCGGGGTGGCGTGCCGGAGCCATTCCTGGAAGAAGGCCATGGGCTCACCGATGGCCGCGCTGTCGCACCTCCCGAGGGGGAGGACCTCGCTCGACGCCCGTACCACTTTGGGGCCGTCCAGCAGCGAGCGCAGGACGGTCCGCCAGCCCAGCTCCTGGTTCTTGATCTCGTGCAGCCAGGCCAGCCCCGTCTCGAGCGCGAAGGCACCGCCGGGGAACACCACCGAGTCACGGAAGTTCGCCGCGGTGACCTGGAGGCTCAGCGCCCGCAGGAAGTCCGGCGCGTCCTGGGCCACCGCCCACTGCGTCATGCCGAGGTAGCTGGCGCCCCACATCACGAGGCGACCGTCGAACCACGGCTGCGCCGCCACCCAGTCGAGCGTGGCCTTCCCGTCCACCTGCTCGTTGCGGACCGGGACGAACTCGCCCCCGGATCCGAACGTCCCCCGGCAGCTCTGCACCACGACCTGGTAGCCGCGCTCGGCGTACAGCCGCCCGAGCGGTCCCATGATCGTGCGCCCGTACGGCGTGCGGATGAGCACAGTGGGCACGGTGGGCCTGCCGTCAGCCGGTGTCTGGTCCTTCGGGTACCAGCGATCGGCGACGAGCTCGACGCCGTCAGGCATTTTGGCGATGAGCCCGCGCTCCACCGACACTGCGGTGGAGCGCGGCGGGGGAAGCTTGACGGCTGATGCGGCGATGCGACTCCACATGGTCATGCGCGACCCCCCGTGACGACTCCCCTCGTGCTTCCTCCACCCGTCGACGTCGACTGCTCCACCAGCCGACGTGCCGGTCCTGCGGTGCCCGCCGCCTCAGGAGGCGTGGAGCAACCCGAACACGACCGAATCGTAGAGGGCCTGCCAGCTGGCCTCAATGATGTTCTCGGACACCCCGATGGTGGTCCAGGTCCGTTCCCCGTCCGTCGTGTCCACCAGGACACGGGTGACGGCACCGGTGCCCCGGCCCGTATCGAGGACGCGCACCCGGTAGTCGGTGAGGTGGATGTGCTCGAGGGCCGGGAACTTGGCCCCGATGGCGGCCCGCAGCGCCCCGTCCAGCGCGTTGACCGGGCCGTTGCCCTCGGCGGTGGCGACAATGCGCTCCGATCCCACGTGGACCTTCACCGTGGCCTCGGTCATGACCCCCTGCAGATCGTCGACCCCGCCATCGGTGGGCGCCGCGGCGGCTGCGGCGTTCTCGTGGCGCGGGCCATGGTC
>CAWAHA010000033.1:0-10479 GCA_963781565.1 uncultured Acidimicrobiaceae bacterium | reverse complement strand
ACGGCCGGGTCGGCCAGCGCCAGCCCCGAGCAGTTGGCCCGCACCGCCGGGTCGAGGTAGGCCTCGGGCCGGCACCAGTAGGCACCCAGCACGCCGTCCTGCATGTCCCGAGGGACCAGGAGGGGAATCGACTCGACATCGCCACGTCCGCCGCCGATCGCCTCCGCCACCGTCGCGTACCCGGGCTCCAGACCCCGCGTCGCCTCGCCCACCTCGGGCACGTAGTCCTCGAGGAACCAGAAACGCGAGTGCAGCTCGAAGTCCATGGTCAGGACGACCCGCCGCGGCGCCACCCGGCACAGCTCGGCCAGACCGGCCGCCCAGTCGTCCCAGTGATGCAGGGTGAGGATGGCCAGCGCCACGTCGGCGCAGCCCGACGCGAACGGCAGCGCCGAGCCGCTGGCCCGCACCGCCGGCGCCGCGCCCGCCGCACGCTGGCCCACCATGACGCTCGACGGTTCGACCGCGACCACCGCCCGGCCGCCCCGACGGGCTCGTAGTTCCCGGTGCCGGCCCCGACGTTCACCACGACGCGCCCGTCCCCGAGCTGCTCGTGGATCAACGCCTCCCAGCGCGGGTCGGCCTTGCGGTGGGCGACGTAGCCCAGCCCGATGGTGTCGTAGACGGGTGACGGAGCTTGTGACGGCGACGGCTGCGTCACCGCGACCCCGCCGCCAGCCCCGTACCCTTACGCCGCCGACTTCTCCAGGATGTGCACCCCGCACGCCGACCCCAGGCCGATCACGTGGGTCAGCCCGACCTTGGCGCCCTCAATCTGGCGGTCGCCGCCCTCACCGCGCAGGTGGGTGGCCACCTCCCACACGTTGGCGATGCCGGTGGCGGCGATCGGGTGGCCCTTGGACTCCAGGCCGCCGGACACGTTCACCGGCGTCGAACCGTCACGCCAGGTGGCGCCCGACTTGAAGAAGTCCGCCGCCCCGCCGCGCTCGCACAGCCCGAGGTTGTCGTAGTGCACGAGCTCGGCCGTGGCGAAGCAGTCGTGCAGCTCCACCAGGTTCAGATCCGAGGGACCGACGCCCGCCTGCTCGTAGGCCTGCGCCGCCGCGTTGCGGGTCAGGTCGTTGACGTTCGGCAGGATCTGGCACGCCTCTTCCCACGGGTCCGTCGTCAGAATCGACGCCGAGATCTTCACCGCACGCTTCTGCTGCTCCAGCGACAGCGTCTTGAGCTTCGACCCCGAGACGACCACGGCCGCCGCCGCACCGTCGCAGTTGGCCGAGCACATGGGACGCGTGTTCGGGTAGGCGATCATGACGTCGTTCATGATCTCGTCGAGCGACATCTTCTTCTGGTAGGCCGCCATCGGGTTGAGCGTCGAGTGCGAGTGGTTCTTCTCGCTGATCTGCGCGAACAGCTCGAAGCTGGTGCCGCCGTAGCGGTGGCCGTACTCCATGCCGATCTGGGCGAACACGCCCGGCATGATGTCGGTCCCGATCCGCCCGTCGATCGCCGCCACCGACCCGTAGCGCCCCGAGGGCGTCCAGGTGTTGTCGTCGCTCTTGCGGCTCCCGCCGGCCAGCAGCCCGGCGCCGGCGAGCTTCTCCACGCCGAAGGCCAGCCCCATGTCGGTCTCGCCCGCCTTAATGGCCATGACCGCCACCCGCAGCGCGGTGGCGCCGGTGGCGCAGGCGTTGGAGACGTTGTAGACGGGGATGCCGGTCTGGCCCAGCTGCTTCTGCACGACCTGCCCGATCGGCAGCGCGCCGCCCATCAGGTTGCCGGCGCCGATGATGCCCATGTCCTTCATGGTCACCCCGCCGTCGGCCAGCGCGCCCTGGACCGCCTGCGAGGCCAGGTCGGTGGTGTCGAGGTCAGGGTGCTTCCCGAACTTCGTCATGTGGATGCCGAGGACCCATACCTCTTCGGATGCCGATGCCATCGTGCCTAACCTCCCAGGGGTTCGAAACCGAAGCCGACTGCCTCGGTGCCGTTGTCGTCGGTGCCGATCACCTCGGTGGCCAGGCGGACCTTCATGCCCAGCGTCACGTGTTCGGGATCGGGTGTCACGTTGATGAGATTGGCCTTCACGCTGGTGCCCTCGCAGTCGACGACCGCGGCCACGTAGGGCACGGGGATGCCCGGCGCGGCGAACGAGACGATGGTGAACGCCCGCACCTCGCCGCTCGTCGGGATGGAGGCCTTCTTGAATTCGGTGGCCTCGCAGTTGGCGCAGGCGTTGCGGCGGTCGAAGAAGCGGGCGCCGCACGACGTGCACTCGTTTGCCACCAAATGCGGGTCGCTCCCCAGCTCCAGGTAGTCGACCAGCGGGATCTGTTGCGCCATCATGCCCCTTCACTCGGGTGGGAAATCACGTTCTCAATGTAGCGGTGCGGCGAAAATGTCGGCCAATCGCTGCTCGCTCCGGAGTGATGCACCCCTGGTCACAGCCCGATAGGTTCGGATCCATGCAATTCACCCACCTCGGCCGCACCGGCCTCACCGTCAGCCGCATCTGCCTGGGCACCATGAATTTCGGGCCCGAGACGGATGAGCCGACCTCGTTTTCCATCATGGACTCGGCTCTGGAGGCCGGAATCAACTTCTTCGACTCGGCCAACGTCTACGGCCGCTCCAAGGGGCGCGGCGCCACCGAGGAGATCGTCGGACGCTGGTTCGCCCAGGGCGGTGGCCGCCGCGAGAAGGTGGTCATGGCCACGAAGCTCTACGGCGACATGGGCGACTGGCCCAACGACGGCAAGCTCTCGGCGCTGAACATCCGCCGGGCCTGCGACGCCAGCCTGAAGCGGTTGCAGACCGACTACATCGACCTCTACCAGATGCATCACATCGACCGGCGTTCGAGCTGGGACGAAATCTGGGAGGCCATGGAGGTGCTGCGGGCCCAGGGCAAAATCCTGTACGTCGGATCGTCCAACTTCGCCGGCTGGCACATCGCCAAGGCGCAGGAGGCGGCGGCCCGCCGCAACTTCATGGGCCTGGTCAGTGAGCAGTCGCACTACAACCTGCTGACGCGCCAGATCGAGCTCGAGGTGCTGCCGGCGGCGCAGGACTACGGGCTCGGGGTGATCCCGTGGTCGCCGCTGGCCGGCGGCCTGCTCGGTGGCGTCGTGCGCAAGGAGCGCGACGGCAGCCGGCGCTACGGCGACATGGTGAAGCGGACGCTCGAGGCGAAGCGCCCCCAGCTCGAGGCGTACGAGGACCTCTGCGCCGAGATCGGCGAGGAGCCGGGCGCGGTCGGGCTGGCCTGGTTGCTGACGCGGCCGGGGGTCACCGGCCCCATCGTCGGCCCGCGCACCCCCGAGCAGTTCGAGTCGGCGCTGCACGCCGTCGACGTGACGCTCGACGACAAGGTGCTGACCCGCCTCGACGAGATCTTCCCCGGCCACAAGACGGCGCCGGAGGACTACGCCTGGTAGCAGTGGTGGGCCTGGAGTCGGCGTGAACGCCTCGGAGCTGGGTGAGCCGCCCGGCTACTTGACCGAACCGGCCAGCTCGGGCTGCGGCTCCGCGCCCGGGTCCTTGGGCATGTTGCTCATGTCCAGGTCGTCGGCGTCGACGGACAGCTTGGGCAGAATCCGGTCGAGCCAGCCCGGGAACCACCAGTTGGCCTTGCCGAACATGCATCATGATGGAAGGCACGATGGCCATCCGGATCAGCACGGCGTCCACCAGGATGCCGCCGGCCAGTCCGATGCCGAACTCCTTAATGACCCGGTTGCCCCCGAGGATGAACGAGCCGAAGACGAGGATCATGATCAGCGCGGCCGCGGTGATCGTCTTGCCGGTCGCAGCCAGGCCGTTGCGCACGGCGACCCGGTTGTCGCCGCCCGACTTGATGTACTCCTCGTGCATGCGCGACACCAGGAAGACCTGGTAGTCCATCGACAATCCGAACAGGATGGCGAAGAGCATCACCGGCAGGAACGCCTCGACTGGGCTGGTGCCTCTCAGCCCGATGAGCGAGCCGGCATCACCCCACTGGAAGACCGCCACCAACATGCCGAGCGCGGCGCCGATGGAGAGCAGGTTCATGACCGCCGCGGTGAGCGGGATCAGGAAACTTCGGAACACGGTCATCAGCAGCAGGAACGACAGGATCACCACCAGGCCGATGAAGAGCGGCAACTTGGAGCTCAGCACGTTGGCGAAGTCGATGTAGATGGCGGTCGTCCCGGCGACGAGGACGTTCAAGCCCGAGTGGCCGACCGCCTGGGGCACCGTGGTGTCCCGCAGATGGTTGACCAGGTCGGTGGTGGCGGCGTCCTGGGGCGACGTGGTCGGATAGACGGTGGTCAACGCCACGTCAGCCGTCGCCCGTCTTGTTCGGGATGTACTGCGTGGTCGGGGGAGTGCTCTGGACGACGCCCGGCTGCTGGGCGACGGCGTGCACGACCTTCTCCAGTGCGGGATCGGGATTCTGCGGCACCACGGTCACCAGCTCGAGCGGGCCGGTGAAGCCCGGCCCGAACCCCTTGGAGAGCATGTCGAACGCGACCCGGGTCGGGGTCCCCGCCGGGTCGGTGCCCTGGTCGGCCGAGCCCAGCTGCAGCGAGAAGAAGGGGAGGGCGATGGCCACGATGATGATCAGGGCCACGCCGGCCGAGAGCCACGGGTAGCGCTGCACCCGGTCGGCCCAGTTGGGCCAGAAGCCCTTGCTGTCCGAACCGATGACCCGGGGGCCGTTCTCGGCCAGGTTCCGCTTCTGCTTGCGGCTCATCACCTTGGGCCCGATGAAGCCCAGCATGGCCGGCAGGAGGGTGAGGGCCGCCACCATGGTGAGAGCCACGCCGATGGCGGCGGCCACCGCCAATCCGTAGAGGAAGCTCACGCCGAGGGCGAACATGCCGAGCAGGGCGATGCACACGATGATGCCGGCGAAGAGCACGGCACGGCCCGAGGTGTTGACCGCGTTGATGATGGACGACTCCACGTCTCGTCCCGGCGACGAGGCCCTGCCGATGGCGCGTCACGATGAAGAGGGCGTAGTCGACGCCCACCCCCAGTCCGATGAGGAGCATGAGCTCGGGCGAGATGGACGGCATGCCGAGGACGTGGCTCAGCAGGCCGATGACCCCGACGGCCGTGCCCAGGGCGAGGAGCGCGGAGAGGATCGGCAGGATGGCGGCGAAGAACGACCCGAAGACGAGCAGCAGCACAATCAGTGCGAGCAACACGCCGAGCCCGCTGCTGCTGAACGACTGATTGTTCGCCTGCTCGGCCAGCGGTCCGGTCACGGCGACCGTCAGCCCGTCACCCGTCGTTTTGGTGACGGCATTGACGAAGTTCTTCGCCTCGGCGTTCGAGATGTTCTGGGTCTGCTTGTCGAAGTTGACCTGGAAGAACCCGACCGTCTGGTCCTTGCTGATGTTGGGACCGGTCGGATCGACGAGGTTCCCTGACTGGTCGAACGGGCTCGTGACCGGCGTCACGTGGGGGAGTGCGTTGATCTTGTCCACCATGGTGTTGATGCGCTGGCCGACGGCGGGGTCGGTCAACTTGGTGTCACCGGAGGTGCCGAAGACCACCTGCTCCTGGTCGCCGGAGTGGGAAGGCGCGACGGACTTCAGCAGGTTGATGGCGTCGAACGACTGGGTGTGGGGGAAGCTGAAGTTGTTCGAGTAGTCGGTGCCGGCGGCCTCCACCGAGAAGATGGAGACGACGAGCACGGCGATCCACAACAGGACGACAATGCGGCGATGGCGGACACACCACCCAGCCAGGGTGCGCATTAGGGGAATCTCCTCGGGGGTGTTCGACGCGGCGACCGGCCGGCGTCAGGGGGGAACGGCGTCAAGCGTACTGGCCTCCCGGACACTCTCCGGTGCACTCGGTATCGGCAATGTGGGCCAGGGCATTGAGCACGGGGAGGGCCAGTCGGTCGGCCGAGGTGGCTGACCTGGCCACCAGCCGTCCGGCCAGGACGGGGTGGTGCTCGGGGATTTTGAAGAAGTCCCGCCGGCTCAGCGTCAGCAGCGTGAGGGGCGAGAGCGCCACCACGGCGATGGACGACCGCAGCTGGTTGAGCAGCGAGTGCTCCGACCAGGAGTCACCCCGTCCCGAGCAGCCCGATCGGCGTGCCGTCGCGCTGGACGACGGCGTGACCACCCGTGATGACGTGCCACATCCGGACCGGCACGTCCTGGGCCTGAATCACCTGCCCCGGATGCGCGGTGGAGACGGCGCAGCGAGCCGCGAGCTCCTCGAGCTCGGCGTCCGGCAGGCCGGCGAAGAGCGCCAGGGACCGCAGAGGCCCAGGTCGTCGTCCCTGGCCGGGTGTCCGGTGCTGTCCGTGGGGCGGGGTGCGTCCGTGGCTGGCGGGCGTCGGTGTGCATCGTCACGCCGGCTCAGTGGTCCATGACCGAGCTCGGCCCCGGCGCATCGTGGCGATGGTGCGTGTGGAGGTGGTGCCCTCCTGCCCGCCGCCACACGAAGAAGGCGATCACGGCGAAGAGGAACCACGGCACGTGGTACAGCGGGTAGAAGGGCATGGTCGCACCGGCGGCGATGGCCACGCAGGACGACGACCAGAACCCACGGGAGGATGCGGCGGTGGCGCGGCGGCGGGGGCACGGCTTCGCTGGGCAGGCGGGGCAGGTCGTCGAAGAGACCGTTCAAGTCGCCCGCGTGGTGGCGGACATGGCGGTATCGAGTCGGTTCTTGAACTCGACCTCGTCGAGCCGGCCCTCGGCGTAGTGGCGGGAGAGCTTGTCGGCCACCGCGTTGCGCTCGTCGTCCGAGGCCCGCATGGTGGCGTCGTAGGCCTGCGTGTCCCTGCGGCCCATCGGGTAGGCGGGATCCCACCGGTAGCGCATCGGTCTGCTTCTTCGTTCTCAGTCGGTCAGTCGGTCTGTCGGTCAGTCGGTCAGTCGGTCAGTCGGTCAGCGGTCAGTCGGTTCGGTCAGGTCAGTCGGTGTCAGCCGGTTCAGCCGGTTCAGCGGTTGCGCGCTCAGAAGGCGCCGTGGGCCCGCTCGCGGGCCAGGAGCTCCTCGGCCACCGAGACATCGGTGTCCTCGTCGGGGATGAGCAGCCACCCGGCGACGTACAGCGGGACGGCGAGGCCTCCCAGGAAGGCCAGGGCGACGAACCCGACACGGACGATGGTGGGATCGACGTCGAAGTAGTCGGCCAGGCCGGCGGCGACGCCCGCCACCATGCGGCCCTGGCCCCCTCGGTGGAGTCGCTGCTCGCCGACGCCGGCGGCCGCGGGGGAGCGGACGGGCGCGGCGGTCCTGGCTGTGGTCGGTGGCCGTCGGGTCGGTGCTGCCCGAGGCGTCCTGAGGCTGCCTGGGGTCTCTTCTGGTGCGGTGTCCATGCGATCCAGCCTGACGGTGGCTCCCGCCTGCGTGAATCCGGTAACTCCCTGGTCGGACCCTGAGTGCAGCCCTGAGCTCTCAGGGATGTCCCTGATGGCCCTGGGGTCGCCGCGGCGCGATCATCGAGGTATCGCAGAGGCACCCGATCCCGGTACGCG
Source organism: uncultured Acidimicrobiaceae bacterium (assembly GCA_963781565.1). Taxonomy (GTDB): domain Bacteria; phylum Actinomycetota; class Acidimicrobiia; order Acidimicrobiales; family RAAP-2; genus Bog-473. Next base: position 3,026 of record CAWAHA010000033.1, on the reverse strand, counting down.
TCCGCTCACCGACGGTGGCCGCCCGATTGAGGCTCCGTCGCGCGCCGCGCCCGCCAGCCGGCACCAGCGCGCCCGCCGCCCGGGCCGGGCCGGGGCGCGGACCGAGGGCGCCCGCCCGCCCTGGAACAGGTGGAGCCAAGGACGGCGTACTGGTCGCCAATGACCGGCACGGACACTGGTCCGACCGGAGGAGCACTGGCGCCAGCACCGTGAGCACCGGCACCACCACGTCGGGGGAAGCTGCGCAGCCTGCGCCGGAGCCCGGACAACCGCGTCCTCGGCGGCGTCTGCGGCGCCATCTCGCGGGAGACCGGCATCGACGCCATGTGGGTGCGCATCGGCTTCGTCCTGCTGGCCATCGCCAGCGGCGTGATGGTCTTCGTCTACGCCATGGCGTGGCTGCTGATCCCGATGGAGGGGGAGACCGCCAACATCTACTCCCGCGCCATCACCGACCGCCGCGGCATCCGGACGATCGCCGCCATCCTGATCCCGCTGCTGATCGCCGTGCAGTTCATCACCAGCGCCCTGCACGTCTCGTTCATCGGCTTCCTCGGCTGGCCGACCTTCCTCGCCATCGGCGTCATCGTCCTCATCTGGCGCAACGCCGGCGAGTCGGAGAAGGCGTTCATCGACGAACGACGTCGTGCCCTTGCTGGGCACCGACCGCACGGGAAGGGCCGCCGCTGGCTCGATCGCCCGGATGTGGCCTGGGTGTGCTCGTCGGGGCGGCGGGCATCGCCGTCCTGGTCGAGGGCCACACCACCGTCGCCGCGCTGCGGCCCGTCGGTGGCGCCTCCTCGTCATCGCGGCGGCCGTCGTCATCTTCGGCCCCTGGTGGCTGAGCCTGGTGCGCGACCTCATCGCCGAGCGCCAGGCGCGTGCCCTGGCCGAGGAGCGGGCGCAGATGGCGGCCCATGTCCACGACTCGGTGCTCCAGACCCTGGCGCTGATTCAGCGCTCCGCCGATGACCCGCAGCACGTGGTGCAGCTGGCCCGGGCCCAGGACGCGAGCTGCGGGCCTGGCTGTTCGAGGGCCGTCCCCCGGGCGCCATCGGGGAGGACGCCACCATGCTGGCCGAGGGGGTCGGGCTCCTGCAGCGCCAGGTGGAGGCTGACCACGGCATCGCCGTGCAGGTGGTCATGGTGGGGGACTGCCCGCTGGACGAGGCGCTGCGCGCGCTGCTCGACGCGGCCCGCGAGGCGACGGTCAACGCGGCCAAGTGGTCGGGCGCGACCAGGTGTCGGTGTACGCCGAGGTCGAGCGGACGCGGTCATGGTCTACGTGCGCGACCGCGGTCGTGGCTTCGACCCCGACGCCGTCCCCGACGACCGCCAGGGCATCGCCCAGTCCATCCGGGCCCGCGTGGCGCGCTTCGGCGGCTCGGCCGTCGTCCGTTCGACCCGGGGGAGGGCGCCGAGGTGCAGCTCTCCATGCCACGCCGGGAGCGGGTAATACAACGTGACGGACCGCGCCGTCACCGACGCCGCACGGCCGACCGGCCAGGGGCGGCCCCGCATCTTCCTGGTCGAGGACCACGCCGTCTTCCGGGCCGGCGTCCAGGCCGAGCTGGGCGACACGGTCGAGGTGGTGGGGGAGGCCGACGAGGCGGCGGCCGCGGTCGAGCTCATCACGAGCGCCTGCCCGACGTGGTCCTGCTCGATGTGCACCTCCCGGGTGGCGGGGGCATGCCGTCCTGCGCGGCGTGCTGCCGCACCACCCCGAGGTGCAATTCCTCGCCCTCTCGGTCTCCGACGCCCCCGAGGATGTGATCGACGTCATCCGGGCCGGCGCCCGGGGCTACATCACCAAGACGATCTCGGGACCGGAGCTGCTCCAGGCTGTCTACCGGGTCGCCGCCGGGGATGCGGTCTTCTCGCCGCGCCTGGCGGGCTTCGTGCTCGACGCCTTCGCCCAGAGCGCGCGCCGGCGCCGGGACTCGACCCCGAGCTCGACCAGCTGTCGCCCCGTGAGCGCGAGTCCTGCGCCTGATCGCCCGCGGGTACACCTACAAGGAGGTGGGTCGGCACTCGGCATCTCGGCCAAGACGGTGAGTCGCACGTCTCGTCGGTCCTCCGCAACTCCAGCTGTCGACTCGCCACGAGTTGACCAGATGGGCCACCGACCGCCGCTTGGTCTAGACAGGGGGGATGCCCGAGGACCTCGCCGCCGAGCATCGCGACGCGGCCAAGCTGGCCGACATCGCCGGTCGGGCCCTGCTGGAGCTGCGGGCCGATCCTCCGTCCCTGCGTGTACTCGGCGCCGCGGGCGACCGCATGGCCCACCAGCTGCTCGTGGCCGAGATCAACCGGCTCTACCCCGACGACGACGTGCGGTCCGAGGAGGGCCTCGAGCACGTGGCAGGGACGGGCCGCCTCTGGATCATCGATCCGCTGGACGGCACCGCGAGTTCCGCCAGACGGGACGCAGCGACTGGGCGGTGCACGTGGCATGGCCGTGGGCGGCGTCGCCGTGGTTGGTGCCGTGGCCCTGCCGGCACTCGACCTCGTGCTGGCACCGGCACCCTCCGGTCCTGCCCCCGCTCCGCGCCGGCGAGGCGCCCGGGTCGTCGTCTCGCGGAGCCGTCCGCCCGACGTGGCCTACGAGGTGACCGAGGCCATCGGCGGCGTCATGATCCCGATGGGTCCGCCGGCGCCAAGATCGCCGCCGTATCCTCGGCGCGGCCGAGGTCTACGTGCATGCCGGCGGCCAGTACGAGTGGGACTCGTGTGCGCCGGTTGCCGTGGCCACGCGAGCGGCCTGCACGCCGCCGGCTCCACGGGAGCCCTTCGCTACGGCGACCCCACGCCTGGCTGCCCATCTCGTCGTCTGCCGCAAGGAATACGCCGAAGCCGTCCTGGCGGTGACCACGCAACAGCGCCGGCCGTACTGGTGGCCCCCAGAGCAGGCCAGGCCTGGACAGCCCCTCAGGTGGCACAGCTCCCAGACCCAGCAGCCCCCCAGAATTCACAGAACCCCGCCTCGCAATGAGACGGGGTTCTGTCGTGATACTTGTGCACTCGGC
>CAWAHA010000032.1:0-468831 GCA_963781565.1 uncultured Acidimicrobiaceae bacterium | reverse complement strand
ACCTGTTCGCCTTCGAGGCCACCGCGGCGCTGTCCGTCATCGCCGTGGTCGGCGCCGTCGTCCTGGCCCGCCGGCCGCCGACGATCCACGCCGACCGTGAGGAAAGCGACAGCAGTGACAGCGAGCTGCCGGCATGAGCCTCTCCGGAGCCTGGTACATCGGGCTGGCCGCCATCGTCTTCACCATCGGCGCCATCGGCCTGCTGGTGCGGCGCAACGTCCTCATCATGTTCATGTGCATTGAGCTCATGCTCAACGCCGCCAACCTGACCTTCGTCACCTTCGCCCGCATGCTCAACGACATCGGCGGGCAGGCCATCGTCTTCTTCGGTGCTCGTGGTGGCCGCCGCCGAGGTCGTGGTGGGCCTGGGCATCGTGGTCACCAACTTCCGCCGACGCGAGACCACGGTGGCCGACGACCTGGACTCGCTGAAGGGCTGAGCCGTGGTCCACCTCGCGTACCTCATGTTGCTGCTGCCCCTCGCGGGCTTTTTGGTCCTCGTGACCTTCGGCCGGCATGAGCCTCTCGGGAGCCTGGTACATCGGGCTGGCCGCCATCGTCTTCACCATCGGCGCCATCGGCCTGTTGGTGCGGCGCAACGTCCTCATCATGTTCATGTGCATTGAGCTCATGCTCAACGCCGCCAACCTGACCTTCGTCACCTTCGCCCGCATGCTCAACGACATCGGCGGCCAGGCCATCGTCTTCTTCGTGCTGGTGGTGGCCGCGGCCGAGGTCGTGGTCGGGCTGGGCATCGTGGTGACCAACTTCCGCCGGCGCGAGACGACCGTGGCGGACGACCTGGACTCGTTGAAGGGCTGACCGGTGGTCCATCTCGCGTACCTCATGTTGCTGTTGCCCCTCGCGGGCTTTTTGTTCCTCGTGACCTTCGGTCGCCGTCTCGGCGACCCGGTCTCGGGCTACATCGGGACCGTCGCCATCGGCGGCGCCTTCGTCGTGGCCTGCTTCGTGCTGGCCGGCCTCCTCGGCCTGCCCGACAACGGACGCGTGGTGGTGGACAACTACTTCACCTGGTTCCAGGTGGGCGGACTGACGGTCCCCGTGGGCACGCTGGTGGACCCGCTGTCCATCACCATGTGCATGTTCATCACCTTCGTCAGCGCGTTCATCCACCTGTACTCCATCGGGTACATGAAGGGCGACCGGGACTACTCCAAGTTCTTCATCTACCTGAACCTCTTCGTCTTCTCCATGCTGCTGCTGGTGCTGGCGGACAACCTGCTGCTCACCTTCGTCGGCTGGGAGGGCGTGGGCGTCTGCTCCTACTGGCTGGTGTCCTTCTGGTTCCAGAAGGAGTCGGCGGCCTCGGCCGGCAAGAAGGCCTTCATCTACAACCGCATCGGCGACGTCGGCTTCCTGCTGGCCATCTTCCTGATTTTCGAGCGGACCGGCACCCTCCAGTACGAGAGCGGACCGGGTGGCGGCATCTTCGGCCAGTTGCACCACCTCGACGGCGGCGTCGGCCTGGCCGCGGTGCTGCTCCTCTTCCTGGGCGCCGCCGGCAAGTCGGCCCAGATCCCACTGTTCAACTGGCTGCCCGACGCCATGGAGGGCCCGACGCCGGTCTCCGCCCTCATTCACGCCGCCACCATGGTCACGGCCGGGGTCTACCTGCTGTGCCGGATGAACCCCTTGCTGCACGTCACGGCCACGGGTTCGGAGATCATCGCCGTCATCGGCGCCGTGACGGCCTTCGTCGCGGCCACCATCGCCTGCGCCCAGCAGGACATCAAGAAGGTGCTGGCCTTCTCCACCGTCTCGCAGATCGGCTACATGATCCTGGCGGTCGGCACGGGCGCCTACATCGCCGCCGTCTTCCTCATGGTGGCGCACGCCTTCTTCAAGGGCCTGCTCTTCCTGGGCGCCGGCTCGGTGATCCACGGGCTCGAGGACGAGCAGGACCTCAAACGGATGGGCGCGCTGCGCCGCTACATGAAGTGGACCACGGTCACCTTCACCATCGGCTTCCTGGCCATCGCCGGCATTCCGCCGCTCTCGGGCTTCTGGGCCAAGGGCGACGTGCTCGACAACACCTTCGCCCACTTCAAGCCGCTCTGGGTCCTCGGCCTCCTGACCGCCGTCCTCACCGCGTACTACATGAGCCGGCTGGAGACCCTGGCCTTCGGGGGCAAGGAGCGCTTCGACAAGGTCGGCCCGAAGGGAGAGCCGGCCCTGCACACCCCGCACGAGTCGCCCTGGGTCATGCGGCTCCCGCTCGTCGTCCTCGCCTTCTTCGCCTTCTTCGCCGGCGCGCTCGACCTGCCCTGGGTCCACAGCGACAACCTGTCGAGCTTCCTGGCGCCGGTCTTCGCCGGCACGCTCTACAACGACCACCTGGGCGGCGGCGCCGAGTGGGCCCTGGCGCTGGCCGACATTGCGGCGGCGGTCATCGGCGTGATCATCGGCTGGTGGCTGTGGCGCGGCGAGGAGGTCTTCAAGCCGAAGCTGGAGCCCGCCTTCCTGCAGCGGGTCTGGTACTGGGACGACTTCTACGACACCATCATCGGCCGCCCGGCCCAGCGGCTGGCCACGTTCTGTGCCTGGGTCATCGACGTCCGCATCATTGACGGCGCCGTCAACGGCACCGCCCAGCTGGCCAAGGCCACCGGCAACGCGGCCCGCAAGCTGCAGACGGGCTACGCCCGCAACTACGCGCTCGGGATCGCCATCGGCTTGGCCCTCATCATCGCCTTCATGCTGAGCCGGACGTGGTGGGGCTGATGGGACACTCCATTCCGTTCCTGACGCTGCTCATCGTGCTGCCGGCCGTCGGGGCCGCGCGCCCTCGGCCTGCTCGGCTTCGACCGCTCGCTGCACAAGGAACTCGTCTACGCGCTGGCGCTGATCGTCTCGCTGGCCACCGCCGTGATCGCCGTGATCGCCCTCATCGCCATGAAGGTGCACGACGGCGGGTTCCAGCTGGTCTCGAACCACGAGTACACCGGCACCAGTCTCGGGGTGCACTGGTACCTCGGGGTCGACGGCATCTCCATCTTCTTGGTGCTGCTGACCGCGCTGCTGTTCCCGCTGACCATCATCCTCGGGCGCAACCGCCAGAACCCGCGGGCCTACTTCGCCTGGATCCTCCTCTTGGAGGCGGCGGTGATGGGGAGCTTCCTGTCGCTCGACCTCATCGTCTTCTTCTTCATGTTCGAGCTGACCCTCGTGCCGGCCTACTTCATCATCGCCGGCTGGGGTCATCAACGACGCGCCTACGCGGCGATCAAGTTCTTCCTCTACACCTTTCTCGGCTCGGCCTTCCTGCTCGTCGGCATCCTGGCGCTCGCCTTCATCCACGAGTCCCAGTACCGCTACCTGACCTTCGAGCTCGGGCCGCTCATGCAGACCCACCTGTCCTCGTCGACGGAGATCCTGCTCTTCCTCGCCTTCACGGCGGCCTTCGCCGTCAAGGCGCCGCTCTTCCCGCTGCACACCTGGTCGCCCGACGCCTACACCGAGGCGCCGGAGGAGGGCTCGGTCCTGCTCTCGGGCCTTTTGGCCAAGCTCGGGCACCTACGGCATCATCCGCTTCGACCTCAACCTCTTCCCCCACGCCACCCGCACGCTGGGCCCGCTCTTCCTCACGCTGGCGGTCATCGGCGTCGTCTACGGCGCCATCGTGGCCTGCGCCCAGCGTGACATGAAGCGCCTGGTCACCTACTCGTCGCTGGCCGGTATCGGCTTCATCGCGCTCGGCACCTTCTCGCTGAGCACCCAGGGCCTGTCCGGTGCCGTCCTGCTCATGCTCAACCACGGCATCATCGTGGCGGGGCTCTTCATCCTCATCGGCTTCATCTACCAGCGCCGGGGCGGCTGGCAGACGAACGAGCTGCGCGGGCTGCAGAAGGCGGCGCCGGTGCTGGCGGCCGTCTTCACGGTGGTCATGCTGGCCTCCATCGGCGTGCCCGGCCTGAACGGGTTCGTCAGCGAGTTCCTGGTCCTCTCGGGCACGTTCATCACCCACCGCTGGTGGGCGGTGGTCGCCATGCTGGGCGTGATCGTGGCCGCCATCTACCTGCTCTGGGCCTACCAGCAGGTCTTCCACGGCGAGCCACGGGAGGCCGACGAGAAGACGCGTGACCTCGTCCTGATCGAGCGGCTGGTCATGGCGCCGCTCATCATCCTCATCGTGTTCCTGGGCGTCTACCCCAAGCCGGTGCTCGACCGCATCAACCCGTCGGTCAACCAGCTCATCGCCCACGTCGAGTCCTCGACCGGGCACGCCGAGCCGCCGGTGGCGGTCCGGGGCGTGGAGGGAACCAAGTGATCGCATCCCTGCTCGCCGCCACCGCCGCCAAGCACGTCGCCGCCGCCCACGCGGCGTCGAACACCATCACGGTGCCGTCCATCCGCTGGCTGGCCATCCTGCCGCCCATCATCATGATCGGCGGCGCCGTCCTGCTCCTCGGCCTGTCGTCGCTGGTGTCCAAGCCGCTCCGGGTGCGTGTGGCCACCGTCGCCACCGTCATCATTTCCGGGGGCGCGCTGGGCATCGCGTTGTGGCAGTGGTCCGACGTGATGCAGCACGGGGCGCACACGTACGTGAAACAGGCCGTCGTCATGGACGGCTTCAGCGTCCTCATCGTCATGCTGGTCGCCATCGCCATGCTGCTCAGCGCGCTGGTGGCGGACGGCTACCTGCGCCGGGAGGGCATGCAGGGCGCCGAGTTCCACGTGCTGGCCATGGTGTCGGCCTCGGGCGCCATGTTGATGGCCATGGGCAACGACCTGATCATCATCTTCTTGGGCCTCGAGATCCTCTCCATCGCCCTCTACGTCCTCACCGCCTTCAACTACAAGCGCGCCGCCTCGGGGGAGGCCGCCCTCAAGTACTTCATCCTCGGCGGCTTCTCGTCGGCCATCTTCATCTACGGCATTGCGCTGACCTACGGCGCCACCGGGTCGACCAACCTGACCCAGATTTCGGACTTCCTGTCCAAGAACGTGGTCCTGACCAACGGCCTGTTGCTGGCCGGGCTCTCCCTCCTGATCGTCGGCTTCGCCTTCAAGGTGGCGGCGGTGCCGTTCCACATGTGGACGCCCGACGTCTACCAGGGCGCCCCGTCGCCGGTCACGGGCTTCATGGCGGCCGTGGCCAAGGCCGGTGCCTTCGCCGCCATGCTGCGCGTCCTGTTCTCGTCCTTCGGGGTGATCGAGACCGACTGGCGTCCGATCATCTACGGGTTGGCCGTGCTGTCGCTGGTGCTGGGCGCCTTCGTGGCCCTGCGCCAGCGCGACGTGAAGCGGATGCTGGCCTACTCGTCGATCAACCACGCCGGCTTCATCCTCCTCGGCGTGGCGGCCGGCACGGCCCGCGGCGCCAGCGCCTCGCTCTACTACCTCTTCGCCTACATGTTCATGACGGTGGGCAGCTTCGCCATCGTGACGATCCTCGGGCGCGAGGCCGACACCGACCACGACCTGTCGCGCTACCGGGGCCTGGCCGGCCGCCAGCCCGTGCTGGCCCTGGCCTTCGCCGTGCTGCTGCTGGCCCAGGCGGGAGCGCCGTTCACCACCGGGCTGTGGGCCAAGCTGCAGGTGGTCTTCGCCGCCATCGGCGCGGGCGAGGTGCCGCTCGCCGTCATCGCCATGGTGAGCGCCGCCGTGGCGGCCTACTTCTACCTGCGGGTCGCCGTCCTCATGTACGCCGGCGGCGGCCTGGGCGAGCCCGAGGGCGGCACCGGCGGCTCAGCGGAGTTGGGCGCCGGCGGCGGTATGACCGGTGGCGGACTCATCACGGCGGCGGCCCCCGCTGCGACGGCTCCGGCAGCGACGGCACCGACTGCGACTCCGGGCGGCGTCATGGCGGGTTGGCCTGGGCCACCCCGGCCGCGGCCGCCGGCACGGTGACCGCGCTCGACGAGCAGATCCTGCTCGAGAACGAGACGGGCGACAGCGCAGACGGCGTCGAGGAAGCAGTCCCGGTCCCGGCGCTCAGTGCCCTGGCCATTGCGCTCTGCACGGGTGTGACGGTGCTCTTCGGTGTGTGGCCGCAGCCGCTCATCGACTTCGCCAACCACGCCACCCTGCTGTTCCTGCCCCACTAGGGGGCGGACCATCCGGCCGCTGCAGCCGGCAGCGGCCGACGCAGTCCGACTCAGTCGAGGACGGTCTCGGCCCTGCCCTTGCGGATGGCGGCGAGCAACGCCGCGTGGTCCCGCTCGTTCTGGTCGGCGTAGCGGCGGGCGAACTGGCGCATGGCTTTCGTGAACACGTCGTTCTTGCCCATGTAGGCGTCGATGGTCTCGGGGTCGCCGGAACGGGCGTGCGCCCGGGCGAGCGTGTTGCCGCAGGCGATGCCGAACTCCACCAGCACGGGCGCAATGAGGTCGGTCGTCGGGATCAGCTTCATGTCGCGGAACTGGCGCACGTAGAAGTCGCGCCCGCCCATCGACCCCCACCCGACGAAGATGTCAGTTGCGCTCTGCACCATCCGCTTGCCGGCGATGACGCGGGCCCCGTGGTTGTCGTGGCCGCTGGCGTACGTGTACGACTCGTAGACGGACGGCCCGGCCTGCTTGCACTGCAGGAAGAGCGGGTCGCCCGTGGCGCTCCCTTCCAGCAGGACGAGGTAGACGACCATGCCGACGCTGCCGACCCCCACCACCTGGCGCACGACGTCGACCGGGGTGAAGCGGTCGAAGAGCCGGCGGCGGTCCTCCTGCAGGGTCATCCGGTAGCCCTCCAACAGGCCTTCCACGATGTCGCCCTGCTCGTCGTCGTCGAGCGTCACCCGCAGCGGCGGCTGCGGCGTGATGCGTGCCCGCCCGCGCCGCTCGGTGGTCAGCTTCTCGAAGGCGCCGCGGCTGGTGCGGTTCTCCTTGTTCCTCTCGAACTGCACCTTGACCTGGCCGCGGTCGGCCGGCTCGAAGTAGTCGATGAACTGGTCGAAGCGCGTGTTCTCGTACCAGATGTCGAGCAGCGGCAGGGTGGAGTAGTACCGCATGCGGTTCCGGTAGGCGTCGACGCAGGCCGTCACCGCGGCATCGGCCTTGCTCGGCTTCACCCCGTTCTCCCGGGCCGCCACGACCAGGCTGGCGGCGAGGCGGGCCACGTCCCACTCGAAGGGCCCGGGCAGCGTCTCGTCGAAGTCGCGCAGGTCGAAGTTGAGATTGCGCTCCGGCGTGGCCCACATCCCGAAGTTCAGGACGTGCGCGTCACCGCAGAGCTGCACCTCGATGCGGCTGTGGGGCCGGGAGGCCAGATCGGCCGCCATGATGGCGGCGGCGCCCCGGTAGAAGTTCCACGGCGAAATGGTCATGCGCTGGTGCCGCAGCCCGGCGAGCTCGGGGAGCCGGATGTGATTCTGCGCCAGGAGGGTGTCGACCGGATCGTGGCCGCGGGCCCGCTCGTCCCACTCGCCCAGGTCGGCCCGCGGCGCCAGGATCCGCGCCTGACGGCCGATCTCCCGACGCTCGTCGGCGGTCGCGGCGAGGTCGTGCTTGGCCGCCACGGTGGTTGTCGCGTCATGCCCATTGCTCATGGCGGTCCTCCCCTCGTCCTCTCCGCCCACGCCCATCTTTGCCCAGGTCGGCGACGCCACGCGCCCCGCGGGTCACCGCAAGCCGGCCCGCCCGTCTCCGTTTTCTCTGCCGTGAGCACCGGCGAGGCAGGCGGGACCTTGGAAGGATCGACATGAACGCCGGCGGGGTTGAGTCCGGGCACGATGCGCTCCCGGGCAACGACGACGACGAGTCGGCCCCGCCGCGTTCACACCGCCGAGGGATGCTGGCCGGGCTGGGAGTCCTCGGCCTGGTCCTGGCGGGGCTCCTGTTCTTCGGGCCCGGCGGAACCAGGCCCAGGCCCGCCGCCCAGGGTCAGGCCGGCCGGAGCCCGGTGACCATCCCGGTCCAAGGCGAGACCACGACGGCCGGTACCTCCACGACGACCACGAGCGCGCCCGGCGGCACCGACGCCGAAGACCGGCGCGGTCACGGACCTGGCGGCGTCGACGTTTCAGGTGAAGGTGCCGACCGCGACGCCGACGCACGCGTCCGCGCCGACGACCAGTGCCGACGCACGACGGCGCGCCGCTCCCGCCACGACCACCACGACGACCGCCGTCGCACCACCGCCGACGACAACGACGACGTCACCGCCCGTCACCACGACACGACGACGTGCATCCTCATTCTCTGCGACTGAGCGCGTAGAGGGCGGGAGTGACTCCCAGACAAACCTCGGTCACCCCCGCCCGCACTTCGATTGTGTCTGCAGTGCGCGTTGACGAGTAGAGCCGTTCGAACCAATCAGCGCAACGCCCGAACAACGTTCACCAGGGTTGCAATGCGTCGACATTGCCGTCGTCGGCGATTCGCCGGACCGGGAGACCGAGAGGTGCCGCGTCCGGGGTCGTCCACACTGACGTGGTGCGGCGGGCGCTCCCGTCGTTGTTCGTCGGACCAGCAGCGGTCGCAGTCCTCGCAGGGTCCGTTGTCGCCTCGGCTGTGGTGCACACCGGGATGCCCGCAGCGCGGGCAGAGGGACTCGCTCACGGTCGCGGTGCCGCGGTCGGCGTGTCCTCCCGCGGGGGTGTCCCGGCTGGAGTGCCGTTGCCGTTGCCGTTCCCGTCGCCATTGCCGTCCGCACGTTGCCGTCGCCGTCGCCGAGATGCTGCTGCGCCGCCAGGACCTCTTCGGGCACCGCCGGACCCGATCGCTTGGCGGCGCCGGTGGTGAGCAGGCGCCCGAGCACCGGCACTTCGGTCAGGGACTCGGCCCGCATGATCTGCACGACGACCGGCACGAACTGCTCGGCCGAGTCGAAGACGATGTAGCGGGGCAGCCACCGCGGCTCGTACTTGGCGTTGAACCGCCACAGCGTCTCTATCTGCAGGACGCCGGACAGCCGGCGCAGGGCCCAGCGTTCCACCCGCTGGGTGACGCCGTCGCCGTTGTCCCCCTCGAGCACCGACCGGAAGGCGGCGAAGTTCAGGCTGAGACCCTTCATGCCCATCTCCTTGAGATGGTCGATGGTCGAGCAGAGGGCGAAGTCGAGCAACCCGTTGGGATGCTCGCCCGGGTCGCGGCGCATGAGGTCGAGCGAGTAGCCGTCGATGGCCGGCGAGGGCACGAACTGGCACATGGCGACCGGCGCACCGTCGGGGCCTTCCACCAGAGTCAGGAGGAGCCCGGTGTCGCGCCGGTCGAACAGGCGGCCCAGCATCATGGAGAAGCCCCGCTCCTGCTCGCCGCGGCGGCTCTTGGCCATCAGCTCGGCCATGCGGGCGGCGTCCTCGGGTTGGAGGCGGGCCGGATCGAGGAAGCGGACCGTGTAGCCGTAGCGGGCCACCCGGTTGACGGCCTGACGCAGCCCCTTCATTTTGCCGCCCTGGAGCGAGAACTCCCGGGGGTCGACGACCGCCTCGTCCCCGATGTAGAGGAAGCGCATGCCCGAGGCCTGGTAGGTCGGCAGCCACTCCTCGCCCGCCCCCATGACGCCGAGGCCCCACCCGTTGCGGTCGACGTAGTGGCGGAACGAGTCCCAGACGTGGGCCCGCTCGGAGAACGGCCCGATCGGGTCGGGTGAGACCAGGCAGACGCCGCCGAAGACGGCGTAGGCGACGAGCGAGTCGCGGTGGAAGAACCACTGCTTGTCGTCGCGCAGCGCGAAGTAGTCGAGCGTGCCGGTGCCGTGGCGACGCACGATGTCGCGGGCCCGGATCTCGGCGGCACGCCGGCCGATGGCGGCGCGGCCCGAGGAGAGGCGGCGGTCGACGACGGGCCGGGTCAACAGGTACAGCGCCACCACAATGAGGCTGAGGCCCACGGCCAGGAGGCTGATGGAGGCGTAGCGGTCGATGGTGGGCGGGAAGGCGACCCAGTCCACGCCGACCAGCCGCTCGGCGGAGCCGAGGAGGACGTCGGGCCAGCCGGGCAGGGGGTGGTGGTGGACGTGGCCGGCGATCTCGACGGCGACGAGGCCCCCCAGGGCCGCAATGACCCCGCCCACGGCGATGATGACGAAGGCGGTGACGACGGTGGCGCGCTCGGCCTGCGCCCGGAAGCGCTCCCGCTCCACGATCAGCAGCGTGAGGACGCCGGCGCAGACGACGAGCGTGATGATGTCGGCCGCGTGCAACAGGTGGAGGGCGAGCGAGGCGATGAGCAACAGCACGGCGACCAGCCACGAGCGGCGCTGACCCCGCAGCACGCCGCGGGAGAGCATGATCATGCCGATGCCGGCGATGGCGGTGAGCGCACCCGGCGGCCTGCACCACGGCGACGGGCAGGTACTGCGCAATGAGGTGCAGGTGCTCGCGCAGCGGGGTGGTGACCGAGGAGAGCAGGTCGATGGCGCCGGCGACGAACAGCAGGACCGCGGCGAGGCGGCGGATACGGCGCACCCGGATGTGATCCGCCGCCACCTCGGGCGCGGGCGGCCAGGACGCGCCGCCCGGCCAGCTGGCCGCCAGTTCGGCGTGGACGTCGGCCGCCTTGGATCGGCCCTTGACCACGGCGTCGGCGGTGACGAGGCGCTCGCCCATGGTGGCGAGCGGCAGGTCGGCCTCGGCCAGCAGCAGGCGGACGTGCAGCTCGGCCCCGGTCTCGATCTCGAGCGTGGACTCCTGGCGATGGTGCAGGAATGTCGGCGGGAGCCCGAGGCGGCCCCGGTGCTCGTGGACGATCTCGGAGGTGGCGCCGGGGCAGGCGAAGAAGCCCGTGTCGAGGTGGGTCAGCTCCGGGACCAGGGCACCGCCGACGATGACGCCCGAGACCCCTGACTCCACGGCGGCCCGGGTGGCGTCGAGGGCATCCTCGCCGTCGAGCAGGAGTTGCTCGTGCGCGATGGGACGGGTGCCCGACGGGCCGCCGGCCCAGGGGGCGGGCAGTCCCTCGCCACCGAGCGCCCGCCAAATGCCGCGCGAGGTGAGCGCGACCACGAGGGCGAGGACGGCGAGGAGGGCGACGGCGATCACGATCGTCACGATGAAGCGCGAGGGCCAGGTGGCGTTGTAGGCGCGCTGGAGCGCGGTCTGCTGTCGCGGCGTGCGGAAGACGCGGCCGAGGCCGTCGACGATGAACTCGACGCGCAGCAAGAGCGCGATCACGGCCAGCGCCAGTGGCGGGGCCCAGAGGTAGCGGCGCAGGCGGCGGTAGAGCACGCGCGAGGTGACGAAGCGGCGCGCCAGTCTCGGATCGTCGAGACGCTCCATGCCGGCCAGCCAGGGCCGGTCGTCGGAGGGCGCGGCATCCATGGGCGGATTGCTGTCGGGACGCAGCGTGCCGGCTCGCACCAGCACGGTGCGCGTGCCCGCACCCGTTTCGCAGTGGAGGTCGACGCTGTCGCGCACCGTCGCGCCGTGGCGCTCCAGGGCCTGCACGAGTGCGGGGTCACGCTCGGAGGGCGGCAGGACGACGATCACCTGGGAGTCGGCGCGGGCGGCGAACGTCTCGAGCGCGTCGGTGAGGGCCGCGTGCCTCTCGACCACGGCGGCGGGCTCGTCGGCGGAACCCGGTGCCACCAGGCGCCCGCACACGACCACGATGCCGGGCCCCTGCCACTCGTCGAGTCGCTGGGCGATGTCGCGGCAGGCGGCCCGCGAACTGTCGGTGGGCTCGGGGGGAGCAGCAGGTCACCGATGACCTCCACCCTCCGGCCGAGCGCCACCGGGACGGTGCGGTGCGGCGGTGGCGGTGGCCCGTGGTCGGCCGTCGGGTCGGCCGTGGCCTCCACCGCTGCCTGGTCCGCTCCTACCCCCGTGTCAGCTTCGGATCCCATTCACTGTCCATCGTGTCACCTTCGACGCCTCTGGCCCCTCCGCAATTGGGCGGATTCCCCGCCGTGAAAGCTGGGCGACGCCGTAGGCTCCCTCTTTATGCCCGAAACCAGGCCGGAGACCAGGCCAGAGAGCGATGCGATCAACTGGACCTGGAATACCGGGGCCGCCACGACGCACCGGAGCGGGCCGGCTGTCATCTTCGACATCGATGGCGTCCTGTCCGACGCCGCCGGCCGCCAGCACTTCTTGGACCGCAGCCGCGGGCGGCGGGACTGGGCCGCCTTCTTCGAGGCCTGCGGCGACGACCAGGTGATCGAGGAGATCGCCCGGCTCCTGGAGTTGCTCGATCCCTCGCTCGCCGTCATTCTCCTGACCGGGCGCCCCCACCGCGTGCAGGCCCAGACGCTGGCCTGGTTGCAGCGGTACGGACTGCGCTGGGACCTGCTGGTCATGCGCTCGCGCGGGGACTACGCCCAGGTCACCGAGTTCAAGCAGGCGGTGGTGCACGACCTGCGGGCGTACGGCTTCGATCTGCGGCTGGCCTTCGAGGACGATCCGTCGAACCACGCCATGTACGTGGCGGCGGGCGTGCCCTGCGTCTACATCCACTCCGGGTACTACGAGTAGCGCGACTGCAGTTGCCGGGCCCACCCGGCGAGCAGCGCCACGAGGGCGAGGACCAGCACGGGCAGGTCGCCCCAGTGGTCGTAGGGCGTGAAGCCCGAGCGCAGGGCGACGGTGGCGAAGAGCACCTGGCGCCGGCCGAGCGCGCTGCGCTGCACGACGACGCCGCGTTGCGTGACCGCCGCGCTGAACCCGGTCGGGGCGGCCTGCACGAGGTCGCGCCCGGTCTCGACGGCCTGGACGATCGCCGCCGCCATCTCCTGGGCCGGCACCTGGGAAGTGCTGTAGGAGGACGTGTTGGTGGGAACGGCCAACAGCTGGGCGCCGGCCCGGACCGACTCGTGGCTGCGCCCGGCGTAGAAGATCTCGAAGGAGACCAGGAGCCCCAAGGGCGCGGCGGGGGTACGCATCAGGCCCGTGCCATGGCCGGGGACGGCATCGACCGGCACGCCGGACAGGTCGGCGAAGTGCGAGAAGAACGAGCGGAGCGGCACGTACTCGCCGAAGGGCACCCGGTGCACTTTCTCGAAGACGCCGACGATGTGGCCGTTCGGACCCCAGGCCACGACCTCATTGCGGAACGAGGTCGTCGACGCGGGCTCGGTGACCCCGACGAGCAGCGTCGTGTGGAGCTGGCGGGCCAAACGGCTCAGGAGCGCCGCCTGGGGCGACCCGGCCAGCGGGCGGTCGAGCGCCACGACGTCCTCGGGCCACAGCACGAGGGCCGGCGACGGGATGGGCGTTGGCCACGGCGAACGTCGCCGCCAGCTGGGCGGCCAGGACCGAGCTCGGCGCGATCTGCTCCTTGCTCAGACCGCGTTGCCCACCACCTTGCACCAAGGCCACGCGCACGGACCGGAGCGCCGCGCCGCCGTCGGGCGCGACCAGCCCGACGACGGCCAACACGACGATGCCCGCCGTGATCGACGAGGGTACCGACGAGCTCGGCGACCTGGCCTGCCCGTCCGTCTGCTGCTCAGCCCGCCCGTCCGTTTGCCCGGCCCGGTGTCGGCCGAGGCGGGTCCAAAGGGCGATGCTCGCCGTGGCCACGACCACGCCGCCGGCCCAGACGCCAGCCGTGATGAGAAGCGGCCCGCCCAGGCGGGCGAGCTGGACCAGTGGGCCCCGGGCCTGACCCAGGAACACCCCGCCGAGCGGCAGCCCGCCGAAGGGCCACGTCATGCGTACCGCTTCGGCGAGCGTGCAGGCGCCCACGAAGGCGAGTGCACGTCCGCGGCGCGGCGGCGTCGCCACGGCCGCGGCCGCGAAGAAGAGCGCTTCGACGAGGATGAGGACGACGGCGCCGTACCAGTTGAAGGCGCGGGCCCAGAAGAGGCCGATGGCGTAGCAACCGAGACCGGCCAACCACCCCGACCAGATCCGGGCCCGCCACGACAGGCCGCCCAGGCGCCAGTACAGCAACGCCGCCCCGACCAGTCCCAGCGGCCACCACCCCCACGGGGGAAGTGAGAGCGCCAGGAGGACGCCCGCCGCGACCGAGGGGATGGCGATGCGGCCCCGGCGCGGCAGGCTTCTCACAAGAGCGTGAGCGTGGTGGCCGCGCTGCGGCCGCTGGCGATGCAGGCAGGTATGCCGACGCCGCGGTAGGCCGCGCCCGCCACGGCCACACCGCCGAGGCGGGCCAGCGCCGACTCAATGCCGGCGGTCCGGAGCAAGTGGTGCACGCGGTACTGCGGGAAGGCGTTGTCGAAGCGCGTGACCCGGGCGCTGATGGGCTGCCCGCCGACCCCCATGAGCGCGCCCAGCTCGTCCCAGGCCCGGTCGGCCACCTCTTCATCACTCCAATCGCCCGACCGGGTGTCGTCGATGCGCCCGAGTGACGCACGCAGGAGGACGTCATCGGCGCGCTCGAGGTGCGACCACTTGCGATCCAAATACGTGCACGCGGTCACCGCCCAGGGCTCGCGGCCTTTGTGCGGGCTGCGGCGCGGCACGAGGAACCCGGTGCCGTGCATCGTGACGGGTGCGTCATCGGTGCTCACCCGGAACGTCACCAGCACCACGGAGGCGTAGTCGATGGCTTCGAGCAGTCCGGCGACCTCGTCGTCGTGGGGGCGGAGGAGCGCGGCCGTCGCCGGCGCCGGCGTGGCCAGCACCACGGCGTCCGCCTCGAAGGCCTGTCCCGCGGCGACCACGGTCCAGCCGCGTCGCGGCGCGCGCTCCAGACGGTCGGCGGGGGAGGACGAGTGAATGTCCACGCCGCGCTTGCTGCAGCGCCACCGACAACGCGGCGACCAGCGAGGCCATGCCGCCGTCGAGGGCCCAGAAGAGCGGCGGCCCGTGGGGGTCGGGCGCCGGCACCTCCGCACGCAGGCCCCGCATGAGGCCGCCCCGTCTCTGCGCGGCCGCCAGCAGGGGTGGGAACGTCGCCGCGGTCGACATGTCCTCGACCGAGCCGGCGTGGATCCCGCCGATGAGGGGATCGGCCAACATGTCGACGACGCGCTGACCGAGCTTGCGGGACACCAGCGGTCCGATGGCGCGGTCCCCGATCGGCCCGCGGCCGTGGGGCCGGGGCAGCACGGCATCGCGGGCGAGGCCCAGCGAACCGCGGACGCCCGACGATGCCGGAGCGGGCCGTGGGCCAGAACCGGGTCGGTATCCCGAGGGCATGGCCCTCGGGCAAGGTACGCAGGCGCCCGCGGGCCCAGACCGACGCACCCCGGGCCGCAATGGGCACGAGCGCGTCGGCCAGCCCCACCTCACGGCACAGGTCGACCGCCTCGGGGCGGCGACCGAGAAAGCCGTCGGGCCCGAGGTCCACCACGCGGCCCCCGATCTCTTCGCTCTGGAGGGGGCCACCGACGCAGGGCGAGGCCTCCAGCACGGTGACCGTCGGTGCACCGGGCCGCGGTGTTGCGCCGCCGGTCAACTCCCAGGCCGCGGCCAGGCCGCTGATCCCACCACCGACGACGACGGCCCGCTGCAGCGCCACGTCAGCGCTGCTCCGTCGGCCGCAATGACAAGGTCGGCCAACGTGGCGATGAACGCGGGGTCGTCGTTGAGGGACGCCGTGCGTGCGTACCCGAGGCCGAACCTCCCTCGCGATGTCGGCGACTTCGACGTCGAGGTCGTAGAGCACCTCGAGATGGTCGGCCACGAATCCGATGGGACAGATGACGACGGCATCGGTCAGGTCATCGGCCGCCAGGGCGCGCACCACGTCGCGCACGTCCGGGCCGAGCCAGGGCTCTGGGGTCCGTCCGGCGCTCTGCCAGGCCACCATGAAGTCGTCGAGGCCGGCCGCCTCGGCGACCAGCCGGGCCGACTCGGCCAGTTGCTCGGGGTAGGTGTCGCCCCGTTCCACAATGCGCTCGGGCAACGAGTGCGCGGTGAAGATCACCGTGGCGCGACCGGTGGCGGTGCCGTTGGCGTTGGCGTTGGCGTGGCGAAGCGCAGCGCTTCCTTGACGCGGGCGGCCAGGGTCGCCACCAGCGAAGCCTCGGCGTACCACGGCGCCACGGCCACGAAGGGCGTCGGGCCGAGCGCGGCGGCGGCGCGCTCGAAGTACTCCTGCGAGCCCATGGTGGAGCCGTGGGGAGTCAGCACCAGCCCGATGACCCGTTCGACGCCGGCGGCGCGCAGGAGGGCCGCGGCCTCCTCAATGAGCGGCTCGGTGTGCTTGGCGCCGAACGCCACCAAGTAGCGGCCCGGTGCGCGGGCGTCGAGGGCGGCACGGACGGCGTCGACCTGTGCGGCGGTGCGAACGGTGAGGGGCGAGACACCGCCGATGGCGGCATAGCGCCCTTCGAGCTCGGCCAGTTGCTCGGCGGAGGGCGGGCGACCGCGCCTGATGCGTGTGTAGAAGGGGGCGATTCCCGCCGTGCTGGCCGGCGTGCCGTGCGCCATGAGGAGCACTCCGGTCGTCATGCCCGGGCGGTCTCCGCGTGGACCAGTTCGACGACGGAGCGGAGGATGCCCGGGTCCGACTCGGGCAGCACCCCGTGGCCCAGGTTGAAGACGTGGCCCGTGCCGCGGCCCTCGGTGGCGCGGTCGGCGGCGGCCAGGACCGATCGGCAGGCATCGGCCACGACGGGCCACGGAGCCAGGCAGAGTGCCGGGTCGAGATTGCCCTGCAGCGCGTGCCCGGGTCCGATGCGCCGGCGGGCCTCGTCGAGCGGGACCCGCCAGTCGACACCCACCACGTCGGACCCGGCGGAGCCCATCAGCGCCAGCAACTCGCCGGTGCCGACGCCGAAGAGGATGGTCGGGACGCCGAGGTCGGCAATGCCGTCGAGGACGGCGCGGGTGGAGGGGAGGGCGAAGCGGGTGTACTCGTCGGGCGAGAGCGAGCCCGCCCAGCTGTCGAAGAGCTGGACCGCCTGGGCCCCGGCCTCAATCTGCGCCCGCAGGGAGGCCACGGCCATGGCCGCCAGCCGGCTGGTCAGCCGCTCCCACAGGTCGGGATTCCCGTGCATCAGTGCCTTGACCTTGGCGAAGGTCCGGGAGGGCCCGCCTTCGACGGCGTAGCTGGCCACGGTGAACGGCGCACCGGCGAAGCCGATCAGCGCCACGCCGGATCCCTCGAGCTCCCGGCGCACCAGCCCGACCGTCTCGGCCACGTAGGGAGCGTCGGTCGCCGGCTCGAACGGCCGGAGCCGCTCCAGGTCGGCCTCGCTGCGGAACGGCTCGGCCACGACCGGACCCCGGCCCTGCTCCACGTCCACCCCGAAGCCGATGGCGTGGAGGGGCACGACGATGTCCGAGAAGAGGATGGCGGCGTCCACCCCGTAGCGCCGGACCGGCTGCAGGGTGAGCTCGGCCGACAGGGCGGCGTCCGCGAAGGCCGACAGGATGGAGCCCGTGCCCCGTGCCGCCCGGTATTCGGGCAGGGCGCGCCCCGCCTGGCGCATGAACCACACAGGTGTGCGGGAGACGGGCTCCCGCAAACAGGCCCGCACGAGGTCAGTGCGGGCGTCGGCCGACAGGCTCACCCGATCGGCTCTATGACGACGGCCGTCCCGTAGGCGCAGATCTCCGTCCAGTTCCCGCCCATCTCCGAGGTGTCGAACCGCATGGCGAGCACGGCGTTGCCACCGCGGGCCTCGGCCTCTTCCACCATGCGGTTGGTGACGTCCTCCCGGCTCAACTGGAGGTTCTTGGTCATCCCCTTGAGCTCGCCGCCCGCCAGGGACTTGAAGGCGGCGCCGAACTGGGATCCGACGTTCCGCGACCGGACCGTCAGGCCGAAGACCTCGCCGAGCACCGAGGTCACCTTGTAGCCGGGCACGTCGTTCATGGTCGAAATGAGCATCGCCGTCCTTTCGGTCCGGCTCATCGTACGCGGGAGCACCCCGGGGGCCCGGCGTGCCGGACATTGTCAGCCGTCTAAACTGAACCGTTTCCCCGTGGGCCGGGGGGAGGAAGGGGAGAGGTGCCCGAACATCCAGATCTGCAGGATGAGCAGGAGTTCCTCAACCGTGCCTACGACGGGTTGGAGTTCATGCGGGGCGAGGCGCGGCAGATGCTGCAGGGCGTGCTCGACCTCGGGCCGGGGCGGCACCTTCCAGTCGCGCACCGAGCGCGACATTGTGGTGCGCACCAGCCTGGCCCGCCTGGAGCAGCTCGACGTCGGCGACCAGGCGCTCTATTTCGGACGGATCGACCGGCTTCCCGAGCCGGGAGTGGAGTCGACGTCGGACAACCCGTTGCTGGGCGAGTCCTTCCACATCGGGCGCTTGGCCGTCTCGGGCCCGGACCACGAACCGCTGGTCGTCGACTGGCGCGCCCCGGTAGCCGAGCCCTTCTACCGGGCCACGGGCCTCGACCCCCAGGGCCTGGCCCGCCGCCGCCACCTGGCCGTACGGGGCCGGGCGATCCTCGGACTCGAAGACGAGTACTTCGTCGATCCCGAAGGTCGCACCGGCGCGTCCGCACCGGCAGGAGCCGGCGGGGCCCAGATCCGAGACGGCGGGGAGCGCCTCCTGGCCGACGGCCTGGTGCTGGGCGGGCCCGGCGCGCTGCTGTCCGCCCTGGGCCAGGCGCGGACCGGCCAGATGGGCGACATCATCGGGACCATCCAGCGCGAGCAGGACGAAATCATCCGCTCGCCGCTGCCCGGCGTGCTCGTCGTCCAAGGCGGGCCGGGCACCGGGAAGACCGCGGTCGCCCTGCACCGGGCTGCCTACCTCCTCTATACGCACCGCTTCCCGTTGGAGCGCCAGGGCGTGCTGGTCGTCGGTCCGAATCCGTTGTTCCTGCGCTACATCGAGCAGGTGCTGCCCTCCCTCGGCGAGACCGGGGTCAGCTTGTCGACGGTGGCAGGACTGGTGCCCGAAGTTCGCGTCCGTGGCGTCGACGACCCGGCGGTGGCCAAGCTGAAGGGCGACGTGCGCATGGTCAAGGTCCTGACCAGGGCCGTGCGCACCCGGCAGCGCCCGCTGCGCCGGGACGTCGAGGTCCCCTTCGGCGCCGGCGTGCTGCGCCTCCGGGCCAAGTTCACCGAGGACGTCGTGGGCATGGCGCGGCGCCGGCCCGGGACGCACAACGCCCGGCGCCGGTTCGTGGAGGCGCAGGTCCTGCGCGCGCTCTCGGACGAATACCGCGCCAGGCTCGAACGGAGCGGTCTCGACGCGGCGGACGGACTCGACGGTGAGGACGAGGCACCCACGGCCGACGAGCAGAAGGACCTGGCGCAGCGGCTCCGCCGGGTACCCGAGGTCGTCGATGCGCTCGACCGCATGTGGCCCCGCCTCTCGGCCCACGAATTCCTGCACGATCTCCTGGGCGCCCGGGCCCTGCTCACCGCCGCCGGCAAGGGCATCTTGAGCGCCACGGACATGCAGCGGCTGTACCGGCCGCGCAGCACATCGCTCGACACGGTGCAGTGGACCGTCGGCGACGCCGCCCTGATCGACGAGGCCCGCACCCTGCTGGGACCCCGTCGAGGGCGACCCACCCGGACGCGGGCCAAGCGGGCCGAGGAGGGGATGGCATCGGAAATGGGGTTCTGGCCCCAGGGCCTGGCGGCCTCGCCCGAGCCGATTTCCACCACGGTGACCGCGGCGGAGGACGAAGTCCGCGCCTTCGGCCACATTGTGGTCGACGAGGTGCAGGACCTCTCGCCCATGCAGCTGCGCATGCTGGCCCGCCGGTCGCTCTCGGGCTCCATGACCGTGGTGGGAGACATCGCCCAGGCCACCGGGCCCTGGGCCCCGGCCGGCTGGGACGACATCACCCGCCACCTGACCCCCCAGCGCCCGCCGCGCCTGGTGGAGCTCACGGTGAGCTACCGGACCCCGGCCGAGGTCGTGGCGTTGGCCGCCCAGGTCCTGGCCGTGGCCGCACCCGAGATCTCCCCGCCCCGACCCGTGCGCGAGTCGGGTTTCCCGCCCCGCATCGTGGCCACCAGCCGGCTCGGGCCTGGGCGAGACGCTGGCCCAACTGGCCCGAGAAGAGGTGGCGGCCGTGGCGCCCGGCCGGGTGGCCGTTCTCGGCCCGGCGGTGATGCTGCCGGAGCTGACGCGGTGGCTCGACGAGGCCGGCCTCGACCCCATCGACCCCAGGGACCCCTCGGGCGACGGCCTGGCGGCGGGCCTGGTGGTCCTGCCGGCCGACGAGACGAACGGTCTGGAGTTCGATTCGGTCATCGTCGTGGAGCCCTCGCTGATTGCGGCGGTCGGCGACGATGTCGCCGGCGAAGGGCCGCCGGTACCGACCACACGGGGCTTGCGGACCCTCTACGTCGCTTTCACGAGACCGACCCGGCGGCTCACCGTGCTGCACGCCGAGCCGCTCCCCGTCGAGTTGCGCTGACCTGGGCCTTCGGACCCCCTCCGGGAGCCGGAATTCCCGCCCCTCCTAGTTGGCGTCGTCGCGCCCGGGTCGACTAGAAATTCATCTGTGACCCAGGCTCTCTCGGCGGAGGTCCCCGCTCCACAGGGAAAGATCGTTCACGACCGGCCTCCGATGCTGGCCATCGGCGTCATGATCTGGCTCGGGTCCGAGCTGATGTTCTTCAGCGGCCTCTTCGCCGCCTTCTTCACCATCCGGGCCAACACCATCGGTCCTTGGCCGCCGGCGGGCACCGACCTCGACACCCTGCGGGCCGGCTTCTTCACGCTGGTCCTGGTTTCTTCGAGCTTCACCATGCAGCGGGCCGTGTTCCAGCTGGAATGGCGCAAGCGGCGGTCGGCCCGGATCTGGATCGTCGCCACCATCTTCCTGGGCGTCGCGTTCCTCGGGAACCAGGTCTACGAATGGCTGTTCAGCACCACCCGCTGGTACACCAACTCGTACGGCTCGCTCTTCTACATCATGTCGGGACTGCACGGCCTGCACGTCTTCATCGGGCTGGTCGCCATGGTCTTTCTCCTCGGCCGTTTGCGCGGCAACGTCGGCGGCGACCCGGGTGAGCTCTCGGCCGTCCAGGGCGTTTCCTACTACTGGCACTTCGTCGACATCGTCTGGGTCGGGCTCTACAGTTGCCTGTTCCTTCTCAAGTAGGAATGCGAGGCGTGCGCGCACCACTCAGGAAGACGATGAGCAGCCGCTTCCTGTTGCCGGCGGGCCTTCTCGGCGTGGCGGCCCTGGCCTCGCTGGCCATGATCTTCCCCGGCGCCACCGCGAGCGCCAGCGGCCATGCGGACGCGAACCAGGTCTCGATCACTCCCAGTCACGTCACCACGCACGCCTGCGGCACGGTCAACATCAAGGGCGTCACCAACGCGGTGCCCAACGCCGGGAACCCCTTCCTGAGCAACTCGAAGACCTGCCTCAACGGCCACCTCATCTCCTACGGCAACACCGCCATCACGTACTCCAACCCGCCGCAGTCGTTCATCTCGGCCGGGCGCCTGCTGTTCGCCCAGACCTGCTCGAGTTGCCACGGCAACGAGGCCAACGGCGTGGGCCCCGACGGGCAGGCCACCATCGGGCCAAACCTGCAGGGCGTGGGCGCGGCCACGGTCGACTTCTGGGTCAGCACGGGCCGCATGCCCGCCACCGACGTCAAGGCGGTCGAGGCCGAGCGCAAGCCCTCCCGCCTGACGCCCGTGCAGGCGTTGGAGCTCGCCGCCTGGGTCAACTCGCTCGACCCCTCCGTGCCCGCGGTGCCCAACCCGCACCTGCGCGACGCGAGCCAGTCGGTCGGCGCGGACCTGTTCTCGCTCAATTGCGCCGCCTGCCACACCATTGAGGGATCGGGCGACGCGCTGGCCTTCGGCACCAACGCCCCGTCGCTGCAGGACCGCCAGGTGACGGCGCAACAGGTGGCCGAGGCGGTTCGCACCGGTCCGGCGAACATGCCGCGTTTCTCGGGGAACCTGAGTGACGCCCAAGTGGCCGACATCACGGCCTATGTCACCGAGAAGCTCCAGCACCCGCAGAACCCGGGCGGAGCGGCGCTCGGTGGCGTCGGCCCGGTGGCCGAAGGCTTCGTCGCCCTGCTCATCGGCGTCGGTGGCCTGGCCCTCATCTGCTTCTGGATAGGCGAGCGCTCGCCCAGTGAGGAAGAAGAAGACGAGCACGCCGAGGGTGGCGACGACCCTGATCCGGCGAAGGCGGAAGAGTACGCCCAGAGCGGACAGGAGCACGCGTGAGCGACGCCGACCACCAGCCATCGCGCACGCGGGTGCCGATGCCGGTTGCCGCCCTGAGCGACCCGCACATGGGCGACGCGGCGAAGAATCCCGAGCGCACCGAGCAGATCATCGCCATCATCCTCTTCCTCGCCATCGTCTTCTTCGGCGTGGCCGGTGCCGCCTACTGGCAGAACTGGAGCGACTGGATCTTCGGCGGCGCGCTCGGCATCGGCCTGTTCGCACTGGGATTCGGCCTGACCGCCTGGGGCAAGTACCTCATGCCGCAGGGTCCCTTCGTCGAGGAACGCCACACGCTCGCCTCCACTCCCGAGGAGCGCGACGTCATGTCGGCCGCTCTGGTCGAGCGCTCCGCCGTCGTCGTCAAGCGCCGCCGCGTGCTCGGCGGGCTCTTCGCGGCGGGAGCCGGCGTCTTCGGGATTGTCGCGGCCTTCCCGCTGATCCGCTCGCTCGGCCCGGTGCCCGGGACGTCCCTGCAGACGACCGGCTGGCGCAAGGGCATGGTCCTGGTCGATTCCAGCGCCCGTCCCGTGCGCAAGGAGACCCTCGTCGTCGGCGGCATCATGACCGTCTACCCGAAAGACACGGTCAACCCGCAGAACGGCCAGATCAGCGACCAGGGGCAGGCGGTCGACCAGACCGTGCTGATCAGAGTCTCGGACCAACCCTTCACGACCGAGCCGGGCCGCGAGAACTGGACCCCGGCCGGCTACGTCGCCTACTCCAAGGTCTGCACGCACCTCGGCTGTCCGGTGGGCCTCTACGAGCAGGAGCTCGAACTGCTCGTGTGCCCGTGCCACCAGTCGATGTTCAACGTGCGCAACGGTGCGGTGCCCCAGTTCGGCCCGGCGCCCCGGCCGCTGCCGCAGATGTACCTCGGCTTCAACGACGATGGCTACCTCATCGCCATGGCGCCGTACGACCAGGCCATCGGCCCCGGCTTCTGGGAGCGGAACTCGTGAGCAACACCGCCCCGACCACCAAGCGCAGCAAGAAGCAGGCCATGGGCCCCTACGGGCAGGTGGGCAAAATCGTCGGAGAGCTCGACGACCGCCTCGGCGTCGCCAAGGGCGGCCGCGTCTTCCTGGACAAGATCTTCCCGGATCACTGGTCCTTCATGCTGGGCGAGATCTCGCTGTACTCGTTCGTGGTCCTGCTGGCGACCGGGGTCTTCCTGTCGCTCTACTTCGTTCCCTCGACGCAGCAGGTCATCTACCACGGCAGCTACAAGCCCCTCGACGGCCAGTGGGTCTCGGAGGCCTACAAGTCGACGGTCGGCATCTCCTTCGACGTGCGCGGCGGTCTCCTGGTGCGCCAGATGCACCACTGGGCGGCCGACATCTTCACGGGTTCGATCATCGTGCACATGGCCCGCATCTTCTTCACCGGCGCCTTCCGCAAGCCGCGCGAGCTGAACTGGCTCATCGGCGCCAACATGCTGATCCTGGCCATCCTCGAAGGCTTCATCGGGTACTCGCTCCCCGACGACCTCATCTCGGGAACCGGGCTGCGGATCGGCTACTCCATCGCCGAGTCGATCCCCTTCATCGGCAGCTACCTCGTCACGTTCCTGTGGGGCGGTCAATTCCCGGGGACCGGCGTCATCATTCCGCGCTTCTTCATCATCCATGTCTTGATAATTCCGCTGGTCCTGATCGGCCTGCTGTCCGCCCACCTGGGCCTCCTCGTCCGCCAGAAGCACACCCAGTTCAAGGGCGAGGGCCGGACCGAGAACAACGTGGTCGGCTCGCCGATGTTCCCGACCTTCATGGCCAAGACGACCGGGTTCCTCTTCATGGTGACGGCGGCCACGGCGCTGCTCGGCGCTTTCGCCCAGATCAACCCGATCTGGCAGTTCGGCTCGTACGACGCGTCGAAGATCTCCTATGCCGTCCAGCCCGACTGGTACATGGGCTGGCTCGATGGCGCCCTGCGCATCATGCCGTCCTGGGAGCTGGCTTTCTGGGGCCATACCGTCCCGCTCGAGGTCGTCCTGCCGGCCGTGGTGTTCCCCGGCATCATCTTCACCCTCGCCATGCTGTGGCCCAACCTCGAGGCCAGATACACCGGCGACACCGAGCTGCACAACCTGCTCGACCGGCCGCGAGACAGACCCAAGCGCACCGCGGCCGGCGTCGCCATCTTCGCCCTGTTGTTCACACTGTTCGCGGCGAGCTCGACCGACGTGCTGGCCAACTTCTTCCACGTGTCGCTGAACGTGGTGCTGTGGTTCTTCCGGTTCGCCGTGTTCGTCATTCCGATCATCGCGGGCCTGGTGACCTACCAGCTGTGTCGGGAGATGCAGGGCGTGCACGGCATCGGGCAGCGCAAGCGCGCGGTGATCGTGCACTTCTCCGCCGAGGGTGAGTACTCGACCGTGCCCTCGGCGCCCCGGCCCGACGACGAGCGCGACGAGCTCGACCCCGAGCCGGTGCCCGTGCGCATCGACATCGAGCCGTTGAGCAACGGCGGCATCCGCCAACCGGAGAGCTCGCCCACGGGCGCACGGCAGGTCAGCCGCTGAACCCACGGCGGGGCCGGCCCACCGCCCGCGACCTCTGGGTCGCCGTCGAATCCGTCCACGCCGTCACCTACTTCGCACCGGCCTGCCGGACCGCGCTCGGTGAGACCGGTCTGCGCGGCTTCTGGTCGGGCTACTTCGCCGCTCGGGCCGCCCCGCTCGGTCGTGTCGGCCCCGGCCTCGTCGCCGCGGCCTTCTTCAACTTCCACCCCGCCATGGTGGCCAAGGCCGTGCCTCGGCTGCTGGGAGACGGTGGCGCCGGAGACCTTGTGCCGCGTGCGCGCCATTGCGGCGGCGGAGGCGCTGGGCGAGGTGTGCCGCACTGACGCCCGCTCTGCTCTGCTCGCCTCGCTGCCGCTCCTCCGACGGGCTGCGGAGGGATGCGACGGGGCGGGACGAGTCATGGCGGGGGCCAACGCGTCGCTCTGGCCGCGTATCGCCACTGCGCTCGGGACCGGGGGGCTCGGCGAGGTCTGGCAGGCCTGCACGACGTTGCGCGAGCACCGCGGCGACGGGCACGTCGCGGCGTTGGTGGCCCACGGCCTCGGCGGCGTGCAGGCGCACGTGTTGGCGGCCGGCATCAAGGCGATCCCGGTCGAGGTGCTGCGGGACAACAGAGGCTGGAGCGAGGCGGACTGGGACGGTGCGGTGGTGACGCTGACCGGCGCGGGCCTGTTGCACGCCGACGGGCGCGCCACCGATGCCGGCCGCACCCTCCACGGCCGGGTCGAGGAGCTGACCGACGAGCTGGCCGAGCCCGCCTACGCGACCCTCAGCGACCAGGCCCTCACCGAGCTGCACGGTGTCCTGAGCGCCTGTGCCGCCGACGTCGTCGCCTCCGGTCTGCTGCCCTTCCCCAACCCGATGGGGTTGCCCCGATTGGGCGGCGACAACTAGCTCAGCCGGGGCGAGGCGGGGGCCAGCCGGGCACGAGCGAGAGCTCCTTGCACAGCTTGCGGGACGACACCATCTGGCCGGCGTAGCGCAGGGCGTCGGGCTCGTCGCCCAGCCAGGCCGCCACCTCGCCGGCCACCTCGGGCGGGGCCGGCACGTGACCGGCGCCCACGAGCACCTCGTCCATGCCCGAGGCCCGCATGGACTCGGTCAGGGTCAGCCCGGGCGCGATGGAGAAGGCGGCGATGCCCTGCGCCGCGAACTCCACGTGGCACATGTCCGTGACGCGGTGGAAGGCCGCTTTCGCCGCGGCGTAGGCCACCCCCCACCCTCCGGCGCCGGCGGGAGCGGGCGGTGTCGTGAAGGCGGCCTCGGACAGCATGTTGACCAGACGGCCCTCACCGCGCTCGAGCATGCCGGGGAGCAGCAATTGGGTCAGGAGGAGCGGATGGAGGTAGTCGCCCACCAGGCAGCGTTCGGCCAGCTCCAGCGGCAGGTCCAGTATGCGGTCCATGGTGCCCGGACCCTGGTAGATGGCGTTGTTCACCAGGACGTCGACGCGGCCCATGCGCTCGAGCGCCACCGCGGCCACGTTCTCGACCGAGGCGCGGTCCATCAGGTCCATCGGCACGGCCAGGCAGGTCCGCCCCAGCGCCTCGATCTCCGCCGCCGTGCTGTCGAGGCTGCCGGCAATGGGCATCGGCTCGTCGTGCACCAAGGTGCTCGAGGCGTGGGCGCGGCCGTCGCCTTCGTGCACCGTACGGGCGGTGATGACGACGTCACACCCGCGCCGGGCCAGCGCGATGGCGGCACAGCGGCCGATGCCCCGACTCGCTCCGGTGACGAGCGCCACTCGGCGTGCTGCGTCTTCAGACACCGGTCACCTACATCATCCCGGCGATCTGGTGCCCACCGTCGACGTGGAGCACCTGGCCGTTCACGTAGGCCGCGTCGTCGCTGCAGAGGAACACGACGACCTTGGCGATGTCGTCTGGTGTGCCCAGGCGGCGGGTGGGGTTGGCCTCGGCCAGCCGCACCTGCATGTCGGCCGGCACCTGGGTCGCCGCCGTCTCGGTGAGGATGAAGCCGGGCGCGATGGCGTTGGCGCGGATGCCGTCGCGGCCGTAGCGCACGGCCAGGTGGCGTGTCAGCTGGTTCAGGGCGGCCTTGGCCGCGCCGTAGGCCACCCGCGTCGACTCGCCGATGGTGCTGGTCCCCGACGAAATGGTGACGATGGAGCCCGCCGCCACCGGCCACCATCACGGGGATGGCGTGGCGCGCCAGCAGAAGGGCGCCGCGCGTCGTGATCTCGATCGCCCGTTCCCACACGCCGAGATCGACACCGACCGCGTCCGTGTCGAGCCGCGGGTGACTCCAGGCGGCGTTGTGATCGATGGCGTCGACGGTTCCGAACTCGGCCACCGCTCGCTCGACGAAGCCGGCGACCGACTCCTCACGGCGGACGTCGCAGAGCAGGCCGATGGCACGCCCGCCGGCCCGGCCGACCTCCTCGGCCACTGACCTCGGCGCCATCGGCCGACACGTCGCCGATCACCACGGCGGCACCGGCGGCGGCCAGCCGGAGTGCCGTGGCCCGTCCGATGTCGGAGGCACCGCCGCTGACCAGGGCGACCTTTCCCTCGAGCTGTCCCCCCATGGCGCCATCGTAGGAGGGCTGCTCCGCGGCCACCATCCCGTGCCTGCGCGCCCGGGGATTGGGCCGGCGGACGGCTGACATGGGAACATTTCGACGTGCGGGTGCATCGCAGCTTCGCCTTCGTCGACGTCTCCGGCTTCACCGCCATGACGGAGATGGAAGGGGACGAGCGTGCGGTCGATGTGCTGACTGCCTTCCGCTCGCTCCTGCGCGACATCTGCTCGCGCCGGGGCGTGCGCATCGCCAAATGGCTCGGTGACGGCGTCATGCTGGTCTGCGTCGACACCCGACCGCTGCTCGAGACGATCTTGGAGCTGCACTACGTCGTGCGGGAGGTCGGGGCGATTGAGACCGTCTCCATCCGCTCGGGGGTCACCTGCGGCGACGTCATCCTCATGGAGGGGGACGACTACATCGGGCACTGCGTCAACGTCGCGGCGCGCCTGTGCGACCTGGCCTCCGCCGGCGAGGCACTGGCGGCTCCGGCGGTGATGGAGCACCTGCCCGAGTTGGGGTCAGATCGTGTCGGAGACCCATGTCAACCTCCGGGGCGTGGAGAAGCCGGTACCCGCCTCGAGCATCTGCATGGCCGTGAGCGGCGCCGACGGGTCCCAGGACCCCATCTGCGGGCTGCCCCTGACAGAGGACTCGGCCCAGGAGATCGCCCACGACGTGCGCGGCCGCATGGTGCTGTTCTGCTCGCCGGGCTGCGTCGATACCTGGCGCCGGCGCCCGGCGCGCTCGCTCTCCCACTGAGCTGATTCCCGACCGGTCGGACCACGCCTCGGGCGGCTCGGCCACCTCGGCCCTCATCCTCAACATCGGTTGCGAAATGGCCGATATCAGGAGGAGCGACCAGGGGAACCGAGGAATCACGCATGCGTCAACTCCCAGCACTGGACATGTCGTCCAACGTGACCAAATTCTGGCGCAGTTACGTGTACATCGGCGTCCTCACGTACAGCCTGGGTGCCTCCGCCGTCCTCGTGTATTCGCTGACGACCCCGGGCCCGCACCGGCAGGCCATGGTCGTCCTGAGCGGGCTCAGCCTGATCGCCTCCATCGCGGGCTTCCGGCTGCTCGGCCTCCGGCTGGTCGAGACACGCTGGTCCAAGCTGTTCTTCACGTCATGGGCCGCGTGCACGTTCGTCTTCGTCGCCGTCGGCGCCGTCCTCGACGGGGGCGTGCGCAGTCCCATCTCGTATTTCCTGATTCTGCCGATGCTCTTCGCCGGGCTGGCCTACTCCGCCGGCACGGTCTCGTTCCTGGCCGGGTTCGGCGTCGTCACGACCCTGGTGGTCGGGCTCCTGACCCCTGATCGCAGCTGGTCCACCACCGCATTCCTCGCGGTCGGGATCGTCATCGCCGGTGTCATCACGGCCGCGGCGGCGGCGCAGCGGGACCGTCTCATGCGCCAACTGATGGCGGCGGCCAGCCTGGACGCCCTCACCGGCTGCCTCAGCCGTGGCGCCTTCCAGGAGCGTCTGGACCACGAATCGCTCCTGGCGGAGCGCCACTACGCCACGTTCAGCGTCATTGTGGCCGACCTCGACAACCTCAAGACACTCAATGACGCCAACGGCCACCACTGCGGGGACCGCGCCCTGAAGCTGCTGGCCAGCGTCCTGCGGCAGGCCGCCCGCGGGACCGACGTCGTGGGCCGACTGGGAGGGGACGAGTTCGCGCTGTTGCTGCACGAGACCGACCAGGAGGCGGCCATGGCCACCGCCACGCGGTTGCGCGCCGCGCTGCACGACGTGACGGGCTCGGACTGGGTCACCGCCAGCATCGGGCGTCAGCACGTGGCTCGGCCCGAACGACGGGCCCGATGCGTTGCTCCGGCGGGCGGACGAGGCGCTCTACGTGGCCAAGCGGTCCGGCCGCAACTGTGCCGCCGCCTGGGAGCCGCCGATCGACGGACAACTCCAATGGCCTGCAGCGGCTGCGCGACCGCTCGCGCCACATCACCTCCCGGCTCGCCACGCCCGCCGAAGCGGTCGGCTGAGGAGAACCAACCGGTTGCTCCGCCGTTGGTCGATCCGTTCCCCTTGAACGTCAGGCGGGTGGCGCTCTGGGGCGCCCACCCCGGTATCAGAGGAACGTGCTGCCGTGGCGTGACACAAACTGCATGCGCACCCGCACGCTGTCGCCGTAGGGCTCTTCGGACACTCGGACCTGAACGACTCGCGCTGTCGTCCTGCAGCCATTCGAGGACGACGGGCACACCACGTTCGAACGCGTTCGCCAGCGCGGCAATGATGGCGGCGTCGGCTGCCGTCGGGATGGCGTCGAGGACAGCACGGGCCTCGACGACCACCGGGCCCGGATGCTCGTCGAGGATCCCGACGCCCTCGACGGCGTCGCGCACCGTTTCTGCGCCCTCGACCGACGGCCTGCGCCCTGGCGTAGTCGTCAGTTCCGGCGTCGGCCAGCATGTTGCTGAGGCTCGTCGAGGACCAACCACGGCCAGCCATCTCACCCAAGGTTACTGCAATGGACATGTGAAATGCTTGGGAAGGTTCCTGTGTTGGCCAGTGGGCTGTTTCCAACTGCGGGGTACCGGGTGCCACACTGCACGGATGCGCCAGTCGAGGGCCGGGGCAGCTTGACGCAGGTGCTCGACTCCGCCTCGCTGTCGAGTTCGTCGTGCGCGACGGACTCCACATCGCTTACCAAACGGCCGGTCGCGGCACCTCTCGAGATGGTCTTCGTTGGGCGGGTCCATGGCCATGTCGGTGGCCATGGGAGGAACCGGCCACTGCCAAGAGCCTCCGCCGGCTGGCGAGCTTCGTCCGGCTCGTTACCTACGACCAGCAAGGCACTGGGCTATTCGGACCGCATGGATCCTCTCGGTCCCGCCGACAACTCGAGAACCTCGTCACTGACCTGGACGGCTGTCGTTGCCGCGGTCGGGAATCACCGACCCCATCCTCTTCGGGACGCACAACGGCGGCGCGGTCGCGGCGCTGTACGCCACCCGCGCATCACGTACGGCAGCTGGTCCTGTGCAACACGTGGGCCCGGTTGCGAGCGAGCGGACGACTTCCCGATCGGGTTCAGCCGGACGGGTCCTCGACCAGGCTGGCGGATCGATATCAGACCGAGTGGGGCGGAGGGCGGCATCTACTGACCAGTACGCGTCGCGCCGCGGCGACGAACCGCCCAGCGCAGGTACGAATTGGCCTCGACCAGCCACAACCAGCTCGTACACCATCTTCGTGATGAACCGGACCTACGACATCCGTGCCGCCCTGCCGGCGATCTCGGCGCCCACGCTCGTCATCCACCTGGAGGGCAACCAGAGCATCCCCGCCGCCCATGGCGAGTTCATCGCGTGCCATCCCCGGGGCCCGGTTCGTCCTCGTCCCGGGCACTGACCATCTCTTCTTGCGCAACTACGGCATGCCCGTGGTCGACGAGGTCGAGCAGTTCGTCACCGGCAACCGCACGCAGTTCGCCGACCGGTTGCACGACGGCCATGTTGTTCACTGACATCGTCGACTCGACCCCGTTGGCAGCATCGCTCGGCGACGTTCGCCTGGAGCGCGCTCATCGACGAGCACAATGCCCGCGTGCATCGTCAGGTCGGTGGCGCACGGAGGCCACGAGGTCGTAAGAGCACGGGTGACGGGTTCCTGGTGGCCTTCGACGAACCCGAAGCCGCGCCATCCGGTGCGCCCGGATCTCCATGGACGCCGTGAGCGGACCTCGGGCTTGTGCTCCGAGCCGGCGTCCATGTGGGGGAGGTCGCCCGCATGGGCAAGAACGACATCTCCGGCCTGGCCGTGCACTTCGCTCAGCGGCTCTGCGGGCGCGCCGAGGACGGCCAGGTGCTGGTGTCTGCGGCCGTGCGCCAGGGATGTGCCGGATGGGAGCCTCGTCTTCGTCCCGATGGGGCGAGGCCGAGCTCAAGGGGATCCCGGGCTCGTGGGAGGTCTTCGACGCCCGTCTCTGACAGGAACGGCCGATCCGGATCTCGTCTTGACATGTGACTAAAAGGTCACATATAGTCAAGGCGTGGATGAGGTGTTCAAGGCCCTGGCCGATCCCACCCGGCGTGACTTGCTCGACGAGTTGTTCCGGCAGGACGGGCAGACCCTGGGCATGTTGGAGGAACGGTTCTCCATGACCCGCTTCGGGGTCATGAAGCATCTCAAGGTGCTCGAAGAAGCGGGGCTGGTGGTGACCAGGCGCCGGGGCCGCGAGAAGCTCCATTTCCTCAACCCGGTCCCGATCCGGCTCATCCACGACCGTTGGGTCAGCAAGTACGCCGAGCCCTGGGTGGCAGGGCTCAGTGAGATCAAGGAGAGACTGGAGAGCCAGATGGAAAAGGTGTACGAGATCTTCATCAAGACCACGCCCGAGCGGTTGTGGGAGGCGATCATCGACCCCGACATCCGGGCCAAGTACAACTTCGGCGCCGCCGTCTACTCGGACTGGAAGGTGGGTGCGCCGATCAGCGTCGACGTCACGAAGCACGACGTGCACCTGGGCGAGGGCGAGGTCCTCGAGGTCGACCCGCCGCGCCGCCTGGTGCACACCATGGCCGCCCTGTGGGACGACGACGTGAAGGCCGAGGGCGTCTCCCGCGTGACGTGGGAGATCGAGACGGTGGGCGACGACTCGTGCCACCTGACGCTCACGCACGACCAGATGCGCGAGGGCGCCAACTCGCAGATCTACGGCGGCTGGCCGATGATCCTGTCGGGTCTCAAGACGTGGCTCGAGACGGGCGAGGAGCTCACCACGCCCGGCTCCATCCAGTACAGCTGATCATGCGCCAACTCTCCGTGATTGAGTTCGTGACGCTCGACGGCGTCATGCAGGGGCTCGGCTCACCCGACGAGGATCGCGATGGCGGCTTCGAGCACGGCGGATGGGCCGCGCCCGTACGGCGACCAGATCCAACAGGCGGCGGCACTCGAGGGCATGCAGACGACGACCGCCTATCTGTTCGGGCGGCGCACGTACGAGAAGATGCTGGACTTCTGGCCGCAGCAGCCCGACGCCAACCCCATGGCGGCGCACCTCAACGCGACGCCGAAGTACGTCGCCACCCGCACCCTGGAGGACGCGCAGCTGACGTGGGCCAACGCCGAGGTCCTGCCGGGTGATCTGGAAGCCGGCGTGCGCGCGCCTGAAGGCCGAGGGCGACGGCACGCATTGCGGTGCTCGGCAGTGGGGTCCTGGTGCAGGAGCTGGCCGCACTCGACCTCGTCGACGGCTACCGGCTCTTCCTGCACCCGCTGCTGCTCGGCACGGGCAAGCGCCTGTTCAGAGAACTCGACCACCCGTTGCCGCCACGGCCCCTGCAGCTGCTGAGCGCCGAGACCACCAGCACCGGCGTCGTGATGCTGAGTTACCAATGTCAGTGATCACGGGCCTGCACGCGGTGGGCATCCCGGTCGCCGACCAGGACAGGGCCTGGCCTTCTACGAGGCGCTCGGCTTCGAGACGCGGCTCGACGTGCCGATGGGGCAGGGCGCCCGGTGGATCGAGGTCGCGCCTCCGGGCACCGCCGTGACGCTCGCCTTCGAGGCTGGCCCACGCGGAACGCCCGGCCGGGGTGGAGACGGGGATCCGGT
Source organism: uncultured Acidimicrobiaceae bacterium (assembly GCA_963781565.1). Taxonomy (GTDB): domain Bacteria; phylum Actinomycetota; class Acidimicrobiia; order Acidimicrobiales; family RAAP-2; genus Bog-473. The sequence continues at coordinate 436,247 of CAWAHA010000032.1, read as the reverse complement.
TGACGACGGCCGACGCCGACGCCGCCCACGCGGCCATGCGGGCCCAGGGCGTCGATGTCGACGACGTGCTGCGTTGGCCCGGCGTCCCGCCGATGTTCGCCTTCCGCGATCAGGACGGCAACGGGCTCGAGATCGTCGAGGCCTGACGCTGCCCAGCGCGGCGCCGGCGGCCGCAGGCGGTCGTAGGCCGACATGCCCAGCGTCAGGACGCCGAAGCCGGCGCCGAGGAGGCAGACGCCGGCCCAGCCATGGGTGCCGTAGAGCGCCCCGGCGGCCAGGGAGCCGAGGGCGCCCCCGAGGAAGTAGCAGACCATGTAGGCGCTGTTGATCCGGCTCCGGGCGTCGGGACGCAGGGCGTAAATGATCGCCTGGTTGGTGATCTGCATGCCCTGGGTGCCCATGTCGAGCACGACGATCCCGATGATCAGGGCGGCCAGTGACGTGCGGCCGGTCCACAGCAGCGCGAAGGATCCGGCGAGCAGGACGCCGGCGACGACGGTCGTCGACGGTGTGCCGGTCCGAGTCGGCCAGCTTGCCGGCGAGGTTGGCGGCCAGAATGCCGCCCGCGCCCACCAGTCCGAAGAGGCCGATGACCAGATTCGAGTAGTGGTACGGCTGGCCCGAGAGCAGGAAGGCCAGCGTCGTCCACAACACGCTGAAGGCGGCGAAGGCGCAGGCGCCGTGAAAGGCCCGGCGTCGCAGCACGGGCTCGTCGACCAGCAGGCGGAGGGACGATCCGACGAGTTCGCCGTAGCTGCGGTGCGGGCGTGGTCCCTCCGGGGGCAGGGCCCGCCAGAGGACCACGGCGAACACCACCATCAGGCCGGCGGAGAGCCAGTAGATCGCCCGCCAGCCGGCCGCCTGGGCCACCAGTCCCGACACCGTGCGGGCCAGCAGAATGCCCAGGAGCAGTCCCGTCATGATGCGCGCCACGACGCGGCCCCGCCGCTCCTCGGGCGCCAGGTCGGCGGCGAAGGGGATCATGACCTGCCCGGCGACCGAGGCGGCGCCGACGAGGATGGACGCCACGGCGAAGATCCACAGATCCGGCGCGAGGGCGCAACCGATCAGGGCCAGCGCGCTGAGGCAGAAGAGACGGGTGACGAGCTTGCGCCGCGGGTGCAGGTCGCCCAGGGGGACGACGAGCAGCAGCCCGGCGGCGTAACCGATCTGCGTGGCCGTGATGATGGTCGAGGTCGCTCCGGGCCCCGAGTGGAACGCCCCGGCGACCTGATGCAGGACCGGTTGCGCGTAGTAGAGGTTGGCCACCACCGCGCCGGTGGCGACGGCGATGAGGACGACGAGGCCCCGGGACATCCCCTCGGGTCTGCGGTCGGCTGTGCTCCGGTGCCCGTGGTCGCCACCGGATCAGGCTACCGGCGGCCCCGTTGGGTCAGACGGTGCCGCCGCGCCGGCTCTCGGCGGTGACGCCGGTCAGCGCGGTGATGATCAGCGGCACGCCGAGGAAGAGCAGCCAGGTGCCGAAGACCAGGGCGAGCACCGTCATGAAGGCGCCCATGCCGAGGACGAAGGGCCAGATGGACGAGCCGGGGAACGAGTCGACCGTCCCGGCGCCGTCGGCCATCTCGGCGTCCTCGCGGTCCGACGGGCGATCGCCGGCGGCGTGCACCTTGCCCCAGAAGAAGTACTTGTGGCCGTGGAAACGGCGGTGCCAGAAGAAGTAGTAGAGCCCGGGCAGGAAGCCGAGCAGCGTGGCGCCGAGCAGCATCACGCCGCCGCCGTCCTCGTAGCCCCAGAACCAGTAGACGAGGCCGACGATGCCGAAGAAGGCGCCGAGGAAGAGCAGGAAGAGGCCTCGATCCTCATACGCCGGCCGTCACCTTTCCGTTCCCCTTGCCGTTGCCGTTGCCCGTTGCCGTGCCCGTGCCCGTTCCCGTTGCTGTGGGCGTGCGGCCGTGGGGCACCGTCAGCGCGTCGGGGTGGTTGTAGTCCCACGTCGGCCGCTCCGAGCGGATCGGGGGCAGGTGCGTGTAGTTGTGGTGCGGCGGCGGCGAGGTGGTGAACCACTCCAGCGTGTGGGCGTCCCACGGGTTGTTGCCGGCGGGGATCGGGCTTGCGCCACGACACGCAGAAGTTGACCAGCAGGAAGACGAACGAGATCGCAATGATGAAGGCGCCGACGGTCGAGACGATGTTGTAGCTCTGCCAGCCCAGGTTGGACGGGTAGGTGGCCACCCGGCGGGGCATGCCGAGCAGGCCCACCACGTACTGGGGCATGAAGGTCACCCAGAAGCCGATGAACATCAGCCAGAAGTGCCACTTGCCCAGGCTCTCGCGCAGCATGCGGCCGAACATCTTGGGATACCAGTAGTAGAAGCCGGCGAACCCGGCGAACACGGCCGTCCCGAAGAGCACCTGGTGGAAGTGGGCCACCACGAAGTAGGTGTCGTGGGTGGCGAAGTCGATGGGCGGCGACGCCAGCATGATGCCGGTGACGCCACCCATGAGGAAGGCGAACAGGAACCCGATGGAGAACAGCATGGGCACGGTGAACGTCAACTGGCCGCGCCACATGGTGCCGATCCAGTTGAAGAACTTGATGCCCGTCGGCACGGCGATGAGCAGGCTCAGGAACGAGAAGAAGGGCAGCAGCACGGCGCCGGTGGTGAACATGTGGTGCGCCCACACGCCGGTGGACAGCGCCGCGATGGCCATGGTGGCGAAGACCATGCCCTTGTAGCCGAACACCGGCTTGCGGGAGAAGACGGGCAGGATCTCGGTCACGATGCCGAAGAAGGGCAGGGCCAGGATATAGACCTCCGGATGGCCGAAGAACCAGAAGAGGTTCTGCCATAACAAGGGCGACCCGCACGACGCCATGGGCGCGCCACTGACGAGGTGGCAGCCCACCGCCGTATAGATGTGCGTGCCGAAGTGGCGGTCGGCGAACAGCATGATCAGCGCCGAGGTGAGGACCGGGAAGGCGATGAGGATCAGGATCCCGGTCACCAGCATGTTCCAGGTGAAGATGGGCATGCGGAACATGGTCATGCCGGGCGCGCGCAGGTAGAAGATGGTGGCGCACGAGATTCACGCCGGTGAAGATGGCGGAGAACCCGGTGAGGGCGAGGGCCATGATCCAGAGGTCGGGCCCGGCGCCGGGGGAGCTGGTGGCGCTCGACAGCGGTGCGTAGGCCACCCAGCCGAACTGCGCGGCGCCGCCGGCCACGAAGAACGTCATCAGCATGGTGATGGACCCGGTCAGGTACAGCCAGTAGCTCAGGGCGTTCAGCCGGGGGAAGGCCATGTCGGGCGCACCGATCTGCAGCGGCACGATGTAGTTGGCCAGGCCACCGAAGGCGAAGGGGCCGGCGAACAGGTACAGCATGAGGCTGCCGTGCATGGTGAACAGCGCGTTGAACTGCCCGAAGCTCAGGAGCGAGGAGTGCGGCGACGTCAGCTGCAGCCGCATGAGCAGGGCCATGACACCCGAGATGTAGAAGAGGGCGATGGCGGTGATCATGTAGCTCAGGCCGATGACCTTGTGGTCGGTGGAGGTCAGCCACTTGAGGATGCCGGTGGGACCGTGGTCGTCGTGCCCGCCGTGGTGCCGGCTCGTGGCCGTCGCCGCGACCGGCGCAGACGGCGGCAGGTGGAGCTCTTCGTGCTCCTGGACGCCCGGGGGGGCGATGACGTCAGTCACCGTAGAGGATCCCTCCTGTATTGCCGGTGTTCCCGCTGCCGGAATTGCCAGAGTAGCTGGGCACTGTCCCGTTCTGGTTGGCATGCAGGCTGGCCGGAAGTTGGCCGATGGAAGAGGGGTGGGCCGCCTGGAAGGTGTGCGTGGTCCGCAGCCAGACGGCGTACGCCGCCGGGGACACCGAGCGCACGTTGAAGAACATGATGGAGTGGTACAGCCCGCACAGCTGGGTGCACTGGCCGCGGTAGACGCCGTTGTGCAGGACGTTGAGGTCGAAGCTGGTCCAGTAGCCCGGGCTGGCGTAGCGGCTGAAGTTGAACTCGGGCACGTAGAAGCCGTGCAGCACGTCGTAGGAGCGGAGGTAGATGCGCGTCGTCTGCCCCGAGGGCACGACCATGGTGGGCGCGTCGGTGGTCTGGCCGATCACCTTGACGCCGTTGGGGTACTCGAACTCCCAGCCCCACTGGAAGGCGTAGACGTGGATGACCGTGCCCGGGTTGGGCTCGACCGCGGTCACCTTGTTCTCCACCACGACCGTGGCCCAGAAGAGCCCGAGGACGATCAGGATCGGCATGACGGTGTAGATGATCTCGGTGAGCGTGTGGTACTGCGTCTGCACCGGCATGTCGTCGGAGCGGCGGCGGTAGCGGAAGATGGCCCACACGATCAGCAGGAGCGTGAAGCCGCCGACGATGAGGCCGGCGATGAAGAAGCCCTGCCAGAGGTGGAAGGTCGACTGGCCCTGCGTGGTGGCGCCCTTGTAGGCGCCGAAGGTCGGGAGCTGGCAGCCGGTGAGGAGGAGGGCCCCCAGGCCGACCGCCACGGCGGCCAGACGGCGGCGTGGCTTCTTGGCGCTGCGAGCTGGGGTTTCGGGTGTCTCGGAAGACGGGCTGGTCAGCGACGAGTCCACCGCGCCGACACTATCGAACCCGGCAAAAAAATTGGAAATCGCCGGGCACGCCGACGGTCAGTGCGGATGCGGGTGGGGCGGTGCCGTCGACTCGTTGGCGGCCCAGGTGAAGACGCCCCGCGCCATGGTGGAGGTGGCCCGGGCGGCCCGGGCGGCGAAGACCTGCTGGCGTGCCCGCTGCACGCCCTCGTCGTCGGGCCGGGCCAGCCAGGCGTGCTCGGCCAGGTGGCCGGCCAGCCGCAACGCCCCTTCCGCCGCCGCACGGCCTCGTCGGAGTCCGGGCGTCGCGGCCAGGGCCAGCAGCTCGAGGGCCCGGTCGGCCAGGGCGCCGGCCCCGCCGGCCAGCTCGGCCAGCTCGGCGGCCAGGGCGCGCTCGGGCGCCGGCTGCAGGGTGGCGGGGTTGCCGTCCCACCAGCCGCCGTACTGGCGCCAGACGGTGTGGACGATGAACTCGGGCTCGTCGTAGACGGGCTGGAGGAAGGGCCGGTCCTCCAGCCCCGCAGGGACGCGCACGGTGTGGATGGCGTCGTCCAGCCGCCCGCCCGCGTTCATGACGGCCAGGGTCTGGTCGACCAGGGAGTCGAGGAGGTCCGCCGTGTCGGTGAGGGCCTGCGGACCCGGTCGGCCCCGATGACCGGGAAGCCGTGGCCGGGGAGGAGGAACTCGGCGTCGAGCAGGAGCATGCGGCGCAGGGCGGCCGCCCACTCCCGGGGGTAGCGCTGCACCTTCTGGGGGTTGCCGGCGTTGGGCGAGGCCCAGATGAAGAGGTCGCCGCAGCACAGGACCCGGCTGTCGGGCTGCCAGGTCACGGTGTGGTCGTCGGTCTCGCCCTTCTCGTGGCGCAGCGAGAAGCCGCGGCCGCCGACCGAGAGCTCCAGCGTGTCGTGGTAGGTCCGGTCCGGGTAGCGGTACTCGGTCGGCCACTGCAGGTCGGTGAAGCCGAACTGCCGGCGGTTGATGATGGTGTTGTAGCCGGCGGTGAAGATGTAGCGGTCGAAGCGGGCCGGCAGGGCGTGGTGGGCGATGACCTCGGGGGCGGCCCAGCCCTCGGCCGCCGCCTCGGCCTCCCAGACCGGCACGCCGAAGACGTGGTCGATGTGGCCGTGGGAGTAGACGGCGGTGTTGAGGCGGGCCGGGCTCCAGGTCGCGGATGTCGTCGTGGACGACCTGGGCCAGCGGGGCGCTCCCGGTGTCGACCAGCACGCAGGCCGTCCTCGGTGGCGAACGAGGAGACGTTGGCGAAGGAGGGGCAGAAGCCGACGCCGTCGGTGATCTCGACGAAGCCGCCGATGTGATCGACCGGGATGGAAGGTGGACGTCGAGACCTCGCCGTTCCACAGGCGGTCGGCGACGGCGAGGACGTCAGATGGCATGGCCCCCGGGTGGCCGGTACGACCGGGCTCGGCCGGGACGGCGTCAGGGATCAGGCGCCCGGCGTCTTCTCCTCGGCCGGGGCGTCGGCGGTCGGCGGCGGCGGACGTGCCGTCTGTCCGCGGCACCCGCCTTCTTGCCCTCGTCGATGCCCTTCTCGAACTGCGTCTTGGCCGAGCCGAGGCTGCGGGCCAGCTTCGGGATGGCCGCACCGCCGAAGAGGAGGATGGCGATGATCACGATCGCCCAGATCGCATCGAGTCCGAACACGTCAGCCAGCATTGGGTTCTCCTTCACCTGAGTCCAAAGGCGGTGAACTGGGTTCCAGGTTAGACCCATTCCCGGGCGGGAGTTCCCTCACACCGGGCGTCGTCGCCGACGTCACCTATTCGGAGTCACCCGGCCAACAGGATGCCCATCACCAGCGCGGCCACGCTGGCCAGGCCTCCGACCGACCCCCAGAGGGCCAGGCCACGCTTCGTCGTGGCCCGCTGGTGGAGCAGGACACCCACCCCGGCCAGGACGACCACGGCGATCTTGGCCATGAGGACGGCCTTCCAGGCCGTGTCCATGTTCGAGTAGCCCGACCGCCGTGATATTCCAGACGCCGGTGACCAGCAGCACCAGGTAGGCGGGCCAGGCCAGGCGGGCGAAGGCCCGGGCCAGGGTCTTGGGGGCATCGGGCCCCAACCCACGGGCCGGCCCGACCAGGCCCGTCATCACGATCTGGCCGCCGACCCACACCGTGGCCGCCAGGACGTGCAGCGTCAGGCGGATGGTGAGGAGGGCGGGGGCCAGCACGGGCGCTTATTTGCCCTGCCAGTTGGGTGGGCGCTTCTCGGCGAAGGCGACGGGCCCCTCCATGGCATCGGCCGACGAGAACACCACGCCGACGGCGGCGCCGTTGATCTTCCAGCCCTCGGCCTCGGAGACCTCGGCGGCCTGCTTCATGACGCTCTTGGAGTAGCGCACGGCCAACGGCGCGTTGGCGGCGATGCGGTCCGCCAGGGCGATGGCCTCCTCCAGCACGACGCCCGCCGGGCACGACCCTGTTGACCAGACCGAGGTCGTAGGCGCGTGCGGCGTCGATGGGGTCGCCGGTCATCGCCAGCTCGAGGGCGACCGCCATGGGCAGGCGCTTGGGCATGCGGATCAGGCCCCCGGCCCCGGCGATCAGGCCACGCTTGGCCTCGGGGATGCCGAAGGTGGCGTGCTCGGCGGCGACGACCAGGTCGCACGAGAGCATGATCTCGAAGCCGCCGGCCAGCGCCGACCCGTTCACCGCGGCGATGATCGGCTTGGGGAACTCGCGCTGGGTGAGCCCGCCGAACCCGCCGCTGCGCCCCCATGATGTCGCCGCCCTCGCCGCTGCTGAAGGCCTTGAGGTCCATGCCGGCGCTGAAGGCCTTGTCGCCGCTGCCGGTCACGACCACCACCCAGCAGTCGGGGTCCTCGGCCAGCTCGTCCATGAAGCCGGACATGGCCAGGCTCACGGCGCCCGTTGATGGCGTTGCGCGCCTCGGGGCGGTTGATGGTGAGGACCTCGACATGTCCCTGGCGTTCCCGCAGCACTTCGTCGGCCATGGTGGACTCCCTTCGTTGGCCGCCGAGGCTAGCGGGCGGTTCGGTGCGGTCACCCCGGTCAGGGGTGCGGCGGAAGCGGCGGGGTGGCCCCGCCTTCGCTCGCCGGACCCTTGTCCGGGGTCGGGACCGGACGACAGGCGACCAGATCTGCGTCCGCTTCGTGTAGACGACCGTGAAGGCGAAGAGGCCGCCGATGACGCTGCCCGTGATGAACGGGGAGACGGCAATGAAGGTGCCGGTCGGCAGCACGTCGGCCAGCGTGAGGCGGGTGGTGGCTTCGACGACCAGGCCGATGCCCCAGACCACCGACAGCGTGCGGAAGGTGTGGCGTCCGAGCGGCAGGTCGTGCAGCTCGTCGAAGGCGGACACCTTGGCCGGGTCGGTGCCGGCCGAGAGGTAGCGGTTGACGTAGAAGAAGGCGGGCCGGTCGTGTGTATAGAGCGTCACGATGCAGGCCACGCCGAACAACAACGTGAAGAACCCGTCGCGCACCTTGAGCACGTAGTCGTTGCCGCCGAGCAGGGTGGAGGTGATGACGCCGACGGCGAAGCCGACGAGGACGGCGAGCCCGACCACGTCGACGGTGCGTTGGCGTACGAACTGAATGAGGATCCAGGCGACGGAGAAGCAGCCGGCGACGATCAGGGCCTGCGTGTCGGTGCTCACGTGGTGGCGGACGATGAAGTAGACGCCGATCGGCAGGGCGGCCCCGAAGAGCAGGCTGGGGAGGAATTCCCGGATGGAGGGGATCCCGGGGCGCCACTCGGGCCCGGCCGGCTCGGGGCGGCCTGCGTCCGCTCGGCGTCCCCGGCTCCGTCCGGTTCCATGCTCCGAGGGTACTGCCGGGAAATCCCGATTCTGCCGCGTAGCATTGGTCCCGTGACCTTCGTGGCCCACGTGCTCGAGTTCTTCCTGATCGCCGGCGTGGTGGTGGTCGGGGGCATGGTGGCGACCTTCCTCGTCGCCCGCAGCTACGTCCGCCGGCACTGGCGGTTGCTGCACGGGCACGTGCTGGTGCGCGGCCTCCTGGCCACGCTGGCGCTGTTCGGCGCCGGCCGGGAGCGCATCGCCGGGCGGGCCACGCCCGAGGACCTGAGCCAGGGCGCGGCCTCCCGGGTCCGCCGGCGCCTGCGGGTGGCGGTCGAGGACGCCGAGATCGCCGTGGCCCACGCCGAGTCGCGTGACGCCCCCGTGGCCGAGCTGCCCTCGGTGTGCCGCTCGCTCCAACGCGTGGCCGACGAGCTCGACGGCCTGCTCAAGCTGGAGCGCCGCCTGCCACCCGGGCGCGAGCCGGGCCGACGTGCGCCGCCAGGTGGCCGAGGTGATCGGGGCGGCGCGCGACGTGCAGGCGGCCGCCGTGCGCGCCGGCAGCGACGCCACCGAGCCGCAGGTGCGCTCGTTGGTGCGCCACGCCAGCGACGAGGTCGACATCGTCTCGACGGCGCTGGCCAGCATGCGCTCGGCGGCCCGGCCCCGACTGAGTCCCGGCCGGCGCCCGGCCGCCGCCGCGCCTGCCAAGCTGCACGGATGCCCGCTGCGCCTGCCAAGCTGCACGCATGCCGCCGTCCGACGACGATCGCCACGCCGGCCAGCCTGCTCGGCGAGGGCTTCCCGTCGGCGTGGCGACCTCGGGCTACCAGGTCGAGGGCGGGTACAACGGCGACGGCGAGCCGCACAACAACTGGGCCGCCTGGGAGGGCGCCGGCCAGGCCGCCCGCTCGGGCCTGGCCTGCGACTTCTGGCGCCACCCCGAAGAGGCGCTCGACCGGGCCGCCGCCATCGGCTGCAACGCCTTCCGCCTGTCGGTCGAGTGGGCCCGGCTGGAGCCCCGGCCCGGCGCCTACGACGACGCCGCCCTCGAGCGCTACGCCGAGATCCTCGCCATGTGCGTCGACCGGGGCCTGGAGCCCATCGTCACCCTGCACCACTTCACCCACCCGGCGTGGCTGGGCGAGGAGTTCTGGCTGCGGCCCGGCTCGCCGGACATCTTCGCCCGGCACGTGGCGCGGATCCTGCCGCCCCTGGCGCCGTACTGCCGGCGCTGGGTGACGATCAACGAGCCCAACATCGTGACGCTGATGGGCTGGATAGAAGGCTCGTGCCCACCCGGACGCCGCATGGCCGTCGCCGACGCCTTCTGCGCCCTCGACAACCTCCTCACCGGCGCACGTGCTGGCGGCCGACGTCGTCACCGCCGTGCAGCCCGAGGCCGAGGTCACGGTGCAACACGAGCTCGTCGTCCATTTACGAGCACGACCGCATGCTGCTCGACCTCCTGCAGCTGCGCGAGGCCGGCGTCGATCCCGACGACGTGGACCGCTACGTGGACGAGCGCCGGACGGTCCACGACGCCGCCTTCCCGCCGCGCCACGCCGGGGAGGCGGTGATACGCCGTTTCTTCGCCTCGGTGTCCCCGTACGGCACGGTGCGCGAGCCGGCCCGGGGTGCCGCCTGGGCCGCGCTTGCGCGGCCGGACGCGGCGCAGCGCGCCCGCGGCGTGTGCTCGATGCGGTGTACGCGTCGCCTCGGCCACGCGTCATGGATGCGGTCGGCTTCGACTGGTACGACCCGGTGGCCAGCCACGCCATGCGCGTCCCGGGCCGGCGCACGCCGTCGGGCGGGCGGGACTGGTCCTTCGGCCGGGCCTACTGGGACGTGCGAGTCGCATCCGGCGGCGCTGCGCGCCTGGTGCGTGACCGAGTCGGCGCTGCGGCCCGGGCTCCCGCTGTGGGTGGTGGAGAACGGCATGGCGACGCGCACGCGCGACGGGCGGGCCGTGCCGCGCGAGGACGGCATGGACCGGCCGCGCTACGTGCGCGAGCACCTGGGCGCGGTGGTCGACGCCGTGGCCGCCGGCGCGCCGGTGACCGCCTACTTCCACTGGTCGCTGATGGACAACTACGAGTGGGGCACCTACGAGCCCCGTTACGGGCTCTTCGGGGTGGACCGCAGCGACCCCACGGCGGTGCGCTTCATGGACACCGACGCGGTCGGCGACGATGCGGCCGGCGAGTTCGCCCGGGTCGTGCGCGGGTCTGCGGGCGGGGGACCGCTCGGTGCTCGGGCGGGCCGGGCTGATCAGGCTGCGTCGTCAGCGCCGGCGCCGGCCGTCCGGCCCGTCAGCGACCCGCTCGCATCGCGCGCCGGCGTCGCATCGCCGATGGCGACCCTTCGAACTCCTGCTTGTCCTTGCGGCAGTGGCGCACGACGAGCACCACGATCACCGACGAGGATGAGCCCGAGGACGACGTCGGACGCGATGCCCGTGGCCTTCTCCACGCTCTGCCCGACGAAGTAGCCGAGCAGGACGTAGAGCACGCCCCAGCACAGCCCGCCGGCGGCGTTGGCCCAGAGGAAGGTCCGGTAGTGCATGGAGGACATGCCGGCCAGGCCCGGGACCACGGCGCGCAGGAAGGCGGAGAAGCGGGCCACGAAGACCGCCACGGGACCGCGGCGGTTGAGCTGGTCGAGCGCGGCGGCGATGCCCTTCTGCCGCTTCCGCAGCGGCCCGAGCTCCGAGCAGCTTGGGCCCCAGTTCTCGCCGATCGGCGTAGCCCACCGAGTCGCCGGCGATGGCGCAGACGACGACCACGGCGAGGATGGCGTCGAGGTTCACGCCGCCCTTGGAGGCCAGCACGCCGCCGAGGATGGCGGCGGTCTCGCCCGGGAAGACGAAGCCGAGCATCACGGCGGCCTCGGCGAAGACCAGCAGGCCGACCAGCGTGTAGGCCTGCCAGCCGTGCAGCGAGAGCAGCGGCTGGAGCAGGCGGTCGATCACGGCGCGCCCTCAGCCGGCGCCGGCGCGGCGCGTGCGCGACGCGGCCTCGCCGGTCACGCGCCGCTCGCAGTTGACCGGCGCGCAGCGTGTACTCGCGCGGGGTGAGCTGGCGCCAGCGGTCGTCCACCTGCGCCATGAAGTCCTTGCCCTGGACGAGATGCGTGAGGATGTCGGCCTGGCCCTGCGGCCGGGCCAGCATCCAGCTGTGGCCGCCGGGCACCCACAGCACCGGGCGACCGCGCAATGGCGGCGAACTCGAGGCGGTGCTGCCCGGGCGTGATGCGGTCGAAGCAGCCCCACTCGGTGAGGATCGGCATCTGCTGGGCCGCCAGGTGGCGCACCTCGCTGCGCTGGTCCACGCCCATGAGCATGCTGCCGACGGGCAGCGTCTGGGACATGGTGCGGATGTTCTGGCGCATGTCGGGCAGCACGGCGCGCACGGTGGAGTACATCCGGCCGATGAAGAGGTCGGGCAGGTCGAAGACGACCGCGGCGATCAGGTCGACCATGGGCGCGACGTCGGGCAGGAACGGCGAGAGCAGCGTCGGCGAGGATGCCGCGGCGCTCCTTCCAGGCCGGGGTGCTCACGCCGTCGCGGTAGATCAGCCCGAGGGTCCGGCGGGGGTGGTCGTGCGCGAACTGCACGGCGACCGCGCCGCCCATGGAGTGGCCGAGCAGGACGACCGGCCCGGCGTCGACCTTGTGCACGATGGCCATGACCTGGTTGGCCAGGCTCTCCATGGAGACGTCCTGCCAGTCGAGCGGGTCGCTGCCGCCGAAGCCGGGCAGGCTGGGGTTGATGACGCGCCAGCCCAGCTGCTCGGCCAGCCGGGCGCTCTCGCGCCAGTACATGCCGCCGCCGGCGAAGTAGCCGTGGATGTTGACCGCCCAGATCGGGCGGTGAGCCCGGGCCGTCGGGCCCGTGGGCGTCGACGTTGTCCGAGACGGCGAAGCGGCAGGCGCCGGCCCTCCACCATCATGGAGCTGGGGACCATGCGGATGGTCGGGGTCTTGCGGACCTTGCGCTCGTACTGGTCCCGGACGACGCCCGAGGCCGTGCGGGGCGTGGCCGGCGTCGACCAGCTGGACGGGGGAGGGGCCGTCGGACGGGGCGACGATGGCGCCCGGAGATCTGCAGGGAGTCGATCGGCTCGGGCGGCGTCGCCTTGGACCTGAAAAACCGAACCGCCATGCGGACACCTCCAGTCCCGCGCCGACCTGGCGCGCTCGTCTACCGCGACCCGCAGTCGCCGGGTCCTCCGACCCACGGTATCCGACGCCGGCCGCGATCCGCGCCATCGCGCGTGCACGGGGCGTGCGGGGCTGCGACGATGGGCGCATGCACGCTGACATCGTCATCCGGGGAGGGACCGTGGTCGACGGCACCGGGTGCTCCCGGTCAGGCGCGCCGACGTCGCCATCACCGACGGCCGGATCAGCGACATCGGCACCGGCCTGCAGGGCGACCGCGTGCTCGACGCGGCCGGCCAGGTCGTCAGCCCCGGGTTCATCGACATCCACACCCACTACGACGCCCAGGTCTTCTGGGACCCGTCCTGACGCCGTCCTCGTTCCACGGGGTGACGACGGTCGTCGCCGGCAACTGCGGCTTCTCCATCGCGCCGATCCGGCCCGACGGCGTGGCGCTGCTGGCCCGCACGCTCCAGCACGTGGAGGACATGAGCTTCGACACGCTGGCCGCCGGCGTGCCGTGGGACGAGTTCGAGACGTTCCCCCAGTACCTCGACGCCGTCGGCGGCGCGGGGCACGGCGCTCAACTTCGGCTGCTACGTCGGCCACACCGCGGTGCGGCTCTACGTGATGGGCGAGGACGCCTACGAGCGCGCCGCCACCGACGACGAGATCGCGCGGATGCAGGCCGTGGTGGCCGACGCCATGGCGGGCGGCGCCGCCGGCTTCGCCTCGAGCGCGTCGCCGACGCACAACGGCGACAGCGGCCGGCCGGTGCCGTCACGGGTGGCCGACCTGGCCGAGCTGCGCGCCCTGCTCGAGCCGGTGCAAGCAGTGCGGGCGCGGCGTGGTGGCGCTGCTGCCCGGGCGGCGTCTTCTCCAACCAGGAGGTCTTCCGACTCCAGCGCGAGGTCGGGCGGCCGTTCACCTGGACGGCGCTGCTCACGGTGAAGGGCTACCCGTACCACGAGAAGGTGATCGCCGAGCACGACGCGGCCTGGGCCGACGGCGTCGAGGTGTGGCCGCAGGTGTCGTGCCGGCCGCTGGTCTTCCAGATGAACCTGTCCGAGCCCTTCACGCTCAACATGCGCCCGACGTTCGCCGCGCTGATGGGCAAGTCGAAGGCGCGAGCGCGTCGCCGCCTACCGCGACCCGGCCTGGCGGGCGACGGCCTGGGACGACGTGAGCGGCAAGGCGGGTGGCTTCCCGCTCAACTGGGCCGCCATTTCGGTGGCCGAGTCGCGCGTCGCACCCCGAGCTGGCCGACCACCCGGTGGCGGTGCTGGCCGAGGAGCGGGGCTGCACGCCGCTCGACGTCATGCTCGACGTCTCGCTCGACGACGACCTCGAGGCCCGCTTCTGGTCGGTGCTGGCCAACGACGACCCCGAGGCCATCGCCTGGCTCCTGCCGCGCGACAACGTGCTGCTCGGCCTGGCCGACTCGGGGGCCCACGTGTCCCAGCTCTGCGACGCCTGCTTCTCGACCGACCTGCTCGGGAACTGGGTGCGCGAGCGCGGCGTCATGCCGCTCGAGCGGGCCATCCACAAGCTGACCGGCGAGCCGGCCGGCGTCTACGGCCTGGCCGACCGGGGCACGGTCGAGGTCGGCAAGGCGGCCGACCTGTGCGTCTTCGACCCCGAGACGGTCGGCCCCGGGCCCGCTGCGCCGGGTCCGCGACTTCCCCGCCGACGGCGAGCGCCTGACCGCCGACGCGCCGGTCGGCATGACCCACACGCTGGTCAACGGCGTGCCCATCCGGGTCGACGGCGCGCCGGCCGAGGAGGGCCTGGCGGCCCGGCCCGGCGCCGTGCTGCGCAGCTGAGATCGGCCCGACCGGGCGTGCGAACGCGGTGACGTCGACGATCTAGGTGACGTCGCGGCGGAACGTCGTGAAGTAGCCGAGGGTCAGGGGGATCGAGGCCCCAGGCCAGCATGACCAGGCCGCCCTGCCACCAGGTCAGGAGCCGGCAGTCGTCGCACCGTCGCCGCCGCCGCCGAACCGCCGCGGGCGATGTCGACCGGCCAGCGCGGCGCCGGCCGCGTTGGGGAGCCAGTTCAGGTCGTAGTGGAAGATGGCCCGGGCCAGCGCGACGAGGATGGCCCTCGAGGATGAAGGTGCCGCCGATGGTGAGCAGGATGGCGGCCACCTGGTTCTTGACCAGGGTGCCGAAGCCGAGGCCGAAGAGGCCGAGCAGGACGGCCGACGCCAGCAGGCCGGGCACGACGGCGCCGAGCTGGTCGGTCACCTGTGACGTGACGCCGCCGAGGGCGGCGTTCCAGGGCAGCGCCGACGGCGGCGACGGCCACGAGCGACGAGGAGCGCGATGAAGATGGCACCACACGCGCGGTGGCGACGACCTTGGCCACCGAGCACCCGGCTGCGCACGGGGACGAGGACGAGCGACGTGGTGATGGTCTTGTGGCGGTACTCGCTGGTGATGCAGAGCACGCCGATGATCGGGGCCAGGACCTCGATCCCGAAGTAGCCGGCGCCGAGGAGCTGGCGCCGCTGGTGAGCGTCGTGACGAAGTAGAAGGTGTGGCCCGGGAAGCCGCCGGCCGCGGCGAAGCACGGCCAGGACGACGAGCACGGTCAGCGGGAAGGCCAGCGCCGAAGCGTCACCCACACCCCGGGCATGGAGCGCATCTTGAGCAGCTCGGCGCGGAGGGCGTTGATCATGCGGTGCGCCGCCACGTCGCCGAACCCGAGGCCGGCGGTGAGGGAGAGGAAGACCGACTCGAGGTCGCCGCCCTCCTGGGCCAGCTCGTAGAGGACGATCTGGTTCGAGGCCAGCAGCGGCCCGACCTGCTCGGGCGTGACGCCGTCCATGGCGACCTCGTCGTGGCCGAGTGCGGCGGAAGGCGATGCCGGCCTGCGGTGAGCACGCCGGCCGAGGCGGTCGGCCTCGGGCGTGCGGGCCCGCATGACCATGCCGGTGATGCCCGCGGTGATCTCGCTCGAGCGTGCCCTGCGCCTTCAGCTGCCCGAACGAGACGATGACCGCGTTGTCGATGGTCTGGGCCATCTCGGACAGCAGGTGCGACGAGACCAGCACGGTGCGGCCCTCGCCGGCGAGGTAGCGCATGAAGTCGCGCAGCCAGGCGATGCCCTGGGGGTCGAGGCCGTTGGACGGCTCGTCGAGGATGAGGACGTCGGGGTCGCCGATGAGCGCGGTGGCCAGCTCCAGCCGCTGGCGCATGCCCATGGAGAAGCCGCCGACCTTGCGCTTGGCGTCGCCGGTCAGGCCGACCAGGTCCGAGCACCTCGTCGGCGCGCTTCTCGTCGTGGCCGCCGGCCCGGGCCGCCATGCGCAGATGGGTGCGGGCCCGGCGCGCCGGGTGGAAGCTGGTCGCCTCCAGCACGGCGCCGACGGTGGACGGTCGGGTTGTCGAGGTCCTGGTAGCTGCTGGCCGCCGATGGTGGCCGTGCCCGGCGGAGGGGTGCACCAGGCCGAGCAGCATGCGCAGGGTCGTGGTCTTGCCCGAGCCGTTGGGCCCGAGGAAGCCGGTGACGCGTCCGGGCTCGACGGTGAACGACAGGTCGTCGACGGCCAGCACCGGCCCGAAGTGCTTGGACAGCCCGCGGATCTCGATGGGCAGCCCGCGGGTGGTGGCGCCGGGCGGTCATCGGGGGCGACCCTAGCGCGGGCGCCTGCGGCGATTCGGTCAGCCGACGCGCGGCGGTCGGCCGGCGGAACGTCCAGGTCAGGCGGGTGTGCGGCGCTCGACGAGCTCGTCGGGCAGCAGCAGGCGCACCGACACGGCCAGCTCGTCGTAGACCCGGGCCATGGTGGACCAGCCGTTGACCCACCCGACCAGCGCCGAGTACCAGACGTGGCCGATCATGCGGGCCCGGTCGGACATGTCGGGGACGTCGCGCTCGCCCATGGCCCGCGAGATGATCCCCTCCATCAGCAGCGTGATCTGCTGCTGGCAGCCCGACCGCGGCCGGGTCGGGCGAGGACAGCGAGGTGAAGACGGCGGTGACCAGCTTGGGCTGGCGGCCCATGGCGCGCAGCGCGCGGTCGAGGACGTCGAGGACGCGGTCGGCCGGGTGCTCGCTCGCGCGGCGGGTGCTGCCCGATCCGGGTGTCGAGCAGCTCGACCCAGTGCACGAGGGTGGCGGCCAGGAGGTGGTCCTTGCTCGTGAAGTAGCGGTACACGGTGCCCATGGCGACGTCGGCCCGGGCGGCGACGTCGCGCATCTGCACCGCCTCGTAGCCCCCCTCGAGCCCCAGCGCCATGGCCGCGTCGATCACGCGCTGGCGCCTGGCCTGCTGGGCGCGGGTGAGCGGGCGGGTCAGCGTCTGCTCCATCCCGACAGCGTATCCGCACCGCCACCTGGGTCTTCGGGAACGGGGCCGGTACGCTGGGCCGCCATGTCAGGACGAAGCCCCGGGCGTGAGGCCACCGTCGTCGACCTCGACGCCTACGCCGAGCAGGTGGCGACCACCGACGGGCGGGTGCCCGGTGAGCGGGGCCGCCAGACCCGCCAGCGCCTGCTCGACGCCACGGTCGAGCTCCTGGCCACCACGTCGTGGCGCTCGGTCAAGGTCACCGACATCGCCCGGCAGGCCCAGACCTCGCCGGCGACCTTCTACCAGTACTTCGCCAACGTGGAGCAGGCCATCCAGGTGCTGGCCGAGGGGATGGTGGACCAGGCGGGGCAGCTGGCCGAGCTGGTCGGCGGCGACTGGTCCGAGGAGGCGAGCTGGGACACGGCGCTGGCGGTGACCGAGGGCTTCCTCGGCTACTGGGAGGACAACCGCGCCGTCTTCCGGGTGGTCGACCTGGCCACCGAGGAGGGCGACGGGCAGCTGCGGGGCATCCGGGTGCGGGCGCTCAACGCCGTCACCGTGGCCCTGGCCCAGGTGATCGCCACCGCCTCGCCCGTCGCCGGAGGGCGGGCCGGCCGGCGCCACCTGCTCACCCGCCGGCGCCGACCCGATGGCCGTGGCGGGCACGCTCGTCGCCATGTTCGCCAGCGTGTCGGCGCACCGCTACGGCTTCGAGTTCTGGGGCATCCGCACCCGGAACCTGATCGACACCCAGGCCCGCATGCTGCACTGGGCCGTCACCGGGCGGCCAGGCGCCGCCGGCCGAGATCCCGCGCCGCGAGAGCGCACGAGGCCGCGCACCGGACCGGTGCTGGGCGGCGCCACGGCGCGCCGCACGCAGCGGCAGCGACGTCGAGCGGCTACTTGAGCGCCACCGGGTTGAGCGGCGTGCCCAGCCCCTGGGTCAGCGGCAGCGGGGTGGCGTCGAGCAGGAAGGTGTAGCGGCCGTCGGCGGCGCAGTCGTCGGCCAGCGCGTCGAGCACCCAGTTCTGGCCCTGGGTCAGGCCCATCTCCACCAGGTGCAGGAGGTGGACCGGCAGGTAGGCGTCCTCGTGCTGGCTCGGGTAGACCTCGAAGACCAGGGTGTCGGTGGCCACCGCGGCCACGTCGTGGCGCGTGGAACCACTCGGCCGTCTCGATGGTCAGTCCCGGGCGAGGGCCAGGTGTAGGCGACGAGGTCGCGCGCGCTCGGGGCGCAGGTGCACCATCTGGCCCGTGCGCACCAGCACGATGTCGCCCGGCTCGAGCGTCGACGCCGGCCAGCTCGCACGGCGGCGTCGAGGTCGTCGGGCATGATCGGGTAGCCCGGCTCGAGCACGTCGCGCCCGAGGGCACGGGCCACGTCGAGCAGGACGCCCCGGCTGACCACGGCGCCGAGCCGGTGGATGCCGCAGCGGGCGGCGCCGTCGGCCGAGACGCGTCGACGCCGGGTAGCCGTTGTAGATGACGCCGCCGTAGCTGCCGTGGGCCAGCGCGTCCCAGTGGGTGGCGCACTGGGTGGCCAGGGTGAGGACGTCCTCGCTGAAGCAGACCCAGTCGGGTTGGTCGGCGTTGACCGGCTGGTTGACCTGGACCATGGTGCGGGTCGGGTTGACCCGCCCCTCGACGAACCCGAGCTGGATCCCCTCGGCCTCCGACAGGGGCAGCCCGAGGGCGAAGGCCCGGCCCGACGACCACCGCGGCGGCCGCCCGGCGCCGGGCCGCGTCGTCGATCAGGTTGAGGGTGCCGATCTCGTCGTCGGGGCCCCACCGCCCCCAGTTGCGCACCCGGGCCGCCATGTCGGTGAACACGGGGGGGACGGCCACGCGCGCGCACCTTACCGCCGGCCCGCGTCGGCCCGGTTGTCCCCGACCGGGCGGGGGGCGATACTGAGGGCGCGAACAGGTTCGCAGCAACCTCAGGGAGGGATTGCCAATGACGACGATGCGCGCGGCGGTGTGCACGGGGCTCAACGAGCCCTGGAAGACCGAAGAGATCGAGATCGACCCTCCGGGCAACCGCGAGGTCCGGGTGAAGATGGTCTGGTCGGGCATGTGCCACTCCGACGAGCACCTGCGCACCGGCGACATCAGCCAGACGCCCGAGGTGCTCGAGATGATGGGCGTGAAGTCCATGTTCCCGGTGGTCGGCGGCCACGAGGGCTCCGGCATCGTCACCGAGGTCGGGACCAACGTGACCCAGGTGGCCGAGGGCGACCACGTCGCCGTTTCCTTCATCCCCTCCTGTGGGACGTGTCACTGGTGTGCCTCCGGACGACAGAACCTGTGCGACCTCGGGATGATGACGCTGGCCGGCGGCATGATCAGCGACGGCACCTACCGCTACCACCTGGCGGGCGAGAACCTGAACCGCATGGCGCAGCTCGGGCACGTTCGCCGACGAGATGGTCGTGCACGAGAACTCGCTCGTGCGATCAACCCGTGGGACAACATGAAGGCGGCCGCGCTCATCAGCTGCGGCATCGCCACGGGCTTCGGCTCGGCCGTCGACCGGGCCAAGGTGAAGCCCGGTGAGACGGTGGTCGTGGCCGGCTGCGGCGGCGTCGGCTCCGGCGCCATTCAGGGCGCCCGCATCGCCGGGGCGCGCACGATCATCGCGGTCGACCCCGTGCCCTTCAAGCTCGAGAAGGCCAAGGAGATCGGCGCGACCCACACCGCGCCGTCGCTGCTCGACGCCCAGATGATGCTGCCCGAGCTCACCATGGGCCGCAACGCCGACGTGGTCATCCTGACGCCGGGCGTGCTCAAGGGCGAGCTGATCGCCGCGGCCTGCGCGCTGCGGGTCCAAGGACGCCCGGATCGTGGTGACGGCCATCGCGCCGTTCGACCAGATGGACGTGCAGCTCAACCTGTTCAACCTGGCCATGTTCAACCAGGCCTCCTCGGCACGGTGTTCGGGTCGCAGAGCCCGCGGGTGCAGGTGCCGAACCTGCTCAACCTCTTCGAGGCCGGCGCAGCTGAAGATCGACGAGATCATCACCCAGGAGTACACGCTCGACCAGGTGCAGCAGGGCTACGAGGACCAGGCCGCCGGCACCATCGTCCGCGGCGTCGTCAAGTTCGACAGCTGACGCTGACGCGCCGCAGCGACCGCTGACGCGGCGCCGTGCGGTCAGCCGAGGTGGCGGCTGAACCCTTCGGGGATCACCAGGTCGTCGGGGCTCAGGTCGTGGATGGACGCGTGCCCGAGCCCGAGCAGCGCCGACTCGATGCCGCTGCGCATGATGTCGAGCACGTTCTCCACCCCGGCCTGCCCGTTGGCGGCCAGGCCCCACAGCGAGGCGCGGCCGATCATGACGGCCTTGGCCCCCAGCGCCAGCGCCTTGACGGCGTCGCCGCCGCGCCGGATGCCCCCGTCGAGGAGGACGTCGATCTGATCGCCCACCGCGTCGGCGACCGCCGGGAGGGCGCGGATGGTGGCCGGGGTGCCGTCGAGGTTGTTGCCGCCGTGGTTCGACACCGAGATGGCGCTGACGCCGGCGTCCACGGCGCGCTTGGCGTCGTCGACCCGGCTGACGCCCTTCAGCATGAACGGCGCCGCCCCACTGCTCGCGCAGCCAGGCCACGTCGTCCCAACTCGGCGGCGGCGTCCCCATCCACTCGCCGTAGGCGCCGAAGAACGTCGGGCCCGGTCTGGCCCTTGGCCACCATGTTCGGCGTGGTCAGGTCGGGGCACTTGCCCGGTGCGGGCGAAGGAGAGCAGCCAGCGCGGGTGGGCCAGGGCCTCGGGGGCGAAGCGCAGCATCGCCCGCAGGTCCACCGTCTCGGGGATGGTGGGGCTGCCCCAGTCGCGCCCGTGGGAGAAGGACCAGTCCAAGGTCGCGATGAGGCCGACCGCGCCGGCGGCCCGGGCCCGCTCGACCCGCGCGGCGATCTGGTCCCGCGTGCCGATCCAGTAGATCTGGAAGAAGGTCTGCGGGTTGGCCGCCACGACGTCCTCGACCGGCATGCTGGCGAACGAGCTCAGGCCCATGGCGGTGCCGCGGGCGGCCGCGGCGCGCGGCCATGGCGACCTCGCCCCCGGGGTGCACGGCCTGGACGCCGGTGGGGGAGATGAGGACGGGGAACGAGATCTCCTGGCCCATGACCTTGGTGGCCAGGTCCCGGCTCTGCGGCCAGGCCGGCCACGTGGGGGGCGAAGCCCAGCTCGCGAGTAGGCGGTGATGTTGTCCTCGAGCGTGAGGCCCCGCTCGGAGCCGGCGATCAGCGCCCCGTAGACCGACTTGGGCAGGCGCTTCTTGGCGCGCCGCTGGGCCTCCGCCACCGTCTCGAACCACTTGTTTGCCATAGCGAACCTCTCGTGCCTGCTGTCGTCCCTACGTCCCGTCTGACGTCACTACTCGACGACACGACGTGCGAGTAGGGGACCGAGAGACTCTACGCGCTCGGCGTGGAAACGCCCCACTCCGGGCAGGCCCGGACCGGCACGCGCGACGTAGGGTCGGCGCCATGCCTGAGCCCGACCCCTCTCTCTGCCCGGAACAGAAGGCCGAGCGTGCCGTCGAGCTTCGGCGGCGCGGCCTCGCATCTACGAGCGCTACCGCCCGGGCCCGCCGGTCGAGGCGGTGGAGTGGGTCCTCCCGCGAACGGGTGGGGACGGTCGTCGACCTGGGCGCCGGCACCGGCGCCCTGACCCGGCTGCTGGTCGGGCGGGCCGACGAGGTCGTCGCCGTGGAGCCCGACGACCGCATGCGGGCCGTGCTCGCCGAGTCGGTTCCCGGGGCCCGGGCGGTGGCCGGCCGGGGCGAGGCGATCCCGCTGCCCGACGCCAGCGTGGACGCCGTGCTGGCGTCGTCCTCGTGGCACTGGATGGACACGGTCCCCACCCTGCTCGAGGTCGGCCGGGTCCTCGTTCCCGGCGGCACGCTGGCCGCCATGTGGTCGGGGCCCGACCCCGACTCGGGCCTCATCGCGCAGGCGCAGGCGCTCCTCGCGGCGGGTGGCGATGGCGATGGCGGCGGCGACGGCGGCGATGCCGACCGGTGGGCATCGACGACGAGAGCCAGGCCGAGCTGTCGGCGGCGCATGAGCGACCAGAACAATCTGGTCCAGGCGCTCGAGATCCCGCCGGGCGTTCCCTTCGACCAGCCCGAGCAGACGGTGATCACCTGGGACGTGGCGCTCAACGCCGACGAGCTCATCGGGCTGCTGGGCACCTTCAGCTGGGTGATCCTCATGGAGGACGAGGCGCGGCAGCGGCTCTTCGAGACGGCACGGCGGGTCCTGCGCGACGCGCTCGGCGTGTCCGGCGACGTGACGGTCGACATCGGGTACCGGGCCGAGGTGTTCAAGGCGCGCCGCCACGACTGAGGGCGCGCCGCACGCCCGGATCGGTCGGTTCCTAGCATTGACCCGTGCCGATTGCGCTCCGGCCGGCGACGGCAGACGACATCGCAGGCGTCCTGGCCTTCTGGCGGGAGTCGGCCGAGCCGACGTCCACCGACTCGGCCGAGGCGCTCGCCGGCCTCTTGCGACCGTGACCCGGGTGCGCTCATCGTCGCCGAGGCGGACGGGCGCATCGTGGGGTCCGTCATCGCCGGGTGGGACGGCTGGCGCGGCTCCATCTACCGGCTGGCGGTCGGGCCGGACCATCGCCGCCAGCGGGCTCGGGCAGGCGCTCCTGCGTGCGGCCGAGGACCGCCTGGCCGGGCTCGGGGCGCGGCGCCTGCACGCCATCGTCGTGGAGTCCAACGACGTCGCCGTGGCGTTCTGGACGGCGTCGGACTGGGAGCATCAAGCCGGGCAGCTCCGCTTCGCCAAGGGCTAGACGCGGTCAGCCGGTCGCCTTGCTCGGCCGCCCAGTGGTCGCGGTCGGCCGCTGCTCGCGGCTCGGTGGCTGAAGCGCGCTCGCGCAGAGCCGGCTTCGACCAGACGCGGGCGCGCCAGGCGACCCGCGGGATGAGCGGCACGAGCGTCCGCTCCCGCGCGCAACCGATCCAGACCCCGGTGCCGTAGGCGACGTCGTCGGCCACGTGGACGGCGACGGCGCGCACCGGGTCGAGGTCCTGCCGGTCGGCGGCCCATTCGTGCAGCGCGGGGACGACCAGGGCCAGCGCCGAGGCGCGACGGGTCCGGCGGAAGACCAGCCCGAGGACGAAGACGGGCGACCAGGCCCGCGTCAACGAGGCGAGCGCCGGCAGTGCCGAGCGGGTCGTGCCGCTTCCCGGCGATGTGTGCCGCCACGCCGACGGGGTCGCGCACGAGCCCGCGCAGCCGACGGGCCAGGACCACGATGGACGCCGACAGCGCAGCCAGCGCGAGCACGGGCCGGCGGCGCCAGCAGCAGGGTCCAGACGAGCAGCGACCAGCCGGAGAGGTGCAGCGGCGCCACGGCGTCCCCATGGCGCCGGCTCAAGCGGCGCCGGCCGTCGTCCCGTAGAAGGCGCGGCGGACCAAGAAGTCCTCCAGCGTGGCCGGGCCTTCGTGGGCGACGGTGCTCGACGGGACGTAGCGCACGTCCCAGCCGGCCTCGCCCAGCCGCCAGACCAGGTCGACGTCCTCGCCGCCGCGGAGCGCAGGATCGAAGAGGTCGGATCCCAGCTGCCACGTCGGCCCGGACCACCAGGGCCGCGCTCGGCACGAAGGGGATGCGGCTCCCCGGCCGCACCGGGCCTGCCGCGGGCACCCCGGTCGAGCGACGAGCGTGACGACTTCGTAGCGGCCCGATGCCGCCGGCGGGGACGATGCGGGGCGCCACGGCCGCCACCAGCGGGTCGTCGAAGTGGCCGAGCAGCGGCTCGAGCCACCCCTCGGCGGGCACGCAGTCGGAGTCGACGAACGCGACGAGCGCGGCTGTGCACCGCAGCCAACCCGGCGTTGCGCGCCGCGGCCGGTCCGACGTTGGCGGCCAGCCCGATGAAGGCGGCGCCGTGGCGCTCGGCGATCTCCTTGGTCGCGCCCGCATCGGCCGACGCGTCGTCGACCACGATGCAGGCCAGACCCTGATCCTCCACGCGCGTCGAGCAGTCGGTCGAGCTGCGCGGGCCGGTCGCGCACCGGCACCACGACGGTCACGTCGGCCGGCCCGAGGGTGCTCGAGGTCGGCTGCGGGGTTGAAAGCGCCGGCCGAGGCCAGCCGCCGCGCCAGCAGTTGGGCAGAACGGCGCGGCCCCACCGGCAGCGCCGGTCTTCCAGCGCTCGACCAGCTGCCGGGCCCGCTCGGAGATCCGGAACAGGCGGAGCGGGCTGCCGCCGAGCAGCACGGTCCCGCCGTCGAACGCCTGCGTCGACGGGTCCTCGGTGCAGGGTGAAGGAGCCGGGCAGTGGCGTCGTGGCCCGGGCGGCGCGGGCCGCAGCGCCGAGGGCGGCGTGAGTGCGCTGGGCTGGGCCATCGCACAATCTTGGCAGTCCGGGGGCGGCGATAGGCTGGGCCGGTGCCCAGAGGAGGTCGGGATGCTGGCTGAGGACCAAGACACCCAGGACGTCGAGGAGCTGTCCGACGAGGACGTCGACGAGCTCCTGGTGGAAGAGGTCTCCATCGACGGGATGTGCGGCGTCTATTGAGCGTGACCGAGGCGCAGGCCGGCATGGGGCTCGCGTTCGCAGTCGAGCAGGCGTGGCAGCTCAACCCTCAGGTCGCGTTGCGCGACGAGTCGTTCGGCGCGCTGGCGTACCACTACGGCAACCGCCGGCTCGTCTTCTTGAAGTCGCGCATGCTCGTCGAGCTGGTCTCGTCGTTGGATGAGTACCCGAGTGCGGCCGCGGCCATTGCGGCGCTGGTGCCGGAGGGCAGCGCGACGCCTACCGGCGGGCGCTGGCCCGGCTGGCCGCGTCGGAGGTGATCGATGTCCGCTGACATGGCGCCCGCTGCCCGTTGCAGGACCGATTCAGTCGCGGGCTCGACGCTCCCATCTGCCTCACCTGGGAGCTCACCTACGCCTGCAACCTGGCCTGCGTGCACTGCCTGAGCTCGTCGGGCCGACGTGACCCGGACGAGCTGACGCCGGCCGAGGCGCGCGGCATCGTCGACGACATGGTCGACATGAAGGTCTTCTACGTCAACATCGGCGGCGGCGAGCCGATGTTGCGGCCGGACTTCTTCGACCTCGTCGTCGTACGCCGTCGATCGCCGGGTCGGCGTGAAGTTCTCCACCAACGGCACCCGGCTGACGGCCGAGCGGGCCCGGCAGCTGGCGGCGCTCGACTACCTCGACGTGCAGATCAGCATTGACGGCGCCACCGCCGCCACCAATGACGCTCGTGCGGGGCGACGGGCTCGTTCGCCGCGGCCCGTACGGCCATGGACAACCTGGCCGCGGCCGACTTCGGTCCGTTCAAGATCAGCGTCGTCATCACCCGCCAGAACGTGGAGGAGCTGGACGCGCTGGCCGCCATCGCCGACTCGTACGGCGCCCAGCTGCGCCTGACGCGCCTGCGCCCCTCGGGCCGGGCCGTCGACACCTGGGACGCGCTTGCACCCGACGGCGGCGCAGCAGCGCACGCTCTACCACTGGCTGGTCGAGCGCCCCGGCGTGCTGACCGGCGACTCGTTCTTCCACCTGTCGGCCCTGGGCGAGCCGCTCGACGGCTTGAACCTGTGCGGGGCCGGGCGGGTCGTCTGCCTGATCGACCCCGTCGGCGACGTCTACGCCTGCCCCTTCGTCATCGACCGCCAGTTCCTGGCCGGCAACGTGCGCGATCCGGGTGGCTTTCCGTCGGTCTGGCGGGAGTCGGCGCTGTTCGCCTAGCTGCGCGAGCCGCAGAGTGCCGGCGCCTGCGCATCGTGCGGCTCCTTCGACGCCTGCCGGGGCGGCTGCATGGCGGCCAAGTTCTTCACCGGCCTGCCGCTCGACGGCCCTGACCCCGAATGCGTGCACGGGCACGGCGAGGCGGCGCTGGCGGCTCTGGATGTGCGGCCGCAGTCCGTCGCTGGGGCACTCCAAGGTCGACCGGGACGGGACGCCGATACCGGTGCCCACGCCGGTGCGCGTCGCCTTCCGGTCGCCGGCCCGCGCCTGAGCCCGTGGAGCTCGCCGGCGCCACCTGGCCCCAGGTGGAGGCGACCGGGGCCCGCACGGTGCTGGCGGTCCCGCTGGGCTCGCTCGAGCAGCACGGCCCGCACCTGCCGCTCGACACCGACACCCGCATCGCCGTGCGCCGTGGCGGCGGGCCTGGCCGCGTCGCTGCCCGGGCGTCACCGTGGCGCCCGCCGTCGCCTACGGGGCCAGCGGCGAGCACGCCGACTTCCCGGGCACGCTCCTCGTCGGCCACGAGGTCCTGGCCGACCTGCTGGTCGAGCTCGTGCGCTCGGCCCGGCGCTCGTTCGCCGGCGTGGTGTTCGTCAATGCCCACGGCGGGAACGAGCAGGCGTTGAGTGCGGCCGTGCGGCGCTGCACGGCCGAGGGTGACGACGTGTTGGTCTGGCGTGCCGTGACGCCGGCGGGGGGCGACGCGCACGCCGGACGGACCGAGACATCGCTGCTGCTGGCCATCGATCCCGGGGCGGTGCGCCTCGACCTGGCCGAGCCCGGCTGCACCGAGCCGATCGCCACGTTGCTGCCCCGTCTGCGTGCCGAAGGGGTGCGGCCGGTATCGTCCAACGGCGTGCTGGGCGATCCGACGGGTGCGAGTGCAGCAGAGGGCCGGGCGCTGCTCGACGGCCTCGTGCGCGACCTGGCTGCGCCGTCGTCTCTGGCGCACTGGTCTGCGCTCGTGAGCCCGGCTGGCGACGGTGGCGGCCACGGTGGCAGGGCCGGCGCGCCGGTCGCCGTCGTCACGGGCGCGGGGCGCGGCATGGGGGCGGCCACGGTGGACCTGCTGGTGGCCGCCGGGTGGCAGGTGGTGGCGGTCGACCGCTCCGCCGACGACCCCGACCTCGACTACCCCCTCTCGACCAAGGCCGACCTCGAGGGGCTGGCGGCGCGCCACGGCGCCGCCGTGCGAACCGTGGTGGGCGACGTGCGCAGCGCGTCGGACATGCGGGCCGCCGTGGACGAGGCCGTCGCGCATTTCGGTGGCCTGCAGGCGGCCGTCGCCGCCGCCGGCGTGATCAGCGGCGGTCCCGTGGCGTGGGAGATCCCCGACGCCCAGTGGGACGTGCAGTTCGACGTCAACGTGAAGGGCGTCCGCAACCTGGTCGCCGCCGCCGTGCCGGCGCTGCTGGAGGCGCCGCAGCCCCGACAGGGACGGGTGGTGGCCGTCTCCTCGACCGCCGGCGTGCTGGGGTTGCCGCGGCTGAGCGCCTACAGCGCGTCGAAGCACGCGGTCATCGGCTTCGTGCGCTCCTTGGCCGCCGACCTCGCCGGCAGCGGCATCACGGCCAATGTCGTGTGCCCGGGCTCGACCCGCGGCCCCATGCTCGATGCGTCGGCCGCGGTCTACGACCTGCCGACGACCGACGAGTTCGCCAGCCACCATCTGCTGCAGCGCCTGCTCGAGCCGGCGGAGCCCGCCGCGCTTGATCGCCTGGTTGTGCGGCCCCGCCTCGTCGGGCCTGACCGGGGCCGTCCTCCCGGTCGACGGCGGCATGACCGCCTCGTAGACATTGAATAACGAGACTCAAGACGGAACCGAATCAAGGATAGGAGGACCATGGCCGCTTGCACGCATCTGGACGAGATCGAGGATGTCGACCCGCAGACGCCCTCGGGCTGCGGCGAATGCATGAAGATCGGCGGCCACTGGCTGCACCTGCGGCTCTGCCTGTCCTGCGGCGAGGTCAACTGCTGCGACTCCTCGCCCAACAAGCACGCCACGGCGCACTTCCACGAGTCGGGCCATCCGCTCATCCAGTCGTTCCAGCCGGGCGAGGACTGGATCTGGTGCTATGTCGACGAGCTCACCATGGAGCCCGGCTAACCGGTCAGGTCTGCCCGTAGGTGGTGTCGCGCTGATCGGTGCGGGTGCCGCTGGCCCGCACCTCGTTGACCGCCCGGCGCAGGTCGGCCACCAGCAAGGGCACGGTGGCGGCGCTGCCGGCGTGCACGGTGGCGTGGAGGGAGTCCGGCCGGTTCTGGCGGTCGAGGTACCAGCCCTCCGCAGCCAGCCGCTCACCGACGGCGAAGATGTCGAGAGCGTCGGGGTCGTCGGCGCCGAAGGCCATGACCGTGGCCTGCGGGTCGCCCCGCACCGCCGAGGCCATCGATGGATTCGATGCCGGCGCGCAGGGCCAGCGCCGCGTCGTGCGCCGTGCGCGTCAGCTCGACGTAGCCGTCGTAGCCGATGTGCATCAGCGCGGCCCAGGCCGCGGCGACCGGTCCCGCCGGCCGCGTCCCGGCCATGGCCGTCGAGGCGTAGAACCCGCCCAGCCAGTCGGTGGTCACGAACAGCTGCTTGCGGGCCAACTCGTGGGTCCGGTACAGGATCACCGACACGCCCTTCGACGCGTAGCCGTATTTGTGGACGTCGGCAGACATGGAAGTCACGCCGGAAAGACGGAAGTCGAAGGGCTCGGTGACCCGCCCAATTCGGCCAGGAACGGCAGGAGGAAGCCGCCCATGCAGGCGTCGACGTGGCACAGGATGCCGCGGTCCAGCGCCAGCGCGGCGATGTCGGCGATGGGGTCGATGACGCCCTGGGGGTAGGTCGGCGCCGAGCCCACCACCATGATGGTGTCGTCGGTGCAGGCGTCGGCCAGGGCGTCGGCCCGGACCCGGAAGTCGGCGTCGACCGGCACGCGCACCAGGTCGACGTCGAAGTAGTCGGCCGCCTTGGTGAAGGCGGCGTGCGCGCTCTCGGCCGCCACCACGCTCGGGCGGGCGATGCCCCGCTCACGGCCGACGTCGCGGGCCGTCTTCACCGCCTGCAGCAGGCTCTCGGTGCCGCCCGAGGTCAGGTAGCCCTCCACGGCGCCCCCGGCGGCCGGGTCGTCGGCGCCGAGCAGCGAGGCGGTGTTGGAGACGATGTCGTGCTGCATGACGCCGATGCTCGGGAAGGCCAGGACGTTGAGGCCGTTCTCGGCGCTGTAGAGCGACAGCGCGTCGGAGAGCAGCTCGTGCACGTCGTCGCCCGCCGAGTAGACGAGGCTGAAGACGCGGCCGCCACGCCAGTCCTGGTCGTCCTGCTTCATTGTGATCAGTTGCTGCATGACCTCGTCGCGGGGGAGGCCGTGGGCGGGCATCGGCGTGTGGGGGAAGGTCGCCATGTCCCGTTCTTAGTCCACGTACGGTGGTCCTATGACCGACCAGGGCGAAAGCAGCCACGCGGAGCGTCGTGAGTTCGTCAGTGCGATGGCGAAGCAGCGAAAGCTCCTGGTGCTGACCGTGCGCGGCCTCTCCGAGGAGCAGATTCGGCTGCGCCCCACGGCCAGCGCGCTCTGCCTCGGGGGCATCCTCACCCACGTCACGACGGTGGAGGAGCGGTGGTCCAGCTTCATCGCGCAGGGTTCCTCGGCCATCGGCGGGGCCGATCCGACCAGCCCGCCGCATCACGACGCCAGCTTCGAGATCGCAGACGACGAGACGCTGTCGTCCCTGCTCGAGCGCTACGACGAAGCGGCCCGGTCGACCAATGAGCTGATCATGACGCTGCCGTCGCTCGACCTCGCCCATCCGCTGCCCGAGGCACCGTGGTTCAAGAAGGGCGCCTCATGGTCGGCCCGACGGGTGCTGCTGCACATCATGCCGAGACCGCCCAGCACGCCGGCCACGCCGACATCATCCGCGAGACGATCGACGGCGCCAAGACGATGGGCTGAGAGCTGACGGCGCTATGAGCTCCAGATGATGGACTGCGGCTCGGTGTAGGCCAGCAGCCCGTAGTCGCCGCCGTCACGCCCGACGCCGGACATCTTGAAGCCGCCGAAGGGCGCGTCATGGTGACGCTGGGCCGTGTTGACCCCGACGTGCCCGGCCTGCAGTCGCTTGGCCACCCGCAGGGCCCGGCCGCCGTCCTTGGAGAAGACGTAGTCGTAGAGCCCGAACTCGGTGTCGTTGGCGATGGCGATGCCCTCTTCCTCGTCGTCGAAGGGGATCATCGTGATGACCGGGCCGAAGATCTCCTCCCGCGCCACCCGCATGGTGTTGTCGCCCGTGATGAGCGTGGGCGCCACGTAGAAGCCGGTCGGCAGGTCGGCCGGGCGCTCGCCGCCGATGACGATCTCGCCGCCGTCCTCGAGCGCCGTCTGGATGTGCGCCTCGATCCGTCCACGCTGCGCCGCCGAGATGACCGGCCCGATGATGGTGGCGGTGTCGGTCGGGTCGCCCACCTTGAGGTAGCCGGCCATCTGGACGAGCCCGTCGCGCACCTGGTCGAAGATGCTCCGGTGCACGACCGCCCGCGTCGGCGCGGTGCAGATCTGCCCGGAGTGGAAGGACCAGGTGGAGCCGATGCAGCCGATGGCGCCCTTCACGTCGGCGTCCTCGAAGACGAGGCAGGCGCCCTTGCCGCCGAGCTCGAGCAGCGTGCGCTTCATGGTGCGCGCCGCCTGCTCGCCGATTTTGACGCCGACCTGGGTCGAGCCCGTGAAGCTGACGCAGTCGACCTCGTCGGAATCCACCAAGGCGGCGGAGGAGGCCGGACCGTTTCCGTTGACCAGGTTGACGACACCCGGGGGGAAGCCGACGTCGTTGCAGGATGCGGACGAGCTCCACGATGGCGAGCGGGTCCTGCGGCGCCGGCTTCACGACGACGGTGTTGCCGGCGGCCAGCGCGGGCGCCACCTTGCCCGCCATGTTGACCATGGGGAAGTTGTACGAGGTGATGCAGGCCACCACGCCCAGTGGCTGGCGGTTGACCATGGCGCCGATGATGCCGCCCGGTGCCAGCGGCGTGGCCGTGGCGGTCTGGGGGACGAGCGGCGTCTGCAGCACGGCGCGGGGATCGCGGGCGTAGCGCTCGAAGCGGTCGGCCGCGACGGGCACCTGCATGCGCGAGCCGACGGTCGCCGTCGCTCCCGTCTCCGCGATCACGAGGGGCAGCAGCTCGGAGGACTTGGCCCGGATGGCTGCGGCGGCCTCGCGCATGAGGGCGCCGCGGTCGTCGGCCGACCAGGCCGCCCATCCCGGCTGGGCCTCCTTGGCCGCCGCGGCTGCCGCCAGGGCGTCGTCCGCGCTGGCGTTGGGCGCCAGGCCGACGATCTCCTCGGTGGCGGGGTTGACGATCTCGTAGGTGCCGTCTGACGCGTCGACCCACTTGCCCCCGATGAGGAGCTGGTGCTCGTTGCGCTGGGTGGTCTCGGCCATATGTGCTCCCGGCTCGGGCGCCGCCAGCCGATCTGACGGCGCGTCACATTCAACCCCGCCCGGGCCGGGGCTCCGCCAAAGCCGCAGCACGAGGCCCTCTTCTTGGATCGGTGGAGCGACCGCATCCGCACAATTCCGTCCTCCTGAGGGTTTCCGGAGGGCTGAAGGGCGGTAATTATGACTTTTGTCACTTCGCAAGGTCATAGTCCCTGTGGGATTCTCTAAATTAGAAAACGTCCTCGGGGGAGTGAACGGAGTCGGTCATGAGCAGGCCTACCGCAAAGGTCCCCGCCCTCGCACGTCCCGACGGCTGATGGCGTGGCCGGCCATTCCATCTCCGGGATCGTGGGCGACACCATCCTCGGGAGCGCCGATGTGGCCCGTGCCCGTGAGCGCCGTCGGCTGGCCCGTCTCCGCCGTCTGGTGGCGGTCAGCGCCCTCGTCCTCGGCTGGATCGTCATCCGCCGTGTCACCGGTCACGGCATCTTCCCGACGTTCCACCTGCCGCACGGGCTGGGCACGGCCCTCCCGATCCTGCTCATCGTCGGCATGCTCGGCGCCGTCATGCTGGCGCCGTTGCTCGCCGCCGGGCGTTCGCCGCACACCCTCATCCGGCCCGGCGAGACCGAGGTGGGCTTGGAGGACCTGGTCGGCATCGATCCGATCAAGGCCGAGGTCGTCCGTTCCATCAATCTGTTCCTGGCCCACCAGACCTTCCGCGACACCATGGGCGGCTCTGCTCGACGCGGCGTGCTCTTCGAAGGCCCGCCCGGAACGGGCAAGACCTTCGTGGCCAAGGCCATGGCCAAAGAAGCGAACGTCCCCTTCCTGTTCGTGTCCGCCTCGGCCTTCCAGTCGATGTACTACGGGCAGACGAACCGCAAGATCCGTTCCTTCTTCAAGCAGCTGCGCAAGCACGCCCGCAAGGAGGGCGGCGCCATCGGCTTCATTGAGGAGATCGACGCCATCGGTGCGAGCAGGCGTGGCATGGGCAGCGGCGGCGGGACCGAGGGGGTTTCCGGCGTCGTCAACGAGCTGCTCGTGCAGCTGCAGTCCTTCGACACCCCGACCCGCGGTCAGCGTGTCGCCTGGGCCTGGATCGACGTGCTCAACCGCTACCTCCCCGACGGCAGCAAGCTGCACAAGCCCGCCGTGGTGCCGGCCAATGTCCTGGTCGTCGGGGCCACCAACCGCAAGGACGACCTGGACGCGGCGCTGATCCGCCCCGGCCGCTTCGACCGCACCATCTACTTCGGCCTGCCGGGGCGTCGCGCCAGGGCCGACATCATCGCCTACTACCTCGGCAAGAAGGCCCACGCCGCCGATCTCGACGAGCACGGTGCCGTCGACATCGTCGCCGGCATGACGTTCGGCTACTCACCGGCCGCGCTGGAGCGGCTGATGGACGAGGGGCTGGTCATCGCGCTGACCCACGGTCGTTCGGCCATGACCATGTCCGACCTGGCCGAGGCCAAGATGCTGGTCGAGCTCGGCGTCACCGACGAGACGATCTACACCCCGAACGAGCGCGACCGCGTCGCCACCCATGAGGCCGGTCACGCCACCGTGGCCTACTTCGTCGGCCAGACGCGCCAACTCGACGTGCTCTCCATCGTCAAGCGCCGCGACTCGCTCGGCCTCTTGCAGCACTCCGACACCGAGGAGCGCTTCACCAAGAGCAGCGAGGAGCTGCACGCGCTCTTGCAGATCGCCATGGGCGGCATGGTGGCCGAGGAGCACTGGTTCGACGAAGTCTCGACGGGTCCGGCGTCGGACCTGGCCGCGGCCACGTCCATCGGGGCGCAGATGATCGGTGCCTGCGGCATGGGCACCTCGCTCATCTCGGTGGCGGCCGCCGGCAACGGGTACCTGGAAGGCAGCCTCGTTGACAAGGTGCTCGGTGACAAAGCCGCCCGGGCCGAACTCGACACGCTGCTCATGGGCAGCTGCGACGCCGCCAAGGAGATCGTCTCCACCCACCCGCAGGTCGTCGAGGCCCTTCGGGATGCCTTGCTCGAGCGCGATGAGCTGGTGGGCGCCGAGATCACCGAGGTGATCGAGGCCGCTCTGAGTGTTCCTCAGCCGGCGGCGATCGCCGAGCTGCGCCCGTCCGGCACGACGGGGGGCCACGCCTGATCACCGTCGACGGTTCGCCGTCAGCGTGGGGGAGGGGTCTTCCCTCCTCCCAGCAGGCGCAGCACCAAACGGCCCAGCCTGCTCGGAGGCTTCGCGGCTTGCGCCGCCTTTGCTGCGGCTTCGTGGTCCTTGGTGAGCGGGCCACCGAGCCGCCAGTACCGCCTGCCCCCGCCGGTGTAGCGCACGTAGTCGGGGACAGGTGGGAGCGGGCGTTTGGGCTTGCGTCGCCGCTTCCGGTTCGCGCCCTGGCTCACCCGATGAGTGTGGCGCACGGATGGCCCGGCGAGAGAACCCGTCGGCTCAGCTCGCCCAGCTCGGACCCCGGCGCTGATTTGGCCGCTTTCGTCGCCGGCGCCCGTTGCGAGGCGCAGTCACCCTGGTCCAGAGCACCGAAGGGCGCGACACCATGACCCGGCCGGTGGGGCCGACGATGCGTGAGCTCCTCATTGGGATTGCCGGTCATGGACCAGCCGTTGCGGTGCACCACCCCGTGGTGGTGTTGTGCAAAGAAGGACCAGATTGTCCAGATCGGTCCGACCGCCCGAGTTTCCAGGGCACGACGTGGTGGACGGCGGCGAAGGTGACATTGGCACAGCCCGGGAACCGGCACTGGCGGTCCCGGCGGATCACCTCTCGTCTTTGGGCCCCGGTCGGGAAGCGCCGGGCCCGGCCCTCGTACATGGTGTGGCCCAGCTCGTCGTCAACCGCCACCACCACGGTGGCGTCACAGGCGATGCGCTGGACCGTTTCGAGGTCGATCAGGCCATGGTGCTCGAGCTCGGCCGCCAGCTCGCTCTTGTCCCCGGTCTCATCGACCAGGTCCTCCAAGGGCACATGGGCCACCACGAAGAACGGGTTGGGGGCAGTGGTCGTGGTGGTGGTCGCCGTGGTGGGGCCGAGCGTGGGCCCGGTGGCCCATGGCCCGGAGTGACCGAGTCGATGATCGCCATGAACCCGTCGCAGCGCCGCTGGTCCAGAGGCGTCTTCTCCTCGTCGGAGGCGCAGCCGCTTCTCCTCCGAGGAGCACCAGCGCAAAGGCATCGACACAGGCCTTGGTCCGGGCGTAGTCCTCGCTCGGGCAACTGGACCGTCATGGTGCGGCGCTCATCGTTGAAGCGCAGGTAGCGGCCGTCGTGCTCAGAGCGAGACGGGGAGACAGAAGCGGACCGGGCCCGGGCGGCGGTGGTCCGGGCCACCTCGGCCAGCTCGCGGACATTGAGCTCCTTGGCCTGGGCGCACAGCGCACGGTCGGTCCGGGGCGTGGCCACGTCGACCACGGTGCGCACCTTGTCCAAGGAGATCTCGCCCGCAGACAGGGACCCCATCAGATTGGGCAGATCCTGGGACTTCTCGGCCACGTGCGAGTACGAGCGGGCCGTCGGCCCCGACACGCCGAAGGTCACGGCGGTCCAGGATTCCAGCGAGGTCGCTCCGTCGTCCGGAACATCTCGCGGCTTGAGAACTCGGCCAAGCAGATGGTGAACTCCCCCTCGGCGGCGGTCTTCACCCTCAGCGCCTCATGCATGCGCGCCCGAGCTCATCCTTCGACAGGTCGGCCACAGCGGCGGCCAGGTCGGCGGCGGCAGAGCGACCGGCGGCGGCGGCGATCGGGGCGACGCTGCAGTGGTGGTGTCGCGGCATCGGTTATTGAATGGTCCCGGCCGCCCGAAGAGTGCGCGCAGAAGCGGGGCGGTCAGCTCACCAAAAAGCGACTACGTGGCGCCGCGAGCGCGGCAGCGATCGCGGCGCCCGTCACCGAGGAGTTGAGATAGGGCTCGGGGGCGTGGGCCCGGTGCCCATTGTCGATCACCAGCTCCTCGACCCTCGGGCCGAAGTGGTCGGCCAGGCACGTCTCGCACGCCAGGTCGTTCACCGCTCGGACGTTGACCCATCGCTGCACCGAGCCGGGCCAGACGCCGACGCCGTCGACCGGAGCAGGCTGCAGGCTGTTGAAGAGCATCGGCGCGGCCAGGGGCGAGCCCAGCGTGACGAAGGTGTGGACGGGCCAGTCGTCGTGCGCAGCCAGCGCCGAGTAGGACAGGACCGTGCCCAACGAGTGCGCCACCAGCACCCTGGTGTCGTCGGTGACCTCGGCCTCGATGCGGGCCCGCAGCCGCTCGTGCAGATCGGTCTCGGACAGCATGGCCGTCGCCAGGTCGACCGTGCGGTCGAAGGTCGCCTCGCCGGCCGCCTGGGACAGCGCGGCGATGGCGTCGCCGCCCATCTCGGTCAGCATGTCGGCCACGCCGGCCCGGGACTGCGCCAGCTGCCGGTCCTCATCGCTGCCGGGACGGTGGCGGAAGAGATCGCCGTAGAAGCAGACGGCGACGTCGTCGGAGTCGACCTCGACCCCGTGGTGCCAGAGCCCGTCGCGGACGGCCGGCAACCATCGAGCCTTGAGCTCATTGGGACCCCACAGCTCGTTGAAGGCCCCGTGGACGATGACGATGCGTGCCATGGCCGTCAGCCTGTCAGGTGCGCCGTGTCGTTGTAGCCGCGGATGATCCAGCGGTCGGGGGTCACCACGAGGCGCGAGATGGACGCATTGTCGGGCCCCACGAAGGCGAAGGCCTCCGAGCCGGTGGCCTGCGCCAGCACTTCGCCGATGGCGGCGCCGTGGCTGAACACCAGCGACGCGCCCGCCCGGGTGCGCGGCGACGATGCGCTCAATGGCGCGTCGCAGCCGTCCCCCGAAGACCTCACGGGACTCGGCGCCGGGGATCACGTCCCAGCGCTGCTCGGCCAGCACCTGCGCGAAGACCGGGTCTCCGTCGGCCGACTTCATCCGCAGAATGCCGCCCTCCCACTCGCCGAGGAAGACCTCGCGCAGGTCGGCCTCGACGACCGGCGTCATGCCGGTGCGGGCCACCAGCGGCGCCGCCGTCTGAACGGTGCGCTGCAGGGTGGTGACGTAGAGCGCGTCGAAGGGCTCCTGGGCCAGGCGCAGGCCGACCTGCTCGGCCTGATGGCGTCCCGCTTCGGAGAGCGGCGGGTCGCCCTGGCCCTCGACGAGCTCGAAGGTCTCGCCCTCGAGCGAGTCGGCCGAGGCGCCGTGGCGGACGAGCCACAACTCGGTGGAGCCGGGCGGGCCGACATAGGGCCGCTGGCTGAAGCTACGGGTCGAGGTCGAGGTCGAGGTCGAGGTCGAGCGTCGATGGTCGGCGACGTCACGGGCGCCGAGTGTACGAAACCGTCAGCGGGGTGCGTGCAGCTCGGGCGGGCCGTGGTCGTCGTCGTCCTCGACCACCTCGGCGTCGATGATGTTGGGATCGTCGGCGTAGCGGCTGCGCGCCCCCTGGCCCGATGGCGCCTGCCGCTGACCGTCCCGCCGCCTGCCCCGGCGCCGCTCCCTGCCCCGGCGCCCAGCCGGCCGGCCCATTGAAGCTGGCGAAGAACGCACCGGGCGCCTGCATGAACTGCACCGCCAAGGGCCGGCCCGCGTCGGGACCGAGCTCGGCCCACATCGGCAGGGCGCGGCGATAGACCACGTAGTACTGCACGCACAGCGTGACGCCCAGGTAGAGCAGGAAGCTCGATCCCTCGAGCCCGGCCGCCCCGGCGTGGCTCTGCCCGTTGTCGCCGACGAAGTGCACCAGCAGGGACACGAGCCACAACGCCATCGTGATGGCGTTGCCCTGGCGCAGCACCCAACCGTTCCCCTTCCAGACCCGCATGGAAAGGCCACGCAGCACACCGAGACCGAGCCCGCCGACGACCAGGGTGCCCAGCACCCACAACCAGGCATCGACGAGACGTGATGGTTGTCGGCGTAGGAGAACATCTCGAACAGGCCGATGACGCCGATGACGACCGGGAGGCGGGGCTGGAAGACCCGCGGCACCGGGCGCACCCGGACCTGGCGCAGCAGCACCAGGACGAGGATCAGCGCCCCCAGTGCGTAGGAGAAGAACGACATCGCCAACAAGCCTATGGCCGCGCCGTGCTCAGTGGTTCAGCAGGGCCCCCACTTCGACGCCGAATCGGGCCGTCTGCTCGCAGAATTCCTCCGCCGACCGGGCCATGAAGCGCACCTGCAGGTGGTTCACGCCCATGTCGACGAGCTCGCGCAGGGACGAGGCCACCTCGTCCGCGCCACCGGAGAGGACCCAACTGGGCAGGTCCCAGCCCGAGCCGCCCGACGTCAGGTAGATCGGCTCCACAATGGTGCCGATGTCGATCGGCGCGCCACCGCGCAGCTCCTCCCGCAGCTCGCGCAGCCGGGCGATCTGGCCCGGCAGGTCGTGGCGGCGCGTTCCCTGGGGCAGCCAGCCGTCGCCGAATTTGGCGGTGCGGCGGATGGCCGCCGGGGACGAGCCGCCTATCCAGATCGGCGGGCGGGGTCGGCGCGCCGGACGGGGCGCGATCCCCATGTCCTTGGCCGGGAAGCGCGGGCCGGGCAGCTCGGGGAACTCGTCGGTGAAGGCGAGCGCCAGCGCGGAGACCGCCTCGTCCGTGTGGCGGCCGCGCTCGGCGAAGTCACCGGTCAAGAGCTCGTACTCCTCGGGCACGTGCCCGGCGCCCACGCCGACGATCAGGCGCCCGCCCGACAGGTGGTCGATCGTCGACAGCTCCTTGGCCGCGCGCAGCGGGTGACGCTGGGCGAGGATCAGCACGTGCGAGAGCAGGTGGGTGTGTGTCGTCACCGCGGCCAGCCAACCGAGCGTGGCCGTGGTGTCGTACCAGATGGTGCCCATGGCGTCGGCCAGACGTCGCGGGATCGCCGTGTGGTCGCACACCCCCAGGTAGAAGAAGCCCGCCTCGTCGGCCACCCGCGCGATGCGGGCGAGCTCGGCCGGACCGGCCTCCTTCTCCCAATCGGCCACGTACAGGGTCGACTGCGACTGAATCGGGAGCTGCATGCCGTAGACGACCTCCCCCTCGGGGACGGCCCGGACGACGTCGGCGGGAGGAGGTTCATGGGCGGGCTCCGATCATCAGGCGGCAGGGGGTCGGACCAGGCTGCCGAGCAGGGTCGGACAGGAAGGCGCGATGTCCCGAAGGTGGTGGCCAGCACACGCGAGCGCTTGAGGTGCAGGTGCAGCGGCACCTCCCACGTGTAGCCCATGCCGCCGTGCACCTGAATGGCGACCCGGGCGTTGGTGATCGCGGCCTCGTCGGCCAGCAGCTTGGCGCCCGCCGCGGCGCGTTGCTGCCAGGCGAACGGCGTTGTTCCCGCCGCCGCCGCCTCGGCCGCCAGCACGTCGGGCGCGTCGGCCAGGCAGGCCGCGGCGTGGACCGCGGCCCGGGCCACCTCGGCCCGCACGAGCATGTCGGCGCACATGTGCTTAATGGCCTGGAAGCTGCCGATCGGCTTGCCGAACTGCTCGCGCTCCTTGGCGTAGGCGACCGCGAGGTCCAGGGTCTCGGCGGCGTGACCCACCTGCAGCGCCGCGGTGAGGATGGCGCCGTCCCGGAAGAGCTCCTGGTCGGGGTCGTCCAGATCCGGCGCCGCCGGGCAGCTGGGTCAGCTGCCACAGCGGCGTGAGCGGGTCGAGCGGCGTGGCGACGCGTTGTGCGGTTGGCGCGTCGCGGATGTCCGTCATCAGGCTCCGGCCGCCGCCGATGCCGCCGGCGGGGAGGAAGATCGCGGCGTCGAGCGAGGACAGGTGCTCCACCAGCCACGGGGGCCCACCGTCCGAGCTCGCAATGACTCCCACCATGGCCCGGCCCTCCGCCGCGCCGGGCACCAGGTCCCGGGCGGCGGCCAGGAACGTCCCGACGAGCGGCCCGGGGACGAGCGCCCGTCCCAGTTCCTCGAAGACGACGGCGGCGTCGGACAAGGCCAGGCCGGTGCCGGCCGGCTCGGGCAGCGTCAACGAGAAGACGCCGGTGTCGCCCAGGGCGGCCCAGTCGTCCGGCGCTGATCACGTGCTCGTCGCCTTCGTGGGCGCGGATGCGCTCGAGCGGCAGCCGCCCGGCCAGCATGGCGCGGATCCCCTCGGCCAGCTCGCGCTGGGCCTCGCTCACCCGGAAGTCCATCAGCGCGTCCTGGGCAGTCCGAGGATGCGCTCGGCCACGATGTTGCGCTGCACCTGGGACGTGCCGGCCGCGATGGTCAGGTTGATCGACTTGTACCAGTTGTGCACCTGCTCGGCGTTGCCGATCGGCCCGCCGGGTCCCGTCAGGGGATCGGACGTGAGCGCGGCCGTGTCGAGCATCTCCATGGCCAGGTCGCCGAGCGCCTGTGCGTGCTCGGAGAACGAGAGCTTGAACACCGAGCCCCCGATGCCGGGCACGCCGGTCTGCGCCGCCTCCGACACGTTGCGCTTCGTGAGGGCCCACAGCGCGTCGAAGGCGGCGACGAGGCGGCCGATGCGCTTCTGCAGACCCGAGTCCTTGCGAAAGAGGTCGAGCCGCGTCCCGATGTCGTGCAGCTCGCCCAGCAGCCGCATGCACTCGAGGAGCTCGCCGACGAACGCCGTGCCCCGTTCGAACGACAGCGTGACCATCGTCACGCGCCACCCGTCGTTCTCCTCGCCGACGCGGTTGGCCACCGGGATGCGCACGTCGTTCAGGAAGAGCTGGGCGAACTCGGTGGTCCCCTCAATGGTGCGCAGCGGCTGGATCTCAATGCCGGGCGAGTCCATGGGCATGATCAGCCACGAAATGCCCTTGTTGCGTTCCCCGCCCGTGCGCACGAGCAGCTCGCAGAAGTCCGCCACCTCGGCGTGGGACGTCCAGATCTTCGAGCCGGTCACCACGTAGTCGTCGCCATCCCTCACGGCTCTGGTCCGCAGGGAGGCCAGATCGCTGCCGGCGTCGGGCTCGCTGAAGCCCTGGCACCACACCTCTTCGCCGCGCAGGATGGCCGGCAGGTAGCGCTCCTTCTGCGCCGCGGTCCCTTCGGCAATGATGGTGGGCCCGGCGTGCAGGAGGCCGACGAAGTTCACGCCCACGTACGGTGCGCCGGCCCGCTCGCACTCCTCCTTGAAGATCAGCTGCTCCACCGGCGACGAGCCGCGCCCGCCGCCCTCGGCCGGCCAGTCCACGCCGGCGTAGCCGGCCTCGAACAGGAGCTGCTGCCAGCGCAGGTCGTAGGCCCGGCGCGCCGGCCAGTCGTCATGCGGGGGCGGTGCACCGACGCCGGGCAGCGTGGCGGCGAGCCACGTGCGGAGCTCGTCGCGGAAGGCCTGCTCCGGCGCGGTGTAGCGGAGGTCCATGCGTCAGGAGGTGCGCAGTGGCCGTGGTGGTGGGGGCCTGCGGCGGATCAGGCGGGGAGGTCGAGGCCGAACAGCTTGATCGCGTTGCCCCGCACGATCTTGCGGCGCTGCTCGTCGGTCAGGTCCGCCATCTGCTCCTCGGCGATCTCGCGGGTGCGGGGCCAGGTCGAGTCCGAGTGCGGGTAGTCCGACTCGTACGTGATGTTGTCCTCACCGATCTCGTCCACCGACTTCAGGCCGTGGGCATCGTCGAAGAAGCACCCCCACACGTGGTCCTTGAAGTAGCTCGAGGGCTTCTCCGGCACGATGTCGGCGACCCCGCCCCACCCCCGGTTGTCCTCCCAGACTCGGTCGGCTCTCTCCAAAATGTAGGGAATCCAGCCGATCTGCCCCTCCGAGTACGCCACCTTGAGGTCGGGGATGCGGACGAAGACGCCGCTGAAGAGGTAGTCGACGAGGGAGAAGGTGGCGTTGGTGTGCGTGAGGGTCGAGCCGACGGCGGGCGGCGCGTCGGCCGACGTCGACGGCATCTTCGACGACGACCCGATGTGCATGTTGACGATGGTCTGCGTCTCGGCGCAGGCGCGGAAGAAGGGGTCCCAGTAGTGGTCGGGGTCGTGCACGCTCGGCAGGCCGAGGAAGGGCGGGATCTCGCTGAAGCACACGGCGCGCACGCCACGGTCCGCGTTGCGACGCACTTCGGTCGCCGCCATCTCGGCATCCCACAACGGAATGAGGCAGAGCGGGATGAGCCGGCCGCCCGAGTCGCCGCACCACTCCTCGACCATCCAGTCGTTGTAGGCCTGTATGCAGAGCAGGCCGAGCTCGTGGTCCTTGGCCTCGGTGAAGGTCTGGCCGCAGAAGCGGGGGAAGGTCGGGAAGCACAGCGCCGCCTCGATGTGGTTGGCGTCCATGTCGTCCAGGCGGGGCTTGACCTCGTAGGAGCCCGGGCGCATGTCCTCGTAGGTGACGCCCTTCATGGTCACCTCGTCGCGGGGCACGCCCACGGCGGAGTCGACCCGCAGCAAGGGGCGCTTCAGGTCCTCGTAGTACCACCAGTCGACGGGCACGCCTTCGGAGCCCGGCTTCACCTTGAGCGACCCGCCCCGGTACTCCACCTCGGGCATGGGGGCGCGCACAATCCGCGGCCCGACGTCGGCGTACTTGGAGGGGAGGCGGTCCTGCCACACGTTGGGCGGCTCGACCACGTGGTCGTCGACCGAGATGATCATCGGCAGGGGCTCAGGCATGGCCATTCAGCGTAGCCCCCACCTGACGGGGCGTCAGATGCGCCGAGAGATCGGTCAGAAGACCTCGTTGAAGAGGTCCACCATGGCCTGCCAGGACCGGCGGTCGGTGGGCTCGTGGTAGGCGATGCCGGGGAAGGTGTCCGGCGAGGCCAGCGTGTTGGTGAAGGAGTGCACGGCGCCGCCGTACACGTTCAGCTCCCAATCGACCCCGCCCGCACGCATCTCCTCCTCGAAGGCCCGGCGCTCGTCGGCGTGCACCATGGGGTCGTCGGCGCCGATGCAGGCCAGCACCTTGCCCGTGATGTTGCGGGCGTCCTCGGGGTGCACGGTGGAGAGGCCCGAGTGGAAGCCGACGACGGCCTTGAGGTCGGCCCCGCCGCGGGCCAGCTCCAGCGAGAGCGTGCCACCGAAGCAGAACCCGATGGCGGCCAGGCGCGCCGGGTCGGTGCGGGGCTCGGCGCGCAGGAGGTCGAGACCGGCCGTCCCGATGGCGAACGTCCGCGGCGGGTCGGAGCGCAGTTCGCCGAGGCGGGCCATCATCTGGTCGCGGTCGGTGATCGGCTTCCCGTCGCCGTGGTAGTCGAGCGCGAAGGCCACGTAGCCCAGCTCGTCGGCGATGCGCCGGGCCCGTTCCCGGGCATGATCGTCGAGACCCGGCCCCTCGTGGCAGACCAGGACGCCGGGGCGCCGGTCGCCGGCGCCGGCGGCGTCGTCGGGCAGAGCGAGCGTGCCGATCATGGTGCGGCCGTCGGCTTCGTACGTGATGTCGCGGGTGGTGGCCATGGGTGCACCGTACCGCCTGCCCGTTGCACGCCATACTGGCGGCAATGCGCGGGAACCCTGGTCAGCGGCTGCAATTGGGATTGGTCGCCGGGCTGGCCGTGCTGACGGCGTCCGTGGTGTTGGCGGCCTGCAGTTCGGGAGGGTCACCGACGCCCACCTCGCCGCGCCAGACGTCGACCACCACGGCGGCCTCGGGCGGCGCGCCGACGACCACCGTCCCGGCGCCGGCCTCGGGGCCGTTGACACTCGGGTGCCCCCATCGCCATCCCGTTCTCGGCCGACCGGGTGACGGGGGCGGAGAGTCCCGACGGCGCCGTGTTCGCCGCCCCGCAAGACCCGACCAGCCCGTCACCCTCGGTCGCCTGGGTGATCGACGGCAACGGCCCGGCCGTCGATCGCCGAGCACGTGGCGACCGGCATCGCCGCGCTGGCGGCCGACGGCACCAACTTCTACGTGGCCACGTACTCGACGCTGTTCGCCTACAACCGCACGAGTGGGAACCAGGACGGGCAGTGGACGATGCCGTCGGTGCCGACGGCGAACAGCTCCAACGATGATCTCGTTGCGCTCGCCGCCGCCAACGGGAGCGTGTTCGTCTCGGTCACCCGGGGCAACGCGGTCAGCGTGTACACCGTCAACCCGGGCGCGGCGACGGCGCCGCATCTCCTCGTGAGCGGGCTGGGCGCGGTCGTCGGGTCCGACGGCTCCGTCTACTACGAGCGCACGGACCATCACCTGGTGGCGCGTCGCCCGAACGGCGCCACCGCCGTCGGCCCCGTGCTGGCCGACACGCCGAACGGTCTGGGCGGGGGCGTGCAATACCTCGACGTGGTGGCGGGCGGCGCGGTCTGGGTCAGCGAGCCCGCCGGCCAGGGCCTCGATGCCTCCTACAGCACCTACGACGCCGCCACGCTCCACTCGCTCGGGACCTTCCAGGGCTCGGTGACCAGCACGGTGGTGGACTCCAGCGCCGGCGCGCTGGTGCTCGAGTCCGCCGGCAACGACCCGAGCTGCCCGGAGGCGTCGCCTTCGTCGCCGACCTCGTGCGTCTTCAACATTGTGCCGCAGGGCACCGTCAGCAATGCGGTGGGCGTCGGCTCGGCCGTCACGCTGCTCGGCCCGGACCCCGCTGTCATTGCGTCCGACACCACGTCGGGTCAGTTCGACCTGATGCGCCTGTCCTGAAGCACGGCGCTGACTCCCGGTTCCCGTTCCGGGCGTCTCAGTAGGACATGGAGGTGCCGCCGTTGGGGCTGAGCAACTGCCCCGTGACATAGCTGCTGGCGTCCGAGG
The DNA here is from genome assembly GCA_963781565.1 of uncultured Acidimicrobiaceae bacterium. Classification (GTDB taxonomy): domain Bacteria; phylum Actinomycetota; class Acidimicrobiia; order Acidimicrobiales; family RAAP-2; genus Bog-473. The sequence goes on along the minus strand of CAWAHA010000032.1, from coordinate 392,672 downwards.
CGAGATACAGCACGGCGTAGGCGATCTCGGACGTCTCGCCGACGCGCCGCAGCGGGGCGAACTTCGCCATCGGCGCCAGCGTGGCGGCCTTGGCTTCCTCGTTCACGCTGCCGTCGGGGTTCGTGTAGTAGCGCGCCGTCATGTTGGTCGGGATGAAGCCGGGCGCCACCGAGTTGACCCGCACGCCGTGCTTGCCGACCTCGATCGCCATCGACTGGGTCAGCTGGGCCACGCCGGCCTTGCAGATGGCGTAGGGCCCGATGCCGGGCGCGGGGGACAGGACCGCCGCCGAGGTCATGTTGATGATGGAGCCGCCGCGCTGCGCTCACCATCACCTTCCCGGCGGCCTGACATCCGTACAGCACGCCCTTGAGGTTCACCGCCAGGATGCGGTCGAACTCGTCGGGATCGACGTCGATGATGGGGCTGTCGATCATGATGCCGGCGATGTTGCACATGATGTGCAGCCCGCCGTGGCGAGCGGCGATGTTCTGCACGAGCGCCTCGGCGGCGCCCCTCGCCGCGACGTTGAGCTCGGCGCTCTCGGCGCGGCCGCCCTGGCCGAGAATGGCCGCCGCTGTTTCCGACGCGGTGGCGCTGTTGATGTCGGCGCAGACGACGGTGGCACCGGCACCGGCCAGCACCTCGGCCGTCGAGCGGCCGATGCCGCTGCCGGCACCGGTGACGAGGGCCACACGCCCCGTCAGATCGAATGCGTTGCGGACAGTCTGGGCCGTTTCCATCGGCGCACCCTATGCCGTGACGCCCTCCAGCGCGAGCAGCGCGCGCTTGCACGACAGCCCGCCGCCGTACCCACCGATGCCGTTGCTGGCCAGCACGCGGTGGCAGGGGACGATGATGGCGATGGGATTGCGGCCGTTGGCCTGGCCCACGGCGCGGGGCCCTTTGGGGCGACCGACCCGGCGGGCCAGCTCGCCGTAGCTGATGGTCTCCCCGTAGGGGATGCGCGTGAGCTCGGCCCACACCTCGCGTTGGAACGGGGTGCCGTCGAGTTCCAGGCGGAGGTCGAAGTCGGTGCGCTCACCGGCGAAGTACTCCTCCAACTGCGTCGCTGCCTCCTTCAAGACGGGCGTCTCCTCGTCCCGGCGTCCGAGGCCGGCGTCGTTGGGGAGGCGGAGGCCGATCAGCACGTCGCCGTCGCCCTCCAGGACGATCTGCCCGATCGGGGTGTCCAGCGGCATGGTGGCGGTCAGGTGTGTGGTGGTGGTCATGCGGCACGTCCTTTCATGGGGAGTCGCGGTGTGGCGGCGGCGGGCATGGCCCACAGGTGCGCCATGGCGTAGCTGCGCCATGGTCGCCAGTGTTCGGTCATGGCGCGCAGATGCGTCGGGTCGTCGGGCAGGCCGAGCGCCTCGGCCCCGCGCCGGATGCCGAGGTCCGTGGGCATGAAGGCATCGGGGTCGCGCAGCGCGCGCATGGCGACGTACTCCGCCGTCCATGGCCCGATGCCCGGGAGCGCCACCAGGGAGCGGCGCAGCTCGGCCGGGTCGGCACCGGGGTCGATCACCACGTCGCCCGGTCTCGACCGCCTCGGCCAGCGCCACGACGGCGCGCCGCCGTCCCGCCGGCATGGAGAACGCGCCCGGATCGTTCTCGGCCAGCTCCACGAGCGCGGCGGGGGTGGGGAAGAGGTGCGTCACTGCGCCGTGGGGCGCGGGCAGGAGCTCGCCGGCGGCGAGGACGAGCCGCCCGGCCACGGTGCGCGCACCAGGGACGGAGACCTGTTGCCCGATGACGGCGCGCACGGCGAGCTCGAAACCGTCGGCTGCGCCGGGCACGCGGCGTCCGGGATCACGCCGCACCAGCGCGCCGACGAGCGGGTCCTTGCGCAGGGCTTCCCAAATGGCGACGGGATCGGCATCGAGGTCGAGCAACTGGCGGCAGCGGGCCACCGCGGTCTGCAGGTCGCGCAGGTCGGAGAGCACCAGCTCGCCCTCCACGTAGGCGGGGCCGTCGGGGCTCTCGGTCTCGGGCGCGGCGCAGGGTGACCATGCCATGCCCGTGGGGGAGGCGGAGGCTGCGCGTGTAGGACGCACCGTCGAGCGCCTCGACGCCCGGCAGGGCGCGCAGCCCGAGGAAGTCGAGCACCGACGTCGGGTTGAACGGCTGCCGGCAGGGGAGCCGGAGGCGGATGGCCTGGGTGGCGGGCGCCCGCTTGGCACGGCGGCCTTCGGCCGTGCGCGCCGCCCGGGCGCGCAGCCCGCTCGGCGTATCGGCGAATGTCTGGCGGATGGTGTCGTTGCACTGGCGCACGCTGGCGAAGCCGGCGGCGAAGGCGACATGGGTGACGGGGAGATCGGTCGTCTCCAGCAGGACTCTCGCCGTCTGGCTGCGCTGCGCCCGCGCCAGGGCGAGCGGCCCGGTCCCGACCTCGGCCGTGAGCAGTCGGTTGAGCTGCCGCGTGCTGTAGCCGAGACGGCCGGCCAGGCCCTCGACCCCTTCGCGGTCGACCACGCCGTCGCGGATCAGCCGCATGGCGCGGGCGACGACGTCGGCCCGGATGTTCCACTCCGGTGAACCGGGCGTGGCGTCAGGCCGGCAGCGCAGGCAGGCCCGGAAGCCGGCCTGCTGCGCGGCCGCCGCGGTGGCGTAGAAGCGCATGTTCTCGCGCTTGGGCGTGCGGGCGGGGCAGCTGGGGCGGCAGTAGATCCCGGTCGAGGTGACGGCGCAGAAGAACTGGCCGTCGAAGCGGGCGTCCTTGCCCTGCGCCGCCTGGTAGCAGCGGTCCGGGTTCTCAATCACGGGTGCCAGCCTGCCAGGTGGCTGTGACGATTACTGGCGGGAATCGGACATGGCCGCTGGCGTGCGCTTTGGTCGCTCCCGCCCGCCCCGATCGGCTGTTGATGCTGCATTGGTTGAAGGGACCCAACCCGTGTGCCGACAACCATGTGGGACGGGTGGTCAATCCGCTCGAGGGACCGGCTGGCCGCGGCAGCGGTGGTCGGGGAGGAGAGACATGAAGCGAGCGATGTTCCTCGTTGTTGCGGTCGGTGCCGCCGCGTGTGGCCTCGCTGCGTGCGGAGGAGGTTCGTCCGGCGCGTCGGCCTCTCCGAGTGACGTCATGGCGACCTTCGCGTCGGCCGTGCAGAGCGGCGATCTGTCGGGCGCCTGCGCCGTGGCCGAGCCCAGCCAGCGGTCTGCGTGCACCAAGTCCTTGAGCAAGTCTCACGTCGGAGAAGGTGACGATCAAGAAGGTCTCTTACACGGTTTCGGATGTCGGGTCCGACACGGCCAAAGTGAAGCTCCGCATCACCGCGTGCGAGGCCGGGCATTGCGAAACCAGCGCAGCACAACCGGAGAGATGGTCAAGCAGGACGGCAAGTGGTACGTCTCGAACTCCACCGGACCCTTCGGGAGCTCCGGGTCCGGCAATTCCGGCTCGGGGAACTCCGGCAACAGCTGATCGGTCGGTCACCGTGAGGCCAACACGCCCGGCTCCGTGGCCTCCCGCCGGCGACTGGACATATCGTTGCGCCATGGCCGAACCCGAGGTCTTCGACTGGGACGATTGGGAGCACGGCAAGACCTATGAGCTGTCGAACGACGAGCTCGTCGGCGCCCTGCTCAGTGAGGTGAGCGCGCTGCGCCAGCGGGTGAAGGCGCTGGAGGATCGCCAGCCTGTTCGGACTGGCCGGTTGAACCGGCCGGCTGATCAGCCGGCGCGCACCTGACCCAGGACGAGTCGGCGGTGGGTGGCGGCGTCGCCCCAGGCTCGCGACAGCGCCCACGTCTGCTTCAGGAAGAAGTGGAGGTCGCACTCCCACGTGTACCCGATGGCGCCGTGGACCTGCAGGGCCACCCGGGCAGCCCGGTCGGCCGCATCCGACGCCATTGCCTTGGCCATGGACGCATCGTGGGAGAGCGTGGGCTGTGCCGTGGCGAGCGACCAGGCGGCGCGGTAGGTGGCGGGCCGGGCGAACTCGAGCGCCACCCGCGCGTCGGCCAGAAGGTGCTTGACCGCCTGGAAGCTCCCGATGGGCTTGCCGAACTGGTGACGCTCCTTGGCGTAGGCCGCGCTCATCGTGACCATGCGGTCGGCCAGACCGATGAGCAGACGCGGCGGTCCCGGCTGCGGCACGGTCCGCCAGCAATCCCACCGCCGCCTCGGCCGCCACGCCGTAGGCCAGAAGCGTGTCGGACGACAGCGGCCACTGGACGGTCGAGAGATCGCGTGACGGCGCTCAGCGCCGGCGTGCGGACAGCGGTGCACGAGGCGGCCGGCACGGCGTGGAGCTGCCAGCCCGAGTCGGCGTCGCGCACGGCCAACAGCAGCAGGTCCGCATCGCGGGCGCCCACGACGCGGGGTGTGCGCAGTGTGCCGTCGGCCGACACCTCGGTCGGCGACGCAATGCCGGACGGCGTCACATCGATGCCCCCCACGGCGAAGCTGACGTCGTCCCGCACCAGTGCGGCCAGCGCAGCCGCTGCCGCGGCGTCGGGCAGCAAGGCGGCCAAGGTGGGTGCGGCCAGCGCGGCCGTCTCCAGCAGGGGTTCGGGGAGCCCCGCCCGCCCCGCCTCCTCCAGGACGCCCACCAGGTCGACGTCGCTCAGGCCCAATCCGTCGGCGGCCTCGGGGACGACGAGCGCCGGTGCGCCCAGTTCGGCCAGCACGGCCCAGCGATTCTGGGATTGCGCGACGCGGCCCCTCCTCGTCGGCCAGCTCGAAGGCGCGCAGCGCGTCCGGAGTGCACTCGGTGTCGAGCACCATGCGCACGCCCTCGCGCAGGGCGTCCTGTTCCTCGGTGAACGCGAAGTCCATGGCTCGCCTGGTGACCGATCAGCCCCGGGGCAGCCCGAGCAGGCGCTCGGCCACCACGTTGCGTTGGATCTCGTTGGTGCCCGCGTAAATCGGACCGGCGAGCGAGAAGAGGTAGCCGTCGAGCCACGCACCGGGCGCGCCGGCCTCCAGCAGCTCGGCCTCGGGGCCGAGGAGGTCGAGGGCCGCGGTGTGGATGGCCACGTCGGTCTCGGACCAGAAGATCTTGTTGCAGCTGGCCTCGGGACCCACGGCGTGGCCGCGGGCCACGCGCGAGGCCGTCCAGTACGTGTGCAGCTTGTAGGCCTCGGCGTCCATGTGCGCCTGCGCCACTTCGTCGGTCGAAGCGGTCGGGCCGCCGCGCGACGCGTAGAGCTGTACGAGGCGGTCAGCTGCCTCCGTATAACGCGCCGGCGAACGGAGGGAGAGGCCGCGCTCGGACCCGGCCGTCGCCATGGCGACCGACCAGCCGGCGCCGACCTCGCCGAGGACCTGGCTCTCGGGCACCTCGACGTTGTCGAAGAAGATCTCGGCGAATCCCGTCTCGCCGTCGATCTGGGGGATGGGGCGCACGGTGACGCCGGGCGAGTCCATGGCGATCAGGAAGTAGGTCAGGCCGCGGTGGCGCTCCGCTTCGGGGTCCGTGCGGAAGATGCCGAAGCACCAGTCGGCGAAGGCGCCGCGGCTGGCCCATGTCTTCTGGCCGTTGAGGATCCAGTTGCCGTCGTGCGCCGTGTCGCGGGCGGCGCGGGAGCGGATGCCCGCCAGGTCGCTGCCGGCGTCGGGCTCGGACCAGCCCTGGCACCAGATCTCGTCGCCGGACGCCATCGGTGGGAGGTAGCGCGCCTTCTGCGCCTCGGTCCCGTACTCCAGCATGGTCGGCGCGAGGAGGAAGATGCCGTTCTGGCTCACGCGCTTGGGCGCCCGGGCCCGGTAGTACTCCTCCTCGAAGATGAGCCACTCGAAGATGCCGACGTCGCGTCCCCCGTATTCGACGGGCCAGCTGACGACCGACCAGCGGTCCTCGAACATGGCGCGTTCCCAGGCGCGGTGCGCCTCGAAGCCCTCGGCGTGTATCGAGGGAGGGGAGGGGGCTGGTGGGGACATGCGCGGCCAGCCACGCCCGCGCTTCGGCCCCGAAGGCCTCCTCGTCGGCGTTGAAGGTCAGGTCCATGACGCACGGAATCTTCCACAGTGCCCCCGCGGGTGCCAACCACTGGTCGGCCCGATGATCAGGCGCCCTGGGCCGGGCCCTTGTGCTCCATCAGCGTGCGCACGAAGAAGTCGACCACCGCGCGGACGACCTGCGACTCCGAGGGGACTTCGCCGACCGTGTCGAACTCGTGCCCACCGTCGAAGACGGTCAACAGCTGGCGCGGGACGCCGTCCACGCCGAGGTACCAGGCCAGCTCCTCGGACTGCTCGGGGTAGACGATCTCGTCGTTGTTGGAGTCGAGGATGAGGAAGGGCGGGTCGCCCCGCTTGACGTACGTGGTCGGGCTGGCCTTCTTCAGGTCGGCGCCGAGTTGCCGGCTCGGCACATTGCCGAGGAGCGAAATGAAGCTCTCGGCGACGAGGACGGCGTCACCCTGGTCCCCCATGGTGAGGAGGTCGCTCGGTCCCGCCATGTCGACCACCGCCTGCACGCCGCTCGACTGGCCGAGATACGCCCCGACATCCCACCCGGCCGAGCGCCGCGCCGTGCCCAGGAGCGCCACCAGGTGACCGCCCGCGCTCTGGCCCCAGGCCCCGATTTCGGCGCGGTCGATGTGGTACCGGGCGGCGTTGGCGCGCAAATAGCGGATGGCGCACTTCACGTCGACGATCTGGGCGGGCCAGTGGTCGCGTGGCCCGAGCCGGTAATTCAGGCTGACCACCACGAAGCCGCGGGCGGCCAGCGCGGGCCCGATGCGGTTGATGATGAAGCCCCCGGTGTCGAAGTCACCCGAAACCCATGAGCCGCCGTGGACGTAGACGGCGGCGGGTGCCTTGCCGTGGAACGAGGCGGGCTCGGTGATCCGTGCCTTCTGGTTGTTGCAGTATCGAATGGTCACCTGTTGCCCGGCGACGAGGTCTCGGCCCGACGACGTTGTGGCCGAGGAAGCGGGTCGAAGCGCTCCCGGCCCACGCCGCCCACCAGCACGGCGAAGGCGAGCACAATCGACGATGCCGCCCGCCTGCCCGCTCCGCATAGCCCCCAATGTTGCTCCATGGGGGCGCTTGCAGCGGCCGCGCCCGCAGTCCGCTTCGACGCAGCCCGTCTGACACAAGCGCCGCTCGCAATTGTTCACAATTGTTTCCGTCTGCCTGGGGGGGTATGTTCCCCGGGGTACTGGCGACGTCTGTACAACAGAACGGGGAGGAAGCATGCGACCAGGAATTCTCTTACGAGGCTGCGTGGGGCTGGTGAGCGCGGTGGCCTTGTCGGCGACGGGGATGGTTGCCTTTGCCGCCATCAGCCTCGGCGCCGGCAGGGGCGGCAGGCACGGCCACCATCACCGTGACGCCGAGCACGGGCACTCAGCCCACCGGCTCGACAGCTGTGACGGTCTCGGGCGCGGGCTTCGCCGCCAGCTCGGCGGGCGCGCATCCTCGAGTGCAACAACGACCCCGGTCAGCCCACGATCACGCTCGTCGGGCCACCCGACACCGGTCTCCTGCGGCCCGGCGCCCCTCGGGTCCGACCGGCGTCATCGTGTCGACCACCGCCACGGCGGCACGTTGCTCCAGTCCGTTCACGGTCACGACCGGCACGGTCGGTCCTCCGGCGACGGGGACCGACTCGACCGGCGGTGACGCCGCCACCGACGCGGCCAAGTACCCCTGCCCGCCCACCACGGCCCAGCAGGCCGCCGGGGACTCGTGCGTCATCGCGTTCGGTGACGCGAGCGGGCACATCAGGCCACGCAGAACATTTCGTTCGCTGGGCAAGTGCGTCGCACCGGCCTCACCAGCCGGCTACAACCTGGTGGCGTCCGACGGTGGCACCTTCTCGTTCGGCAACCTTCCGTTCTGCGGATCCGCCGGTGGGACCAAGCTCAACAAGCCGGTCGTCGGCATGGCTATGACGCGCGACACGGCCGGCTATTGGCTGGCGGCCAGTGACGGCGGCATCTTCAACTACGGCGACGCGGGCTTCTTCGGCTCTGCTGGGGGTACGCCGCTCAACAAGCCGATCGTGGGCGTCGCAGCCACCTCGGATAGTGCCGGCTACTGGCTGGTCGCATCTGATGGCGGCGTCTTCAACTACGGCGACGCCAAGTTCTTCGGTTCTGCCGGGGGAATGAAGCTCAACAGCCCGATCGTCGGGATGGCCGCAACGGCCGACGGCCTCGGCTACTGGCTGGTCGCCATCTGATGGCGGCGTCTTCTCCTACGGGGACGCCGTGTTCCACGGTTCCGCCGGGAGCCTCAAGCTCAACAAGCCGATCGTCGGGATGGCTGCCACTCCTGACGGCGGGGGCTACTGGCTCGTCGCCTCCGACGGCGGCGTCTTCAACTACGGCGACGCTGTGTTCTACGGCTCGACCGGTGGCATGAAGCTGAACCAGCCGGTCGTCGGGATTTCGTCGAGCGCCAGCGGCCTGGGTTACTTGCTGGTCGCATCCGACGGCGGCATCTTCAACTACGGCGACGCCAAATTCGCCGGCTCGACCGGTGGCATGAAGCTGAACCAGCCCATCGTGGGCATGGCGGCCCCGCAGGCCGCGAAGCAGGCCGGCTGATTCTGGGGCGGGTCATCTGATTCTGGAGCGGACTGGCGCCCGGCAACGGGCGCCAGTCCCGCGTCCGGGTGCCTCTTCGGCGTTTCCGCGAGGCAACCGGTGCCGACGTCTGGCGGCTGACCTGGCCGGGCGTCCTACAATTGGTGCCCTTATGCCAAATGCCGTGATCGTCGACGCCGTCCGTACCCCGGTGGGCCGCCGCGGGGGCCGCCTCTCCGGATGGCACGCCACCGACCTGGCGGCCCAGCCGCTGGCGGCCCTGCTCGCCCGCAACGACCTGGACCCCTCCCTGGTGGAGGACGTGGTCATGGGCTGCACCATGACGGTCGGGGAGCAGGCGATGAACATCGCCCGCAACGCCGCCCTGGCCGCCGGGTTCCCCGAGTCGGTGCCCGGCACGACGGTCGACCGCCAGTGCGGCTCGGCGCAGCAGGCCATCCACTTCGCCGCCCAGGCCGTCATGGCGGGGGCCATGGACGTGGCCATCGGTGCCGGCATCGAGTCCATGAGCCGGGTGCCCATCGGATCGACGACCGAGCCCGGGCCGGGGGAGGCCTACGGCCCGCTCTACAAGGAGCGCTTCGAGCTGATCCATCAGGGCGAGTGCGCCGAGGAGATCGCCCGGCGCTGGAAGGTCAGCCGCGAGGAGATGGACGAGTTCGCCCTGCGCTCCCACCAGCGGGCGGCCCACGCCGCCGACGAGGGCCGCTTCGCCAACGAGATCGTGCCGGTCGAGGCGCGGGTGCACCCCGACGTGCCGGGCGCGGCCGACGTGTCAGGCCTGTTCTCCGCCGACGAGGGGGTGCGGCGCGACACCTCGCTCGAGAAGCTGGCCAACCTGAAGCCGGCCTTCTCGGAGACCGGCACCGTGACGGCCGGAACGTCGTCGCAGATCTCCGACGGTGCGGCGGCGGTGCTGATCATGAGCGAGGAGCGGGCGTCGTCGCTCGGCCTCACGCCCCGGGCCCGCTTCCACACCTTCGCGGTGGCGGCCAACGATCCCCAGATCATGCTGACGGCGGTCATTCCCGCCACCGAGCTGGTGCTGAGCAAGGCCAAGCTGTCGCTCGACGACATGGACGTGGTGGAGATCAACGAAGCCTTCGCCTCGGTCGTCCTGGCCTGGCAGCGCGAGTACCAACCCGATATGGCCAAGGTGAACCCCAACGGCGGCGCCATCGCCATCGGCCACCCGACCGGCGCCTCGGGCGCCCGCCTCATGGCGACGCTGCTGAACGAAATGGAGCGCACGGGCGCCCGCTACGGGCTGCAGACCATGTGCGAGGGTGGCGGGCAGGCCAACGCCACCATCATTGAGAGGCTCGGCTGATGACCACCACCGACACGAACGCCGCACGGGTCCCCGCCATTGAGGGCTGGTTCACCACGGGCGACGACGGCGCTGCGCCGGCGCTGCTCGGCTCTCGCTGCACCGAGTGCGGCACCTACGCCTTCCCGGCCGAGTCGAAGTACTGCGGGAATCCCGACTGCGGCTCCACGACCTTCGAGACGGTCGAGCTCTCGCGCCGTGGCCGCATCTGGTCCTACACCGACGCCCGTTACCAGCCACCCGCGCCGTACGTGGCGGCCGATCCGTACGTGCCCTTCTGTCTGGCCGCCGTCGAGCTGGCGGCGGAGAAGCTGGTCGTGATGGGCCAGGTCGTGCCCGGGGTGACGGTCGACGACCTCACCGGTGGGTGACGAGGTCGAACTGGTGGTCGACACGCTGTACTCCGAGGACGGGACCGACTACCTGGTGTGGAAGTGGCGCCCGGTCGACGCCGGCGCCGACCGCCGACGCCGACGCCAGGTCGAGCGGCGGGGAGGCCTGAGCATGGGTGTGGCAGACGACAGGAAGGTGGCCGTCCTCGGTGCCGGCATGCACGAGTGGGGCAAGTGGGGCCGCCCCTTCGTGGAATACGGCTTGGCCGCCGCCCGCGACGCCATGGCCGATGCCGGCCTCGGCTGGCGTGACATGCAGTTCGTCTCGGGCGCCGACACCATCCGCAACGGCTACCCCGGCTTCGTGTCCGGGGCGACCTTCGCCCAGGCCCTCGGTTGGACCGGAGCCCGGGTCTCGAGCGTCTACGCCGCCTGCGCCTCGGGCGCGGTGGCCATTGCCAACGCCCGCGCCCAAATTCTGGCCGGGCTGTGCGACGTGGCACTGGTGGTCGGCGCCGACACGACGCCCAAGGGCTTCTTCGCCCCCGTCGGCGGCGGCGACCGCAAGAACGACCCGGACTGGTTGCGCTTCCATCTCATGGGCGCCACCAACCCCACGTACTTCGGCCTCTACGCCCGCCGGCGCATGGACCGCTTCGGCGCCACCGAAGAGGACTTCGCACAGGTCAAGGTGAAGAACGCACGCCACGGGCTGGCCAACCCCTACGCCCGCTACCGCAAGGAGGTGACGGTCGACGAGGTGCTCGCCTCGCCCATGGTCGCCGACCCGCTGCGCCTGCTCGAGATCTGCGCCACCTCCGACGGCGGCGCGGCCCTCGTGCTGACCTCCATGGACTTCGCCCGGCGCCACGCCGGTGGCGCGGCGCCGCTGGTGACGATCGACGCCGTCTCGACCGTCACGCCGACCTTCCCCAACACCGTCATTGAGATGCCGAACTTCTCGACCGACTCGGCCGCCGCAACGCGTGGGCCCGATGCGGAGAACGCCGCAGCGGCAGGGGCCGCCGCCGGATTCAGGCCTTCCATCGCCACGGCGGCCTACGCCGAGGCCGGGATCGGCCCCGAGGACCTCAGCCTGGCCGAGGTCTACGACCTCTCATCGGCCCTCGAGCTCGACTGGTACGAGGACATCGGCCTCTGCGGCGAGGGCGAGGCGGAGAAGCTCCTGCGCGACGGCGCCACGACGTTGGGCGGGCGGGTGCCGGTCAACCCGTCGGGAGGCCTCTCCTGCTTCGGGGAGGCCATCCCGGCCCAGGCCATCGCCCAGGTCTGCGAGTGCGTCTGGCAGCTCCGGGGCACCGCCACGGGGCACCAGGTGGAGGGCGCCCGGGTGGCCGTCACGGCCAATCAGGGTCTGTTCGGGCACGGGTCGTCGGTTCTCTTGAGTCGCTGAAACCCTGGTAGCGGGGAAGTTCGGGCCTGATGGCCCGCATCGTGTGTGAGGACCACCCGTTTGGGTATTGGCAGGCTGACGCCGCAAAGCGAGTGCTACCTGGGAAGGTGGTGAGCGCATGAGTCGCCGAATTTCGGGGTCGGAGCGGAACGGCCCCCGATTGGAGGAACCACTGCATGTTGGCCACTGATGCGACCGAACTGCGTCAGCCAAGAGACGCGAAGAGGAGCAGGGAGCGCAATGCCGGACCAGAACGACGAACGGGACCGGGTCGGACGAGGTGCTCAAGGCCCTCGACGAGCTCGAGACCGTCCTGCGCGAGAACGCCGAGAGCGAGCGCCTGCTGGCGCAGCGCATCGCGGAGGTTCGTCTGGCCCGTCAGAACGGTCGGGAGTGGAAGGGCATCCTCGGCGACGAGGACGATCCGGGCACGGTGCAGCTGGTGAGCACCATTCTGCGCCGCCAGTCCGAGGCCAGCGGGTATCTCCGTCGCGAGCTCGTCGTAGCGTTGCGTGCCGAGGGACAGAGCATCCCGAGCATCGCCCACCTGTTCGGTGTGACACATCAGCGGGTGTCGAACCTGCTGCGCCGGGTGGCCCAGGGCAACGCGGCCGCCGCGGCGGCCAACGGCGACAGCGCTTAGGAGCTGGCGCTCCAGCGCTGCAGAACGGCGTTGGCCTCCGTCATGATGGCGGTGACGATGTCGGCCACCGTCGGCAACGATTCGATGACCCCCACGACCTGACCGGTCGGCAGCACGCCGATATCGGTGTGCCCCTCGACGAGAGCGGCCTTGGTCATGACGGGCGCGTTGGCCGCCATGACCACTTGCGCCCAGGTCAGCTCGTTCCCTTGCTTCATGGCGCGCCCCTCGCGCAGCAGTGAGCCGATGGAGGTGCCCGTCTCTTGGCGGAACCGGTAGGCGCTGCGCAGCGCCCGCGGCAACGAGCGCAGCCAGGACTGTGACTCCAGGTGGTCGACCAGGTCGGTGCGCACGACGCGTTGGGGCGCGCCGTCGACCTTGGTCGTGACGACGGTGCCTGTCACCGGCGTGCCGAGGTAGAGCGCCTTGACGGCGTCGGGCACCCGGCTCTCGGCCGAGAGCAGGAAGCGGGTCCCCATGGCGACGCCGGCGGCACCGTAGGACAGGGCGGCCACCAGGCCCCGCCCGTTGTAGAAGCCGCCGGCGCCGAGCACGAGCACCTTGTCGCCCACGGCGTCCACCACCTGGGGCAGCAGGAGCGTGGTCGGGACCGTCCCGGTGTGCCCTCCGCCTTCGCCACCCTGGGCGATCACGGCGTCCACGCCCCACTCGGCCACCTTCTCGGCGTGGCGGCGGGCGCCGACGGTGGGGATGACGAACAGCCCCGCCTCCTTGCAACGGGTGACCAGCGCCGGGTTGGGCGCCTGGGCGAAGCTCGCCACCCGGGCCCCGGTCTCGATCATCAGCTCAATGCGCTCGTGCACGTCGGCCACGTCGGTGCGCAGGTTCACGCCGAAGGGACCGCTGGTGCGCCGGCGCACCTCGGCGATGGCCGTGGCCAGCTCGTCGAGGTTCATGGTGGCCGAGGCCAAAATCCCCAGCCCGCCGGCTTCGACGGTGGCGGCCACCAGGCGGGGTCCGGCCACCCAGCCCATGCCGGTCTGCACCAGCGGGTAGCGGATGCCGATGCGCTCGCACAGTTCGGTGTGGAGCGCCGGGTGCAATGGCGCGCCCAAGCTGGCGCCGCCGTCGGCGCTCAGGGCTTCACCTCGCGGGTCGCGCAGCGAGCCCGGGTCGAGCACGACGCGGATGAGCTCGAGCTCCTCGGGCGTGGGCAGGCGGGTCTCGGCCACGTCGTCGGGGACGGTCAGGGTGAACCCGGTGGCGGCCACGATGTCGTCGACGGTCACGCCGGGATGGTGCGAGCGCAGCCGCATGGTGCGGTCGGGCGTCTCGAAGTCGAACACGCCCAGGTTGGAGACGACGCGGGGGATGTCGTGGAAGCGCGTCGCGCCGGCGCCGGCCGCGGCGGCCCGGGCGTAGCCCACACCGCTGACCACGTCGACCTGCTCGACGAAGGTGCGCACGGTGTGGTCGGGCACCCAGTAGCTGGTGGGGTGGTTGACCGAGTTGCCCGGCGCGCCGCGCACGCCGACCAGCTGCACCTTGGGCTTGGCGTGCGGACCGATGGCAGAAATGTTCTGGTTGCCGGTGCGGTCGATCTGGCTCGCCATCATCATCATGTTGCGCCGGCCCGACCACACGACGTCGAAGACGGTCCGGTACGGCATGGCGGCCTCACGTACCAGCTCGGCCGGGCGGGCGGCGATGGGCGGGGCGCCGACCATGAGCGCGGCCTCGCCATCGGTCAGCACAATGTCGGGCGAGAAGGTGCGCTTGGCCAGCCGGGCGCCCAGGGCGGGGATGGTGCCGAAGGGGCTGACCATGACCTCGCCCGCCTCGCGCCAGACATCGGCACAGGCGATGACGCAGGACTCGGCCCGGGTGACGCCGATGTCGCTGGTGGCATCGCTCATTGCGGGCGCTCCGCCACATTGGCCTTGTACTCGTCGTCGTCGACGAAGACGTAGCGCTTGGCGAAGGCCTCCCACTCGGCCGCGTCGGCGGCCGAGGCGGCGTACTCCTTCTGGAACTTCTCGTCGCGGCCGTAGTCGGGCGGGTTGGCGGTGAAGTGGGCGCCACCGGGGGCCTCGGCCACGCCGTCGACGAGCATGCGGTGGATGGGCACGCTGGACATCGGGTGCGCGTCGTCGGCCAGCGCGCCGTTCTCGACGATGACCTCGGTGGTCATGAATCGGCGCTCGGCCGCGCCGAGGAAGAGCGGGTCGAAGAAGGCGTCGGGGCTCAGCACCTGACCGTTGCCGGCGGCGTCGGCCCGGTTGGTGTGGACGATGGCGGCATCGAGGTGGAGGGCCGGCATGGCGACCAGCTCCACGTCGGCGTCGGCGGGGTCGGCCAGGTAGGGGTGGCCGGCGCCGTAGGGGGAACGCACCAACTGCAGGTCGGGGTTGATGGTGAGGACGTCGGAGCCGAGCCCGGCCCGGGTGGGCAGGAAGGGCACGCGCCAGCGACGCGGCCTGCAGGCCGAGGAAGAACATCCCCTCGTCCACCTCCATGACCTCGACGCGGCCGTGCTGGCGCGCGGCGCGCCAGTGCGGATCGAGCGCGATGGAGTCGAGGGTGACGAAGCCGCACACGACCTTGCGCACCTTGCCGGTGGCGCACAGCAGGCCCACGTCGGGGCCCCCGTAGGCCACGACGGTGAGGTCGGTCAGGTCGGAGCGGCAGATGGCCCGCACGACGGCCATGGGCTTGCGCCGTGAGCCCCAGCCGCCGATCCCGATCGTCATGCCCGAGCGCAGCTCGCCCACGATGTCGTCGATGGTGGTGCGCTTGTCGGCCATCAGGTCGAGGTGTCGGCGTCGCGCTTCTCGACGAAGGCGGCCCGTTGCTCGTCGGCCACGCCGCGCACGTGCAGCTCGTAGGTGAAGCCCTGCTCGAAGCGGTAGCTGCGCTTCACGTCGACGGGGTCGATGCCGTTGAGCGACTCCTTGGCCCGGCGGATGATGGTCGGGCTCTTGGTGGCGATGTCGGCGGCCAGCTCGAGTGCGGCCGCATGGAGGCGGTCCGGCGGCACCACGGCGGCGACCGATCCGTAGGACGCGAGCTCGGCGGCGGTGATCGGCTTGGCCGTGTAGACCATCTTGCGCATGGCGTGCTGGGGGACCAGGCGGGCCAGGTGGGTGGCGGCGCCGAGCGCGCCGCGGTCGACCTCGGGTAGCCCGAAGGTGGCGTCCTCGGAGGCGATCACCATGTCGGCGTTGCCCGCCAGCCCGATGCCGCCGCCGAGGCAGAAGCCCTGCACGGCGGCGATCACCGGCACCTCGCAGTCGTAGACGGCGGCGAAGGCCGCGGCACAGCCCCGGTTCACGCCGACGAGCGCCTCGTCGCCCTTGGCGTTGATCTCCTTGATGTCGACGCCGGCGCAGAAGCCGCGCCCGGTGGCGCGCAGGATCGCCACCCGGTTGGTGGGCACCCGGCCCACCGCCAGAAGGGCGTCGGCCAGCTCGAACCAGCCCGCCACATCGAGCGCGTTCACCGGCGGGTGGTCGATCACGACCTCGCCGATTCCCTCGTGCTCCTGGACCACAGTGATGGGCATGCGGAAGCTGAATCTCCTCGGGTTCCGGCCCTGACGCCGCGTCAGAAGTCCCGGAGGAACTTAGGCCAGCGTGCCGCCGTCCGGCCAACGCGAGCCCGAGAGGGTGGTGCCGTAGGGTCTGCCTGGTGACCCAGCCCGTCTACGACTTCAGCGAGCGTGTGGTGGTGGTGACGGGGGGCTCCCGGGGGGTCGGAGCCGGCGTGGTGGCGGCCTTCGTCGCCGCCGGGGCGCACGTGGTGGCCTGCGGGCGCCACGAGGCAACCGTCGATGGGGCCGTCTTCGTCACGGCGGACATCCGCAAGCCGCCCGAGGCCGAGCGCGTCATCGCCAAGGCCGTCGAGCATTTCGGCCGGCTCGACGTGCTCATCAACAACGCCGGGGGCTCGCCCAACGTGGCAGCGGCCGAGGCGTCGCCGCGCTTCGTCGAGGCCATCGTCAACCTCAACCTGCTGGCGCCGCTGTGGTGCGCCCAGTCCGCCCACAAGGTCATGGCCGTGCAGGAGGACGGGGGTTCGATCGTCAACATCTCGAGCGTCTCGGGCCTGCGCCCGTCGCCCGGCTCCTCGGCCTACGGCGCGGCCAAGGCCGGCCTCATCAACCTGACGGCCACCCTGGCCGTCGAGTGGGCGCCGGTGGTCCGGGTCAACTGCGTGACCGCCGGGCTCCTCGACACCGGGGCCGGCGACGACTTCTACGGGGGTCCCGAGGGCATGGCGCGGGTGGCGGCCACGGTGCCCGTCGGCCGCATGGGCACGCCGGCCGACGTGGCCGAGGCCTGTCTGTACCTCTCGAGCGAGGCCGCCTCCTATGTGACCGGGGCCAACCTGGTCGTGCACGGGGGCGGGGAGCCCCCGCCGTTCCTGGGGGCCGTGGCCGGACCCTGAACGGGTCGGAGCGCAGGGCTGCTCATTGAGTGTCCTTGTTTGTGCCCGATTAGGGGCACACAGGGGCTGAGCTGCTAGACAGACAGACCGTGAAATTGGCGGTCCCCACCGAGACCCGTCCCGGAGAGCGCCGCGTGGCCCTCGTCCCCGACGTGGCCAAGAAGCTGGTCAGTGCCGGCTGGGAGGTCTGGGTGCAGGCCGGCGCCGGCACGGAGGCCGCGTTCAGCGACAAGGCCTACAGCGACGCCGGGGCCACGGTGGCTCCCGACGCGGCCGCCACGCTGGCGGGCGCCGGACTGGTGGTGCGGGTCAACCCACCTTCGGCTGCAGACGCGGCCGCGGTGCCCGACGGCGCTGCGCTGTTGAGCTTCTTCGGCGTGGCCCAGGCCGAGGACGCCGTGCGCGCGCTGGCCGCCAAGAAGGCGACGGTGTTCAGCTTCGACCTGTTGCCCCGCATCAGCCGGGCGCAGGGCATGGACGCCTTGAGCTCACAGGCGACGGTGTCGGGGTACCGGGCCGGGCTGTCGGCGGCCGAACACCTGGCCAAGTTCTTCCCCATGTTCATGACGGCGGCCGGGACGGTGCCGCCGGCCAAGGTGTTCGTGATGGGCGTCGGCGTGGCCGGCCTGCAGTCGATCGCCACGGCGCGCAGGCTGGGTGCGGTCGTCAAGGCCTTCGACGTGCGCGCCGCGGCCAAGGAAGAGGCCGAGAGCCTGGGTGCGGTCTTCTTCGACACCGGCGTCTCGGCCGAGGGATGCCGGCGGCTACGCCCGCGAGCTCACGCCCGAAGAGCTCGACCGCCAGCGTTTGGCGCTGGCCGAAGAGGTCGGGCGCTCCGACGTCGTCATCACCACCGCCGCGGTGCCGGGGCGCAAGGCCCCGGTCCTCTTGACCACATCGATGGTCGAGGGCATGGCCGAGGGCGCGGTCGTCGTCGACATGGCGGCGGACCAGGGCGGCAACTGCGAGCTGACGGTGGCCGGCGAGATCGTGGACCACAACGGCGTCCATGTCGTCGGCATGGCCAACCCGCCTTCGGGCATGCCGACCCATGCCAGCTTCCTCTACGCCCGCAACGTGGCCAACGTGCTCGGTCTCGATGGGCCCCGAGGGCACCCTGGCGCCGGACTGGGACGACGAGATCGTCGCCGGCATGTGCGTGCTGCGCGACGGTGCCGCGGTGGCGCCGGCCGCGGTGGAGCTGTTGGGCGGGACATCTGGCGGGACACGGAGCACCATCACAAGGAGCACCGGCGTGATCCATCTGCTGGCAGCGGCGACCCCGACCGGGTCGACGACGGGGATCATTGAGTACCTGACCATCTTCGTGCTGGCGGCCTTCGTCGGCATTGAAGTGGTGTCCAAGGTCCCGAGCATTCTGCACACCCCGCTGATGTCGGGCTCCAACGCCATCCACGGCATCGTGCTGGTGGGCGCGCTGACCATCATGGGCGAGGCGCACGGCACGGCCGAGGTCGCGCTCGGGCTTCCTCGCCATCTTCTTGGCCACCTTGAACGTGGTGGGCGGCTTCGTGGTGACCGACCGCATGCTCGAGATGTTCAAGGGCAAGCCGGGCGAGAAGGGCGGGTCACGAGGAGGCACGGCCAAGACGCAGACGGCCAAAGCGGAGGATGCGGCGACGTCGGCGCCACCCGCCGCACCAGCGTCTCCATCTGAGCCCAGCGGGGGCGCCGCCTGATGCTGGCTGTGTCCTTCACCCTGACGACCGCGCGCGACCTGGCCTACCTGGTCGCCATCGCCGGCTTCATCTTCGCCCTCAAGGGCCTGAGCTCGCCGCGCCACGCCGCGCCTGGGCAACCTGGTCGGAGCGGCCGCCGCCACCCTCGCCATCGGCATGACCTTCACCCTGCCGAGCCTGCGGCACTCGGGCTGGAACCTGGTGCTGGCGCTGATCGCCATGGCGCTCGGTGCGGCCATCGCCGTGCCGGTGGCGCGCTACGTGAAGATGACGGCGATGCCACAGCTGGTGGCCATCTTCAACGGCGTGGGTGGTGGTGCGGCCGCGCTGATCTCCATCGTCGAGCTGCTCCACCTGCACTCGCTCGGCCTGCAGCCCGCCGTCTACGTCACCGCCGAGGTGCTCCTCGGCGTGCTCATCGGGTCGGTGTCGTTCTCGGGGAGCGCCATCGCCTTCATAAAGCTGCAGGAGCTGATCACCGGGCGCCCCATCACCTACCCGGGCCAGCAGGTCATCAACGCGCTGGTCGGTGCGGCCATCGGCGTCATGGTGATCCTCGCCCTGGTGACCGGCAGCATCATTTACGTCTGGATCATCCTGGTGCTGGCCCTCGTGCTCGGCGTGATCCTCGTGCTGCCCATCGGCGGGGCCGACGTGCCGGTGCTGATCTCCTTGTTGAACTCGTTCACCGGCCTGGCCGTGGCCGCCTCGGGCTTCGTGCTCGACTCGGACCTCTTGATCGTGGCCGGCACCCTGGTCGGGGCGTCGGGCATCATCCTCACCCGCTTGATGAGCAGCGCCATGGGCCGCTCGCTGCCCAACATTCTCTTCAGCGCCTTCGGCTCGGTCATCACCGCCACGGGCGGCGACGAGGGCGATGCATCCCGCCCGGTCCGCGCCGGCACGCCCGACGACGTGGGCGTGTTGCTGGCCTACGCCCGCAAGGTCGTGATCATCCCCGGCTACGGCCTGGCGGTGGCCCAGGCGCAGCACACGGCGCGCGAGCTGGAAGAAGCGCTCAAGGCGCGCGGCGTCGAGACCTTCTTCGCCATCCACCCGGTGGCGGGCCGCATGCCCGGCCACATGAACGTGCTGCTGGCCGAGGCCAACGTGCCCTACGACGATTTGAAGGAGATGGACGAGGCCAACCCCGAGATGTCCACGGCCGACGTGGCACTGGTGGTGGGCGCCAACGACACCGTCAACCCGGCGGCCAAGTCGACGCCGGGCAGCCCCATCTTCGGCATGCCGATCATCCATGCCGACGAGGCCGAGAACATCATCTTCCTCAAGCGCTCCATGCGACCGGGCTTCGCCGGCATCGACAACGAGCTGCTCTACGACCCCAAGACCACCATGCTCTTCGGGGACGCCAAGGACACCTTGCAGAAGCTGGTGACCGCCGTCAACGACGCCTGACCCCGGGCGGCGCCTCCGAGCCGGGGTCGCGAGCGGGCCGGCCCGACCTGCTGCACCAGCTCTGAAGGCCGGACCGTGAGTTTCGACGCGGCTCGGGCCGTTCCCTCAGGGATGGAGCTGGCTGACAGGCTGGCCCACCTCGTCAGGGGGGGTATCCCGTCGGGGTTGGGGAGGGGAGCTGCGAGCGCACGGGCTCGGGTCCGGCAGTACGCGCCCGTGCTGCGCCGCCGGAAGGCCGCCGTCGGCGCCGTCACCTTCTGCCTGGTCATGCTCTGCGTCGGCTTCACGGTCGGCATGAGCGGTTCGGCCACCGCCAAGGCGCACGCCACCCTCGACCACCGCCTGCGCGCCGCGGCCAGGATGGATGACAATCCCGGCAATGCCTCACTGAAGCAGCTGGGTGCAACGGCGTCACTGGCGCTGGCACCGGCCACGGGGACGCCGTCGGCTGCGCCGGCCATGCTGACCGACCAGCCGCCGCTGGCCGCCCGTGAGAACTTCGCCTTCGCGCCCTACTGGACGTTGGCGCAGTCGCCCACGTTCGACATCACGGGGCTGTCGACGCTGGCCTATTTCTCCATCGACGTCAACGGCAACGGCACGCTGGACGAGAGCGGCCCGGGCTGGAACGGCTTCGAGAGCCAGGATCTGTCCGACCTGATCAGCCGGGCCCACGCGGCGGGGGAGCGCGTCGTGCTGACCGTGACCGACTTCAGCCAGAGCTCGCTCAACGCGGTCACGTCGTCGCCCACCGCCCCGGCCACCTTGTCGGGCACGCTCATTCCGCTGCTGCAGGCCAAGTCGCTCGACGGCGTGAACTTCGACTTCGAGGGCGAGGGCAGCGGCGACCAGAGCGGCCTCACCAACCTGATCACGTCGGTGGCGGGCTCGCTACGCGCCGCCGATCCGCACTGGCAGATCACCATGGACACCTACGCCTCCTCGGCCGGCGATCCCGGCGGCTTCTACAACATTCCCGCCCTGGCCCCGGCCGTCGACGCCTTCTTCGTCATGGACTACGAGCTGAACCTGGCCGGCACGGCGTCGGCGGCATCACCGCTCACCAGCAGCATGTTCAGCAGCCAGACGACGCTGACGCAGTACGACGCCGCGGTCCCGGCCTCCAAGGTCATACTCGGCACGCCCTTCTTCGGCATCGACTGGCCGACGAACAACGGGACGATGGGGGCGACGGCAACCGGCGGCGCGGCGGACATTCCCGATTCGCAGGCGGCGAGCAACGGGCCCGAGTACTGGGACCCGGTCACCGACACCGCGTGGACGAGCTACCAGGCGGGCGGGCAGTGGCACGAGTCGTACTACGAGGGTGAGAACGGGTTGTACGACGTGTCGCAACTGGTCACCAAGGACGGCGCCCGCGGCGTGGGCATCTGGGCGCTCGGCATGGAGAGCGACGGCGCGCAGATGATTGCGGCGCTCGACGGGATTACGCCGGGCGCTCCTCCGGGCACGGGCCCGCAGTCGACCTCGTCGAGCGCGCCCGCCGTGGCGGCTCCGGCGCCGGCCGCGGGGTCGACCCCGGCCGCCGGCGGGTCGACTGCTCCGGCCGGCGCTGCACCGACCGCGGCCCCGTCCCCCACGACCTCCGCCACCGGTCCGGCTCCGGATCCGGCTCCGGCTCCGGTCCGGTTCGCAAGCGGCGTCACCGTCGGCGCCGTCACCGGCGCCCCCGACCACCACGACCACGGTGGCGTCGATCACCGGCGTGTACAACGGCGCCACGGTCAGCCTGACGCCGGTCGCCTCGAGCAGCGTCCTCGGCGTGCTCGGGGCGGGCACGCTGACCGACTTCCAGACGAATGTCCCGGCCTACTCGTGCCTCAACGGCTCGGCCTTGAACGTGTACGACAACGTCGACGGGAAGCCCGTCGCGGAGGCGGTGGCCCCGACCAACTGCATTGCCCAGGATTTCGAACTGCCCTGATGGGAGCCTGACGCCGCCATCCACAGGGCCGCCGGTAGCGTAAAGCTGGGCATGGACAACGACCGGGGCACAGCAGGACGAGGAGGTGGAGGAGCACGGCCGCTTCCCCTTCGCGTTCCGGACGCAACGGGCCCTGCAGGTCGTTCTCGGCCTCTTCTGGATCCTCGATGCCGCCCTGCAGTTCCAGCCCTTCATGTTCGGCCGCGGCTTCGTGGAGGCCAACATTCTGGGCAACGCCAGCGGCCAACCGTTCGTCCTCGGCGACTTCATCACCCACATCGGGAACTTCGTGGCGCCCGACATCGTGGTGTGGAACACGTTCTTCGCGCTCATCCAGCTCTTCATCGGCGTCGGCCTGCTCTACAAGGGCACGGTGCGCGCCGCGCTGGCGGTGTCGTTCGCCTGGGTGCTCGGCATCTGGGTCATCGGCGAGGGCCTGGGCATGCTCCTCACCGGCAACGCCACGGCGCTCACGGGCGCCCCGGGGTCGGTGCTCGCTGTACGGCCTCATCGGCCTGATGGCCTGGCCCCGGCGGCCACGGCAGCTTCGCGGTCGACTGGAGCGACCGGCCGTCGGGTGTCGCCACCTCGCCCGCCGCCCAGGGGATCGGCGGGGTCGATCACGCCGCTGGCCGTCTGGGCCGGGTACTGGTCGCTGGCCGCCGTCCTGTTCGTGCTCCCCGCCAACCGGACCCGGACGTCGATTCAGAGCGCCATCTCGGGCATGAGCGGCGTGGTGCCCGGGTGGTACGCCCACTTCCTCAACAGCCTGGCCAACCTGTTCTCGACCACCGGGACGCAGACGGCCTGGATCCTGGCCGCCGTGTCGGTCGCCATCGGCCTCGGTCCTCTGGTCGCCCGCCGCCCCGGCTGGTTCCTCGCCGCCGGTGCGTTGCTCTCCCTCTTGATGTGGTTCGCCGGCCAGGGCCTCGTCGGCAATGTCTTCAGTGGCTCGGACACCGACCCCAACACCGGGCCCCTGGTGATCCTGCTCGCCGCGGCCATGGTGCCGACGGTGATCGCCTCGAAGGCGGCATGGCGGTCGCCCGCCGGCGAGGTCCTGCGGCGGAGCCCCGCGGCGGCCGTCCTCGGCATCGGCGCCGCTCGGTGCGGCGCTCGCGCTGAGCGCCAGCTATCCGGCGGTGGCGTCCGAGTCGGCCGGCAGCGCCATGAGCGGCATGGTCATGGACGGCGGCGGCACGTCGAACACGGGCTCCGGCTCGTCCACGCCGTCGGCCACCGCCAGCTCCTGCGTGCCGCACCAGAGCGGCCTGAAGATCTCGGGGCTCGACCTGAACAACACCCCGTACATGATCATGAGCGGCACGAACGGCATGGACATGAACGGGTCCGACGCCAGCGCGGCCGCCGGCTTCAACACGACCACGCCCAACTGGCACTACACGGGCCCGGCCATTCCGCAGGCCGAGGCGAGCGAGCTGCTGGCCGCCGGCAACAACGGGCCGAATGACATCCACATGGCCGAGAGCGGGTGCGCGCCGAGCCTCACCGCGGCCGACGACATCGGCGCCGTGCAGTACGTGCAGGCGACCAGCGCGGCCGTGTCGGGCTACACCACGCCGGCGGCGGCGATGGCGGCCGGGTACGAGCCCGCCTCGCCGACGGACTACCCGGTCGTGGCCTACGTGAACCCGGCCGTCGTGGCGGCGAACGCGGCGGCGCAGCGGACGCTCGACCCCCAGCACGTCGACGGGCTCGTCTACGCCTCGACGCCGTCGGGGGGTGACGTGCTCGCCGCGGCCATGTACATCCTGCCGTCGACCGTGAGCAAGGCGCCGATGCCCTACGGCGCGCTCGTGCAGTGGCACCGGCGCACCCAGGTCTGCGGGACGGCCTCGACCTCGCTGACCATGCCCTTCGACATCACGGGCTTCCCGCCCTGCGCGGCCGGGACGCAGCTGCAGCCGACGCCCTACGTCTCCTTGGTGTGGCAGGTGCCGGTGGCGGGCGGGCCGCTGGCGATTCAGCCGCCGGACATTCAGATCGTGGAGGCGGCGGTGATGCAGCAGAACGGGACCTCGGTTGCATCGCAGGGATGAGGAGCGGCCGCGTCATTCCGCCTCGCGGCTGATTCGGCGGGGGCGCCCCGGTCCGTAGCCTTGGTGTGATGGCCACTTCTCCCGATGTCACCGAGCGCGCCCTGGCCTGGGCGCGCATCGACCTCTCGCCCGCACACCGGCCGCCGGCGTGGTGGCGGGTTGCGCTGGCCACCGTCCTGTCCCTGGCCGGCTCCCTGGCGGCCGACGCTCTCCTGGTGTTCATCGGCACCCGGCTGTTCCCCTCGACGAAGGGCTACGTCCACTTCCAATTCCACGACTACGCCAAGCTGACCGTCATCGGTGTGCTGATCGCCTGTGCGGCCTGGCCGGTCGTGGCGCGCATCAGCTCGGCGCCCCGCTGGCTGTTCTTCCGGCTGGCCATCGCGGTGACCCTCGTCCTGCTGCTGCCCGACGTCTACATCTGGCATCAGGGGCAGCCGGCGCAGGCCGTGGCCGTGCTCATGGCGATGCACCTGGCCATCGCCCTGGTCACCTACAACCTGCTGGTCCACCTCGCCCCCGTCGCGGGCCACGCGCCGGGGCGCGGACGCCTGGCAGGTGTAGCTCGGTCGCGTCGAGTCGCCGCGCTAGCGGGGCGCGATGGTGTCGACGGCCGCCAGCACGTCTGCACCGGGGCGCCAGTCGCCCGCAGCCACGTTGGCGGTGATCTGCTCGGGCTTGGTGGCGCCCGCGATGACCGAGGCCACGGCAGGACGCGACAAGAGCCACCCGAAGGCGAGGTCGAGCACGCTGTGGCCCTCCCTCTCCGCCAGTTCGTCGAGGTCGGCCACGGCAGCCAGGCGCTCGTCGGAGAGCTGGCTCTTCGCTCCATCGCCCATGGCACCCAGGCGCGTGCCCTCGGGCACCGGCTGGCCGGCCCGGTACTTGCCGGTCAGGAGCCCGCTGGCCAACGGGAAGAAGGGCAGGAACGCCACGCCTGCGGCGTCGCACCACTCCAGGACGCCGTCTTCGGGCTCCCGGAAGAGGATGTTGTAGTGATTCTGGACGCTCACGAATCCGGGGCTGCCGTCCGGCGTCGCCGCGGCGGCCTCGTTCGAGCATGTCCACGGTGAAGTTGGAGCAGCCGAACTCGCGCACCTTGCCCTCGGCCACGAGCTCGACCAGCGCGCCGATCGTCTCGGCGATCGGGGTCTTGGGGTCGGGGAGGTGCAGCTGGTAGAGGTCGATGCGATCGGTGCCGAGCCGGGTCAGGCTGTCCTCGACGGCGGTGCGGATGTAGGCGGCCGAGGCCCCGCCCTCGTGGCCCTCGTAGGGCGCCCCGAATTTGGTGGCCAGGACGATCTCGTCCCGGCGGGAGCCCAGCGCGGCACCCAGGTAGGTCTCGCTCTTGGCCCCGCCGTAGATGTCGGCGGTGTCGAAGAAGTTGATGCCCGCGTCGAGCGCGGCGTCCACCACGGCCGCCGTCTCCTTCCGGCCGATGCGCATGCCGAAGTTGTTGCAGCCGAGCCCGACCACGCTGACCTTCAACGAGCCGATCGTGCGTGTCTCCATCGGCAGACTCCCTCTCCACGGCCGGTCTCCTGCGGGTGGACCGGGTCGGCAGTACTGTACCGGCGACTTCAGGTTGGGGAACCACGAGCACGAGGAGGCCGCAATGGCAGCAGGCGCAGTTGACGTGAAGATCGCCGCCACGCCCGACGAGGTGTGGGCGAAGGTGGGTGACTTCGCCGGCGTCGGGGTGTTGTTCCCGGCCATCGAGTCCTTCCGCCTGGAGGGCGACGACCGCATCATCGGCATGTTCGGCATGGAGATCCGCGAGCGCCTGCTGGCCCGGGACGAGGAGAGCCGGGTGCTCACCTACTCGGTCGTCGACGGTGTCCCCATTGAGAGCCACACCGCCACCGTGTCGGTCGAGCCCGACGGGGCCGGGTCCAAGGTGATTTGGGCCTACGACGTGTCCCCCGACGAGATGGCGCCGATCTTCGGCGACACCTACAAGGGCGCGCTGGCCGCGCTGGTGGATTCCTTTTCGTAATCGTCCGACCAGGGGAATGGGTGGGCGCCACGGCGCCGCGCCTACCCTGAGCCGGTGACCCAAGGCGCGGCGGACGCACCGGTTGGCACGACACCCCAGGTGCAGCCAGAGCAATCGGCGACGGCGGACAGGCACCGGCACCGGCACCCCCACCGACACAGCGACCGGCACCACGCCCACTGACCGAGGACGTCCCGCGCATCTACCCGCGCCAGCTGCCCGGACCCCACGCGCCGCGAGCTGCTGCGCCGCAGCCGGACGATCGCCAAGGTGGTGGCCTTCCATTTCACCCCGACGGCGGCACGCCAGGTGCTGCACATCCGCCAGGGGGTGCTGCCGGCGGCGCAACTGGCCCGTCCGCTGCGCAAGAGCTTCCAGGACCTCGGCGGGACCTTCATGAAGTTCGGCCAGATCATCGCCTCGTCGCCGGGCATGTTCGGCGACGACGTGGCCGACGAGTTCCGCGCCTGCCTCGATACCGGCCCCGCCGTCCCCTTCCCCGACGTGCGCCAGCGGGTGGAGGAGGACCTCGGCCTGTCGCTGCAAGCGACGCCTTCGCCGAGTTCGAGCCCGACCCGATCGGCACGGCGTCCATCGCCGTGGTGCACCGGGCCCGCCTCCTGGACGGGCGGACGGTGGCGGTCAAGGTGCTGCGGCCGGGCATTGAGCAGACCGTGGCGACCGACCTCGACCTCATGCAGCCCCTCCTCGAAATCCTGGTGCGCCAGACCGGCGACCAGATGGCCGGCTCCACCCTGCAGATGCTCGACGGCTTCCGGGTGCAGATCGGCGAGGAGATGGACCTGCGCAACGAGGCGCGCTCGCTCCTGCACTTCCGCCGGCTGCAGAACGAGTTCGACCTGAAGCTGATGGCGGTGCCCGAGCCCTACGTCGACCTGTCGGGCCGCAACGTGCTGACGATGGAGTTCTTCGACGGGGTCCCGATCGACGACCTGGCCCGGGTGGCCGACCTCGGCTTCGATCCCACCCCGCTCGTCCAGGAGGTCATGCGCGCCTTCTTCCTCACGACGGTGCGCTGGGGCGCCTTCCACGGCGACGTGCACGCCGGCAACATGATGCTGCTGCGCGACGGGCGGATCGGCGTCATCGACTGGGGCATCGTCGGCCGGCTCGACCCCTCGACGCACCGCTTCTTCATTTCGCTGCTGTCGGCCGCCATGGGCGACGAGTCGGCCTGGCCGGTGGTGACCAAGCACATCACCGACGTCTACGGGCCGGCCATCGGGGTGGCGGTGGGCCTGTCCGGCGAGGACCTGACCGCGTTCGTCCGCTCCATCATGGAGCCGGCCCTGACCCGGCCCTTCGGTGAGGTCAGCCTGGCCGGCATCATGCAGACCATTCAGCTGCAGATGGCCAAGGCGCAGGGGGTCGAGGCCCACCAGCGCAGCGTGCGCTCGATCCTGCGGCGACTGCGCACCCAGCGCAAGGTGCGGCGGATGGCCGACCAGTCCGGCGGCCTCATGTCCGAGTTCGACCGGGGCACGTTCCTGCTGGCCAAACAGCTGATGTACTTCGAGCGCTACGGGCGCATGTTCGTCTCGGAGGTGCCGATCCTCAACGACCGCGCCTTCATCGAGCAGCTGCTGGCCGGCGTGGACATGTCCAGCCTGGGCTGACTGGCCGAGCGGCCGGTCGAGGCTCGCCGGGCGGCGCGACCCGGACCCGGGATCGGCGGTGTCGAGACCTGGGGACCTGGCACGAAACTGGAATCTGTTCTAGTTTCAGCCAGGGCCTGCTGGAGGCCCGTGGACCGGGGAGGTGACATGGCAGAGGAAGCGGTGATCTACCGCTCCGACCACGTCCTGGAGTACCCCTACGTGCGCTCCGTGGGCCCGGTGGTGGGGGCCTTTCTCACCGGGTTGCGCGACGGCAAGGTCGTCGGGATCCGGGGCACGGGCGGGCGGGTCATCGTCCCGCCGACGGAGTACGACCCCGAGACGGGGGAGGAGACCGACGGCATCGTCGAGGTCGGGCCCGAGGGCACGGTCACCACGTGGTCCTGGGTGCCCCACCCGGCGCCCAAGCACCCCCTGCAGGAGCCCTTCGCCTGGGTGCTCGTGCAGTTCGACGGCGCCGACACCGCGTTCTTGCACGTGCTCCCGGCGGCGAGCCCCGACGAGGTCTCGACCGGCATGCGGGTGCGGCCCGAGTTCGTCCCCGAGGACGAGCGGGTCGGGCACGTCAAGGACATCAGCCACTTCGTGGCGGTCGGAGGTGCGGCGTGAGCGAGCGCGAGCCGGTCACCATGATGGCGGCGACCACCCGCCTCGACTTCAACTTCACCGCCGGCGTGGCCATGAGCAAGAACCTGCACGGCTACGAAGAGGGCAAGTTCATCGGGCAGCGCTGCCCCAAGTGCAAGAAGGTCTACGTCCCCTCGCGCGGCTCGTGCCCGACCGACGGCGTGCCCACCGACGAGATCGTCGAGCTGCCCAACACCGGCACCATGACCACCTACTGCGTGGTCAACGTGCCCTTCGCCGGGCAGTCGATCGAGATCCCCTACATCTGCGGCCAGATCCTGCTGGACGGCGCCAACCTGTCGTTCATGGGCCTCATTCAGGAGATCCCGATCGACGAGATCCGCATGGGCATGCGGGTCGAGGCCGTCTGGGCCCCACCCGAGGAGTGGGGGCCGACGTTGGCCTCGGTCAAGTACTTCCGCCCCACCGGCGAGCCCGACGCCGACTACGAGACGTACAAGGAGTACCTGTGAGCGGCTTCCCGGATCTGACGTCGGGCTCCCGGCCCGTCGGCGTCGTGTCCTTCGCCCAGTACGACAACGTGCGGCGCGAGGACGCCCGCAACGAGGTCGAGATGCTCATGCCGGTGGTGGCCGAGGTGTTCGGCAACATCGGCATCACCAAGGACGACGTCGGCTTCATCTGCTCGGGGTCGACCGACTACCTGATCGGCGGGCCGTTCTCCTTCGTGGCCGCGCTCGACGCCGTCGGCGTGTGGCCGCCCCGGGCCGAGTCGCACGTCGAGATGGACGGCGCCTGGGCGCTCTACGAGGCCTGGGTGCTGCTGCAGGAGGGCGAGATCGACGCCGCGCTGGTCTACTCCTTCGGGCGCTCCTCCATGGGCCACCTGGGCGAGATCCTGGCCGTCCAGCTCGACCCGTACTACCTGGCGCCGCTGTGGCCGGACCCGACGTCGCTCGCCGCGCTGCAGGCGCAGGCCATGATCGACAAGGGGCTGGCGACCGAGGCCGACTTCGCCGCCGTGGCCAGCCGGTCCCGGCGCTCGGCGCTGGCGAACCCCAAGGCGCAGGTCGCCTACGACCGCACGCCCGACGAGCTGCTGGCCGAGGACTACGAGGTGGCGCCGCTGCGGCGCCACACGCTGCCGCCGCTCACCGACGGCTGCGCCGCCATCGTGCTGGCCGCCGGCGACCGGGCCTACGAGCTGTGCGAGCGGCCGGCCTTCATCACCGGCATCGACCACCGCATCGAGACCCACTCGGTGGGCGCCCGCGACCTCACCGTCTCGCCGTCGACGAAGCTGGCGGGGGAGAAGGCCGGGGTCGGGGCCAAGAAGGTCGACGTCGCCGAGCTGCACGCGCCCTTCGCCCACCAGGAGCTCATCCTGGCCGAGGCGCTCGGGCCTGGCCGACGGCGTCGACGTCAACCCCTCGGGCGGCGCGCTGGCGGCCAACCCGATCATGTCGGCCGGGCTCATCCGCATCGGCGAGGCGGCCCGGCGCATCTGGTCGGGTGAGGCCGACCGGGCCGTGGCGCACGCCACCTCGGGGCCGTGCCTGCAACAGAACCTGGTCTGCGTCCTGGAGGGTGTGTGATGGCCGAGCGCTGCGCAGTCATCGGAGTCGGCCAGACCGTGGCCAAGTCCAAGCGGGAGGACGTCTCCATCGCCGGCCTGGTGCGCGAGGCGGCCGTGGCGGCCCTCGAGGACGCCGGGCTGACGTTCGCCGACATCGACGCCGTGGTCATCGGCAAGGCGCCCGACATGTTCGAGGGCGTCATGATGCCCGAGCTCTACCTGGCCCCGGCCCTCGGTGCCGTGGGCAAGCCGATGTTCCGCGTCCACACGGCCGGCTCGGTCGGCGGGTCGACGGCCATCGTGGCGTCGCACCTCGTGGCGTCGGGCATCCACGAGCGCGTGCTCACGGTGGCCTTCGAGAAGCAGAGCGACTCCGACGCCATGTGGGCGCTGTCGGTGCCCCAGCCCTTCTCGGCCCCGCTGCTGGCCGGCGCCGGCGGCTACTTCGCCCCCATCATCCGCGCCTACATGTACCGCTCGGGCGCGCCCGGCGACATCGGCATGATGGTGGCGGTCAAGGACCGGCTGCACGCGCTGAAGAACCCCTACGCGCACCTGCACCTGCCCGACATCTCCATGGAGATGGTGGAGGAGTCGATCATGCTGTGGGACCCGCTGCACTACCTCGAGTCGTGCCCGTCCTCGGACGGCGCGGCCGCCATGGTCATCGGCTCGGAGAAGGCCGCCGGTGCGGCGACGGCGGCGACCGGGCGGCCACCGGCCTGGATCCACGGCATGGCGATGCGCTCGGAGCCCACGATGTTCGCCGGCCGGGACCAGGTCAACCCCCAGGCCGGGCGGGACTGCGCGGCCGACCTGTACCGCCAGGCCGGCATCACGAACCCGCGGGCAGACTTCGACATGGCCGAGGTCTACGTGCCCTTCAGCTGGTACGAGCCGATGTGGCTCGAGAACCTCGGGTTCTGCCCCGAGGGCGAGGGCTGGAAGCTCACCCAGGCCGGTGCGACGTCGATGATCGAGGGCGGGGACATCCCGTGGAACTGCTCGGGCGGCGTGCTGTCGTCCAACCCGATCGGCGCCTCGGGCATGCTGCGCTTCCTCGAGACGGCGCTGCAGGTGCGCGGCATGGCGGGCGAGCACCAGGTGCCCGACGCCCGCCGGGCCCTCGGCCAGGCCTACGGTGGTGGCTCCCAGTTCTTCGCCATGTGGGTCGTCAGCGCCGACAAGCCCTGAGGCGACGGGCCCGGCCGATATGCTCGGCGGGACCCAGCCCCCAGCGCTGACCAGGAGGTCTCCGTGAAGGTCGTCGTGGACTTCGACGAGTGTGCCAGCAACGCCGTCTGCATGGGAATCCTGCCCGAGGTCTTCGAGGTGCGGGACGACGGCTACCTCTACGTGCTCAACGAGAACCCGCCCGAGGAGTTCCGCGACCGCCTGCGCGAGGCGGTCAACGGCTGCCCGACGGGCGCCATCTCCATAGAGGAAGACTGACGCCGGGCCTTCCTCGCCGCATCCCGCCGGCGCTCGGGGCGCACCGCATGACTGATCCGATCACTCCGCCCCGGGCGCGCTTCGCGCCGTCGCCCACCGGGTACTTCCACGTCGGCAGCGCGCGGGCCGCGCTGTTCAACTGGCTGTTCGTGCGCCAGCACGGGGGGACGTTCGTCCTGCGCATTGAGGACACCGACGAGGCGCGCAACCGGCCCGAGTGGACCGACGGCATCATCACGGCGCTCGACTGGCTCGGCATGGCCCCCGACGAGGGGCCGTACTTCCAGTCGGCCCAGGAGGCGGCGCACCAGGCGGCGATCGAGGCGCTTGTGGGACAGCGGCGCGCTGTACGCCTGCGCCTGCACCCGGGAGGAGATCGACGAGCGGACCAAGCAGCGGGCGGCGGCCGGCGATCCCACGCCGGGCTACGACGGCTTCTGCCGGGACCTCGGGCTGCCGCGGGGCGATGGCCGGGCGCTTGCGCTTCCGGACGCCCGACGAGGGCGTGGTGGAGGTGCACGACCTGGTGCGGGGCGACGTGGAGTTCCCGCAGCGGGCGCTCGAGGACTTCATCTGCGTGAAGGGGAACGGCAAGCCGCTCTTCGTGCTGGCCAACGCGGTGGACGACCGGACCATGGCGATTTCGCACGTCATCCGCGGCGAGGACCAGCTGCCGACCACGCCGCGCCAGATCATGCTGTGGGCCGCGCTGAACGCGGGCCGAGAACGTGGACCTGGCCCTGCCGGCGTACGCCCACCTGCCGCTGCTGGTCAACGAGCGGGGGAAGAAGCTCTCCAAGCGGCGCGACCCGGTGGCGGTCGAGATGTACCGCGCCCAGGGCTACCTGCCCGAGGCCTTCCGCAACTACCTGGCGCTGCTCGGCTGGAGCCCCGGCGACGAGGAGATCGTGCCGCTGGAGGTGATCCTGGAGCAGTTCCGCCTGGAGGACGTGCAGCGGTCGCCGGCCTTCTTCGACGTGAAGAAGCTGTCGCACATGGACGGCGTCTACCTCCGTGCGCTGCCGGTGGACGGCTTCGTGGCGGCGGCCCGTCCGTGGGTCGACCCGGTGCCGGGGGAGTGGTCGCCGGAGAGCTGGATCGATCCCGACACCGGCGCGCCGGTGGTGTCGCCTCCGGCCTGGGCGCCGGAGCGCTTCGACGCCGGCGTGTTCGCCGAGCTGGCCGAGGTGACGCAGGAGCGGGTGACGGTGTTGGGCGAGGTGCCCGAGCTGGTCGACTTCCTGTTCTTGGAGGACGCGCCGGACGACCCCGACAGCTTCCAGAAGGCGATCGCCGGCGACGAGGGGGCGGCGCAGATCCTGTCCGCCGCCCTGGCCGCCTACGAGGTGTGCCCGTGGGACAAAGACGCGCTGCACGAGGTGACGCTGGCCATCGCCGACACGGTGGGGCGCAAGCTGGGCAAGGCGCAGGCCCCGATCCGGGTGGCCGTCATGGGCCGCACCCGGGGCCTGCCGCTGTTCGACTCGCTGGCGGTGCTCGGCCGGGCCGAGACGTGCCGGCGCCTGGCGGCCGCGCTGGCCCGCCTGGCCGCGTGACCTCTGCCCCCTGATGCTCCTCGCACCGCTTCGTTGGGCGCTGCGCATTGTGATCCTCGTCGTGACGGTGATCGTCCTCTACTTCGCCGTCACCCTCGTGCAGGTGTGGCTGACGTCACGCCAGTACGACCCGCACCCGGCGGGCGCCATCCTGGTCATGGGGGCGGCGCAGGACGACTGCGTCCCCACGTTGGACCTTGCGGCGCGCCTGGACCAGGCGCTGACCCTCTACCACCAGGACTACGCCCACCTGATCATGGTCACCGGCAGCAAACAGCCGGGCGACAAGTGCACCGAGGCGGAGTCGGGTGCCATGTATCTCGAAGCGAGGGGCGTGCCGAGCTCGGACATTCTGCAGGCGGGCGGGAACGACAGCTACGAGAACATCGCCGACGCTTCGCCGACGCTGGTGGCCCACGACGCCCGGGTCGTGCTCGTCACCACCGACCCCTTCCACGAGGACCGCTCCATGGCCATCGCCTCGACCCTCGGGCTGAAGCCGTCACCCACGCCGACGCAGACCTCGCCCATCCGGGGTTGGTCGACCCTGCCCTATTTCCTGAAGGAGACCGTCGGGGTGGGGCTCGGGCGCATCATCGGCTACAACCACCTGGAGTGGCTGCACGACGCCTGAGTGGCGGGTCGGGCGGGTCAGCCGGCGGTGGCCGTGGTCGACGTGGTGGGGGTGGAGGGCGGCGCCGGGGCTGGGGGCGTCTTGAAGGTGATCCGGACGACCGTGCCCAGTCCCTGGGCCGTCCCCACGCCGATGACGCAGGTGGCATGCCCGGCGGTCCCGCAGTAGCCGTCGCCGATGATTCCCGTCGTGAGCCGGTAGCGGGCGCTGAAGGTGCCCGACTTGGTGACCTTGATGGCCTGGGCGTGCGTGATGTCGCAGTGGGGGGTGTCGGTGGAGGGGTCCACCCGGCCCCGGACGGCGGCGGTGCACTCGGTCATGAACCAGGTCTGGGGGCTGGTGCCGGCGGACTTGGGCAGGCCACGGCCGCTGACGGTGACCATCTGGCCGGTCTTGAGGCCTTGACTGGGGGTCACCTTCACGACCATGCCGGGCGTCCCGGCCTGGGCGGCGAGGGCGGGGAGCACGACGGTGCCCAGCAGCCCAGCCAGGGCGGTCACCCCTACCGTCCAGCGCTGCATGCCGAGGACCTCCGAATCCGGCTCATTCCCCGAGGGACCCCGGGTCGGCATCTTTCCACCGTGCCTGCCCCGATACAACGCGCCCTGCCCGTGCGTGGCGGCCGAACTCCTGGTCCTGGCCGCTCGGCTAATCTGAACGCCCACCCATTCGGGGGTGGTGTAATCGGCAACACGACTGGTTCTGGTCCAGTTATTGAGGGTTCGAGTCCTTCCCCCCGAGCACCGGCGGTGTCCACACGTGTCGTGGAGACCATCGCTCGGCCCCATCGTCTAGAGGCCTAGGACACCACCCTCTCAAGGTGGCGACACGGGTTCGAATCCCGTTGGGGCTGCAAAGAAAGACCAGTTCAGAGGCACTATCTGCCTTCTGGACCTGGCGCGAGCGACGCCGGTTGCCCACCCTTTCGCCCAATTGTTCAGGTAGGTGGGAGGTGGGACTACTGCCCCCGGGGGCTCGTCCGACCACGGTTGCATGCTGCTGGGAACCCGTCGCTATGACCCGAAAGTGATTTTGGTGTAGCGACCCCCGATGAGCCATTCGGAGACGTAGAGGTTGCCATCCGCGTCTACCGCAAGTGAGTGAGGGGAGTTGAACTGCACTGTCGGGGGTGTATCCGCGCGCTGCACACGGCCGCCCCGGTCCAATGCATTCGGCCAGCCGGGCCGTTCAGGCCAACCTATGCCGGTTCGGGCCTCCTGGCAGGCTCCGATGTAGTCGACGAACGCGTCCTCGGCATCGAAGACGGCGAGTCGTGCATACAGCTCGGCAACGACGAGCATGTCGTCGAGTACGGCGAATCCACTCGGGCTGTTCAGCGAACCCTCTCCGAAAGTCCGGCGGTAATGACCCTTGAGGTCATAGACCTGCACGCGGCGGTTCTCACGGTCGGCGATGTAGAGCTCGGGCGTCTTGCCGCCGCGCCGATCGATGAAAACGGCGTGAGGACACAGGAACCGTCCGCCCCCTTCTTCACCGCTCAGGGTCAGTTGAACGTTGCCTTGCTCGTCGAACCGATGAACCAAGCTCGATCCGTACCCGTCCGCCACCCAGATGTCACCGGTTCCTCCGAGCCGCTCTTCGTCTACGGCGGCGCCACAGGGGCAGTAGTCGCCCATCATTCCCGGCGGGGATCCGGGCTCCTCGCGTCGGGATCGGGAGTTCGGCCACGATCTTGCCCTCGAGGGTCATCTTCACGACTCTGGGTGGACGAGACTCCACATGGACACCCTTCCCGAAGACGGGCGCCCACTCTTCGTCGCCGTCATCGAGACCGACCTCGAAGACGAAGCCCGGGTCGCTCACCCAGAGGAATTCCTCGTCGCCCTCTCGCACCAGCGTGATGCCGTGTCCCTCGGTGAGGCCAGTGCTGACCGACCTCGGGAGACCTGGCCGTTCCGGTCCAACGTCACGAGCTGCCCCCCGTGAAATCCGATGACTTCCCCGGCAGCTGTGACGACGATCCCGTTGTGGGCCCACGAGTTCACCGCTTCGGGCACTGACAGACAGATCGGCCCAATCGAACGTCACGTCATGTATGTGCACGCCGCCTCCTTGGCTGTCTCGACCAGCATGGACCGGAACCTCGCTGCTCGCCCGGTTCTCGATGTTCAGTCCTTCACGACCGCAGGAATTTGCGCTTCAGGCCTTCCATAACGGCGTCGTAGCCGAGATCGAAGAGCTCCTCGCGTGAGAACCCTGCCGAGCGGGTCACGTTGTCCAGCGTCGCCGTCGAGATGCCCTGCGCGACGAAGTGCGACATCGCGTCGAGGTCGATCTGGCCGGTCATGAAGGTGAACAGCGTCGCGAAGCACACGACGCGGGCCTCCGAGTCGAATCCGCCTTCGCGCCAAATCCCGAGAACGCCGTCGCCCAGTCGAGCGCCCTCACGTGACCCTCCGTCCCCGAGGTGCGCCGACACCCCGGGGTGTGCCGCGAACACCCGACGAGCGTCGGAGTGAAGCTTGCGGAGTCGGTCCTCCCAGGTGCCCTCGTCGGGTCCCGGGCACGCGGATCTCGCTCAGGATGTCGTCGACGACCAGCGCATGGAGGTATTCCCGACTCGGGGCGTAGTGATAGATCGTCATCGGCGGGACGCCGAGCTCCCGGGCCAGCGCCCGCATCGACAGGTTGTCGAGACCGACTTCTCGGGTCACCCGAAGTGCCGCCTCGACGACCTGGTGCTGTGCTCAGAGAGGGCGGCCGCCCCCTCGAGCGAGGTCTGTCGCTCGCCGCGGACCGTCGTGCGGGCATTGGGGGGGTGGTTGCTCGTCACGGCTTGCTTGCTTCGCTCGGTTATTTCTAGTATGCCGTACGACAATACCACCCACGGCGGAGTCTGATGGCGAATCGGACGCTCCCGCCGAGGGTTCGGGGGAAGGAAAGACCAGGTGAACCAGGAGATCCCCGGATCACTGCTGCTGGACCCGGGGGTACTTGCAGACCCGTACCCCCTCTACGCACGGCTGCGCGCAAGAAGCCCCCGTGTGGGAGGTCGCCGGGACCGAGGTCTTCATTGTCAGCACGTTCGAGCTCCTGGTCGAGGCGAGCGGGCGGGTCGAGGATTTCTCGTCGGCCATGAAGTGCCTCCTCTATCGCGACGAGACCGGATTGCCGGGCCGGTTCACGTTCGGGGACGCCGGCGGTCAGGTGCTGGCGACGGCGGATCCGCCGTTGCACGAGATCCATCGTCGTGCTGTCTTTCCTGAACTGGTGACGAAGCGCATGGAGGCGCTCGACCCTGAGATCCGGGACCTCGCGGACGGGCTCGTGACCCGTTCGCTGGAGGCGGGAACGGTCGAGTTCATGAGCGCCATTGGCAACCTCGTGCCGATCACGATGATCAGCAGGCTCATCGGGTTCCGCGGCAGCAACCTCGACGAACTCTGGCGTTCAGCGGTGCATATGACCAAGTTGGTCGGATCGACACTCACGCTCGACGAGCTCATGAACTTCGCCGCCGGTGGCGACGAGGTGCAGGCCTGGATCGCCGACCAGGTGGCAGCAGCGGTCAAGGAGCCCAGCGAAGACCTACTCGGTGCCGTTGCCCGCAGCATCAGTGAGGGATCCTGACCGAGGCAGAAGGGGCCGGCATTTTGACGATCCTGTTGAGCGCCGGAGGAGAGTCCACCACGAGTCTCCTCGGAAACGCAGTGCGCATACTCGCCGAAGACCCAGAGCTTCAAGACCACCTTCGCCGGAACCTTGATCAGGTTCCGCTCTTCGTCGAAGAGGCGCTCCGGCTCGAGTCCCCGTTTCGATACATGATGCGCACCGTCCCGTCGGACACGTCGCTCGGAGGCGTCGACATCGGCGCTGGAGCCACGGTGTTGTTGCTCTGGGCCTCTGGCAACCGTGACGGACTCGAATTCGATCGTCCCGACGAGGTCGACCTGGGCCGGAAGGTGCCGCGTCGTCATGTGGCGTTCGGTCGGGGAATTCATCACTGCGTGGGCGCCCCTCTCGCCAGAATCGAGGCACGCAACGTGCTCTCCGTACTGCTCGATCGCACGCGCAACATCTCGACTCGATCCCGAGGATCCGCCTCGTTGGGTCCAGAGCTTGTTGGTCAGACGTCACGAAGACCTGACCGTACGGCTTCAGGCCCGTTGAGCACGATGAGGGCTCACTGACTGCAGCAGAAGGGAGAAATGGTGCGTCGGAACACAGTGCATTGCGCGGTCCTGATTAGCGGCGGCCGCAGTCAGTCTGCCTATCGTCTCAATTGGGGCGGCGGCAACGACAGCCGGAGCGTCCCCGGCACCGCTCACCATCGCGTACATCACCGACGTCACGGGCCAGGCGGCCGCCGAGAACGGGACTTCGCCGGCAGCATTCGAGGCCCGGATCGACCTCCAGAATGCGGAGGGTGGAGTCAACGGGCACAAGCTCGTGCCCCTGGTCATTGACGATCAGACGAATCCTTCCGAGATCGCGACCGCGGTGCAAGATGCCAGTCTCGAAGGGGGTGATCGGCATCGTGTCCCAGAGCGTCTTGATGTTCCTTGCGGCGAAATATCCGGAGCAAGCCGGGATACCCGTGACCGGCGCCTTTACCGATGGCCCCGAATGGGGGACCCAGCCCTACACGAACATGTTCGCTTCCGACGAAGGCAGCGTGGACCCGAAGTACCCGGCCAACACGGAGGTCGACGCCATCTTGAAGGCGCATGGCGGGACGGTGCTCGGCGCCTACGGGTACGGCATCTCGCCGACCTCCACTCGGGCCGCAGAGGGTGACGCACAAGCCGCGACCCACCTGGGCATGAAGGTGGGCGTACTGAATACCACGGTTCCCCTGGGTGGAGTCGACTTCACGACCGATGCCCTCGTTGCCAAGCAGCACCACGTGAACGCGCTCGTGCCATCGCTGGACAACAATTCCAACTACGCCCTGGCGGAAGCATTGAAGCAGGCCGGAGTGAAGTTGAAGGCGGTACTCTTCGCCACCGGGTACCAACCGGACGTGATCCACTCCCCGGCTTGGAGCGCCCTGCAGGGTGACTACTTCGTCTCGCTCTACCGTCCCTGGGTTCTCCCGAACGCGGGAACCGAGCAGATGCAAGCCGCAATGGAGAAGTATGCGCACTTCACCAAGAGCGACTTCCCCGAGCTTCGGGCAATACGAGGCCTGGGCGGGTGCCGACCTCATGATCAAGGGACTGGAACTGGCGGGCAAGAATCCGACGCACGCCGCCGTCATCAAGGATCTCCGGGGTCTGAAGTCGTACACGGCGAATGGGCTTCTCGCCGAGCCCATCAACTACTCGACGATCTTCGGGCACGATCTTCCACACCAATGCTCGTGGGTCATGCAAGCACAGAAGAACGGATTCGTCCCTGTGTCGTCGCAGCCGATCTGCGGGGCGGATATCCCAGGGACCTCGACGGCGCTAGCCGACGCGGGAGTTCCGGCCCGGACGGGTCTCGGCGGATCAATCGGGATCCTACCGACGCCAAACGGCCGACGGACGTTCCGTCATCACGTCGCCGCCTGGCACCAGTCCGATAGCCGCGTACGCAGAGCGGATCGCCGCCTTCTGTGCCTCCGGTAGTGGCGGCTGAGGAGGGCGGGAGCGGGCATAGCTACCCACGGGAAGACCCAAGTTCGTGGGCGGCGGCTTTGAAGGCCGATCCCCAGTGCGTGTAGACGGCATCGACGTTGGAGGCACCGAACGCACCATGAAGCCGGGCCACCAGGTCATCGAGGCCGGACTCGTACCAATGGTCGATGGCCTCTGACAGCTTGTCGGACACCAGCAGGTCCCACTGCGCGCTGTAGATCCGGTTGTCGGGCAGCTCGTAGAGATAGCCCGATCCGCCGAGGATCCCGGCCGCCGTGATGCCCTGACGCAGGAAACCGCCGCGGTAGGCGAGCATGTCGCACTCCCAGATCACCAGCTCCGGGACGAGGCGATGCAGCGCGGCGGAGTGGCTGGGGCGGTACATCCCGTTCTTGACCGCGCAGACAGCGGGAAATTCGTCGATCAGGCGAGCGCATTCGTCCGGTGTCAGGATCCAGCCGGCGGCGTGGGTGTTGAACAGGCCGAGCGCGATATCCGTCCGGTCCGAGACGTAGCGCAGCAGTTCCCTGGTCGACTCGTAGCCCCGGGCCTCGAAGTAGGGCGGGATCAAGAAGCAGATGTCGGCCCCTGTCGCCGCCGCGTGCTGGGCCAGCTCGACCGTCTCCAGCACGTTCGTGCTGGCCGGGCAGGCCTCGATGAGTGCGCCCGGCTTGATCGCCCGAACCTCTTCGACGGCTACCTCCAGCAGTCGCTTGCGCTCGGACGTCGACAGCGCCCAGCACTCCCCGACGAGTCCACCCACCCAGATCCCGTCGTGATCTAGCGCTCCGATGCAGTGGGCCACGAGCGCCCGCAGCGCCTCCTCGTCTATCTCCTCGCCTCCAGGTCCGCTGAACGGCGTGTAGAGCGAGTCGATCATGCCTCGTAGGGCTCCCGGCGCCCACTCCCGGGCCTCGGCTGCGTGTGCCATGTGTATTCCTCCCCTTGGCGTGTGCGCCAGATTGACGGGTGTACGACTAGGTCTTCGGCCGGCTGCGCGGGAGCCCCAGGAGTTGCTCCGCGATCAAGCTGCGCAAGACTTCACTCGAACCGCCGTAGATCGTGCTCGCCACCGAACACCGGAAGTGGTATTCGAAGGTCCCGCCGACGACGGCATCGGGGTCGGTCCAGTCGGCCATGGCCGCCGGGCCGACCATGTCCATGACCTCTTTGGACCATGGACGTAGGTCTCGGGGCCGAAGAGTGCGGCGTGGGGCCCTGGCTTGGCGCCGAGCTGCTCGAGGAACCCGACCCGGGTGCCCAGGAGGTCCGCCACCTCGGCGTCGATCGCCATGCGGGCCAGCCGCCGGCGCACGGACGGATCGTCGCAGCATGGTGGTGTCACCTTCCGGAGCGAGCGTCTCCCGGGCCCAGGCCACCGCGGCGTCGTACAACTGCGATGTCCGAGACGATGGGGCCACGTTCTGCTCCGCCTCGAGTGCCGCCCGCATCACGTGGAGTCCCTGTTCGGGTTCGCCGACCCGGAGGTCGTCGCTCACCCGGACGTCGTTGTAGAAGACGATGTTCGTGCGTTCGTATCCCATGGTCCGCAGCTCTTGGATCTCTATGCCAGGCGTTTCCATGGGAACAAGGAACATTGTCAACCCGCGGGGTCCCTGCGAGGCCGGGTCGCTACGGGTCAGGAGGAAGCAGTAGTCGGCCCTGTGGGCGAACGTCGTGAACATCTTTTGGCCGTTGATGACCCATTCGTCGCCGTCTCGGACGGAGCGGGTCTTGCAGGCGAAGACATCGGAACCGCCTTCGGGCTCGGTGTACCCCAGGCAGATGAGCGTCTCGCCGGCGGCGATGCCAGGGAGGATGTCTGGCCCGCAGCTCCGGAGAGCCCAAGGCTCTGATCGCGTTGGCGGTGAGCATCGTGGTACCCGGACCGATGGTTGGCCCGCCCGCGGCGCGGATGGCGTTCAACATGGCGGAGGATTCGAAGGGATCGAGCCCGGCGCCGCCCTCCTCCGGCGGCCACATCGGAGCCACCCACCCCTTGGCACCCATCGCCCGCAGCAACGGGCGGCTCACACCGTCGCCTGTGCGGAGTTCGTCCTCGATGACGTCGGCCGTCACGTGCTCCGCCGCAAAGGCCTCAGCCTCCGCCTGGATCGCCTTGAGATGAGGTGGAGGATGGAAATCCATCAGCCGGCTGCCTCAACGGCGTCGACCATGTCTCGCCCCTTGGCTCGAGCCGGTCCGTATATCCCGTCGGCGACGACGTCGAGCTCGCGCTCGGGGTCGGCGAACGCAGTCACCCAGGCTTTGGCCCGCCGGTAGTAGAGCTGAATGTCGCATTCGGCGGTGAAGCCATAGCCACCGTGAATGTGGAGACTGTGTTGCGGTTGCCGCGTAGGCCATCTCGGCCGCGAAGACATACGCCATGGAGGCGAGAGCGTGGTCCGGCGGGGAGGCCCTCATCGAGGGCCCAGCACGCCTTCCAGGTCAGAAGCTGGGCGCCGTCCTTGGCGACCAAGGCGTCCGCCAAGGGATGGGCGACGGCCTGATAAGTGCCGATCCGGACGCCGAACGCCTCGCGCTCGACGCGCGTACGCCGCGCCGATCTCGATTGCCTCGCTGGCCAACCCGACCAGTGCTGCGGCGAGCAGAACCCGCACCTCATTGAGGGCAGCCGAAGAACAATCTCGGGCCTGATCGCCTTCGGCCAAGACGCCGACCTCGTCAGCCATGGGCCAGCGGGCCAATGGCAGGGAGCCCATGTTGGATGTGGGGCGAACCTCGGGCGGCCGCTGCAGCGCAACCAGACGATCGCCCCGGAGTGCAAGGACGACGTCGGCAATGGCGCCATCGGTCAGCAGCTGCCGTTCGACGGGCCCGGCACCAGTCGCCAGAGAGACAATGCGCGATCCTCCGAGAGCGTCCTCGAGCAGGGTCCGCATGCCACAGGCAGCCAGCAGGCGAGCGGCCGCAGCCGGTTCGGCGAAGGGGACGGGGGCGACGCGATCGGCCGGCTTCTTCGGCAATCAGCGCAAGCTCGAGCAGGCCGCCACCGCCGCCGCCGATGCTCTCGGGGATGCCCACCCCCAGGGCACCGGTGGCGATCAGGTGTGCCCAGAGTTGAGGGTCAAAGCCCAGGGGCTCAGCGGCGCGCACTCGGGCCGGATCAGCCTCCTTGCTGAAGAGGGCAGAGAACGTCTGGCGGACGAATTGCTGCTCCTCCGTCAGTGCGAGGTTCACGCCAGCAATCCCTCCCTCACGGCACAGCACGGCTTCCTTGACGCCCTTCAGGGTGCGAGAATATGCTTCTACTTTTACAAAAGTCAAGACTGCGCTGTTTACGCTGTGCCGTATGCACGGAGACGTGATCAGTCTCGAGTGGGGGTTCCGTGTCGCACGGCAGCATCGAGTTCGATCCGTTCTCGGACACCTTCTTCGACGATCCTTCCGCCACCTACGCGCGGCTTCGAGACGAGGCGCCCGTCTACTTCAACGAGAAGTACGGCTTCTATGCGCTCTCCCGCTACGCCGACGTGGTGGCGGCGCACGGTGATCCAGACAGATTCGTCAGTTCGTACGGCGTGACCCTCGAGCTGCTGCTCCAGAAGCAGCCCATGAACACCAACATGATGATCGTGATGGATCCCCCCGAGCACACCAGAATGCGCAAGCTCGTGAGCCAGGCGTTCAGCCGCAATGCGATCGGAAGCCTCGAGCCCCTCGTCGCCGAGGTGATCGCCGGGTACCTGGACGCCCTCGTCGACCGGAACGAATTCGACCTGGTCGCGGAGTTCGCAGCGCTGTTCCCGGTCGAGGTCATCTCCACCATCCTGGGCGTGCCCGAAGGCGAGCGTCAGCAGGTGCGCCTGTGGGTCGACCTGCTCCTCCATCGCGTAGAGGGCAATCCCAACACGACGCGCGAGGGGATGGAAGCCATGCTGCACATGGCGGGGTACTTTCTCGATTTGGCCCGGGCCAAGCGTCGGAAACCTGACGGCCTCCTGATCAGCAAGCTCACCGAGGCGGTCCTCGTCGACGAGGATGGTCGGGAGCAGCGGCTGAGTGACGATGACGTTGCGGCCTTCTCCGTGCTCATCGCCGGTGCGGGGAGCGAAACGGTGACGAAGCTCATCGGAAGTGGTGTCGTTCTCTTCGACGAGCACCCGGCACAGTGGGCACTCGTGCAGGCCAACGGCGCGCTCATTCCACATGCAGTCGAAGAGATACTT
Organism: uncultured Acidimicrobiaceae bacterium; assembly: GCA_963781565.1. Lineage (GTDB taxonomy): Bacteria > Actinomycetota > Acidimicrobiia > Acidimicrobiales > RAAP-2 > Bog-473. Next base: position 349,709 of record CAWAHA010000032.1, on the reverse strand, counting down.
CGGATGCACCCACCGTCGCAGTACCAGGGCCGGTTCGCAACGGTCCCGGTGGAGTTCGACGGGGGAGTCATACCGGCCAATTCGCCGGTGATCCTCTTGACGGGCGCAGCGACGCGCGACCCTCGTGTCTATGAGCAGCCCGACACCTTCGACATCGAGCGGGGCGGTCGCACCACGCTTGCTTTCGGCTATGGCGTGCACGGCTGCCTCGGCGCGTGGCTTGCCCGACTGGAGTCGAACCTTGCTTTCGAGGGCATCCGCGCCCGCTGGCCCCACTTCGAGGTGCAGCACGAGGGTTTACGCAGGGTCAATATGTCGAACGTCGCGGGGTACTCCAACGTTCCTGTGGCCGTTCCGTAGCGAGGGGAGCGACGACGCCCGTGGCTGACGTCTTGCGCCGCTATGGCCTACCTGCTGAATTCGACGGTCTCCCCACGTCCGTACCTGCGGCGCTGCAACGACGTCTGGGACGCGGAAGCGATCCCTTCGTGATCGGCGCCGACTTCCGATTGACGTTCGCAGAAGCGGAGGCCGAGAGTGCAGCATTGGCCGGCCAACTGCTGGCCAGTGGCATCGGAAAGGGAACTCGAGTCGGGATCCTCTATCCGAACGGCCCCTCGTGGACGGTGCATTGGCTCGCTCTGGCTCGTATCGGTGCTCTCACGGTTCCTCTGTCCACCTTTGCCCCTGGGGCCGAGTTGGCACGGATGATCCGCCAGACCGACGTCCATGCGTTGTTGATGAGCGCGACCTTCGGAAGCGAGTCGATGACGGAGCGCCTCGAAGCCGGGCTGACTGCCTTGGAGCCGAGTCCGTCGGATCTGCAGCTCGACGACGCACCGTTCTTGCGCTGGGTCAACGTCGACGGCGAAGCGCCGAATTGGTCGCGTGCTCTCGCGCCTCCACTCAGGCCGCCGCTGGTGCGGGCAGCCGAATCAGAAGTCACTCCCGCCGACGACCTGGCCATCATCAATACCTCGGGCGCCACGGCAGCCCCGAAATCGGTCGTGCAGACGCATGGGTCGTTGGTTCGTCATGCCGCCCTGTTAGCGGAGCGTCGCGGGCTGACCAGTGAGGACCGCATCTACTCGCCGATGCCTTTCTTCTGGGTTGGTGGGCTCACCATGGTGCTGCTGGCAGCTCTGGTTTCCGGCGCAGCCGCCGTGACGCAGGAGCGCTTCGAGCCGGGGGAGGCACTCGACCTCATCGAACGAGAGCGGGTGACCCAGGTGTCGTGCTGGCCGAATGCGTCGCGACAGATGGCGGATCATCCGAGCTTCGAGGGGCGGGACCTACGTTCGGTGCGCGGCGGCACGCTCGTCGAGGCGCTGCCCCCCGAGTACCGTCCGCCCTCGGCCGATCGGGCGCCGAACGTGCTGGGCATGACAGAGACTGGTGGTCCGCACACGGGGCCTGATGACCCTTACGCCGTGCTGCCGGAGCCGTTGCGGGGGCACAATGGGCCGTCCCCTACCAGGTATGGAGCACGTCGTCGTCGACCCCGACAGCGGGGCGGAGTCGTCGGAGGGCGAGAAGGGCGAGCTTCTGGTCCGGGGCGCCTTCGTCATGGACAGCTTCTACAAACGAGAGCGTCACGAAACGTTCACGCCTGACGGGTGGTACGCCACCGGCGATCTCGGGTGGTTCGGAGTCGACGGCCACCTCCGATTTGCTGGCCGGCGGACGGCCATGATCAAGACGGGCGGATCGAACGTGGCCCCGGCCGAGGTCGAGACGGCGCTCTTGGACTTGCCGGATGTTCGCCAGGCCTTTGTGTTCGGCATTGCGGCGGGAGAGCGCGGCGAGGACGTGGCCGCCGTCGTCGTGCCTGAGCGAGCGACGCCCGTGGATCCACTTGCCATTACGACTGCCCTTCGAGGGCAGCTCTCGAGTTACAAGATCCCAAGACATCTGCGCATTGTCGAGGAAAGCGATCTCCCGAAGCTTCCGACAGGGAAGGTCGATCTGGTCTCCCTGCACGACCTCTTCGAGGGCAGCTAAATGCCTACAGGCCCATGCCGAGCCCGCCATCGACCGCGATCACGGCACCGGTGACGTAGGACGCGTCGTCGTGAACGAGCGAGGCCACGACATGCGCCAACTCTTCGGGCTTGCCGTACCGCCCGACCGGCACACTCCGTTCGATGGCTTCCGCGTCCGTCAGGGTCAGCTTGCTCAGAAGGTCAGTTGAGAAGCCACCTGGGACAATGCAGTTGACGGTGATGCCAGCCCGAGCCACCGATCGTGCCAGAGAGCGAGTGAGCCCGACCAGGCCCGCTTTGGCGGTGGCGTAGTCGATCTGGAACGGGCTGCCCATGACGGCGGTCACGGATCCGATGTTGACGATTCTGCCAAAACGTTCCCGCCGCATGGGCTCAATGGCCGCCTGGGACAAATGGAACGCGCCCGAGAGGTTGACCCGCAACGTGTGGTCCCAGTCCTCATCGGTGAGCTGGGCAAGTTTGTGCTCGTGCAACGAACCCGCGTTGTTGATCAGGTAGTCGATCCGCCCATGTTGCGCGACCACATCGGCAATGAGTTGGCGACATGAGTCGGGATCTCCGATGTCGAGCACGCCGCGTCATGACGTAGCCGGGCGAGTGGTCGTGTGCCGCAAAGGTCTTCGCGCCCTCGTCGTCCTCTCGATAAGCGGCGGTCACGATCGCCCCGTCGGTTGCCAGGCGGGTCACAATGGCGGCACCCAGTCCCCGTGTGCCCCCCGTGACCACGGCGACGCGCCCGCTTACCTCAGGCATCGGTTCGACCCTTGGCGCGGTCGGAGTGCTGTTGCACTGTCGCCCGCAGCTCAGGCGTGTCGAAGCTCTGGGATTCCGCCTCGAGGGCGAGTTCGAAACCGGCCAGTGCGGCGGACTCGAGGTGGAGGTTGAGGGCACGTTTTGTGGCGCGGACAGCATGAGGGGAGAGCCTGGCCAAGCGGTCGGCCAGCTTCATCGCTTCCGTGAGCAGCGAGTCGACTTCCACGACTCGGTGGACCAGGCCCAGGCGGTAAGCCTCTTCGGCCGGCAGGCGATCACCCGTGAACAAGTAAGCACGTGCCGCCGGAACCCCGGCGAGCAAGGGCCAGATGATTGCGCCGCCATCGCCAGGCACGAGGCCGATGCTCACCCGGGGTTCGGCCAGGTAAGTGTGTTCCGCCATGAGCACGATGTCGCTGAGGAGAGCCAATGTCGCTCCGGCTCCCACCGCCGGGCCGTTCACCGCCGCAATCACCGGGACCTCAAGCGCGACGAGTGACCAGAAGAGGGACCGGCTTCGGCTGAGCGTGGTCTGACGAAGGTCCGTATTCTCCTGCATCTCTTCGATGAGATCGAAGTCGCCACCGGCGCTGAAGGCGTCACCAGTTCCGGTGACGATGACGGCGCGCACTTCCGGATCGGTGGCGACGTTGCGAACGGCGGACAGCAACGCCGCGTGCAGTTCTCCGTCGAGAGCGTTACGGGTAGCCGGCCGATTGAGGGTCAGAGTCCTGATCCGGGTCCCTTCGCTCCGAAGAACGACGTCGTCGCTTCCGGTTTCGCTCATAGCTGTACCAGCCGGGGCGCCTCGCCCTGTTCGATCAGTTGGCGGCCCACTGACGGCGGACACCTCTGTCCCACTGCCGAGTATCCGTTCGAGCACGACAGCGCGCTTCATGAACTCGTGGAAGGGGTGCTCCGCAGTGAACCCGATGCCAGCGAGGAGCTGCTGGGTGTTGGCCGCCGTCACTTGCACGGCCTTGCTGGTGACCACCTTTGCGGTGGCCGCGGCCAGGAGAAAATCCTCACTGTCCCAAGCCGTGGTGACCGAACAGTCGGCGGCGACGGCCGCGACATACGCCTCGACAAGCTTGTGCCGCACGGCCTGGAACGTCCCGACCCAACGGCCGAACTGCGCCCGCTCGGAGACGTGTGCCCGCGCCTGCTCAATCATGACGAACAGCGTCGCCACGATTTGCTGGCACAGAGCAAGCCGTCCTCGAGCTTGCGCTTCCTCCCACCACGCATCCGCTCGCTGGCCCTCGGCGAGCACTGTCATGCGCGCCGTGACCCCGGACACGGCGTAGGCGGCGAGTCCGGGGTCGAGACCCTGGCGCCGCTCTATCTGAAGGTCCTCGGGCTCTACGGCGACGATGAGGCTCTCTGCGCAGGCAGAGTCCACGGCGACCACGAGCGTCGCGGCTACATCGCGTGGTCCGAGGAGGATTCCGTCGACGGTGACCGTTCCTTCGTCGAGTGTGCCAGGACGTGAGCGGCGCGGCCGGGGGAGGACGACGCAGACCGGCCGTGTGATGCCGAGGCTCTCAACATCGGTCGCAAGGACGTCGTGCAGCGCCGCTGACCACGTTCCGGTTCGTCCCTGTACGTCGAACAGCGCCGAGACCGCCTCTACGGGATGGGCGATGAGCATGTCGCGCCACCCGAATGCGTCCAGCGCCGCCGTGATCTGCCCGTCTTCTTCTGATGCCGTCAGGCCGAGCAACGCCCCGTCGAGAAGCTTCAACTCGTCGGCGTCCATCAGGGAACCTTCGGCAGATGCAGAAGACGAGAGGCAACGATGTCCCTCTGGATCTCACTTGTGCCACCGTAAATCGTTGCGGCGCGTGAGTATGCCCATTCCTTTCGGTATCGGTCGGCGATGGGTGAATCGTCCAATTCAACGACGCCGGGAAGGACGTGCCGCGCGGCATCGAACACTGCTTGGTCGGCGGTGGCAATCAGGATCTTGTCGACTGAGGACTCTGCACCTCGCAGGTCACCGGCAGCCACCTGCAGCTGGGTGGAACGTGAGCGAGCTCGCAGAGCAGACACGTCGGCGAAGGCCGATCCGATCAGGTGCTGGGCTTCGATGTCGGCGGCGTCGGCGTCTCGGCGATCTCTCCGAGGTGGTGGAGGAGCCAACTGGCCCGCTGCCAGAAGATCGGCCCGCGTTCGCACGCCAGAATGTGTTGGGCGACCTGCCAACCCTGACCCTGGTCGCCGAGCATCCGGCCGGCCGGGACGCGCACCTCATCGAAGAAGGTCTCGCAGAATTCGTCGACGCCGGCCATTGTCTCGAGGGGATGGACACCAATGCCGGGGCTGTCCATGTCCACAAAGAACGCGCTGATTCCGCGTGAGCCCGTTTCGGGTCCCTCGGTGCGCGCCAGCACGATGCACCGGGCGGCGTGGTGGGCCCAGCTCGTCCAGAGCTTCTGCCCCTGCAGCACCCAGTCGGTGCCATCCCTCAGTGCAGTCGTTCGTAGTGATCCGAGATCGCTGCCTGCCTCAGGCTCGGAAAATCCTTGACACCATGTCTCGTCACCGCGGAGCATCGATGGCACAACCTCCGCCGCCAGCGTGGAGTCGGCGTACGCAATCACAGCCGGCCCCAGGACCTCCGTCATGGAGAAGGCAGCGCTGTGCACGAGACCTCGGCTCGTGAGCTCCTCTCCGAGGACCGCTCGGAAGAGGGGACTCCCGCCGAGGCCTCCCACTTCGGCGGGCCAGCCCCAGCGCATGAAGCCGTGGTCGAAGAGCAGCCGTTGCACCCTTCGCTGGTGGGACAGGATCTCGTCAGTGGTCCCATGATCACGGTAGGGCGGCTCCAGCTCGGTTCGTCGATCATCGATCCACCCCACGAGCGCGCGGCGGAAGTCGGCCGTGGAGGCGGACCGGAAATCCTGAATACCGTCGATGCCGCCGACCATCGTTCACCTTCCTTCGGATGCAAGGCCCCACATGGACCCGCGCCGCCGGCACGAGCGAATATGCATACTATTGCATCTATAGGATCATGTCATTCTCGTACCTGGAGTCACGGATCGGCACCAGGTTGCAGGCGTGCGGGTTGACGCTGAGAGCCATGTTCGCTGCTATCGGCGGCTCGCCAGGCCGCGTGCCCGCGCCGCACCTATGTGAAGTCGGAACCCCCGTCGACGTTCAGATGTGCGCCGGTCATGTAGGTATTGGCGGCCGAGGCGCAAAACGCCACGACTTCGGCAACCTCGGCTGGGTCGGCGACTCTTCCGAGGTCCACCTCGGAGCCGTAGCGCTCGGACATGACGCGGTAGGCGTCGTACCGGTCGTCGGAATCGCCGTGCGCCGCTCGCACCGCGGCCTTGATCGGCCCGGTCAGGACCGGGCCCGGCGCTACCGCGTTCACCAGGATTCCATCAGACGGCCAGGCTGCGGGCCAGGTTCTTGGTAATGCTGGTGAGCGCGGCCTTGCTGGCGGTGTATCCGATCAACGCCGTGCTCTGATGCTGCACAGAGACTGCGGTGACGTTGACGATCCGTCCCCAATCAGCGCGCCGCAGGAGGGGGAGAGCGTGGCGGATGCAGCGGACCGCCGTGAGCGCACCCTGGTCGAATGCGCGAACCCACGCCTCGTCGGAGAGATCCTCGAAGCGCCCGGCCCCGGAGGGACCGACTGCGTTGATCAGCGCGTGGACTTCGCCCCACGCCTCGTCGATCTTCCGAAACGCGTCCGCGACCTCGTTGTCTTTCGTGGCATCGGCCGCAATGGCGAGGACGCCGCCCGCCCCCGCCTCTTCGATAGCGCCTTTTGCTACCAGCAGGTGCGCGGGGTCGCGGCCGAGGATGGCCACGCGTCCACCTCCGGCGGCGAGACGTTCCGCAACGGCCAGACCTATTCCTGTCGAGCCACCGCTGATCACGCTGACCGCCGCTGCAGTCATGGCTTTTCACGGAGGAAAGTCATGTCCTACCATACCGACATTCATCTTCTCTGAGGGGCGGGGCATGGGACGACGGTCGGAGCTTGGGCCGGATGCAGGTCTGGTGCCGACGTCCGTCGGCACGGTGCTCGAGCGGGCGCTGGAGCGTGATCCCGACCATGAGGCCCTGGTCTGCTCCGACGCCCGGATGACCTACGAGGAGCTCGACCGAGCCGCAGAACGAGCGGCAGGCGCTCTCGCTGAAATGGGAGTCAAGAAGGACGAGGTGGTCGCGGTCAGCCTCCCCAATACGAGCGATGTGGTGATCACCTTTCACGCGGTGGCGCGACTCGGTGCCATCTGGCTCGGGATCAATCGCAACCTGGCCCCTCCCGAGAAAGAGTTCATCCTGCACGACGCCAACGCTTGTCTTCTGCTGGCTTCCCCGGATGTGGCCGAGGGCCTCGCCAGCGCCCGACGAGGGTCCGGGATGCCCCCGGTCATGGTGGTCGGCGATGGCACCAGTGCTTGGCGGGCGCTGGTCGAGAGCGCCCAGCCCAGCTACCAACGACCGAAACGGCGCGCGACAGATCCGGCCGGCATCGCCTACACGAGTGGCACGACCGGTCGACCAAAGGGGGTCGTGCACTCCCATGGGAACCTGCTGCTCCCAGGGGCGGTGCTGATCAACGCACGGGGCTTCGGTCCCGACCTCAGAAAGGGCGACTGCGCGGCACTGACCATTCTCAACATGCAGGTCACGAGCACGTTGCTGGTGGCGCAAGCCGGCGGTACGCAGATCGTGATGGACCGAGTCGACCCCCTCGGCGTCGCGGCCTGGGTGAGGGACGAAGCGGTGAACTCGTGGTTCGGCGTTCCCACGATTTTGCACGGCCTCGTCACTGCCGACGAGGTAGCCGTCGAGGACCTGCGCTCCCTGACGGACACCTGGACGGGCGGTACCTATCTTCCCGAGTCGGTACGAGCTGCATTCGAGCGTCGCTTCGGTTGTCGGGTGTCAGCGACGTACGGTCTCACCGAAGCGCCGACCGTGGTCACGATCGAGGATCGCGACGAGCCTCGCCTGCCCGGGTGCAGCGGCACGTCACTTCCGCATTTCGTGGTCGAGATTCGCGACGGGGAGACGGTGCAGCCCGCCGGTGAGACCGGAGAGATCACCGTCCGCGCCCGACAGAACGGCGCGTGGGCGGAAGTGTACCGACCCATGCTCGGCTATCTGGGGAACCCGGAAGCGACGGCCGAGACGGTACGGGACGGGGTGCTGTACACGGGGGACATCGGATATCTCGACGCCCATGGTCGACTCTTTGTCCGAGACCGAAGGAACGCATTGATCCTCCGGGGCGGAGCAAATGTCTACCCGGCCGAGATCGAGCGAGTCATCCTTGAGGTGCGGGGCGTCCGAGGAGTCTGCAGTGGTCGGTGTGCCCGACGAACGCCTCGGGCAGCGCGTTGCGGCAGCTATCGAGGTCGACGAGGGATACACGCTGGGCATCGAGACCCTGACGAGCCATTGCACGTCCCAGTTGGCGCGCTACAAGGTGCCAGAACTTTGGAGGATCGGGGCATTGCCCCGCAACGCCATGGGGAAGGTCGTACGGACCGAGATCGAGACGTGGTTCGACGAGTCAGACGACAACGCGCTCTGACCCACGAGCGACACGCGCGACTCAGTCCTCCGTGACCCCGATGCCTGAGGAGCAGAAGGTCCAGAGGTCTGCGGCGCTAATGCGGCCCTCCCCGTCAGCGCCGAGAATCCGCGCGTGGACGGTTGCGAGGACGGTGTGGTGGAGTAGATGTGCTGCCGCCTCTGTACTGAGGGAAGTATGTAGCCGGCCAGACGCCTTGGCATCTCGAATGAGTTCGACAACGAGATCGATCTGTGGTTTGAAGGCTCGTTCGAGGTCCTCGGGCCGGCTTTCGAGAAGCCGGTTGCTATAGGTCGTGAGCGCACGTGCCGCCGGACCGGGATTCGAGGTGATGTCGTAGATCCCCTCGACATAGGCCTTGACCCGGGCGATGGGGTCGCTCAGCGCCTCGCACCTGGCAGCGCATACGCGGCACGACCTCGGTGGCCAGAATCGTCTCGTGTACGGCAACGAGCAGGTCGTCCTTGCTGGCGAAGAAGTTGTAGAAGGTCCGTATCGACATCCTTGAACGGTCGACGACGTCCTGCACCGTGAAATCGATGCTGCCGCGCTCGGCCATCAGTTCCATAGCCGCGCCGACGAAGCGATCAGTTCGTTCCTGTGCCCGCGCACGCGGGCCTTGGAGGGAGCGCTCAATGCTGAGGCGCTTCCACTCGGGCATGGAATCGTCGGCGTCCACTTCTTCAACCGGTTTGGTCACCTTGACAGCTGCCATCTCACGTACTTCCTCCGGATGCGCCGACCGAGAAGGTCCGCCAATTGTCAGGCATTTCCCCGCGGATAACTCCATTCGAATCCTAGTGTGGGTGTCACAGGGCTCCGACCATGCCTCATGAGTGCGACCTCGATGTGTCTCCGGGCACCTTGGTGAGAAAAGCGGCCATGGCGGCGACAACTTCTGGCATGTGGTCCTTGTGCACCGCATGGCGGCCGCCTTCGATGACGACGATCTCTGTTCGTTCGTGCGCATCCTGCATCACCTCTGCCTGCCGCAGGCGCCGAGGGTCGTCCTCGCTGCCAAGGACAAGAAGTACTGGACAGCCGATACATCCGATGGCCTGCAGATCCGCCTTCGGTCGTTTCGCTGCCCGATCGCAGAGCTCGAGCATCACGTCGAGCCAGTGATCCTGGCCGTGTCGCTCCTCATGCAGGGTGCGGAGTTTGCGCCGGCCAGCGCGACTCCAGCTGTGCGCGGGTCGGCACGCTCGACTTCGGGTCGCCCAACCCGGGGCTCACCAGAATGAGGCTGGCGGCAGTACCGGGGTAGACCAATTCCAAATCCAGCGCCGCCTCAGCGCCGAAAGAGAACGCCAAGACGTGCGGCGGTTCGATCTCTTCATGAGCGATCAGGGCCAGCAGGTCGGCATTGACGGCCTCGATGCTCATTTCACCGGCCTGGTAATCGGACGCGCCATGGCCGCGCAGGTCGGGGATGATGAACCGGTAACGATCCTTCAGGGCGTCAGCGACCCGCGACCATTCATATGAACCGGTTCCGGTTGCACCGTGCACGCACAGGACGGGGGGACCATCACCTCGGACCTCGTAATGAAGCTCCAATCCATCCCGCTGGTAGGTCGGCACGGGGTCAGCTCCTCACTGCCCTGAGTCCGAAGACCCGGTCGCGAAGTCCCCCTGCGGGCGACGGCCACGCACGTTCCCCGCATCATTTCGAGCGGGCCTTCATCGCCGCCAGATCGGCCATGACCGAAGTCGCTCCATTGGTATGGGCGATGGCGCGGGCATGACCCAAGTGATGGATGTCGAAGTTGGTCGAGATGGTTTGGGAGAACCCCATGGCGTCCACAGCGCTGTTGATCGCCCGCTTCGCCAGTCGGACAGCCCAGGGATCCATCGCAGCGACTTCGCCGGCAAGAGCTCATTGCCCGTTCCTGCAGCGTCTCCAGCGGGACGACCTCGTTCACCATGCCGCATTCACGGGCCTGTTCTGCTGAAAGCGCAGATGCTGTGAACAGAATTTGCTTCGCCCGACGTGGACCGAATTCCCATGGGTGGGCGAAGAACTCCACTCCGGGCATCCCCATCAGCCCGACGGGGTCGGAGAACTCCGCGTTGTCCGCGGCGATGATGAGGTCACAGGGCCAACAGAGCATGAGGCCGGCGGCGATGCACTTGCCCTGAACGGCGGCAATCGAGGGTTTGACCAGATCGCGCCATCGCTTGGCGTAGTGGAGGTACCCGCGCTCCTCCCAATCGAAGTAGGTGTCGACGGTGAGTGCGCCATCGACCCGTTGCGGGCCCAAGGAAGGGTCGCCACCACCCTGCATGTCGTGACCGGCCGAGAAGTGCTTTCCCTCGCTGCGCAGCACAACGACTCTGACGTCAGGATCACGGTCCGAAAGGCTCCAGGCCTCATCGAGTTCCTGGAGCATTTGTGGATTTTGGGCGTTTGCGGCCTGCGGACGATCGATGGCGATGACGGCAATGCCATTGTCGACCGTGTAGCGAACGAACTCGGCTTCCACAGGGTCCTCCCGAAACGATTGGCTGTTGATGCAGAACCGGGGAGTTGAATGGCGGCCGCCCGGCCGCTCTTCGAGATGGAGAACGGCTCGCAGCGTCCAGGAATAGCTCAATATCCCTCTGACTAGAAGGATACTTTACTGGTGTCCGATTCCGCCTAATTGGCTGCGAGGCGAGCAAAAAGAGGGCAAGCGCTGGCAGGCCCGGGCATTTGAGCGGCCGCCCATTTTGTCCTTCCATTTGTCCATCCTTTCGAGCAAATCGGATGGACACGAGGGGTCTCGCCAGCACCATGTATCACACTGACCAGGGAAGATGTGGTTCAAGCTGACCCCGTTTTGGGGACCATACGGATATCGATACCCGGTATAGACACCCCAAGGCCGGCTCGACCACTCGTCCACAACTCAGCCGGACCGCCAACCCGAGACGCTCAGACGGTTTTCAAGCCAGGCCACGCAGTCGGATGGCTTCGGCTACCCGGTCAATCCCGACCATGTAGGCGGCGGTCCGCAGATCGACCCCACGCTCGAGGTGGCGATCCCACATGGCGCGGAACGCTCGGTCCAGGAAGTCCAGCAGCTGCTGATTGAACCGCTCCTCGGACCAGCGGAACTCGGTGAGATTCGATGTCCACTCGAAGTAACTCCCGGTGACTCCTCCGGCATTGGCCAAGATGTCGGGAACCACGATCACGCCGCCGTCAGCGAGGATGGCGTCAGCCTCGGGTGAGACCGGGTGGTTGGCCGCCTCGACGATGAGGGGTGCCCGCACCCGGCGACATTGCCGGCGTCGATGGCGTTCTCCAAGGCGGCCGGAACCAGCACTCGCACTCGAGGCCGAGCAGCTCGGCATTGGTGACGAAATCACCGACGTCCACCTCCTTGAGCAGCGTGCCCGGCTCGACCTGGCCAGCAGGGCCGTGACGTCGATGCCCTCGGGGACGGCTCGACCACCCGAGACGTCTGAGACGCCGACGATCTTTGCCCCCTGCTCGGCCGCGATCTGCGCCACGTGGCGGCCGACGTTGCCGAACCCCTGAATGACGACGCGCTGGCCGGCCAGGCTCTTCCCAGGGCGCTCGAGGTGGCCGCGGTCACGGCCACGACGCCCCGGCCCGTCGCCTCGACCCGGCCCGGGATACCGCCCAGGTCGAGCGGCTTGCCGGTGACCACGGCCGGAGACCAGCCGGCCCGCGAGGAGTAGGCATCCATGACCCACCCATCACCCGGGCATCGGTGTTCACGTCGGGTGCCAAGATGTCGAGGTTCGGGCCGATGACGCCCGAGATGGCGTGCGTGTAGCTCCTGGTCACCGATTCGAGTTCGCGGGGTGAAAGCGTCGCCGGGTCCAAGGTCGATGCCCCCCTTGGCGCCACCGAAGGGCACGTCGAGGAGAGCGCACTTCCATGTCATCAAAGAAGCCAGTCCACGGACCTCGTCGAGGTCGGTGTGGGGGTGGTAGCGCAGGCCGCCTTTGAACGGTCCCCGAGCACCGTTGTGCTGGACCCGGTAGCCCCGGAACGACAGGACGGACCCGTCGTCGGCATGGATCGGCACCTGGACGTCGACTTGGCGGTAGGGCTCGGCCACCAGAATCCGCACGTCCTCCTCGACGCCGAGCAGCGTTGCGGCCTGGTCGACGTAGGTGTTGACCGATTCGGTGAAAGTGGCAGCCATTCCTCCGAGGCTAGTGACCGCCGAACAGCGGACCCCGCTACACCACCCGTTGGAACGAGCGGGGCCCGCTGCCAAGCCGGTCCAAGCCTGCGTACGACGCGAGACGAGTGCAAACGAGCCCTCCTTGCTCTGGCGGCTCGGCCTCCAACACTCCGACGACGACTATCGACGGGTCCTGGCCGTTCTGGCGTACTTCGTCACATGACAGACGGTGGTTGGTTCGCTCCGACATGGTGCTAGCCCCAGTCCATGACTCCCGTCTCCCGCATTCAAATCCGAAGCGCTCCTCTTTACGGTGGACTCGTGCGCCAACCATGCCTTCACAACGGCAGTCGTTGATGATTCGCGATCCTTCTCGCAGACCAGCCCGTCAATGGTCGCGATCCCGGGAGGCATCAGCTCACAGCGTCTCGTTGTGCTCATGATGCCTGACATGCCATGAACGCAACAACAGCTTTCGTCCCGCGAACGCCCGGCACGGCGCTCCGACAGTGGATGCCCGCTGCTTTGTCCGCCGCGGGCGCACTCGGGCTCTCCTTGTATCTGGCGTTGCGCAACTATCAGGTGGACATCGACGTCTATCGAATGGGTAGCCAGCATGTTCTGTCGCCGGATCTGTACTCAGTAGAGTTCGGAAACAGTCATCTGCTCTTCACCTATCCACCGTTCGCGGCGCTTGTGTTCGCCCTTTGTGGATTGCACCTCGGTCTTTGGGCTTTGCAGGTCATGTGGGGCATCACAAACATTGTCGCGCTCGGGGCCCTTATCTACCTATCGATCCGGATAGTGGTTCCCGCACTCGAGCACAAGGAAGCGTTGAGGCAGGCACTGCTGTTGCCCTTACCAGTACTCGCTCTGAACCCGGTGTTCACTGCCGTCGGTCTTGGTCAGATCGATCTTGTCCTCTGCCTCCTCGTTCTCTGGGACCTCGCAACTGAGCGCCGGATCGGCTCACGGACCATGCCGCTCGGTGTAGCGACTGGCCTCGCGGCGGCCATAAAGCTCACCCCGCTCATCTTCGTCCTTACCTCATCATCACCCGTCGGGCCCGTGGCGCCCTCAACGCTGTTATCACCTTCGTCGCATGTGAGGCGATCGCCTTTATTGTCACCCCAAGCGCCTCATGGAGCTATTGGACCAAGTACGTCTTGGACTCCAAGAGAGCCGGCGCGTTGCTCTACTCGAGTGATCAGAACCTCTCGAGCGCCCTGCAGAGGTTGCACCATGGACCCGTCTCGGCTTTTGTCGTCATGCCACTCCTCGCGGCGATCGGAGTCGGAGGGTTGGCGCTCGCAGCGTGGGCACATCGGAGGTCCTCGACCGTGCTCGGGGTTCTTGTGTGCGCAGCGACCGGGCTCATCATCTCACCCATCACCTGGGTCCACCACATGGTGTGGGTCGTGCCGCTGATCGTCTGGCTGGCCGCAGGAGCCGACCGACCGAAACGAGGCCCGCTGCTCGCCGGATTGACCGCAATGCTGTTCGTCGCCGCCCCCATTTGGTGGGTGCCCACGTCTTGGAAGGTCACCAACAACCCGCCAGAGCTCCATCAAAATGGTTGGGAGTTCTTGGCCGGCAACTCCTTCTTGCTCGCCATGCTCGCCTTTTTGGCTGGAGTGGCGGTCCTACTCGGACGGCGAAGCGGTGTGCGGCTTCGAGGAGATTTACCCGCAGCCTTCCCTGCTCACGAGGTCCGTGAGAGCGTTCTGACGGCCTGTCCTGGCGGTCGTCCCAATGTTCGTGTGGAAGGAGCTGCTGTTCACGATGCCTCGGTGGTAATCGATGGGGCGATGGATGCAGACCCAATGGAGGATCGCGAACTGGTCGGGTTCGAAAGCTCTGCGGGACGCGCCGGCCAGATCCACTCTTCGAATGGTCGCTGGTTGTCGCCCGCCTCGGATGGAGGTCGTTAGCCCTCGGCTGCCACGGACCGACGGTCCGCGGGCGCTCCCGAATAGGCGCCGACGACCATCGCCAGGTAGGTCTCCTCGAGGGTCTTTGCACTGCGTTCGCTCGGATCGCGACGCCACTGCGCCAGAACGGCATCGAGCGCGCCCAACAGTACGGCGGTGACAGAGGTAGAGCGACTGCGCTCAAGCCCGTACTGCCGAACTGCCACGGCGGCGAAGGCCCGGACCGTGTCGTGGTCCCTCGACCGTTGTTCTCTGCGGATGCCTCGGTTCCAACCGCCGGCGGCACGAAGGGCGCTGAAGATCTCTCCCTCGCTCCACCGTGGCCCGGATCGAACCGCGCAGGAGGGCTAGGTACATCTCCTCGACAGTGTTTGCGGAAGCCACTTCCGATGCGAGCTCTGTGTGCAACTTCGACGCTTCCCGGCGGTACGCGGCCGCCAAGAGCTCGTCGCGGTTGGCAAAGTGCTTGTAGACGAGGGCTCGACTGACTTCGGCATGCTCGGCCACGGCCTCCATCGACACCTCCTGCACACTCTTGGTCCTGACCAACGCCACGGCGGCGTCGAGCAGGGCATCCCGGCGTGCGGAACTCTGCAGGCGTCCCGCTGCGACTGCTGTTCGGTTGGGCGATGGGCGAACCCGTGCGCTGGTGGGGCTCATGGTGACATTCTGTCACGACAACGAGAAGAGCCATCCACTGCCCTTCGATGGTCCTTTTGCATGCCTGCCCTCCTTGCGGAGGCTGGACGGGAACTCGCCACCAAGGCTGCCCATACACGTAGAGCACGTGCGGCGCCTCGTCTTTCGACGTCCTCGACGAGGAAGAGCACCGTGCTCTGAAGGGACTCCTCACGAAAATCGTGTCGAAGCTGATCGAGATCTTTTGACCCGAAGGCTCGCCTCGGCTGGGCCGGGCAATGGACGACGAGCCACTGGCCGCCACCGCTCGAGGTCGGCCAGACTGGCGCTCGTGGGCAGCTGGGCCGAAGAGGATCTGGGAGCGGCGGCCGTACATGCGTGCGGTTGACGACTCACGGCCCGGACCAGCGTCTCGCCAGCCACGTACACGGAGCGGAGGGATTAGAGCCATGACGGATTCCCGAGTAACGGTCGCACAGGAGTTCTTCCAGAAGTTTTTTGGGGGCGATGTGTCAGCGGCCTGCGAGCTCCTCGACCCTCACGTCGTTGACGTCGTCCCCGGGGCACATCCACCCTCTGGCGTCTTCCAAGGCGCTCAAGCCGTTGCGGCACACCTCTCGACCTTTCTCCGACTCACAGAAGACCCGATCGATGTCCTCAAATGGGAAGACTGGATGGCCGGGGTCGACAATGTCGCAGCGCTTGCGAAGATCCATCTGCAGCGAGAAGGTCAACAGCATGATTTCCGGGTCATCTTCCTCGTCGCGGTGACCGAGAACGACGGACGACAACGGATCTCGCGGATTGAATCCTTTTACAGCGATCAAGCAGCATTTGATCGGTTCTTCTCAGTCGAGCCATGACCATGCGGAACGAGCACTGAGTCCGAAGGAGGAGCCAATGCCCTCGAAGATCGAGGACTACGCGATCATCGGCGACACGAAAACGGCCGCCCTTGTCGACCTCAGCGGATCCATCGACTGGTGGTGCGTGCCGCGCATCGATTCCGCCGCGGCATTTGCAGCGCTGCTCGGGAACGCAGGCAATGGACGATGGCTGATTGCCCCGAAGGGCGAGGTGACGAAGGTCACCCGCCGCTACGAGCCGGAGACCTTGATTCTCGAGACAATCTTCGAGACAGCGACGGGAACGGCGGCGGTGTCCGATTTCATGCCGCCCTACGACGGCCATCCGATGATCCACCGCATCGTCGAAGCTCGTGCTGGCACGGTCGACATGCAGATGGAGCTGATCGTGCGTTACGAATACGGCGCCATCACGCCGTGGGCTACTGCGACTGGTGATGGCCTCGTCCTCGTCGCGGGCCGTGACGGTCTCCGCCTGCACAGCCCCGTCCCTCTCGTTGGAAGGGACAACACCACCACTGCGTCCTTCTCCGTCTCGGGTGACACCCGCCGCTCCTTCTCGCTCACCTGGTTTCCGTCCGAGGTCCGCGCTCCGCTCCCCCTCGACAGCCTCGCCGCCCGCATCCACACGCGGCAGTACTGGCACAACTGGGTGGCTCGCTGCACCTACAACGGGGACTCCCGCGACTTGGTCGTCCGCTCGCTGATCACCTTGAAGGCTCTCACCTACGAGCCCACCGGCGCGGTGTGCGCCGCGGCGACCACCTCGCTCCCCGAGACCATCGGAGGAAGCCGCAACTGGGACTATCGCTATACCTGGCTTCGGGACTCGACCTTCACCCTGCACGCCCTGTTGATCTCGGGCTACACCGACGAGGCGGCGGCGTGGGTGCAGTGGCTTCGCCGCGCCGTCGCGGGAACCCCAGGGGAGATGCAGATCATGTACGGCGTCGACGGGGAACGAATGCTCCCCGAGTTCGAGCTCGACTTCCTGCCCGGCTACGAGGGGTCAACGCCGGTGCGCATCGGCAACCGAGCAGTGCTGCAGCTCCAACTCGACGTCTACGGCGAAGTTCTGGACTCCGCCGTCACGTACTGGCAAAGCTCCATACCCAAAGAATCCAACGTTGCTCCTGGTCAGGTGATGGCGATCCTCCATCACCTCGAGAAAGTGTGGCGGGAGCCGGACAACGGGATCTGGGAAGTCCGCGGGCCGCGGCGGCATTTCACCCATTCGAAGGTCATGGCCTGGGTGGCCTTCGACCGCGCCGTCACGCTGGCGGAGGCGGAAATCCTGCCAAAGCGATCCATGGACCACTGGCGGCAACTCCGTGACGAAATCCACGCGGAAGTCTGCGACAAAGCCTTCGACCGTGGGCTCAACACTTTCACCCAGTACTACGGCTCGAAGTTGCTCGATGCGAGTCTGCTCATGCTCGCACCTGTCGGCTTCCTGCCACCCGATGACCCTCGAATCGTCGGAACCATCGACGCGATTCAGAAGGGCCTCGTCACCGAGGGGTTGGTCCGTCGATACCAGACCGACACCGACGAGGACGTCGACGGCCTCCACGGCACCGAAGGAGCTTTCTTGATGACGAGCTTCTGGCTCGCCGACAACCTGGTACTGCTCGGACGCCACGACGAGGCGAAAGAGATGTTCGAGCGGCTCTGTGGGCTCTGCAACGACGTCGGTCTCCTCTCCGAGGAGTACGACCCAAAGCTCGATCGGCTGCTCGGGAACTTCCCGCAGGCCTTCTCTCATGTGGCCCTGATCAACACCGCCGCCAATCTCTCCATGGCCGAGCGAGGACCCTCAGCGATGCGCAGCCGTCGTCACGGTCGTTCCCGACGGGAAATTACTCCGACGGGCTGAGCAACCAAAGCGCAGCCGCCCAACGACGCCGGCGGTATCAACCAATGACCCAAGGTCGCCGCAGGCGACACGGCATGGGCGAACGCACGAGAATGGCGAGCAATGATGCACCCCTGCTACGGTATCGCCTCAGAGCGCCAACGACCTACTTGCGAATTGCCGGCGGCGCGGGCGTGTGCTTTGCACGGTTTGCCGCAAGGGCAGATGTGGCGGCGGCACGTCTTGACTGTGGCGATGCCTGCTCCGGACTCAACGCGGCACGATCTTGATCGGCGAGAGAAGCGTGACGAGCCTTGCAGAAGTCCGGTGCAGCCGCTTGCCGACAGAGGGCGTGAATAGAGGTAGCCCTGTCCGCAGAAGCATCCGATGTCTCGAAGCGCGTCGGCTTGCTCCTGCCGCTCGATCCCTTCGGCGATGCTCTTCATTCCCATCGATGTGGCCAGGTGGCAGATCTCTTCGACCAGCAACATTGAGCGAGTCGACTGAGGGAGTTCCGAGGTGAACGAAATGTCCAACTTCAAACGATCGAACGGGAAACGGCGGACGTACGAGAGAGATGAGAAGGCAGTTCCAAAGTCGTCGAGTGCCAGACCGACCCCGAGATCCTTGAGTTGCCCGAGGAAATGGATCGTCTGTTCGGCATCGTCGAGAAGTACGGATTCGGTGATCTCAATGACCAGGTCGACCGGATCGATCTCGGCTTCTCTCACTATTCCTGAGATCGTTTCGAAGAGGCCCGGATCCGAGAGGTCGGTCACGGACATGTTGACACTCATGAAGAGGTGCGGGCTCGAGGGGAATCGCTGCTGCCACGCATGCAACTGATGCATGGCGTGCTCCCACACCCAGCGGTCGATCTCGACGATAAAGCCGGTCTCGTGCGCGAGTGGCAAGAACGCGATCGGGTGGAGCAGGCCTCTTTCTGGGTGTTGCCAGCGAACCAAAGCCTCGAACCCGATGATGTCGCCCATTCTCGAGACCCACTATCGGTTGGTAGTGCAGGACAAGCTGATCGAGCGGTGGAAGTGATTCGATCTCCTCACTGGGGACAGGCCGCCCAGCGGCCACATTGAGCACTGCGTTTCGGAGTTCCTGGATTGCACGGGTTTTCTTGACCCATCCCGAACTACCGGCACGTATTGAGGCATAGAGCGCCCCGGGTCGCTCTGAGCCAGACAATGTAATGACCTTGACATCGGGATGAACCGTCCGGAGGAGCTTGATCGCATCGGGAGCATCCATGTCCGTAAGGCTGTAGTCGACAATGACGATGTCCGGCCGTTCTGTCCTGCGTGACGGCGATACCCTGTTCGGCCGTGAGCGCTGTGCCGACCACAGCGATCTGCGGATCATCACCGAGCAAGCGCACCATGCTCTGAAGGATCATCTCGTGGTCGTCGATCAGGACGACGCGGATAACAGCTTCCTCACTCATGGCGATCCAGCACGGTACGTACACCCTCAAGCAGAATCGCCTGGTCGAAGGGCTTCTCCAGCAGCAAGAAGTCTGTTCCGAGAACATCTTCTGCCTGCAGAACTGGTTGAGCGTGACCGGACATGAACAAGACCCGTATGTCGGACCTCACCTTTCTCACTTCTTTTGCGACAGTTGGACCTTGCATTTTCGGCATGATCACGTCAGTGAGCAGAAGATGGATTGGCCCAGCATGACTCGCCGCGAGTTCTATCGCCTGGTCACCGCTCGAGGCCGTGAGAACCGTGTAACCGCTGCGAGTGAGCATTCGTCCGGTGACTTCGCGGAGCGCCTGCTCGTCATCGACGACGAGGATCGTCTCAGTTCCCAGAGGGAGCTCGTGGTGCAGGCTTCCATCGCCCGGTTCACCCAGGGTCTCATCTTCTGAGACAGGCAACAGTATGGAGATTGAGGTCCCGATACCTTCGTCGGAGTAGATCCGTGAATAACCACCGGACTGCAGCACGATGCCGTAGACCGTCGCCAACCCGAGACCCGAGCCCTCGCCACTGGGCTTGGTTGTGTAAAACGGTTCGAAGGCTCGGTCGCGGACTTCCGCGGACATGCCGATTCCTGTATCGCTCACGCGGAAGCGGACGTAGAGTCCTGGCGGCACTCCAGTGGCCGGAGTCTCGCTTTCCAGCGTCTCGATCACAGCCGTGTCGATGGACAGGGTCCCTCCGGACGGCATTGCGTCGCGGGCATTGATGGCCAGGTTGAGAACGATCTGCTCAATCTGACCCGGGTCGGCGAGGATCATCGGCAGGCTCGGCGCAAGGGTGATGACGAGTTCGATCTGCTCGCCGATCGTGCGGCGCAGTATCTGCTCCATCCGAGTGATGGCGCTGTTGAGACTCAGTGCACGGGCTTGCACGACCTCCCTCCGGGCAAACGAGAGAAGTTGGTGGGTGAGCAGGCTCGCACGCTCTGCCGCCAGCTGGATTTGTCTCACGTCCTTGAGCGGCTCCTCCCATTGCGCAGCGGAGCCATTGGCTGTGGCGGCGGACAGCTCCTCGGCGACGAACGATGCATAGTTCAAAATCACGGCCAGGAGGTTGTTGAAGTCGTGTGCGATGCCGCCCGCAAGTTGCCCGAGACTCTCCAGGCGCTGTGATCGATGGAGCTGAGCCTCGAGTTGCTCGCGGTGTGCTGCATCTTCGACGAGTAGTCCTTCGGCGACCCTCTTCTCTCCTTCAGCCGTGAGGCGGTCAGCCTCGGCTTCAAGGCGAACGCGTTCGGCGACCCTTCTTTTCTCCCTCAGCCGTGAGGCGGTCAGCCTCAGCTTCAAGGCGAACACGTTCGGCTTCTTTCTTCTCCCCTTCAGCCGTGAGGCGGTCAGCCTCGGCTTCGAGGCGAACACGTTCGGCTTCCTTCTTCTCGCTCTCCGCCGTGATGCGATCAGCCTCGGCGTCGAGGCGTAGACGCTCGGCCTCGCCACTGACGCGGGCGAGTTCGGCTTCCACTTCGATTCGCGCCGACTTCTCCTCGACGAGGGCCACCGCCTCTTTCAACCCCCGGTGATCATTTGCGGCGGTTGTGACGTCCACCGCTGTACCGATGAGTGCGATTGGGTCCCCGTTTTCCCGACCCAGAGGAGTCATCGTCATGAGCACTGTGAGTGCCTTGCCCGAACGAGAACGACCTTCAATGTGACGGGTCGTCGAGTATCCCTTGCCAGCGAGCGTGTCCACTGATTCTCTGCCGACCTCGAAGGGTGGACTCTCGAGGAGCGAATGGAGGCAATGGCCCAGTGCTTCGTCGGCGCGAAAGCCGTAGAGGTCTGTCGCGGACTGATTCCAGTAGAGGATCGTCGCCTTCAGATCGGTCACGACGACCGGCTGGGCCAAAGCGTCAAGAATCGGCCGGGCTGCGTCCAGGCCAGGCACATGGCTGGTCACATGTGCCTGATGGAGGTGGACACCGTCACGTGTTGGGCCCTTCGAGATGTTGGGCACAGAAAGTCTGCCCCTATCTCATCGTCAAGTAGCCGCCCTGGCTGAAGTCATTGTCAGTCATTGTCCGCAGACTCCAGGCTGGTCCACGAGGCGTGTCCCGAGACGGACGGGCGGGGTACGAGCGGCGGCCCTAGGCCTGACGGCCGAGGAAGTACAGGAACTCGGTCTGCAGATCTGCCCCGGCCGGCGGCTCCAGCTTCGCCCCGAAGACCCCCGGTTGTCGGATCATGGCATCCATCGGCTTCAGAGCGTCGTAGGACTGGCGGACCAATTCCTCGTCGAGGTGCTCGTCCGCGCCCACGGTCCTGGCCAGGTCCCAGGTGTGCACGAGCACGTCCATGCAGACGAACCGTCCGATGATTTCGCCGACGCGCATTTGCCCGGTCGGGCCGTCGATCTCCGTGTTGAGCGCCTCCGGATCTCCCGTGATGTCGTCGACTGCTCGAGATGCGTGTTCCCACGCTGTCTTCGGATCCTCGTCGGCGCCCAATGGTGCGGGCTCCCCACCCTTCACGTTGGCGATGATGCGTCGATGGCCGGTGACGATATGGGCGACCACATCGCGAGCGCTCCATCCCTCGCAGGGTGTCTGGGCATCCCACCCACCCGGGCCGACGGCGCCCACCACAGCGTCGAATCCACTCGACACCAGCCGATATCTGTCTTGGACCTCGGTCATGGTCGGATGGTAGGCGCGTGCCGCCGGATGATGCCGAGCGAGCCCGTTGCGGAGGTCGCCTGCCGAGTGAGACCTATCCGGCTGTTCTTTCGCGCCGGCCCCTGCTATCGGTCGGGCAAGCTGGCGACAGTCAGGAAGAAGTGGTCGATCTGCCGTATCGCCGTCAGGAAGGACTCCAGCCCGACCGGCTTGGTGACGTACGCATTGGCGTGGAGGTCGTAGCTCCGCGCGATGTCGTCCTGTGAGTCCGAGGTGGTCAGCACGACCAGGGGGATTCTTCGCAGCGACTCGTCGCTCTTCACCAACGCAAGGACTTCGCGACCGTCCATACGGGGAAGATTCAGGTCGAGGAAGATGAGATCAGGGCGGGGCGCGTCGGCATAGGGCGGTTCTTGGCGGAGGAACGAAATGGCGGCCTCGCCGTTGTCGACCACGTGGAGATCGTGGAGGACCTTCGCCTCGTTCAGCGCCTCCCGGGTCATCGTCACGTCACCCGGGTCATCCTCTACGAGGAGCAACACGATGGTCGACTCCCGGTCCGCCTGAATCATGCTGCTATCTCCCTCCGTGTCAACGGAAGAGTAAAGCAAATCCGCGTACCAGAAGAGACTTCGGGGTCGAGCCAGATTTCCCCTCCGTGGAACTCGACGATCTTCTTGCAGAGGGCGAGGCCGATGCCGGTCCCAGGGTAGGCGTCCCTTCCGTGCAGGCGTTGGAAGATCACGAACACTTTGTCGGCGAACCGGGGCTCGATCCCGATGCCGTTGTCACTGACGGAGAGCAGCCAGAATCCGCCTTCTCGCCGCACCCCAATGTCGATCCGGGGCGCCGCCTCGGATCGGAACTTGAGCGAGTTGCCGATCAGGTTCTGCCACAGGGAGGTCAGCAGGATCGGATCTCCGACGATCTGCGGCAGATCGGGCGCAACGCACACTTCTGCCGAAGCCTCACGCAGTGCGATGTCGAGATTGTCCAGAGCCGCCGTGACCGAGCTCCGCTAACGGCGTCACCTGGAAACGGTCTGCACTCCGCCCCACCCTCGAGAAGGCCAGGAGGTCGCTGATGAGCTGCTGCATTCTCGAGGCCCCGTCGACAGCGAAACCGATGTACTCGTCGGCTCGAGCATCGAGCTGGCCCTCGTAGCGTTGTTGGAGGAGCTGGACGAAGCTGGTGACCTTGCGCAGCGGTTCCTGGAGGTCGTGGGAGGCGACGTAGGCGAACTGCTCGAGCTCGTGGTTGGACCTGTCCAGCGCGACATTGCGCTCGGCAGTCTCGGCTCGAGCCGAGTCCACCTCGGCCAGCTCCTGCACGATCCGAACGCGCATCGCCTCAATGTCGGAGGCAAGGGCGCGGATCTCCGACGGCCCGGTGGGGCTGATCGGATGCGCGAGCTCACCGATGGTGACCTGTCGAGCATCTTGCGTCACGGAATCGAGCGGCCGGGTCACCCACCTCCGCAATGCGACCGACACCGCAATGGTGCCGCCCACCAGGAGCACGAGTCCGACCAGCAGGACGATGACCAGCTCCCTCGTGGCCGTGTTCACGTTGTCGCCGTAGTGCTGACGGCTCGCGGACAGCTGGTCGTTCAGTGTCGTGAACGCCGTACGGGCACGATCGAGCAGCGTCCTGCCCTGGGCGAGCTCCTGCTGGAGTCGCGTAGGACAGCGTTGCCGGTTGCCGTGGCCTTGAATGCCGGCAGCGCCCAGCTCGTCTGCCAGACCTGCCCGAGGTGTTCCGCCTGCTTGGCGGACCGCAGGAGTGCGGGTTGATCAGCCAGCGTCGGCGTTCAACTGCTTGGTCGCCGACGTCTGCTCTTTGAGCCCGGATATGGCTGGACTCAAATAAGCAAAGTTGCGCCCCAGGATGTAGCCGCGGATCCCGGTCTCCTCGTCGACGTACGCAAGCAGGACCTGGCCGGCGCTCAGACTGGCCGGGTCGATCTGGTTCAGCAAGCGGTGGCGGGCGTCGGACAGATGCAGGAACGCCGCTGTCGAGAATGCCGTAATCGCAATGATCGCCACGGTCAAGACGACGATGAGGATGTTCAATCGCGCTCGAAGGCTCTGCACCATGGTGGCCTGGTCCTTGTCCGGTACTGGGTGTCGACGACTTCAGGCTGTCTGTTGCTTGCGCAACCAGTGCGTCGAAGTCGAGAGCAGCAGGAGGGCGACATCGTCGCGCAGCGGCGCCCCGTTGGCGTGCTCGGCGCCCAGTATCAGCTGATCGGCCAGTGATTCGAGGTCTCGTGTCTCCGTGAGCGCGAGGCGGGCCAGGCGTGCGAGTCCCGTCGTCCTGAACCGCTCGCCCTCTCCGAGTCCGGCCCGCCCTTCGATGATCCCGTCCGTGAAGAGGACGAGGGTCCATTCGGGTCCGAGCTCCACCCGATTGGCCGGCCATTTCGAATCGTCGAACACGCCCAGCAGAGGGCCGTGGGCATCGGCCTCCAGTTCGAAGACGTCGCCGTCGGCGAGGAGCAGGGGAGGGGGATGCCCGCCGAGATACATCTGCGCATGCTTCCGGTCAGGATGCAGTTCGATGTCGCAGACGGTGGCGAAGATGTGATCCTGCTGCCGTTCCGCCTCGACGACGCGATGAAGGCAGGAGAGCGTGACGTCGGGGGCTTGACCGGCGAGGACGAGCGCGCGCCACGCGACGCGCAGCGCCACACCAAGCGCCGCCTCGTCGGGGCCGTGCCCGCACACGTCGCCGACCACCGCACGAATCGATCCGTCTTCCAGCTCAATGGCGTCGAAGAAGTCACCCCCCAACAGGGCTCTGCTCCCGCCGGGCCGATACCGTGTCGCCCAACGCACAGCGTCGTCATGCAGGATCGGCCGCGCCAGCAGTCCTCGTTCGAGTCGGGAGTTTTCGGCGCGGGTCAGCTCGGCCTCGCGCAATCGCTGCGCCGCATCCTCGCCCCGCCGTCGAGCGATGGCGTAGCGAAGGGACCGGGCCAGGGTCTCCGCCGTCACTGATCCCTTGGTCAGATAGTCCTGCGCCCCCTGTTCGAGGGCCAGCGCGCCGCGGGGCTGGTCGTCCAGGCCGGTGAGGACGACCACGGCGAGCCCGGGGTTGAGTTCCAGCAGCGTATGAAGAGCATCGAGGCCCTGGGAGTCCGGCAGGCCCAGGTCGAGGAGCGCACAGTCGAACGTCGAGCCGACGATCCGACCGGCTTCGGCCATGTCCTGGACCCAGGTCAGTTCGTGGGCGTCAGGGCCCGTCTCGAGCAGGTCGCGGACCAGGTAGGCATCGCCCGCATCATCCTCGATGAGAAGGACGCGGATGGTCGGGTCCGGCTGGGTGCTGGTGGGCGAAACCTCCTGCATGGCGGACCATTGTCTCCTTTGGAGCCGCCCCTCTCAAACATGGGCTGCCCCGGCGGCCTTGCAAACCCTATTGCCAGGCGAAGGCCGGATCGCCTGTGCCGGGGATCGCGCGGCCGGTGTCGCCAGCTCGCCAATGGGGTCTAGGAGCGTCGACGGGTTGCCCTCGTCGTTGCTCGAGGGCCGAGCGGAGCGCTGCCGCGGTCCCGGCTCGCATCGCCGTCTTGGTGCGCTGATAGCTGAGCGGCTCCAGCCCGGCGAAGTGCCCCGCCATCTCGATGGCGCGGGATTCGAGGTGGTCGGAGGCCACGACCTCGTCGACGTAGCCGGCCTGCTGTGCAGCCACCGCGTCGGACAGGCTCCCCCGCAGGATCTGGTTGTAGGCCGCGGGCAGGAGTCGGTAGCGGGCCAGTTCCAGGACGAACGGAGAGAGCTCAATGCCGATGGCCGTCTCGTTGAACCCGATCTTGACCGGCGCGTCCCCCACGAGGACGTGATCGGCCGGGAGCAGGAGGAGGGTCCCGGCGGCGATGGCGTGGCCCGTGCAGCACACGACGACGGGGATCGGTGCCTCGAAGATCTGCAGCGCGAGCTCGAGGCCGGCCAGAACGAGCGTCTTCCTGGCCGCTGCGTCGCCGCGCATGATGGACAGGTCGAACCCTGCGGACAGGAACCCGTTCCGGCCGACGATCAAGGCGGCCCGGTCCTGCGCGACGGCGACAGTGAGTGCGCCCGACAGGGCGGACAGCAGCTCCTCGTTGAAGGCGTTGGCCTTGCCGTCATCGATCCGGATGGTCGCGATGTCGTCGGCTTCCTGCAGCCGCACGACCGCCGACTCGAGCGTCATGGCGCGTCGATCTTCGGCGGACGGGGCACTCGGCGAACGATAGTCGGATGGGTGTTGCGTCGCCTCGCCGGGCCGTCCTCGTGGTGGGTGGCACAACGCCTTCGTTGCACCGTGGTCGCCGAGGCGGAGGTGGGATACATTCGGAACATGGATTCGGTCGGGTGGAAGTCGTTGCCCGTACGACGCCTGGGCTCCTACCTGCGACACCCTGCACGCGCACGCCCAGCTCCTGGGCAAACTGGCCGTTGCGCTGGCCCCTCCGGAACCGCAACTCCAGCACGCCGCCCTTCGACTGACCGCTCGGGGCTGGGAGACGCTGCCGCTCCCGGCGCCGGACGGGTCCGGTGCATTCGTGGTGACCCTGGATCTGCAGCGGCACGACAACGTGGTGGAGCACAGCGACGGGCGAACGGAGCGCATCCCTCTCGGGCCGAACCGGGCGGTGGGGGAGGTCACCCGGGACGTCCTGGGCGCCATCGGTCGCATGGTCGGCCCGGTGCGGATCAATCCGACGCCGCAGGAGGTGGCGTGGACGGCCCCGCTCGACGAGGACGATGAGCACCGCACCTATGAACCGGATCAGGTTGCCGCGTACTTCGCTGCGGCCACCCGTGCCGCGCTCGTCCTCGCCGCGCTCCGCGCGCCCTACCGCGGCCGCAGTTCACCGGTGAACGCATGGTGGGGGACCTTCGACCTGGCCGTCAGCCTGTATTCGGGCCTCCAGGTCGATCCGCCCTCGCAGGATTTCATCATGCGCAATGCCGGCGACGCCCAGCAGATCGAGGTCGGCTGGTGGCCGGGTGATCCCCGCCACCCGATGCCGGCCTTCTTCGGCTTTGCCTCGCCGGCCCCGACCGGCTTCGCCGACGGGACACTGACGCCGGCGCATGGGTGGTTGGAGCGAAGAGCTCGGAGAGTTCATCCTCGAGTGGGATGACGTCATCAGCAGTGCCGATCCACACGCGACGGCGCTCGAGTTCGCCCGGGCCGTGGTGGCGCATGCCTGCGTGCGTGTGCGACTGGGATCAGTCCCTGGCGGCCAGCGCGCAAGGAGTGCCGCCCCCAGTCAGCTGACCGAAGTCTCGCTGTCCTCCTCATTGGGAGCGAGTCCCGGTTGTGGCGTGAGCCAATGTGTCCTCGTCGTGGAGCGATTCGGGTCCGCCAGGGCTTGGACCTTGTCCAGACGGTCCTGGTCGCGCACCGTGACCCGCTCGTGCTGGCGCAGGTGTTCTTCCCAGGAGGCCACGACGAACTGTTCGACCACACGGTCCGGGTCGGCCGCGTCCTGCCAGACGCGCCAGGACGTCGCCCCTGTCCGACGCCGGCTGAACCGCGCCTCTTCCAGGGCGGCGACCATGTCCTGGGCCCGTCCGGCCATGGCGCAGTACTCGACCGTGACCATGACGGGACCGATCGGGGAGGTGTCGTCCGCCAGCAGAGGCTGGGGCCAATCGCCGGCCGGGAGGAGATCCTGCGGCGGAATCGCCTGGAAGCGGTAGCGCAGGCCGACCAGAGGGCCGAGGACGAGCGCGACGGCGGCGATGAGGAACGTCGGCGACAGGCCCAGGTGCTCCGCGGTGATGCCGACAACGGCGCTGCCGACGGCGTTGCCACCTTGGAAGACGATGAGGTAATAGGCCATCCCGCGTGCCTTGACCCACTGGGGCAGCGACAGCTGGAAGAGCGAGTTCAGCGTCGACAGGGCCAGTATCCAGGCCGCTCCTCCGATGATCAGGCTGAGGGCGACGATGGCCGTGACGTGGACGTACCCCAGCACGACAGCGACTCCCGCCAGCCCGAGAGACCCGATGGACAACAGGAACCCCGGGGTCAGGCGGGCGTTGAGGCGTGGGAGAAGGGCGGCGCCGCCGACCGCACCGATCCCGACGGAACCGAGGAGCAGGCCGTAGCCACCGGATCCGAGACCGAGCTGGGTCTCGGCGACGAGGGGAAGCAGGGCCCAGATGGAGCTGGCGAAGAAGATGAGGAGGGCGGCCCGCAGCAGAATGACCCGTAGCGCGGGACTGGCCATGACGTAGCGACCGCCGGCACGCACGGCCTCGCCGACATGTTCCCGTGGGAGGGCCTGGGCCGGCCGCGTGCCGTGCCACCACATGAGCACGGCGATGACGGCGAGGAAGCGTCGCGGCGTTGACGAAGAAGACGGTGCCGGCGCTCGTGGCGGCGAGGATGATCCCACCGATGGCCGGACCGACGGCGCGGGCGAGGTTCTGGTTGACCGCGCCGAGCGAAATGGCTTGCCGGCGGTCGGCGGCCGGCACGAGCTCGGGCTGCAGCGTTTGCCAGGTCGGTGAGGTGAGGGCCTGGCCGGTTCCGACAGCGAAGATCAATGCGAGGAGCACCCAGGGCGTCACCAATCCGGCCAACGGCGAGTGCGCCGAGCGCGACAGCTGCCACAAGCATCAGACTCTGCGTGACCAGCAGGAAGCGACGGCGATCGACCAGATCGCCCAGCGCGCCGGCGAGGACGGCGAAGAGGACCACCGGGAGGCTCGCCGCCGTCTGGACGAGGGCGACGTAAGTGGCCGACGTGGTCAACGAGATCATCAGCCATTGCGCGGCCACCGTCTGCATCCACCCGCCGACGTTGCTGACGAACTGTGCACTCCACATGGCGGCGAAAGCCTGCGAATGGAACGGAGCCCACGCCGAGCCCTTCGGGGCCGGCTCTGCGGTCCCTTGGCCCTGGTCAGCCCGGTCGGACGCCTTTGGCGCCCCGGACGCGTCGGGCGGGTCAAGCGGGTCAGTCGACGCCACGTGACGCCCCTGCTGCCGTGCGGGCCGGTTCAGTGCTGGTGGCGGCGGGTGGGCACCCTCGCCCGCCGCGGCTTGAGTCTCCTCACTCCGGAGATGGTCGGCCGGGAGGTCGCAATCGCGCCGACGCGCCGATGAACGTGTCGACCAACGTGCTGTAGTTCTCGGCGACGGCATCGACCAGGCCCTCACTCGACAGGGTGCCGGCGAGGTGCCGACCAAGAGGCTCCTCCCAGATGGTGCGGCCCACGGCAAAACCGACGAAGTCGCAGCGGGCCCCCACGGACAGCCAGTGCTCGACCCGACTGAGGGGGGCATCCCGGCCCAGAACGATGCACACCGCCGGATGGTCGGTCTGCGCCGCCACCGCGGCGAGCACGACATCGGCCCCGGCCTGTGTTTCGTAGC
Source organism: uncultured Acidimicrobiaceae bacterium (assembly GCA_963781565.1). Lineage (GTDB taxonomy): Bacteria > Actinomycetota > Acidimicrobiia > Acidimicrobiales > RAAP-2 > Bog-473. The sequence continues at coordinate 320,463 of CAWAHA010000032.1, read as the reverse complement.
CCTCGAGCTTCCAAATGGTCGGGTACACGGCGCCCGCGTAGAGGTCGGTGATGACCTGGGCGGTCAATCCCGGACGCTCTTGCGCATCGAAGCCGGCCTGATCGCCGTGGGCCGCGAGTTGCGCGGGCGTCGGCGGGACGAGGAGCTCAATGATCCAGCGGCGGCTCGTCCGCGCCGCCCACTGCGAGACCATGGCCAGCCGCTCAATCTGGGTCTGCCGCATTGCCTCGTCGTCGAGTGGATTGAAGCGGACGAGAAGCTTGAAGAAGTCGGGGTCGAAGGCCTCGACGTGCTCGGCGAACTCGTCGCCGAACTCCAACTCGAACACTCGCGAGCCGCTCTTTTCGATCGGCATCAGCAGGACGACCCCGTCCGATTTGGCCGTTCGGGCCACCTCGGCGCCGAGGTCCTCGTCGACGAGCACGCCCTCCCGGCCGGAGGGCACGCGTCCGGCCACGTGGCGCAACCCCTCGTAGATGAGTGTCTTCGCCTGGCGCATCCTCATCAGGTCGCTCGGAGACCACTCACCGGTGATGCCGAACACGTCTTTGGCGAACGAGGCCCGATGGTCCATCGCCAGAATGAAGAGCGGCTCGTCAGCAGACGGCACCCAGCTGTCGTTCGGCGTGGTCACGGTGGGCCGCCCGGCGTCACTCCGGGGTTCCCTGGTCGACCCAGCGATCGAATGTGCTGAGCTGCTCCGCCGGCCAGGCTCCGTCACAGGGCATCGTCCCGTCGTGCAGCTTGCTCCCGATGGCCGAGGCGTGGGCCACGACGTCCTCGTACGACCAGAGGTCGAAAGCCCGACGCATCGAATCGCGGTCCTTCTCGCGAAACAGCGGGCGGATGTCGAGCCGTGAAGGTCACGGATGCTTCAGAAGGCGCGCCGGAGACCGGGTCCCGCGGCGCTCATCGGTCGTGTCCAGCTAGTCGCAGAGTCATCCCACCAAACTGGCAGAGCACTGTTTTCTGTGCGTGCACAGTTCTGGTCTCAGCGAGAACTCAGGAGTCCCTCACTGCGCCTTCCTCGGGAGACATCAACGTTGCTCATTTTGCTCACGCCGAGCGTTTCGTTGGAGGTCCCTGGGGGAGACGCCGTAGGCGAGCCGAAACCGGCTGCTGAAGTGGCTGGGGTCCTTGAATCCCCATTTTCGACTGACCTGGGCGATGGTGCCGCCGCTCTCGGTGCGGCGCTGTGAGGTCACGTCGTGCTCCCTCCAGGCGCTCCGCAATGATGAAGTCGACGAGCTTCACCCCCGCCGCATCACAGAGCTTGTAGAGGTAGCGGACCGAAATATTGTGCGCTCGAGCGATGGTGACGGGGGTGAGATCCCTTTCGGTCAGATGCTGGCGGACATAGGCAAAGATCCTCGGAGCCAGCGCATCACCCAGCGCGGCTCGGGCAGGTCGCTCGTCGAGTGCGGCCGAGACGATGAGCGCCTTGACGAGCTGCGCGGTGGCTGCTCCGACCTCTGCAGCCGTCGCGCTCTGTGCGACGAGGTCGGCGTCGGCATGCAGGGCGAGAAGATGTTGGCTGACCAGCGGGAAAAGTGGGCTCGCCGGCAAGCGGGTGCTCGCCTTCCGAGCCAGTTCGACCGTGATGCCCAGCTCTTCGAAGGGGATCTCGAGCGCGAGGGTGGCGCCCGAAATGAGGAACTCGTTGCGGGCGGTGGGTCCCACCATGAGGAGCTCTCCCGGCAGCAGCAGCTGCTGGCGGTCCGACTCCATCGATTGCCCCGTGCCCCGATACTGCACGCACAGTGCGATCATCGGCTCGAGTCGACCCGTCGGGCTGTCCCTGATGACCCGAAGACCGGGGCTGTCGGGGGAGAACAGCCTCGTGCTGCCGAACATCCACCCTTCGATCCTGGTGGATTCCGCAGCCGCCTCACTCGTGAGATCAACCTGCCGGGGGACGTCGGCGAGCGCGTCTGCGTCGCGCACGGCGTCGCGCCGTGCCTCCGGCCGCACGTCCCGGGTGTCCAACAGCAGGGCCATGGCCCCGAACTCCCCTCTCGAGTGAAGCGCGCACGCACTACTTCGCTGCTCAACTGTCCTCTGTATACCCCTTTGGCCCGCAGCCGACCACCGCAAACGATGCCGGAATTCTCCAACGTTGAAATGAGGCCAGGGGGCCTCGGCGCGGTCATGCAGAGACCAGAACTGTGCAGGCACACACCAAGACGCCATGGCACCTTTGGGGGCGAAGCCCGACGAAGCGCCAGGGAGGCACGACGATGGGCACGGTCACCACGACGGATGGCATCGGAGATCTTCTACAAGGACTGGGGGACGGGTCAGCCCATCGTGTTCAGTCACGGTTGGCCCCTGTCGTCAGATGACTGGGACTCCCAGCTGATGTTCTTCCTGCAGCAGGGCTACCGGGTCATCGCCCACGACCGCAGCGGCCACGGGCGATCCACCCAGACCGCCGACGGGCACGACATGGACCACTACGCCGACGACCTGGCCGCGGTCACGACCCACCTCGACGTGCAGAACGCGATCCACGTCGGCCACTCGACCGGCGGCGGCGAGGTGGCGCACTACATCGCCCGGCACGGTGAAGAGCCGCGTCGCCAAGGCGGTGCTCATCAGCTCGGTGCCGCCCCTGATGCTGAAGACCGACGCCAATCCCGGTGGCCTCCCCAAGGAGGTCTTCGACGGATTGCAGGAGCAGACCGCGACCAATCGCGCCCAGTTCTACCGTGACCTCCCGTCAGGGCCGTTCTACGGCTTCAACCGGCCCGGCGTGGAGCCGATCGAGGGGATCATTCAGAACTGGTGGCGGCAGGGAATGATGGGCGGCGCCAAGGCGCACTACGACGGCATCGTGGCCTTCTCGCAGACCGACTTCACCGAGGACCTGAAGAAGATCTCGGTGCCGGTGCTGGTGATGCACGGCGACGACGACCAGATCGTCCCCTACGCGGACTCCGGACCCTTGTCGGCCAAGTTGGTCAAGAACGGGACGCTGAAGACCTACAAGGGCTTCCCGCACGGCATGCCCACCACGCAAGCGGCCACCATCAATGCCGACCTTCTCACCTTCTTCAAGGAGGCCTGACCCCTCCGGACGGCCAGGGAGGCAGCGAGGGCGAGGCCCTCGCAGCGACGTCCCGCTCTGCCCAACGGACACCCAATTCCCCGACAATCGTGGCTGCTGGCAACCCCACTTTCATCACGCCCTAAAGATCGACCTTGGGTCAGACGACACCTCTCAAGTCAGAGTGCCGTGCCGGCCTCGTACAGAGGACCGGCAATCCACGTTGGCCGAGAGGGGTTTCGTGATGGTTACCGAGGAGGAATGGTCCGGAGAGGTCGCCAAGTTCGGCCCGCTTCCGCCTGATCAGTCCCGTCATCGCCCTCGGTGCCTTCGCGCTCGATCTTCGTCCCCTGCATGATGGCGGGGCAGGCGCTGGCCTCGGGTATCTACGCCGACCTGGTCGCGGTGGGCATCCTCATGGCCATCATGTTGCCGCTGGCCTTCGTGCTGGTGGCCATGGGGGAGCGCAACCAGCGGCGCACGGACGAGAAGGTGCGCAATCTCAACATTGAGCTCAGCAGCGCCGTGGCTGACGCCGAACGCCTGAACTCCGAACTCAGTGCAGCCATGTCCCACGCCGACCAGCAGGCCGAGATCCGCGACGCGCAGGTGCAGCGGCAGCGCTTCGAGAGCCGGCTGGCCAACGCGCTCGACATGGCCGAGGGTGAGCCCGAGGTCATTGAGGTCATTGAGCGGTCCTTCGCGACCGTGTTGCCGGAGGCTCCGGCCGAACTCCTCCTGGCCGACAACAGCCACGCCCACCTGCACCGCATGGCGGCAGTCGGTCCCGATGGACAGCCGCCGAGCTGTGGCGTGGACTCGCCGGACCGCTGCCCGGCCGCGCGTCGGGCCCAGATCCAGGTCTTCGCCGACAGCGACCACCTCGACGCCTGCCCGAAGTTGCGCAACCGCCCCGAGGGCCGCCTGTCGGCCCTCTGCGTGCCCGTGTCGATCATGGGTCGCACCGTGGGCGTGATCCATGCGACCGGCGAGGCGGGCGCGAAGGTGGAGGACGATCGGGTCGACGACCTGGCCACGCTGGCCAAGCTGGCCGGCGCCCGCATCGGCCTGCTCAGGGTCATGGCCGAGACACAATTGCAGGCCTCGACCGACACGCTCACCGGGCTGCTGAATCGGCGGTCCTTCTCCGAACGGGTGGCGGCGATCCCGGCCCATCTCTACCCCGTGGCGATGGCCATGGCCGACCTCGACCATTTCAAGATCCTCAACGATACGTATGGCCACGAGACGGGCGACCGGGCCCTGCGACTCTTCACGCGTGTCCTGCGCGACTCGCTGCGGACCAGCGACATCGCGTCGCGCTACGGCGGCGAGGAATTCGCCATCGCCTTCCCTGACTGCTCGTCCGTCGACGCGGCGCGGGCGCTCAACACCGTGCGCTCCCAACTCGACGCGGCCATCACCGTCGGCGGCCTCCCGAAGTTCACCGTGAGCTTCGGGGTCACCGAATGCGAACCCGGCGAGGAGCTGGCGACGATTCTGCGGCGGGCCGACGACGCGCTGCTGCACGCCAAGCATGCGGGGCGGGACCAGGTCGTGCTGCACGACGCCGTGGGCGAGCCGGCAGTCGCGCCGAGTGGCGGCCGGGAGGGAGTCATCCCGCTTCTCGAGTCCGACTTTCAGCCTGTCGAGTGACGCCCGGCCAGAGCGGGTCTGGCCCCAGGCCGCCTGCCGTTGTCCGGCGTGTCCGTCAGGCCGGGATCGACTGGGCGAAATGGAACACCTGGTCGGGGTCGTACTTCCGCTTCACCTGTTGCAGGCGGGGCAGATTGGACCCGTAGTAGGCCTGCTGCCAATTGGTCAGCGTGGGGTCGATGTAGTTCTGGTAGGAACCCTGACTCGCCGGCGCCAGAGCCTGCTGCAGATGGTCGAGCCATTCGGCGGCGGCCGAGGTCTGGCTCTGCGACGGCGGCGCGCCCGCGATACGTGATGGAGTACTGGGCGCACGCCACGGCTGAGCGGTGGACGAATGCGGTCTCGCCCGCTCCCACCTGGTTGATGACGCCGCCGTAGCCGTCGAAGACGACGCCGGCACCGGCGCCGGGCAGCGAGGAGGGGAAGGACGACAAGGCAGAGGTGATGGTCTGCACGGCGCTGCCGGGGAGCGCGCCACCGATGTAGGAGGACTTGGCGACGAACGGCGACTGGACCGGGGCCGCACACTGGGCCACCGGCTTCCCTTCGCAGCCGGCTTCAATCATGGTGGCCGCCAGGTACTCCTCCGGGCCGACGAAGCGAGAGGTCGTGCCCGCGCCGACGGCGTCGGTGAGGGGGTCGAGTGCGTCGGTGCACGCGCCCGACCGAACCGACGAAGACGCCAGTCACCTTGACCAGGCCGCTGCCGACGGACCCGCTGCTGTAGAGCTGGCAGTTGGCCCACAGCTCGTCGGGCGCGGACGGGATCCACTGGAGCCACGCGTCGAGCACGTCACCGGCAGCGCCCCACGGCCACTCGAGCGTGAAGAGCGTGATCGCCTCGGGAATGGGTTGTGTGCGGAATTCGAATGACGTCACGACGCCGAAGTTGCCACCCCCGCCGCCCCGGCAGGCCCAGTAGAGGTCCTCGTCCTGATTCGGCCCGCACTGGTGCACGGTGCCGTCCGCGGTCACGAGCTCGACGGACTGCAGCTGGTCGCATGTGAGCCCGTAGGCGCGGGCGAACACGCCGATGCCACCGCCCAGGGCCAGGCCGGCGATGCCCACCGTCGGGCACGACCCGCCGGGGAGCAGCCGGCCCGCCGCCGCCAGTTGGCGTGTAGACGTCGATGAGGATGGTGCCGGCTCCCACCGTGGCCAGCCCACCGCCACCCACCGGACACCGCTGTCCAGGTTCGTGACGTCGATGACGAGGCCGGGACAGGACGAATAGGCGGCGTAGCTGTGGCCCCCCGAGCGCGCCGCCACCGCCACGTCCGAGTCATGGGCGAAGGAGAGGCAGCGCTGGACGTCGCCGGCCGATTGGCACTGGGCGATGGCCGCCGCCTGTTGCGTGTACACGCTGTTGTACAGGTGGCCAGCGGAGGTGTAGCCGCTATCGGTGGGCAGGAGCAGGGCGCCGCTGAGTGATGCGGCGAGCTTCGACCAGTCGGGTGGGCCGTGGCTCGTGGCGGTGTCGAGGTGGAGGTGCCGCCGCTCTCGCCGGGCGAACTCGAGGTCGAGCACCCGGCCACCACTGCACTGGCGAACACGCCGGACCCGAGCACGGTGGCCCCGCGGAGAAAGGTGCGGCGATCCATCAGGCCCGGTGCCCACTTCCCGCACGTCGCGAGCGCCCACGGCCATGGGGGCCGAGGCTAGGTCACGGTCTGCTCAGGCGGTGGGAGTCACTGGCTTCCCGTTGGCCGTCAAGGTCACCTCGACGTTGCCCCGGGTGGCGTTCGAGTACGGGCACACCTCGTGCGCCGCGGCCACGATGGCGACGGCGCGGCTCGGCGTCGGTGATGCCCGGGAGCGAGACGTTGAGCCCCACGGCGACGTTGAAGCCGCGGTTCTCGGTCGTGATCAGGCCGACCTCCGACTCAATGGAGACCTCGCCCAGGTCCACCTTCTCGCGACGTCCCACGACGCCGAGCGCCCCCTCGAAACATGCGGCGTAGCCGACCGCGAAGAGCTGCTCGGGGTTCGTGCCGCCGCCGGCGCCCCCCATTTCCGTCGGCGTGCGGAGTTGCACGTCCAACGCCGCGTCGTCGGTCACCCCATGTCCGTGCTCGCGCCCGCCGGTGACGTGGGCCCGCGCCGTGTAGAGCACCTTGGCCATGGTCGACTCCTCTCGATCGTCTTCCTTCGGCCCAATGTAAAGGGAGAAGTCGGCGACCGCGCCGTCCGGGCCGCGCCCTCAGAACCCCAGATCGACCACGGGTCGCTCCAGGGGGTTGACGTTCACTTCGCGGAGTGCCGGGGCGAGCTCGTCGTCGGAGAGCCCGGCCAGGTAGCCGTCCAGGGTGCGCTCGAAATTGGCGATGCCGCCCTCCATGCCCTGCGAGAGCCGCATGAACTCGAAGCCCTTGTTGTGCAGCCCCCGCTGTTGGCGCGGCAGGTTGGAGAAGTCCTGGGTGGGGATCGGGGGGACCCGTGGATCGTCGTGGGCCCAGACTCGGGCAGCCGGGGGCGCCGGGGGCTCCTCACCTTCGGGATAGCGGGTGAGGGACCAGATCTCCATGAGGGTCTCCTCGGGACCGAGCGGCCGGAAGCGATAGGCCGAGGCACTCGAGTACATGGGCAGCACGAAGTAGTGGGGGAAGCAGTAGTACATCGTCTCGCCGATGCCCTGCGCCGCCAGCTCGTTGAGGTCGGGGATGTCGGCGCCGCGGTCGGTGTGCCACGCAACCACGGCGTCGTTGAGGGTGCGGTGCCACTGCTCCATGGCACCGTCGGGGTCCTTGGGCAGCTCCATGGTGCGCTGGCGCTCGGCGACGGCCACGTCGTTGGCGTGGACCATGCCGGCCATGCCCTCGCTCATGACATGGAGATAGTGCAGCTCGGCGTCGACGAAGGCGGCGGGGTCGAAGGCGGCGGGGTCCTTGGGGGCGAAGCGGTTGGGGATGACCAGCTCGGGGTGGGTCTCGATCACGTGGTACTGCTCCAAGAAGGCTTCCTGGGCCAGCTTCCAGTTGACCGGGAGCCTGAAGGCGTGCCACCACTCGGCCCGCATGGATTCGACCTGCCAGGCGTCGAGGATGGTGGCGAAGGGCTCAATACAGCTGCGCAGTGGCGGTGCGTCCGGGTCGAGGTTGATCCACGCCGAGCCGCCCCAGACCTCACAACGCACGGGGACCAGGTCGATGGCGCCTGGCTCGAGATTCTGCTCGGAGAACGAGCGGGCCTTGGAGATGAAGGTGTTGATCCCGTCGAGGCCGTAGCACCAGCCGTGGAAGGGGCAGGTGAAGCCGGACTTGAGTGTCCCTCGGCCTTCGACGACCTTCACGCCGCGGTGGCGGCACGAATTCTCGTACGCCGCCACCTCGGTCTCCGACGTGCGCACCACCACGACGGAGCGGTCCAGGACTTCGTACTCGACGAAGTCACGCACACCGGGGATCTCTTCGAGCCGGCAGGCCATCTGCCAGACCCGTGGCCAGAGCCGCTCGGCCTCGAGGGCGAAGAACTCGGGGTCGTAGTAGCGCTCCTTGGGGATCCGGTCGGAGACCACGACCTCGTGGGGGATGCCGAGAGTTTGGTGGTGGCGGTGGTCGAGGGTCATGAGGTCGTCCTCTCCTTCGTTCGGTGCGCCCGGGCCAGCGTCGGTCCGTGCAAGGCCGGATCGCCTCGGCACCATTTGCTACGAGACCGTAGTGTCATGGCATGCAGACGCAAGAGCTCCAGGGGAAAGTGGCCGTCGTGACGGGCGGTGCGGGCGGCATCGGGAAGGCGACGGCCGAGTTGCTCGTGGCCGAAGGGGCCAGTGTGGTGATCGGGGACGTCGACGCGGAGAGCGGGCAGCAGCTGGCCGACAGCATCGGCGACGCGGCTGCCTTCAAGCAGACCGACGTCAGCGAGGCGGACCAGGTGCAGGCGCTGGTCGACTTCGCCGTCGCCCGCTTCGGCGGCCTGGACATCATGTTCAACAACGCCGGGATCGGCAGTCCCCTCAAGCGGTTCCTGCCGGACGACCTCGAGGACTTCTCCCGGATCATGAACGTGAACCTCTTCGGCGTGATCGTCGGATCCCAGCGGGCGGGGCGCTACATGAAGGATCACGGCGGGGGATCGATCATCAACAACGCCTCGATCGCCGCCATCAATGCGGGCACCGGCATGATTTCGTACCGGGCGTCGAAGGCGGCCATCGCCCACGCCAGCAAGTGCATGGCCATCGATCTGGCGCCCTACAACATCAGGGTCAACTGCCTGACGCCCGCCCACATCCGCACCGGGATCACGACCTACGAAATGGGCCCGGTCCTGAAGTACATGCAGCCCTTGGAGCGGGAGGCGCAACCCGAGGACGTGGCCAACGCCGTCGTCTGGCTCTCCAGCGACCGCGCGGCGCAGGTGACCGGCGTCGTGCTGCCCATCGACGGCGGGACCACGGCGGGGCCGCCCTATGCGCAGACGAAGCTGATCATGTCGACGCTGCGACCTCCGGAGAGCGAGGGGACGTCTCCGTCCTGAAGTGAGCGGCCCGGCCATGCTCCTCAGCCGGCAGGGGTGAACTCGAGATTGAGGTTCTGGAGGCCACGCAGGAAGAAGGTCGGGAGGTACTCGTAGCGACGGGCGTCGGCCGGACCGTGGTGCTCTTCGGAAATGGAGATGTCGGCCGTCCGGTCGAGGAACCGGTTGATGGTGACCCGGCCCTCGGCTCGCGCCAGAGGCGCTCCTGCACACGTGTGGATGCCGTGCCCGAAGGCGATGTGCTGACGGGCGTTCGGGCGGTCGATGTCGAACTCGTCGGGATGGTCGAACACCCGGGGGTCCCGGTTGCACGCGCCGGGGATGAGCATCAGCGACGCCCCGGCCGGGATGTCGACACCGCCGAGCTGCGGTGGCGACGCGGGCCATCCGGAACTGGGTCCGCAGGGGGCTCTCGAGCCGGAGGGTCTCCTCAATGAAGTTCGGGATCTTCTCGCGGTCGGCCCGCACCGCCTCTTGGAGGTCGGGCCGCTCGCCCAGCATGCGCAGCGCGAACGACAGCAGGCGCACCGTGGTCTCCTGGCCGCCGGCGAAGAGGTTGGCGGCGATGAGGGCGGCGTCCTTGGCCTCGGGGGTCGAGCCGTCGGGGAAGGTGGCGGTGGCCAGGCCGGTGAGCACGTCGTGGCGCGGTGTGCGACGGCGATCCTCTATGTAGTCGTTGAAGCGCTCGTAGAGGAACTCGAGGGGCTTGTGGCCCGACGTCCTGGTGCGCGGTCGAGAGCCGCTCCCGGAACAGCGAGTGGTCCGACTCGGGCACGCCTTCGAGGTCGGCGATGACCGTCAGGGTGAACGGCTCGGCGTACGAGCCGACCATTTCGAACGACCCCTCCTCGAAGAAGGCGTCGATGAGGCGGTCGGCGAACTGCCACATGAAGTCCTCGTTCTCCTTGAGGCGCTTCGGTGTGATGAGCCGCATCAACAGATGCCGGTGTGCCGTGTGGTTCGGCGGGTCGAACGAGGGGAGTTGGTCGCTGAACGGCAGCTCGTGGCGGTACTGCACAATGATGTCGCTGACGTCGTCGCCCTCCATCGGGACGGGGAACTTGACGAACGACCCGCAGACCACGTTGCACGACGAGTAGGTCCCGGTCGGCAGGTCGTTCTCGGGGAACGTGGCCGGGTCGCCGTAGATCGCCATCGCCTCGGGGTGGCCGGTGATCATGAACATGTTGAAGTGCGGCTCCCGCCACACCGGCCCCTGCTCCCGCACCCAGTCGAAGTAGGGGTACGGATCGTTCTGGATTGTGTGATCCGTAATGAAGTTGGCCTTCTCGAACTCACTCATGCGTCTCTCTGCGCCTTCCTGCGCCTTCCGTCGGAGCCTACGATCGCACCATGGGCATGGAGATCGACATCGACCGCGACGCGTGCATGGGGTCGGGCAACTGCGTGTACACCGCGCCGGGGGTCTTCGAACTCGACGACGACTCCATCGCGCGCGTCGTCGACCCGGAAGCCTCGCCCGACGAGGCGATCCTGACGGCGGCGCGCCAATGCCCGACCCATGCCATCACGGTGCGCCGCGACGGCGACGCGTTGTCCTAGGTCCCGCTCCATCACGAGGCGGGCGCGTCGGTCCGGGCGGCGTGCCGGGCGGCCACGTAGCCGAAGACCATGGTGTTGGCGATGCTCGCCCCCGGGCCGAGGTAGTGGCGGCCCATGACGGTGGCGGTGCCGTTGCCGGTGGCGTAGAGCCCGTCGATCACCCGGCCGTCCCGGTCGACGACCCGCGCCTCGGCGTCGGTCAGGAGTCCGCCGCAGGTGCCGATGTCACCGGGCACGACCTGGCAGGCGTAGAACGGGGCCTCGTCAATGGGCCCGAGGCAGGGGTGGACCTTGTGGTTGGGGTCACCCAGGGCCCGGTTGTAGGCGGATTCGCCCCGCCCGTAGTCGGGGTCGATGCCCGCGCTCGGCGTTCTCGTTGAAGCGCTCGACGGTCTCGGTCAGGCCGGTGGGATCGATCCCGCACATGACGGCGAGGTCCTTCAGCGTCCAGGCCTGCTTCAGCATGCCGCTCTTGAGGAGCTTGCGCGGGAACCGTCCCGGCGAGGAGCGCTGGTGCGCGTAGCGCTTCCGGTAGCGGTCGTCGAAGATCAGCCAGCACGGGACCGCCTTGCTGGTCTTGTCGCGGGCGTACATCTCCTTGCCGACTTCCATGTAGGAGTTCGACTCGTTCACGAACCGCTTGCCCGCAGCGTCGACGTACATGGTGCGCGGCCGTTGGCGGGCCTGGTCGAGCGTCGACTGCCCGAAGCGTCCCGTGCGGGGGGACGGGAGCCACCACGCCTCGTCCATCAGATCGGTCTGGGCGCCGATGGCCATGGCGCTCCGGATGGCATCGCCGGTGTCGCCCGGGTTGGAGATCGACCACTTGCCCTGGTTGGGCTGATCGCCCCCGTACTCGACGCGCATGTCGCGGTTGTGGGCGAAGCCCCCGGCAGCCAGCAACACCCCTTGGCGGGCCCGCACCAGCACGGGGACGCCGTCGCGGACGGTGCGGACGCCGACGACCCGGCCGTCCTCCACCAGCAGCTCTTCCAGCGGGGCGTCGGTCCAGATCGGGATCCCACGGTCGAGGGCGATCCGCAGCATTTGCGCGATCAGCGAGGCGCCGTTGGTGAGCAGATCCTGACGGCGCAGGCGGGCGGCGTAGGTCCTGATGACCACCCGGGCCGAGATGGCGAAGGCGCGCAGGCTGCGGTTGTAGTGCGAGAGCGACCGCGCCTCGTTCGTCATGACCGCGAGGCCGAGGCTCTTGGCCAGCCCGTGTTGCAGCTTGGGCAGCCACTCGCCGAGGACCCGCCCGTCGTAGGGGATCGGCTCAATGCCGCGCCCGTTGTCGTGACCGCCCTTGGCGCTCGAGTAGTAGTCGCTGTACCCGGGGCAGTAGACGAACCGGACGCCGCGATTCTGCAGGAACGAGACCATTTCGGGCCCCGCCGTCAAGAAGGCGTGGCGTCGCTCGAAGGAGGAGCAGGGTCCCACGTCGCCCACGACGGCGTCGAAGTGGGCCATGGCGTCCTCGTAGGAGTCGGTGACGCCGTCCGCCGCCATGACCGGGTTGTTCGGGACCCAGGCGATGCCGCCGGACATGCAGGTCGAGCCCCCGATCAGCTCCTGCTTCTCGAGCACGAGGGCACTGGCTCCGGCGTCGTCGGCGGCCAGCGCGGCCACCATGCCGCCGCCGCCCGATCCGACGATCACGAGGTCGACGGTGGTGTCCCACGTGGTCATGTCACCCTCCCCGACCTCCCGACGGCGTGCTGTTCCCCGATGGAGCAAGCTAGCAGTATCCGTTGACGATTGCTACGAAGCCGAAGTAATCTGCGGGCACCACACGAAGACCGAGTGGGGGGAGTGAAGCGGGGGAGATGACTGGTCACGCAAGAACGCTGACGTACCCGGCCGACGGTCTCGGAGCGCCGAAGGACCGGCATCTGGGACAGCTCGTCGACTCGGGGCTCCCGGCCGACGTCGAGGTGTTCTCGGCCGACGACCACATCTCGCTGGCCGTCGACATCTTCTACGAACGCCTGCCCGAGGACGTGCGGGAGCAGGCACCGCGGGTCATGAACGTCGACGGCGGCTGGGTGCTGGGCATGGGCGGGAAGTCCATCCTCGTGCGGGAGTTCGTCGAGGTCCTCACCATGTACGACCCCGTGTCCGGGTCGCACACGGGCGACGTCGAGGCCCGCCTCGCCGCGCTCGGAGTCCGAGGGCGTGACCAAGGAGCTGGCCTTCCCGAACTCCGTCCTCGCCCTGTTCGGCTGGCCGGACAAGGAGATGCGCGAGCGCTGCTTCCGCATCTACAACGAGCACATCGCCGAGGTGCAGGAGCGCTCGGGCAACCGCATCTACGGGGTCGGGCTGATCAATTGGTGGGATGCCGAAGGGGCCCGGCGGACCCTGCGCGAGCTGAAGGAGCTCGGGCTGAAGACCTTCCTGATGCCGCTGTCGCCGGGCAAGAACGACGACGGCAAGCCGATCGACTTCGGCAGCAGCGCCATGGACGGCGTGTGGGAGGCCATTGAAGAGGAGCAGGTGCCGGTGTCGCACCACATCGGCGAGAGCGTGCCGTCGTCGCCCAACGAGTTCAACCCCGTCATCCTCGGCATGCTGCAGTCCGTGGCCCCCTTCCGGGACCTCTTCGGCAAGTACGTGCTCGGGGGCGTCCTCGACCGCCACCCCGGCCTGCGCGTGGGCTGGTTCGAGGGTGGCATCAACTGGGTGCCCTCGGCGCTGCAGGACGCCGAGCACATCAGCGCGTCGTTCAAGCACATCGCCAACCTGAAGATGCAGCACGAGCCCCGGTACTACTGGGAGCACAACATGTACGCCTCGTTCATGGTGGACCCGCTCGGGCTCGACCTGGTCGACCGCATCGGCGTGGACAAGGTCATGTGGTCCACGGACTTCCCCCACAACGAGAGCACCTACGGCTACAGCAGCGAGTCGCTGAGGTACGTGGTGGACGCGGTCGGCGTCGAGGCGGCCACGGCCATCGTCAGCGACAACATCAAGCGCTACCTCGGGGTGGAGGGCTGATGCCCGCCGGCCTCATGGCGAAGGCGCCGCCGGCGACCATCCCGGCCGTTGCCGGACTTCACCCGGATGCAGCGGGAGCGCATGCAGCGCATGCAGGCGATCATGCGCCAGCAGGGGCTGGACGCCCTGGTGCTGCTCGGCAACACGAACGTCGCCTACGCCACCGGAGCCATCTGGCCCCTGGCCGATTCGGGCCGGGCCAACTTCGAGCAGCCGGTCGCCGTCGTCCTGGCCGACGACGAGTGGCCGCACCTCTTCACCCCGATGCGGGCGGACGATCGCCTGCGGGAGAAGATGCCGGCGGATCACCTCCACGGCCCCGTCTACCTCGACTTCGACGAAGGCGTGCAGCTGTTCGCGACGCAGCTCGGCGGGTTGGTGCCCAGCGGGGCGGTGATCGGCATGGACGAGTGGACCAACGCACTGCGCCGCGAGCAGTCGATCCTGTTCGCCTCGGGCCCGCCCAAGGACGGCGGGCCGGGTGATCAGCATGGCCAAGGCGTCCAAGACACCCGACGAGCTGTCGGCCATGCGCGAGGGCCTGCGCATCACCGAGCTGGCCATCGCCGACGTGCAGGCCAAGATCGCCCCCGGCGTCCGTCAGACCGACCTCACGGCGACGTTCCTGCGCACGATCTTCGAGGCCGGGGCCGACGCCAACATCCTCGACCCGATCTGGCAGGTGATGCCCGCCCGCCTGGAGGACGGTCCGTGGACGACGACCGGTGACCTCGCCTGCCCGCTGCTCTCGACCGAGCGCGAGCTGGTCGAGGGCGACGTGCTCTGGGTCGACCTCGGCATCAGCTACGCCGGGTTCCACTCCGACTTCGGGCGGACCTGGGTGGTGGGACGCGAGCCGAGCGCGCGTCAGCGGGCCCAGTACGAGCAGTGGCAGTCGATCATGGGCGCCGTGCTCGACGTCACCAAGGCCGGGGCGACGGCCGCCGACCTCACGGCCGCCGCCATCGGTGCCGCCGGTGGCACGAAGCCCTGGATGCCGCACTTCTACCTCGGCCACGGGCTCGGGATCGACAGCGCCGAAATGCCGTACGTCGGGAGCGACATCGGCGAGGCCTTCGACGCCTCCCTGGTCCTGGTCGACGGCATGGTCCTGGTGCTCGAGCCGATCGTCTGGGACGACGGCGCCGCCGGCTACCGCTCCGAGGAAGTGCTGCGCATCACGGAGGACGGTTGGGAACCCATGACCGACTACTCCTACGACCCCTTCTAAAGGATCCCATGACCGTCGTTGAGATACTCCCCGATGACGCTGCCCTCCGACGGGCGCGCCGCGCCCGCGTCCTGGCCGCCATGGAGGCAGCCGACATCGACTTCCTCGTTGTCGGCCGCGAGGGGAACGCGCGCTACGTCTCGGGCGCGCCGCGGCTGTGGACGGCCGGCTCCCGGGCGTTCGGTCCGGGCTGCGTGTTCGTGCGTGCGAGCGGCGCCGTGCATCTGCTGAGCACGTGGGACGAGGGCATCCCCGAGGAGATCCCCCACGAGAACCTGTACGGCATCACCTTCAACGCCCTGAACTTCGTGACGGT
Source organism: uncultured Acidimicrobiaceae bacterium (assembly GCA_963781565.1). Lineage (GTDB taxonomy): Bacteria > Actinomycetota > Acidimicrobiia > Acidimicrobiales > RAAP-2 > Bog-473. The sequence continues at coordinate 305,175 of CAWAHA010000032.1, read as the reverse complement.
GCTGTCGAAGATCGACGGCGCGGCCACGGCCCGAAGCGGGTGGCCACCGACTCCATGTCGGGCTCCGTCGGCCAACCTGCTGCCCAAGGCGTTCCCGTCGGCCGAGTTCATCGACGGCGAGCCGATGCTGCGCCAGATCCGCCGGGTCAAGAGCCCCGAGGAGATCGAGGCCATCCGGGCGTCGGTGCACGTGGCCGAGGAGGCGCTCGCCGCGGCGACGACAGGCGTTGGTGCCCGGCGTGACCGAGCGGCAGCTGACCGCGCGTCTTCATGGAAGCCATGGCGGCGGCGGGGGTCACCACGCCCTCCGGACAGGACGTGGCCTGGATCACCTCGCGGCAGGAGCCCGTGGCGACGCACCAACCGCGACACGCCGGTCGCAACCCGGCGACCTGGTGGCCTTCGAGGCCGGCGTCGTCCTCGGGGGCTATTCGGGGGAGGTGGGCCGCACCCACGCCGTGCGCGAGGGGGGTCACGTCGACGCCGAGTTGGCCCAGCGCACCAGTGCCCTGTGGGAGCGCCTCCTCGACGCCTGCCGGGTCGGCGCCCCGCTCGACGGGCTGCTCGCGGCGTACGACGCCGCCGGCGAGCCGCAGCCGCCCATGCCGGTGGCGCCGCGGGCTCGGGCTCGGGCTTCGACCTCCCGCTCGTCACCCACGCGCTCCCCCTGACGGCCGGCGAGCAGCACGTCGAGGCGGGCATGGTCTTCGCGCTGACCGGCTACGTCTGGAAGGAAGGCGTCGGGGCGCTCTACGTGCAGGAGCCGATCGTGGTCACCGACGCCGGTCCCGAGTCCCTGTCGACCACGCCCATCCGCCGAACAAGGAGCCTGACGACGTGAGCCCAGCCGATGTCCCGCCGGCCGAGGAGATCATCCTCTACGAGAAGGATCCGGCCACCCGGATCGCCACCATCACGCTCAACCGTCCGGACCAGCTCAACATCCCGACCATCGCAGCCCGGCGCCGCTACGCCGACCTGCTGTTCAAGGCCAACATCGACGACGACGTCAAGGTGCTCGTCGTGCGGGGCGTCGGTGACCACCTCGGCACCGGCGCCGACCTCGACGAGCTGATGGCGAAGCGCGAGGCCGGCACCGCCCTGCACGAGGAGTTCGGGATCGACGAGGACGACGACGTCACCATGCCGGGCCCGCGCTCGTACCGTGCCGGCGCGTCGTTGCTGCACTGGTACGGCAATTCCAGGTCCGGCTGCCGGACGCTGCAGGACTTCAAGAAGATCAGCATCCTGGAGGTGAAGGGCTACTGCTACGGCTGGCACTTCTACCAGGCGGCCGACGCCGATCTCATCGTCTCGTCCGACGACGCGCTGTTCGGGCATCCCGGCCTTCCGCTACGTCGGCTACGCGCCGCGGATGTGGCAGTGGGCGACCATGATGGGCATGCGCAAGTTCCAGGAGATGGTCTTCACCGGCCGCCCCTTCACGGCCGACGAGATGTACGAGTGCAACTTCGTCAACAGCGTCGTCCCGCGTGAGGACCTCGAGGCAGAGACGGCGAAGTACGCGCTCGGCCTGCGCCCGCACGCGGCCGACCGACACCGTGTTCATGCAGAAGGTCTTCTTCGAAATCATGAAGCAGCACCAGGGCGAGTACATGGGCAGCCTGCTCAGCGCCTGGCTCGAGTCGATGGGCGGGCAACTGCGCGAGGACGACAACGGCGGCCGGGCCACCCTGAGCAAGGAGACCATGGACGCCGGGCTCAACCTCGCCGTCAAGGACAACGACGATCTGTTCCCTCCCGAGTGGCGGCTGAGCCGCTCCGGCCGCCGCCGTCCCGCCGCCGACTGACCGTGCCCGCACACGGAGGCGGACGCGGACGCGGCCCGCCGACGCGGCCCGTCGCCACCGCCGCTGTCGGGGTTCCGGGTGGTCGACCTCTCGACCTGGATCGGCGGCGCCTACTGCACGAAGCTGCTGGCCGACGGTGGCGCCGAGGTCATCAAGGTGGAGTCGCCCGAGGGCGACCCGCTCCGACGCTGGTCCGCCTCGGGCGCGGCGATCCCCGCCGACGACGACGGCGCGCTCTTCAATTTCCTCGGCGCCTCCAAGCGCAGCGTCGTGGTCGACGGCACGGACGCCGGCGGCCTGGACGCGTTGCACGCACTGTTGGATTCGGCCGACGCGCTGGTCTGGTCGCAGGGCTCGCCGCTGGCGGAGCAGGCAGCGCTGGATCCCCGCCAGGTGTTGGCGGCCCATCCGCATCTGGTCGTCACCTCCATCACGCCGTTCGGCCTCGACGGCCCCTGGAGCGACAAGCCGGCCACCGAGTTCACGCTGCAGGCCTGGTCCGGGGGCATCGTCGGGACTGGCGCGGGGCCGGCCCGACCGTCCGCCCGTGTTCGTCGGCGGCCAGGTCGGGGAGTGGCTCGCCGGTCTCTACGGCGCCATCGGGACGCTGGCCGCCCGTCGACGCGCCGCAGCGGGCGGTGAGCTCGTCGACGTCTCCATGCTCGAGGCGCTGGCGATGTGCCTCACCTATTACCCGGTGACGTTCAACGACCAGCTGGGCCGACCGATGCGCCGCAAGCGCTTCGTGGCGACGCCCGGCGTCGGGGCGGCCCGCGACGGGCTCGTCGGGCTCGGGTGCGGGACGGGACAGCAGTGGCTGGACTTCTGCGTGCTGGTGGGGCACCCCGAGTGGATGGAGGACCAGTCACTCTTCCTCGATCGCACCGCCCTGACACCGACCATCGACGCCTGGATCGCCGACCGCACCGTCGAGGAGGTCTTGGAGGAAGCCTCGGCCTTCCGGATCCCCAACGCACCCATCACCAACGGGGCGAACGCCACCACGTGGGCACACTTCGTCGAGCGCGGGACGTTCGTGGCCAACCCCAGGGACGGCGCGACGAACCCCGGCCCGCCCTTCCGGCTCGGGTCCGGGAGCCTCCGGGCGCCCGAAGCGGCACCCCGCCTGGGGGAGTTGGGGAGTGAGGAGGCGGCGACGCCGGCGCAGCCGGTGCGGCCTCCTGCGAAGAGCGCGTCCCGGACGCTGCCCTTCGAGGGACTCCGGATCCTGGACATGACGTCGTTCTGGGCCGGGCCCCTCACCGGTCACACGCTGGCGCTGCTGGGCGCCGAGGTCATCCACCTGGAGTCCGCCACCCGTCCCGACGGGGCCCGGCTGGTCGGTGGTGTCCCGCAGACAGAGGACGAGTACTGGGAGCGCGGCCCGATCTTCGCCGCGCTCAACACGAACAAGAAGAGCCTGACCATCGACCTGAGCGAGCCGCGCGGCCTCGACCTGGCGCGGCGCGTCATCGCCACGTGCGACGTGGTGGTCGAGAACTACACGCCGCGGGTGCTGGACCAACTGGGTCTCGGCTTCGAGTCCCTGCGCGAGGTGCGACCCGACCTCATCATGGTGCGCATGCCCGGATTCGGGCTCGACGGGCCCGGGCCGCGACCTGTCGGCCTTCGCCTTCGTCATTGAGGACGCCGCCGGTCTCACCTGGCTGACCGGGCATCCGGACCTGCTCCCGTTCGAGCCCTATTGCGTCGGAGATCCCAACGCGGGCCTCCACGCGTTGTACGGCCTGCTGCTCGCCCTCGAGCACCGGGAGCGCACCGGTGAAGGAGGCCTCGTGGAGGCGGCGATGGTCGATGCCGCGCTCAACATCGCAGCCGAGCAACCGATTGAGTTCTCGGCCTACGGCGCCCTGCTCGAACGGGCCGGGAACCGTGGTCCCACGGCAGCGCCCCAGAACCTCTACAAGGTCGCCGGCCCCGACGAGCGCGGCCGGGACGACGGGTGGGTCGCCATTGCGGTCGCGACCGACGAGCAGTGGCGCGCGTTGCAGTCCGCGTTGGGCGACCCGGAGTGGGCCGCCGACCCCGCGCTGGCGACCATGGCCGGCCGGGTCGCGCGCGCACGACCGGATCGACACGCTGCTGGGGGAGTGGTGCCGCGCCCGGTCGGCCGACGACATCGTCACGACCCTGTGGGAGGCCGGCGTGCCGGTCGGCAAGGTGATGCAGCCCCATGAGCAACCCGACCTGCCCCAGCTGGCGGCGCGCGGCTTCTTCGAGCAGCTCGACCATCCCGTGATCGGATCCTCCCGCTACAGCACGCTGCCCATGCGGTTCTCGCGGGGACCGGAAAAGGTGCACGAACGGCACGCCCCGCTGCTCGGGGAGCACAACCGGGAGCTGCTGGGCGAACTCGGTCTCTCGCCGACGGACATCGACACGCTCGAGGCCGACGGGATCGTCGGCGGCTCGCTGGCGCAGGGCACCTGAGAGCCGGACGAGAGAGCCGTAGTGTGAGGCGATGAGTTTCCAGAAAGCTCCCTTCGATGTCGTCGAGGCGTCCCGACGCGTCTGGCTGGAGCGGTGGGAGCCCGAAGCCGCGTCGGGGATGGCCGTCTACACCGCCGTCCTCCGCTCCTATCAGCTGCTGAACGATCAGGTGAACGGCGTCATGCGTCGTCACGACCTCACGTTCGCCCGCTACGAGGTGTTGGCGTGGTTGGCCATGGACCCCGAATCCTCACTGGCTCTGAATTGGATCAGCAAGACCCTGCGGATTCCACCGGCAACGGTGACGAACATTGTGGACAGACTCGAGGGCGACAAGCTCGTGCGCCGCGTGCCGCACCCATCTGACGCGCGCACCACGCTCGCGGTGATCACGGCCCGGGGCGAACGGGCCGCCACCGAGGCGACGCGGGATCTGAACGAGACCGTCTACGCCTGTATCGGCCTGTCCGAGACCAAGCGCGGCCGCCTGCTCGACCTCCTGGCCGAGCTGCGGGCCAGTGGGAACGAGTTCGACATTGAGCACTCCGACGAGGTCATTGAAGAGGTCGGGTCCCGCCAGGCGCACAAGCGCGGGACTCGTGGCGGCAACGGCCGGTTCGAGGTGGCATAGCCGCCGACCAGGCAGGGTGGACGGCTGCTCCCGGGCGGGAGGGTGCGAACACCCCCTCGTTAGGGTGAGGGGTTCGGGTGCGAAGTCGCTCCCGCTAGGTTCACCGATGACCCCTAGCCGCCCCCTGAGTTGCGCCTGAGTTCCGGGCGCAACGGAAGAGAGAGACACCGTGGAGTCAAGTGACATCGTGACGGCATCGTCCGCGGACGCTGACGGACGAGATCGGGTCCCGACCCGAGGCGGTGGGGCATCCTCGCCGTGGTCATCGTGGCGCAGTTGATGATCGTCCTCGACGCGTCGATCGTCACCATCGCCCTGCCGTCGGCGCAGCATGCCCTCCACATTTCGACGGCCAACCGCCAGTGGGTCATCACCGCCTACACGCTGACCTTCGGGGGCTTCCTGCTGCTCGGTGGCCGGATCGCCGACTTCTCCGGCCGGAAGCGGATGTTCGTCGTCGGGTTGCTGGGCTTCGCCGGCGCGTCGGCCCTCGGCGGCCTGGCTGTCAACGAAGCCATGCTCTTCGCCGCCCGTGCCCTGCAGGGCGGGTTCGCAGCACTCATGGCGCCGGCGGCGCTGTCCATCCTGACCATCACCTTCCAGCACGATGCCAAGGAGCGGGCCAAGGCCTTTGGTGCCTACGGCGCCGTGTCGGGCGCCGGAGGAGCCATCGGCGTCCTGCTCGGCGGCGTGCTCACGGAGTACGCCTCGTGGCGCTGGTGCCTGCTCGTCAATGTCCCGATCGCCGTCCTGGCCTCCATCGGGGCGTTCCTCATCGTGCACGAGAGCAAGACCTCCGGCTCGACGAAGTACGACGTCCCCGGCGCGCTGCTCTCGACGTTGGGTCTGGTCAGCCTCGTCTACGGCTTCACCAAGGCGGAGAGCGACGGCTGGAGCGCCACCGTGACCATCGTGCTCCTGGTCGTCGCGGTCGTCCTCCTCACCGCGTTCGTCTTCCTGGAGACGAAGACCAGCCATCCGCTCCTGCCGCTCCGGGTGGTGCGCGACCGGAACAGGGGCGGTGCGTTCCTCGCCTCCCTGCTCACGGGAGCCGGGCTCTTCGCCATGTTCGTGTTCTTGAGCTACTACCTGCAGAGCGTGCTGCACTACTCGGCGCTCAAGGCGGGGCTCGCCTTCCTGCCCTTTGCCTTCGGCATCATTCTGGCCGCGGGCGCCTCGTCGGGTCTCGTCCCGAAGATCGGTCCGCGCATCCCGATGACGGTCGGCCTGGCCATCGCCGCCGGCGGTCTGGCCTGGCTGACGCAGATCGGGGTGCAGAGCGATTTCTGGGTGCACGTCGCCCCGCAGGAGATCTTGATGAGTGTCGGCCTGGGCCTGGCCTTCCCGGCCTTCAGCAGTACCGCCCTCATACGGATCCGCGATCGCGACGCGGGCGTGGCCAGCGCGCTGGTGAACACCACGCAGCAGATCGGTGGCTCACTGGGCACGGCGCTGCTCAACACCCTGGCGGCGACCGCCACCGCGAGTTACATCGTCGCCCACGGCGCGGCGGCCTCCCAGGCCGGCGTCGTCCACGGGTTCGCCGTGGCCTTCGCGGTCGGCGCGGGCTTCCTCGCACTGGGAGCGATCGCCAGTGCCGTGCTCATCTCCGCCGGTCCGTCCGAGGTCTCGACGGCGGAGGGTGCGGCCGCCGGCGCAGGAGGCTGACGACTCATGACCCCGCGGCGGTCGGCTGGGCCGCCGAGCCCGGATCCGATGCCCGTGATCGCCGAAGGGATCCGGCTGCCCTGGGATGCCGTCGTCGAAGACCCGGTGGCCACACTGGCGGACGCCAGAGCACGCCTCGGGGACACCTTTGTCGTGGACAGTGGCGACGACCGGTACCTCTTCCTCTTCTCACCCATGGGCGTCGCCGCCCTGTACGGGCTGCCGGAGGAGAAGGCCAGCAAGGGCGTGGCCGACTGGCGCATGCTCCGGCGCAAGCTGCCCGACGAGGTGTTCGCCGGCCGCAGGGTGCTGCCGCACCAGCTTTTCGGACGGGAGGATGTCGCCTCCTACCTGCGCAACGTCGAGTTGGCCGTCGATGCCGCGGCCGACGAACTCGGCTCGGAAGGCGAGGTGGACCTCTTCTCGCTCAGCCGGCGCCTGGGCCACCGGGTCGGATTGGCGTCGTGGGGCGGCCCGGGCGCAGCCGAGGGAGAGCGGTTCGAGACCCTGGTCCGGGCCTTCGACCAGCTCGACGGCTCGGAGTCCTTCGTGCACCCCGACGCCATGGCCCAGGTGGCCGCCACCGACAAGGCAGCGGAGCGCGCCGCGCTGGCCGAGGTCACCGCACAGCTCGGGCTCGGGCTGGAGCAACGACGGGCGAGTGGGAGTGTGGGCGACGGCGCGCACACGCTCTTCAATCGGGTGGTCGACGCCTGGGCCGATGCGGAACCCGAGGACGCGGTCACGGGGATCTGCCTCGACATCACCCTGATCCATGTGGCGTCCATGTCCAACCTGTTCGCCGCGCTCGGGCTGGCATCTGGTCGACCTGCTGGAACATCCGGACATCGCCGAAGCGGTGCGCCTGGGCGACACCGGCCTGGCCGAGACCTGTGCCCTGGAGTCGACCCGCATGGCGCAGCGCTCCATCATGGCCCGCTTCACCCTGGCCCCGTTCACGATCGACCTCGAAGAGGGTCCGCTCGACATTCCAGCGGGCATGACGGTCGCCACCCTGCTGCCGCTCACCAACTGCAGCGCGGCGCCCGGGCTCGACGGATGGGACCCGGCGCGGTGGAACCGTCGGCGGCTGCGCACGCCGAACGGGCTGGCCGCCGCCGAGCTCGTGACGGTGTTCGGACACGGTGGGCACTCCTGCCCGGCGCGCCCCTTCTCCCTGGCGGCCATGACGCTGACGTCGAGGCGGCTCCTCAGCCAGTTCCGTTGGGAGCCGTCCTGGTCGGGGCATCCCGATCCGGTCCCCGCCCAGATCGGTGGCGTGGCCCGCTCGGCTGGGCCGTGCCGCGCCCGCTACCGGCGGCGCTGAGGCGGCGGCCGCTCCACGCCCCCAGGGACCGGACATGACCGTTGACCAGGTCTTCTAGGGAAGCCGACGGTGAGCCGGTCCTCTGGCTGCGGTCGGACGGGCCCCTGATTGACAAGTTATTGACAGGAAACACGACAAAAATTCGCTCCCGTTTGTTAACATGCAGGAAACATTGTTGACCGTATTGCGGGCAACGAGGAGGTGAGATCCGATGTTCTCTCGAATTCTGTTGGCACTCGACGGCACCGAGTCGAGTGAGGTCGCGGTCAGCTTCGCGACCGCCCTGGCCAGGCAGTCCGACTCCTCCGTGCGGGTCGTCCACGTCAACGAGCTCCTGGTCGGTGGACGCGGCTACGCCTCCGAGACCGAGCGGGAGAGCATGGAGATCGTCGACCAGGCCGTCGGCTACCTCCGTCGGGAGGGGGTTGCCGCCGACGGCGTCCACCACCTCGCCAATTGCTTCACCATCGCCGACCGCATCGCCGAGGCGGCGCAGGACTGGGGTGCCGACGTGATCGTGTTCGGGTCCAAGCGCCGCCGCTGGCTGCCCCGGTTCGGTGGGGCCGGTCTCCGCGAACGGGTGACCGGCATGACCGGGCTGCCCGTGCTGGTCGCACCGGCACCGCTGAAGCTGGCGCGCCGCCACCCGAGCCGCGAGCTCGAACTCGTCCCGCCGGTACCGGTTGGCACGAGCTCAATCGTCTAGCTGCGTCCCGCGGGCGTTTCCGCCGGCGCCGCCTCCCTCGCCGCCCCCTCCGGCCCAACCGATGCGGCGGTCGAGATAGTCCATCAGGAACGGCGAGCGGTAGCCGTCCTGGCGCCAGGTGATCGGAAAGAACGATTCGTCCATGGTGTCGTCGCCGAAGCGCTTGTAGCGGCTGTAGAGATAGCCGGTCGTGTCGGGGTGGAAGCGCGCCTCCGATGACATGCAGTGGGCCACCAGCGAGCGGCGCGGCGCCTGCGAGCCATTGACCCCGGAGCCGTGCCACGTCCACCCATCGTGAAACGCGCCACCCCCGGCGGGCACCTCCACGGGAACGAGTTCCGGCTCGACCCCGTGCGCGGCGGCGGCGAGGCGCAGTTCGGCGTGAGGATCATCGGGGCCGTGGAATTCCTCGATCATTCCCCAGCGCCGGCTCCAACGGTGTGAGCCCCGCACGTACTCAACCGTGCCCTGCGCTGACGTGGTGTCCTCGAGGGCGATCCAGCAGCTGACCCACTCCGAGGGCACGGCCCACTGTTCGTAGCTCGAGTCCTGGTGAAAGCCGAGGGCCTTGCCACCCGGGTGGCTTCCACAGCACGTTGTCCTGACTGAGACGCGCGCCGGGCCACCCGCCGAGAAGGGCGCAGGCGCGCCCGATGTCGGGCCGGAGGACGACGTCGGCGATGCCACGGTCTGACTTCCAGGCATTGCAGATCTGGCGGGTCAGGTCGTCACGGTGCACGCCCGACCGCCAATTCCACTCGTCCGGATAGAGACCGGTCTCGAAGCGGCCGGCAAACAGGTCCTCGTAGCGGTCGAGGGCGCGCCGGGCCAAGGCGGGGTCGATCAGGTTCTCGACGATGACGAACCCGTCGCGGGCGAATGTGTCGACCTGTTCGTCCGTCAGTGCAAATGACTGTGTCCCGGTTTGCGTCGGTCCCGCCTCCTCAGACGTAGTCCACGTAACGGTTCCGTTCGTCCGACGAGACGAAGCGATGGCAGGCGGCCGCCTCGGCGCGACGGGCGGCCGCAGAGTGCTCCACGAAGGCCGCCCCGAACAGCTCCCGGGCCGTCGTGCTGGCGCTGAACCGGTCCGCCGCCTCGACGAGGTCACGAGGGAGCCCTGCTGCGCCGCGAGCACGACGACCATCGGCCGGTGCGATCACCGGAGGCGGCAGGCTCGAGGCGTTCCTCGATGCCCCACAGCGCTGCCCCCAAGAACATGGCGAGGCAATGATGAGGGCTGGTGTCGGCACCCGGGATCCTGCAGTTCCAGGCGCGCCGAGTGCGGATGATCGAGCACCGCCCGAAGGGCAGTGCTGTACGTGCCCACGCCCCAGGTCGCGGTTGTGGGGGCCCAGTTGCCCGGTCCAAAGCGGCGATACGAGTTCGGATAAGGGGCGGCCATGGCGAACAGCTCGGGGAGGAGAGCGATGATCCCGGCGATTGCGTGCGCGCCGGTCTTGGACAACACGCCAGGCTCGTCGCAAAGGAGTGGGGCGCCGTCGACCGCGGAGCGCAGCGACAGGCTGGGGTGGCCACCAAGCCCGGGGAACTCGGGGCCCAGTTGCGCCATGAAGGTGGCCCGCCGATCCTCACGCGGCGAAGTGCGCCTTCGTGTAGAGCTTGGCCAGCGCGGCCGAGTCGGCCGAGCGCACGGCGTCCTCCGGGGCAGTGGCAATCTCGAGGCAGCCGGGACCCAGTTCCGCGCAGACGTGGTCCACCGGGACGTCTCCCGCGGTCAGCGTGTCGATGAGGCCACCGAGAGCTTCGTCCTCGATGGCCGGGGTCAAGGCCGACCAGCAGCGGTTGGCCGCCATGGCAGGCACGACCGAGTCGTCCCGTCGGGTCATGGAGCCTGTCCCTTCGGCGCCGTCCGGCTGGAGCACGATGCATTCGATCTCCCACCCGACGGCAACATCGAGACCGGCAGCCTCTGCCAGTTCCGTCATCCGGAGCAGCTGGAATCGGGGAGAGAGTTCGCACAGGGGAGGCGCGAACTCGGCGAGAAAGAACGCCGCGTCGGTGGCGAACGGATATCGCCGTCCCGAACCCGGATCGACGGCAGCGGGCTGGCTCATCGCGCCGGTCTGGTGCCACAGGGTGTCGTCGGCCGTCCACCACTGGATGGCGTCGATGAAGCTCCAGCCCTCCTCGAAGGCGCGTGTGGCGGCGGTGGGCTCGAGCCGCTTGCTCCGGACCACCCCGGAGGCGTCGACGAGTCCGAGGTGCACGCGCCGGAGCCCGGAATGCTGGAGCCAGTCCGCCACGGACTTGTCCTGCATGGCCTGTCGCACCACCTCGCGTCCCAGCGGATTGCTCGTTCGACTCGGACTCGGCGTCGGTCGTCATTGCGGAAGGGCGACGCCGACCACCGAGCCCACGAGCGCCTGGAACAGCCTGCGAGTGGTATCCGCCATCGTCTCGAGGTTCGCCTCGACTGCCCTCTCCAGCGAGGCGGCGCTGGAGCCCGTACGGGTAAGTGCCTCTTCGTATTCGGGGACCTGGGCCCATTTCGGAATGGTGGAGGCTTGGACCTCCACGTGGAATTGGACGCCCCAGGCGCATGAGCCGACGCGCAGTGCCTGGACGGCGCAGTGGTCGTTCCCGGCCAGCACGACCGCGCCCTCGGGTGGCTCGACCACTGCGGCCCCGTGCCACTGGAGGCCGAGAAGAGTCTCAGGGAGTTCGCCGAACACCCGGTCGGCCCGACCTTCTGGCGTGAGGGCGATCTTCACCACACCGATCTCGGGCTCGTCCATCAGCCCGACGGTCCCGCCGAGGGCTTCTGCCAGCAGCTGGTGGCCCAGGCAGACCCCGAGATAGGGCCGCCCGAGATCGGTAACCCAGTGCCGGATGGCGGCTTTCTCGGCCACCAGCCAGGGATGTTCGGCCTCCTGCCAGACATCCATCGGTCCACCCATGGCGAGAAGCACGTCGAAGCCGTCCAGGGGAGGTACGGGTTCGTTCTGATCGAGCTCGACCGTGGTGATGTCGAGCCCGGCGGCAGTGAGCAATGGACCGAGCGCGCCCGGATCCTCGTCCGGATGATGTTGGAGGACGAGGGCGCGTCCGAGAGAGGGCTGCGGCGTGGCTGTCACGGGAGGATGTCGAGGTACTCCTTGAGGTCCCACTCACTGACCGTGCCGATAAAGCGCTCCCATTCGTCTCGCTTGTAGTGGAGAAAGACGTCCAGCATTTCGCCAGGGAGCGCCCCGCGTACGACGGGGTCGGCCTCGAGCGCTTCGAGAGCTTCTCCGAGCGTCGAGGGGATGCGCGTCACCTCCTTGCCGGCTTCGATGGCTTCATAAATGTTCCCTTCTTCGGGCGGTCCCGGATCGATGCTCTGGTCCAACCCGTCCTGCATGGCGGCCAGGAGGCCCGCCATGGACAGGTAGGGATTCACCGCAGAGTCGACCGAGCGGTATTCGAAGCGTCCCGGTGCGCTGACCCGCAGCGCGGTCGTTCGGTTCTGGAACCCCCAGTCGGCGAAGATCGGTGCCCAGAACCCGGCGTCGGCAAAGCGCCGGTACGAGTTGACTGTCGGTGCCGTGATCGCCGTGAGCGCACGCAGATGGGCCAGCACCCCACCGATGGCGTGCAGGCCCGTCTTGGAGGGCAGGCGAGGATCATCGCCGTCGGGCAGGAACATGTTGACCTCGTCCTGCCACAGCGAGATGTTGTGGTGACATCCGTTGGCCGAGACGCCCATGAATGGCTTCGGCATGAAGCAGGGGAACAGTCCGAATTCTCGGCCAACCTGGCGGCAGACCTGTCGGTAGGTGGTGAGGCGGTCAGCGGTCTCCTCAGCGGCTCCGAAGGTGAAGTTCAGCTCCAGCTGGCCCGGCGCGTCCTCGTGATCACCCTGAATCATGTCGAGCCCCATGTGGGTGCAGTACTCGATCACGCGGTGGATCACAGGTTGGAGCTCGGAGAATTGGTCGATGTGATAGCAGTAGGGCTTCGTCACACCCTCCACCGACGGCGTCCCGTCAGAGTTCGTCTTCAGCCACATCATTTCGGGCTCGCAGCCGGCGCGCAGCGTCAGTCCGGTGTCCGCAGTGAACTGACGGTGCAGTCGGCGCAAATTGCCGCGGCAGTCCGAAGTGAGGAAGCCGCCGGGGTCGTTGACCTCCTCGCGCCCACGAAAGAGGGTGCAGAAGACCCGGGCGACCTTGGGGTCCCATGGCAGTGAGCAGAAGGTCTCGACGTCCGGCAACCCCACCAATTCGGAGGATTCGGGCCCGTAGCCGATGTACTGCCCGTGCCGGTCGATGAACAGGTTGGCCGTGGCGCCGTAGACAAGCTGGAAGCCCTTCGTGGCCACGGAGGCCCAGTGGGCGGCGGGGATCCCTTTGCCCATGACGCGGCCGGTGACGGAGACGAACTGGAAGTAGACGTAGGTGATGCCCTCGGCCTGAATGCGGCGCGCAACCTCTTCGACCGCCTCGGCCCGGCCGTCTTCGTCCACGAACCGTTCGAGGTCTGTCGCCATGGGGTGCGGGTCCTCCTCGGGAAACGTTGTCCACCCATAGTGAACAACCCGAGCAGCCCGGGCAAGGCCTGGCGCGTATCCATTCTGTTAACTGTCGGGTCGGGTTTGACCCGACCCAGCGCCGTTAGGTGCGGTCGCCGGTGTAGATGGTGATGGAGAGGAAGCGAATCGGGAGCTTGACGAGCATGGTCGGCCCGTGCGGGATGTCGCCTTCGAACTGCAGGGTGTCGCCGCGCTCCATCTTGTAGCGCTGGCGCCCGTAGCCGTACTCCATGACCCCGCTCAACATGTACAGAATCTCAATGCCGGTGTGCTGAAAGAGCGGAAAGACCTCGGTGCTGTCGTCGAGGGAGACCAGGAGCGGCTCGACACGCTTGTACGGTCCGCGGAGACTGCCGAGCAGCTCGTATCTGTGTCCGGCGCGGGTGCCCTTGCGGACGATCTCAGGGCCGCTGCCCGCCTTGACGAAGACGGCGTCACGCTCCTCGGCCAGACCGCGGAAGAGCGAGGTGACCGGCATGTCGAGTGCAAAGGCAAGGCGTTCGAGGGTCGAGAGGCTCGGGGAGGTCTGCGCGTTCTCGATCTTGGAGAGCATCCCTTTGGAGATACCGGTGCGCTCGGCCAGCTGGCCGACGTTCAGGCCGATCTCGAGACGGCGGGTCCGGACGTGATTGGCGATGACCTGACCAAGCTGCCCCCCGCCTTCGGGACCGACGCCATTCTCCATCGCCACCAGCTTGAGCGGTTCGGCTGCGGCCGACGTGCCTGCCTTGGCCGCCCGTGCGGGCGTGCGCTTGGCGGCACCGGTCTTGGCTGCTTTCCCGCGTGCGGTCTGATCGGCTGCGGTCCGGCGAGTGGCCACGGCCGCCCACTCTATGCCCTCGCTCCACGGGAGCCCCGGAGTCAGCCCCACGGCGGAGTCCCACTGCAGCGTCAGCGCATCTGCCCCGCCCCCACGTAGGGATGCGGGCTCACCAGTAGCTCCTCCTCGCTGAAACGCTCCCACCGGAAGTCCCGATGGTCGATGTCGGGGTGCCGACTGGCGCCGGCCACGATGAGGTCGGCCATCAGCTCGCCGACGGAGGGCGAGATCTTGTAACCGTGCCCCGAGAACCCGGCGCACAGCCAGAGCCCTTCGACTGGTGCGCGCGAGATCACCGGGTTGTAGTCGGGCGTCACGTCGTAGCAGCCCGCGTACGACGACGAGAGCGAGGCTCCGTCGAGGCCCGGGAACCGGTGATCGAACTTCGGAATCGCCGTGGCCAACTCCTCGTCGTTCACCCGCTCCCGGTACTGATCGGGGTCGGACCATTCGGGACGGGAGTGGTCGCTGTCGCCCAGGAGGATGGACGAGGATCCTTCGCTCCGCACGTACTGCAGGGAAACGAGGTCGGAGAAGACGGGGACCGGCCCGAGGTCGCGACCCGGGTCGACCAGGAGGATCTGGGCCCGCTGGGACCGCACGGGCAGGTCGACCCCGACGCCGGCAGCCAGTTCCACGGACCACGGCCCGGCCGCCAGGACGACGTGGGCGGCGCCGATGCGGCTGCCGTCGACAAGACGGACGCCTCGCACACGCCCGCCTGCCACGTCCAACCCGGCCACGCCAGAGTGCTGGCGCAGCTCGGCCCCTCCGTGGCGCGCCGCCGCGGCGAAGGCCAGCGCTGTCTGATGCCCGTCGCCGTACCCGCCGCGTGGCTCGTAGGCGAACTCGGCGAAGTCATCGAGACGGGCAGTCGGCCAGAGCTCGCTCGCGGTCTCGTGGCCGACCAGCTCGACCTCAATGCCCAAGCGCTGGTGCATGGCGACGTTGGCTCGTAAGCGCACCGAGGTTCTCGATTCCCACCCCCACGAGGTAGCCCGTGCGGCGGTAGCCGGAAGGGGCACCCAGGATGTCGGCCGCGTTCTCCAGGACGGGCAAGGCCCGCCAGGCCATGGCGGCCAGCGAGGGGATGCCGTAGTGGCAGCGCACGACGCCGCTGGACTTGCCACTGCCGCCGGAGCCGACGGTGTGGCGTTCGAGGACGACGACGTCCCTGACGCCGAGGTCGGTCAGCGCGCGGGCCGTGCTGAGGCCCGCCACGCCGCCACCGATCACCACCACGTCAGCCGTGCGGGGTGAAGTCACGGAGCCGGGGTGGGCCAGCCGGGTATCCAGCTGGTGCCGGCCAGGGGGACCCTGGCCATGGCGGCAGCCTCCACAGTGAGTGCAGCGAGATCTTCGGGCTCCAGATGGTGCACGGAAGACTTGCCGCAGGCCCGGGCCAACGCGGTCACCTCCATGGTGAGCGCGCGCGTAGGTAATTGGCCACTGCGGTGGCGGCGTGGACGGTATCGAGCCGCGCCTCGAGCGCTGCGTCCTGGGTGGCGATGCCCACCGGGCACCGCCCGGTGTGGCAATGCGCGCAACGACCCGGAGCCGTTCCGAGTGCGGCGTAGTCGGTGCCGACATCGATCGGCGAGCCATCTGCATCTGGGTAGGACGGCCGGTTGCAGCCCAAGGCCAGGAGTGCGGCGACCCCGATGGAGACGGCGTCTGCGCCGAGGGCCAACGCTTTGGCCACGTCGGCGCCGGAGCGGATTCCGCCCGAGACGATCAGCTGCACCTCGTGGCGTGCGCCGATCTCCCGCAGCGCCTCGGCGGCCATCCGCACGGCCGGGAGCGTCGGGATTCCCGCATGCTCAATGAACACGTCCTGGGTCGCCGCAGTGCCGCCCTGCATGCCGTCCACGACGACGACGTCGGCGCCGGCAGCGACCGCGAGCTTCACGTCGTGATCCACGCGGGTCGCCCCGATCTTCACGTAGACGGGGACGGACCATTCCGTGGCCTCGCGTAGCTCCTCGATTTTGATGCGAAGGTCGTCGGGACCGACCCAGTCCGGATGACGACTGGCCGAGCGCTGGTCGATGCCCGGCGGGAGTGTGCGCATGGAGGCCACCCGTTCATTGACCTTCTGCCCGAGGAGCAGGCCACCGCCGCCCGGCTTCGCTCCCTGGCCAATGACGATCTCGACGGCGTCGGCCTGGCGGAGGTCGGCGGGGTCGAAGCCGTAGCGCGACGGCAGCACCTGGTACACGAGGAGCGAGGAGGCCTTGCGCTCCTCCGGCGTCATGCCGCCGTCACCCGTCGTGGTGGACGTGCCGACCTCGGTGGCGGCCCGTCCCAGGGCCTCCTTGGCCCGGGCCGACAGCGCGCCGAAGCTCATGCCGGCAATGGTGATGGGGATATCGAGTTCCAGAGGATGTGCCCCGTGCCGCCCACCCAGCACCGTTTTCGTCTCGCAGCGCTCCCGGTAGCCCTCCAACGGATAGCGGGAGACTGATGCAGTGAGGAACACGAGGTCGTCGAAGGTCGGGAGCTTCCGGCGGGCCCCGAGACCGCGGATGGGGTACTGGCCCGTCTCCGCCATATCGTGCACCCGGGCGATCACCTCGGGCGGGAAGCTGGCGTTCTCCGGAATGCCCTTGCGGCGCGCCGTCAGCCATCAGTCAGTACGAGCCGTGATTGTGCGTGGAGAAGTGGTACAGCTGGCGGCCTGAGGCCACTTTTGTCAGGCGTTCCGGTTCAATGTGGTCGAACCCACTCTCCTCGACCAGGCGCTTGACCACCAGCACGTCGTCGTCGGTCATTTCGTCGACCACGGCGTCGGCGCCCAGCGAGGCGATGGAGCCCTGGACGTAAATGGCCGCCTCGTAGAGCGAGTCGCCGAGGGCGTGCCCGGCGTTGCCGCCGATGAGGATGGTGCCGGCCTGGGCCATGAATCCGGTCATGGCGCCGGCGTCGCCGGCAATGGCGAGGGTGCCGCCCTTGAGGGAGATGCCGGCCCGCAGCGACGCGTCGCCCTCTATGAAGATGCGCCCGCCCCGGGCGCTCGCTCCAGCGCTCTGTGAAGCACTGCCGCGCACGCGGATGGTGCCCCCCATGAGGTTCTCGCCGACCGACCACCCCACAAACCCGTTGACCTCGATGTCGGGCCCACGGCCGTCCTTGGCGCCGCACAAGCCGCCGAGGAAGTAGCCGGCGTTGCCGTCCACGCTGATGGCAATGTCGCCGGCAAGGCCCACGGCCAGGTTGTGGCGACCCCGGGGCGCCCGCATGGCGGCGCGGGATCCGTCGGGCAGCGTGCGCAGGGCGCGGTTCGACCGCCCGGGTGCCGAGATCGTCGCAGTCCAGCACGACCGTGCAGTCGAGCGTTTCGGTGCCGTTCAGCGTCTCCACGTGTAAACCTCCTCTGGACGGGGCTCGAACACGATGGCATCGGTGATGCCGGGCAGCTCGGCCAACGCACGGTATTCCGAGGCCACGGCAACGTAACCCGGTGTCTCCGCCACCACTGCGGGCTTGCAGGCGAAGGCGTCGCGGACGACCGACATTTCGTCGGCGCTGGTGATGACGAGGGTGAAGAACCCGTCCATTTCCTTCATGACCCAGCGGGTTGCCTCCTCGAGGTCGTCGCCGAATTGCAGCCGGCTGGCCAGGTAGCGAGCCGCCACCTCGGAGTCGTTGTCCGAGTCGAAACGGACGCCCTCGTCGAGCAGATGACGGCGCACGGTGGCGTAGTTCGAGAACGAGCCGTTGTGCACCACGCAGAGGTCGCGCGTCGGAACGAACGGGTGGGAGTGCAAGACGGTCACGGCGGACTCGGTGGCCATCCGGGTATGGGCCACCGCCAGGTACCCGTCCCACGAGGCGATGCCGTACCGCGCGCACGTGTCGGTGGGCCGGCCGGTGTCCTTCAGGACGCGGAGATTCCAACCGGTGCCGAGCACCCGGACCTGGGGCCACTCCGCGGCGAGGCGTTCGTTGACGGTCGTGAGAGACGCCTCGGGGAGGTCGAGGACGAGCCCGGCCCCGAATGGGTGCATTTCGGCTCCGCTCGTCGCGACCTCCAGGAGGGAGCACCCGAGCACCAGCCAATCCACCTCCTCGTCGGCACCCAGTGAGAGCCGCAGTGTGGGCGGGCCCGTCAGTCGCCGGGCGGTCGGCGTAGACGGCGATGCCGGAGGAGTCGGGCCCGCGCTCGTCGAGCGCTTCGATCATGGGCACCAGCAGCTCACCGAGTCGTGGCTGCGAGGGAGGGGTCGCGGAGCAAGAGCCCGACCACGCCGCACACGGCTCAGCCCGCCATTTCGCCGACGGGCACGGCGGGACGCCGGTACCGTTCGACGTAGTCGGGCATCGGGACATCGACGCGGAGAGCCGGGTCGACCTGGGCCGCTTCCGTCACGGTGGTGAAGGGGATCACGCCGGCCCAGATCTCGAGGTCGTAGTCCTCCTCCTCGTCGAGAGGCCAGCCCGTCCGCACCTTGGCCGAGGACTCCCCGAGCGGCAGCTTGAGGAGCATGGTGCTGCGGAGCTCCTTCTCGGTGGGCGGGCGGGCGTCGCGGCTGCGCCCGGGGATGATCTGGTCGACCATCAGCTCGAGCCCGTGGCGCTTCTCTTCGAGGTCCTTCACTTCAGTGGCCCGACCGATGATCACGACAGAGCGGTAGTTGATGTCGGTGTTGTAGGTGGAGCGGGCCACGACGAGCCCGTCGATGAAGGTCACCGTCATGCAGATGTCGATCTCGGGTCCCCGCGCACCCCGGAACAGCCGGCTGGCCGCTGATCCGTGGAGGTAGACGCTGTCCCCGTCACGTCCGTAGGCGAGAGGGATCACCACGGGGAAGCCCCGGTCCGTCTGGAGGCCGACGTGGCACACCAGCCCCTCGTCCAAAATGGCGTCGATGGTCTCGCGGTCGTAGGCCGCCCGGTGGGCGTAGCGGTGCAACGTGGTGCGCTCTGAAGCGGGATCACTCACGGGCAGCTCGCTTTCGTTGCTCGGTTCGGCCTCCCGACGGGAGCGCCGCGTCGTCTCCATTATGACCAGCCGCTGTTGCCTGTCAAGAAACTGTGTCGCACGAGAGTCAACAGTATCCGGCCTCGACCGGGCGGGCCCGCGAGCCGCCGCACAGTTAACCGTCACGCAAC
The DNA here is from genome assembly GCA_963781565.1 of uncultured Acidimicrobiaceae bacterium. Taxonomy (GTDB): domain Bacteria; phylum Actinomycetota; class Acidimicrobiia; order Acidimicrobiales; family RAAP-2; genus Bog-473. The sequence continues at coordinate 286,115 of CAWAHA010000032.1, read as the reverse complement.
ATTTCGAAACAACGCAGTAACCATTGGCGGTTTCCCCTGAGGCAACATCGTTGACAGCGGAGCACGACGAGCAAGGTCACGGACAGACGACAGCGGGAGACATGCGCATGACGACCACACTCAACCGAGAGGAATCCTCGATGGAGAGCGCAGCCGACCTCATGGCGGCGACGGAGCGAGACGGTGTGGAGTTTCTCTTCGCCATGTTCGTGGACATGCACGGCAAACCCTGCGCCAAGATGGTGCCGGTCTCCGCCATCGAGGGCCTGCATGGCCGACGGCGCAGGATTCGCCGGATTCGCCGCCGGGCCCATGGGCCAGACGCCGTCGTCGCCCGACATCCTGGCCATGCCCGATCTGAGTTCGTACATGCCGGCCCCGTGGCGACCCGGGCTCGGCATCATTCAGTGCGACCCCCATGTCCTGGGCGAGCCGTGGCCGTTCGCGCCCCGCGTCATCCTGCGACGCCAGTTGGAGCGCCTGGCGACTGCCGGCTATGCGCTCAAGGTGGGAGCCGAGGCGGAGTACTTCCTGGTGCGGCGGGACGACGACGGCGCCATTGCGGTCGCCGATCCACAGGACCGCGCCGCGGCGCCCTGCTACGACGCCAGGGCGCTCACGCGGATGTACGACCACTTGACGACGGTGTCGCGTCACATGAACACGCTGGGCTGGGCGAACTACGCCAACGACCACGAGGACGCCAACGGGCAGTTCGAGCAGAACTTCCGCTACGCCGACCCCTTGACCACCGCTGACCGGGTGATCGTGTTCCGCTACATGGTGCACAGCCTGGCCGCCGAGGCGGGCATGCTCGCAACCTTCATGCCCAAGCCGTTCTCCCACCTCACCGGCAATGGCCTGCACATGCATCTGAGCCTCTGGGACGCCGAATCGGAAGGCGATGAGCTGTTCGCTGATCCGGAGGACGGGCGCGGCCTCGGGATGTCGGCGCTCGGGTATTCGTTCATCGGCGGGCTCCTGGAGCACGCCGAAGCACTGGCGGCGGTTGCCTGTCCCACCGTCAATTCCTACAAGCGGCTGGCGAGCGCGCCACCGAACTCGGGTGCGGCCTGGTCGCCGGTGTACGCCACCTACGGCGGCAACGACCGCACGCACATGCTGCGGGTGCCCGACCCCGGCCGCGTGGAGGACCGTTGCATCGACGGTTCGGCCAACCCGTACCTGACGCTGAGCGCGCTGATCGCGGCCGGCCTCGACGGCATTGAGCGAGGCCTTGACCCCGGTGGCCCCTGCGAGCTCAACCTCTTGGCGCTCCGTGAGCAGGAGGCGGTCGACCTCGGGCTGCGCTCCATGCCCATGACGCTGTGGCACGCCGTCGACCACCTCGAGAGCGACGACGTGCTGCGCGAGGGCCTCGGCAAGACGCCTGAAGGCGACTACGTCGACTACTTCGTGGCCACCAAGCGAGCCGAGGTGCGAGCGTCCCAGGCCGACGTCACGCCATGGGAGCTCGAGCGCTACCTGCAGGCCTTCTGACCGACATCGCCGTACTGACCCACCCGATGCCCACTGACCGACTGACACACCCGACCACACGGAGGAGACGAGGACATGAGTGAACAAGGCACCGCCGTGAGCGGCGCTCCCGCAGAGGTTGCGACCTCCCTGAGCCGGGGGACGAACTGGTGGGGAGCGTTCGTGATCGGCCTGGCCGGCACCATTCTGGTGACGGGCATCGTTCCGTTCGCTGTCTCGTCCATGGGCGCGGCGGCCATTCCGGCGATCGCGCTGGTCGTGGTGATCGGGCTGATCGTCTGCCTGTGCATGGGCGAGCTGGCCGCTCTCCTGCCACACCGGACGGGCGGCATGCCGTCCTACGCATACGAGAGCTTCGAACCGATCGGCCACACGACGGCGAAACACATCGGCGGCGTTTCCAGCTGGGGGTACTGGCTCGGCTGGTTCCCGGTTGCTCCGATCAACATGCTGCTCGCGGCCGGGTACATCGCCGTGCTCTTCCACGTGCCGCTCGGCCGGACCTTCTCGCCACTGGGGTCCCTCGGCACGCCTGTCTCCATGGGCGTGCTCGTCATCACCTTCGTCGGGCTGATCGGGCTGTTCATTCCCTGCTACTTCGGGATCAAGCTGGGAGCGAGGTTCGCCACCATTCTCGGGGTGACCTCCATGGTGCCGCTGACCTTGCTGATCATTCTGCCGGTCTTCAAGCCGTCCTCCTTCCACTGGTCGAACATCTCGGGCTTCCACTACGCCAGCCCGGCGACCTCGGGGACCGTCTTCTTCCTGGCCTGGATCTTCGTGATCTCGTGGAACGCCATCGCCATGGAGGCAGCGGCGTGCTACATCGGCGAATGTCGTGATCCGGCCCGGGACGCCAAAATCGCCCTGACGGCCTCGGGTCTCTACGGGGTGTTCGTCTACATCGGCACGGCGATCGTCTTCGTGGGCGTTCTCGGCGCTTCGCTGAAGACGGCGGACCCGCTCACCTTGTACACGAGCTTCTGCGACCACATCTTCGGGAACGCGGCCTGGGTCAAGTACGTGATCGGCATTCCGCTGATCTTCGCCCTGTTGCTGTCGGTGCTCAACGCCATCATGGGCGTGGCGCGGTCACTGTTCCAAGCCTCCGAGGACAGGCTCCTGCCCCGCTTCTTCGAGCACAAGAACAAGCATCACGTGCCGGACCGGGCCATGGCCTTCAACGTCGTGTGCGCGCTGATCGTGAGCCTCTTCGGCTCGCCGGTGCGCATCTACATCTTCTCGAACGTCGGCTACCTGGTGGCGGTGTGCGCCTCTCTCTACGGGTACTTCCTGATCCGGCAGATGCGGTCGGAACGGGTCAGCCCGTTCCGCATGCCCGGCTGGTTCCGTTGGATCGCACTGGTCTGCGCCCTGTTCCTGACCTTCGACTACATCGTGGGCGGCTGGAACTCACCTGACATCGTCGTCGGTCCCGGGCAGGGGCATTTCCTGTACATCCTGGGCCTGGTGATCGTGGCGGCCTACGTGCCCCTCTACTGGTGGCGCAGGATCAGCGACCAGCGGCGGGGGATCGCACCATCGGACGAGATGCCCCTGGTGTTGGGGTCCCCCGGTGGGATCGACCTCGGTGAGAGCTCGGAGCCGGTCGTGGTGTCACCGAGCGCCATGCCGACGATGTCCGCCATGCAGGCCGAGACCGAGCGATGACGATGGCGCCGGCCGAGGCGACGCCGGCGCACGGGCCGGTCAGGAGCAAGTTCGGGCGCCGCAAGTTCGACAAACAGCCGACACAGCCGGCAGCGGTGCTCATCGCCTCCAACGGGGAGAAGATCCCCGGGGCGGCGGTCCGCCAGGCGCTCAGGATCAGCGCCGGGGAGCCGGTGGCCGTGGTGACGATCGCCCGCATTTACGGATCGTCCCTCGGCCTGCCCAATCCGGGCCTCATGCCCACCAGGAAGGAGATGGACGAGCAGAAGGAGATCGCCTCGCGGACGGTGTCGGCCCTCGAGAAGGGCGGGGTCGAGGCATGGGGTCAGGTGGCGGCCACGCGGAAGGCGTCAAAGACGATCGCCGAAGCGGCCGTGGCCCGGGGAGTGCGGCACGTGCTCGTCGTCCGTCCAGAGAAGGCCGGGTGGCGCCTGGTGGTCGAGGGTGACGTGGCCAAGGAGGTCGCGCGCAAGCTCGGCGCCGATGTCACCGTCGAAGGAGTCACTCCCTAAGTCCGAGTCAGATCCGCTCTACACATCCAAGGAGACACAGTGGGCATCTACCTCAGCATGCAGCGCGTCCGTTTCAGCAGCCCGGACGCGTATGACAAGTTCCGTACGGTCTTCACAGACGTGCGCCATCACCTCATGACCAAGCCCGGCTTCCTCCATCTCACGTGGTGGGAGCACCCCGACGAGGCGGGCTGGTACAACGAGGTGTCCATGTGGACCAGCAAGGAGGCGGTCGACGACTGGCACATGGACACGTACCACAAACACGCCAAAGAATGGGCGGCCAACGGCGCCATCATGGAAGACATCATCACGAACTTCGAGTCGACCGCCACGCGGCTGCTGCGCATCTGCCCGACCTGCGGCACGCTCCAGGACAAGGCCTACGACCTGGCGGCCGAGCAGAAGACGTTGGCCGAGCCGTGTCCGAAGTGTGGTTTCAATTTCCCGGTGACTCAGGAGACGGCCAACAGCACCGCCGTGTTCAAGGACGTCATCTGATCTGACACGTCATGCGGCAGGTTGGCGGCGCCGTAGCGTTCCGGCGACCGCCGTTCCCCAGACGAGCACGAGGATGCCGTAGAGCCCGAGCGGTGCGGCGGCGGCCGGACCGAAGGCCGCGGCCGCGAGGCCGGCCGCAATGGCGAAGTCCCGCATTGAGGTCGTGAGCAGTGTGGCGCTCCACACCGGACGGCGAGCTCCGCGTCCCAGCACCGAGCCGATGCACGCCGAGGCGGCCAGGAACACCACCAGCGCTCCGGCCACGGAGACATAGCGGGACGAGAGATGGATTTCCGCCGCGATCAATGCGACGAGGCATGCCACGACCACGGTCACGGTGATCATCGCCGCGTGCTCGCGCCGCGGACCGATGGGAGTGAGGGCGCGGAGGGTCAGGCCGGCAGCAAGGGGCACGGCCACCACCAGAAGCAAGTTCACGAGGATGTGCCACGGATCGATCGACGCTGAGCCGACTTCGAAGCCGAGGATCAGCCCGGACAGCGCGACGGTGGCCACGGTCGACCCGATGAGGATCCCCGCCGCGAAGGCCGCCTCACCTCCCGCCATGACCGTCGTGGCGACAGAAGCGATTTCGCACGGAGCAAGGCCGACGGTCAGGATGCCGTCGCGCAGGGAGCCAGGGGCCACCAGACGCGACACGGACCACGACAGGCAGGGAAGCACGGTGATCCCCACGACCAGCACCGCCAGGAGGCGCCGCCAGGAGGTGCGCACTCGTCGGAGCGCCGCCGGTTCGATCGTCACCGCCGTGGCGAAGACGAGGACGGCCAGTCCGACGTTGATGCCCTGATGTGACGTGAGCCAGACCAGCGGGCGCTGCACGCTCAGTCCGATGACCGCGGCGACGAGGACCGCCAGCAGCTCCCGATAGCCGAGGAGCGTCGCCCGGAGACGGAACGCCACTAACGCCGGGACCGATGCGGGTCAGCGCTCGGCGACACCGAAGCGAGTGCGCACGAACGTGAGCGTAAACCGTGAAGGTTTCGGCCAGGTAAACGACGTACATGTCACGATGAGGGCTCCCGGGCCACCTGCCCGAGGGTGACGAGTCGAGGGGCGCCAATGCCTGACGAACACGAGCAGTCCGAAGCAGCAGAGGGAACCGCGGTGCGGGTCGCCCTGTGGCGGGCCATGCATGTCCAGGTCGATCCGGCGCCCCACGTCCTCGAGGACGAGGTCGGCCTTCGGCTGGCCGCGCCCGACGACGGGTGGCGGCAACGGCCCGATATGGATCCGGACGGTACGCGGTGGTTCCGGGCGAGCATCGTCGCCCGCGCCCGCTTCGTCGAGGACCTCGTGGCCGAGCAGGCTGCAGAAGGCGTGAACCAGTACGTCATTCTGGGTGCCGGGCTCGACACCTTCGCGCAGCGGCGACCGGAGCTTGCGTCGCGTCTGCGGGTCTTCGAGGTCGACCAACCGGGCCCGCAGGCCTGGAAGCGCCGGCGTCTCATGGAGCTCGGGTTCGATGTGCCGGAGTGGTTGCGGCTGGTGCCGGTCGACTTCGAGCGCGGGGGATCGTGGTGGGACCAGCTCGTCGCGGCCGACTTCGACCCGGCGCGACCGGCCGTCGTCGTCTCCACCGGCGTGACGTTCTACCTCTCGAAGGAGGCCAACGCCGCCACCTTGCGACAGATGGCCGCGCTCGCTGCCCGGGTCGACGCTCGCCATGACCTTCCTGCTGCCGTCGGAGCTGGTCGACGATGTCCTGCGGCCGGGGCTCGAGGCGGCCGAGAAGGGCGCCCGCGCTGCGGGCACACCCTTCATCACCTTCTACACGCCGGACGAAATGACGGCGCTGGCGCTCCAGGCCGGATTCCGGGAGGCCCGGCACGTCTCTGCGGACGCGCTGAACGACCGCTACTTCGCCGGACGGACGGACGGGCTGCGGACGGCGCGGGGCGAAGAACTGCTGGTCGCAACGACCTGACCCGGCCTCATCAGGCGCCACCGCGTGAATGCCCGGAACCCGTGAAGTGTGGCACTGTGTCGGCCGGCGCGGCCGTCGGTGGCTGCTCTTCCTGCGGAGATGGAAAATGCGAAAGAGCCTTGTCACACCCCTGGCCGGCGCCCTGCTGCTCAGTGCCGTTGCCGTCGTGGCCGGAACCGGCCCTGCGTCGGCGGCGACCGCCCCGCCCCAAGCCGTCACCGCCACTGCCATCCGGGTCGGCATCCCCTACGTGGACCTGGCCGCCGTCCGACAGTTCGGCATCACGCTGGACCAGGGGAGCTTCCCCGATGCCTACAACGCGATCATTCAGAATCTGAATGCGCAGGGCGGTATCAACGGCCGCAAGCTGGTGCCGTACCTGGTGGCCGTGAACCCCGTCGGCACCGGGCCCGCCATCACCGCCTGTACGCAGCTGGCCGAGGACGACGAGGTCTTCGTCGCCATCGCCCCGCAACAGGCCGACTGCTTCCTGCAGCAACATGACGTCCCGACCATTTCGGGCACGTTCCAGGAGGTCGCGTCCGCGGAGAGCACGCCGAACTTCACGTTGCTGGCGCCCCCGGCGGCCTACGACCCGCTGCAGCTCGCCGTCCTGGACCACCGCGGCACCTTCAAGGGCAAGAAGGTGGGACTCTTCGCCGGCACAGAGACCGACGGACCCGAGCTGAAGGTCGTCCAGTCCTCGCTGAAGTCGTTGGGCGTCCAGGTCGTCGAGAGCGCCGTCGACGGTGCACCGCAGAGCGACGAGGTGGCCACCAACCAGCAGGCCGCCCTCATCGCCCAGCGCTTCCAACAGGCGGGCGTCAACGAGGTGATCGCCGTGGGTACCGGCGCCACCGTGTGGCCGGAGTCGCTGCAGGCGAACGAGAGCACCTACCTGCCGGCATGGATCGCCACGGACGAGTCCGGACTTGAGAGCGCGACGCTCGGATCCTCCATCCAACCGAAGTATCTTGAGAACGTCCTCACGACGAGCCCCGTTCCTTCGAACTATGCGCTCTGGCACACCCCTGCGGTCCAGTCGTGTGACCGCGTGGTGCGCAAGGCGTACCCCTCGCTCAAGATCACGCCGCCGACGAACCCGTTGACAGGCTCGGACCAGACCTTCTTCGCGGTGGAGTCGGCCTGCCTGAACATCGACCTGTTCGCGACGATCGCCAAGGCGGCGGGAAAGAACCTGACCTGGTCCACGTTCACCCACGCCGGCTACGCGCTCAAGAACGCCGCCATTCCCGGATCCGGTGCACCGGTCTCCTTCGCTCCGGGCCGTCCCTACGCGCTCGGTCCGGTGTACCTCGTGACGTTCGACAAGGCGAAGAACGTGCTGCAGTTCTCCGATTCCGCCGCCACGAAGTAAGGGCGAGGCGGCGGCGGAGTCGCGGCAGCGGCGTCGCGTTACGGCGGGAAGGACTCTGCCGCCTCCGCCAGGAGGGAATCATCGTCGGTGATCTCATGGCGCTCGACGATCTGCTGCAGACTCCGCGTCGCGGTGCTCACCCCACGGTCCGCAGCTCGCGCTTGAGGACCTTGCCCGAGGGGTTCCGCGGCAGCGCCTCGACGAACGTGACCTCCTTGGGGACCTTGAAGCGCGCCAGTTGCGCCCGGCAGTGCGCAATGAGCGCGTCCGGCGTGGCCTCGGCGCCCGGGCGGAGGGCCACGAACGCCACGGGCACCTCGCCCCAGCGCGCGTCGGGACGACCGACGACGGCCGCTTCGAGGACCGCATCGTGCTCGTACAGCACGCGCTCAATCTCGGAGCTGGCGATGTTCTCGCCACCCGAGACGATCATGTCCTTCAGCCGGTCGACGATGAAGAGGTAGCCGTCCTCGTCGCGGACGCCGATGTCGCCCGTGTGGAACCAGCCGCCGGCGAAGGCGGCGGCTGTGGCCTCCTCGTCCCGCCAGTACCCCTTGAAGACCTTGGGCCCCCGCATGACGATCTCGCCCTGTTCCCCGGCGGGCACGGAGCGCCCGTCCTCGTCCCACAGGTCGAGCTCGAGGTAGAGGCAGGGGCGGCCCACGGAGCCGAGCTTGGTGATGATGCTGTCGCGGTCGAGGAACGTGTCGCCCGAGACGGTCTCGGTCAGGCCGTAGGCGTCGGCGAACCAGGCCGAAGGGAAGATCCGCTGAATCCGCTCGATCAGCGGGATCGGCATCTTCTCGCCGCCGTTGATGACGACCCGGACCGACGAGAGGTCGCGCTGGTCGATGTCGGGCAGCGCCATGATGGCGTTGACCATCGCGGGCGCCAGCCAGACGGCGGTGACGCGGGAGCGCTCGATCTCGTCGACCACCGCGGCCGCGTCGAACGCACGGTGGACGATGGTCGTGGCGCCGGCGGCGATGAGCGACGTGGTGGTCAGGTCCAGCGCGCCGACGTGGTACAGCGGGCCGCAGGCCAGGCCGAGGTCGGCGCTGGTGAACCCGAACTCGACCATGTGGGCCAGGTTCTTCCAGGCCAGGTTGGCGTGGGTGAGCATCACGCCCTTGGGCCGGCCGGTCGTGCCCGAGGTGTACATCAACCGGTGGACGTCGTCGCCGGCCGCGGCGACCGTGGCCCTTGCTCCATCTCATCGGCGCCGCGCCGAAGGTCGGCCAGGCTCGTCCAGCCCGGCGTGTCGACGGGCGCAATGCTGATGCGCACGGGGAGCGTGGTCGAGGCCGGCGGCGGCCTCATCGGCCAGTGCGAGCAGCGCGACGTCGCAGACCAGGGCCCGCGCGCCCGAGTGCTCCAGGATGTAGCGCACCTCGGGGGCGGCGAGCCGCCAGTTGATCGGCATGGCGATGGCGCCGAGGTGGTTGGCGGCGAAGAGCGCTTCGAGGAACTCGGGGCAGTTGTACGACAGGATCGCCACCACGTCGCCGGGTCCGACCCCGCGCCCGGCCAGACCACCGGCCAGCGCGGCGACGCGGCGCGCCATCTCCCCGTAGGTGGTCGCCTCACCCTCGAAGAGCGTGAGCACCTTGTCCGGCGTCCGTCCGGCGTGGTGGGCGAGCACGTTGCACCAGTTCACGTCCGCCGAATCCATCGGCACGGTGGTCACGAGCGCGACCCGACCCGAGCGGAACGTTTCGGAACGCAATCGCAGCACGACGTCGACTCTTCGCTCCGAGGGATGCGGCCGCGCCACCTCGCACGCGGCGGCCGATCGACGCTCGCCCAACGGCTCCCCGCCGACCAGCGGCCCGCTAGTCTCCCACTCAATGGCACGGGCGGAAGCGACCGGCGACTCTCGGCGCAAGGCGAACTGGGAGGCGCGCTACCAGGCGATCATCGACACGTCCGCCGGCGTGTTCGCCCGGGGCGGCTACCACGCGACGGGCATCACGGAGCTGTGCGTCGCCAACGACCTCGGCAAGGGCGCGCTGTACCACTACATCGGCTCGAAGGAGGATCTGCTCGCCGCCATCCACGACCGGGTGATGGACGAGGTGATGCTCGGTGCCGATCGTGTCGCGGAGGCAGGTGGTTCGCCGTCGCGGCAGCTCGCCATGCTCGGCGAGGAGCTGCTCGACGTCATCCACCGCTACCCCGATCACGTCTGGGTCTTCCTGCACGAGTTCCCGGCGCTCACCGGCGAACGGGCCGAGCAGTTCCGTGAACGCCGCCGCGCGTACGAGCAGCGGGTGGAGGCCGTCCTGCAGGCGGGAGTCGAGACGGGCGAGTTCCGTGACCTCGACCCCCGGCTGACCGCCATGGCGTGGTTCGGCATGCACAACTACACGTATCTCTGGCTGAAGCCGGGCGGGGAGCTCTCGGCGCGCGACGTGGCGAAGCCCTTCGCGGACATCTTCATGCGGGGCATCACGGGCCCGAACCCCGAGACTGGTTCCGACTAGCCCCACCTCGGGCGCTCACGGGGCCGAGTAGCCGCCGTCGACGACGAGCGCCGAGCCGGTGGTCCAGCGTGACCCCTCACCGGCCAGGTAGGAGTAGGCGCCCACGAGGTCGGTGGCCGTGCCGAGACCGAGCGGGTGGCGTGCGGCCACTGCGTCGAGCGCCTCGGGAGGAAGGTCGTCGTGGATGGCCGAGCGGAACGTCCCGGGACACACGCAGTTGACGCGAATGCCGTCGCGGGCGTACTCGACCGCGGCGACCTTGGCCAGTTGAATGACCGCCGCCTTGGTCGCGCAGTACGGGGCGGCGTGCGACCACGCGGTCAGGCCGGAGACCGAGGCCGTCAAAATGATGGAGCCCGCGTGTTGGGGCCGCATGACGCCGACGGCGGCACGGATGCCGTTCACGGCGCCGAGGACATTGACCCGGAAGGCGCGCTCCCAGTCCTCGGTCGTCAGGTTGTGGATGCGGCCGTTGGGGGAGAGCACGCCGGCGTTGCTGATGAGGACATCGAGCCGGCCGAAGCGCTCCACCGTCCGCGTGATCACGGCCTCGACCGCGTCGTAGTCGCTGACGTCGGCCAGCATCGTCTCGACCGAGCCGGCACCGTTCGCCGGCCCGAGACCGGCCACCGTGGCGTCGAGCGTGGCCGCGCTCACGTCGCTGAGCATGAGATCGGTGGAGGGCTCGCCGGCGAGCTGCCTCGACACGGCGGCACCGAGTGCCCCGCCCGCGCCGATGATCGTCACGACCCGTTGCGTCGCCGTCATACCAACAAGTATCCGCCGTCGACGCTCAGCACGGTGCCGGTGATGAAGGCGGAGGCGTCGGACGCCAGGAACTGATAGGCGGCGGCGAGGTCGGTGGAAGTGCCCCAGCGCTGCTGTGCCGTGTGGCCGGTGATGGCGGCCGAGAGCTTCGGGTTGTGCACCCATTCGTCGGCGAGCGGCGACTCGAACCACCCCGGTGCCACCACGTTCACCGTGATGCCCGCCGGAGCCAGGTCGAGCGCGAGGCCCTTGGCCACGCCGACCAGCCCGGCCTTGGAGGCGCTGTAGGCGGACAGTCCCTTGCGGGGCCGCTCCCCGAGGACCGACCCGGTGAAGATCAGGCGACCACCTTCGACCATGACGCGGGCCGCGGCGCGGGCTCCGAGGAACGAGCCCGTCAGGTTGACCTCAATGACCTGGCGCCAGGTGGCGGCGTCGGTCTCGCGCGGGCCGGCCACGACGGGTGAGATCCCGGCGTTGCAGATCCAGGCGTCGACGCCGCCCCATTCGGCCACCGTGGCGTCGGCCACCGACTCGTTGAAGTCCTCGTCGGTGACGTCACCGCTCACCACGAGGGACGCTCCCGGGAGTGCCGCCGCCACCGCCTTCAGATCGCGTTCGGTCCGGGCGACGAGCGCCACCGAGGCGCCGGCCTGCGAGAAGGCGTGGGCGAGCAGGGCGCCGAGGCCGCGGCTGGCGCCGGTGATGACCACCCGCTTGCCCGAGACCGCGCCCGGATCCGGGAACGACTCGGGTATCTCGATCTGCTCGATCATCGTTTCCCTCACGTTGTACCGACCAGTACAGTACACGTTCGATGACCGTCGATTCCCCGGCTCCGTCGCCCTTTTCGCTGGTCGACCTGCTCGAGATGCAGCGCCGGATGCTGCTGATCCGGGGCTTCGAGGAGCGGGTGGCCGCGCTCTACCGCGACGGCGAGGTCCCCGGTTTCGTCCACCTCTCCACCGGGCAGGAGGCGACCGCCGTCGGCGCCTGCTGGCCCCTGGGCGCGGCCGACGTCATCACGTCGACGCACCGCGGCCACGGCCACTGCCTGGCCAAGGGCCTGGAGCCGGCCGGCATGTTCGCCGAGCTGATGGGCAAGGACCAGGGCACCAACCGGGGCCGTGGCGGCTCCATGCACATCGCCGATCCGACGCTCGGGATCTTCGGCGCCAACGGCATTGTGGCGGCGGGCCTGCCGATCGCGGCGGGGGCGGCCACGGCTGCGCAGCTCCGCAACGACGGCAGCGTCACCGTGGCCTTCTTCGGCGACGGCGCGGTGGCGCAGGGCGCATTCCACGAGGCGTTGAACCTCGCCGCCGTCTGGAAGCTCCCGGTCGTCTTCTTCTGCGAGAACAATGGCTATGCCGAGTTCTCCCCGGCTTCCACCCAACATGCGGCGTCACTCGAGCAACGGGCGGCCGGCTACGGCATTCCCTTCGTCGCCGTGGACGGCAACGACGTGGTGGCGACGGCGTCGGTCATGGCGCAGGTCGTCGACAGGGTGCGCGACGGCGACGGGCCTTTCGTCGTGGAGGCCGCGACCTACCGCTGGCACGGGCACTACGAGGGCGACCCCGAGCGCTACCGCTCGCCCGACGAGCTCGAGGAGTGGCGCGCCCGCGACCCCCTGCTGGTGCACGAGGCCGTCCTGCGGGCGGCGGGTGTGGGGGACGACGAGCTCAAGGCCCTGGAGGCGTCGACGGCACGCGGCCCTCGACGTTGCGGTCGAGGCGGCGCGCCGGCTGGCCAACCCCGACCCGGCGACCGTGACGGACTTCGTCGTGCGGGCGCGGGCGGCGCGGCCCGAGCCCGAGCCCCCGGCCGCCGATGCGCTCGGTGTTCCGCACCATGGACGCCGTTCGGTCCGCCCTGGCCGCCGAGCTGGCCGAGGACGACCGCGTCTTCATCGCCGGCGTCGACGTCGGCGCCGGCGGCAACGTCTTCGGGCTCACGCGCGGGCTGGCCGAGGAGTTCCCGGGGCGCGTGCGGGACACGCCCATTTCCGAGACGGCCATCATGGGCCTCGGCGTGGGGTCGGCCATGGCCGGCATGCGACCGGTGGTCGAGCTCATGTACCTCGACTTCATCGGGGTCTGCTTCGACCAGTTGCTCAACCAGGCCGCCAAGCTGCCCTTCATGACCGGCGGCGCGGCGGAGATGGCGCTGACCGTGCGCACGCAGTTCGGCGCCGGCCGCTCCTCGGGCAGCCAGCACTCGCAGAGCCTGGAGGCGCTGCTGGCGCACATCCCGGGGTTGACCGTGGTCATGCCGTCCACGCCGGCCGACACCTACGGCCTGCTGCGGGCCTCCATTCAGGACCCCAACCCGGTGGTGTTCATAGAGAACCGACTGCTTGTACGGCATGAAGGGGCCGCAACCGCCGCCCGACTACGTGCTGCCCATCGGGAAGTCCGCCGTCGTGCGCCCCGGCAACGACATCACCGTCGTGTCGGTGTCGCGCATGGTGCACGAGGCGCTGGCCGCCGCGGCGGCGCTCCAGGCCGAGGGCATCTCCGTCGAGGTGATCGACCTCCGGACGGTGGCGCCGCTCGACATGGAGCCGATCCTGGCCTCGGTGCACAAGACGAGCCGGCTGCTCATCGCCCACGAGGCGGTCGTGCCCTTCGGCATCGGTGCCGAGATCGCGGCGACGGTGGCGCGGGAGGGCTTCTGGGACCTCGATGCGCCGATTGAGCGCATCGGCGCCGCGCCGACGCCGGCGCCCTATTCGCCCGACCTCGAGCGGGCCTGGTTGCCCGACCGCGAGGACATCGCCGCCGCCCTGCGCCGGCTGGCGGCCGTGTAACGACGCTGCCCGGACGCTCCCGTCAGCAGCCCAGCTGACGGGCGATGACGAGATGCTGAATCTCGTTCGTCCCCTCGCCGATCTCGAGCACCTTGGCGTCGCAGTAGAACCGGGCCACCGGCGTGTCGAGCATGTAGCCGAGACCACCGTGGATCTGGACCGCCTCCGACGCCGCCCACGTCGCGGTGCGGCTGGCCTTGAGCTTCGCCATGGCCGCCTCCTTCTGGAAGGGCTGGCCCGCGTCGCGGAGGGAGGCGGCGCGGTAGGTGAGCCAGCGGGCCGCTTCGAGCTCGGTGGCGATGTCGGCCAGCTTGAACTGCACCGCCTGGAACTTCGCAATCGGCTGCCCGAACTGCGTGCGCTCCTGCGCGTAGGCGGTGGCCAGGTCGAGGACGGCCTGGGTCAGGCTGAGCGACAGGGCGGCGATGGAGATCCGCCCGACCTCCAAGGTGCGCAGGAACTGGCCGAGCCCCAGGTTGGGGTCGCCGAGCAGGTGCTCGTCGGGCACCCAGACGTCGTCGAGGTAGAGCTCGCGGGTGTCGAGGCCGCGCCAGCCGATGCCGCGCATCTTCGGTCCCATGGTGAAGCCGGGCGTGTCCTTCTCGACGACCAGGCTGGCGAAGCCCTCACGGCCGTCGACGGGCTCCGTGCGTGCCAGCAATGTGACGCCGAACGACATGTCGGTCCCGGCGTTGGAGATGAAGGTCTTGCGCCCGTTGATCAGCCACCCGCCGTCGCGCCGTTCGGCCCGGGTCGTGATCCCCCGGGCGTCGGAACCGGCGTCGGGCTCGGTGAGCCCGAAGGCACCCAGCGCCCGCCCTTCGGCCAGCGGGCGCAGCCAGCGCTCGCGCTGGTCGTCGCTCCCGAAGAGGAGGAGGGGGAGCGAGCCGATGGTGACGTGGGCCTGCCAGGCGGCGGCGACGGACTGGTCGGCGTGGCCGATCTCCTCCATGGCGGCGACGAAGCCGACGGTCGACATGCCGATGCCGCCCCACTCCTCGGGGACGAGCATGCCGAGCAGGCCGAGCGCGCCCATTTCGCGCAGGAGGTCGGTCGGGCAGCGGGCCTCCTCCCAGGCCAGTGGTGCCCGTGGCGCTATTTCGCGTTGGGCGAAGTCGCGGCACAGGCCGACGAGGTCGCGTTCGGTCTCGTTGAGTGAGAAGTCCATGCGCGCAGTCCGTCAGCTCACTGTTCGGCCTGCAGGTGGGCCAGGAAGGAGGTCGACCAGTCGGGGAGGTCGCGCGGCACGACGTAGCCCTCCTCGCTGACGATCTCGTCCCAGTGCTCGGCCACGTCCTCAATGGTGGGCGCCGTGGCGACGTAGCCCGGCGTGGAGGCAATGAAGATGCGGGCGAACCGGCCGGCGCCGGCGGCGAACAGCTCCCCGTTGACCGGGCAGGCCTCGTGGGCCAGGAAGGCCACCAGCGGGGCCACCTGGCCCGGCGCCATGGGCGACGAGGCGTCGTTCTCGTCGGCGTCCGGTCCGGCCATGCGCGTCATCGCCGCCGGCGCGATGAGGTTGACCTTTATGCCGTGGGCCTCGCTCATGGTGGCGATGCTGCGCACCAGACCGATGACGCCGCCCTTGGCCGTGGCGTAGGAGAGGTTCTTGGGCAGGCCGAAGACCCCTGACGACGTCGTCATGACGACGCGCCCGTAGCCCTGCTCGACCATGGTGGGCCAGGCCGCCCGCGTCGTGTTGAACGAGCCCAGGACGTGCACGGCGAGGTGCCGCTGCAGGCTCTCGGCGTCGACATCGGGGAGACCGCCCCACTGCATGATGCCGGCGTTGTTGATCAGGATGTCGAGCCGCCCGAACCGCTCGAGGGCCGCACCGACCAGCGCCACCGCACCCTCGGGCGAGGCGACATCGTGCTCGTCGGCCAGCGCCGCGCCGCCCGCGGCCTCTATCTCGGTGGCCACGGCGGACGCCACCGCTCCGTCGGCGCCGGCGCCTTTTATGGAGCCCCCGAGGTCGTTGACGACGACACTGGCGCCCCGGCTCGGCGAGGAGCAGCGCATAGGCGCGGCCGATGCCGCGGCCCGCCCCCGTGACGACCGCCACACGTCCTTCGAAACTGTGTCCGTCCACGTCGACCCCGCCCTTCGCCTGCTGTTGCTGACTGCGCGGGCGGTCTAGTTCGCCGACGGCACGGCGGCAAGCGGCGCCTTGAACCCCAGGAGGTCGCCGAGCGTGCCGCCGACCATGGCGGCGCGCTCGTCGTCGGGCACGCCGGCGAACAGCTGGTGCATGAGCTGCTGGCTGCCACGGAACGTCCCCTCGGCGTGCGGGTAGTCGTTGCCCCACACGATCGACGACAACCCCGTGATGTGGCGGCAGGCGACCGCGACGGGGTCGTCCTGGAACGACACGTGGAACTGGCGCTTCACGTACTCGCTCGGCATGAGCGGGTAGGGCCACTTCTCGTTCAACCGGAAGAGCCGGGCGATCCCGCTCTGCTCGGCGGCCGGCACCTCGTCGTTCCAGACCCCGAGCCACCAGTCGGCGTCCTGGCCGATGCCGGTGATCCAGCACTTGTCCATGCTGCCGACCAGTGAGGCCAGCCAGTGCGCGTTGAACTCAATGAGGGCGAAGTGGAGGTCGGGGTAGCGCTCGGCCACGCCGCCGCCGATGAGCTCGCAGATGAGCTGCTGGGGCACGATGGTGCTGTAGATCGCCTGGGTGACCATGCGCTTCGAGGCGGACTTCTCGGTCACGGGCTGGTTGACCTCGGCGGCGTTCTGCATGACGACCTTCAAGGTGGTCGACGTGGGGTCGTTGACCTTGATGCCCCCGGTCTGGGTGTGGAAGAACACGTGGAGGCCGCTGGCCTGGGCGGCGGCCCAGACGGGGTCGAGGTCCCGGGAGTAGTAGGGCAGGGGCGGCGTCGCCGGCAGGAGGATGGCCCGGAACCCGAGGGCGGCGGCGCGCTCGATCTCGACGACGGCATCGTCGATGTCCGTCAGCGGAATGGGGGCGGTCGGCGCCAGGCGGGAGAAGTAGGGCCCGAACCGCTCGACGACGTAGTCGTTGTAGACGCGGGCATGGGCGATGGAGAGCTCGTGGTCGTCGGAGTAGAGGCCGAACAGCGACAGGTTCGGATGCATGACCCCGACGTCGACGCCGTCGGCGTTGAGATCCTCCATGATGATTTCGGGGTCGCCCTCGGGCATGCGCCCGCCCGTCTGGCGGTAGCGCGAGATGGTCCACCCCTCGAAGCCGGGCGTGTGCAGCCGGCGGAACTTGGTGGCGCCGCCTTCCACGAGCGGCTCAATCTCGAAGTCGTCCTCCCACACGCCGCGGTCGCGCAGGTTCTTCGGGAGGCGGGTGACGAAGAGGTCGGTGGGTTCGAGGATGTGCCCGTCAGCGGAGATGACAAGTTGCTTCTCTGTCATGGTTGTGCCCTTCCTGCGCGGGGACGCAAGATCGATCGTTGAGCGCGCGCGTGTACGCGGTACTCTGACCACCGATTGTAGACCAACCGGTCGGTACAGACAACGCCGCCAGCCGGCGCCGGAGTGGTGGCGACCAGGAGGAGATGAACGCATGAGCAAGCGGTGGAAGCAGCGCCCGCCCGGCTCCACGTGGGGCGACTGGGGCGACGACGACGAGCTCGGGCGCATCAACCTGCTCACGCCGGAGAAGGTGCTCCAAGGTGTGCGCGAGGTCGAGGCGGGCATCAGCTTCTGCCTCAGCCTGCCCCTCGACTACCCCGGCGGCACGGCGTTGAACCAGCGGCGCTACCCGCCGGTGATCTCGCCGACCGAGGACATGAACGGCAACGCCGACACCTTCTACAACATCGCCATGAGCTCCATGGAGAAGTTCGGCGACCCCAAGTACGTCGACGTCTGGACGGACGACGTGGTGACGCTGTCGCTGCAGTACTCGACGCAGTGGGACTCGTTGGCCCACGTGGGTGCGGAGTTCGACGCCGACGGCGACGGCGTCGAAGAGGCGGTGTACTACAACGGCTACCGCGCCGGCGAGGACCTGGTGGGGCCGAAGGCCGATGCGGCCGGCGACGGCGGGGGGCACCGCTGCTTCGCCCGTCACCTCGGTTTGGAGCACATGGCGGCCGCCGGTGTGCAGGGCCGGGGCGTCCTGGTCGACCTGGCGCACCACCTGGGCCACGACTGGCGCGGCGTCGACCGCAAGACCCTGGAGGAGATCATGGCGGCGGACAACGTGGTCGTCGAGCCGGGCGACATGCTGCTCCTCCATACGGGCTTCGCCACCGAAGTCCTGCGCTGGGAGCGCAACCCCGACCCGGTGAAGATCCACACGCTCTGCTCGTATCTCGATGCCCGCGACGAGTCGCTGCTCGAATGGATCGCCGACTCGCAGATCTCGGCGCTGGTGGCGGACAACTACGCGGTCGAGGGTTTGCTGGGCAAGGACCGCGACGAAGGCCGGCACTCCTTCCTTCCCATCCACAACCTCTGCCTCTTCAAGCTCGGTGTCCCGCTCGGTGAGATGTGGTACCTGCACGAGTTGGCGGCATGGCTGCGCGAGCACAACCGGAGCCGCTTTCTCCTCACCGCGCCGCCGCTGCGGCTCCCCGGGATCGTGGGCTCTCCGCTCACGCCGGTGGCGACAGTCTGAACCGGCGTCGCCGGCGCGCGACCTGACGCGCGTCGAACGGGCCGGACGACGAGGAGTCGGAAGCTCGGCGTCGACCTCGACGGCAAGCTCACATGGACTGTCGACCGGGTCGACGCCGTCGACGTGTGTGGCGAGTAACCGAACCTGCGCGCGGAAGGACTGGCGTGCCTCGTCGTCAATCGGTGCGAGCAGGTGTGCCTCGGCCGCCCTGAGGCGGTCGTCGAGGGTGGCGAGGAGCTTGGTCCCCTGCTGGGTGATGACGACGTGGCGCGCGCGCCGATCGGCCGGATCCGGTCGACGTTCGATCAGGCCGGCCGCTTCGAGATCATCGAGGAGGTAGGTCATGACGGTGCGGTCGACACCCAGATGTTGGGCCAGGGAGAGCTGGCTCCCCACGACGCCCTGGGCGGCAGCGGACAGGACCTGGTAGCCACGCGGGCCGCCAGGGAGGTCGGCGACAGCGGCGTGCGCGGCCGCGACGTAGGCCCGAAAGACCGTGCCGAGGCCCCACCCGAGGTCATTCGCCAGTGCGTCGTCACATCCGCCTGGGTCGGCGGGTCTGTTTCCCTGACCAGGGACGTCGGTCACATTGCCAGCATACGGGCGCTCGAGGTCGAGAAAAGATCTCAAAGAGATCTTCTGTTGCTCATGATGATCTGTGTACAATATGATTGAGCCATCAGATACCTGTGACGACGACGGCTCGGAGCTCGGGAGGCGACATGACAACGAATGACCAGACGGGGAAACCGGTCGTGGTGGTGATCGGTGGAGGCTACGGCGGCACCGCCGTGGCGAAGGCGCTGGACGAGACGACCGATGTGGTCCTCGTCGAGCCCAGGGACGGCTTCATGCACAACATCGCAGCCCTGCGGGCGCTGGTCGATCCCTCCTGGCTCCCAAAGATCTTCTTCCCGTACTCGGGGCTGCTGACCAACGGCCGGGTCGTGCGCGACCGGGCCGTCGAGGTGGATCCGCACCGGGTGGTGACCGCGTCCGGCGAGGAGATCGCCGCTGACTATGTGGTGCTCGCCACCGGGTCGGCGTACCCGTTCCCGGCCAAGACCGACCTCGTCGACACGCTCCACACGCAGGAGCAGGTGCGCAAGACCCATGCCGCACTGAGCCAGGCGGATCGGGTCCTCCTCGTCGGCGCCGGCCCGGTCGGCATTGAGCTGGCGGGCGAAATCCGGGACGTCTGGCCGGACAAGTCGATCGTCCTCCTCGACGCCGCCGACGAGATTCTCGGCGGGCCCTACAAGCCCGAGCTCAAGGCCGAACTCCGGCGCCAACTCCTCGACATCGGTGTCGAGCTGATCCTGGGCAGCCCCTTGCGGCAGCCGCCGCCGACCGAGCCGGGGGAGTTGGGAGCGTTCACCGTGACGACCGGAGCCGGAACCGACATCGAAGCCGACATCTGGTTCCGCTGCTACGGCGTCGTGCCCAACAGCGACTACCTCGGGGAGGAACTGGCGGCCGCCCGCCGCCCCGACGGTTTCGTCGAGGTCGAGCCCACCCTCCAAGTCGTCGGTCAGTCAACCGTCTTCGCTCTCGGAGACATTTCGACCGCCGACGCCAAGATGGCGGGCTTCGCCGGTCGCCAAGCCGCCACCGTGGCGCAGAACATCACTGCCCTCACCCAAGGCGGGTCCGACCTCACCAACTACGAGTCGATGGGCGTCGCCATCGCCGTGACGGTCGGAGCGACCGGGGGAGCGGGGCAATTCCCCGGGCAGGACGACGTCGTCGGGAGCGAGGTCATCGCAGAGGCGAAGGGCCGGGACATGATGGTCGATCGGTTCGGCGAGCTGTTCGGACTGGCGGCGTCCGTCAGCCCCTGACGCCACTCCGAATCACGGAGTGGTGCGGCGTGGGGAGTGCTCGGCGCACCCGGAGAGGGTGAAGGCGGCGTAGTCGGTCTCCCTCACCTTGGCGATGTCCGCCAGGAGCTTCGGCCGGCCGGCCGAGTTCAGCAGGTACTTGCGGGGCTTGCCGGGGATGTTCGTGCCGAAGTAGTAGCTGCTCTCCCCGAAGGCGGGTGCCTTGGTCGCCCAGCGGTCCACCATGGCGGTCCACTTCTCCTCGGCGGCCTCGTCGACCTCAATGGCGTCGCAGCCGGTCGCCCGCAGATGCACCAGGGTCTCGGTGACGAACTCCACCTGGTCGCCGTTGTAGCGGGGGTTGTTGCCGGCGGCGGCGTGCGGTCCACCGGGGAAGAAGAAGTTGGGGAACCCGGTGGTCTGAATGCCGAGAAACGTCTTCGGACCGTCGGCCCAGTGATCCGTGAGCGCACGGCCGCCGCGACCCCGGATGCCCATGCGCGCCAGCGCACCGGTGCCGAAGTCGAAGCCGGTGGCCCACACGATCATGTCGAACTCCCGGTGCGTGTCGGTGGTCTCGATGCCGTGCGCGCTCACCCGCACCATGGGTGTCGCCTGCAGATCGACCAGCTCGACGTTGCCCAAGTTGTACGCCTCGAAGTAGGCGGTGACGAAGGGCGGGCGCTTCTCGCCGAACCGGTGATCCTTGGGGATCAGCTTGTCCGCCGTCCCGGGGTCCTCGACGATGCCCCTGATCTTGTCGGCCAGGAAGGCACACCACGCTGCGTTGGCCTCGCCGTCGAACATCACGTCGCTGTAGTTGCTGGTGAGCTTCGAGAAGCCGCGGCTCTTCCACATCCCCTCGAAGAACGCGGCGCGCTCCTCCTCGGAGTCGTCGAAGGCGGCCCGGTCGTGCGGCACGTGGAGGAAGCCGCTCGGCGACGTGCTCAGCGTGGCGCGGATCGACTCGAAGTCCTTGCGGAGCTGCGCCTGCTCGTCGGCGGTGATGGGCGCGTTGTTGAGCGGCGTGCACCAGTTGGGCGATCGTTGCAGCACCGTCACCGAGGCCGCCGTCTCGGCGATGACGGGGATGATCTGCACCCCGCTCGACCCCGTGCCGACGACGGCGACCCGCTTGCCGGTGAAGTCGACGGGCGCGTCCGGCCACAATCCCGTGTGGTACGACTCGCCCTCGAATGCCTCCCGGCCCGGCACGTCGGGGAAGGAGGGGATGGAGAGGACCCCGGTGGCGGCCACGAAGTGGTGCGCCCGGACGACGGTGCCGGTGTCGTCGGTCACCGTCCACAGTGCGGCCTGCTCGTCGTAGTCGGCCGACGTCACGCGGGCGCCGAAGCGCATGTGACGCCGGAGGTCGAACCGGTCCACGACGTGGTTCAGGTAGCGCTCAATCTCGGGTTGCTCGGCGAAGTGCTCTCGCCACTCCCACTCCTCGAAGAGCTCCCTGGAGAAGAGGTAGGCGTAGGTGTAGCTCTCCGAGTCGAAGCGCGCGCCCGGGTAGCGATTCCAGTACCAGGTGCCGCCGACGCCGTGGCCCGCCTCGAGCAGCTGCACGGAGAAGCCTGCTTCCCGCGCCAGGTAGAGCTGGTAGATACCGGTGATGCCTCCGCCCACGACGAGGACGTCGACATCGGCGTGGGGCCGGCTCGTCGTCTGGTCGGATGCGGCTTCGGGGGATGTCATGAGCCTCCGCGGCAATGAACCGGTCACGGGCGCGTGCGGCCCACGGGCATACACAGTGTGCGCCGGAGCCCACCGTGCGGATTGTACCGACCGGTTAGTCTATCTTCTCGGTTGTGCCTGTCCCGGGCACGAGGAGGCGCGGCAGATGGCAGTCCTGACGACGGAGACCTGGGCACCAGCGGTCGGCGACACGGCGACCGGACCATGGCGATCGTCGGTGCTCGGCACCGGCCGAACGGCCGTGGGGAGTCAACGGTGGCCGCAACACCTGAGTCGCCGCGCCTGACGCCGCTGCCGCCGAAGGAATGGTCCAAGGCGGCGGGCGAGGCGCTGGCCCCGTTGCTGCCGCCGACGGGACGGCCCAAGGGCGGGAACGGCCCGAAGGGGCTCAATGCGCTGGGTGTCCTGGCCCGGTACCCCGAGCTGGCGCTGGCCTACAACACCTTCAGCGGCCAGGTCATGTACGGGTCGACGCTGACGCCGCGCCACCGCGAGCTGCTGGTCCTGCGGGTGGCCGCCCGGCGCGACTCCGAGTACGAGTGGCGGCAGCACGTCGCCAGCGCCGGGGACAACGGCGTCGACCCGGACGAGGTGGCGCGCATAGCGGTCGGGACGGACGCTGCCCGAATGGTCCGATCTGGAGCGGGCACTCCTGCGCGCCGTCGACGAGCTCTTGGGTGACGCACTCATCGGCGACGAGACGTGGGCGACGCTGGCGACCGAGTTCGACGACCGCCAGCTGATGGACGTCGTCTTCACCGTGGGCGCCTACGACGTCCTGGCCATGGCGCTCCGCACGTTCGCCGTGCCGCTGGACGACGATCTGCAGCAGCCATGACTGTCCCCTTCGCCGTGCAGGTCCCCGACCGAATTCCCAAAGAGCGCTACTACGACCCCGACTTCTACGCGCTCGAAGCCGACCAGCTCTGGGGACGGGTGTGGCAGATGGCCTGCCGGCTCGAGGAGATCCCCGGTGTGCGTGACTTCGTCGAGTACGAGATTCTCGACCGCTCCGTCGTGGTGGTGCGGACGTCGGAGACCGAGGTGGCGGCGTACGAGAACTCGTGCCGCCACCGCGGCGTCAAGGTCGTAGAAGGCCGAGGGACGCTCAAGAGCGGCTTCACCTGCCCCTTCCACGGCTGGTGCTACGGCCTCGACGGCAAGAACAGCTTCATCTCTCGGGCCAAGTCCTTCTCCGAGCACAACCTCGAGCCGGGCGACATCGACCTGGTCCCGGTGCGTTGTGAGCTCTGGGGCGGCTGTGCGTGGATCAACTTCTCCGACGACGCCCCGCCGCTGCGCAGCTGCATTGAGCCCTTCGCCTCCATCCTCGACGCCTGGAAGGTCGAGGCCATGCGGACCGAGTGGTGGGAGGCCTTCGGCTCCCGGTCAACTGGAAGCTGGCCCAGGAGGCCTTCTTGGAGCAGTACCACGTGATCGAGACCCATCCCGAGCTGGTCATCCCCAAGAGATTCCCTCCCAAGGACCCCGCCGCCTTCGACCCCGAGGTCTTCGTCGACGCCGAGCTGCACTACCTCCGGGTCATGAGCGAGGGCATGGGGGGCATGGTCCATGCCAACGACGTCGCCGTGGCCGAGCGCCAGCGCACCATCACCCTCTCCAAGGACCCGACAGAGGCCATGGCGACGTGGCACGCCAGCCTCAACGACGCCGTGGTGGCCTGGCACACCGACCGCGGCGCGGTCATCCCCGACCTCAACGAGCTGGAGGCCCAGGGCATCGGCGAGACGATGTACTACTGCTTCCCCCACTACTTCGTGCTCCCCATGTACTCGAGTGCCTCGTCCTATCGCTTCCGGCCCCTCGGGCCCGAGGAGACCCTCATGGAGATCTGGTCGCTCACCCGCTACCCGGTGGGCCAAGAGCCCGGGCCGCCCCACCCCACCAGAGCCCAAGTCCTTTGACGACGAGACCATCCCACCCATCCCCACCCAGGACTTCTCCAACCTGCCGCGCCAACAACGCGGCCTGCACAACGCCGGCTTCGAGTACATGCGCCTCTCGGAGGGCATCGAAGGCGGCATCGCCAACTTCGAGCGCACCCTCGACGGCTTCTTGGCCGGGCGCCCCTACGACCAGCTCACCGCCGCCCTGCGCGCCGTCAACGTCAACCCGCTCGAGCGGCCCGTGGTCGATCTGGGGTTCTGAGGGAGAGAAGAAGAGGACCATGAGCACGACGACATTTGCCGAGGTCTCCGAAGGGGTGCGGGCCGCGCTGGCGGTGTACACGCAGGCGCTCGACGACGGCCGGACCGATGACGTCGTCGCCACCTTCTGCCCTGACGGTGTCTGCGTCATTCCGGGCCTGGGCACGCACGCCGGACACGACGCCCTCCGTCAGGCCTACACGAAATGGGCGCCACGGCGCCCCCAGCGCCACCTCGTCCTCAACACCGTCGTCGAGACCTGGAGCGACGACGAGGCGACCGCGGTGAGCGACGTGGTCTTCATTCTGCATGGGTGACGCCGGCTGGGACATTCAGCTCGTCGGTCGCTACAACGATGTGCTCCACCGTGACGGCGCACGCTGGCGATTCCATCATCGTGCGGCCACGTTCGTGACCGCGCCGCCCCCACGCAAGGAGACAGCATGACCGACGCCCTCGACTACGACGCCCTGGACTTCTTCCGCGGCACCGAGACCGTGGACGATCCGTACCCGTACTTCGACTGGCTGCGCGAGCAGTGTCCCGGTCCACCGGGAGCCGGCCCACGGCGTGTACATGGTCACCGGCTACGAGGAGGCCTTCGCCGTCTACACGGACCCCGACACGTTCTCGTCCTGCAACTCCGTCACCGGCCCGTTCCCCGGCTTCCCCGTCCCGCTCGAGGGGCAGGAGGACGTCAGTGGCCTCATTGCGGAGCACCGGGGCGAGCTGCCGTTCAGCGACCAGATCATCACCATGGACCCCCCGGAGCACTACGACCACCGGCACCTGCTGATGCGCCAGCTCACGCCGAAGCGGCTCAAGGAGAACGAGGACTTCGTGTGGCGGCTGGCCGACCGTCAGATCGACGAGCTCATGGGTGAGCGACGAGGCGGAACTGATGACGGGATACGCCAACCCCTTCGCCATGTTCGTCATCGCCGACCTGCTCGGTGTCCCCGAGTCGGACCACCAGGAGTTCCGCACCGCCTTGTCCCGGCAGAACGGGGGCGGAGGAGTCGGCAGCACCGAGTCCGAAATGCCGCAGAACCCGCTGGAGTGGCTCTATGACCGGTTCAGCCGCTACATCGAAGACCGCCGCCGCCAGCCGCGCGACGACGTCCTGACGGCGCTCGCCACCACGAGGTTCCCCAACGGCGAGCTCCCCGAGGTGATCGACGTCGTCCGCGTGGCCACCAACGTCTTCGCGGCCGGGCAGGAGACCACCGTCCGCCTTCTCGGCACCGCCCTGCAGCTCATCGGGGATCGCCCGGACCTGCAGCAGCTGCTCCGTGAGCGACGCGACCTCATTCCGAACTTCGTCGAGGAGACGCTTCGCATGGAGGCACCGGTCAAGGGCGACTTCCGGCTGGCGCGCTGCCCGGCCAGCGTCGGCGGGGTCGACATTCCGGCGGGCGTCACGCTCATGGTGCTGAACGGCGCGGCCAACCGTGATCCGCGCCGGTTCTCGGACCCGAACGAGTTCCGCGTCGAGCGCGACAACGCGCGCGAGCACCTCGCCTTCGGGCGTGGCGTGCACAGCTGCCCGGGTGGACCGCTGGCCCGGCTGGAGACCCGGGTGAGCATTGAGCGACTGCTCGACCGTACGGCGCACATCGGCATTTCCGAGGAGCACCACGGCCCCCCGGACGCCCGCCGCTACAACTACATGCCGACCTATATTCTCCGGGGCCTGACCCGGCTCCACCTGGAGCTCACGCCCGCCCAGCCGGCGGCGTGATGGCGGGGGAGCGCCGGGCACGAGCAACGGAGGAGCGTCAGATGATCTTCAATGTCGTCAAGCAGCCGGTCCGCGCCAAGTACGCCGACGAGTTCCCGTCCCTGATTGCCGACTACATCGCCGCCTCACGGGCCGAGCCCGGCAACCTCTTCTTCGATTGGTGCCGCAGCGCCGACGACCCCAACCTCTGGTTCCTCATCGAAGGATTCCGGGACGCCGAAGCGGGCGAGGCGCACGTGTCGTCCGAGCACTTCAAGGCGGCCATGTCCGAGATGCCCCGTCTTCTCGCCGCAGCCCCGGAGATCATCCACGTCGAGACGCCCGGTGAAGGCTGGGGCAGCGTCAGCGAAGGCTCCTGACCGGAGCTACTCGTCCAGCAGTTCAGGCTGGACGGACACGATCCAGTCGTAGAGCGGCTGGAAGGCGCGCCACCCGGCCATGGGCGGCCCGACCTGTCCGGCGGTCTTCTTCGCCTGGTCGAGGTCGATGAGCACGGGGGTCCCGGCCGCCTCGGCCAGCAACTGGGCCTGGCACGTGCGCTCCATGGTGATGAACCACCAGGCCGCCTCGTCGACCGAGGTCTGCCCGACGGTCAACAAGCCATGGTTCGACAGGATCACGGCCTTGTTGTCGCCCGAGCGCGTGCGCCAGGCGCTTGCCCTCCTCGAGGTCGAGCACGACACCGGTGTAGTCGTCGAACAGGGCGTGATCCCCGTAGAAGGCGCAGGCGTCCTGCGTCAGAGGACCGAGCAGTCGGCGCAACGACGACCACGACTTGCCGTACACGGAATGGGCGTGCGCCGCCGCCACGACGTCCGGCCGCGCCGCGTGCACCTGCGAATGGATGGCGAAGGCCGCCAGGTTCACCGGCCAGTTGCCGTCGACCACCTCACCCTGGTCGTTGACCAGGATGAGGTCCTTCACGCGGATCATCTTGAAGTTCATGCCGAACGGGTTGACCCAGAAGTGGTCCAGGAGCTCGGGATCGCGCGCGGTGATGTGGCCGGCGATGCCTTCGTCGAACCCGAAGTGCCCGAACAGGCGAAAGGCGGCGGCCAGGCGCTGCTTGCGGTGCCTGCGCTCGTCCTCCACGTTGTCGAACGAGGGAAACGTCACCGGAAGGCGGTCGGATACCACGTCGCCATCCTACGGGAGGGTCGGTGGGGCGACAACGAGCAGGCGGCGAGGCCCGTCCGGGTCTCAGGCCGGGCGGAAGTACGGCAGGGTGATCTCGTCGGAGGCCGGGTGGAATTCGACCGCCAGCCGGAGGCCCTCCTGCAACGCGTCGGGCTCACAGCCGATCACGGCACTCAACATGAAGAAGCCCTCGTCCAGGCGGACCACCGCCGGTGCGTACGGGACCACGAAGGTGGGATCCGGCGGCCGCCACACCACGGTCCAGCTGTAGAGGGAGCCCTGCCCCGCACTCTCCTCCCACACCGGCGAGGTGGCGTGGCACTGGGCGCACACGGTGAAGGCCGAGAGGCCGCGGAACGCGCACTCGGCGCAACGCTGCGAGAGGAGCTGCTGGCGTCGGCAGCCCTCCCAGTAGGGCCGACTGAGGAGGCTGGGCCGCGGGACCGGGATCCCAACGGGTTGGGGGAGGAGGAGGTTCACGGACGCTCCCGACCGAGGAGCAGGACGTCGCAGAACAGAGCACCCGCACCGCCGTTCGAGCACAGGGCGACCTCGGCGCCTGCGACCTGATGCGAGGAGCAGGTCCCGCGCAGTTGCTCGGTGGCCCGGATGACCCGTTGCAGCTGCTGCGCGTTGATGCCGGGGTGGCTGAACGACATGGTGCCGCCATCGGTCGTCACGGGGAGCGCTGCCGCCCGGCCCGATGTTGCCGTCCACCACGAAGGGTCCGCCCTCACCGGGGCCGCAGAAGCCGAAGGCCTCGAGCTGCCTGATGATCTCGAACGAGAAAGGGTCGTACAGCTCGGCCACGTCGACATCGGACGGTGCCAGGCCGGCCATGGCGAAGGCGAGGCGGGCCGCTCGGGCGCCGACGAGCCCTGCCGGGAACGAGTCGCGCGCGGGGTTGGAAGTCCCAGACGGGGGCGACGACGTAGGCCGGCCCGAAGGCATCGCTCGCCCCGCCGTGGATCCACACCGGAGCAGCGCCGGCGCCGGCGCGGTCGGCCCTGCACAAGACGATGGCGCAGCCACCCTCCGATGTCGTGGCGCAGTCGAGGAGATGGAACGGGTCGGCGATCATCCGCGAGGCGAGGATGTCACTCGGAGTGAAAGGCCCCCGTCCCGAGTACACGGCGTCGGGATTGTCGTGCCCATTCGTGCGGATGACCGCAGCGACGGTGGCCATCTGCTCCGGGGTGGTCCCGTAGGTCAGCATGTGCCGCCGCGCCATGAGCGCGAATTCGGCCGCGGTGAACAACCCGTAGCCCACGACGAGCTCGTTGGCCGGCCTGGTCCAGGGCGCCGTCGACGCCCGGTCCGAGTGGACGCCGGCACCACCGGCGGCGATCAGCACGACGTTGCACTGTCCGGTGGTGATGAGCGCCGCAGCGTCGAGCAGGGCCGGTATGCCCATGGCGCTGGGCCGCCTGGTGCAGGGCCCGAGACCCAGCTGCAGGACGATCTGCGCGCAATCGGTCCCCACCACCCCGTCGACCTCGTGGGGTGCGATGCCGGCATCGGCCAGCGCGGCCAGCGCTCCGAGCAGGGCGATGGACGTCGAATCGTGGTCCGGCAGGGCCCTGGCTTGCACTGTGTTGGCGACCCCGGCGATGGCGACGTCACGGAAGGGGTGGGTCGTCACGGCGCCTACTCTCGCATCCGAACCCGGTGCATGCGACCAGCAGGCCGCACCGTGCAATGGCCGACCCCCCGGCTAGCGTGCCCAGCGGGACGGGCGGTTGACGTCGGAGACGGGCGGCACAGGGGGTTGGGAAGATCGTGCACGGTGCGTCGGTGAGTCGCACGCGGCAGGGGGGTCGACGGGCGCGACCGGCGCTGCTGGCGTGTGTGGTGATGGCCTTCTCGCTCGTTGCGTCGTGCCGGCGCTGCGACCGCTGCGACCGCCGCCGGCGAGCGGGCACATTGCCTGGTCACCCTGCCCGAAGGTCTCGGGCTACCTGTGCGGCACGCTGGCGGTCCCGCTGGACTATCACCATCCGTCCGCAGGTTCGGTGCCGCTGGCCGTGATCGAACATCCGGTGCCGCAGAGCAAGGGCGTCATCGTCTTCAACCCGGGCGGGCCGGGGGAGAGCGGCGTCCTGATACTGCCGATCCTGGCGTCGCTCGTCCCGGCCGCCGTGAAGGACCAGTTCACCCTTGTGAGCTTCGATGAGCGGGGAACCGGTTCGAGTGAGCCCTTGCTCTGCGGACCGTCGGCCCCGGCCGCTGGCAGCGCCATCGCAGGGACGGCGGCCGCCACCCGGACCTTCGCCGGTCTGGGCCGCTCCTGTCAGTCCACGTTCCCGGCGTTGTTCCCGACGGTGAACACGACGACGTCGGCCCGCGACATGGACCAGCTCCGGGCGGCGCTCGGGGTGCAGAAGATCGACTTCTACGGCATGTCCTACGGAACCGCGCTGGGGTCGGTCTACGCGCAGATGTTCCCGGGTCACGTGAACGCCACCGTGCTCGACGGCGCGGTCGACGCCAACCTCAGTCTCATCACCGACGCCAAGGCCGATGCCCCAGCCATTGAGACGGCGCTGACCCACGGACTCCAGAGCTGCACCTCGGAGCCGGGCTGCCCGCTGGGCGCGGATCCGGTCGGCTTCTACAAGCAGCTGCAGGCGCAGCTCACCAAGGCACCCCTTCCCGCACCGGGCGGGGGCGACACGACGCCGGTGACGGTGGGCGATCTGTATACGGCCTCTCTGCTCTACCTCTCCGCGCCGAACTTCACCCCCGGGTACTTTCCCGCCCTGGCCGCGGCAGCGACCGGCAACGGGGCGCCGCTCCGGTCGGTGGCGCTCGGGTTGGAGGACGACCTGGACGGAGCGTCGCTCGTCGGCCCGCTCTGGACCATCACCTGCAGCGATGCCGTCGGGCACCCCACTGCGGCGACGACCGCGCAGCTGGCTCGGACGCTGGCGGCGCGGTATCCACTCGCCGGCGCCGAGGCGGTGGCCAACTATCTCATCGCCTGCCCCGGCTGGTCCGAATCGAACCAACCGATTGCGCATCTGTCACCCCACGGCGCACCGGCCCCGCTGGTGATCGGCAATGTCTACGACCCCAACACCCCCTACGTCGTGGCCCCGCAGCTGGCCGCCGCGACCGGGGGACGGCTGGTCACGTACGTCGGCTACGGGCACACCTGGCTGCTCAATGGCTCGACCAACAGCTGCATGGCCAATGTGGTGACGGCGTACATCGTCGACCGGGTCCTGCCGCCGAAGGGCACGCGCTGCACCCCCTCCCCGTGAACGGGTTCAGATGTACATGCCCCCGTTGACGCCGATCAGCTGACCCGTGATGTAGCTGGCCTCGTCCGAACACAAGAAGGCGCACGTGGCGGCGATGTCGTCCGGCGTCCCGGCCCGCCCGGTCGGGACCATGCGGCCCATGACCTCGATGCTGGGCACGTTCCCGACCCCGGCCGCGTTCCTGGCCATGGGCGTGTCGACGATGGTCGGCGGAATGGTGTTGACGGTGATGCCCTGACCGGCGAATTCCCGGGCGAACGCCTTCGTGAGGCCGATCACCCCGCCCTTGGACGCAACGTAGTGCGCCATGTGGGGCGCTCCCGATTGTGCGCTCGACGAGGAGATGGTCACAATGCGGCCCCAGCCCTCGGCCGTCATGTCCGGCACGGCCAGCTGCATGCAGGTGAAGGTGCCGGTCAGGTTCACCGCCAGCAGGCGGTCCCACTTCTCGGGCGTGATGTCGGCCACGGCATCGAATGACTCAATGCCGGCGCTGGTCACCAGGATCGTGATCGGTCCCAGCTTGTCCCGCACGTCGGCGAACACCCGCTGAAGCTCGGCGCGGTCCGCGACGTCGACCTCGTAGCCGAGAGCCGACCGGCCCTCGCCGGTCAGTGCGTCGGTCGCCTGCGTCACGCCCGCACCGTCACGGTCCAGCAGGGCCACGGCGATGCCGTCCGCCGCCAATCTGTTGGCGA
The DNA here is from genome assembly GCA_963781565.1 of uncultured Acidimicrobiaceae bacterium. Taxonomy (GTDB): domain Bacteria; phylum Actinomycetota; class Acidimicrobiia; order Acidimicrobiales; family RAAP-2; genus Bog-473. The sequence continues at coordinate 255,408 of CAWAHA010000032.1, read as the reverse complement.
CGCCGAGGCCGATGCCCGATGCCGCCCCGGTGACCACGGCCACGCGCCCGCTCACTGCGCCACCTCCGCCGGCGTGAACTCAATGTGCAGCTGGTGCAGGCCGCGCAGAACCCAGGTGGGCTCGTATTCGAAGTGGCGGTCCGACGGGGGCCCGTGGTGCTCCTCGGACAAGCGGATGTCGCGCATGCGGTCGAGGATGCGCGCAATGCTCACCCGGCCCTCGACGCGGGCCAAGGGCCCGCCGGGGCAGGCGTGCACCCCGCGTCCGAACGCCAGATGGACCTTTGCATTGGGCCGGTCGAGGCGGAACTCGGCGGGACACTCGAAGAGCCTGGGGTCGCGGTTGGCCGCGCCGTTCAGCAGCATCACGGGCGTCCCGGCGGCGATGTCGACGCCGGCGACCGTGGTCGAGCGCCGGGCCAGGCGGAAGTCCGACTTCACCGGGCTCTCTATGCGCAACGACTCTTCGATGAAGTCGGGGATCCGCTCGGGGTGCGCCCGCAGCTCGTCCTGGAGTTCGGGGTACTCGCAGAGGTACTTCAGGCCGACGGCGAGGAGACGGGCCGTCGTCTCCTGGCCGGCGGCGAACAGGAACGTCGCCGTTCGCACGACGGCGCTCACCTCCGGCGTGGTCCCGTCGGGGTACGTGCCGAGAGCCAAACGGGTCAGCGCGTCCTCGCGGGGCTCGCGCCGCCGGTCTTCGATGTACGTGGCGAACCAGGCATCGAGCCCTTCGAGCGCGTTCAGGCCGATGTCCCCGTCACCTCCGACCTCGCCGGGTGAGGCACTCAAGCCGAAGAACTCCCGGAAGCGTTGGTGGTCTGCCTCGGGCACGCCGAGGACGTCGGCGACGGCCAGCATGGCGAAGGGCTGGGTGTAGGCGCTGATGAACTCGCAGCGGCCGTCCGCAATGAACTCGTCGATCTGCTGGTCGGCCGCCCGCCACATGAACTCCTCGTTCTCCTTGAGGCGCTTCGGAGTGAGCAGGCGCATCACCAGGGCGCGCTCCTGGGTGTGCATGGGCGGGTCCATGGTCACCATGTGCTCGTTCATGGGGAGCTGGTCCCGGTGGCTGTCGATGATCGCCCCGACGTCGTCGCCCTCGAGCGGGACCGGGAAGGCCGCGAACGGTCCGATCACCGAGTTGCACGACGAGAAGGTCTCCGTGTCGAGGTAGATCGCCAGCGCCTCCTCGTAGCCCGAGACGGCGACCACGCCGAGGTTGTCGGTGGGGAGCACGGGGCACTGCGACCGCAGGTGGTCGAAGTAGGGATAGGGGTCCTCCACCAGCGACTGGTCGCTGAAGAAGTCGATCGTCTCCCAGTCGCTCAACGTGGTCTCCCTTCGCCGGGCCACCCGGCCGGAACCGGGCGAGCGCTGCTGTGCACCCGCTCAGCAGGTTTTGGCGAATGCTTAGCATCGGCTCCCGAGTGTGACAACTTGTTGGGATGACCACGGCACCCCAGCCGAGACGGATCGGTGCGGCCGACTCCAAGACCAGGGCCCAGCTGCTCAATGCCGCCGAGCAGCTGTTGCTCGAGGAGGGCTATGCCGCCGTCACCTCGCGGCGGGTCGGGGCGAAGGCGGGGCTCAAGCCGCAGCTCGTGCACTACTACTTCCGCACCATGGACGACCTCTTCTTGGAGGTGTTCCGCCGCCGCGCCGACGAGAACCTGGCCCACTTCGAGCGCACCGTGGCCGCCGACAACTCCCTCCGGACGCTGTGGCGGCTCAACGCCGATCCCCGTGGCGCCGCCTTCATGACGGAGTTCGTGGCGTTGGCCAATCACCGCAAGTCCATCCGGACCGAGATTGCGCGTTACGCCGAGCGCTCCCGCGCCGCCCAGCTGGTGGCGCTGACGGCTGCCCTGCAGGCGGTGGGGATCCCGCCGGAGCAGCTCCCCCCGATCGCCGCCCTCCTACTGATGACGGGTCTCTCGCAGGTACTGTCCCTCGAGCGGGTGCTCGGCGTGACGGCGGGCCACGACGCCACCGTCTCCTACGTCCAGCGCGTTATCGACGAGCTGGAGCGATGACGAGGCGCGGTTTGGAGGCCGCGGCGGCACCGGCCCGCAGACCCTGGATCGTCTGGCGGTAGGAGCTGGCGAGGCTGTCCTCGCGGTAGCTCAGGTCATGTTCGGCGCAGAACGCTTTCACAATGCCCTGGGCCTTCGACAGGTTGGGTCGGGGCATGTTCGGGAACAGGTGATGCTCTATCTGGAAGTTGAGCCCGCCGAGCAACACGTTGGTGAACCAGCCCCCGGCGACGTTGCGGGAGGTGATGACCTGGCGGCGGACGAAGCTCATCTTCTGATCGGGATCGACGATGGGCATGCCCTTGTGGTTCGGGGCGAAGCTGCACCCGAGATAGATGGAGAAGACGGCCTGCTGAATACCGATGAAGGCCAACGCCTTGAGCGGTGAGAGGACCCAGAACACGACGGCGAGATACAGCGACGGCGTGCATGGCCAGGAGCGCACCCTCCAAGAAGGCGGCCCGGTTGCGCTGACGGACCAGCCGCTGCACGCCCAACACGTAGATGCCCGTGCTGCGGAGCACCATGAGCGGGAAGAACAACGGCGCCTGCCACTTCGTCATGAAGCGCGAGGGCCAGCTGGCGACCTTGACCGGCCCGTCAGCGGAGCGCTCGACGACGACGCCACCGACATCGGGGTCCCGGCCCACCTCGTTGGGATGGGCGTGATGCGCGCTGTGCTTGGGGACCCACCAGCCGAAGCTCATGCCGATCAGCACGTTGCCCACGGTCAGGCCGAGCCAGCGGTTGGCCCGCCGGGAGCTGAAGACCTCGTGGTGTCCGGCGTCGTGCCCGACGAAGCCGAGTTGGGTGAAGGCCAATCCGAGGAAGCCGGCGATGGCGAGGGCCCACCACGAGCTCCCGATCAGGATGAGTGCGGTGAAGCCGGCGGCAAAGGCCGCGATCGTGATCGGGATCATCAGGGCGTAGTAGCCGCGGCGGCGATCGAGCAGTCCGGCCTCGCGGATCTGCTTCGCCAGCACGCCAAAATCAGCTGTCGTGGCTTCGTGAGTGGTCGTTGGCACAGGTCCATACCCCGCATTCCTGGTCGAGCCATATCGGGGTTTGGGGGCAACACACTGTGTGAAACGCTCTTACTCCGGTGCCGCAACTGTAGACCTTTATTTCATGCTTGTGGAGGCGGCTCCTCCGCTCTGGAGAGCGAGCGACGCCCGAGGAAGACGACGGCGTTCAGCCGAACTCCCTGATCACGCCCTCGCCGAAGGCCGCCAACGTGTCCGGCGCGGCAAAGTCGCAGAACCACGCATAGACCCGTTCCACGCCTCGTTCCTGCAGCGAGCCGAAATAGTCGACGAGTTCGGGCGCGGTGCCGACGATCGGCGTCGATCCGAAGCGCCGACGGGCCGTCGCCTCGATCTCGTCCCGGGCGCCCCCGGCCGGCACGAACGCCACCTGGGCCTGCAATGAACAACGGGCCTTCCCCGCAAAGGGGCGCATCTCGTCGAGTTTGTCGACGATGTGGGTGTGCACGTTCCACCAGTCGGCGTGCTCGGCGACCAGCTTCATGGTCCCTTTGCCGGCTCCTCCGATGACGATCGGGATGTGCCCGACCGGGCCCGGCACCTGCTGGGCGCCGTGCAACGTGAAGTGCTCGCCCTCGTAGTCGAGCGGCTCGCCGGTCCAGAGCGCCGTCATGATCTCGAGCGATTCGCGCAGCCGGCCCAACCGGACCTTCGCCTGTTGAGACCCGACGCCGAACGTCCCCAGCTCGTCGGCCACCGAGCCCCAGCCGATGCCGAGCTCGAACCGCCCTCCCGACGCCTGGTCGAGGGTGACCGCCTCGCGCGCCAGGACGGCCGGGTGGCGGAAGGAGTCGCACAGGACCAGCGAGCCGACCCGGAGCGACTCGGTCTGGCTGGCCAGCCAGGTGTTGGTGATCATCGCCTCGAACATGGGCTGGCTCTCCGCCAGCGGCGGCGTGAGGTGGTCCATGCCGGCGACGCCGGCGAAGCCTGCCGCCTCCGCGGCACGGGCGCGCTCGACGAGCTGGTCCATGGTCAGCCGCATCTGCGGAAGGAAGAGCCAGAACTCCATTGGGTTGGGCACGGGGACTCCTCGTCGGTCGTCATCGGATGCGGTCGGGGCAGGGCGCGCGCACCACCTGCTGACACGCGGCTCCGAGGATATCTATGGTTCTCCCGCCGGCAACAACCGGTCCGGTCAGACCCGTGGAGCGGACCGTCGAGGAGGAGCATGAAGGCTGTCCGCAGTGTGGAAGGGGGAGTGGCGGTCGTCGAGCTCGACGAGCCTCCCGGCATCGGTGAGCTGCTCGACATGCGGGCGACCAGCATCTGCGGCTCCGACCTGAGCTACATCCGCTTCGGGAGCCGCGCCATCCTCGGTCACGAGCTGGCCGGCGTGCGGGAGGACGGCACGGCCGTGGTCGTCGAGGCCATCTACGGCTGCATGGAGTGCCCGCAGTGTGAGCGGGGTGCGTACAACCTGTGCCCGACCCACGGTCAACGAGCGCTCGGCATCAGTGCCGACGGGGGGATGGCCGAGCAGTTCCGTGCGCCGACGGCGCGACTGGTCCCCCTCCCTCCGGGCTTCGACGTGCGTGACGCGTCCGTCGTGGAGCCGGCCGCCGTCTCGTGGCATGCGCTCCGGCTGGCGGGGACCGGTCCCGGCACACGTGTCGCGGTCGTCGGTGCCGGCGCGCTCGGCCTGCTCGCCGTGGCCGGCGCCCGCCGCCTGGGCGCGGAAGCGGTCGCCCTCGAGGCCCGCCATCCCTACCAGAAGGAGGCGGGCGAGCGCCTGGGCGCGCGCATCGGCGGGGACGGGGTCTACGACGTCGTCGTCGAGGCAGCGGGGACCGAGGCGAGCCTGGCCAAGTGCGGCGAGCTCGTCGCACCGGGCGGGACGATCGTCGTCCTCGGCGTCCATTTCGGGCCGGTCCAGCTGGACTGGATGCCGCTGTTCAACAAGGAGGCCAGGGTCATCCCGTCGCTCGGCTACTGCGCCCACGACAGCGGCCGCGAAATGGAGGACGCCGCCGCCATGTTGGCCGACGACCCCGACATCGCCCGGACGCTGATCACGCACCGCTTTCCGCTCGAGGAGGCCGCCGAGGCCTTCCGGGTGGCGTCGGACCGGGCGAGTGGTGCCGTCCGTGTGGTGATCGAGCCCTCCTAGCTACGGGCACCCGGCGTCCGGGAGCGCGCCCTGCAGCCCGATGCTGTTCAGGACAGCCGCCAGGCACAGGTAGCCCCCGATCAGGAAGAGCAATTCCAGGATCGCCGGGGGCTCGAAGTGCGCGGCCAGCTCGACCCAGGTCGCATCGCCGACCGCGTGATCGTCGATCATGTCGTCGACCACGGTCAGCAGCGTCCGCTCCAGCGGCGTCCAGACCTCTGCCGCCGGACCGTCGGCCACCGCGTCGATCTGTTGCTCGGTCAAGCCGGCGTCGCCCCCCATGCGGCTGTGCTGGGACCACTCGTAGCCCGAGCGGGTGCGCCAGGCCACCCGCAGAATCAACAACTCGCGCTGCGCCGCCGGCAGGAGGGCGTCGTCGCTCGCCAGCATTTCGGTGAAGGGGAGCCAGGAGGCGCTGAGGGGCAGGTGATGGGCGAACATCTCGAGGACGATCGGCATGGGTGGCGCGTCCGGCGCGCCGGACAGGTAGCGCTCGGGCCGGCGCAGGAACTGCAACAACGTGGTGCGGGTCTCGTCGTCCCATTCGGCGAAGGGGACCGGAGCGAGCCGCGGCTGGTCGGGGAGTGGCATGGGTCCTTTCACGGTCGGGACTCTTTCAGGTCCGATCAGGTGTCGGGTGCACCGCCACGGACCGACGCAACATGGGCCCGGCGGCGCGTCAGCCAGCTGGCGATGACCTCGTCCGCCTCGGGCAGCTCGCCCTCGGTGACGTAGAGGCCACGGGTGGGCAGGCTGGCGCCGAGCTCGACGAGCACCGGCCGGAGGTGGACCTCGACCGCGAGGGCGTGGTGGGCGCCGGCGCCGGTCATCACGGGAATGACCGTCACACCTTCGAGGCTTGTGTTGCCGAACCAGTCCAGGAAGGACTTCAAGAGCCCCGTGTAGCTGGCCTTGTAGGTGGGGGAGGCCACGACGACGAGGGAACAGGACCGGATCCCGTCGACGGCCTCCTGCACGCCGGGCGAGGACCGGTCGAACAGCTGCGGGCCCAGCTCGGCCAGGTCGATCGTCAACGTCGTGGCGCCACCCAGCCCTGCCGCGGCCGCCGCGGCCGCGGCCACCTGTTGCGCCAGGGCGAGCGTGCGCGACTGGGCCTTCGGATTGCCGACGACGAGTCCGACCGTCGACGCGGCAGCCATCAGCTCAGGGTGGCGATGACCTGGGGCAGGTCGACGATGCTGCGAATGCCTGGTGCAGCCGCGCAGACGAACGGGATGGCATTGACCGGACGGTGCGCGGTCAAGCCGGGCGACGTCGCCGCCCACTCGTCTGCCGGGACCGGGAAGCGGATGTCGACGTCGAGCGGGGTGTCGCCCTCGACCAGCAGGTGCCAACCCGTCTCGCGCAGGTCCCACGCCGGCTCGACGTCATTCGTCAGGTACCAGTTGGCGCTGAACGTCACCAGGGGCCGGCCGGCCCGCATGCCGCTGACCTGCATCCGCTGCGCGCCGATGGTGCCCGCCTGCAAGTGGCCGGCCGCCACGTCCACGTCGTGGCGGGCCGTCGCCACCTGGCCGGTTGCCTCGACTGCGTCGAGCGGGAGCGACAGTGCGTCGGCGAGGACCTCGAGCGTGCCGGCGAACGACGCGCCGCCGTGGGCCTCGACGCCGCGCGGGTCGAAGGTGGCGGGGTCGCGCCCGAAGCCCATGAGGTCGAAGATCAACTCGGGCGAGTTGCGCGACGACATGTCGGCGAACTCCTCAATGAGGAGATGGTCGAGCCGGCGCTGCAGTGAGGTCAGGACGAGCGGCAGGGCCTCGGTGATGAAGCCCGGGCTCGAGCCGGTGCTGTGCAGCGAGGAGCCCTCCCTGTGCGCACGCGGCCTCAATGCGGTCGGCGAACCTCGGGGTCGAGCCGGGCCGGGTTGTGGAACTCGCTGCGTGTCGAGACCACGTTCACGCCGGACTCGAGCAGCTGGCACAGCACGTCGACGTCCACCCGGTCGGCCATGTAGAGGACGCAGTCCGGCTGCAGGGCGAGGATCTCCCCGACATCACGGGTGGCCAGCACACCGGTGGGCGCGACGCCGCACAGCTCGCCGGCATCGCGTCCCTCCTTGTCCTCGGAGTAGACGTACAGGCCGACGAGGTCGAGGTTCGGGTGGGCAATGACCGCCCGCAGGGAGTGCGATCCGATGTTGCCGGTCGCCCATTGCACGACTCTGTAGTGATCGGTGTCGGTCACGGCAGGAGCACCGGCAGCTTCTCCCAGCCCCGCACGGTCGAGGTCCGGGCCTGCACGGCGTTGGCGGTGTCGACCTCCCACTCGGGGAACCGCTTCAGCACCTCTTCCAGCGCGACGCGCGCTTCGAGGCGTGCGAGGTGTGCCCCGAGGCAGAAGTGCAGTCCGTACCCGAAGCTCAGGTGACGCTGCGCCTTGCGGTGGATGTCGAAGCGGTCGGGGTCGTCGAACTCGCGCTCGTCGCGGTTGGCCGAGGCATTGAGGATCACCATGACGCTGCCGGCCGGGACGGTCTGTCCGTAGTGCTCCACGTCCTTGGTCACGTAGCGCGACTGCACGGGGGAGGGCGGCTCGTAGCGGAGGCATTCCTCAATGGCGGCCGGGATCAGCGACGGATCCGCTGCCATCTGGGCGCGTTGCTCCGGGTACTCGGCCAGCAGCTTGCCCGCCCAGCCGATGAGCCGGGTCGTGGTCTCGTTGCCCGCGCCCGAGAGCAGGCCGATGTAGCCGAGGATCTCGTCGCGGGTCAGGGTACGCACCGTCCCGTCCACATCGGTGAACTCCGCGTTGAGCAGTTCGGTCATGAGGTCGTCGGAGGGGTGCTCGACCCGCCAGTCGATGTAGGCCCCGTAGTCCGAGTCGGTCGCGCCGCCCTGGCTGAAGTCGACCTCGGGCATGACGCCCTCTTCGAGCCGGAGGCCCTCGTCGATGTTGTGGCGGATCGCCTGCTGGTCCTCCTCGGGAATGCCCAGGAGCATGCCGATGGTGCGCATGGGGATCTCGGTGCCGAGGTCGAGGATGAAGTCGAAGCCGCCCTGCCCGACCAACGGGTCCAACGTGCGCGCCGCGTAGTCCCGCACCTGCGGCTCAATGGCGGCCATCCGCCGCGGCGTGAAGACGCGGCTCATGATGCCGCGGTGGAGGTCGTGGTCCGGCGGGTCCTCGAAGATGAACAAGCCAGGGGGCATCTCCATCTGCGCCTTAATGATCTCGAGCACCGAGCCCTTGGCCGAGCTGTAGGTCTGCCACTCGACCGAGGCGCGCTCCACGTCGTCATACCGGCTGAGGGCGTAGAAGTCGTATTTCTCGTTGTAATAGAGCGGGGCTTCGTCACGCAGCCGCTTCCAGACCGGGTAGGGGTCGGCGTCGATGTCGAAGTCGTAGGGGTCGTAGTAGGGCGCGGGCGCGGTACTGACCATGTCGTCTCCCTCCCTCGCCCGGCGGGGCGAGCAGGCGAACGCCCACCTTCTTGTGAGGTCGCCTTTCGAAAGTATCATTATTGTATGGAAAGAGGACCATTCTCAAAGGACGACGTCGCGTCTGTCGTCGGTCCGCTGGTGAGCGCCCCCAGCGCCGCCCCGCCCGGCACCGGCCTGGCCCTCCATCCCCGCCATGGTCGCCGGCGCGGCCGGGCAGTTCGCAGACCTCGTGGCCGTGCGCGACGGGTCGACGAGCCTCACGTACGCCGAACTGGCCGAGGCGGCCCGGGATTTCGGCGCCGCCCTGGTCGAGGTGGGAGTCGAGCCCGGCGACCGCGTGGCCATCTGGTGCGGCAACTGCGCCGAATGGACGGTGGCGGCACTCGGCCTGTTCGCCGCCGGCGCGGTCCTGGTGCCGGTCGAACACGCGCTTCAAGGGTGCCGAGGCAGCCGTCGTCCTGGCGCGCAGCGGCGCCCGCGTCCTCGTCACCGTGCACCGACTTCCTCGGGACCGACTACGTCGCCATGCTCCAGGCGGCCGGCACCCCGCTGCCGGCGCTGCAGACGATCGTCGTGGCCAAGGGCAAGGCCGGCGGTTCGGCGCTCTCGTGGCCGGACCTCCTGGCCAAAGCCACTCCTGCCGGACGAGCCGAGGTCGACCGACGCAGCGCCGCGCTCGGTGCCGGACGATCCCTCCGACATCCTCTTCACCTCGGGGACCACGGGCGTGCCGAAGGGCGTCGTCATGACCCACGGTCGCACCCTCATTGTGGCGACGGATTGGGTCGCCATGACCGGCCTTCATGCCGGCGACGTCTACCTGCAGGTGAATCCGTACTTTCACATGTTCGGCCTGAAGGCCGGCATTCTCGCCAGTGTCGCCAGCGGCGCCACCATGCTGCCCGAGCCCGTCTTCGACGTCGACCGCGTCCTGGCCCGAGTCGCCGCCGAGGACGTCACGGTCCTGCCCGGGCCCCCGACCCTCTACCAGTCGATCCTCGACCACCCGCAGCGCGCGCAGCACGACCTGTCGTCGTTGCGCGTGGCGGTGACCGGCTCGGCCGACATACCCGTGGAACTGATCCGCCGGGTCGACGAGGAGCTTCCGTTCTCGAACATCGTCACCGGCTACGGGCTCACCGAGGCGGGCACTGCCTGCGCCACGTCCGCCGACGACGACGCTGAGGCGGTGGCCACCACCGTGGGCCGGCCACGGCCGGGCTTCGAGCTCCGTCTGGTCGGCGACGACGGCACCGATGTCGAAGCCGGGGCATCGGGCGAGGTCGTCCTCCGCGGCGGCAGCATCATGGCGGGCTATCTCGACGACCCCGAAGAGACGCAGAAGGTGCTGTCGGCCGGACGGCTGGCTGCGCACCGGGGACCTCGGGCGAGCTGGACGAGGCGGGCCGGCTCCGCATCGTCGGTCGTGTGAAGGACATGTTCATCGTCGGGGGCTTCAACGCCTACCCCGCCGAAATAGAGAACGCGCTGTTGCGGCATCCCGCCGTGCAGCAGGCGGCGGTGATCGGCATCCCCGATCAACGGCTGGGCGAGGTGGGCATGGCCTTCGTCGTCGTGTCCGGCGACACCTCGGGCGACGACATCATCGAATGGAGCCGGAACGAAATGGCCAACTACAAGGTGCCCCGGGTCGTGGAGCTGGTGGACGCGCTGCCGCTCAACGCCACCGGCAAGGTCCTCAAGGACGTGCTCCGGGACCAGGCCGCCAGCCGGTCGGGTCGTGACGCCCGATGACCGACGAACAGACTGCACCCGACGAACGGACGGCACCCGACCGGCCTGACCGCCCTCACCGGGCTACGCGTCGTCGAAATCGGCGTCTGGGTCGCCGCGCCGTCAGCCGGCGCGCTGCTGGCCGACTGGGGCGCCGACGTCATAAAGGTCGAGCCGCCTAACGGCGATCCGATGCGCAGCGCCTTCGGCTCCCTCGGTATCGGCAAGGACTTCCCCAACCCCGCCTTCGCGCAGGACAACCGGGGGAAGCGCAGCGTCGTCCTCGACCTGCGCCGGCCCGAGGCCAGGGAGCACCTCGAGCAGTTGCTCGCGACGGCCGATGTCTTCCTCACCAACCTGCGACCCGACGCGCTCGACGGCCTCGGCCTCGAACCGGGGGCCACCGTCGAGCGTCACCCCCGTCTCGTCTACTGCAGCGTCAGCGGGTACGGCCTGCGGGGCGAGGACCGCAACCGTCCGGCCTACGACATCGGGGCCTTCTGGGCCCGTTCGGGCCTCTCCGTGCAGCTGGCCAACAGCGAGGGGGTCCCGCTCAACGCACGCGGCGGCATCGGCGACCACATCAGCGGGCTGGCCGCGCTGGCCGGCCTCCTGGCCGCGGTGCTCGAACAGCGCCAGACCGGGCGTGGGCGCGTGGTCGAGGTGTCGCTGCTGCGCACCGGGACCTACGTGCTCGGGTGGGACCTCAGCCTGCAAGAGACGGTGGGCAAGGTGGCCAAGGCCGAGGCGCGGCACTCCAACCAGACGCCGTTGATGAACTCCGTATCGGACCAAGGACGGCCGTTGGTTCTTCTTCACGGGTCTCGAGGCGGACCGCCACATCGACCCGGTGCTGCGCGCCCTGGGCCGACCGGACCTGCGTGACGACCCCCGCTTCGAGAACGCGCGGGCACTGCGCCAGAACCGGACCGAGGTCATCGCCGTCCTCGATGAGATCGTCGGCGAGCGCACGCTCGACGAGTGGGCCGAGCGCCTCGATGCAGAAGGCGTCTGGTGGGCGCCGGCGCAGGGGCCGGCCAACGTGCTCGAGGACCCGCAGCTCGCCGCCAACGACGGGTTCCTGACGCTGCCCCCCGACCCCGACGGAAGGATCCGCCGCTCCATCAACGGCCCGGTCAGCTTCTCGGACCTGCCCGTCGACCAGGCCGCGCCGGCGCCGCTGCTCGGCGAGCACACCGACGAGGTGTTGGCCGAGCTGGCCGAGTTGACCGAACGTCGAGCGGCGCGCCAGAGCGCCGCCGAGGAGTCTGCTCAGGCCTGACCGCGGGCCCGGGCCAGCAGGCCCCGGGCGATCACAATGCGCTGAATCTCGTTGGTGCCCTCACCGATGATCATCAGCGGCGCGTCACGGTAGTAGCGCTCGACCGGGAACTCGGTCGTGTAGCCGACGCCGCCGAGAATGCGCATGGCCTCGGTGCTGATTTCGAGCGCGGTCTCGCTGGCGAAGAGCTTGGCCATGCCGGCCTCGACGTCGCAGCGCAGGCCCTGGGCCCGGCGCTCCGCCGCGTTGCGCGTCAGGAGGCGGGCCGCCTCGAGTTTCGTCGCCATGTCGGCCAGCTTCAGCTGAATGGCCTGGTGCTCGCCGATGACCTTGCCCATCGTCTCGCGCTCGAGGCTGTAGGCCAGGGCGGCGTCGAAGGCGGCCCGGGCCACGCCGACGGCCCGCGCCGCAATGTTGATGCGGCCCACCTCGAGCACGCCCAGTATCTGGGGCAGGCCGCGGCCGAGCTCGCCGACGACGTTGGCGGCGGGGATGCGGTGGTCCGTGTACGCCATTTCGACCGTCTCGACGCCGCGGTAGCCGAGCTTGCCCATGTGCTTGCTCACCGCAATGCCTTCGAAGCGTGGGCCGGGCTCCTTCTCGACGATGAAGGCGGTGATCCCCTCCTCGGCCCGGGCGGCCAGCAAGACGATGGAGGCCCGCTCGCCGTTGGTGACCCAGGCCTTGGCACCGTTGAGGACGTACTCGTCCCCGTCGCGCACGGCCCGGCACGAAATGTTGCGCGTGTCGCTCCCGGCGTCGGGCTCGGAGAGCGAGAGCGCGCCGCGCCGTTCGCCCGAGGCCATGGCGGGGAGCCAGCGCCGCTTCTGCTCCTCCGTGCCGTGCGTGATGATCATGGTGGCGGCCATGGTGTGGGTGTTCACAATGCCGGTCAGGCTCATCCAGCCGTAGGCCAGCTCCTCAATGATCCCGATGTACGTCAGCAGGTCCAGGCCGAGCCCGCCGTACTCCTCGGGGATGGTGACGCCGAAGAGTCCGAGGGCGCGCATCTGCTCGACGATGGCCTCGGGGAAGGTGTCCGACCGCTCGAGGTCGGAGGCCACCGGAATGACCTCGCGCGCCACGAAGCGCCGTACCGTCTCAATGATCTCGGACCGGACGTCCTCGTCGGTCGCCCCGGTGTTCGGGCTGCTCATGGCGCCGATAACCATACACTTCGTTGGTGTTGACGCTGAATCTCAATTCGGAGAAGAATGTTTCCCCATGGCAACGAGCCTCATGCATCGCGGGCTCGAATCGGCCGCCGAGAAGCTTCCCGATCACGTCGCCGTCCTGGCCGGCGACGACCGCTGGACCTACGGGGAGCTGGACCGGGCCGCCAACGCGCTGGCCCAGCACCTGGCGGCGCGTGGGGTAGGCCGGGGCGACCGCGTGGCGGTCATGACCTCGAACCGGCCCGAGTTCGTGGTGGCGGTCCACGCCGCCAGCAAGCTCGGCGCCGCCCCCGTCATGCTCAACTCGTCGTGGAAGGCGCTCGAAGTCGGTACGGCGGTGGGCCTCACGGCGCCCCGCTACGGCGTGGCCGACGGTGCCGGCGTCGCCCTCCTGGCGCAGCAGCTCGGTGTGGACGCCGTGCTCGACCTCGACGACGCCGTCGCCGGGGTGGTGATCGACCGCACGAGTGACGCGCCGGCGCCCGCGGTCGCCGTCGAGGACACCGACGACGCCGTGTTCGTCTTCAGCTCCGGCACCACGGACCGGCCGAAAGCCGTCCGGCACATCCACCGGTCGATCGACCTGGGCACGCAGCACTGGGTCGCCGCGTTGGGCCTCGGTCCCGAGGACCGCTTCCAGGTGGCGACCCCGCCGTCGCACATTTTGGGGCTGTTGAACCTGCTCGCCGCGGCCGCGGCCGGCGCCACCGTCCGCCTGCACCGACGCTTCGACCTCGACGAGGAGCTGCGCTGCATTCAGGACGAGCGCATGACGCTCGAAATGGCCGTCGCCCCGATCGCGCTCGCCATGGCCAACCATCCGAACCTCGAGGACTACGACCTCTCGTCACTGCGCTACATCATGTGGGGCGCCACCCCGATCACGCCGAGCGTGGCGGAGCTCGTGTCGGCCCGCACGGGGGTGCGCTGGCTTCCCGCCTACGGGACGAGCGAGGTGCCGGTGATCACGGCGAACCCGGTGGACGATCCGGACAGGTGGCGCCTCGATTCCGCCGGACTCCCCGTCGGCGGGGTCACCCTGCGCGTCGTCGACCTGGAGACCGGGGAAGTCCTGCCCGCCGGCGGCGTCGGCGAGGTCCAGGTCCTGAGCGAATCGGCCATGGCGGGGTACCTGCCCGACGAGGCGACGGCGGCCGCCTTCGCCGACGGCTGGTACCGGACCGGTGATGTCGGCTGGTTGGAGCCGGAGGGCTGGGTCCACCTCACCGACCGCAGCAAGGAGATGATCAAGGTGAGCGGGTTCCAGGTCGCCCCCGCCGAAATAGAGGCCGTGTTGCACGGGCATCCCGACGTCGTCGACTGCGCGGTGTTCGGCGTGCCCGACGAGCGAGCGGGGGAAGTGCCGGTGGCCGCTGTCCAGTTGCAGGCCGGCTCGGACGTCACCGCGGAGGATCTCCAACGGCTCGTCGCCGACGCGCTGGCCACCTACAAGCGTCTGCACCACGTCGTCCTCGTCGAGGTCGTCCCGCGCACGCCGTCGGGCAAGGTGCTGCGGCGGACCCTGCGCGACGAGTGGGCTCCGACGCTGGCCACCGCACGGCTGGACTGATGGACGTCCGTCTCTCGCCCGAGCAGGTGGCGCTGCGCGACGCCGCGGTGCAGGTGGTCGACCGCCTCGGCGTCCAGACCGTCGCCGCCCTCGACGACCGGGAGCGGGCCATGAAGCTCAACGCCGCGGTCGAAGCCTCGGGCTGGCGCGAGCTGCGGACGGCGACGGACGACGGGAGGGCGCCCTGGGCCTCGGCGGTCGAGGTCGCCATCGTGGCCGAGGAGCTCGGCCGCGGCCTGGCCGACGCCCCGTTCCTCGGTGCCACCCTGGCCGCCGAGCTGCGCCGGCTGGCTGGCGCGCCGCCCGCGACCGAACCCGAGACGATCGCCTTGCGCGAGGACCTCCAGGGCGTTGGCCCCGGTCGCCGACGGCAGGGTCGACGGCACCGCGCTGGCGCCCGATGCGTCCGGCTCGTCGTCGGCCCTGGTGGTCCATGGACGGAGCGACGGCGCCTGGACCGTCGGCGTCGTCGCGCTCGAGAACGCCGAGACGGGCATCGACCTGACGCGGCCCGTCGCCCGGGTGCAGGCACCGGAACCGTGACTGCGCTCGACGGGCAGGCCCGAGCGCTCGACGCCGACGACATGGCGGCGTGGCGCAGCCTGGCTCTGGCGCTGACCAGCGCCGACCTCGTCGGCGTCATGCGCGGGGCGCTGGCGTTGACGACCGAGTACGCCCGCGAGCGCCGGCAGTACGGGGCGCCGATCGGATCGTTCCAGGCGGTGCAGCACCTGCTGGCCGACGCCTTCGTGGCCATGGAGGGCTCCAGCAGCATCGCCCTGCACGCCGCATGGGCCGTCGACGCGCTGCCGGCCGCCGAGGCCCTCGCCGCGGCGTCCGCCGCCAAGGCCTACTGCGCCCGCGCCGCCCGCTCGGTGTGCGAGACGGCGATTCAGGTGCACGGAGGCATCGGCAACACGTGGGAGTGCCTGGCCCATGTCTTCCTGCGCCGTGCCCTCCTCTCCACCGACGTGCTCGGCGGGGTGGGCCCCAACCTCGCCCGGGTACTGGCCGCTCGTGGCATCGGAGCCGACGATGGACTTCGCTGATTCCCCCGAGGAGCTCGAGTTCCGCCTCCGGCTGCGCGCCTGGCTGCGCGAGAACAACCCGGGACTCCCCGCGTCCTCGACGGCGGACGAGTACTGGGCCGGCCAGGCCGCCTGGCACCAGGCGCTCTACGACGCCGGCTTCTTCGGCTTGTCCTGGCCGACCGAGGTCGGTGGGCACGGCCTGCCCAGCGTGTACGAGGTCATCCTCGACGAGGAGCTGATCGCAGCCGGCACGCCACCGCGCCCGAGCGTGGGCTACCTGGTGCAGGGGCTCCTGCGGCACGGGAACGCTGACGTGCAGCACCGCTTCCTGCCCGGACTGGTCGAGCGGCCGCGAGCGCTGGTGTCAGGGCTTCAGCGAGCCCGACGCCGGATCCGATCTGGCGTCGCTCCGCACCCGCGCCGTGCGGGACGGCTCGGAGTACGTGATCACGGGCCACAAGGTGTGGACGAGCTACTCGGACGCGGCCGACTGGTGCCTGGTGCTGGCCCGCACCGATGCTGACGTCCCGAAGCACCGCGGGATCTCCGCCTTCATCGTGCCGATGGGCCAGCCCGCCATTGAGCAGCGACCACTCAAGATGATCAACGGGATCACCCGCGAGTTCGGCGAGGTCCTGTTCGACGGCGCCCGGGTCGACGCCGCCAACATGGTCGGTGCACCCGGTGAGGGCTGGCGACTGGCCATGACCGTCGTGAGCCACGAGCGCGAGCCGGGCGAGCTCGGCTACGTGGCGCGCGCTACGGCAAGCTCGTCAACCAGCTGGCGGAGGTGGTGCACCAAGAGCCGGCGGCGTTCGGCCCCGAGGCGCAGCGCGACCTGGCCTGGGCCCTGGTGGAGACCGAGATGCTGCGCTGCCACGTCAGCCGCCGGCTCTCGGATCGCCTCGATGGCGTCTCGCACGGTCCCGAGGGCTCGGTGGACAAGCTCCTCATGACGGAGACCGAGCAAGCGGTCGGCCACGCCGCGCTCAGCCGTGGGCGGTGCGGTGCACGCCGACGGCGATGACACCTGGCTCGAAGGTGTACCTCTACAGTCGCGCCCAGAGCGTCATGGGGGGCACGTCACAGATACAGCGCAACCTCATTGCCGGCCGAATCCTGGAGCTGCCCACCTCATGAGCACGTACGACCTTCCCGACGAGTTGCAGGTCCGCGCCGACGGCCCCGTCCGCGTCATCACGCTCAACCGGCCCGAGCAGCTCAACGCCACCAACCACGAGCTGCACCGCGGCCTCGCGGCGCTGTTCCCCCAACTCGACGCCGACGTCGAGGCGCGGGCGGCCGTCATCACGGGCGCCGGGCGGGCCTTCTCGGCCGGCGGTGACTTCAATTACATCGACGAGTTGTCCAAGGACGCCGCGTTGCGCTCGGTCACCCTCGCCCACGGCCGCCAGATCGTGACCGGCATGGTGGGCTGCCGGGTGCCGATCGTCGCCGCCGTGAACGGTCCGGCGGTCGGGCTCGGCTGCAGCCTGGTCGCGCTCTCCGACATCGTCTTCATGGCCGAGAGCGCGCACCTGGCCGATCCCCACGTGCTCCTGGGTCTGGTCGCCGCCGACGGTGGGCCCGTCGTGTGGCCCATGCTGACCAGCCTGCAGCTGGCCAAGGAGTACGCCCTGACCGGTGACCGCATTCCGGCGCAGCGCGGCGCCGAAATCGGCCTGGTGAACCACGTCTGCCCCGACGACGAGGTGCTCGACCAGGCCATGGCGTGCGCGCACAAGATCGCCCGGCTGCCCAAGGGCGCGGTGGAGGACACCAAGCGCATCATCAACATTCAGATGGAGCGGGCGGTGCTCGCCGCGCTCGACTTCGCCCTGACGGCGGAGGACCGGTCGTTCACGACGCCCGAGCTGCGGGCCAACATCGATCGGGCGCTCTCGTCGCAGCGCGACAAGGCGAACAAGAAGTAAGCGTCGTGTTCAGCCGGGCACCTGTTGGACGCCAAGCGCATCGCCGACGTTCACGGATGAAGACAGCGGTGCTGTGCCGCGCTCGACTTCACCCTGCCCCCGGAAGAAATTTCACCCTCGACGCCCGAGCTGCGGGCCAACATCGACCGGGCGCTCTCCTCCAGCGCGACAAGGAAAACAAGAAGTAAGCGCCGCCGTCAGCCGGGAGCAGGACCGGCCCGGTGCTGCTCCGCCCGCGCCGCCAGCCAGCCGCCGAGGGCCTCGCCGGCGGACAAGATGTGTGCTTCGGCGATGGCGCGGGCGGCCGGCGCATCACCACGGGTCATGGCCTCGAGCAGCGCGGCGTGCTCCTGCTTGCTGCGTTCCTCGGCTTCGGGGAAGAGCTCGAAATAGTTCCCGGGCACGACCCGCACCGCCTGGCGCAGGTAGGTGAGCAGGCGTGGCGAGCGGGCCGCCAGGTTCAGCGCACGATGGAAGCGGCGGTTGGCCGCGACCACGTCGGCGGAACCCTCAATGGCGTGGGCCAGTTCGGCCAGCTCGGCCAGCTCGGCGGGCGTCATGCGCGTTGGTCGCCATTTCCGCGGCCTTGCCCACCAGCGCGGCCAGGATCGCGAAGTTGTCGACGGCGTCTTCGGGGGTGATCCCGACCACGGCCATGCCGCTGCGCGGCGTGATCTCGACCAGGCCCTCGTAGGACAGTTCGAGCAGGGCCTCCCTGATCGGTGTCCGGCTGATGCCGAACTCAGCCGTCAGCTGATCGAGGTCCAGGCGGTCGCCCGGCTGCAGCGTCCCCGTGAGGATGCGGTCGCGCAGCTCGTTGGCCGCCTGGGCCCGGACGGTGGTCGTGACAAGTTTGATATCTGAAATATTACATATTAATGTGGCCCCCGCCTGGAAGGGGAGCGAATGGCCACGAAGAAGCGGCAGATGGCGCTGGTGGGGTTCATGCAGGCCGGGAACGCCACGGTCTACGCCGGCTCCTGGCGTCACCCGGCCACAGAGCACGGGTTCCTGACGGCGGGCTACTACGAGAAGCTCGGCCGGACGCTCGAGGACGGTTGCTTCGACCTCATGTTCTTCGACGACCGCCTGGCCATGCCCGGCATCTACGGCGGGTCCGTCGCCGAGGCGGTTCGCACCGGGGCCCGCCCCGTGAAGCTCGATCTGAGCATTGTGCTCGGCATCGTGGCCGCGGCCACCAGGACCATCGGCCTCGGCGCCACGTACTCGACGACCTACTACTCCCCGTTCCACGTGGCCCGGACGTTCGCGACGCTCGACCACCTCTCGGGCGGCCGGGCGGCCTGGAACGTGGTGACGTCGGTCAACGACGGCGAGGCGCAGAACTACGGCCTCAAGGAGCACCTCGGACACGACGCGCGCTACGACCGGGCCGACGAGTTCCTCGAGGCGACGACGGGGCTCTGGGACAGCTGGGACGACGACGCGCTGGTGCTCGACCGCGAGACGCCGCTCTTCGCCCACCCCGACAAGGTGCACGAGCTCAACTACGCGGGGGAGTGGTTCGACGTGCGCGGCCCGTTGACCGTGCCCCGGACCCCGCAGGGCCGGCCCGTGCTGATGCAGGCGGGATCGTCGGGCCGGGGCCGCGAGTTCGCGGCGAAGTGGGCGGAACTGATCTTCACCGGCGACCCTGGCATCGACATCGCCCGCGCCCACTACAAGGACCAGAAGGAGAAGATCGGCGAGCACGGCCGGGATCCCGACTCCATCAAAATGTGCCCGATGGCCTACACCGTGGTCGGGGAGTCCAAGGACCACGCCGAGGAGCGCGAGCAGCTCTTCTTGAACGACCTCGTCGACCCCATGGCCTCGCTCACCCTCCTGTCCGAGCTCATGAACTACGACTTCTCCGGACTGTCGCTCGACGCGCCCATCACCGACGAGCTCATCGAGTCCGTGTCCGGCATCCGGGGGCTGGTGCAGAACATCCGGGCGCACATCGGCGGCGACACGGTGACGCTGGGCGACCTGGCCGGACACCGGGCGACGCTGCTGCAAGGACCGCGTTTCGTCGGGACGGGCCCGGACATCGCCGACCAGATGGAGGAGTGGTTCGACAGCGGCGCCTGCGACGGCTTCACCATCGCCGCCACGCACTCGCCGGGCGCCTACGAGGACGTCGTCCGCCTGGTGGTGCCCGAGCTGCAGCGGCGGGGCGTCTTCCGCGACCGCTACACCAGCTCGACGCTGCGCGGGCATCTCGGGCTCGAGCGCCCCGAATCGGTGCACGGTGCACTGGCGGGTGGATCGGGGGACCTTGCGTCCCACTGACGCGTCGGCCGGCGCCTCAGGGAATTGGCGTTCCTGACGGGCAACGGTTCAGAGCGGCGCCCGAGACCTTCGGTCCGTACGGCTTGCGAACGCGTACACGACCTGGGGATCGTTCCATGACCAGACCCGGGCCGGGTTCTGGTCGACGCTCTCGACGTCGTGCGCCTTGAGATTCCAGCAGATCGACGAGCGCAGGACGCCACCCTGGGCATTGATGAGCACGCTGCAGGCCAACAGGACGACGGCACCCGCGACGCCGATCCGGTAGCTCAACGGGCGGCGGGCTGGCTTCTCCGATCGCCAGGCGATGACCCAGTTCACGAACGGGAGGGAGAGGACGAAAATGAACGGCAGCGTCTCCGTCATGAAGCGTGGCCCGAAGCTGGTCCCTGCCCACCAGACGGGAAACAGCGCGATCGCGAAGACGTAGCTGGGGACCGCCACGGCACACAGGACCTCGAGCGGTGTCGTTGCCTTCCGTCTCCGGGCGATCACCGCGCCCGCGATGGCGACCAGGACGATCGGGCTGAAGACGAGCAGGCCCCGCGACGGGCTGATCAGCTGGGCCGCCACAGATTCGAAGAAGGTCGGGAGAGGCCGAGCTTGCTCGCTCGGTCATATGGCTGCAGTGGGGTCCCGTAGTAATGGGTCGTGACCAGAACCCAGGGGATCATCACCGTGAAGACCCCAACGAGGTAGGCGGTCCGCAGTCGCGTGGAGGTTTTCCAGAGCACAAGGATCGTCCCGAGCACCAGGGCGACGGCGTTGGTCGGTCGCATGGTCACTGCCGCAGAAAGGGCCAGCCCGGCAAGAAAGGGCGGCCAGGCCGATGTCGACTGAGTTCCCTGCCCATCGGTATGTCTCGGGAAGAGTCGGTCGAGGGCGAGAAGGGCGACGGCAAGGAAGAGGATCGAAGGTCCGTGCTGCCAGAGCGCCCTCGAGGCGGTGGACCAGGCACTGGTGGCGAAGGCGACAGCAAGGCCGCAGAACATGGCCCAATGACGGCGTGTCTTCACCGAACCCTGCAAGCGCCGGTACGCCAGAAGGGCCAGAGCGGCGCAGGCCAATCCTGTGACGACCGAAGCAGTCAAAAGCTGGACCTGAAGGACGATGGGCGACTGGCCGGTGACGATGGAGTCGGCCGAGGGACCCCCGAGGACATGGACCAGATCGATGACGACCACGGCGGGAATCGCAAAGAGTCCGACTGCCCATGGGTAGCTCGTCACCAGATGGCCCTTTGCGTGGGCCACGGTGTAACTCGTGCCAAGGACCTTCATGTGCTGAAACGCATCGAGCGACAGCGTGTGGCGATTGACGATGCTGACGGCTGTGGGCAGCGTCGCGAACGAGTCGTAGTTCGTCACAACAGGAGAAACGGCAAAGACGAACGTGGCGACCAAGAAGACACCCAGCACCATTTGCCATTGGAGTCGCTTCTCCAAGCGGGCGGTATGAGCTGAGTCTGATGGGGCGAGCTGGTCGTCGGTCTCGGTGGTTGCGACCGTCCCACACCCGTCGACGACCTCGGCGCTCGACGGGGATGCTTCGCCGCGAGCGCTGAGTCTGAGGGAGTCGGGTGCGGATCCAATCATGGCGCTCGGTCATCCTTCGGCCTGTTCGCGAGCTCGCTGAAGCCGGCTGCTCTCAATGGTCCTTTAGGCCTACGTCAGCGGCGCGACAACGGCGGAAAGCGCCTCGCTCGGCCGAGGCCGTTACGATCCGGTCGCCGCTCGACGTTCACGTCAGTCCGTCATCGCCCGTGTCTAAAGGAATGCCAAGCATGACCGAGAAGCCCCCGACATTCGACCCTTCGACGTTCTCCAATGATCCCTACGTCAAGCGCGTCGAGAAACCTTGGGGCTATGAACTGCACTGGGTCCGCCAGGAAGCTCCCTACATGGGGAAGGTGCTGCACATCAATGCCGGAGCCCGTCTGAGCCTGCAGCTCCACGATGCGAAGCAAGAGAGTTGGTTACTTGTGCACGGCCGGGCCAAGGTGCTCTGGGACGACAATCAGGGGCACATGGTCGAGACGGAGCTCCAGCCGGGACAGGGCTACAGCACGGCGGTCGGACAGCGACACCGCCTGGTCGGGGTCACGGAGTGTGACGTGGTCGAGGTGTCGACTCCTGAAGAAGGAACGACGTGGCGGCTCGAAGACGACTCCTCTCGTCCCGACGAGACACCGGACCAGCGGAAGAAAGAGCGCAGCGACAGCTAGGTACGGGGTCGAGACCGGCCGGGTGCAGTCGAGGTCGAGTTGTGCCGTCGTTGGGCCGAAATGGGGCCGTTCGGACGGATGTGCTCCTGCGGGCGCACTCGTAGCCTTGGACGCACGATGGAAAAAGATCCGCTTGCGTTGGCGACCAGACTGCTGGTCAAGGCTCAGGGCACGACATTCGATGCCGAGGCGGCCGCCCTCACGGCGAAGGCCTACCGGCTGCTGGCGGAGGCGCTCAATTCCTATGACGACAGGGCGGCATCGGCCGGGGCTGGCCGGAAGAGAGAGCGTCGCCATCTCCGCGACCGGCGCTCGCCTTCTGGGTCCAGCACTGCGACCACGCCGCGTCGGATCACCGAGCCGGCGCCGGTCAACCTTCGCCAGAGCAGCTGGATCCACCATGCCGAGCCACGGTCACGTCGATCTGAAGATCTGAAGCGGCGTCGGGCGTCTCGTCGCGACCGCAGAGAGCTGAACGCTCGGCGAGCCCTCCGTCACTACCATTTTGGCGTGGGTGAAGACCGGGTGCGACAGGCTGTCGAGGCGGACCTTCCCGCCATCGTCGATCTCCAGAACGTCCTGCTCTCCACGACAACGGTCGAATGGACCGAGTCGCCCCATACGGTCCCCGAGAGAGCGGAGTGGTTGCGGCGACAACGGGCGCTGGGCTATCCGGTCCTGGTCGCCGTCACCGCGACCGAAGTCGTCGGGTGGTGCAGTTTCAGCGATTTCCGCGACACGACCAAGATGGCCTGGGTACCAAACGACGGTCGAGCACACGATCCATGTCCGAGAAGACCATTGGGGCGGCGGCGTCGGGCCGTCGCCTGATGACGCAGCTCCTCGAGGAAGCTCAGTCACTGGGCAAGCACGTCATGGTCGGAGCTGTCACCGGCGAGAACCAGGCGTCGATCCGCTTTCATGAGCGCCTCGGGTTCGTCGAGGTGGCCAGAATGCCGCAAGTGGGCAGCCAAGTTCGGTCGGTGGCTCGATCTGGTGCTCCTTCAGAAGCGCCTCGACTAGCGGGAGGCTGCCGCCTGCGGCGAGGTAGCTGGCCCAACGCACTTCGGCGCGGCGTGAAGAAGATCGCCGTGTGCCACGCCGTGTCTCGCGCAGTACCGGGAGGCTTCAGAGGCCTTCCGGTATCCACTGCGAGCCCATCCGGGCTCGCCACAATGGCCTGGCGGATCAATCCGATCACCCAGCTGATGCCCCGGATCGCCTCGGCGGGGTCCATCTGCCAGTCCACGACCATGCGCTCGTAGCTGGCGACGCCCCACAGCACGTCGAGCACGGCCGCCGCCACCGTGCGGTCCTCCTCGGACCACGTCCCGGCCTGTGCCGCGACCGCCGCCAGCAGCGCCTGGTGTTGCCGTTGCTTGGCATCGAGCAGTGTCGGATCGAGCGGTTGGCGCGCGTCGGGCGGGTAGGAGGAGACATGGGCGAAGATGCGGGCCGTCACGTCGGCCACGTCCTCGAGCTGCATGCCGCGCAGGTCGATCCCTGCCTCCTCCTCGAACTCGTGCATCACGGCGTCGCGCAGGCCCTGCTCGTTGACGAAGTGGCGGTAGACGGTGCGCTCGTTCACGCCCGCCTTCTCGGCCACCGCCCGGATGGTCAGCCCGTGCCAGTCCCGCACCGACGAACCGTGCAGGAGCTCGGACCCGGCGGCGATGATGCGCGCCCGGGTCTCGGCCGCTCGCTGGCGGCGCAGGGTGCTGTCGTACTGCCGGCGCGCCGGGCCGTGCGTGGCGGCAGGCGGCTCCGTGACAGGCACGGCCGTCATGCGCTCAGGCCAACGTGGCCGGTCAGCCGTCCGTCGAGCGGCATGACGGAGCCGGTCCACTACTTCGTGACGACCGGCAGCGTCTCCCAGCCCCGCACCGTCGAGGTGGGGGAGAGCCGCGCGTTGTCCATGTCGACGTCCCAGTGGGGGATGCGGGCCAGCACCTCTTCGAGGGCGATGACCCCCTCCATGCGGGCCAGGGCGGCCCCCATGCACAGATGGATGCCGTTGCCGAAGGTGAGATGCCGGCCGTCCTTGCGGTGGATGTCGAAGGTGTCGCCGTCGGGGAAGCGGCGATCGTCCCGGTTGGCCGAGCCCAGCAGGAAGAGCATCACGCTCCCGGCGGGGACCTCCGTGCCGTGGACCACCAGGTCCTGCTTGGCGACGCACCGCCCCACGTGCGGTGCCGGCGATTCGTAACGGAGGATCTCCTCAATCGCATTCGGAATGAGCGACGGATCGGCGACGAGCTCGGCGCGCTGGTCGGGGTGGTCGGCGAGGACCTTCGCCGTCCAGCCGATCAGACGGGTCGTGGTCTCGTTCCCGGCACCGGCCAGGACCTCCAGGTACGTGAGCAACTCGTTGCGCGTCAGCTTGCGCACCGTGTCCGTCTCGTCGGTGAACTCCACGTTCAAGAGCTCGGTCATGATGTCGTCCGAGGGATGCTCGGCCCGCCAGTCGACGTAGTCGGCGAACATGGCGCCGGTCACGAAGTTCTCCGAGACCTGCATGGGCTCGCCCGCTTCGGTGCGCAGGCTGGCGTCGACGTGGTCGCGGACGGCCTCCTGGTCGCTCTCGGGAATGCCGAGCAGCATGCTGATCACCTGCATCGGCATCTGCGCACCCAGGTCGGCGATGAAGTCGAAGCGCTCCGCCCCCACCAGCGGGTCGAGGCTCTGCGCGCAGAATTCGCGGATCTTCGGCTCCAGCTCCGCCACCCGCCGTGGGGTGAAGGCGCGGGAGAGCAGGCGGCGGTGGATGGTGTGGGTCGGAGGGTCCTCGAAGATGATGACGCCCGGCGGCATTTCGATGTCCGCCTTGATCAGCTCAATGATCCCGCCCTTGCCCGAGATGTAGGTCTGGGCGTCGAGGAGGCCCTTCTCCACGTCGGCGAAGTGGCTCACGGCGAAGAAGTCGTGCTTGTCGTTGTAATAGACGGGCGCCTCCTCCCGGAGCCGCTTGTAGACGGGATACGGATCGGCGTTGATGCCGACGTCGTAGGTGTCGTAGTAGACGTCGCTGCTGTTGGTCGTGGTCACGGCGTACCCCCGGAGGATATTGGTGTCAGCAATATGACACCAAATGCCGAGAAGCGTCAACGCCCAGGTGGGGGCTCTCGAGAGCGGCGCTCCGGCCGGGCCGGAGGCGGGCGGAAACGGTCTTCTCATCAGCTGAGAGCAGTGCTACCATCGCAGCGTCAACGAACGACACGCAGAGAGGACCCAACTCATGCCACGTTGGCCCAAGCCACCCGAGGGCAGCTGGACGGAGCACTTCGAGCTCGGGACAGAGCCGATGAACTACGAGGACTCCATATCGCAGGAGTTCTTCGAGCTGGAGCGCGAGGCCGTCTTCAAGCGGGCGTGGCTCAACGTGGGCCGGGTCGAGCAGTTGCCGCGCACCGGGAGCTACTTCACCAAGGAGCTCGCCGTCGCCAAGACCTCCGTCGTCATCGTCAAGGGGAAGGACGGCGAGGTCCGGGCCTTCTACAACATGTGCCGGCACCGGGGGAACAAGCTGGTCTGGAACGACTACCCGAAAGAGGAGACCAGCGGCACCACCCGCCAGTTCGTGTGCAAGTACCACGCCTGGCGCTACGACCTCGACGGTGCGTGCTCGTTCGTCCAGCAGGAGGAGGAGTTCTTCGACCTGGACAAGGCGGACTACGGCCTCGTCCCGGTGCACTGCGACATCTGGGCGGGCTTCATCTTCGTCAACCTGGCCAAGGAGCCGGAGCAGTCGCTGCGCGACTTCCTCGGGCCGATGGTGACCAAAATGGAGAACTACCCGTTCGAGAAGTTGACCGAGCGCTACGTCTATCGCGCCAACGTCAAGAGCAACTGGAAGCTCTACATGGACGCCTTCCAGGAGTTCTACCACGCACCGATTCTCCACGCGAAGCAGTCACCGCCCGATTGGTCGAGCGCCGCGGCACAGGCCGGCTTCGAGGCGCCCGCCTACAAAATCGACGGCCCGCACCGTCTGGTCAGCACGGCCGGCATCCATCCCTGGAACCTGGCCGGAGAACATGACCAAGCCCGTGGACCGCGTGACGCGCAGCGGGCTCTTCGGGCCCTGGGATGCACCCGATCTCGACTTCGACCCGAAGGATGCCGGCATCAACCCGGCCGGTTGTGACCCCTGGGGACTCGACTCGTTCCAGCTCTGGCCGAACTTCGTCATTCTGGTGTGGGGACAGAACTGGTATCTCACGTACCACTACTGGCCCGTCGCACCCAATGAGCATGTGTTCGAGGGGACGCTGTACTTCGTCCCGGCCAAGAACGCCCGGGAGCGGGTGGCGCACGAGAACGCCGCCGTCACCTTCAAGGAGTTCGGGCTGCAGGACGCCAACACCCTCGAGGCGACGCAGACGATGCTCGAGTCACGGGTGATCGAGCGCTTCCCCCTGATGGACCAGGAGGTGCTGTGTCGCCACATGCACAAGGTGGCCCAGGAGTGGGTGGACGACTACAAGAAGCAACAGCACGCGGAGGTATGACGCACATGAGCACGACCCTGTTGCCGGGCGAGTTCTCCGACCTGGAGCCGTTCGCCGCCAAGTGGTGCCTGCCGACCGAGCACGAGCGTTACGCGGCGCGGCTGGCCAGCACCATGGACGAGATGCAGGCGCTCTACGACGCCGCCATGCCCCGGGCCGATGCGGCCATGACCTACCTCGACCAGTTTCCCCTGGACGAGCTGTCCGAAGAGCAGGTGAACCTGCTCCACCTGCTGTACTCCATGGTCATGGTGTCGTTCCCGGTCGAATGCTGGGGCCAGCCGCGGGTGCCCGACTCCGGCGCCGCCTACCTCGACCTCCTGGTCGAGCCCGGGCCCTGAACCGGATCAAAGCGCTTCGTACTCGACCGTCACCGTCCGGCCGGACGGCAGGCTCTGGCAGGTGAGGACCCAACCCTCCTCCACCTCCTCGGGCGTCAACGCATTGTTCGCCCGCATGCGGACCGAGCCCTCGTGCAAGAAGGCCATGCAGGTGGCGCAGTTGCCGGCCTCGCAGGAGAACGGGGGGCGGAGGCCGCCCCGGCGGGCCGTCTCGAGCAGCGTGTCACCGGGCTGGTAGCGAACGACCACCGTCTTGCCTCCGAGGGTCACGGTGACTTCGTCGGGTACCGCTGCGTCCACGGCGCCTGCGGCCGCGTCGTCGATCAGCGCATCCGTCTTCTCCGCCTGCTCCACCAGGAAGCGTTCGATGAAGATGCGTTCCGCGGTGACGCCGTGCGTCTGCACCGTCGACTCCACGAGGTCCATGAAGGGTCCCGGCCCGCAGATGTAGATGTCGGCGTGAGGTCCGGCGCCACGAACTGCGCGATGGCCTCGGGCGTCAGGAACCCGTCGTCCGTGTCGAAATGGTGTCGCACCTCCAACCGTCCAGGGTGCTCGGCCTCGAGGGCCCGAAGGGCGGCGTCGAAGATCACCGAATTGCGGTCGCGGTTTGCGTAGAGAAGCCGGACTGGCCGGGCCGTTGTGGCCAGCACCTCTTTGGTGATCGACATCACCGGCGTGACGCCGCTGCCGCCGCAGAAGGCCAGCAGGGGGCGCTCCGACTCCTGAGGGCAGAAGACGCCCGCCGGTTTCGTGAGCTCAATGGGGTCGCCTTCGGAGAGGTTGTCGAGAAACCAGTTGGAAACCAGCCCGCCCGCCACGCGCTTGACCGTGACGGTCAGGGCGCCGTCCGTCGCCGGCGCACTGGACATGGAATACGACCGCAGCTGCTCGTCGCCGTCGATGTGCACGCGGAAGGTGCAGAACTGCCCGGGCCGGTAGCGAAAGAGTCTCTTCGAGTTCGGCGTGGGACGTCGAGGACGAAGGAGCTGGCGTCGGGTGTCTCGCTGAGGACCCGGGCGATCCGGAGCGAGTGATACCCGTGGTCCCGCAGGACCGAGTTCTGGTCGCTCACGGTGCGGCCGGGCGACCTACTGGGGCGTGGGCCACGCCACGGACTTGGTCTCGAGGTACTGGTCGAACCCGGCCAGCCCGTTCTGGCGCCCGATGCCGCTGTGCTTGTAGCCCCCGAAGGGCATGTCGGCCTGACCGATCGGCATGCCCCCGTTGACGGCGAAGGTCCCGGTACGGACGCGCTCGGCCACGGCCAGCGAGCGCTCCAGCGATCCGGAGAACACGCCGCCGGAGAGCCCGTAGACGCTGTCGTTGGCGATGCGCACGGCGTCGTCGTCGTCATCGAACGGGATCACCACGAGGACCGGACCGAAGATCTCCTCCTGGGCGATCGTCATGGCATTGTCGACGTCGGTGAAGAGCGTCGGCTCGACGTACCAGCCCTTGGGGAGGTCGGCCGGCCGGCCGCCACCGAGGGCAAGGGTCGCACCCTCGTTGACGCCCTTCTCTATGTAGCCGAGGACGCGTGCCCGTTGTTTGGCCGAAATGAGCGGGCCCATGAGGACGTCGGGCCGCTGCGGATCGCCATACGCCACCGACGACAGCGTGGCCTTCAAGATCTCCACCCCCTCGTCGTAGCGAGAGCGGGGGAGGAGCATGCGGGTCTGAATGGCGCAGCCCTGCCCGCCGTGGAAGCACACCGCAATGCCCGACGGGACGGACGCGGCGAAATCGGCGTCGTCGAGCACAATGGTGGCCGACTTGCCGCCCAGCTCAAGGAACGTGCGCTTGAGGGTCGCGCCGCCCTTCTCCATGATCCGCTTGCCGACGGCGGTCGATCCGGTGAACGAAATGAGGTCGACCTTCGGCGAGAGCGTGAGTTCCTCGCCGACGAGGTGGTCCGACGAGGTGACGACGTTCAGGACGCCACCGGGGAAGTCGGTCTGCTCGGCGACGAGGCGGCCGATGCGCGTGGCGTTCCACGGCGTGTCCGGGGCTGGCTTGAGGATCACCGTGTTGCCGGTGGCCAGGGCCTGCCCGAGCTTGTTCAAGGTCACTTCCAAGGGGAAGTTCCACGGCACGATGGCGCCCACGACGCCGATCGGCTCCTTCCAGATCTGGCGCGTGTTCGCCGTGCCACGGCGGTCGACGATGTCGCTGAGGTTCGTCCGCCAGGGGAACTCGTCGATCAGCTTGACCGGATAGCGCAGCGCGCCGTCGAGCGGGATGTCGAGCTGGTTGGCGTGGGTCGTCATGCGCGGGCAGCCGACTTCGAGGATGAGCTCCTCGCGCAGTTCCTCGCGCTCCTTCTCCAGCGCGTCCTGCAGCTGGGAGAGGCAGCGCTTGCGCAGGTCGTGGTTCGTGGACCAGTCGGTCTCGTCGAAGGCGCGCCGGGCGCCGTCGATGGCGCGGTGCATGTCCGCGGTCGAGCCGTCGGCCACCTGTCCCAGCACCTCTTCGGTGGCCGGGTTGATGTTGTCGAAGGTCTTGCCCGTGTCGGACTCCACGAGCTTGCCGTCCACGAGCATCCGCTCTTCGTGACCCGCCGCTGCCGTCATGCCCGACCCCCGCTCTCTCATAGGTCTCTCACGGAGTGGAAACCCAATTATCAAAAAGTGCCATCAGCATAATCGAGGGGTCCAGGGACCGCCTCGCCGGCTCCATCAGAGAGGGAACGCGGTGGGCAGCCTGGCGCTCGCCAGGATGTCGTTCCCCAGGGTGCGAGTGAGGACGCTCCCGGCCCCGAGCAGCTGATCCAGGACGATCGTCCTCCTGACCGAGCGGTGCAGCGGATGCTCGGTGGTGAAGCCGATGCCGGCCAGCACCTGTTGACAGTGCCGGGCCACGGTGCGCGTCGACCGGCCGGCGAAGGCCTTGGCCATGGCGGCGGTGACGGGGGAGGGGTCTTCCCAGGCGGCGTCGAGCAGTGCGGCAGCCGCCTCCAGGGCGACCAGGCTCTCCGCCAGCCGGTGTCGGACGGCCTGGAAGCTCCCGATCGGACGGCCGAACTGCTGTCGTTCCAGTGCGTGCGTCCGTGCCAGCTGGAGCATGGTGCGGCCGGCGCCCACGAGCTCGTGCCCGAGGGCGAGCTGTCCGACCGCCAGCGTGGCCGGCCAGTCAGCGGCCTGCGGCTGGGCCGCCCACGCTGTCTCGAATTCGCCCATGACTTCGAACAGGCCGAGCGCGGGATCGAGGCCCTGCACCGGCCGACGCGTCAACAGACCAAGGTCGACGGCGAAGGTGGCGACGCCGTCGGGCGTTCGAGCCACGACGAGTGCTGTGTCGGAGCGGTCGAGAGCTGCGGTGCCGAGCCCTTCGACGACGCACCAGTCCCCGTCCACACGTCCCGGGGGTTCGCATCGGCGGAGTGGCGGCAGGACGACAGCGCCGCCACCACGCGGCAGCTGGCGTCAACACCCAGCGCAGAGGCCAGCAGCCAATCGAACGCGGCCGAGCTGGCCGTTGCCGCCCCCTGGCATTCGAAGAGCACGGAGACGGCCGTGGGTCGATCGGCCTCGAGTGCGTCGCGCCAGCCGAGGTCGTCGAGCGCGTCACTGAGCGCGACGCCGTCAGCGGTCTCGGTGGCACGCCGGACACTGGCTTCGAACAAGGCGCGCTCCGTCGCCTCCATCAACGGTCCGCCCCGAGGTCGAGCAGCCGGCGGGCGATGATGTTGCGCTGGATCTCGGCGCTGCCACCGTAAATGGTGGCGGCGCGGGAATACAGGAACTCGGCCCGCCAGCGTTGGCTGACGGGGTCGTCGCCCGAGCGTCACCTCCACGCCCAGCCCTTCGGCGACGAGGTCGAACACCGCCTGCTCGGCCGTCGCCACCAGGACCTTGTCGACGGACGTCTCTGCTCCGAGCGTCTCGCCGGCGGCGAGCCGGCGCTGCGTGGCCCGGGAGCGGGCCCGGAAGGCCCACAGGAGTTCGGTCGCCTCACCGACGGCGACAGGATCGAGCGCGTCAGCGGGAGCGGCAAGGACGAGTTGCTCCAGGCGCCGCTGCAGATACGAGGCCCGGTGCCACAGGGCCGTGCTCCGCTCGTAGGGGAGGAGGTCCATGGCGATGGACCAGCCGTGATCGACCTCGCCCAGGACGCGGTCGAGCGGCACCGCGACGTCGTCGAAGAAGACCTCGCAGAACTCCTGGGCGCCGTGCATCGTCTCGATCGGCCGCACCGTGATGCCGGCACTGTCCATGTCGACGAACAGTGCGGTGATCCCCTTGTGCGCAGACTCGGTCGTCCCCGTGCGCGTCAGCAGCACGCACCGTTGCGCGTACTGGGCCAGGCTCGTCCACACCTTCTGGCCGTTGATGCGCCAGCGATCACCGTCCCGGGTCGCCCGGCAGGACAGGGAGGCGAGGTTGCTGCCGGTTCCGGGCTCGGAGAACCCCTGGCACCAGACCTCCTCCCCGCGCAGGAGCCGCGGCACCATGTCGGCCGCGAGCGCCTCGGGCGGCGTAGTCGATCATGGTCGGGGCCAGTACCTCGGGCATGGAGTAGATCCCCGGCTCCACGAGGTCGCGCGCCGTGAGCACTTCACCGAGGTAGGCGCGCAACAGGTTGGAGCCGCCCAGGCCCCCGACACGCTCGGGCCAGCCCATGCGCATGAAGCCGGCGTCGTAGGTCAGCCGCATCACCTTGCGCAGCTGCGCCATCTGCTCGTCGAGTGTCCCGATGCCCTCGAAGGCGCGAGGCCAGCTCGCTCGCGTGCGCGTCGAGCCAGGCGTCGACGGCCGGCTTGAATTCGTGGAGCTCCACCCCGCCCGCCGCTACGCCGTCGCGTCCGCCGAGGGTGCCGGTCGGGTCGGGTCGTGCGCCTTGCCCGAGTCGCGGGCACCGCTGCGGCGGAGGAAGGTCATGGCCCTGGTCCGGAGGCGCCAGCCTTGGGGCGTCCGCTGGTAGGTGTCGGTGTAGTAGCCGATGCGCATGTCGTGCGTCGTCTGGTCGACAAAACAGAGCGTCTGTTGCCCGGTCCCGGTGCCGGCGTCGCCGTCGAGCTCGAGCAGCGGCGTGCCGGTCAGGAAGAGGCCCTTCGGCGCTGCCGCCACGAGGGCGGGGAAGTCCGCCAGGGCGTAGGTGTCGCCGAAAGCGCTGTAGGTCCCATCGGGGGTGAAGACGTCGATCACGGTGTCGATGTCATCGCGGGTCATCCCGATGGCATAGCGGGCGAGCAGTTGCTCAATCTCCGTGATGTCGGCGATCTGGGACTGGTCCATCGGCCGCGTGCTCCTCGATCTCCTCGTGCGTGATCAGGCATTCCGCCAGGGACGTCCGTGCCACGATAACAGCATTCTCCTAAAACCGTAATTGGGTGTATACCTTCGATCGGAAGGGCGCCCGCCGGACTCCAGACCCGTGCCACGGCGCCAGAAGCGGCTGTGCAGATTTGCTGCCAAACGACTCCCATCCTGGGGAGAGTCTTACTCTCGGTTTGGGACAACAGCCATTAAGCTGGCGCAATGTCAGTCGACGATCCCACGGCAGGTTCGACCGCCGCCACCGAGCCGGTCCGACGGCGCGACCTCGCCGTGGCACGGTCCTTGGACTCGGCCCGGCTCCGCAGCGAAGGACGGGTCCAGCGCTTTCTCGACGCCGGCTTCGAGCTGCTGGCCCGGGCCGAATCGGGCAAGGAGTTCACCGTGCAGGAGGTGGTGGATCGTTCCGGGCAGTCGTTGCGGAGCTTCTACCAGTACTTCGCCGGGAAGCACGAGCTGCTCCTGGCGCTCTTCGACGAGGCGATCCTCTCGACGGCGGACCGGCTCGAGGAGCAGCTCGCCCGCCAGGACACGCCGCTCGAGCGGCTGCACACCTTTGTCGTGGAGTACTACCGCATGTGCCTGCCGGCGCCCAAGGGCCGGGCCTCGAAGAACAATCCCACGCCAGTCATGGCCGAGTTCTGTCACCAGCTGCTCACCGCTCATCAGACGGAAGCGTCCCGCGCCTTCGTCCCGCTCGTGACCCTGTTGGAAACGGTCCTCGACGACGCCGCGGAGTCGGGCGATGTCCCCAAGGGGCTCAATCATGCCGAGGTCGCCGGCGCCATTTTGTCGACGATCATGTTCAACGCCGCCTACGCGCACACCATCAGCGGGAGCGAAGAGCCGGCGAACGGCGAGCACGCCGCCACCCAGCTGTGGGATTTTCTCTCGGGCGGCCTCGTCATCCGCCGCGCCGGCTGAGCCCGAAGGGGAGCTCAGCCCCGCAGCGACGGCGCGACCCGCGGCGAGGAATTCGCGGGTGCGCTCTGCCGATGCCTTCAGCTCGTCCCGGCCTTCACCCAACGGCACGATCCGCGCGTTGAAGTCGGTCAGGCCGGCGTCGGCGAAGCTGCGCAGACGCTTCTCCATGGTGGCCTCGCTGCCGCAGACCAGGACGTCGCCGATGCTCGTGGCGTCCCCGTGCTCCATCAGCCTGACGTAGTTCGGTGACGCCTCCACCTCGCTGAGGGTGCGGTTCGTGCGCGCCACGGCGGCCTCGACCTCGTCGTCCCGGCACAGGCAGACGGGGACGCCGGCCAGAATCCGCGGCGCCGGCCGGCCGGCCGCCTCGGCGGCCTTCGTGATGCTCGGGACGACGTGCGATCCGATGGTGCGCTCGTCGGCCAGCCACAAGGTGGTGCCGGCGGCCCGCTCGCCGGCCAGCTTCAGCATGACCGGGCCCAGCGCAGCGATCATCACCGGCGTCGGCGCAATGTCGGTGATGTCGAGCGGGTTGTGGATCGTGAACAGCTCGTTGTCCACGTCGACCATGCCCGGTCCGCCCAGCGCCTGGTCGAGGACGTCGAGGTAGCAGCGCATGGTCGTGGCCCCGCGCTCGTAGGGCAGGCCGAGCATGTCCTGAATGATCCAGTGGTGCGAGACGCCGAGGCCGAGAGTGAAGCGCCCTTCGCACACGGCCTGGTTCGACAGCGCCTGTTGGGCCAGCACGATCGGGTGGCGTGGCTGGAGCGGGACGATGGCCGTCCCGACCTCGATGCGCGAGGTCGCGGTCCCGATCAGCGTGGCCGCCGTCATGACGTCGAACTCGTCGGGGATCTGGGGCGTCCAGACCGAGTCCAAGCCGGCCTCGTCGGCCCAGCGGGCATCAGCCTGGAGCTTCTCGACCTTGGTGGCGTACCGGCCGCGGTCGGCGCTCACCTGCAGACCCATGCGCATCCGGGGCCCCTTTCAGTACGGAAATGGTGCTCTCAGAAACAGTACATGTTGCTATCGCCAGCTGCTAGGGACGCTTGACAAGATTTTGCACTGTCAATAACATCCGATCACTCTACCGGCACGCGTTCGGGCTGGCAGGGGCGCTGAAGAAGGGGAGGCCCGCATGGGAAGCAGCGGTCGTCGATGAGCCGCGTCGCAGTCGTGACAGGCGGTGGTTCCGGCATGGGCCGGGCGATCTGCCTGCAGCTG
Source organism: uncultured Acidimicrobiaceae bacterium (assembly GCA_963781565.1). Taxonomy (GTDB): domain Bacteria; phylum Actinomycetota; class Acidimicrobiia; order Acidimicrobiales; family RAAP-2; genus Bog-473. The sequence goes on along the minus strand of CAWAHA010000032.1, from coordinate 221,300 downwards.
GCCGACGCCGGACGGCGCGTGGCCGTGCTGGACATCAATGCCGATGCAACGGTTGCGGTGGCCCAGGAGATCGCCGCCGCCGGCGGCACTGCCACCGCGGTGACGGTCGACGTCAGTGACCGGGCCGCCATCGAGGCGGCCCTCGACGAGGTGCGGTCCGCCCTCGGGCCCGTCGAGATCATGGTGACCAGCGCCGGGATCGAAGGCTTCGCGGGGTTCCTCGACATCACCCCGGAGGTGTGGGACCGCATGATCGCGGTGAACCTCACGGGCACCTTCCACTGCCTGCAGGCCGCGGTGCCCGACATGATCGAAGCCGGATGGGGGCGCATCGTCACCATCTCGTCGTCGTCGGCCCAGTCCGGGACGCGCAACATGTCGCACTACGTCGCCTCCAAGGGCGGCGTCGTCGCCTTCACCAAGGCGCTCGCACTCGACCTTGCACGACATCAGATCACGGTGAACACCATTCCGCCCGGCGTCATCGACACCCCGATGATGCGGCGACCGATCGACGCCGGCACCATGAACGTCGACGCGGTGATCGCCCGTGCCCCGCTGGGCCGGCTCGGCACGCCCGAGGACATCGCGGCAGCCTGCGTCTTCCTCTGCTCCGAGGAGGCCGGTTACATCACGGGCCAGCAGATCAACGTCAACGGCGGCTGGTACTTATGAGAGGAGCGGCACCATGGCCGAACTGACCACCAGGAAGCTGGGGGCGACGGTCGGGGCAGAGGTGCTCGGGGTCGACCCGGCGCAGTTGCTGTCGGACGACGCGCTCCCGAAGGCGTGCATGGAGGCGCTCGAGGAGAACGGCGTCCTTGTCTTCCGTGAGCTGCATGTCGACGACGACACCCAGGTCGCCTTCTCCAAGCGACTCGACGACGTCGGCAAGGCCGAGCCTGCCGCTCCGCCGCGGATCTTCAACGTGACACTCGATCCGACCAAGAGCTCAACGGCCGCCTACCTGCGGGGAACCATCTACTGGCACATCGACGGCGCGCAGGACGACGTTCCCAGCAAGGCGACCACGCTCAGCGCGCACGTGATCTCCGCCACAGGGGGCGAGACCGAGTTCGTCAGCACCTATGCCGCCTACGACGACCTCACCGACGCCGAGAAGGCGCAGTTCGAGGACCTCCGGGTGCTGCATTCCCTCGAAGCCTCGCAGCGCCACATCTTCCCCGACCCCACGCCCGAGCAGCTGGCGGGTTGGCGCTCGAAGCCCGACAAGGAACACCCGCTCGTCTGGCAGCACCGGTCGGGCCGGCGCTCGCTCGTCATTGGCGTCTCGGCGTCGCACGTCGTCGGGATGGACCTTGCCGAGGGCAAAGCGCTGCTCGACGACCTGCTCGAACGGTCGACGGCCTCCGAGCGCGTCTACCGCCACGAGTGGAGCGTGGGCGATCTGGTCATTTGGGACAACACCGGCGTCATGCACCGGGTGCACCCCTACGACCCCGCGTCGGGGCGCGAAATGCACCGCACCGCCATGAGCGGCGATGAGCCGATCCGTTAGGAGATCCTGAATGAGTGACGTGACGATCCTGCGAGCCGATCGCTGGCTCGACGTCGTGGCCGGCGAGGTGCGCGAGCCCGGCGTCATCGTGATCGACGGGAACCGGATCGTCGGCGTCAACCCGGCGGAGCTCCCGAGCAGCGCCACCGAGATCGACCTGGGCGACGTCACCCTCCTCCCCGGACTGATGGACATGGAGCTCAACATGCTCATCGGGGGGCCCGGTGGCCCCGACGGGCTGCCCGACCCGATGCACGGCGTGAAGGACTCGCCGGTCTACCGGACCCTGCGCGGCGCGGTGAACTGCAACACGACGCTGATGGCCGGGTTCACGACCGTGCGCAATCTCGGCCTGATGGTGTACACCGCCGGCTTCCTGCTCGACGTGGACCTGGCCAAGGCGGTCGACCAGGGTTGGTTCCCCGGTCCTCGCATCTTCCCGGCCGGTCACGCCATCACCCCGACCGGCGGCCACCTCGATCCGACCATGTTCCAGGGGCTGGCGCCCGGCATCATGCCGCAGAGCGTGGAGTCGGGCATCGCCAACGGCGTCTCCGAGGTGCGCAAGTCGGTCCGCTACCAGATGAAGTACGGGGCCAAGCTGATCAAGATCTCGGCCTCGGGCGGCGTGATGTCCTTCAGCTCGGCGGCCGGGGCCCAGCAGTACTCCGACGAGGAGCTGGCGGCCATCGTCGACGAGGCGCACCGCAACGGGCTGCGGGTGGCGGCGCACGCCCACGGCGACGCCGGGATCAGGGCCTGCATCCGGGCCGGCGTCGACTGCATTGAGCACGGCTCGCTGGCGAGCGACGACACCATCAAATTGATGGCCGACACCGGGACGTTCCTGGTCGGCACCACCGCCCTGGCCGACCACATGGCGATCGACCGCATCCACCCGATCCTGCAGGCCAAGGCGGCCCAGATCTTCCCGCAGGCCCGCCAGATGTTCGCCAAGGCCCTCGCCGCGGGCGTCAAGATCGCCTGCGGCTCCGATGCGCCGGCCATTCCGCACGGGACCCAGGCCGACGAGCTCATCGCCATGGTCGACCGGGGCATGACGCCCACCCAGGCCCTGCAGTCGGCCACCCTCACCAGCGCCGACCTGGTGGAGCGGGCGCACGACCTCGGGCAGCTGACCTCGGGCTACCTGGCCGACATCATTGCGGTGCCCGGAGACCCCACCGAGGACATCAGGGTGACCAAGCAGGTCAGCTTCGTCATGAAGGACGGCCAGGTCTACAAGGGCCTCTGATCACCCCGCCGCGCCCCCGGAGTTGATAGAGAGGGGGATTGTCGCCGAAGATCCTGCTGGGCGAGCCGGCCCGCCGGGCAGATCCGGCCCAGGCGAACCATTGAGAAGGAAGGTGTGAGCGTGACGCACGTGATCCTGGGGGACCTCAGCACGTCCTCGGTCAACATGGCGCTGCTGATCCTGCGGGTGACCGTCGGGGCCGTCTTCCTGGCCCACGGCATCAACCACATCTACGGGGGCGGGAAGATCGCCGGCACGGCGCGCTGGTTCGAGTCGCTCGGCATGAAGCCGGGGATCCTCCACGCCTGGATGGCCAGCCTGGTCGAGGTGGCGGCCGGCGCCGCCCTCGTCCTCGGCCTCTTCACCCCGATCGCCGCCGCCGGCGTCGTCGGGCGTCATGTTGGTGGCCTTCATCACCAACCACATGAAGAACGGGTTCTTCATCTTCCGGCCGGGGGAGGGCTACGAGTACGTCATGACGTTGACCCTGGTGGCCGTCGCCATCGGGACCATCGGGCCCGGCGACTGGAGCATCGACGGGCACATCGAGCGCGCTGCAGCACCTGTGGGGCTGGCCCGGCTTCGGCATCGCGGTCGGCGCCGGCGGACTCGGCGCGGCGGCGCTCCTCGGTGCCTACTGGCGCCCGGAGAAGCCGGCCGCAGCCGACAACTCCTGAGCGCCAAGCGGCGGCAGAGCCGCCCAGACCGTCAGTCCCAGCTGCGCGCCAGCAGGAATCCGGCGGCCGCGTTGGCCGGCGGGAACGCGTTGGTGATCCCGGAGCTCACGTAGCCGACGTCGCTGATCAGGGTGATCCCCGAAATGGCGGCCGCGGCGTCGCTGCACAGGAACACCAGCGGGTAGGCCTGCTCCATCGGAGTGGAGGCCGCAATGCCCGTCTCCTCCCGGAAGTCCGCACCGAAGCCCAGCCACATTTCCGCGTTGGCCTGGGCCAGCGGCGTGTCCGTGGGGCCGGGGCAGATGGCGTTGATGCGGATGCCCTGCTTCAGCAAGGGGAAGGCCTCGCGGGCCACGTAGGCGCACACGGCCTGCTTCGAGTGGAAGTAGTCGGCGTAGCCGTGCTCCTGAGCCCAGGCGGCACCCGAGTCGAAGTCGGGCGTGTCCAGGTACTCCTTGATCTCGCCGAGGCTGGCCTCCCAGCCGAGGCCGGCGGCCGAGGAGATGAAGCCGATGGCGGAGCCGCGCGGCAACATGTCGCCGGCCAGCATCCGGTTGATGAGATGGCGGTGACCGACGAAGTTGATCTTCTCAATGCCGGGCGTGCCGTCAGCCACACCGGCGCAGGAGAACAGCGCGTGGATCGGCCCACCGCACTCGTCCACCGCGGCGTTGATGGAGGCCTCCTCGGCCAGGTTGACGTGGATGGCCTTGGCGCCGGGCAGCTTCACCTCGGCGAAGTCCATCACGACGACCTCGGCGCCGGCGTCCTGGACGAGCTCGGCCGTGGCCGCGCCCATACCGGTGGCGCCCCCGACAACGAGGACTCGCTTCCCGTCGTAGCGGAATGCATCGAACAGTGACATGTGTCTCCTCCTGACAAACGAAACAATCGGTTACGAAAACGACTGACGAAACGACTGACGAAAAAAACGAAGGCGAAGACGCGCGGCCTACCCGACGACCGAACGCACCTTGAGGTCGACGATGGTATCCCAGTCGACCCCGACTTCTTCGAGGATGGCGTCGCCGTGCTCGTTGAACTCGGGGGCGCGGCGCACCGGCGAGGGCTCGCCGCCGAACTGCACGGGCGAGGCCACCAATTGGAAGGGCGTGCCGCTCGCCGTCTCGCAGTCCTGCATGTACCCGTTGGCGATGGCCTGGGGGTCGACGGCGCACTCGAGCGTGTCCTGCACGACGCACCACTGGCCCGTGAAGTCGGCCAAGAGCTCACGCCACTCGGCCACCGTGTGCTCGGCGAACGCCTCTTCCAGGAGCCGCTGCCCCTCCACGCTGTTCTCAATCAGCCCGGCGTGGTCGGCGAAGCGCGCGTCGGTGGCGAGCTCGGGCCGTCCGATCGCCACGCACAGGTCGGCCCAGTAGCGGCTGGCCTGCAGGCAGCAGAACGACAGGGACCGCTTGTCCTTGGTCTCGTAGTTGCGCACGAGCGGGTTCAGCCGCGGCGAGCCCGCCGGCGGGCCGCTCCACGGGGTCCCGCTGACGAGCGAGAGCGCGAAGGCCTGGCCCATGGCCCACATGCCGGTGCCGAGCAGCGAAACGTCGACCGTGGTGGCCTCCCCGGTGCGCTCGCGGTGGAAGAGCGCGCCCATAATGCCGCCGGCGATGGTCATGGCGCCGATGGAGTCCCCGAAGCCCGGCCCCGGGGGGCCGACCAGTCGCTCCTGGTCGGCCGGGGTGGCGCCGAGGGAGACGCCGGCCCGGAACCAGAAGGACAGGGAGTCGTAGGAGCCCTTGTCGGCGTCGGGGCCGCGCTCGCCCTGGCCGGTACCCGCCACGTAAATGATGTTCGGGTTGTGCTTCCGGATGTCCTCGAGCTCAATGCTGAGCTTCTTGCGCACCCGCGGCAGCTTGTTGATCAGGAACACGTCGGCCGTGGCCACCAGCTTGTAGAGGATGTCGAGCCCCTCGTCGGTGGTGAGGTCGAGAGCGAGGCTGCGCTTGCCCCGGTTCGAGTGCTCCAGCAGGGCGTGCACGTCGCCAGCTGATGGAGACGACCCCGGTGGCGGCCAGGCCGCGCATGGCGTCGCCCCGCTCAATCGGCTCGATCTTGATGACATCGGCGCCCCAGTCGGCCAGGAGCGCCGAGGCCGCCGGCACGAAGGTGTGCTCGGCCACTTCGAGGACGCGGACGCCCTCCATCACTGCGGTCAACGGAACCCTCCCTCTGTCCGCCCTGCTCGGGAGCGAGCCCGGCGGTTCAAAAAATCGAAAACTGACATCGACGTCGACAATAGCCTTGTGCCTGGGGGGCCGCCCCCCGGGTCCGCCGGGCCTCAGCCCGGGGGTGTCACCGCCAGGAGCACCTTGCCCACCGCCTTGCCGTCGCCGACCAGGCGCAGAGCGGTCACCACGTCGGCCAGGTCGAACTCGGCCCCGATCAGCGGCGCGGCGCGGCCCTCGGCCAGCAGGTCCAGGAGCTCGCGGTCGTTGCGGAGCACGTCGGCCGGCTGGTGCATGGCGAAGTCCCGGAACTGGAACCCGAGGATGTGGATGCCCTTGAGCAGGACGAGGTTCAGCGGAATGCGGGGGATGGCGCCGCCGGCGTAGCCCACCGTCACGAAGCGGCCGCCGTAGTGCAGTGAGCGCAGGGCCGGCTCGGCCAGGTCGCCCCCGACCGGGTCGATCACCACGTCGGCCCCGCCCGGCAGGGCCTCGCGCAGCGCCTGGCGCAGGTCGCCGGCGCGGTGGTCGATCAGGCGGCTGGCGCCGCAGGCCTTGGCCGCCTCGAGCTTCTCGGGGGACGAGGCGACAGCGGTCACCGTCGCGCCCAGGGCCGCCCCGAGCTGCACTGCGGCGGAGCCGACGCCGCCGCCGGCGCCGAGCACAATGAGCTCCTCGCCGGGCTGGAGGTCCGCCACCGAGCGCAGCACGTGGTACGCCGTCTTGTAGGCGACACCGAACGCCGCTGCCACGCGGTCGTCCACTGCGTCGGGAATCGGGGTGAGCGCTCCGGCTCCTATGACCACCTCGTCGGCAAAGGCGCCGATGAAGCATGAGCCGAAGACGCGCTGGCCGACCGACACCTTGTCGACGCCCTCGCCGACTTCGGCGACGACGCCGGCGAATTCGCTCCCGGTCACGAAGGGCAGGGGAGCGGACATCTGGTAGGTGTTGGCAATGACCAGAAGGTCGGGGAAATTGATGGCTCCCGACGTGGACCCGGACCCTGACCTCACCGGCGCCGAGCGCCGGCGGATCGATGTCGGTCACCGCAACGACCTCAGGCCCCCCGTACGTGGAGCACACCGCAGCGCGCATGCCGCTGACCCTTACGCCAGCACCGCGTAGTCGGTCGACTCGGCCAGGTCGGCCGCCGACTGCATGAGGTCGAGCACGACGGCGCCGAACGCCTGCAGCTTCTCGTCACCCCCGGCCCGCTGGAACCCCTGCTCCAGTACGACGGCGAGCTTCCACTTGGCCAGCACGCAGTAGTAGTCGATGTCGTCCACCTGCCGGCCGGACGTCTTGGCGTAGTGCGCCAGGACCTCGTCCCGCGACGGCATGCCCGTCATGTCGACGTAGCCGCCCGTCCTGTCCTCGTCGGCGGTCGTGTCGTCGGGCCACGACTGCACGACCCAGCCCAGGTCGAGCTTGGGGTCGCCCACGGTGCCCATCTCCCAGTCGACGATGGCGGCCAGTCGGGCCGGACCGCCGTTCTCGAACATGACGTTGGCGAACTGGTAGTCGCCGTGCATGAGCCCGGGGATGTAGTCGATCGGCCGGTGGGCCCGCAGCCACGCCGCCGCCTCGTCGAAGCCGGGCAGCTCGCGGCCCTTGATGCGCTCCAGGAACGCCGTCCAGCGGTCGACCTGGCGCTCGTGGAACCCTTCGGGCCGCCCGAGGTCCGCCAGACCCTTGGCCTGCCAGTCGACGTTGCCCAGCAGCGCGATGCCCTCGACCAGTTGGAAGGCCAGTCCCCGCCGCTCCTCGAGGTCGGTGTCGAAGGGGGCGGGCCACTGGCGCCGGGTCGACATGGGGGACCAGCCGTCGACGAAGCCCATGATGTAGAAGGTCCGGCCCAGCACCGACTGGTCGGTGCAGACGGCGATCGCCTCGGTGTGGGGGACGTTCGTCCCCGTCAGCGCCTCGATGATGCGCCACTCGCGCAGGATGCCGTCGTCGCGCGACGCCGGCGCACTCATCGGGGGGATGCGCATGGCGCCGTGGAGGTCGCCCCGGCGCAGCTCGTAGATCTCGTTCTGGCTGCCGCCCGAAATGTAACGGTGTTCGAGCGGCTCGCCGACGCCGAGTCCCTGCGCGTCCAGCCAGGCGGTCAGCTTCTCGACATCGGCGATCGTCGGCTCGTCACCGAGGGGCTCTTCGATGATGCTCACAGGTTCCCGACCTCCAACTCCATGTACTGGCCGTACTTCGCGACCGCTGCTTCCTGCCGCTTGGGCAGCCACTGGGTGGGCCAGATGTCGTCGCTCTCCTTGTAGTCACGCAGGACCTGGCGGGCGACGGTCACCTTGTGCACCTCGGTCGGACCGTCGGCCAACCCCATGACGGCGGCACCGTGCACCATGCCCATGAAGGGCATTTCGTTCGTCGTGCCGAGGGCACCGTGGATCTGCATGGCGCGCCACGCAATGTCGTGCAGCACGGTGGGCATGACCACCTTGGCCGTGGCGATGTCCTTGCGGACCCGCTTGTAGTCGTTGTACTTGTCGATCTCCCATGCCGTGTAGAGCACGAAGAGGCGGAACTGAATCAGCTGGGCGTAGGAGTCCGCGATGTAGCCCTGCACGAACTGCTTGTCGGCCAGCTTGCTGCCGGCGGTCTCCCGGCTCAACGCCCGCTCGCACATCATGTCGATGGCCTTCTGGGCCATGCCGATGGTGCGCATGGCGTGGTGGATCCGTCCACCGCCGAGGCGGGTCTGGGCGATGACGAAGGCCTGGCCCTCGCCGCCGAGCAGCGCCTCCTCGGGGACGCGCACGTCCTCGTAGTGGATGAGCGCGTGCGAGCCCTCGTTGACGGGCTCGCCGAAGAGGCCGACGTTGCGGACGATGTTGACGCCGGGCGTGTCGGTCGGGACCAGGAACATCGACATGCCCTTGTAGGGGCTGACGTCGGTGTTGGTGACCGCCATGACGATGAGGAACGACGCGGTCTTGGCGTTCGACGAGAAGTACTTCCACCCGTTGATGACCCACTCGTCGCCGTCCTTGACGGCCTGGGTCTTGAACAGCGTCGGGTCCGCCCCCGCGTGCGGCTCCGTCATGGAGTAGCTCGAGAAGCACTCGCCGTCGAGCAGCGGCTGCAGGTAGCGCCCCTTCTGCTCCTCGGTGCCGTAATGGGCGATGATCTCCGCGTTGCCCGTGTCGGGCGCCTGACAGCCGAAGACGACCGACGCCCACTGCGAACGGCCCAGGATCTCGTTGAGCAGCGCCAGCTTCAGTTGGCCGAAGCCCTGTCCACCCAATTCGGGGCCCATGTGCGTGGCCCACAGCCCCTGGCGCCGCACCTCCTCCTTCAACGGGTCGATCGCCTCCCGGCGCTTTCCTTCCAGCGGCACGAATTGCATGTGCGGGAATGCGAGGTCGAGCGGCTCGACCTCCTCGCGGACGAACTGGTCCACCCAGTCGAGCTTCTCCTGGTACTCAGGATCGGTTTCGAAGTCCCACGCCATGTGCAACCCTCCCTCGGTCGGGATTCAGAATATGATTCTGGCTATCAAGAACGCAATACCAAACCCTGCGCCCGACGCGCCTCGACCGACGATGTGGCCGGCCGGATCGTCCGCCGGACCCTGGCCAAGCGGGAGGACCAGTACGCCAGCGAGGTCCGGCGCCTGCTCGACGCCGCCCTCGAGGTCATCCGCCGCTGCGGCACCTCGTCGCGGCCCCGGGTGGCGGACATCGTGGCGGAGGCCGGATTGTCCAACGACGCCTTCTATCGCCACTTCCGGTCGAAAGACGCCCTGGTCATCGCCATTCTGGAGGACGGCGGCGAGCGACTGCAGAGCTACCTGGCGCACCAGATCGCCAAGGAGTCCACGCCCGAAGGGCAGGTGCGGCGCTGGGTGCGGGGCGTCCTGGCCCAGGCCGACAAGGACATTGCGGCGACGACGCTGGCCGTGTTGTGGAACGCCAGTGCGCTGGGCGGTGGGCCGGCGGCGGGTCGCCACTTCGCCAGTGCCCCCCTGTCCTCCCTGCTGCGCGAACCGTTCGCCGCGCTGGGCAGTATGGCGCCCGAGCTCGATGCATCGCTCGCGGCACATGCCACCTTGGGCATGCTCTCGGACTGCCTGTGGCGGCAGGTCCAGCCCACGCGCGCCGACGTCGAGCGGGTCACCTCGTTCTGCCTCCGCTCGGCGAAGGGCTGAGCTCAGCCTTCGGCGAACTCCTCGGGCACCCAGCTCGGCGCCCGCTTCTCCATGAAGGCCAGCATCCCCTCGCGCGGCTCGGGTGACTCGGCCAGGGCCCAGAACATCGTCTGGTAGTCGATGAGGCCGTAGCGCTCGTTGAGCATCCGCTTCACGTGCATGCGCGCCATCGGTGGGGTCTGGAGGATCTCCTTGACCGCCTGCATCGCCGCGTCGCGCAGTTGCTCGTGCGGCACCAGTCGGGAGATCACGCCGATCCGCTGCGCCTCGGCGGCGTCGAAGCGCCGCGCCGACAGCAGGAGGTCGCGGGCCACGGCGAGGCCGACATGGGCCGGCAGCACCGCGGCGTAGGTGGCATCGGGAATGCCGCGCAGCAGTTCGGGCACCCGGAAAGTGGCGCGGTCACTCGCCACGGCGATGTCGGCCAACATGGCGATCAGGAGGCCCCCGGCCTGGCAGATCCCGTTGACTGCGGCCACCACCGGGGCGCGACTGTCCCTGATGGTCAGGAAGGGAAGGATGTCGTGCCCGATGTCGGGGGTGGGCTCGTCTCCGGGGTCCGAACGCCCGCCGAGGTCCCCGCCCGGAGCGAAGACGTCGCCCGTACCGGTGATGATGAGCGCGGCCAGGTCCGGGATCGTCATTGACGATGCCGACGGCTCGCTTCATGCCGAAGTACATGGCCGGGGTGAAGGCATTCCGGGCATGCGGCCGGTCGATCACACACCAGGCGACCGCACCCTCACGCTCGAAGCGCAGTCCAGCGGCACCGAGTTCCTCTGACATGCGTGTCCCTCCTTCGTCGTCCGGCTGCGGGCGACCTTACCGGCCCGCGTCCGTCCTTCTCCGACGACGGAGGGTCGGCCTCACGAAGGCTCTACCGAGGAGCGAGTCGCTCTATCAGCTGATCGATGTATGTCTCCATCGCCTGCGCCATGTCGACCCGCTCGGGATCGGTCAGCCACTGGAGCTCGACGCCCATGATGGTGGCCATGACCTCGAGCGCGATCTGGTCGACGTCCACGTCCTGGCGTATCCGCCCTTGCGCCTTCTCGTCGTCGAGGAGAGCGCGCACGAACTGCCTGCCGATGGCATAACGATCGACGAAGAAGTCGTGGAGCGGGTCGTCGCTGTCGAAGCTCTCTGCTCCGAGCACGAGGTAGAGCCTGGTGAGCATGCCGCCCTCGGCGTTGTGGCGTCCGAGGTCGCGGAAGCTGGAAAGCGTCAGCTGCAGCGGGAAGGCCCGGTCCGGGTCGACCGCCGCCATGCGGTCGCGTTCGGCGACCACCTCGCGGAGGAGACGCTGCTTCGTGCCGAAGTAGTAGAGGAGCCCGGTCGCTGTCATCCCGACGCGCTCCGCCAACGCCGTGACCCCTGTGCCGCGGTACCCCTTGGTCGCGAAGAGCTCGACCGCCGCCTCAATGATCTGCTGCCGTCGCAGGTCGCCCCTGGGTTGACGGCTGTGTTCGTCGGCCCCGGCGGTCTCCCCGTAGGGGACTCCCTTGCTCGGCGCGGGCTGCCTGCTGCTCCCGCCCGTCATCGGCGACGCTGGCCATGGCGCCATTGGACCGGCCCCTCGCGGGCGCCGTCAAAAGAGCATCGGCCGCCTGCGCAGCGCCGGCGACACTGCCCTGGTCGGATCGGACCAGGTCAGCGGCCTGAAAATGCCAGTCCCGACCCGACGGCGCTTCGGTGCCGACCCCGAGTATCTTCGCTGGACTCGCTCCGGTTTTGGACCGTTCGGTACGCTTGCGTCCGGGGCCGAAAGTTTCTTATAGTCCCCAGAAATCACATTCTCGCCAATCGGAGTGAGGGTACGGGGGCAGCGAATTGGGGATGTCAAAGCGTTGGTTGACGCGCTGACACTTAAGGAGAAGGCCGCTCTCACTCCGGGAGAGGACGCCACGGCCTTCTGCGACGCGTCGTTCGATCTGGGCGACCCGACCTGGTCGACGTGCAACCCACCGGTCCGGGGACGGAGCTCCGACGGTGAGTGTTGCCCTCGCAACAGGACTGTCCGAACTCCTGTCGCCAAGGCCGCGCTCAGTCCGGGCGAGTCCGCTGTCGTGGACCTGCTTGTCGATGATCGCTCCTTCGCCTCCTGGGAGCACAACCAGGACGACCGGATTGAGCCCAGGCCTTCGTCCCCGAGATCTTCAACGTCCTGTCTCGCCGGTACCGCGCCGCCAGCGCGGCCGGCAGGTCGACGCTGATTCTTAGGAAGTTCTCATCGGGCGTTCGTCCGATGACATCACACACCACTGCACCGTGCTGATACCCGACATCGCGAGCGGCGAATTAAGGAGCGATCATGTCGCACAACATCCAATCCGTGGGGGGAAGAGCCGGGGGTGAGCCTCGCAGAGGTGCTCCCGAAAAGGAGGGGTCATGGGCACCCGAACATCAATCTGGGCCGGAGCAGCAGCCCTTGTCACCATGCTGGGGTCGACGTTGATCCTCAGCCCTGCGGCCGGGGCAGCGAGCCCGGCCGATCAGGGCGTGACGGCGAAGACCATCGCTGTCGGACTGCCGTACGTGAACTTCCAGGCGTTGAAGAGCCTTGGCGTCACGATCAATGATGGCAACTTTCCCGATGCGTACCAGTCCGTCATCGCGGACATCAACGCAGAAGGGCGGGATCAACGGCCGCAAACTCGTGCTGAGCTCGGTTGAGATGAATCCGGCGGTGCCGGCAGAAGCCACATCGTCGTGCTCGCAACTCACCGAGGACGACCACGTCTTCGCTGCCATTTCGCCCGTGTTCCCGACCTGCTACCAGCAGACCCACGACACCTCGGTGATCGCGGGTTCGTTGCCGGAACCGGCGTCGGGCGTCGTGGCACCGGACTTCACCCTCATCCCTCCCGCGGCGAACTTCGATCCGATTCAGTTCGCCGCCTTCAAGAAGGCCGGTGATTTCAAGGGGAAGAAGGTGGCGCTGTTCTACGGCGCTGACTCGGACGCTCCTGAGGTGAAGGTGGACCAAGCGGCGCTCAAGAAGTTGGGGATCCCGGTTGCGCTGACGGCAGAGGACAGTGCGCAGTCGACCGACGCCGTGGCATCGGACCAGGAAGTGCAGTCGATCGCCCAGCGCTTCCAGAGCGCGGGCGTCAATCTGGTGATCGGCGTCGGCGGCTCGGGCTCGACGACATGGCCACGGGCACAACTCGACAACCAGAGCACCTACAAGCCCACCTATATCGCGACCAGCCAGTCGTCGCTCCTCTCGTACGTGGAGTCCACCAAGGGCGCCAACCCGTACCTGAAGTACGTCCTCGCTGCGCTTGCCGCGCCATCCAACTACCAGCAGTGGAAGGACCCGGCGATCAAGAAGTGCGCCACCGACTACCACAAGGCCTACCCGTCCGACCCGATGACGGCGCCGGTCAACCCGACAGCGCCGGGCGCGGGCAACACGACCGATACCTCGTATGAGGCGATTCTCGAGGCCTGCCAGTACTTGGGGCTCTTCGATGACATCGCGACCGCAGCAGGGAAGAACCTGACGACGGCGAGTTTCACCAAGGCGGGCTATGCGCTCAAGAACGCGAGCGTCCCCGGCATCGGCGTGGTCTCCTTCGGCCCGAACCAGCCCTACGCCACGGGCCCGGTGACCATCTACAAGTACAGCCCCACGAGCGAGACGCTCGTTCCTGCGTCAAGCTAGGCAGCATGACCCTTTTCGGCCCCACCTCGGTGCGCAGATGCGCCGTGCGTCCTGACGCGCTGGGGTGGGGCCGATTGAGGGGATCGGCATGTGCAATGAGCGAGTCGACGGTGGGAGGCCCTCCAGGCCCCTCCGATGACATGAGTGCGGCCGACCTGGCCCACCTGGTGGTCGATTCGGCTGCCGAGCGGCAGCTGGCGGCCGAGTCGATGCCCGAGTTCCTGTTCCCCGAGGACATGCTTCCGGGAGCGGGCGAGGACCAGATCACGCTGCGAGAAGGGCTGCGCACGGCCGGAGCACGCGCCTTCATCGTCCTGGCCATCATCGTGACACTGGACAACCTCCAGACTTCCGGGCTCGCCGTTCTTTCTCCCAACATCCAGTCGTCCTTCCACGTCTCGACCGGGGTCATCACCTTCGTGGCCGGGATCTCGGGCGGATTCCTCGTTTTGGGCATCCTGCCGATGGGCTGGCTGGCGGACCGCTACCGGCGCCCGCCCATCATCGGCTGGGCCACCCTCGCGTTCGGGCTGATGGTGGCCGCGACGGGCTTCGCCACGAACATCTTGGTGTTCTTCCTGGCCCGCCTCGGTGCCGGCATCTCCCAGTCGAGTACGAACAGCGTCCACGGGTCGTTGCTGGCGGACACCTATCCGATCAACGTGCGCGGCCGGATCTACGCCGCCATGGGTATGGGCCAGGGCCTGGCCCTCGCCGCCAGTCCTCTCCTGGTCGGTCTCATCGCCACCGAGGTGGGAGGCCCCGACGGTTGGCGCTGGGCCTTCTACATCCTGGCCATCCCCACGTTGCTGGTGGCGGTCTTCGCCTTTCGCATTCCTGAGCCGCCCCGCGGGCAGTTCGAGAAGAAGGACGTGCTCGGGGATGTCCTCGGGGACACACCTCCTGCCGCGCCCTCGTTCGAGGCAGCCTTCGAGCGGGTCATGCGCATCCGCACGATCAAGACGGTCCTGATCGCCTTCTCCGCCATCGGCTTCGGGCTCTTCACGGGACCCGTGCTGGGCAACCTGTATCTCAAGCAGCAGTTCGGGCTCGATGCGTTCAAGCGCGGCATCATCGGCTCCGTCGGCACCATCGGGGTGCTGATCACGCTGCCCCTCGTCGGCCGGTACTACGACCGCCTGTACCGCAAGGATCCGGCCAAGGCCCTGTCGCTCATCGGCAAGGTCGTCCTGCCCGTCGCGGTCATCGTTCCCATTCAGTACTTCATGCCCAATGCGGTCCTCTGGGCCGTCTTCAGCGTGCCGAGTGCGGTCCTGCTCCTGACGGGATTCTCCATGATCGGCCCCGTCCTCACCTCGGTCGCGCCATACCGCCTGCGTGGCATGGTCGGCGCGGTGGGCGGCATCTATGTCTTCTTCATCGGTGCGACCGGCGGCGCCGTTCTGGCGGCCCTCCTCGACAGCATTGTGGGGATCCGGACGACGGTGCTGATCATCATGATTCCTTCCACGATCTTCGGGGCGATCATGATCATCCGGAGCGCGCACTACATCCGGAACGATCTGTCCCTCGTCGTCGTGGAGCTGCAGGAAGAGCTCGAAGAGCACCGCCGCCAGGAGGAGGACCCCGAATCGATCCCCGTCCTGCAGGTCAGCAATGTTGACTTCAGTTACGGCCATGTGCAGATCCTCTTCGGGGTCGACTTCGAGGTACGGAAAGGCGAGGTGCTGGCGCTCCTCGGGACCAACGGCGCCGGGAAGTCGACGGCGCTCAACGTGGCGTCGGGCCTGGAAGTGCCCGGGCGCGGCGTCGTGCGCCTCAACGGCCGGGACATCACCTACACCACACCCGAACAGCGTTCCCGGCTCGGCATCCATCTCCTCCAGGGTGGAAAGGGCGTCTTCGGCCCGATGTCGGTGGCGGAGAACCTCGAGATGGGTGGCTTCGTCTACCGCTCCGACAAGAACGAGCTGCGCCGGCGGGTCGAGCGGGTCTACGAGCTCTTCCCCGCCTTGCAGGAACGCCGTGGGGAGCGGGCCGACTCGCTCTCGGGCGGGCAGCAACAGATGCTGGCCTTGGCCATCGCCATGCTGCACGACCCGGCGGTCCTGATGATCGACGAGCTCTCCCTCGGCCTGGCGCCGATCATCGTGCAGGAGCTGATTGGGGTGATCGACGGTCTGAAGACGGCCGGAGAGACGCTGATCATTGTCGAGCAGTCGCTGAACGTGGCGGCCGCCATCGCCGACAGGGCGGTCTTCCTTGAGAAGGGGCGCGTGCGCTTCGAGGGTCAGATCCGCGACCTGATGGAACGCGACGACCTGGCGCGGGCCGTGTTCCTCGGGGGCCAAGAGGGCGACTGATGCTCGCAGTGACCTGGCTGAACAGCCAAATCATTTTCGACGGTGTCGTGCAGGGACTCGGGGTCGCTGTCATCGCCGTCGGCGTGGTCTTGGTCTACCGGGCCACCCGGATCATCAACTTCGCTGTCGGAAACATGGGCGTGGTCGGTGCCGCGGTGCTCTCGTTGCTGGTCGTGCAGTATCACGTGCCGTTCTGGGTAGGGCTCGCGGTCGCCCTGATTCTGGGGCTGGCTTTCGGGGCCGTCGTCGACCTGGCCATCATCCGCCGGCTGCGCAAGTCGCCCGCGTCGTCGTCCTCGTGGCCACCATCGGCGTGTCGCAGCTGGCTTTGGCGATCGCCATCAAGATCCCGACGCCAACCGCTGTCACCACCCACTTTCCGAGCGCAATCAACGGCACCTGGACGGTGGCCGGTGTCACCGTGCGCGGCTCGGACCTGTCGATCCTGATCATTGTGCCGATCACGCTCATCGCACTGACGTGGTTCCTCGACCGCACGACGCTCGGCCGGACCGTGAAAGCCTGTTCGAGCAATCCGAGGCTGGCGCGCTTGTCCGGCATCAGCCCGAAGATGGTCTCGACGTTGGTCTGGGCCCTGGCCGCCGCCCTGTCCACCCTTTCGGTCGTCCTCATCGCCGGTCAGAGTGGCGCCGCCGGCGACCTGACGACCCTCGGCCCCCAGACCCTGTCGTTGGCGCTTGTGGCCGCCGTGATCGGAGGCATGACTTCCTTCAGCCGCACGATCGTCGCCAGTGTCGCCATTGGCCTGTTGCAGAGCATTGTGAACTTCAACTACATCGATGAGCCCGGCCTCATCAATCTGTTGCTCTTGATCATTGTGGTCGTGGCGGTCCTCTTCAACCGGGAGCGCACCGACGAGAGCGAGGTCTTCGCTTTCACCCCCAGGGCCCGGCCAATCCCCGTGCGCCTGCAATCCTCCCGCTGGGCCCGCAACATCAACAAGAGCGGGATCTTCTTCCTCGGAGCGATCGCCATCGTTCTCCCGCTGATCTTCACCCAACCCTCGACCCAGCAGACCTTCACCGAAATTTTGGCCTTCGCCATCTGCGCCACCTCGCTGACGGTGCTCACCGGCTGGCTGGGCCAGCTGTCGCTGGGTCAGATGGCCTTCGCCGGCCTCGGGGCGCTCTTCGCCGCCCGTCTGGTCGAAGGGGGTGTGCCTTTCTGGCTCGCCATTGTCGCCACCACTGCCGGCTCGGCCGTCCTGGCGTTGATCCTCGGTCTCAGCTCGTTGCGGGTCAAAGGTCTCTACCTCGCCGTCGTCACGTTCGTCTTCGCCCTGGCGGCGCAGCAGTACTTCTTCAGCCTCGGGATTCTGAGCGGGGGCTCGTCCGACGGGTCCGACCTACCGTTCGTCCCCGGCAAGCTCTTCTCGTTGTCCTTCCCGGGCCAGCGCACCTATTACTACGTGGTCCTCGTCATTCTGGCCGTGGTGCTCTTGATCGCCAACCGCTTCAGGGACAGCGGCATCGGCCGCTCCATCATGGCGGTGCGTGACAACGAGAACGCCGCCTCCGCCTACCGGGTGCGGCCGGTCTGGGAGAAGATCCGCGCCTTTGCTATCGCCGGAGCGTTGGCGGGCATGGGCGGCGCACTGTTGAGTGGTGCGTACTCCAACGTCGCGTTCGGCGGACCGGGCAGCTTCTTCATCGTCGACATCTCCTTGAGCCTCGTGGCCATGGTGGTGATCGGTGGGATGGGTTCGGTCACGGCGGCGGTCATCGGCGCCATCTGGGTGATCGGGATTCCCGCCCTGGCCCCGAACAATCAGGTGCTCGGGTTGCTCACGTCGAGCATCGGGCTCCTGGCGGTCCTGCTCTACTTCCCCCGTGGGCTCATGCAGGTCGCCTACGACGCGGTGATGCTCTGCTGCATTGGGCCGACCGGCGATTCGGCGAGGACGCCGTCCCGACGGCGCCGAAGACACCCGCCAAGGCGGCTCTGCCGGAGCCCGAGCACCGCGAGGCTGGCGTGCCGACGCTGGCTGTTTCTGACCTCCGGGTGAGCTTCGGCGGGAACGTCGCCGTCGACGGTGCCACCGTCAGTGTGAGCGAACGCGAGATCGTCGGTCTCATCGGGAGCAACGGGGCCGGCAAGTCGACGTTGATGAATGCCATCGGTGGCTTCGTCCCGGCGTCGGGCTCTGTGCGACTGGGCGACCAGGAGATCGGCGGACGGGCGCCCGCCTACCGGGCCGGCCTGGGCCTGGGCCGGACCTTCCAGTCTGCGACCTTGTTCCCCGAGTTGACGGTGACCCAGACGCTGCTCGTGGCGTTGGAGGGGAAGAACGAGACCGGCATGCTCCCCACCGCGCTCGCCTGGCCGCCGGCGACACGGCGGAGCCGGCACGATCGCGCCGTTGTGGGCGACCTCGTCGACCTCCTCGGCCTGGGTTCCTACCGGGACCACTACATCGCCGACCTCTCCACCGGGACCCGTCGGGTGGTCGAGCTGGCCGGATTGCTGGCCCTCGATGCCAAGGTCCTCTGCCTGGACGAGCCGACCGCGGGTCTGGCGCAACGCGAGACCGAGGCCTTCGGCCCGCTCATCGTGACCGTGCGGCGACAACTCGACGCGTCGGTCCTCCTCATTGAGCACGACATGCCGCTCATCATGGGCATCAGCGATCGGGTGTACTGCCTTGAGGCCGGGAAGGTCATCGCCGAGGGCCATCCGACCGCGGTGCGCGACAACCCCCGGGTCATCGCCAGCTACCTCGGCACCGACGAGCGGGCCATCAACCGAAGTGGTGTCGAAGGGGAGGCCGACGATGTCGCGATCACTCCGCCGGCCGCGCTCCGCATCGAACCCAACCCGGCGTGAACGGTCTCGACGTCCGACGCCTGCCCGTCGTACCTCTTGACACCGCAGTAACGTCCGAGTCGATCGCACAAGGAAAGAAGGGGGCAGCACATGACGGTCGGCATCGCGACAGGGGCGGGCCGGGGCATGGGCGCGGCGTGCGCCGAGCGCATGGCCGACATGGTCGATGTCCTTGTGCTGGTCGACCGGGACGAGGTGCTGCTCGCCACGCAGGCCGACATGCTGGCGGCCGCTGGTCATCGCGCCCAGCTCGAGCCCTTCGTCCTCGACGTGAAGGATCCCGGCGGCATCACCCGTCTCGCCGCCAGAGTGGCGGAGCTCGGTCCGTTGCGTGCCGTCGCGCACGCCGCCGGCCTGTCCCCGACCATGGCGGACTGGCGGGAGATCCTCACCGTCAACCTGGTCGGCACGGCGCGGCTCGTCGAGGCCTGCCGTGTGCTGGCCGTGCCGGACACCGCAGTGGTCTGCTTCGCGTCGGTGGCGGCGCTTGCTCGCCTTCGACCAGGGAGACCTCCCCGCTGACGCCGTCCTCGACGATCCGTTGGCCGAAGGGTTCCTCGAGAAGCTCCACGAGGCGGTCGGTCCCGAGATCGAGGACTCCGGCATGGCGTACGCGTGGAGCAAACGTGGCGTGCACCGGCTCGTACGCCGGGAGGCCAAGCCGTTCGGCCAAGTCGGCGCGCGCATCTGCTCGGTCACACCCGGCATGATCGACACGCCGATGGGACGCCAGGAGGCCGAGGCCCGTGACACCAGCGCCATGCTGGTCGACCTGTCGCCCATCCACCGGGAAGGACGTCCAGACGAGGTGGCGGCCGGAGCGGTCTTCCTGCTCTCCGACGAGGCGAGCTTCATCAGCGGGATCGATCTCCCCGTCGACGGCGGCCTGGTGGCGGCCATCCGCGGGGGAGGAGGGTTGCTGTCATGAGCTCGACGGAGAAGGTGAACGTCAAGAACCTGCTCGATCCCGAATTGCGGCCGGTGCTCGGACGCGTTCGAGCTCCCGCCGATCGACGCCGAGGGTGTGGCCGCAATGCGCGGAGCATCCTTCGCCTCCCCGGATCTCTCCGATGCAGTGACGCGCACGGATCACGTGGTTCCTGGTGACCCGCCCGTGCCCGTCCGGGTCCACCGCGCCAAGGACGCCGAAGGGCTCCTTCCCGCCATCCTGACCATCCACGGTGGCGGCTATGTCATCGGCTCCTACGACATGGACAGCCCCTTGCTCGACCGCTGGTGCCCCGACCTCGGTGTGGTCGGCGTCTCCGTCGAATACCGGCTCGCACCGGAGACCAGCTACCCCGGACCACTCGAGGACTGCTACGCCGCGCTGCGCTGGACGTACGACCACGCGCACACCCTCGGGATCGACAAGCAGCGGATCGGCCTCTACGGGCTGAGTGCCGGCGGCGGCCTGGCTGCCGGGCTGGCGTTGCTGGCCCGTGACCGCGGTGAGGTCCCGCTGGCCTTCGTGCTGCTCGACTGCCCCATGCTCGACGACCGCCAGCAGACGCCCTCCATCACGGCCGACGGGCTCTACGTGTGGAGCGCGGGTGTCGAACGAGTTCGGCTGGCGCTCCTACCTCGGCGAGCTCTACGGCTCCGACGAGGTGCCGCCCTACGCCGCCGCGGCCCGGGAGACCGACCTGACCGGTCTCCCGCCCACCTGCATCGTCGTCGGGCTCCATCGACGGCTTCCGTGACGAGGACATCGCGCTACGCCCAACGCCTGAACCAGGCCGGCGTGCCCTGCGAGCTGCACGTCATCGCCGGGCTCCCGCACGCGTACCTCCTGGTACCCGGAGCGACCGCCGTCCAGCTCGCCATGCACTGCATGGACGACTGGTTGTCCCGTCAGCTGGCCGGGCTGCTCTCCGGCTGACTCGTCGCGCATCAGAGCGCGCCGGCCTTTCCCGGAGCGGGCGCGGATCATGGCGTCCTGGACGAAGGAGGCGGCCAGCTGCCCGTCGCGGCGGAAGATGTCACCCTGCCCGTAGCTGCGGCCGTTCCCGGCGAACGAGCTCCGTTGCTGCAGCAGGTGCCATTCGGCGGCGGGGCAGCGCTCGTGGTACGTGAGGGTATGGCTGAGGACCCCGGTGGAGAGGGTCACGTGGGCCTGGGCCTGGCCGACGCCGGCATGGGGACGCATGGCCGTCCCGATCAGAAAGCCGTCGGTGGAGTAGGCGACGAGGGCCTGGTCGGTGGCCGGGTCGTCGGGCGCGTCGAGGAAGCGCACCCAGGCGTCGAGCTCGGGCGGGCCGACCAGCTCGGGATCGCTGATGTCGACGTCGTCGACGATGAGGATCTCCCAGACACCCTCGCCGCGTACGGTGCCCGCGGCTTCCTCGGGAGAAGTCATGGCGCGCGGCGTGTCGGCATGGCGGATCACGTCGGGCTCATCGGCGCTGAGGAGCACGAGCGAACGGGTGACCAGTGTGTCGCCCTGGCTGATGGTGACCGTGCTGCTGGCCACGGAGCGCCCGCTGTGCATGCGCTCGACCGCAATCTCGAGGGGCGCTTCAGGGTTGGCGCCCCGCGCGAAGACGGTGTGGATCGTCTTGACCGATTTGCCCTCCTGGCCGGCGAGCCCCGCCATCACGGACTGCGCCAGCAGCTGCCCGCCGAAGACGACGCCGTGCGTGGCGCTGAGGCTGTTCGCCCGGTAGCGGTCGGTGCCGACCTCTTCGAGGGTCAGCGCGTCGACGAAGGCAGCAATGGTGAACATCGGGTCTCGATTCTCCTCGGGGGTCGACGGGCCCACCACTCTGGCATCACCGGCCCGGTGGGCGGCCGGGAGTCGGCATCCTACAGCCGTTTTTGACGGCGACGTCAAAGTCAGATACTCTCCCGAAGAGAGGCTTCCCAGGCACGTTTCGGCGACCTTCCGTGTCGCTGCCGGCACCGCCCGCCCTCGTGACCTGGGTGATCCGGACGACGAGAGGATGACGACCGTGAGTGACACAGCGAAGGTCAACCCGGAGCAGCGGATGCTCATCGACGGCAAGCTCGTCGATGCCGATTCGGGCAAGACGTTCGACAACGTGAACCCGGCGACCGAGGAGGTCATCGGCCAGGTCGCCGACGCCTCGAACGCCGAGATGCAGCGGGCCATCGACGGCTCGCGGCGGGCCTTCGACGAGACCGACTGGTCGACCAACCACGCCTTCCGCAAGCGCTGCCTCGAGCAGCTGCACGAGGCGCTGATGGCCGAGCAGGAGGAGCTGCGCGAGCAACTCATCCTCGAGGTCGGCTGCCCCCGCATGACGACGAACGGCCCGCAGCTCGACGCCCCACTGGCCGACGCGCTGTCGTGGCCGGCCAAGGAGATCGACAACTTCGAGTGGGAGACGGTCCTGCCCGACGCCGTCAACCTGCAGGGCTCGCTGGACTCGCGGCGCATCTGGCGGGAGCCCGTCGGTGTCGTCGGTGCCATCGTCCCGTGGAACTTCCCCTTCGAGGTGACCTCGAACAAGCTGGGCCAGGCGCTGGCCACCGGCAACACGGTCGTGCTGAAGCCGGCGCCCGGACACGCCGTGGAACGCCACCTTCCTGGGGCGTCTGATCGCCGAGCAGACCGACATCCCCCCGGGTGTCGTCAACATCGTCACGTCGTCCGACCACCTCATCGGCGAGGAGCTCACGCTGTCGCCCAAGGTCGACATGATTTCGTTCACCGGCTCGACCGCCGTGGGCCAGCGCATCATGGAGAAGGGCGCCGCCACCATGAAGCGCACCTTCTTGGAGCTCGGCGGCAAGTCCGCCACCATCGTCCTCGAGGACGCCGACCTCGGTTTCGCCACCCTGATGGGGATGGGCGCCTGCTTCCATGCCGGCCAGGGCTGCGCCATTCAGACCCGCATGCTCCTGCCCCGTTCCCGCTACGAAGAGGGCGTCGAGCTGCTCAAGGGACTGTTCGCCGCGGTGCCCTACGGCGACCCCCAGCGGCCCGACGTGATCATGGGCCCGGTCGTCTCCTCCAAGCAGCGCGAACGCGTCCTGGGCCTCATTGAGAAGGGGAAGGCCGAGGGCGCCACGCTGGCCGTCGGTGGAGGACGGCCCTCGGGCGACGAGTTCGCCAAGGGCTGGTGGGTGGAGCCGACGCTGTTCACCGACGTCGACAACTCCATGACCATCGCCCAGGAGGAGATCTTCGGCCCGGTGCTCGTCGTCATCCCGTTCGAGGACGAGGACGACGCCGTCCGCATCGCCAACGACTCCAAGTACGGGCTGTCCGGCGGGGTCTTCTCGGGGTCGGTCGAGCGCTCGCTGGCCGTGGCCAAGCGCGTCCGCACCGGCGGCCTCAGCATCAACGGTGGCGCTCCCTACGGCCCGGACCTGCCCTTCGGCGGGTTCAAGCACAGCGGCATCGGGCGCCAGAACGGTGTGGCCGGGTTCGAGCAGTACCTCGAGGTCAAGTCGCTGGCGTGGCCGGCGGCCTGACGGAAGGATCAGTGGCGACAGGGGAGGTTCCGACGTGACCGTGACGAGCTCATCCGAGGTCTATTACGACCCCTACGACTTCGACATCGATGCCGACCCGTACCCGGTGTGGAAGCGCCTACGCGACGAGGCGCCGCTGTACTGGAACGAGAAGTACGAGTTCTTCGCGCTGAGCCGCTGGGCGGACGTCGACGCGGCCATGCTCGACTGGAAGACGTACATCTCGGGACGCGGCTCGGTGCTCGAGCTCATCAAAGCCAACATCGAGATCCCGCCGGGGTCGATCCTCTTCGAGGACCCACCCACCCACGATCTGCATCGCGGTCTGCTCTCCCGGGTGTTCACGCCCAAGAAGATGCAGGCGCTCGAGCCCCAGGTGCGGGCCTTCTGCGCGCAGGTGCTCGACCCGCTGGTCGGGACGGGCGGCTTCGACTTCATTGCCGACCTGGGCAAGTTCATGCCGATGCGGGTCATCGGCATGCTCCTCGGGATCCCCGAGACCGACCAGGAGGCCATCCGGGACCGCCTCGACGAGGGCCTGCGGCTCGAAGAAGGCGTTCCGAACGAGACCGAGTACAGCGGCGCCGTCCAGTCCGAGGTGTTCTCGGACTACATCACCTGGCGCGCCGAGCACCCCTCCGACGACCTGATGACCGAGTTGCTCAACGCCGAGTTCGAAGACGTCACGGGCACGACGCGCACACTCACCCACGAGGAGGTCCTCGGTTACGTCGGCCTGCTGGCGGGGGCCGGCAACGAGACCACGACCCGCCTGATCGGCTTCGCCGGCGAGGTCCTCGGGCGCCATCCCGACCAGCGCGCCGAGCTGGTGGCGGACCGGTCGCTGATCCCGAACGCGATCGAGGAGCTGTTGCGCTACGAGTCGCCGTCTCCGGTGCAGTCCCGCTACGTGACGCGGGACGTCGAGCTCCACGGCCGGACGGTGCCCGAGGGCAGCATCATGGTGCTGCTGAACGGCTCGGCCAACCGGGACGAGCGTCACTTCCCCGACGGGGACAGCTTCGACATCCATCGCGGCATTGGCCGGCACCAAGCCTTCGGCTACGGCATCCACCTCTGCCTGGGTATGGCGCTGGCCCGCCTGGAAGGGCGCGTGGCGCTGGACGAGGTGCTGAACCGCTTCCCCGAGTGGGAGGTCGACTACGACAAAGCACAGCGTGCCCGCACCTCGACCGTGCGGGGCTGGGAGACGCTGCCGGTGCGCACGCCGTGATGCGCCCAGCGGGAGAGGAGACGGAGGCACCATGAACCTCGACGACATGATCCTGGTCAGCATCGACGACCACATGATTGAGCCGCCCGACATGTACGAGAACCACGTGCCGAAGAAATGGCTGGGCGACGCGCCCAAGGTGGTGCACGAGGACGGCATCGACCGCTGGGTCTTCCAGGGTGAGAAGACGAGCACCTCCTTCGGCATGTCCGCCACGGTGGGCTGGCCCTCGGCGGAGTGGGGCTTCAACCCCGGGACCTACACCGAGCTGCGGCCCGGCTGTTTCGACGTGCACGAGCGGGTGCGGGACATGAACGCCAACGGCGTGCTCGGCTCCATGTGCTTCCCGACCATGGCCGGGTGGAACGCCCGCACCTTCTCCGAGGCGAGTGACAAGGAGATCGCCCTCGTCATGCTCCAGGCCTACAACGACTGGGCCATCGACGAGTGGTGCGGGGCGTACCCGGGGCGCTTCATTCCACTGGGCATCGTCCCGATGTGGGACGTCGACGCCGCCGAAGCCGAGGTCCGGCGCATCGCCAAGAAGGGTTGCCGGTCCATCAGCTTCCTCGAGACGCCGCACGTGCAGGGCTTCCCGAGTTTCCTGTCGGGGTACTGGGATCCCATGCTCGCCGCGCTGAGCGAGGAGAACATGGTGCTCTCGCTGCACATCGGCGCCGGCTTCAACGTCATTCAGAAGCCCGTGGAGGCGCCGGTCGACCACCTGATGGTGCTGGCGTGCCAGATCAGCGCCATCACCGCCCAGGACCTGTTGTTCGGGCCGACGCTGCGGCGCTTCCCTGAACTGAAGGTCGCCCTCTCCGAGGGTGGGATCGGCTGGATCCCCTTCTACTTCGACCGCATCGACCGGCATTTCACGAACCAGGAGTGGATGCACGGCGACTTCGGCGGCAAGCTTCCGTCCGAGGTCTTCCGCGACCACATCCTGGCCTGCTACATCACCGACCCGTCCGGCCTGTTGTTGCGGGACCGCATCGGCATCGAGGGCATCGCCTGGGAGTGCGACTACCCGCACACCGATACGACCTGGCCCAACTCGCCCGAGTTCGCCTGGAAGGAATTCCAGGACGCCGGCTGCCGGGACGACGAGATCCACAAGATCACCTGGGAGAACGCCTGCCGCTTCTACGGCTGGGATCCCTTCGCCCACACCGACAAAGAGGAGGCGACGGTGCGCGCCCTTCGTGCGGCGACGCCCGACGTCGACGTCACCCGCATGTCCAAAAATGAGTGGCGCGTCCGCAACGAGGCCGCGGGCATCGGCGTCGTGAGCGCCGTCTAGCCTCGCCGGACGTCGTCACCCCGCATGCACGCCAACCCCCGAGCAGTCGCGCCCGAAAGGATTGAAGAGACCCACGTGAGTGAGCGCCAGGGAGCACCATGCTCCTGAACCTGAGCGAAGACCAGGAGTTCTTCCGCGAGACCACCGACCGTTTCCTGACCGAGCAGGTGCCGCCGGACACGTTGCGCCAACTCCGTCACGACCCGATCGGGTACGACCCGACCTATTGGCGCCGAGGCGCCGAGTTGGGGTGGACGTCGCTCCTGGTCGAGCGAAGAGCACGGTGGCGGCACCATCAGCGACTCGGGTCTGGCCGATGCCGGACTGGTCGCCTACGAATTCGGCCGTCACGCCGCGCCCGGCCCCCTGGCCGTGGTCAACGTGGTGGCGGCGGCCCTGAGCGAGCACGACGCAGCCGCCGACGTGGTGGCCGGACTGCTCTCCGGTGAGGCCATCGCCACCTGGTGCGCCCCGCCCTTCGGTTCGACAGAGTGGCAGCCGACCGTCGACGTCCGCCGGGACGGCGCCGACCTCGTCCTCGACGGCGAGGCCCGCATTGTGGAGTCGGCCGGACAGGCGTCCCATCTGCTGGTCACCTGCAACGACGAAACCGGTGTCACCCAGGTGCTCGTACCCTCGGAGTACACCGGGCGTCTCGACGGCCCCGATGGAGACGGTCGATCTCACCCGGCGCTTCGGCATCGTGACCTTCCGCGACGTCCGGGTCCCCGCGGCGGCGGTGGTGGGGACCGCAGGCGACGCCCGCGCCGACGTCCACCGGCAGTTCGAGCAGCTGATCGTCCTGCTCAACGCGGAGTCGGTCGGTGCCATGCAGGCGGCCTTCGACATGACCGTCGAATGGGCGTTCGACCGCTACTCGTTCGGGCGACCGCTGGCCTCGTACCAGGCCCTCAAGCACCGGTTCGCCGACATGTACATGTGGCTCCAGTCGAGTCATGCCACCAGCGATGCCTCGTGCGCCGCCGTGGCCGCCGGCGATCCCGATGCGGCCGAGCTGGTCAGCGCGGCCAAGGCCTACATCGGCCAGTACGGTGCCGAGTTGGTCCAGGACTGCACGCAGATGCACGGGGGCATCGGCGTGACGTTCGAGCACGATCTGCATCTGTTCCTGCGGCGCGTGACGGTGAATCGTGCGCTCGCCGGCACGCCGGCGGACCACCATCAACGGATCGCCGGTCTCGTCGGCGCACGGGAAGGGACGGCGGCGTGAGCGCCTTGCGAGTGGAGACGGCGGAGGAGATGGAGAGCCTCGAGGACTTCCGGCAGCGGGCCCGGTCCTTCATCCGGGCCAACCTGCGGCAGGTCACGCCCGAGGAGCTGCGCTACGAGCGCAACAGCAACGACGACGAGGCGGAGCTCGCCACCGTCGCCAGGGACCGTGAGATTCAGCGCATGCTGTTCGACGCCGGGCTGGCCGGCATCTGCTTCCCGCGCCAGTACGGCGGTCAGGGCCTGACGCACGAGCACCAGAACGTCCTGAACGAGGAGTTCGCCGGCTACGAGTACCCGCTGCGGGTGCAGATCCCCACCCTGTCGCCGTGTGCCGCCGTCATTCTCGAGTTCGGCACCGAGCAGCAGAAGCTCAGCCACCTGCCCGCCATCCTGAGGGGTGAGGAGTTCTGGATGCAGTTCCTCTCCGAGCCGAGCGGGGGATCGGACGTGGCCGGTGCGCTGACCACGGCCGTGCGCGACGGCGAGCAGTGGATCCTGAACGGCTCCAAGGTGTGGACGTCGGGGGCCTGGTGGTCGGACTGGGGGCTGTGTCTCGCCCGGACCAACTGGGACCAGCCCAAGCACCGTGGCCTGACGGTGTTCATGCTGCCCATCCACCAGCCGAACGTCGAGGTGCACCGCATTGAGATGAACAACGGCTCGCGGGAGTTCTGCCAGGAGTTCATGACCGACGTGATCGTGCCCGACACCGACAGGGTCGGCGCGGTCGACGAGGGCTGGACCGTGGGCACCCGCTGGATGTTCCACGAGCGCATGCTCTACAACTCCTCCCTCGTGACCGAGCCGGTCGGCCTGACCCACGGCAGCCAGGACGCCAAGATCGTCTACGACATCGCCAAGCAGCATGGTGTGCTGGACGACGCCACGGCACGCGCCAACATCGGCGAGGCGCGCCTGCTCGAGCTCGTGGTCAATCAGCTCGCCGAACGTGTCGGTGAGGGCATCCGGACGGGCCGCATGTCCGACCAGGCCGCCGGGCTCGTCCGGCTGTTCAAGGGCACCTCGGTCTCGCGCCTCGTCACCCTGGCCTTCGACACCGCCGGCCCTTCCGGCGCGGCCTGGACCGAGGACGACGCCGCCTCCACCGAGCGCCATCAGCTTCCTGATGCGCCAGGCGGGCAGCATCGGGGGCGGGACGACCGAGATGGCGCGCAACGTCATCAGCGAGCGCGTGCTGGGCATGCCCCGGGAGCGCCGCCTGGACAAGGACGTCCCCTTCCGCGAGGTCCCCCGCAGCCGTCCCACCTCGACCTAGTCCAACCGACCGAGTCCACCGCCGGGACAACCACGCCCGGCGCCGATGCAGAGGAGTTCATCCGTGCCCACCGCCACCATCGACGGAATTTCGCTTGCCTACGAGGTGGTCGGGGATTCCGGACAGCCCTGGGTGATCACGCCCGGCGGCCGCTTCACCAAGGAGTCACCCGGCGTGCGCCAACTGGCGGAGGCGCTGGCCGAGCACGGCAACAAGGTGCTGATCTGGGACCGTCCCAACTGCGGCGCGTCCGACGTGTGCTTCGAGGGCTCGTCGGAGTCGGCCATGCAGGCCGACGCGCTGGCCGGTCTCCTCACGCATCTCGACATGACCCCGGCCATCATCGCCGGCGGGTCGGGCGGCGCCCGGGTCTCGCTCCTCACCGCCGCCCGTCATCCCGAGACGGCGGCCGGCCTCGCCATCTGGTGGATCAGTGGCGGGGTCTACGGCCTCCTCTCCCTGGCGACGCACTACTGCGGCGGATCCGTGCAGGCCGCCTGGACCCACGGCATGGAGGCCGTGGCGGACCTCCCGGAATGGGCCGAGGTGCAGGAGCTGAACCCGTCCAACCGGGATCGCTTCCTGGCGCAGGACCCGGCCACGTTCATTGCGGCGATGGAGCGCTGGATGCAGGCCTACTGCCCTCGCGACGACGAGCCCGTGCCCGGCTTGCCCGAAGCGGACGCCAAGGCGCTCGACATCCCGGCGCTGGTCTTCCGGAGCGGCGTCAGCGACCCGCATCACACGAGGGCGACCTCGGAGGCTCTGGCCGGCATCCTCCCCGGCGCACGACTGGTCGAGCCTCCGTGGGGAGACCGTGAATGGATTGAGCGGGGCGAAGCGCGCGACGAAGGGCTCTTCGCCCGCTGGACGCTGCTGGCCCCCCAACTCCTGGAGTGGAAGGCAGAAGTCCTGGGCTGACCGCGCCGTTCTGCGCGCTCGCTTCCGGCGGGGGACGACCGTTCTCCTCCGATGCCCAGGATCTCCATCGACGCTATTGGTCGCACTGAAGCCAAGGCCCTGGTGCCCTTCTCGAGCGAGGAGAGGGCGACAAGAGTTCGAGTGCTCTGTCGGGAGTGGGTCGAGCTCAAACGATCCCGTGGGATCTGGCGACCCGAGTCTCGACGTCGGGTTCTCACGAGAGAGTGGTCAGGGATGGGTGCGATGATGATGCGGGCCCTCGAACGTACGGGCGACCCGGTGTGGATCGTCTTGGCGGAGGGGATCTCGAATCAGTCGCTGATGAGCGCGTCGTTCGAATTCTCGACCGATGCAGGCGCCGGGGCATCGTGCAGGCCCAACGCGTTGACGAAGAGTCGGGTCAGCTGATCCACGCCCACGTCGAAGTCGCAGTCCACCAGGCCCTGCACGAACCACATCTCAGGGAAGCGGTAGGTCATGGCGCCCAGCCCGGCCGCCGCGATGACAGGGTCGAGGCTCTTGTCGGCCAGCCCGTGTTGCTGCAGTCGACGGATGGAGTCGGCGATCTGCGCCGATGAGACGTGGTGCCGTTCGTTGCGGAAGGCGCGGAGGTTGTCGTCGAAGCGAGAGACCTGTTCGATCACGCCCATGATGCGGGCTTCGTCGCGGTAGCTCTCGAAGTTCCGCCGGATGCCCTCGTGGATCCGCTCGTAGGGCGATGCGGTGGAGTGCGCGTCGAGGATCACGCTGTAGAGCGGCTCGCTGAGGCGCTCCTCCACCTCGGCCGCCACCTCCCGGAAGACCTCCTCCTTCGATTCGAAGTAGTGGTAGAAGGACCCGTGGGACAGGCCGGCCCGCTCCGCAATGTCGGAGATGCGGGCGTCGAGGAACCCGTCCTGCTCGAAGACCTCCTTCGCCGCCGCCAGCAGGCGCGCCCGTGTCTCGACGCCTTTGCGGGACCGGGGGCCACTCGGCTTGTCGGTCGCGTCCGGCGTTGTCATCGGGCTCGGGCATCAGCGTCACGCGTCCTTCCGTTGGAGCAACAAGACGCCGGACGGCGTGCCGCCGCCGGAGGTGACCACTGCCGTCTTGGCGTCCTTCACCTGACGCTCGCCGGCCTCGTGGCGCAGTTGGGCGACCGCCTCGTAGAGAAAGCCGAAGCCGTGGCTGCGGCCCTCGGAGAGCTGCCCGCCGTGCGGATTGACCGGGAGCTCGCCGTCGAGGGCGATGCGGCGCCCGCCGTCGAGCCAGTCGTAGGCCTCGCCGAAGCCGCAGAACCCGAGGCCTTCGAGCCACGAGATGGCGTTGAAGGTGAAGCCGTCGTAGACGAGCGCCAGGTCCACCT
Organism: uncultured Acidimicrobiaceae bacterium; assembly: GCA_963781565.1. GTDB lineage: Bacteria > Actinomycetota > Acidimicrobiia > Acidimicrobiales > RAAP-2 > Bog-473. The sequence goes on along the minus strand of CAWAHA010000032.1, from coordinate 190,914 downwards.
CGGACGGCCGCATGTCGGTCCGCGTCCACAGGTGCGCGGCCTGGCCGATGACCTGTGGCTCATGGGTGAGGGTGTCCTGGTCCCACGACACTCGCTCGAGGATCTGCGTGCCGACCGCCTCAATGCGCACCGCCGGGTGGGGGAGGTCGTCGGCGACCGACGCCGCCGAGACGATCACGGCGATGGACCCGTCGCACGGCACGTCGCAGTCGTACAGCCCGAAGGGCGAGGTGATGGGCCGTGCCGAGAGATAGTCGTCCATCGTCATCGGGTCCCGGTAGATGGCGTTCGGGTTGAGCGCGGCGTTCCGCCGCCCGTTGACCGCAATCAGGCCGAGCATCTCGCGGGGAGCACCGTAGCGATGCATGTACTGCTTGGCGTTCAGGGCGATCCAGTTGGCGGCGGACATGGCGCCGAAGGGAGCACGCCATTCGCTGAACGGGCCCGAGACCCGCTCGGCCCGCCGGCTGCCCCGACCCGCCGCTTGCCGCCGCCTGTGCCGCCTGGGCCGCGAGCACGCCGAACGTGGACTCCCAGACGGTCCGGAAGCACAGCACGTGACGGCAGAGCCCCGAAGCCACGGCCATGGCGGCTGCAATGACCGAGCCCCCCGGCCCCGGCAGGTCGCCGCCACCGTTGATCCAGGTCGGATGGATCCGGAGCGCCTCTTCGATGGCGCTGGCGCCGCCCTCGCTCATGCCGCCGCCGCTCATCCCCGGGTACGTCGAGAGCCCGTCGATGTCGTCGATCGTCAGTCCGGCGTCGGCGATGGCCGCAAGGCTGGCGTCAACGGCCAGCGCGAGCGGGTCGACCATGAGCCGCCGGCCGAAGGTGGAGCGCCCGATGCCGCTGAGGATGGCCCGGTGCTCGAAGCGCTCGTCGCTCAAGGGCGCGCGGGGGAGGGGTCGCACCGGTTCGGCCACACGATCAACGGGGTCCACCGATCCCGTCAGTTCGAACAGGGGCAGCCAGACGTCCTCCTGTTGGAGGAACTGGACCGTCACCTCCTGACCGATCTCGACCTCGGTGGGATCGCAACCGACGATGTTCGTCGTCAGGTGGACCCGGTGGTCCTCGGCCAGTGCGACGTTGGCGATGACGTAGGGCGGATCGAAGTCGGGCAACCAACGGTGGGCGTTGACCGTGGAACCGACGATCGTGCCGCGGCCCGACACCGGGGTCGGCTTGGACGACCGGCTTCGGCAGTAGGGGCAGATGGGCACCGGCGGATGCACCAGCTCGCCGCAGTCGTTGCACTGCTGAATGCGCAGCGTGCCGTCGGCCCCGGAGGTCCAGAACCACTCGTTGGCCGGGGTCAGCTCAGGCAGTGGCCGCATTGCCGCTCCTGCTCCCCGAGCCGAGTCCAGTATTGACATCGACGTCGCAATCGAACACGCCCGCCATGTTACGTGCCGCCGGAAGGGGTGCCTGGGCCTGCTCCATTCTCCCTTGCCTGACCAGGAGGGGGGCAATGCCGGTGCCCGAAGGTGGCCGTAAGATCGCCGACGATATGACCCAGCCTCTCCAGATCACGACACGACGGCCCCAGGCATGAGGCAGATCGGCCATTGGGTCGCGGGCCGGGCCGCCGCCGGCGCATCGGGTCGGGTGGCGCCGGTCTACGACCCGGCCCGGGGCATTCAGACAGCGGAGGTCGCTCTGGCTTCGCCGGCCGAGGTGGACGCCGTCGTGGCGTCCGCGGTGGAGGCGTCCCACGAGTGGGGCTCGTCCTCTCTGACCCGTCGGGCCAGCTTGCTCTTCCGGCTTCGTGAGCTGCTCGATGCGAGTCGGGACGAGCTCGCCGCTGCGGTCACCCGGGAGCATGGCAAGGTGCTCGAGGACGCGAAGGGCGAGGTGGCCCGCGGCATCGAGAACGTCGAGTTCGCCTGCGGCATCCCGAATCTCATGAAGGGCTCGTCCAACTCGGAGATCTCGACCGGGATCGACATCCGCACGGTGCTCGAGCCGATGGGTGTCGTGGCCGGCATCACCCCGTTCAACTTCCCGATCATGGTGCCGCTCTGGATGATGGCCAACGCCATCGCCTGCGGCAACTGTTTCGTGCTCAAGCCTTCCGAGAAGGACCCGTCCGCTTCGCTGGTCCTGGCTGACATCGTCCAGCGGGCCGGCTTCCCCGACGGCGTCTTCAGCGTCGTGCAGGGCGACCGCGAGGCGGTCGAGGCACTGCTGGCCCACCCGGACATTGCGGCGATCTCGTTCGTCGGGAGCACGCCCGTGGCCCGGCACATCTACGAGACGGGCACCCGCAACGGGAAGCGGGTCCAAGCCCTCGGCGGGGCCAAGAACCACATGGTCGTGATGCCTGACGCCGACCTCGACGCCGCGGCCGATGCCGCGGTGTCTGCCGCCTACGGGTCGGCTGGCGAGCGCTGCATGGCGATCTCCGTGGTCGTCGCCGTCGGCGCGGTGGCCGATCCACTCGATCGAGGCCATCGCCAGCCGCATTCCTGCTGTTGTCATCGGGGCCGGTGACGATGCAGCGTCCATGATGGGGCCGCTCATCACGGCGGAGCACCGCGACCGGGTGCGGTCCTATGTCGAGCGCGCCGCTGACGAGGGGGCCAAGGTCGTCGTCGACGGTTCGGGCACGGAGCGCGACAGCGGCTTCTTCGTCGGCTGCTCGTTGCTCGACGACGTGAAGCCGGGCATGCGCGTCTACGACGACGAGATCTTCGGCCCCGTGTTGAGCGTGGTGCGGGTGCCGAGCCTCACCGAGGCGCTGGCGCTGGTGAACGACAATCCATACGGGAACGGCACCGCGCTGTTCACCCGGGACGGCGGGTCGGCCCGCCGCTTCGAGCGGGAGGTCCAGGTCGGGATGGTCGGCATCAACGTCCCGATCCCGGTGCCGGTCGCCTCACATTCCTTCGGCGGCTGGAAGGCCTCCATCTTCGGTGACTCCTCTATCTACGGTCCCGACGGCATCCGCTTCTACACGAGACCAAAGGTCGTCACGTCCCGCTGGCCCGACCCGGGCCCGAGCACCATGGAGCTGCACTTTCCGACCAATCGCTGAGGCCTCGGAGGCGTGCCGTCCGACCCTGTCGGCAGGGGCGATGCAGCGCTGAGCAGGGGCTTTATCTGCCGGGACGGCCAGCGCGGAAAGCTGTGAGTTCTATGACATTGACGTCATAGTCAGAAATCTATATCCTCTCCAGTATGCCGAAAGTCTGCGATTTTCCCGTCTTCGACGCTGACAACCACTTCTACGAGACCAGGGACTCGTTCACGAGGCACCTGCCCGATCGCTACAAGGGCGCCATCGACTACGTCGAACTGCGCGGCCGGACCAAGATCATGATCCGGGGGACGGTCAGCGAGTACATCCCGAACCCCACCTTCGAGGTCGTGGCGCGGCCGGGCGCCCAGGAGGAGTACTTCAGGAACGGCAATCCCGAGGGCAAGACCTACCGCGAGGTGATCGGCGAGCCCATGCGGGGCATCCCGGCCTTCCGAGAGCCCGCGCCGCGCCTTGAGGTCATGAACGAGCTGGGGGTCGACCGCTCGCTCATGTTCCCCACCCTGGCCAGCCTCCTCGAAGAGCGCATGCGGGACGCGCCCGAGCTGACGCATGCCGCCATCCACTCCCTCAACGAGTGGATGTACGAGGAGTGGCAGTTCAACTACGAAGACCGGATCTTCGCCACGCCGGTCATCACCCTCCCGATCGTCGAGAAGGCGATCGAGGAGCTCGAGTGGTGCGTGGAGCGAGGGGCCAAGACCGTGCTCATCCGTCCCGCCCCCGTCCCGGGCTTCCAGGGCTCGCGGTCCTTCGGTTACCCCGAGTTCGACCCGTTCTGGCAGGCGGTGGTCGACGCCGACATCCTCGTCTCCATGCATTCCTCCGACAGCGGGTACGCCCGTTACACCAGCGACTGGACCGGGCCGAGCGAAATGCTGCCCTTCCGGCTCGACTCGTTCACCTACATGACCGGCGGCCACCGGCCGATTCAGGACACCATGGCGGCCTTCGTCTGCCACGGCGTGTTCGCTCGCTTCCCCGACCTGCGGGTGGCGTCCATCGAAGCCGGCGGCGAATGGATCCCGGCCTTCGTCAACCACCTCGGCGACACGTACAAGAAGATGCCGAACGCCTTCGACGGCGATCCTGTCGCGCAGTTCAAGAACAACGTGTGGGTGAGCCCGTTCCACGAGGACGACCTCGGAGAGATCATCGACGTCATCGGCGCGGACCACGTGCTGTTCGGGTCCGACTGGCCGCACCCCGAGGGTCTGGCCGAGCCGTGCAGCTACGTCGACCACCTGCCCGATGGGCTGGCCGACGAGGACGTGCGCAACATCATGGGCGGCAACCTGGCCCGGATCATGCGGGTGGAGCAGGCCGCCGCCGCCGTCTGATCCGACCCCGCGGGGTGGTCCGAGCGGGCTCAATCCGCAAGGTGCGCCGCGCCGTTTCTAACAGTAGGGTCACCCGCTGAACGACTCACCGCAACCGCCAAGGAGCTCTTATGGCTGACTACAAGTTCGTGACCTACGAAACGCTTGACGAGGGCAAGGTGGCGCGCATCATGCTCAACCGCCCCGAGGCACGCAACGCCCAGAACCGCGGGCATGCTGGTCGACCTGAACGACGCCATGCTCGAGGCCGAGGCGGACGACGAGGTCCGCGTTGTCATCCTCGGCGGCATGGGCCCGATGTTCTCCTCCGGGCACGACATGGGTTCGAAGGTCTCCATGGAAGAGGGGATGCCGGGGCCGAACCAGCACTACTCGCGCACCATCAACGGCGCCACGCGCAAGGGTGCCGAGAGCCTGATGCTGCAGGAGTGGCACTACTACTTCCAGAACACGCTTCGCTGGCGCAATCTGCGCAAAATCACCATCGGCCAGGCGCACGGCGACGTCTACGCGGCAGGCCTGATGCTCCTGTGGGCCTGCGACCTGATCGTGTGCGCCGAAGGCACCCGGTTCGCCGACGTCGTGGGGACCCGGCTGGGAATGTGCGGAACGGAGTACTTCGCCCACCCGTGGGAGCTCGGGCCGCGCAAGGCCAAGGAGCTGCTCCTGACGGGCGACTCCATCGACGCCGAGGAGGCGTACGGGCTCGGCATGGTCAGCAAGATCTTCCCTGCCGACGATCTCACGCAGCGGACGCAGGAGTTCGCCGAGCGGATCGCCATCCTGCCCTCCGTCACGTCGCTGCTCGTCAAGGAAGCCGTGAACCAGAGCGTGGACAACATGGGCTTCTACAACGCGCTGAACGCCTGCTTCACGATCCACGAGCTCAACCACTCGCACTGGGCTCAGGTCAACGAGGACAAGTACCCCGTCGCCAAGGAAGACAGCGGCCTGCCGAACTGGAAGGACGCTCCGCCGATCGTCCCCTCCGTCAAGGACAAGGTTCGCGCCGACTCCTGACGGCACGTGTGGTGCCGGCGCGCTCGTGCGGCGCCGGGACGCCCCACGAGAGACTCAGCGGAGGTCGTGACGTGACGGCAGGGGAAGCCAGCTCGACGCTGGCCCAGCGCGAGGATGGCGAGCCCGTGACGCGGCGTGCGCCTTTCTCGGACAACCCGCGGGTGGGCGCACGCGGACAACGAACGAGGCAACGCATCCTCGACGCCGCGCTGCAGCTGTTCGGTGACGAGGGCTTCCATCAGTGCAGCATCGCCCGCATCACCAAGAAGGCCAACTGCTCCAGGGTGTCCTTCTATCAATACTTCTCCGGCAAGGAAGACGTCTTCGGCAGCCTGGCCGGCCAGGTCGCCCGCCAGATCAGTGCGTCCACCGAGGCGATCGATCCGTTGACGCCGGACGCCGCCGGACGGGAGGGACTCCGGACCTGGGTCGGACGGTACGGGGACATCCACGCGCGCTACGGGCCGATCTTCCGGGCGCTCCCGACGGCATTCGAAGAGAACGACGGGCTGCACGCCGGTGCGGCGCGGCTGCGCGATCAGAGCGTGGCCCGGATCCGCTCGAAGCTCTCGACGAGCGATCTGCCACCGCGCCAACTCGACCCCCTGCTCGGCTTGCTGATCTCCTGCCTCGCGCGCACGCTCGACGACGCCGCCTCACTGCGGTCAGTCGCCCCGGAGGACTATTCGAGGGAGCGGGTCGAGGAGGCGATCACCGACGTCATGCACCGGTCGCTCTTCGGGCGGAGTGCGGTCAACGTGCGGGACAACACCTTCCCTCGGCCGCTGCGCGTGGAGTTCGGTCCGGTCGTCCACGACATGTTGGAGAAGGAGGAAGCGGTCCAGGCCGGGACGGACCGACGCGCCGCCATGAAGGCACTGGTCGACAATGGTCGGGACGTGTTCGTCGAGCGGGGCTACCACGCCACACGCGTTGACGACCTGGCCGCGGCGGCCGGGGTGTCCCATGGCGTCTTCTACCGCTACTTCGAGAACAAGGATCAGCTGGCCATGGTGCTGACGGTGCAGGCCATGCGTGCGGTCGCCGGCACCTTCGTCGAGATCCCCGACGTGACGACCTCCGACGGCTCGGACCTGCGCCGCTGGCTTCGTCGCTACAACGCCGCACAGTCCGGCGAGGCGGCGATGATCCGGGTCTGGGTCGATGCGGCCCAGGAGGACGCCGCGACTCCGATCCTTGTCCGCGTCCGCACTCGATTGGGGCCGCCGCCGGATGGTGCCGGTCCTCGCCGGCCGTGGCTTCGGTGACGTCGACGTCGACGCTGTCGTGATGGTGGCGCTCCTCGGCGCGTTCGGGGCGCAGGAACGTGGCGCGGCCACCGTCGACGCTGCCGCGCACGTGCTCGAACGTGGGCTGCTGGGCCGTCCCGGGCTGGGCGCGGAACCGGGACCTGTCAAAGGTCGCAACGGTCGCCGTCTTTGAACCATCACCGCAGGTCAACCTGCATTTCCTCCGTCGTGCAGGACATGCCCGACCTCGTTAGTATCTAAATCGACGTCAATGTTAGAAACGCCCCGGCGGACAGCCGGCCGGTGAGGAGGGGACCGCAGGAATGCTCCAATTCGTGATCGCCGGTCTGGTGCTGGGAGGGATCTACGCGATCTGCTCCGCCGGCCTGGTCATCACCTACACGTCGTCGGGCGTTCTGAATTTCGCCTTCGGCGCCATCGCGTTCTTCATCGCCCGCTTCTACTACTTCCTCAACACCCAGCACACCTGGTCGATCCTGCCGGCCGCGCATCCTCTCCATTCGTGGTGGCGTCACCGGCGCTCGGGGTGTTCCTCTACTACGCCCTCTTCCAACATCTCCGCCTTGCTTCACCCATGATCAAGGTGGTGGCGACGATCGGCCTGCTGGTCGCCATCCCGGCAGCGGCCGTGCTGATCTTCGGCAACCAGGCCATCAATACCGCCCCTGGGCTGGCTCCCCAGCCGGTTGCCGTCTACCAGGTCATCGGCGTCGCAGTCACGCTCGACCAGGTGATCGTCTACGCCTGCGTGCTGGCGACGGTGATCTTCGGCGCGCTCATCCTGCGCTACACCGACGTCGGGCTCAAGGTGCGGGCGATGGTCGACTCCCCGGCCATGACCGACCTTTCGGGCACGAACCCGAACTTCATCTCCGTCGGCGTCTGGGCCGTCGCCACCCTCTTCGCCGGTCTGGCCGGTGTGTTGGCCGCTCCCGTCGTCGGGCTCGACCCCAACAAGTACACCGTTCTCATCGCCGCCTCGTTCGCTGCCGTGGTGGCGGCGCGGTTGCGCAATCTCACCGTCGCCGTGATCGTGGCCCTCCTGATGGGCATCGCCACGTCGCTCATTGAGGGCTACCTCCCGCCGTCGAGCGCGTGGACGACCGACTTCATCGGCGCCGTGCCCTTCATCGTCATCGCCGTCGTCCTCGTGTACGAGCTGCTGCGCCGGGGACGCGTGGGCGAGACGGACGCGTGGGGCGGGGCCCTCGACCGCGCCATCACGCCTCAGGGCGAGAGCCGTCTGGCCGGTTCCACCAGCAGTGTCGTCGAGTCCGCCTGCCTCGGCTTCTTCGGCCGGTACGCCGGGCCGGTGCTCCTGATTGCGGCCGTCGGCGTCGTGCCGCTCATCGTGCAGGGTTACTGGGTCGGCGTCATGGGGGCCGGTTTCGCCTACGCCGTCATCCTCCTGTCCTGGACCATCGTCACGGGCGAAGGCGGCATGCTCTGGCTCTGCCAGATCACCTTCGCCGGCGTCGGTGCGTTGACGACCTGGCAACTGGCCGCCAACCACGGCTGGCCGGTCCTTCTCGCCGTCCTGGCCGGCGGTGTCATCGCCATGCTCATGGGCGTCGTGGTCGGCCTCTTGAGCATCCGCCTGGGCGATCTCTACGTCGCCTTGGTGACGCTCACCTTCGGGCTCCTCATGGAGAACCTCGTCTTCACCTTGCCCACGTTCGTGAATCAGGGTCTGGGCATCACCGTGAGTCCACCGGGCTTCGCCAGCTCCCAGCGCGCCTTCGCCTACCTCTGTCTGGCCGTTTTCGTCATCATTGCGCTCTTCATCGTCAACTTCCGGCGGTCGACGACGGGCCTGGCCCTCAACGCGGCGCGCTCGGAGCGAGGCCGGAGCGAAGACCTCGGGCATCAGCGTGGTCCAGCAGAAGGTCATCGCCGGCGCACTGGCTGCCCTGATCGCGGGCATCGGCGGAGGCCTCTTCGCCATGTCCCAGTCGGCCATTCAGCCCAACACCGAATTCGCCACCTTCGAGGGCATCGTGTGGCTGGCCGTGCTGGTGACGTGGGGTGTCCGCTCGAACGCCGCCGCGCTGCTCGGCGGGGTCTCGTTGGCGTTGCTCCCGGCCATCACCCAGAACTACCTCCCGAACTGGACGTCCAACGTCACGCCCGTCCTCTTCGGTCTCGGCGCGGTGTCGGCGGCGAAGTATCCCGATGGCGTGCTGGCCGAGCAGAGCCGACGCCTCCGAAGTCTGGTGCTTCACGTCCGGCCGCCGGTCGGGCGGCACGGACATGCCCGACCTCACCGTGGCCGGCACGGAGGTGGGCCAGGTGACGACGGCTCGAGTGGCGGAGAACATCTCGTGATGCCGGCCCCGAGCGAGGCGGCCCCAGCGGTGGACGTCGAGACCGCCGCTCTGGCCGCCAGCGGAATCACGGTCCGCTTCGGGGGGCTCACCGCGCTCTCGATCGGTGAGCCTCGAAGTCCAACCGGGCAAAATCGCGGGCCTGGTCGGACCCAACGGGGCGGGGAAGTCCACCCTGCTCGCCGTCCTGTCGGGCCTGCTTCGACCGAACAGCGGTCAGGTCTTTCTGCACGGCAACGACGTGACCAACGCGTCGTGCCGGTCCCGCTCGAGGAGGGGCCTGGCCCGGACGTTCCAACAGCCGGAGCTGTTCATGGGCCTGACCGTGCGCGAGCACCTGATGCTGGCCCACCGTGCCCGGGTGGCGCCGCACCGGCTCTGGCGCGACATGCTCGATCCGCGCTCGCTCTTTCCGCCGGCGCAGGACGAGACCGAGCGGGTGGACGAGCTCCTCGAGCTGTTGCGGCTGACCAGGGTGGAGAAAGCTCCCGTGGCGGCACTGCCCCTCGGCGTCTCGCGCCTGGTCGAGGTCGGGCAGGGCGCTGGCCAGCGAACCGAACGTCCTCCTCCTGGACGAGCCGCTCTCGGGTCTCGACATCAAGGCTTCGGAGAACCTGTTGGTGGTCTTCCGGCAGATCGTCGACCAGCCCGGCCATCCGGTGTCGCTGATCATGGTCGAGCACGACGTGGCCGCGGTCCTCTCGCTGTCCGACATCGTCTTCGTGCTCGATTTCGGGGAGCGCATTGCCGTCGGCACACCCGAGGCGATTCGCAACGACCCTGCCGTACGGGCCGCCTACCTGGGGGACTCCGACCCCGACCCTGGTCCGCCCGCCGAGCCGGCTCCCGGCAGGGGAGGCCCGGCATGACCGAACCTCTCCTCACGGTCGAAGACCTCGATGTTCGCTATGGATCCTCCCGGGCGCTGTTCGGTGTGTCGGTGACCGTGGATCCGGGCACCGTGCTGGCCGTGCTCGGCGCGAACGGCGCGGGCAAGAGCACGCTGGCGCGTGCCATCTCCGGTCTGGTGCCCTGCACCAGTGGGCGCGTCTTCTTCGACGGGCAGGAGATCTCGGGCAAGCCGGCGCACCGCATCCGCAAGCTCGGCCTGACCTACATTCCGGAGGGCCGCGGCATCTTCCCGGGGCTCTCGGTGGTGGACAACCTGCGCATGGCGGTGGCCCAGGAGAAGCGACAGGACCGCGCCGCCGCCATCGACCGCGCCATCGACCGTTTCCCGGTCCTGGGTCAGCGCCGAACGCAGCGCGCCGGCAGCCTGTCGGGAGGGGAGCAGCAGATGCTCGCCCTGGCCCGCGCGCTGGCCGTCTCGCCGAAGCTCATCATCGCCGACGAGATGTCCCTCGGCCTGGCCCCGATCGTCACAGAGTCGGTCTTCATGGGATTGGAGGAGGCCCGGCGGTCGGGCATCACCATCGTGCTGACCGAGCAGTTCGTGCACAGGGCGCTCTCCATGGCGGACGCCTGCGTGATCCTGGCGAGGGGCCAGGTGGGCTGGTACGGGCCGGCCTCGGAGGCGGGGCAAGAGGTCATCGACCGCTACCTGGGTGACGCCGAGCCCGCGGCGCCGGCGGCGGGCGGTTCGATGGGTAAAGAATGGTCATTGCGGCGTGAACATCGGCTCGACGGATGACGCGTCACCACTGGCGAGGGTATCCTCGCGTCAGTAGGACGAGGGGAACGAGCGACCGCCGGCGTGTCAAAGACGCCGGCGGTTTGCTGTCCGGAGCGCTCAGCGGACCTTCCAGTCGGGGCGGGCGCGGGTCCCCTTGAAGGTCTCCTGACCCTCTGCGATGTTGTCGAACAGCGTGCCCGAGCGCGACATAGGTCGAGACCTGTGCCAGGGCTTCGCGCCGGGTGACCTCGTGGGTCATCCAGATGGCGCGCAGCGTGCCCTGAATGGCCATCACCGGCGCCGACGCGATGGCCCGAGCCACCCACCTGGCCCGCTCGAGCAGCTCGGCCTGCGGGACGATCTCCGACACCAGGCCCATCTGATGGGCGCGCTCCGCCGACATGCGCTCCCAGGCACCGAGGAGCATCATCCGGAGCACCTCGCCCAGCGGCAGCTTCTGCAACAGGTGGACCGACTCGAAGCCCGCCACCATCCCGTAGGTGACGTGAGGGTCGAAGAAGGTCGCGTGGTCGGCGGCAATGATGACGTCGGACTCGCCCAGGAGGTACAGCCCGCCGCCGCAGGCCATGCCGTTCACGGCGGCGACGACCGGCTTCCACAGATCGTTCATCTTCGGATTGATCTTGCACGCCGGGGTCGTTGTACATGAACGGCGTCGAGACGGGCCCGACGTGGCCGCGCATCTTGCTCCGGTGTCTCCTCGTTGGCGAGGTAGTCCTCGGCGATGGTCTCTTCACGGTCGATCCCCGTGCAGAACGCCTTGTCGCCGGCGCCGGTCAGGATGACCGCCCTGACATCGTCGTTGCTGCGCAGCGCCGCGCCACGCTTGTCGCAATTCCGTCCTGCATGCGCTGATCGAACGCGTTGAGCACCTCTGGACGATTCAGCGTGATGGTGGCGACACCGTCATCCTCCTCGTAGAGCAGCGTCTCAAAATCCATGCAACGACCCCTTCGCCCCAACCACCCAGAGCATCTGGGCCAGCTCGCAGTTCCACACTAGCGACGGTGCTCCTCCACCCGATTGGTCAGTCGGCCGGTGGGAGATCGTGGAGGACGCTCACACGCTGGTCGTCGAAGCTCACGAGGTGCTGCAGCGGCGACGACTCGGGCAGGGCCTCCTCGTAGCTCCACGCGACGTCCGGCAGCACGACCCCGTTCACGACGGCGTTCCAGTACGTCGCCGTCCCCTTGTACGGGCAATACGTGTGCAGCTGACTCCGCGTCAGCTCCACACGCACGAGGCCCGGATCGACGTAGAGGCGGGGATCGAGCGCAGTCTCGTAGACGACCATCGTGTCTTTCGTGTCGACGAGGACGGCGCCGTCGGCCTCGACCCGCAGCGGGCGACTGGAACGCAGGCAGTCGACCCGGTGGTACGGGTTCCGGGGGTGCCCGAAGAACTCCTCGTCCTCCTCGTACCAGGCGTCGACGGCATCCGACGCGACGGTCACGTAGCCGGGGGCGTCGGGCGCAGCCTCCGTCGGGAGCCCGTCGACGTCGTCCGACGGGAAGGCCAACGTCGGCGGTCGTCCCGGCCGGTGCAGCAGCAGGGCGCGCTCGGTGTCGATCAACGTGTCGCCCGGCCTTGGTCGCCCTGACCCGCCGGCGGAACGGCTCCGAGTACGACAGGTGCTCGGGCATCGGGTGCGCTGAAGCGTCCGGCCGGCCTGGCGCTGAGCGGCCCTCGTCCCGTCGTGAGGCTCATAGCGCCGTGCGGGCATCCATCGGGCCCTTGGCGCCCGCGGGGAGCGGCCGCACCATGGCATCGACGGCGAACGAGGCCACGAGCGCGCCGTCGAGGTCGTAGACCCGGTTCTCGGCGTGCGTCGTCCCGGCACCGGCGAACGTCGAGCAGTGGTGGTAGAGCAGCCATTCGTCGGCCTTCACCGGGGCGTACAGCGACAGGCTGATGCTGTTGATGGCCATGGAGAGCGTGAAGTGCGCCTGGTCCTGGCTGACCCCCTCGTGTGGGCGGAGTGCGGCGGCGAGCGACATGTGGCCGGTGAACTGCGCCAGCAGGCCGGCGTGCAGCGGCGGGTCGTCGGGCAGGTCGCGGAAGCGAACCCAGGCGTCAATGACGGGCGGGCCCGCCGGCGTCTCCGGCTCGTTCGTATACGTGCCGTCGACCACTCTGATGTCGCGACCGGTCACGCCCATATCGTACGGCTCGCTCTCGTAGGGTCCGGCGACGTCGGGCGCGTCGGACGCGTGGCGTATGACGTCGTCGGAGGGCACGTCGAGCAGCAGCGTGCCGGCGGCGCACAGACGCGCTCCTTCGAACACCTGGACCGCCAGGCCGGAGAACGTGCGGCCCGAGCTGAGCTCCGCCAACTCCAAGCGCAGCGGCTGACGAGCGTCGGCCGCCCGCAGGAAGATCATGTTGGCCGAGACGACACGGCGCCCTGCCGCATAGCGGCCGGCGGCGACGATGGCCTGCCCGAGCATTTGGCTCCCCTCGACGACCGGCCGTCGTTCGTCGCTCCGGGCGACCGTGACGAAGCTGCGGTTGCCGTCGTCGGTCGGGCGGACATCCATCACGTCGACCAGGTGCGCGGCGTCACCCCAGGTGGGGAAGCGCTTGAGCGTCACGTCCCGTGGCGCGTCCCCCGCCGCCTCGTCGGTGACCTCGACACGCACCCGGTCCTGGTCGAAGGCAACGTGCCCGGCGAGCTGGGCTCAGCGGTTCTGGCGGCCGCAGGCACTCCGTCAGGCCGTCGATCGCGTCGAGGCTCGACGCCGGGCTCGATGTCGGCCAGCAGGGAAGAAGAGGACCGGGAGCTCTCCGCGGCGCCTCACCACACAGGCAGGAGTCCGACTGCACGACGAGGCGATCGCCCCACCATGCGCGCGCCGGGTAGGGGTAACTGCGAAAGCTTCATGTGGAGTGCAAGGACCGCTCGGCTCAGCCGGCGGCGCGGGTTGCCACCGTCACCGATGGGATGTGGGCACCGTCCTGACGCAAGACGGAGTCCACGACGCCGATCAGGCTCTCGACGTCGACGAAGTTGCCGCTCATGTAGTTGCGCGCGAACCACACCGGCATCACCTCGGCCGCCAGCTCCTGGTCCCAGCCGTCGGCGAAGCCCGGCACCGAGTCGCCCTCCCCGCCCATGCATTCGCCGACGATCACACGGGTGAACCCGATGTCCGGATGCTCGCCCCGCCAGGCCTCGACGAGCTTGTCCAGTGCCGCCTTGCTGACGGCGTACGCGCCCAGGCCCGGCCACGGGGGCGTCATCGATGCACTCACCGACGACAGGAAGACGGCATTGCCGGAGGACTCGGCGAGGTACGGCACGGCGGCGGCCGTCACCAGCGAGGCGCCGATCACGTTGGTGTCGAAGACGTGCCGCCACGTGTCCGCGTCCATGTCGGCGAGCCGGACCAGGGGACCGACGCCGGGCGCGTAGACGAGGGCGTCAATGCCGCCCAGACCTTCGGCGGCTTGCCCGATCGCGGACTGGCAGGACTCGGTGCTGGTCACGTCGCACGTGATGGCCAACGTCCCTTCGCCGGCTTCCTTGGCGGCCCCCTCCAGCCGCTCCTGCCGGCGGGCCAGCAGCGCGGTCGTGGCACCCCGCTGCGCCAGCCCGATCCCGATGCAACGCCCCAGCCCGCTCGATGCTCCTACGACAACCGTTCGCACCTGTCTCCTCCAGTTGAGCTGACGCCGATGTTAGACAGGTTTTCTTCTGGAGCGTCCCGGTCGCTGAGACCACGGAGCTCCGGCGGGCGGGCTCACCGCCCGTCGACGCGCAGCAGCCCCGCCGGAGCGGGGCTGCAACGGTGCCACCTGGTGGATCCGAGCGATCGGCCCCACCCTGGGGGGTGAGGGGGAGACGCGGGGCCGAATCGCTCCTACGAGAGTGACAGCCGGGCGTTACAAGACCGTTGCAATTCGCGCGCTGCTGCATTCGAAATGCATAAAAAGACCGTAAGCGCGCCGGCTGGCCGGCCTGCATTCACCGTGGTTCTCGACCGATGAGAGCGCTAACATCGCACCCACGCACGCCGGAGGGCGTGAGGAAAGGGGGGACGATGTCGAAGACCGCGATCATCTCGGTGGACGGACACGTCCGGGCGTCCCGGAGCGACTACCGGAACTACGTCGAGCAGCGGTTCCTCGACGCCTTCGACGACTGGGTCAGAGCGGAGGAAGCGGCCGGGCGCGCCCGAGAGCGGCAACCTGAGCGCGGGACTCGACCCGACGTCGCAGTGGGACTCGGACCTGCGCCTGAAGGACATGGAGAGCCAGGGCGTCGTGGCCGAGGTGCTCTTCCCGAACGGGCTGCCCTTCCAGTCGCGGCCGGCGGACGACGTCGGCTCGTTCTCCGACCCCGAGCTCGACCGTCAGGCGCGCCTGGCCTACAACCGCTGGCTGGCCGACTTCTGCGCGCAGACGCCCGGGCCGCCGGGCCGGCCAGGCCCTCATCTCGTTCGACGACGTCGACGCTGGCGGTCGACGACATCCACTGGGCCAAGGAGCACGGCCTGGGTGGCGTCATGATGCCCGCACTGCTCCCGGGCGGGACCTTCTTCTTCGATCCCGCGCTCGACCCGGTGTGGGCGGCCTGCGTCGAGGTCGACCTGCCCGATCAGCCAGCACGGCGGAACGGGAGCGCCGACCTACGGCCCGCCGGGGTTCGCCGCCATCATGACGCTGGCCCTCGAGCACTCCTTCTACTCGGGCCGCTCGCTGTGGCAGATGATCCTCGGCGGCGTGTTCGAGCGCTTCCCGGACCTCCGGGTCGCCTTCGTCGAGACGGAGGCGGATTGGATCGCCCCGGTCATCCGCAAGCTGGACCGTCGCCTGGACTGGGGCGACGACTGGACCGGATGGGCCCAGACGCTGCAGCGCATGCGCCAGTTCACGGGCTCAGCCCGCGAGTACTGGGCGGCCAACTGCTTCGCCGGCATCTCACCCTTCACCGAGGACCAGGTTCCCCTCGACGAGCTGGCGCGGCCGAGCGCCGAGTACGAGCGTTCGCCATCGGCTGCGACAACGCCATGTTCGGCGTGGACTATCCCCACTTCGAGTCGGTCTTCCCCGAGACGAAGGTCCAGGTCGACGCGCTGGTGCAGCATCCGAGCATCACCGCGGAGGTGTCCCGCAAGATCCTCTGCGAGAACGCGGCCGGCCTGTACGGCTTCGATCTGGCGCGGCTGGCGCCCGACATCGAGCGGGTCGGCTTCGAGGTCGACGGGCCAGCAGCGCCGCTGAGCCGGCTCGCTGAGTCAGTCCAGGCCGTTGCGCCGGGCCACCTGGCCCAGCCAGCGGGCCGACGGCTTGACCGTGCGGGCGAAGGTCTCGCGGTCGACGGCGATGAGGCCGAACGTCTTGGAGTAGCCGGCGTTCCATTCGAAGTTGTCGAGCAGCGTCCAGTGGATGTAGCCGCGGACGTCGATCCCGTCCGCCGATGCACTGGGCCAGACCTTCGAGCGCGCGCGCGGGTGTAGGCGATCCTCGCCTCGTCGTCGTCGGTCGCCATGCCGTTCTCCGTCACGAGGACGGGGACCCCGGCGTGCTCGGCGGCCAACCGGACCGTGTGGCCGAGCGCCTCGGGGTAGACCTCCCAGCCGGTCTGCATGGTGGCCGCCCCGTCGGGCGCGGGGAGCTGGCCGTCCGGTCCGATGCGCGTCCGGGAGTAGGTCTGCACCCCGACGAAGTCGTCGTCGGCCGAGACGGCGAGCCAGTCGGTCTGGCCCACCCGCCGGGCCTCGAGCCACCGCTCCTCTCCGTCCTCGGCCGGCTGGAAGTCGACGAGCGCCAGGGTCCACCCCGCCTTGACGGTCGCCGCGGCCGCCTTGATCGCCTGCACCGCCAGGCGATGTGCGGCCGCCATCTGCTCGACGTCGGCGGCCACGATCCCCATCCGGTAGCGCGCGGGGTCGAAGCCTCCGACGCCGGCCTGCTCCGACTCTGGCGCGGCCGGGGTCTGCGGGCGATCGCCCGCACCCATGGCCAGCACGCCCGTGCTGCGCATCATCGCCATCAGGTTCGGCTCGTTCAGCGTGCAGACCCACGACAGGAGGTCGCCGAGGTGCTCGGTGACGCGGGACGCATAGTCGGCGAAGCGTGCGGGCGCGTCCGCCGCGCTCCAGCCGCCCCGCCCGGCCATCCAGCGCGGGACGGTGAAATGGTTGTACGTCACCACCGGCGTGACGCCCTGGTGCAGGCAGCTCTCGATCATCCGTTTGTAGTGGTCGAGTGCGGCGCGCGAGTAGAAGCCGGGCTCGGGTTCGATGCGCGACCACTCGAGGGAGAAGCGGTAGGCGTTCAGCCCGAGCTCGGCGAGCGTCGCGATGTCCTCGGGGTAGCGGTGGTAGTGGTCGCAGGCGTCGCCGGAGGGCTCGTTGAAGGTCGAGTTCTCGGCCCACTCCATCGGCCAGAGGTCGGCGTTGACGTTGCCCCCTTCGACCTGGTGGCCGGCTGTCGCCGCGCCCCAGAGGAAGCCCTGGAAAACCGGTCATGGCGAGTCCTGTCTGCGTGTCAGACCATCCTCCGGCCCGCGTGCCCGGTCGGAGCCTCCGGAGTGTGGCACGTCGGGTCGTCCTCTGCAAAGCTTTGCATAGGGGAAATGGCGCGGCTCCTCCACCAGAGCGTCTGCGACGACGTCGCGTGGATCCGCCGTGGCGTACGAAGCGTGCGGTTGATCGCCGTCGATGACACCTCGCTCGCGCCAACCTCGAGGCCGGGCACGGCAAGCAGCATCGCGCACGGCGCACTGTCTCGGAACTCGTTCGAACGTCTAGCGTGCGGCCATGGCCGAACCGCGACGGCTGAGCTTCGATCCGATCGCCGAGGCGGAGCGCCAGTGGGGTGCGCACGGATGGCCGGACCAGGCGTCCGGCATGGCGGTCGTGACGTCCATCATGCGGCTGCAGCAGATCTTCCTCGCCCGCGCCGACGCCGTCCTGCGCCCGCTCGGGCTCACGTTCGCCCGCTACGAGGTGCTCATGCTGCTGTCCTTCTCGCGCCAGGGTGCGCTGCCCCTGGGCAAGATCGGCGAGCGCCTCCAGGTCAACGCGGCCAGCGTGACCAATGCGGTCGACCGGCTGGAGGCGGACGGCCTGGTCACGCGCCGGCTCGAACCCCGACGACGGGCGAGGCACGCTGGCCGCCCTGACGGCGGCCGGCCGGCGGCGCGCCGCCGCGGCCACGGATGCCATGAACGAGCAGGTCTTCACGGATATCGGCGTGGCGCCGCCGACGGTCCCGGGCCTCTTCGACCTGCTGGCGGAGCTCCGGCGGGCCGCCGGCGACTTCGAGGAGCCCGGGTGGAAAGTAGTTTGACGTTGAAGTAATCTGGAGGCGTGGCAGACCGGAAGACCTGGCAGGAGCAATTCGAGCGCTCGCCCCGGCGGCCGGCCCGCTTCGAGACGATGTCGGGCGTGCCGGTGGAACCCGTGTACGGCCCCGAGGGCGCAGAGCTGCCGGGCCAGTACCCCTACACGCGTGGGCCCTACGCCTCCATGTACCGCTCCCGCCTGTGGACGATGCGCCAGTTCGCCGGGTTCGGCTCGGCCGCCGACACCAATGGGCGCTTCAAGGAGCTGCTGCGCGCCGGCGGCGACGGGCTGTCCACGGCCTTCGACATGCCGACGCTGCTCGGTCGCGACTCCGACGACCCGTGGGCCAGCGGCGAGGTCGGACGGGCCGGCGTCGCCATCGACACCCAGGACGACATGGAGACCCTCTTCGACGGCGTCGACCTCGGGAAGGTCTCGACGTCCATGACGATCAACTCGCCGGCCGCACCGATCCTCGCCATGTACGTGGGCGTGGCCGACAAGACCGGCGTGGACCGGGCCGCCCTGTCCGGCACGCTGCAGAACGACATCTTGAAGGAGTACCAGGCCCAGAAGGAGTACGTCTTCCCGCCGCGTCCGTCGGTCCGCCTCGTCACCGACGTCATGCGGTTCTGCTCGGCCGAAATGCCGCGCTGGCACCCCGTCTCGGTCTCGGGCTACCACATCCGGGAAGCAGGTTCGACGGCCGCGCAGGAGCTCGCCTTCACGCTCGCCAACGGGTTCGCCTACGTGGAGGCGGCCATGGCGGCCGGCATGGCGGTCGACGACTTCGCACCGCGGCTCAGCTTCTTCTTCAACGCGCACAGCGACTTCTTCGAGGAGATCGCGAAGTACCGGGCCGCCCGCCGCATCTGGGCCCGCTGGATGCGTGACCACTACGGCGCCGCCGACGGGCGCTCGTGCCAGCTTCGTTTCCACACCCAGACGGCCGGCGTGTCCCTCACCGCGCAACAGCCCGAGGTCAATCTGGTCCGGGTGGCGATCGAGGCGCTGGCCGGCGTGTTGGGCGGGACCCAGAGCCTGCACACCGACTCCTTCGACGAGGCCCTGGCGCTCCCGACCGAGCATGCGGCGCGCCTGGCGCTGCGGACGCAGCAGGTCATCGCCGAGGAGACGGGGGTCGTCCATGTGGCCGATCCGCTCGGCGGGTCCTGGTTCGTGGAGGAGCTCACCGACGAGCTGGAGCGCCAGGCCGAGGAAGTGTTCGCACACCTCGCCGAGGCCGGTTCGGGGTCGATGCTCGAGGGGGTCTTCGCCTGCATCGACGACGGCTGGTTCGTGGCGGAGATCGCCGACGCGGCCTACGCCTTCCAGTCGAAGATCGCCAAGGACGAATGGATCATGGTCGGCGTCAACGGCTACGTGGAGGATGACGGCGTGGCGCCCTCCACCCTGTCGATCGGCGCCCACGTCGAGACGGAGCAGTTGGAGCGACTGGCGGCCGTGAAGCAGGCGAGGGACGACGATGCCGTCCGACGGGCCCTCGCCGCGCTGGCCAAGGACGCGTCGGACCCGACCGTGAACCTGATGCCCGCCCTCATTGAGGCGGCCCGCCATCACGTGAGCGTCGGCGAGTCGATGCAGGCGCTCGAGTCGGTCTTCGGGCTCTACACCGAGCGTCACGTCGCCTGATCCTTCTCCGGAGGTCGGGCCGGCCCCCGTCCTCGGCGAATGCACGCTATTCTCAGTCCTGTACGGTGTGGGAGCGCTTCGTCAGCGAGGAGCCGGGGCCGACTTCACCCGGATCTACCCGCTCGTGGCCGGATGAAAGGCGGGGGCGCGGAACGTCGCGTAGCCTCCGCGTGACGGATGAGTGGAGGTAGGACCGATGCGTGTTGTGGTTGATTTCGATCTGTGCGAGAGCAACGCGCTCTGCATGGGCCTGGCCCCGAAGGTGTTCGAGGTCCGGGACGACGATCTGCTCTACGTCCTCGACGAGCACCCTCCCGAAGAGCTGCGCGGACAGGTTGAAGCGGCAGTGCGCACCTGTCCCAAGAACGCCATCTCCATAGAGGACTGAGCCGGCACCGGATGCCGCTGCCGGCCCAGTCCTACGAGGCGGTGGTGGCCTACGAGGCGGTGGTGGTGCCCGGAATGTCGGTCCCGCAGAAGGGCTGGCTCGAGACGGCCACGAAGGACGTCTTCTCCGCCTTCATGTACCACCCGCACGACTTCGGCAGGTCCTTCCCGAAGTCGTTGGTGAAGTTGATGTTCTCGGGCAGCAACCCGTTGCCGTTGTAGCTCTTGATGCTGCGCAGCGCCTTGATGACGTCGGCGTGCGAGGCGGTCGGCCCGGCCATCTGCAGGCCCTTGATCATCAGGTCGGCCCCCAGCCATGACTCGTACTGGCTGAAAGACGGGAACTCGTTGCCGGTGAAGTGGGCGTACTTGTCCAATGCCGCCTTCATCTGCTCCGTGCCGGCGTTGGGCAGGGAGAACGGGCGGAACTCGGTCTCGAAGTAGCCACCCTGCACGGCCTTCCAGGCCGGGGTGTTGATGACCTGGGAGTCGTAGCCGGTCGGGAACACCATGACCTTGGGCTTGACGCCCTCCTGCTGCAGCGCCGTCGCCAGCGCGTCATTCGAGTTGTCGTCCAGGCCGGCGTAGTAGGCGTTGCAGCCCTTCTGCTTGGCCGTGAGCGCCGGGGTCGTCATCGCCACCGAGCCGAACGGGATGGACGTGTCGAGCACCCCCGACTTGCCGCCCGCGTGCTCGAACGACAGGTTCGTCCCGATGGCGGACCGGCTCGACGACGGCGAGATGCTGTACCCGTACGAGCAGGACACGGTGCCGCCGTGCGCCTTCATGAAGGCGCCGATCCCTGTGTTCACCGGGTACTTGATGTCGAGGCTGCCCACATCGGAGGCGAACATGTTCATGAAGCCCGTCGTGCCCCACTCCGGCCCGTCGAAGAAGCCACCGGTCACGGGCAGGCCCGCCTGCTGCGGGTACTTGTCGGCCAGGAAGAACAGGGGGCTGATCGACACGATGCCCGCCGGGTTCTTCGAGACGGCGTCCTGGACCGCCGTGGCGATCTCCGTCGGGCTCGTCTGGTCGTCGAGGACCACGCCGTTGATTTTGTGACCGTCGATCCCGCCCTCCGCGTTCTGCAGGGCGATCCGGGCGTTGAACCCGGCCGGTGCATTGCTGAACTCCGAGGAGCCCTCGCCCGTCAGCGAGGTGATCATGACGATGGTGATGGGCGAGCCCGAAGCAGCCGCACCGGCCACCCCTCCGCCGGCCAGGCTCGTGATGCCGACCCCGGCGGTGAAGGCGAGCGTTGCCAGCCCCAGCCTGCCATTGTGCCTGCCCAACGCTTTCTTCATTGCTGTTTCCTCCCCAGGAAGTGCCACCCGATGCCAAATCGGGAACATAGGCATACACGCCCTGAGCACCCCGTGTCGGTCAGCCCCCTGCGACCTGGACTAACGCGCGCGTCACTTTCTCGGGCTCGGTGATCATGAGGTCGTGGCCGGTGTCGATATCCCAGAGCCGGCCCTCGGCGCGCGCCCGGTCGAGCAAGGCCGTGTCGCGGGTGGCCAGGGTCGACGTGCAGACGATGTGGTACTGCGGAATGGCCCACAAGGCCTCTTCGTTGGTGAGCCCCAACGGTTGTTCGAAGCACCTCCAGGGGTGTGCGGTGAGGCGCTCGGCCATCCAGGCCAGGTCGTCGGGGTCCGTGACGCCGTAGAGCAGGCCGGCGTCCGGCGCCGGCAGCAGGACCAGCTCCATGCCGTCGCGGATTTCGCCGAAGGGGCGCACGGCGTCGATGACGGGGCCGGCCACGTCGACGAGCGATTGCCCGTTGACGGGATTGGCCGCATCGAGGAAGACGAGACGTCCGACCCGCTCGGGCGACCCGGTCGGCCGTGCCGGTGATCACCATGCCGCCGTAGCTGTGGCCGACCAAAATGACGTCGCGCAGGTCCTCGAACTCGAGCACCGCCGCAATGTCCTCGACGTGGCGGTCGAGGTCCACGTCGGCGTTCAGCAGGTGGGCCCGCTCGCCCAGGCCCGTCATGGTCGGCGCATAGACCACGTGGCCCTGGGCCTGCAGGAGGCGCGCCACCCGCTGGTAGCACCAGCCCCCGTGGCCGCCGCCGTGCACGAGCACGTACGTCGCCATCTGTGTCTCCTCCCCCGCGGCGTCGGGCCGACGCCGTTGCTGGTCAAGGTAACACCGCGCTTTGGCCTCGCACGCCCTGTACGCGACGAAGGCGCCGAGCGTAATGGTAGCGATAACATCCCTGGTGGCATAGCATGCTGGCGCATGCGCCGGACCCCTTTCAACGACGCCCTCGTGCCGCCCTCGCCTGAAGAGGCCCGCCTCCTTCTCTGCGCGCTGGGCGACCACGTGCGCGACCTCGTGGTGGCCTCGCGCGGCATGGACATGGCGGCAGTGGCGGGGGAGACCGTGGCGGACACGATCTATGCCGTCGACCGCGTGGCTGACGACACCCTGATCGACTGGTTCGAGGAGCACTGGCCCGGCGTCCTGGTGGTGTCCGAAGGTCTCGACGAGCCGGTGCTCGTCGGCGATGCCGCGGCGTGGACCGTCATCGTCGACACCATCGACGGCACAGAGGACTGATGTACGACAAGCGATCAGCCTGGTGCCTGGCCGCCGTGGCCCCGCCGGGCGGCGGCCTGGCGGACATCGTGGCGGCGGCCATGACCGAACTGCCCACGGTCAAGCAGGGGGCGGCCGACCAGTTGAGCGCCATGCGTGGTGGTGGCCTGCGGCGCCGAGCGTGTCGACCTCGCCGGTCGCACGAGCACGCCGCTGAGCGTCCGGCCATCGGCCGCCACGGATCTCGAGCACAGCTTCAGCGGGCTGGCCAAGTTCTTCCTGCCCGGCAAGCCGGCCCTGGCCTCGCTGGAAGCCGAGCTCTTCGCCCGGCTCGGCGTTCGGCACGTCTTCGACGACGAGTACCTGTCGAGCGGGGGCCAGCTCCACGAGCTCATCACCGGCCGGGACCGCTTCGTGGCCGATCTGCGGCCGCTGGTGCAGCACGAGGGCCTGGACTGCCATCCCTACGACGTCTGCACGGCCATGCTGCTCGAAGAGGTGGGCGGGGTGGTCACCGACCCCTGGGGCGACCCGCTGTCGGTCCCGCTGGACAACGTGTCCCCGGTGGCGTGGGTGGGCTACGCCAACGAGGCGCTGGCTGCCCGCATCGGCCCGGTACTGGCCGAACTGGTCGACGGTCTGGGTGCAGGGTAGGGCGCCGGGACGACTGGACCTCCTCGGCGGCGTCGCCGACTCCTCCGGGGCGCTCGCTCGAAATGCCGACCCGGTAGACGACCGAGGTCAAGTACTGCCCGGATGCGACGTTCGTGGTCGTCGACAGCGCGCCGGAGACGTGGCCGTCACAGCGTCCCTGTGAAAGATCTGACACCAGAAGAGCCGGAAGTCACTCCGCTCCGGGTGGGCGGCACTGCTGGCTAGGAATCGAGCTCGGTCAGCACCTCTCCGATGATCTTCGTGGCCTTGTGCGCCGGCAGTGGCTCGCCACCCTCGGCCTCGGCGACCTCGACGGCAAAGTCCTCGACCGAATGGACGCCGCCGACGAGGACGTGGCGCAGGGCCTCGCCGCTCGCTTCTGGATCGTTGATCCCCTCAATGGCCGCGCTCACGTCGTGCTTCGGGGATTCGGCCATGGCGTGGACAAGGGCCATGGCTTCTTGGCGGCCGCTCGGCGTCGAGACCGCCGGCTCGCGGTCGGGGTTCTGCTGAAGGTCCCACTCGACCAGGGCCTCGTCATAGCCACCTTCTCCGGGGTGAAGGACGCGAGTGATGTCCGCGGCTGCCACCGCCGTCTCATCGCCCGCCACGTTCTTCCTCGTCATGATGGCGCTCTTGACGCACGGGAACGACCAGGGTGCCGTCTTCATTGCGAACGATGGACATGGGTGCTCTCTCCTTGGCGGACGCGGGCAGAACGCCACCCGTCAAGCTCTCCATACCCAGGAAGGCGACCACCCACCCATGGGTACTGTCCGCGAAGGAAGGCGATCGGCCGATCCTTCGAGCGTTCCTGGAGATACGGTTGCGGGGTCACCTCGGAGCGAGCACGTACGCAAGCGATCGGAGAATGACATGGCTGAACCAGTTCCGGTCACCGAACTGAGTGCCTTCAGCAGCCCGGATGCGACACCGACGGCGTGGTCTCGGGCTCGCGATGAGCTGGCGGACGCCGATCTGTATTGGCTTTCGACCGTGCGACCCGACGGACGCCCACACGTCACGCCGCTGTTGGGAGTCTGGCTCGAAGGCGCCCTGTACTTCTCCACCTGATCGGTGGAGCATGCCCAAGACGCCGTGTCAGGGCGTCAGGATCCCGGACCGGTGCGAGGAGTCCGGTTGTTCGCCCATTGGACGATGATGCCGTCACGTCGCATCATCGCCATGAATCCCGATATTGAGATGAAGATCGCGATCGCGGTGAGCCCATAGGTGACCACCGAGCGCTCCAGTACAAACGAACGTAGTGAGGAGGAGACGAGCAGCCAGAACACGAGCCCCGCGTTCAACATCAGGACCGTCGCCCAAAGGACGGAGATCCGAATGAAGAACTGACGAACCAGCGGCCGCTTCATGATGGCGGGGTCCATGGGGCAAAAATCGTGGGCGAAGCGCTGCGTGAACGGCCGGCCCACCATGGCGGAGACAAGCAGGGCAACTGAGATTGCGACGGTACCTGCCGTCGGTTGCGCAAAGTAGAGGAATGCACTCCCGGTGACGAAGGCAACAACTGTCCTCAATGTGAGGAGGATCGTCCCGAACAGCAACAACATCGAGACCCGTTCATGCTTCAGCAGTCGCCGACCCAACGCAAGGTAGGACCAGGTGAGAGCAGCGATCAGTGCTCCTCGGAAACCCGCCACTACGAGCAGCAGGTAGAACACGATCAGCGGGCCCACGACTCCTTCGAGCACGACAGGAAGTGCATGGCGGAGCGCTCTGCGAGGGGGAGGCATCAGAAGCACCGACCCTTGTCGACCATCGGGGTGGGACGTCGGATGCAACCGGAGCATGTGCCACGGCTCGACGGTCCCGCCAGTGGATCTGGTTGCCACACTGCTGCCGGCCTTGCCACCGTAAGCGGCGGCGCTTTGACCCGAATTGAGGTGGCCGCATGTTACACCGACCCGCTGAAGCGATTCCCTCGGCTACGGGGCGTCCCGGGACCGATCCGGTCGCTCCATGTCGAACGAGTGACAAAACGAGTGACAATTAGTCGGCGATGGTGACGACCTTGTTCGCTCGGATCGGATAGGGATCGGGGTAGTCGACCACGCGGACCCGACCGGCGGGCCGGTAGCGACCGCTGTCCATGACTTCGCGAGGAACATAGGGATCGCGGCCCATATTCCGGAAGAGGCGTGTCGTCGGCTCCCAGATCGTCACGCGCTCGTGCCAGCGAAGAAGGTCGAGCTTTCGGAGCAGGACGATCAGCGTGACCAGGGCGCCCGCCATCACGCCTGCCACCAACGAGCCCAGCGGCGTGCCGCCTGGAAGCACCGCCAGCAGACCGAGGAGCACCGCCAGGAGCAGGAGAAGCCCTGTCCACTCCAGCGGCGACATCGCCTGCCCAGACGCTGCCTCAATCAAGGACCGATCGTTGTCGAGAACAAAGCAGCGGGCCACCAGTTCCTTGTAGACGGCATCTTGCTGAGCGTTGCTGGGCCGTAGGTCGAGAACGGACCGGATGAGTGCTCGAAACGACGACGACGCACGGTGGTAGTCCACCAGCCGGTAGTCGATCTGGTCGGTGAGATGCAGGTCGACCAGATCCCGGATTTCGTCGACCTTCGGGGTGCCGAACACAGCCACTGCGTCGTGGATGGTCAGCAGCGTGGCGTCGCTCGTGGCCACAAGGTCCTGCACGAGAACGAGCCGCTCGCGGGTACGGACGATGGTGAAGGCGAGGAGGACACCGAACAAGAAGGCGGCCATGCTGGCCATTGCGATGTCCACTCTGACATCGCCCCGCTTCGACCCGACGATCAGGGCGACGATGGTGACGATCACCCCTACGGCGACAGCCGGCCCGGCGACCGATTCGCCGCGAGCGACGTCCCGCCACCCTGATCGCAGGTGTTTCACGACCGGAGGGCAGGCTGCGCCCGGGTGCGATCCACCTGGGCGTTGCCCGTCACCTGCGCTTCCGAAACAAAACCTTGCGTATCACTGCACCTCCGCTTGCCGATCAGCGCACAAGCTATTGAGTCGAGGGATGATCCGCACAACCGTGGCGGCTCGCCTGGTCTCAAATGACACTCACGCGAATGGATCGTGACAAACATATGAACCCAACCACGGCACGTGAGTCCCAAAGCTGACGGCGCTGCGGCGTGGGCCGCCCGCATCTGCCCGGCCATCAGCGCACTTCTCGGGTGCCAAATCGCCACCTTGCGACCGGAGGAGAGAGCTGGCTCACCGAGGCCGGCCCAATGATCTCGAGGGCGAGCCCCAGACGATGCCCCCTTCCCCAATAGGGGTTGCACTGGGTGCAGCAAGCGATTGATCAGCGATTCAACGGCGATGTTGTGGTGTCGGGACCGTCCTCATAACGTCGGTGCCGTGACTTCTGGTCAGCGGCGGTTGCTGCAATGGAGTTGTGCGACAGCGATCGTCCTTGTCGTGGCCGCCTTGTTCGTGATGGTGCACCAAGAGGACCAACCGCTGAGCGTGCATGGCCAGACGGTGGGTGACACCTCGGCCCTGCTGCCGCCAACAACCCCGGCCACCAGCACCACCACGACAGCGAGTCCGGCAGCCGGGCCGACCACGACAAGCTCGACGAGCGATTCGCCTCGGCAGTCACTCGATCCCTCGGCGCCTTCCAAGGCCAAGTCGTCGAAAGTCTCGACACTGCCCGATTCCGTGTTGTTCCCTACGTCGACCACGACTCCCGCGACCCGTTCACCGGCTACGACGACGACGCAGCCCGTTGCGACGACGACAACAACGGCACCGATCACCCCGTCAACGACAACGACCGACAGCGCCGACCACCGACAGCGCCGACAACGACCGACAACGACGACATCAGAGCCACCAACGACCGAGCCATCGACCACAACCACGACATCGCTTCTGGGTTTGTGATCCGCTGAGACATCTTGCCGATCACTGGTGATCGGGTGGTAGCGCCTCGAAGCGCTACGTCAGTATTTGGCGACGACCATCCTCAAAGCATCTCTCAGCACGAAAGACTGGTGAGAGGTCGTCGAGTCCACCGAAGATCGTCGCTTCAGTCGGCTTACGGTCAGTAAACCGCCAAAGTGGTGCGAATGCGTCCGATGTCTTCTGTGCGCCACTTTGACGAGCGATCGCGGCAGTGTTCTGGCTCGTGAGCTCAAGAGTGATCCCGGCCGCCTCGACGAACTTCAGGGGTGAGAGCCAAATCACGTCCTGAGCGCCGTCGAGCTGGACATATTTGTCCAGGAGCTTGCGCATCGACGTCTCATCGGTGAAGAAGTACACGCGCTGGTTCAAGAGGTGGATCCAATCGCTGACATCGATCCCATCACCGAGGATTGATTTCAGATCCTTGCGGGCGAAGAGCGGGCCTTGGTCTCTGAGGATGACGGCTTCGCCATGGACGCTCAGACGAACGGACTCCCGGCGAGGTTCTGACAGCAGCGTGTGCCGTTCCTCTTCGGTGAGATCCGCTTCCAGAATCAACTGCTCCGCTGTTCGGAATCCATTTTTTGTGATTTGCTCCCAGACGCCGGCGGGGCCGACGTGACATATCACCTTGCAACGATTGAGAAACTGCTCTGGCGTCATCGCCTTGAAGGATCGCACAGTTCCAGAGGACTCAGTACACCGTCGGGGAGGTCCGAACCCTTCCGTGGTCGGTCAAGACTGCCCCTGTACGTCGGCCCAGGTGGGACAGTTCAGCACTTCAGAGCGTGTGGATGACCCACAGCGCGGCTCCGTGAGCGGTCGGTTCGGTCCGCCGGGAACGGCCAGGTACGTGATTCGAACACACCGATATCCGACCTTCGGACGCGACGACGATCTAGCTTCATCAATCCCCGTCGCAGCGAGGAAGGAGGGTCCGATGGACCAAAGTCAGTGGATCGGCGTCAGATCACAGGAATTCCGCGCCATTTCCGAGCGGATCAAGGTCGCGACCCGGCTCTCCTCCAAACTGAGCGGCTATTGCTGGGACGAGGCCGACCTTGTCCGAGAGGTCTTCGAGGAGTTGATCGGCAAGCCCGTTGGTGAGCTCGTTCCACCTCATCCCTCCCTTCTACGCGGACTACGGGCTGAACATCACCGTCGGTCGGGCCGTCTTCATTGGCTACGAGTGCATGTTCACCGGTCACGGGACGATCGACATCGGCGACGAAGTCATGATTGCGAACAAGGTCAACCTGGTCACGGCCGGCCACCCAGTCGAGCCGGACAAGCGCCGGTCCTACATCACGGTGGAGCCGATCACAGTTGAGAGGAACGTGTGGATCGGAACCGCCGCCACCATCCTGCCCGGTGTGACCATCGGCGCTGATGCCGTCGTGGCCGCCGGGGCGGTCGTGACCCACGACGTCCCTCCGGCCACCCTTGTGGCGGGCGTGCCGGCAAGGATCATCAGGCAGTTGTAGGGAAGCGAGACCCTTGCCCCGGTTGGCCGGGAAGGTGATCATGGGAAAGCGCTACCGTCCCGTCATGGCAACCCACAACGTCACTATCGACCTACCGACCGCGATTCGTACTCCATTCGGACGTGACCTTCGCCGTCTGGAGCGACGAGGCAAAGCTCGGCGAACTCCAGGTGAGCAAAGGCTCAATCGACTGGCTGCCGGGGAACGGCCGGACCAGGTACCGGATGCGCTGGGAGAAGTTCAACGAGATCATGAAGGAAGAGGGACGCGCCGCACCTCGCTAGTCATGCCGTCCGCCAACCAAATCCTCGGTGTCTGCACCGCCTCCATGACGTGGCTGCGTGCGGCGGGGCCGAGAAGAGGTTCAAGCCGCCGGCTGTCAGGGACGATGGTTCAACATGGATCTCGTCAAGGTCGACTCGGGTACAGAGATCGCAAGCCACGTCTCGCGCACGTTCTGGCGGCAGACGTTGCTCACGAGCTGCGTCCTTGCGGGGTGCCTCGCGTTGATCGCCGTGCTGGTGGCTTTCTAGGCCGATTAGGCGGCATCCGCTCAGCAGGGTGGCGCGACCTGAGAGCATTGGAGAATGAGGTTCGTACGACCTTCCGATTCCTCCACGCTCGAGCAGATGGTGGAGGACCTCAAGAGCGCCGAACCGACCTACAGCGACGTCGGGGGCACCCTTGCCGGGACGCGACCTGACGGGTTTCACCACGACCACTATGAGACGTTGCTCGGTGAGGGGCCTGACACGTTTCAGCGAGCCGTCGCTGGTCTCAAGACCTGGAAGGCGCACCGCCTGCCCGGCATGAGCGTGTTTCCCCGGAGCCAGAAGATCCTCAGCGGTGCGACCGTTGTCGTCACCCTCGGGACGCCCCTTGTGGCTCTCGCGGTACCTTGCCGGATCGTGAGCGTCATTGACGGACAGACGTCATGGGGCTTTGCGTATGGGACGCTGCCAGGTCATCCCGAACAAGGCGAGGAGGCGTTCCTGGTGTCGATAGCGCCGGACAAGAGCGTGCGGTTCGAGATCAAAGCCTTCTCCCGCCCCAGCGATCCACTTGTGCGGCTGTCCGGGCCGATCGGGAGAGCCATCCAAAAGGGTGGCACCGGGGGCTACCTCCGCGCGCTGCAGCGATTTGTCGACGAGGACGTGACGAGTCCGTAGCGCCAGAGGAGCGGCGCCGGCGATCCCTACGCGAGAGATCTGTGGCCCTGGCCAACCCGCTGGCGCTGTAGACACCATTGGGAAACACGGCGTCCCAGGCATCACGGATGCCACGGAAGTCCTCGCTGGGCCCATAGGCGGCCCGGGCGGCGGCGACCACCTCGTCTCGACGTGCGGCGACGACTGCACCCGAGTCGTACTCCAACTGGGCGTCGATCTGGGCAATGGCCTCGGCGAAGCGGGCCTTGTGCCCGATCAGGCGGACGGAATTGGCGGGCGGCGTCATGACAGATTCCTTTGTGTGGCGTTGCCAGGAGGGATTCTCCTGCGCAGGGCCGAGGCTCAGTGAGTCTCCTCATTCGGCTCCGGGCAAGTCCAAGGTAGCTCGTCGCCGGATACGTTCTCGTTCGGTGCAACAGCCCCTGCCCGACCTGGTTGGTCCCGATCTCCGCGTCCTGTTCTGCGGCATCAACCCCGGCTCGCTCTCGGGTGAGGTCGGGCTGCATTTCGCCCGGCGAGGGAACCGGTTCTGGAAGTTGCTCTGTGCCGGCGGGTTCACCGAGTCGGTCCTCTCACCAGCGGATCAGCACGTCCTGCCCGAGCTCGGCATCGGCATCACCAACCTGGTGGGACGAGTGACGGCCGCCGCCAGCGAGCTGCGCGCCTCAGAGCTGCGCGAAGGCGCAACGGAGCTCCGCTCCAGAGTGGAGAGGCTGCGGCCACACTGCGTTGCTGTGCTCGGGCTGCAGGCATACCGAACGGCGTTCCGCAGACCTGGAGCGACGATCGGACCCCAGCCCGAACCTCTCGGCGACGCCCTTCTCTGGCTCCTCCCCAACCCGAGTGGCCTGCAGGCCCGCTATCAGGTCCCCGAGATGGAGGAGATGTACCGATCCCTCTTTGTCGCCACTGCCGATCTCTGACCGCCCGTCACCCGAAGCACCCGCAGGAACCCTGCGGCATCATGTGGACATGGGCAAGGACGGTGCGGCCAACAGCACGGTGGTCTTTGTGGTCGGAGGACTCGTTTCTCTGCATCGGGTCGAAGGGCTCCGTCCTCTCCATCGGCTCCATCGGATCGGCCTGCTCCATCGCCTCGGTGGGATCCTTCCTCTCCATCGGCTCCATCGCGTCGGCCGGTTCGGCGCTCTCTCTGCTGTCGGCCCTCTCTCGGCGGTCGGTGTTGTCGTACAAGGCGACGAGAGCGGTCATGGAAGCCGGCTCCCGTCGACGGTGAGATTCGCTGCACACCGCTTCGCCCCGCCGTGTCACGGCCCATTGGCGGCGACATGCGTTGTCAGGGAGGCGGCGCCGTGCTGGCGCGCACGACGAGCTCTGCGGGAACGATGACGTGCGGCTCCACCGGTTCGCCGTCGGCGAGTGAGAGCAGCAGT
This sequence comes from uncultured Acidimicrobiaceae bacterium, assembly GCA_963781565.1. Lineage (GTDB taxonomy): Bacteria > Actinomycetota > Acidimicrobiia > Acidimicrobiales > RAAP-2 > Bog-473. Next base: position 159,769 of record CAWAHA010000032.1, on the reverse strand, counting down.
TCGACGCTGCGCCGGCCGACCTCGCTGAAGTCCTGGCGGATGGTGGTGAGCGGCGGCAGGAAGTAGCCCGATTCCGGCGTGTCGTCGAAGCCCACCACGCTGACGTCCTCAGGGACGCGGCGGCCGGCGTCGTGCAGTCCCCGGATCACCCCGAGCGCAGTCTGGTCGTTGGCGGCGAAGATGGCGGTGACGTCGGCGTCACGGGCGAGGCGCATTCCAGCGTCGTAGCCGCGGCGAGCACTCCAATCGCCGGCCACGGGCCGCCCGCGCGGCGCCGGGTGTGTCCTCAGCGCATCGGACCAGCCGCGCAGGCGCGCCGTGGCGTCGACCCAGGTTTGCGGGCCGGCCACATGGTGGACCGTGCGGTGCCCGAGGTCGAGCAGGTGCTGCGTTGCCAACCGTGCGCCTTTGAGCTGGTCGATGGTGACCGTTGGTGCGCCGATGGCAGGGTCACCGCCCACCACGACGAGTGGCATGTCGCCATTGAGTTCAGTCACGGCCTGAATGACCCGCCGCACGGGGGCGACAATGATGACCCCCTGCACATGCGAGGCACGCAGCCGGCCGAGTGTGGACGCCATGTCGTTGCCGCTCCGGTTGAGCGTCACGAAGCTCAGGGAATGCCCTGCCTGGCGCGCCGCCGCCTCAATGCCGTACAGCATGTGCGAGGGGCCGAATTGGTCGGTCTCGACCGCCATCACGCCCAGCGTCCGCGAACGTCCGCCGGCGAGGACGCGTGCTGCCGTGTTCGCCTGGTAGCCGAGCGCGGTGATCGCGGCTTCGACCCGCATCTTCGTCTCGTCGGTTACGCCGGCGAACCCATTGAGGACGCGAGAGACCGTCATGACGGAGACCCCGGCCTGCGCGGCGACATCCGCCATGACGGCGCGGCGGGGTGACGTCTCGGCGCTCATGCTTCTCGGTCCTCGAACCACGCAAAGGCGGCGTGCCAGCCCACTGCGTCGATCCCGATCGGGGAGAAGCCCGCAATGTCCGGGTCGCCGAATGTCAACGGAGTGCTCCCGCCACCGCGTCGGCATAGGCGGCCCGGATAGCGAGCCGATCGACGGAGTCGTCCGGCTCGACGGTCTCGCCGCGGCCAAGCCCCCATGCGTCGGCCACCTCGGCGAAGGTTCCTCCATGGTGCAGGGCAGCGGCCTGCACTGCCGCACCGGCGGCCACAAGCTCGTCGTCACCCGGGACCCGTACGGCGCGTCCGGTGAGGTCGGCCACGACGCGCCGGTAGGCCCGGCTGTGCGCCCCACCCCCGACGAGGTACACCGTTCCCTGCGCCGTCCCGCCGAGGGCGTCGGCCCCGGCGAGGAGATTGCAGACCACGCCTTCGACGGCGGCCCGGGCCAGCTGGCCCGGCGTCACGTCGTTGCGCAACCCGGTTAGCTGGCCGGTGGCGTCCGGCCGGTTCGGTGTCCGCTCGCCGTCGAGATGCGGCACCAGCACGAGGCCGCCCGCCCCCGGCGGAGCTTCGAGCGCGAGCGCATCGAATTGCGCGTGATCGACCCCGAGCAGCTGCGCCACCGTGTCCGTGACCTTGGACGCGTTCATGGTGCAGACCAGCGGCAGATAACGGCCGGTCGCATCGGCGAAGCCGGCCACCGTGCCGGTCGGATCGGCCGCCGCCTGGTCCGAGACCGTGCACGCGGTCCCACTGGTTCCCAAGCTCAGGGCGAGGTCGCCCGGACGAAGACCGAGGCCGAGGGCCATTGCCATGTTGTCGCCCGTTCCGGCGGCCACGGGAATCCCGGCGCCGCGCCACTCGCCTGCGACCGCGTTCGGGGCCAGCACTTCGGGCAGTGCCGCGTCCCAGTCGACGTCCTCGCTCACGAGGCGCAGGAGGTCCTCCCGGTAGCGCTCCTCACGGGGCGACCAGTACCCGGTACCCGAGGCGTCCCCTCTGTCCGTGGTGTGGCGGCCGGTGAGGCGGGAGGTGAGCCAGTCGTGGGGGAGGAGCACGGCGGCCGTCCGCCTGAAGGTCTCGGGCTCGCAGCGGCGCAACCAATGCAGCTTGGTGATGGTGAAGCTGGGGACCGGGACGCTCCCGCAGGCCTCCGCCCAGCCGGCCTGACCACCGGAGAGGGCAGCGAGGAGCGAGCCGGTGTCCGGTGCCGACTCCGTGTCGTTCCAGAGCTTGGCGGGCCGCAGGACAGCGCCGTCGTCGCCGAGAACGACGAGCCCGTGCTGTTGGGCGGCGACCGCCATGGCGACCGGCGTCTGCTGGGCCGGCAGGGCGGCCTGTGCACAGGCGGCGTGAAATGCCGCCTCCCATTCCGACGGCCACTGCTCGCTCCGCGGTGGGGATGTGGCGTGGTGCGCCGCGCGGCCCGCTGCCACTACGGCGCCGGTGTCGGCGTCGCGCACCTGGACCTTGCAGGCGGAGGTGGACGAGTCCACCCCGACGACCAGGGGCACTAACGGGCCCCCAGCAGCAGTTCGGTGACGAGTTGGTCGAGACGTTCGTGGCCGTAGCCCTGTGCCGCCAGCGCCTCCTCGTCCTCGCTGCCGGCGAGGAGCTCGGCGAGACCGCCGGCCGGGGCTGTGGCCTCGGCCAGTTCCGCCACCTTGGCCACGCCCAGGGCTTCTTGGATCTCGGGGTCCTCGTGGAAGCGGCGCGCCTTGTCGGCCAGGATCAGGTACGTGCGCATGCAGCCGCGGGCGAAGTCCCAGACGCCGTCGGCGTCTTCGGTCCGGTAGGGATGGGCGTCGAAGTGCCGCATGCCGTCCCACTCGGCGTCCTCCAGGAGCTTCACGACGTAGAAGGCGTCGCGGATCCCCTCCGAGCCGAACCGGAAGTCCTGGTCGAACTTGCCGATCCGCTGGGCGTTGAGGTCGATGTGGAAGAGCTTGTCCTGCCACAGCGTCTGGGCGACCGCTTGGGAGAAGGAGAGCCCGCTCATGGTCTCGTGCGCGAACTCGGGGTTCAGCCCCACCATCTCGGGGTGTTCGAGGGTCCCGATGAAGGCGAGCGCGTGACCGACGGTGGGCAGGAGGATGTCCCCGCGTGGCTCGTTCGGCTTGGGCTCGAGCGCCAGACGCAGACCCAGGCCTCGGTTGGTGATGTGCTCGCAGAGGAGATCGATCGCCTCCTTGTAGCGGTCCAACGCCAGGCGGACGTCCTTGGCGGCCTCGGCCTCCATTCCTTCGCGCCCGCCCCACAGCACGAACACGTCGGCGCCGAGCTCGCCCCCGAGCTCCAACGCCTCGCACGCCTTTTTGACCGACAGCCGGCGGATGCGGGCGTCGTTGGCCGTGAAGGCTCCCTCCTTGAAGACCGGCCGCCAGAAGAGGTTCGTGGTCACCATGGGGACGTGCATGCCGGTGGCGTCGAGGGCGCGCCGGAAGCGCTTGAGGATCTCGTCCCGCTCGTTGGCGGTCGCGCCGTAGGGCACGAGATCGTTGTCGTGGAAGCTGACGCCGTACGCCCCGAGGTCGGCCAGCCGCTGGACCGACTCGACCGGATCGAGCGGCGCGCGCACTTCGGTGCCGAAAGGATCTCGGCCGGGGTTCCCGACCGTCCAGAGCCCGAAGGTGAAGTGGTCTTCTGGCTTGGGGGTGAAGGGATCGGTCATGGTCCTCCTGTCATCGCCGCACCCGGTGCGCTCGTCGTGAACCGACAGCACGCGTTGTCCCAGGCAGGGACCGATGATAGCGTTATCAGACCGAGAAGTCCGCTGCAGGTGGGAAAGGGATCCATGCGTCGTCACGCTGCCAGTTGCTCCCCACGGGAGACCCTCGGGGACGGCGGGGTTCGACGGTGATCCGTTGGGGAGTCATCGGCCCCGGCATCATCGCGACGGGGTTCGCAGAGGCGATGCAGTGGGTCGAGGGCGGCACCATCACAGCCGTGGCCTCGCGCTCGGCCGAACGAGCGGAGGCCTTCGGCGACCGCTTCGACATCCCGGTCCGCTACGGCGACTACGACGCCCTTGCTGCCGATCCGGACGTCGACGTGGTCTACGTGGCCACACCGCACTCGCGGCACGAGGCGGACACCATCGGGCTCCTTCGGGCGGGCAAGCACGTCCTGTGCGAGAAGCCCTTCGCGCTCAACGCCCGGCAGGCCGCACGTATGGCGGAGGAAGCCCGCAGTCGGGGGCTGTTCCTCATGGAGGCCATCTGGAGCCGGTTCCTCCCGGCCTACCGCTCGCTGGTCGAGGTCATCGGGGAGGGTCGCATCGGCGAGCCCCTCCTGGTCGAGGCCGACTTCGGGTTCCGGCGACCGGTCGATCCGGCGCACCGGCATTTCGCCGCCGAGCTCGGCGGCGGTGCGTTGCTCGACCTCGGGATCTACCCCATTCAGCTGTGCACCCTGGTGCTCGGGCCCGTCGAACGCGTCGTGGCCGACGGGGTGGTGGGCGAGACCGGCGTCGACGAGGTGGTCACCGCCCTGCTGCACCATCCGGGAGACCGGCTCGGCGTGGTCAAGGCGGCGTTACGGGTCGGCATGACCTGCACGGCCCGGATCGCAGGAACCGACGGCAGCATCGACCTGCCCGCCATGATGCACTGCCCGAACTCGCTCACGGTGTCGAGCCCCGCCGGCGTCGAGCACATCGACGCCGGCTACGAGGGAAACGGTCTGCGATTCGAAATCGACGAGGTGCACCGCTGCCTTCGAGAGGGGCGCACCGAGAGCACGGTCGTTCCATTGCACGAGTCGATCGCCCTCGCCACCACGCTCGACGCCATCCGGGCCGAGCTCGGAGTGGTCTATCCGGGCGAGTGAAGGCTCGTCAGCGCAGCCGGTAGAGCACCTCGCCGGCGTCGGGCACCACCAGCGTGCCGGGGTCGGCCGCCCACCGCCTCGGCGTCGACGGCGTCGGGGGCGAGGTACCCGAGGTTGGCCCGCCGCACGACGTCTTCGGGAATGCCGGTGGCCAGGGTCACGCTGACGCGCTGCCGCTCCGTCACCCCGTCGTAGGTCCCGGCGCCGTACAGGTGGGTGGCATGCGCCAGCTCGCCCCAGGGGACGTCGCGGTAGCGGTCCCACTGGGCCAGGAAGTAGTCGCGGCAGTGGTAGCCGATGTCCGCCAGTCGGGGATGCATGGCGGCGATTTCGGTGATGTGCGGCGCGTACAGGACGACCTCGCCGCCGTCGGCGACGATCGGCTCCACCTTGTAGAAGCCCTTCGCTCCCGTCCACAGGTCCGGGTAGCGCGTCGGGATCAGCGACAACACCCGCCGCACCGGGTGGTCGAGGTACTCGACGTGGGTCACTGCGGCGACGTCGGCGGCCTCGGCCCAGGCGCGCCGAGCATCGCCGAAGGACAGCGACTCCAGCCCGCCGCTCTCGTGGTCGACGACCACGCACAGCGCGTGGCGCTCGCCGGGGACGAGTGCCGCCGCCGCGTCCACCAGCGCCCGCACCGGCGTGACGCCACGCGTCCCGATGATGGTGCTGCTCGTGATGAGGGCCCCGAGCCAGTGCGTGACATCGATCATCTCCTGACCTGAGAGGCCGGGGAAGAGGTACTTGTTGCCGCCCGAGAAGCCGATCACCTCGTGGGGCAGCACGGGCCCACCAACAGCGTCACGTCACTCTCGACCACGAGCCGGTTGAGGCGCACGTCGATGCCGTCGTGCAGCAGCCCACCCGAGAGCTCGGTGACCAGTGCGGCCGGCAGCCGCCCGACGTGCACGTACGTGTCGTCGTCCCACCAGGCGTGGTTGCGGACCGGCATGGACGTGGGCCCGACGAGCGCTCGGATGGCGTCGTCGGACATCGGGGCATGGGTACCCAACGCCACCACGGCGCCTGCAGGTGCTGACCCTTCCCGCGACCCCTTCCTCAATGGCCTGGAGGAGAAGCGGCAACGGACAATTCCGGGTCCCGTCGGGGATCACGACGCACAGCGAGCGGCCCGCGAGGTCCAGCCCGGCCACCTGTTCCCGCACGAACGAGCGCACCACCGCCGGGTCGAGGACGTGTCCGGGCCCCCCGAGCGTCACCGTCACCGACGCTGCCTCCAGGAGCGAGAGCCCTTCCTTCGTCAGCCGGTCCAGCATGCGGGCGACCTCCCCGGCGAACACACTGGCACCGAGCGCGACCCGGCTGAGTGCCTGCGAGGCCGTCGGGCCGGGCTGCGGCGGATCGGAGGCGGGACCCCAGCGGATCGACCAGGGCGGGCAAGGCGCGCACCGGGCACGTCGACCCCGCCGGCCGCCGCCAGCCAGATGGCCGCCACCAGGGCGAACTTCGACGTTCCGAGCGAGCGAGCCTCACGGGCGGCGACGACCGGGAGCAGCCGCTGGGGCAACTTGCTCGATCCGTCGGCCCCGACCTGCGCGCAGGTGTGGCCGAGCGCGGGGTTGGCGAATCGCCGCAACGCCTCGGCGGCGAAGGCTGCCGGTTGCAGCGCAGCAGGAAACGGCGGCCACCTCGAGCGTGTCCTCCACGATGTCCCGCGCGAACCGGGCGATGAGGGGATCCTCGACCGCGCCCGCAATCGTGGCGTGACCCGCCAGCAGGCCGCCGTAGGCCACGGCGGAGTGTGGGCCGTTCAGGAGCCACAGCTTGCGGCGTTCGAAGGGGGCGACGTCGTCGACCAGTTCCACGCCGACGTCGGCGAGGGGAGCCAGCCCCTCCACGGACCGGATGATCCACGAGCGGTGTCGCTCGGCCGCGACGGCCGCCTCGTCCGACAGGCCCAACTCCTCGGCGATCTCCTCCAGGACCGCTTCGGTCGGCGCCGGCACCATGCGATCGACGACCGAGCTCGGGAAGCACACGTCGCGGGCGATCCACGCCGCCAACGCGCCGTCCATCCGCTCGGCCTCGTCGAGCACGCGTGCCCGCAGGACAGTCCCGTTGTCGAGCAGGTTGTCGAGCGGGGCGAAGACGGGGGCCGGCAGCCCGGCCTGCCGGCGTCGGTCCAACGAAAGCGCAATCAAGGCCGGCGCCGACGACGGCAGGGCGCCGGCGCCGTGCTCTTCGTCCACGTGTCGCTGTAGCCGTTCTCCGTGATGGTCAATGTCACGAGCTTCGTGGTCGGAGCGGTCAGGGCGGCCAGCGCGGCAGCCGGACCCGGTTTCCATGGAAGCCAGCGCGCCGACCACCTGGAGCGTCGGCGCGGTACCGGGCTCTCGCACGGCCACCGTGAAGAGCCCGTCCTGGGGCTCGAGCTGGTCCTGGGCCCGTCGGCTCCTGAGGGAGACGCCTCTGATGCGCGCCGGCGTGCCCCGCCGCAACAGCTCGTCGGCGTAGACCGCGACGTGAGCCCGAGCGAACGCCCCGAAGCCGAGGTGGGTGATGACCGGCGCGCCGTCGCGCTCGTACTCCGGCAGAAGGCGTGCCTGCGCGTGCGCCAGCTGTGCGCGCGCTCAGCCGTTGCCGTCGTTGGCCCGTCATGTCTCCCCTGGGAGTGGACAGGCCGCGGAGTAGGGTCGGACGGCGTGGAGCGCGGGCAGCGGGCGACCATCCTCGACGTTGCGGCACGTGCCGGTGTGCACGCGGCCACCGTCTCGCGCACCATCAACGTCCCGGACAAGGTCGCACCGGACACCCGCCTCCGGGTCGAGGCGGCAATACGGGACCTCGGCTTCGTCCCCAACCGTGCCGCGCGCGGCCTGATCACCGGGCGCACCGGCAACATCGCTGTCATCGTTCCGGACATCACCAATCCGCACTTCGCCTCGTTGGTGCGCTCGGTGGAGCGTTCGGCCCGCCAGAGCGATCTGCAGGTCCTCCTGGTCGACACCGGTGAGCACCCGGACGAGGAAGTGCGGGCCGCGGAGTCCTTGTCCCGGGAGGTCGACGGGTTCATTGTGGTGTCGCCCCGTCGCCTGCACCGCTCCCTCGGCGCCCTGGGGTCCATCCCCGCCGTCTTCGTGAACCGTCCCGTTCCCGAGCACGCGTCCATCCTCCTTCGGACGGCGCCCGCCGTGACCGACGCACTCGCACACCTGTCGGACCTCGGGCACACGCACCTGGCCTACCTGGGCGGGCCGGCCGGATCGTGGGCCGCGGGAGAGCGCCGGAGTGCGGTGCGACACTCCGGCCGCACGAGTGGGTTCGACGTGCTCGAGCTCGACGTGGGCGAGCCGACCTTCGAGGCGACAGCGGTCGCCGTGCCCGCCATCGTCGCCAGCGGGGTGTCGGCCGTGCTCGCCTTCAACGACCAGATGGCGCTCGGGGTGATTGCCGGGCTGCGCACGCTGGGCCTGTCCGTGCCCGAGGACATCAGCGTCGTCGGCTTCGACGACGTCCCCATGGCCGCCATGGTGGCGCCGCCGCTCACGACGATCAGCTTGCCGACGGCAGAGGTCGGTGCGGTCGCGCTGCCCATGCTCGGCGAGGGCCCCGCCAGCCGGGAGCTCTTCGGCGAGCTGGTCGTCAGGCATTCGACAGCACGCGTCAGGTAGCGCCGAGCCAACGGCGTCGCAGGTCGTGTGCGGCCATTTTGGGCCGTCTGTCCCGGGTGAACACGCCCTTCTTGTTGCCGTCGACACGGATGAAGGAGGGCCCCGTCGCGAAGTCGGCGAAGTTCCAGACGTGCTCGCCCACCACCGCCTCCGTGCGGTCGAAGACGCGGTGGTACGTCTCGAGGAGCGCGACCTGGTATTCCTCGCTCCAGACGCTGGCGTCCGTCGTGTGCAGGCCGGACAGGGTGTCGGCTCCGTACTCGGTCACGATGATGGGCTTGCCGTGCGTCGTCGCCCAGGCCTTGAGCTCGGCCTCCAGGCCGCGCTCGGCCGCCTGGAGGTCACCCGGCTCGACGTACCAGCCGTAGTAGCGGTTGATCATGACGACGTCGGCCAGCTCGGTCACCGTGCACGTGTCGGGGAGGGCGAACATCATGTTGACGAACCCCACGGGCCGGCTGGGGTCCGCCTCTCTGGCCGCCGCGAACAGTGGCTCGAAGTACGTGCGGCCGGCATCGGTATGGGACTCGGGCTCGTTGGCCAGGCTCCAGAGGACCACGCAGGGATGGTTCTTGTCCCGGGCGATCAGCTCTTCGATGGCGCGCCGGTGCACCTGCTGGGTGGCGGCGCTGATGGTCTCGTCGGAATAGGTCGTCCTCGGGCCGCCGAGGAACATCCCGCCCCCGACGCCGAGGTTGAGCCCGACCGCCGCCGTCTCGTCGATGACGACGATGCCCCGGCGGTCGGCCTCCTCGAGCACCTCCTCGGCGTAGGGGTAGTGGGAGGTGCGGAACGAGTTGGCCCCGATCCAGGCGAGCAGGGAGAAGTCGTGCAGCATTGCCGCGTCGTCGTGACCGCGACCGTGGACGTTGAGATCCTCGTGCTTGCCGAAGCCGCGGAAGTAGAAGGGCTCGTCGTTGATGAGGAACTGCGTGCCCTCGACCCGCACGGTGCGGATCCCGACCGGGAGCGGGTAGGCGTCGACAACGGCGTCGCCGTCGATCAGCTCGACCTGCAAATCGTAGAGGTACCCGTGGCCCGGACCCCAGAGCGCAGGGTTGTCCACCCGCAGCGAGCCGCTCGGCCCCTCGGCTGCGGCGACCTCCCTGCCCTCGGCATCACGGAGCAGCACACGCACCGTCATGCCGTCTGCGTCGACGGCCCTCACGGCATAGCGGACGACGCCCGCACCCTGGTCGATGTCCGTCGTCACCGTCACGTCGTCAATGTGCGCTCGCGGCGTCGTGGAAAGCCAGACGCTGCGGTGCAGGCCCGCGTAGTTGAAGAAGTCGTGGTACTGCCGCTGGCGACGGGTTCCGTCCGCCAGCACCTCGACGATGCCGGGCGGGATGGACTCCCACGTGAGCTCGTTGTTGACGACGACAGTGAGCCGGCAGGCTGCGCCCGGCACGACGAGGGCACTTACGTCGGCCTCGAACGGGGTGTAGCCACCCTCGTGTTCCATCACGCAGGTCTCGTCGATCCAGACGGTGGCACGGTGGGTCGCCGCGTCGAAGCGGAGGACGATCCGCTGCCCGGCCCAGCCGCGGGGGATGAAGACCTGACGCTGGTACCAGACGTCGCCGACATGATCGTGCAGCTGGGGGTCCACCAGGACGTCGTTGAAGCTGCTCGGCACCGGCATGCGCCGTGCGTCGCGGAGAGGCCCGCGCCACCAGCCGTCGGCGCGACCGACCCCGGCCGGATCGGCGGCGAAGCTCCAGATCCCGTCGAGCCGCTTGGTCTCGCGTGTCGTGGTGTCCTGGGGTCGAAGCATGGTTCTCCCTGTTCGTTCGGTCAGGCGTCGGCCGGCTGGTCCGCCAGCAACCCGACCACGATCTCCGCCACGGCGTCGGGCGCACGATCGTCCGTGTCGAGGGTCGCCGTGGCCACCTGGCGGTAGAGGTCGGACCGCTCATCGGCCATCACGGCGAGCATCTCGGCGGGCTTGTCTCCCAACAGCGGGCGGTGATCACCGACGTGCACCCGACCCGCCAGGGTCGTGGGTCTGGTCCGCAGCCACACGACGAAGTGGCCGGCGAGAGCGGCGCGCACCGTCGGATTGAGCACGACGCCTCCCGGCGCCGCCAGCACGGACGGGGTGTCGCCGGCCAGCACCCGCAGCACCGCATCTGACTCGAGCTTCCGGTAGGCGGCCTCGCCGCCCTGCTCCCAGAGCTCCCGAACGGTCTTGCCCGTCTCCCGCGGCGATGACGATGTCCACGTCGACGAAGACCCGGTCCGTGCGCGCCGCCACCAGTGCACCGACGGTCGATTTCCCGGACCCCATCAGGCCCACCAGCACGACCTGCTTCACGGGTCGACCCGGAAGGCCCGGCAGGCGAGATTGAGGGCCAGGTCCGCCGCCGTCTCGGCAGCCTCGGATTCCTCCATCCGGTGTTCGGCCACCAGGTCGGCCAGGTAGCCGGCGTTGAGCCGCCGGGCGACGTCGTGGCGGGCGGGGACGCTCAGGAGCGAACGGGAGTCGTCGTTGAAGCCGACGGTGTTGGCGAAGCCGGCCGTCTCGACGACCGAGCGGTAGAAGCGCCGCATGCCCTCGGGGCTGTCGAAGAACCACCAGGGCGGTCCGAGGCGCAGCGCCGGGTAGTGCCCGGCCAGGGGCGCCAGCTCCCTGCTGTAGGTGGTCTCGTCGAGGGTGTAGACGATCACGGTGAGGCGGGGCTCGTTGCCGAAGCGGTCCAGCAGCGGCTTGAGGCCGCCCACATAGTCCGCCGCCGTCGGGATGTCCGCCCCCTGGTCGGGCCCGAAGCGGGCGGCCACCGTCGGATTGTGATCGCGCCAGGCGCCGGCGTGGATCTGCAGCGCCAAACCGTCGTCCATGCTCATGGCGGCCATTTCGACGAGCATCTGCGCCACGGAACAGCTCGGCGTCGCCCGGCTGCCCGGTCCCGGCCACCATGCGCCCGAAGAGGTCCTCCGCCTCCCGACGGGAGAGATCGGCGGTGGCGGGCGACGGATGCCCGTGGTCCGATGCGGTCGCTCCCGCCGCGACGAACGCGGCGCGCCGGCTGCGCAACGCGTCGAGGTAGCCCGCCCAGCTGCTGGGTGTCCGCTCCCGTGAGCTCGCCCAGTGTCGCGATGTGGGCGTGGAAGCCGGGTCGGTCGGGGTCGACGACGTCGTCCGGACGGAAGGTCGGCACGACGCGGCCGGCCCAACCGGATTGGCGGAGGCGCGCGTGCGACTCGAGCGTGTCGAGGGCACCGTCGGTCGTCGCGAGGAACGCGATGCCGAACCGCTCGAAGAGTCGCGCGCGGCCGGTAGTCCTGCTGCAGCAGGCGTGCCGAAATTTCGTCGTAGACGGCGTCGGCATTCTTGGCGCTGAGCGGCTCCGTCACGCCGAAGACCTCTTGGAGGGTGTGGTCGAGCCAGAGCTTCGACGGCGTGCCGCGGAAGAGGGCGTAGCGCGTGGCGAGCTCACGCCAAATCTGCCGCCCGTCGCTGACCACGGGTCCGCCGTCGCGCCGCGGCACGCCGAGCGCCTCGAGCGGGACGCCCTGGCTGTAGAGCATGCGGAGCAGATAGTGGTCCTTGGTCACGAGCTCGGTCGCCGGGTTCTCGAACGGCGTGTCGCCGGCCAGCGCCGCCGGGTCGCAGTGGCCGTGGGGGCTCACGATGGGAAGCGCCCTGGTGCTCTCGTAGAGGGAGCGGGCGATGCGACGGACGCCGGGGTCGGCGGGGAGCAATCGATCCTGGTGGAGCATCGATGCAAAGCTTTGCAGGACCGGAACTGCCGTGCCACACGCCGCCGGCGGCCGACGCTGATCGGCCTCGGCGGCCCGATTTGTGCCGCCCCGCCATCCTTCATGTAATATTGACGTCGAAGTTGAAAACGAATCCGAGCACGGCCGCCGCGTGGACGCGGCGGCGCAGCGGTCCGGTCCCCACGGAGGTGGTCATGCCCAAGCCCATTGTCGACTTTCCCGTCTTCGACGCCGACAACCACATGTACGAGACGACGGACGCCTTCACGAAGTTCCTGCCGCCCCAGTACTCGGGACTGATCAAGTACGTCGAGGTCAACGGGCGCACCAAAATCGCCGTCCGCAACGTCATCTCCGACTACATCCCCAACCCGACGTTCAACGTGGTCGGCCGGCCCGGCGCGTCGGAAGAACTGTTCAAGAACGGGAACCCCGAAGGGAAGACCCGCCGCGAGCTGATGGGGGACCCGATCCGCTCGCCCGAGGCCTTCTTCTCTCCCGAGCCGCGGCTCGCGCTGATGGACGAGTTGGGCCTCGACCGGGCGCTGATGTGGCCGACGCTCGCCAGCCTGCTCGAGGAGCGCCTGGCCGACGACCCCATTGCGACGCACGTCGTGGTCCACGCGCTGAACGAATGGATGCACGAGCACTGGACCTTCAACTACGAAGGCCGGATCTTCGCGTCGCCCGTCATCACGCTGCCGATCGTCGACGAGGCGATCAAGGAGCTCGAGTGGGTGGTCGAGCGGGGCGCCAAGCTCATCCTCATCCGGCCCGCGCCCGTTCCCGGCTACCGCGGCTACCGGTCCTTCGCCCTGCCTGAGTTCGACCCCTTCTGGCAGCGGGTGACCGAGCTCGACGTCACGGTGGGCATGCACGCGTCCGACGACGGCCTGACCCGCTACTACAACCAGTGGGAGGGCAACTTCGGCGGCGAGCATCTCCCGTTCGCCGGGCAGTCCGCCTTCATGAACATCGCGCACACCCAAGGTCGTGGCATCTTCGACACGGTGGCGTCGCTGATCGGGCACGGCCTGCTCAACCGGTTCCCGACCCTGCGCATCCTGCCCGTGGAGAACGGAGCAGCATGGGTGCGCCCGCTCATCGACGCCCTGGGCCGCTCCTACGCGCACGAGCCGGCGCTGTTCGCCGAGGACCCGCTCATGGTGCTCAAGCGCAACGTCTGGATCCACCCGTTCCACGAGGAGAACCCGCGCGAGCTCATCGACCTCGTGGGTGTCGACCGTGTCGTGTTCGGATCGGACTACCCGCACATCGAAGGGATGTCGGAGCCGCTCTCGTACGTCGACGAGCTCGAGGGCCTGTCGCACGAGGACATCGCCAAGGTGATGGGCGGCAACCTGGCCGAAGTGATGAAGATGCCGTTCGCCGCCTGAGCGCGACGACGATAGCCAGGCGACGCGTCGCGTCGCCTGCCGTGCGGACCACGCACCGCGCTAGACCCGCTGGTCAACCTGTGATCAACGGTTGTCGGATCGTGGGCGCGGCACACAGTTCGCTCCCAGCCTCATATCTGCAACGCTTGGACGCGTCGGATGCAGCACAAGGCGAGTCAAGCGGGGCGGGACGACGTGGCGATCGCGCAGGGCCGGAGGTTCTCTTGGTTGACCAAGGGCATCTCCATCACGCTGGGCATGGTGGTGGCGGGAGTGGCGGCGTACGCCGCCACGAACTGGGTCGTCGGCTTGGCGAGCAACTCCTCGGGTGAGGCCCAGTCGGCCACCCTCGGCAAGCTGACCATCACCGCCGTGTCCAGTCCCGGCCCCCGGCGACCTGCTCGACCCCGGCGACAGTGGCGACGTCGTGGTCAGCATCGCCAACGCCAATCCGTACCCGGTGACCATCACGGCGGTGCAGCTCCCGACGAGCACCACCTTCGCCACCGGCTTCACGTCGAGTGCGTTGACCACGACACAGAGCGGCTGCCTGTCCACGACGCCGAGCGACGTGACGTGGAACTTCTCCACCACGACGAGCGGCAGCAGTCACACCCTGACCACGCCGTTGACCGTGGCGGCCAGCGGCAAGGCGAACAACCCGCTCGTCGTGACGCTGGGTGACGATGCGTTCATGAGCTCGTCTGCACCGCTCGCCTGCGCCAACACGTTCTTCTCCATGCCGTCGTTGACGGGCATCACCGCCACCGGCGGCGGCACCGGGACGGCCACGACGAGCCCCGCCACCGATGGCTGGACGAGCTGATCGTTCGCGCCTGGCGCGCCGGCGGCGGAGGGTGACCCTCCGCCGCCGGAGACGCCGTGCGTCAGCCGGTGGCGGCCAGGCTCTTGGGCGGGACCGAGGTCGGTCCGGTGTACTTGTGGATCGGTCCGGCGCCGGGGCTCGTCTCCTCCACCGGAGTGACGGCGACGCCGCCGATCCAGCTGCCGGTCGGTGTCACCGCCGGCGGCGCCGAGCTCTCCAGCTTAACGACCTCCTCGCCTTCGAACCCGAAGTGCACCGAGCTCGAGTACGACAGCGGCACGAAGCCCGGGGTCACGAAGCTCTTGCCGTCCTTGTTGATGGCGTCGAGCAGGCTCTGCCGGGTGAGGTTCTTCCCCGCCTTCTGCAGCGCCTGGACGAACGTGTAGGCCAGTGCGATGCCGTACTGGGTGTTCCCGTCGAGCCCTGACTTGGCGTAGAGCGACGGTGCGTACTGCTGGAGGATCTTCTTCTCCGTCTGCACCCACGAGTTGGACGTGTCGGACTCGGGAGCGAAGTAGGCGTCGGTGATGACCCCGTTGAGCAGCCCACCGGCCGCGGCTGCCTGGGCCGCCGTCCCGCCGCCCTTCTGGGTGAACGAGGCCAGCAGCGGGCCGACCGTCGGCGAGTCGGCGCCCGACGTTGTCCACCACGTACTGCGGGGAGTAGCCGATGACCGCGGCGGGGAGCATCGCCAGCGCGGTGGCGGCCGGGATGGTGGCCAGCACGACCACCTGGGCGCCCGCCGCCTTCAGCGCCGCCATCTGGTTGGACAGGGGACCGGCCAGCGTCGCCGCGTCGTAGGTCTGGCGCGAGACGACGGCGGACGAGGGGATCTCCATGTCGAGACCCTTGACGACGTCCTGCCCGAACTCGTCGTCCTGGGACAGGTAGCCGATCTTCTTGCCGGCGAAGTTCGCCTTGATGTAGGCGCCCGAGGATCTTGCCGTCCACCGTGTACGGAGGCTGCCAGCCGAGGCTGTAGGGGAACTTCGAGTTGCTCCAGCAGTTGCAGCCCGACTCGATGAAGAGCTGCGGCACCTTCTGTGCGTTCAAGAAGCCCTGCACGGCCGACTGGGTCGGCGTCCCGAGCGACCCGACGTCGGCGAAGATGTTGTCCTGCAGCACGAGCTTGCGGGTCAGGGTCGCGGTGTTGGCCGGGTTGTAGCCGTCGTCGAGGTACGTGTAGTGGATCTTGCGGCCGTCGACGCCACCGTGGGCGTTGACCCAGCTGAACACCGCGTTCATGGCGGGCGCGATCTCGTCGTAGCCCGGCGCGGCCGGGCCGGTCAGCGGGACCGTCGCGCCGATGGTGATGGACGTCGACGTCACACCGGGTGTGCTCTCTGCGCCTGCGGTCGCCGGGAGCAGCGTGACCCCCAGCATCAGCCCGAGGCAACCGGCAACGAGGGCGCGGGCCCACAGGGCCCACCCCTTACGCTTCCACGGTCGTCTTGGCATCGTTCCTCCCCTTCCTTTCTGTTGCATTGCTTTGGTCCTCTTTCGAGACCTCATTGGGTACGTCGGGCACCGGCACCGCCCGGCCGCGGTCGATGGGCCCAGAGCCAGCGCAGCCCGCCCTGAATCCCGTTGGGCGCCGCCAGCATCGCCACGATCAGCACCACGCCGAAGATGATCGTGGCGAGGTACGCATTGGCTCCGCTGCCCAGGTTGAAGCCGTTGGAGAGCGAGGTCGACCACTGGGGCAGGTACACCAGCAGGATCCCGCCCCACACCATGCCGATCAACGTCCCCGTGCCGCCGAGCACCATGGCCGCCAGCAACTGGATCGAGAGGGTGAGCGGGAACTCCCCGGTGTTCACCACGCCGGTCGAGAGGCCGAGCAGGGCACCCCCGAGGCCGGCGCACCCCGCGCTGATGGTGAACGCCATGACCTTCGTGCGCACAATGTGGATCCCCGCCAGCGAGGCCGCGATCTCGTCGTCGCGCACGGCCCGGAAGGCCCGGCCGTAGCGGCTCCACAACAGGTTGGCCAACAGGACCATCACGATCAGCGCCCCGAGGATCTGAATCTGGGCCAGCCATTGCTCGGCGGTCAGCGAGCCCGGTGCCGTGGGGACGGTCGTCGTCAGTCCCTGGTCACCCCCGAACGTGTTCGGCCACTTGTCGGCAATGGACGGGACGGCCAACGCGAAGAGGAGCGTCATGCCCGCCAGGTACGGGCCCTTCAGCCGGGTGGCCGGCAGGCCGATCACCAGCCCGGCCGCCGCCGCCACGCCGGTCGCGGCGGCCAGCTCGAGGATGAAGTTCCCCTGGGTGTGGTTCATCAGCAGGGCCATGGTGTAGGCGCCGACGGCCATGAACGCGCCGTGGCCGAGGGAGATCTGACCGTTGCTGCCCGTCAGCAGGCTCAGGCCGACCAGCGCCACCACGTAGGAGGCGATCTCACCGACCTGATAGTCGTTGTACGAGTTCAGTCGCAGCGTGACCTCGTAGAGCACGACGCCGGCGACGAGCGCGACGGGGAGGTGGCGCAGCAGCGGCTGGCGGGGCAGGCGCAGCGCGTGGACGCGGTCGACGGCGGTCACGTCAGACCCTCCTCGCGACGGGCCGGGCGAAGATGCCCTCGGGCCGGGCCATCAGGGCGACCATGAGGAGGGCCAGCGCGCCGAGCGGTTCGAGGCCCGAGCCGAGGTACCCCCCGACGTAGGAGATGCACAGCCCCGAGATCAGCCCGCCGACCAGCGCGCCCACCGGGCTCTCGAGGCCGCCGATGACGGCGGCCGTGAAGCCGTACACGAGGATCAGGTCCATGTAGTACGGCCCGAACGCGCTCGTCGGCGCCACCAGCAGTCCGGCCAAGGAGCCGGCGATGCCGGCCAGGCCCCAGCCGAGGGTCAACAGGATGCCCACGCGCACCCCGAGGAGCCGCGCGATCTCCCGGTGGAACGCCGAGGCCCGCATGCGCAGGCCCAGCGCCGTGTAGCGGAACAGGACCAGCGTCCCGGCCATGAGCGCGAGGACGGCGATGAGGATGAAGAGGTCGAAGTGGGAGAAGGCGATGGTGGTGCTGCCCACCTTCAGGCCGCGCTGGGAGAAGGCGGCCGGGAAGCCGCGGCTCGCGTTGCCGTAGATCGCTCCGGCCAGCCCCTCGAAGACGACCAGCAGCCCGATGGTCACGATGACCGGGTTCAGCTCGGACTTGCCGTGGAGCGGGCGGATCAGCACGCGTTCGGTCACCGCCCCGATGGCGAACCCGATGACGAGCACCAGCACGAAGGCCCACCAGTACCCGATGCCGCGCGACAGCAGGCTGAACGCAATGAACGTGGTGAGCATGCCCGCCGCCCCCTGGGCGAAGTTGATGATCCGCGTCGCCCGGTAGATCAGGACGAGGGCGAGCGCCAGGGTGGCGTAGACCATGCCGTTGGCGACGCCGTCGAGTGTGTAGTCGAGGAACAGGCTCACGGCGCTAGAACCCCAAATAGTGGTGACGCAGTGCGTCGTCGGCGGCCACCGTGGCGGCGTCGTCGGAGACGACCACCTGGCCGAGGTTGAGGATGACGGCATGGTGCGAGACCGACAGGGCGCTGCGGGCGTTCTGTTCCACGAGCACCACGGTGATGTCCTTGCTCTCGGTCTGCTCCCGCAGCAGTGCCATCAACTGCGCGGTCACCAACGGCGCCAGCCCGAGGCTCGGCTCGTCGAGCAGGAGCAGGCGGGGCCGGGAGATGAGGGCACGGCCGAGCACGAGCATCTGGCGCTCGCCCCCCGAGAGCGTTGACGCATTCCGGCGCCGGAACGGCTGCAGGCGGGGGAAGAGCTCGAGGATCTCCGCGATGGCGCTCTGGCGTTCGTTCTTGCGCAGGCACCAGAGGGTGGCCAGCCGGAGGTTCTCCTCGACCGTGAGCTCTTCGATCACCCCCCGCCCCTCAGGGACGTGGGCCACCCCCAGCCGCGCGATCGACTCCACGTGGCGCCCCAACAGCGGGTCGCCATCGAAGCGCACCGAGCCGTTGCTTGGCTTGACCAGTCCCGAAATGGTGCGCAGGAGGGTGGTCTTCCCGGCACCGTTGGCCCCCAGGACGGCCGTCACCGCACCGGCCTCGGCCTCGAAGGAGACCGAGCGCAGCGCCCGCACCGCTCCGTAGGACACGCTGAGGTCGCTGACCTCAAGCATCGTCGGTGTCGCTGTCGCCGGAGCGGTGTGACCTCATGGACCGGGTCGCCGAGGTAGGCGGTGGCCACGTCGGGGTTGGACCGGATGACCGCAGGCGTGCCTTCCGCAATGACCTGGCCGAAGTTGAGGACGACGAGACGGTCACACACCGACATCACCAGGTCCATGTGATGCTCCACGAGGAGCACGGACATGCGATCGGTCAGCCCGCGGACCATCGATCCCAACGCGTCCATCTCGCTCTCCGAGAGCCCGCTCGCCGGCTCGTCGAGGAGCAGGAGCTGCGGTTGCGCCATGAGCGCGCGGGCCAGGGCGGTGCGCTTCTGTATGGCATAGGGGAGCGCGGCGGGCATCCGGTGGGCGTACTCGGCCGCGCCGAGCTCGTCGAGCATCGCCATCGCCCGCGCGGTGACGATGCGCTCCTCCCGACTGGAGCGCCAGAGGCCCAGGAAGGCTGACCCCAGGTCGGCGTGCAGCGTCGGTTCGGCACCGAGCATCACGTTCTCGTGCACGGTCAGCCCGGGACAGAGACCGACGCCCTGCAGGGTGCGGGCGATGCCAAGCTTCGCCAGGTCATGAGGATGGTGCCGGCGGAGGACGGCACCGCGGTAGGCGACCGTTCCCGAGCCCGGGTGCACGAATCCGCTGATGACGTTGAAGAGGGTCGTTTTGCCGGCGCCGTTCGGCCCGATGACCCCGACCACCTCGCCATGACTGACGGACAGGGAGACGTCGTCGAGCGCCAGCAGGCCGCCGAATCCGACGGTGACCCCGTCGATGACGAGCAGCGGTGCCGCGTCCCCGGGCGCGTCCTCCTGCTGGGAGGGGGTTGGCGGGGACTCGGTGACCGCGGCCACCGGCTGCCTACTCGGTGTGGGGGCCGGTGCGTGCGCCCGTCAGGCGCGTCCAATGATCCATCATGCCAACCAAGCCCCCCGGCATGGCTATGGACGTTACAGCGTTCGATACCGGAGGGCCATGAAAATGCAACGAAATGACGGCACGCCGCGGGTTCGGAGCATGTGAATCAGTTCACGCGCAGACGCGGGCTCAGCACGTAGTCGCTGCGGCGCAACCAGACGAGCGTGGCCCAGCCCCAGATCGGCGGCAGGTACGCCGTGCAGAAGCGCTCGATCAAGACGGCCGCCACGGCCTGATCCTGCGGTATGCCGGCGGCGCTGAGCCCGGCGATGAGGCCCACCTCAATGACCCCGGCGCCGCCCGGGATCGGCACGGCGCCGCCGATCATGGCGGCCAGGGTCAGCACGACAATGAGGGTGGCGAAGCTGGCGTGCGCGCCGACCGAGTGGAGGGAGGCCCCGAGGCAGAGCGCGATGAGGACCTGGCTGCCCAGGGACCCGCCCAGCACGTAGGCGATCTTGCGGGGCTCGACGGCGATCCCCTTGACGTCCTTCCAGATCGTCACGAGGTGTGGCCGGGCCTTCTCGTTCGCCAGCCGCCGCACCCGGGGGACGAGCGTCACCACCGCCACGAGGACGGCGATGACCAGAATGACGATGAGGATGATCCAGACGAGGCCCTCGTGGCTGCCGCTCTGCCCGGAGGTCGGCTTGTGGAAGTCGTCCCAGGCAAAGGGCAGGCACAGCAGGAACAGGGCGCCCTTGACCACCCAGCTCGCAGTTCCGGCGATCGCTCCCGAGCTGATGGCCGCCGGCGCGTCGAGTCCCTGGCGCTGGAAGAAGCGCACGCGGACGCCGAAGACGGCAGCGTCACCGCCGACGAAGGACGTGAACATGTTGGAGGTCTCCAGGGCGACGCAGCGCCCGAAAGGCAGTGGTGCCATGACCGCACCGGTCAGGGCCCAGGCGCCGGTGACGACGGGAAGTTGCCCCAGCACGAAGGCCGCCGCCACCCAGCCCCAGGCGGCGCCGCGGATGACGCTCAGCGAGCCCGCCGCGTCGGTCAGGACGCCGATGATCAGCCACAGCCCGACGAGGCTGCCGATGACCATCAAGCAGGTTGGGCCAACTGATCCGCTTGGCCTCCACCAGTTTCGGCACGTCGACCCCGGCCGCCGTCGCCAGCGACTCGCGCAGCGTTTTGAGAAATCCCTTCTGCGAGCGGGCCATCCGCTCGGTCTCGGGGTCGAGCGTGGACCGCTGCAGCTGGGTCAGGACCGCTTGCAACGTCTCGGTGTCGAGCACCCGGCAGAGTCGATGCGACGGCGCGGTCGATGCCCACCACGACGGCCACGGTGGCCACCGCGGCGGCCAGGTCGCGGTCGGTGCGCATCGCCGGCGCCGACGAAGAGGCGCGTCGGAAGTCGCGCAGCAGTGGTCCCTCCGGCGTGATGAGCACCGTGTCCGGACTCAGCCCGCCGTGCGAGATCCCGGCCTGGCGGAGGATGAGCACGGCGCGCAGGAATCCTTCGACGTCGTCATCGTTGACGTCGTCACCTTCGAGGTCGGCGAGACGGTGTCCTTCGGGCACGCGTGTGACGAGCGCGGCGTCATGGGCCGGACCGCACCTGCCGGCCGCCACAATCTCGGGGACACGCGTGCCGGCATGCGCCGCCAGGAAGGTCAGGTAGGCCTCGTGCTCCACCTGCTGCAGCCGGTTGAGGACGAGCGTGGGCCCTGAGTCGCGGTAGATACCGAATCGCCACACCTTGCGCAGCCACTGGGCGTCGGCGGCGTCGCGCCCGTACACCGCCAGTTCGATCGGGTCGCCCTCGGCGTCGGTGCCGGCGAACGACGCCACACCCCACTCCTGGCGGGTCGCCGAGCGCAGCCCGTGCACGTCGACCCCCAGATCGCGCACGGCGTCGGTCACCTCCGAGGCCGACGGAAGTCCATTCGGCGCGCCCATGGCGAGGTGACAGGCGGCCGCCGTGCCCCAACCGACGATCACGGCGGCAATGACGCCGAGGGGAAGTCCGTAGGAGCCGATCACCGCGCAGATTCCGGCCAGCGCCACCGCGCCGACCACGATGCGGTGCATCGGCCGGCTCAGGTAGGGCAGCCCGGCCAACGCGACCGCGGTGGCGATGGCGAGCTGAATGATCGGAAAGCGCGGGTCGAAGCCGGCGAATTCCGGGATGGGCGGGCGACCACCCGCCGGTCCCAGCAGCGCGTCGAGCAGAAGGCAGACGAGGACGGCGGCCACACCGGCCGCCGCCATTTGGCGGACGGCCTTCAGCCGCGGCACCAGCAAGCCGAGGAGGATCAGGGCCGCGGTGACGCCGAGAGAACCGACGAACCAGATGGCCGTGATCAGCCACCGGATGCCCGAAGGTGGAGGGGTGACCAGCTCGGTGAGGTGGATCTCGACCGACGTGTTGGCCTCCACCAGGGGGATGCAGATCACCAACAGCACGGCGGCGAGGCCGACCCGCACGGCGTCGGAGGCTCGTCGCCGGGTCGTGCCCCCGCCGTGCGGTCCGAGAACGAGGGAACGGACCCGCTGTCCCCACGAGGTGTGGCCGACGTCGGACGGCACGTCGTCGTGCCGCGTGCCCGTGGCGATGGCCGCACCCGTCCCCATGAGTTTCATGTCGGCCGGTCCGGGGGCAGGCTTGCGGCTCGGGGCCGGACCAGGGGACGCATCGACGACATCTTGGCCGCTCCGGGCATTCCGACCAGGGACGGAGGTCTTAAGTCCGTAAATACGATTGACTTAGTCGGGTTTACTGCTAGCGTCTGGCGCATGGTTCCCCCGGCCCGACGTGATTCGACCTCGTCAGGCCTGCTGACGCCTCGGGCGGTCTCCGTCGCTCCGCTGCGCCGGCCCCGGGTCAACCCCCAAGAGGTGGCCAGCCGGCTCGCGCCCGCCGTGCGCTGGCCGGGAGCGCCCGCCACCCAGTCGCCGCGCCTGGCGGCTCATGGCCCGCACCCCCGACTTCGACGCGTGGCTGATCGCCTGGCCGAGCGGCGGGAAGGTCGACCTGCATGACCACGGCGACTCCTCGGGCGCGGTCAGCGTCGTCAGCGGTGCCCTCGTCGAGGCCGTGCCCTGGCGAGACGACACCGGCCGGCTGTCCCTCGTCCGCCACGAATTGTCGGCGGGGATCACCCTCGGCTTCGGTGCCGGCCACGTCCACGATGTGACGAACGAGTCGGACCAGCAGGCCCTGAGTCTCCACGTGTACAGCCCGGCCCTGACCACCATGACGTTCTACGAGGTGACGGGCGACCAGCTTGTGGTACGCGAGGTGGCGTGGACGGACGACGGCAGCGGCGAGTTCGAGGATGCGGCCGCGGAGCATGGGCTCCAGACGCAGAGAGGCGGCATGGCGGCAGGCTCGCGGTGAGCCTCCGGTGACCGCCCGCAGCACCGACGATCTCCTGGCCGAGGCCCGCCGCCGCATCACGCGCGTCGAGCCCGAGGAGCTCGACCAGCTGCAGGCCGACGGCGCGCTGGTGGTCGACATCAGGCCGGCCGCCCAGCGTGCCGCCGAGGGCGAACTCGGCTTCGGGCTCGTTGTGGAGCGCAACGTCCTCGAGTGGCGCTTCGACCTGACGGGGAGCCACGCGCTGCCCGAGGTCACCGGCTACGACCAGCCGGTCGTGGTGGTGTGCTCCGAGGGCTACGCCTCCAGCCTGGCCGCCGACTCGCTCCTCCATCTGGGGTTCGCCCGGGCCGCCGACCTGGCCGGGGGCTACCAGGCCTGGCGCCGCTGGCAGACCGGGGCCCGACCGGCCAGGCCGGACGCCACGAACTAGTCCCGCTCGGGGAAATCCCGCCGCCCGCCTGCCGCCCGCCCGCTCCAGCCCCCTTTTGGCTCGTGCATGATCCACGGTCAATGCCGATTTGGCGACGAGGGATCACGCGAGCGGGCGTCGCCGCGCCATGGTGTTGTCCCCGGCACGTCTCGTGCCGCGTGAGACTTTCACCGGTTGACTGAACTGAGTCGTCTTGCCATATGACGGTGGCCCGGTAGAGGGCCGGAACGAGTCGCACCTATCTTTGAGCCGCTGGAGCGCTCTCGGATGATTCCAGAGCGCTGGAATTACGGAGCGTAATGTCGGCACCATGGGGCTGGGGCACGTTCACAGACACTTCCTCGACCGAGCGAGCTGGGTGACTCAACGCGGCACACGCCAGGGCACAAGTGTCGGAGCAATCAGAATTTCGGGCGATGTCGCTGGTCTTCGTGACGACTACGTTGCTCCTGACGACCTCGATTTCGTTCCTGCCCCCAAGCGAGACGGCGGCAGGTGCGGCCTTGCTGTCGCCAAAATACACGGTTGGGATCGCCAACGACACCTTCGTCGATTCGCAGCGTTCGACGCCCGCCTGGAACGGGAGCCCGCAACTGCCGACGCGGACTCTGGTGACGACGATCCTGTACCCAGCGATTGGTCCGACCGGCGGTGCGCCGACCCAGGGGGCAACACCGGAGAAGGCAGCGGGCCCATATCCACTTGATCGTCTTCGCTCACGGTCTTGGCGGCACGCCACAGGGCTACATGAACGTCCTTGCCGCGTGGGCATCCCAGGGCTTCGTCGTCGCGGCGCCGCTCTTTCCCCTCTCCAATGGCAATGTTGCCGGGCGGTCCCGACGCCGGAGACGTCGTGAACCAGCCGAAAGATATGAGTTTCGTGATCAATGCCGTGCTGGCGGACTCGCACTCGCCCAGCGGAGTCCTCTCAGGACTGGTTGATCCCGACGAGATTGGCGCCGCTGGCCACTCCAACGGAGCAGTCACCACGCTGGGACTGGTGGCCAACACATGCTGTGACGACTCTGACGTGAAGGCGGCCGTTGTGATGGCCGGCACCACAGAGGGTTTCCCTCCCGGCCACTACGACTTTTCGAAAGCACCGCCGATGCTCCTGGTCCACGGCACGGCTGACCAGCTGATCCCGTACCGGAGTGCTCCGCTTATTTACAACCAGGCACGTGGTCCCAAAGGGCTCCTCACCCTCGTCGGCGGGTCCCACGACGCGGCCGGTGGTCAGGACCCACGATCGGCGTCGACGGTCATCCGGACGACGACCGACTTCTTCGAGGCTACCTGAGCGGCAATCGACAAGCCAGGTCTGATCTGGCCACAGACGGGCGAAGTCCGACGACCGAAATTGTTTTGGACCTCACGCCAGACTCGCGCGGAGTAGCGGTTGTCGTCCCGGCGGTGCCTGTGGTCCATCTGCGGGCTTCGGTGTCACCGAACCACAACCTCAGCAGCGGGGAGGCGGTGACCGTCCAATGGAGTGGTTACACGGCGGGCAAGGTCATCAATATCCTCGAATGCTCACACGTCGACATCTCAACCGGTAGTTCGGCGGGTTGTACGTTCGCCAATGCTGGCCTCCTGCATCCTGATCCGACGGGGAGTGGACACTTCACGATGCACATCGTCACGGGACTGGTTGGGAACGGAACCTGTGATTCAACCCACCCGTGCTCGATCGCGGTGAACAACGCCAGCTCATTGACTGCGTCGAACACGAGAGTCCTTCCGATCACTTTTGGTCCACCTGGTGGTTGAGACATTTGAGAAGGGAAGGTGGGGCACTCCGGCCCCGCTGATGCTCCCCTCTCCCCTCAGCTCTTTGGCGTCGGCGATTTCGTGCGAGCAGCACAATCGCCAGTGTTGCGATCACGGATATTCCAAAGAAGAGCGGAAAAAGGTCATTCGCCCACGACGAGCTTGCCAACAGGTCAACGTCACATGAGCATGACTACGTCGGGTCTTTGGTGTCATAGGTGACGGCGATGTGCTGCCCTACTTGGTATTGACTGGCGCCCTCACTCTCTGCCGAGGTGAACGAGCCGGAGTCATCCCGAGTACCGGGTCAGCGAAGCTACGCGAGAAATCCGCAGAACTGTCGCCTAGAGCCCAAGATCGTTCACCCGCTCCCGCTTTCGCCGGGACGGCGGGTCGCGGGACACATCGGTAATGAAGGCTATTGAATCCGATCGACGGACATCAGGTCGAGGTTGAGCTCCCAAGCGTCGGGCATTCGCAGGCTTGACCAAAACGAGAACGGGTCGTTCAGTCCAATTTCGTGGTCGAGCAACGTCGTGATGAACAGGCCGTGGCTGACCAGGACAAGGTTGTCGAAGGATCCAAAGTCCGCCTTCAGTTGAATAATCCGGGAAACCACGGCTTCGTGGTGCTCCCAACCCGCGACGGCCTGACCCTTCAGATATCTCATGACGGCATTCGCGTGCTCGTCAGATGAGGCGTACCACGGTTTGTTCACCTCGCTGAGCTGTATCCGCATCTCTGCTGCCATTGACGGATAGGCGAGCGCAGCGGTTTCACGGGCTCGTCGCTCCGGACTCGTCCAGATGACCGTCGGAGGCCTTGTGGCTAAGCGTGCTCCCAGTTCGCTCGCATCCATTCTGCCCGTCTCTGTCAGCGGCCGTTCGGCCCCCGGCATCTCTCCGCGCATGAGTGGCTCGGCATGTCGAACGAGCAGCAACTTCGTCACGCGATCATTCTTGCGGGGTCAAGGGTCTGGCTGGCCGGTCCAGAGATGGATGTCCTCGTACCGGCTGTGGGTCGGTTCACCGGGGCTGCCCCTTTCAGGCTCTCCCGCACGTCGTACGTCATCGGTCAGCAATCGATCCCAGTCGATTCTGCAGGTGGCAGTTCGCTCCATCTGAGACGGCACGTCTGCCTTCGAGAGCACGCCGTGTCTCAGCTCGTCGGCTCAGTGACCGACAATGGGTCCGAGACAGACCTGGCAGAACCCCATTGAGCAACGTTCGCCCTATTCGATTCAAGGAATGGTGCTGGCGGGACGAAACGCTCAAGGCGGCATTTGGCGTAGGAGGGGGCTCCAGTGAAGATCCGGCAGATGCGAGGTGTCCGCTCCTCTCGGCGCGCCGTTCTGGGCCTGTGGCTGAGCGGCGGTTTGGCCATGGCGATGTTGGCAGTGACGCCGGGGGCTGCAATGGCAAACCCATCGTCATCGCTTGCACAGGCGAAGAAGTCCCTTCTCGTGACTTCAGATTTTCCCTTCTGGTTGGACCTCGACAAAGTCGTCCGATGACAACTCTTCGTTCCCCGGAGCCGCCCAATTGGCTACCTGCTTGGGCATTTCGAGCAGCGTCATCAGCGACAACCCACCGACGGTCAACAGCCCCGAGTTCGACAGCAAGTCTCAACTCGAGAGTGTCAATGACAGCGTCTCGGTGTACTCCACAGCTAAAGGCGCCCAGGCGGACCACGCTTCGCTGACAAATCCCAAGACGCCTTCTTGCCTCACCCAGTCGTTCAATGGCTCGGCTCGCAGTGCCCTGGAATCTGAGTTGGGTTCCGGCGAGACCCTGGGGACCATCTTGGTCTCGCGCTCTCCTGCGTCCGAGTTCGCACCCGGAAGCGCCAACTTCACGGCCTTCATTCCAATTACCACTCACGGCGTCACTCTTAATCTCGAACTTGTGGTCGTCGACTACGTGAAGGGCCGAGACGAACAAACGGTGGTGTTCACCTCGCTACAGAACCCGTTTCCCGCATCACTTGCTCGTCACTTGACGACGGTTGCGCTCCAGAGGCTCTCGAGCTAGCGAGACATGAGGCGATCGGTCTGATGTATCCCGAACCGACGCGAGGGTCAGCCGGGAGAACGCCGACCGAGGACGACCGGCGCCAAATCTGGCCACTCATCGATACAGAGTCTGCGTTCACGACCGGCTGAAGCGCGGCGCCCCCTCGCCGCCCAGGCGGCCCGGGGGCAGGAGGCGGCCGCAGGCCACGCAGCGCCAGCGCCTGCGCCGGTCCCGTCACGACGGCGCCCGCCCCCGAGCGACCACTCCAGGTCGTCCGCCCGCAGCTCCACGTCGGTGAGATCGACCCCGAACAGGTTCGGCGCTCCCGTCCCGGCGCCGCCACGAGCCCGAGCACCGGGCGGATGCGGGCCGCGGGCACGCGCCGCTCCAGCGGCACCGCCTCCACGATGTCGAGCGCGTGGATGACGCAGTGCGTCGAGCGCACCCTCCTCGCCGCCGCCGGGCGGCTGCCAGCGCGTGCAGCACCGGCGAGCGCAGGTCGGCCAGCAGGCCGGCCGCGGGCAACGCGCCGTCGCGTGCCGCCACCGTGTCGGACAGTCGGGTGAAGTCGCCGCCGGCCGCCTCCAGCTCCGCCATGAAGGCGGGACCGTCGTAGCGGGCCGGCATCGTCATGTGCGCCACCACCTCACGGGTGCGCCAGCCCTCGCACAGCGACGGCGCGTCCCACACCGCCGGGTCGGCGGCCTCCAACAGGTCGGCCAGCGCCACGTACTCGGCGGCGATGTCGTGCGCCAGTCGCCGTCGGTGCCGCGCGGCCGTCGATCGGCGTCGCGGTCCCCGTCGGTCGGCACTCGAGTGCGACGGGCCAGCCCGGCCGAGATACGCCGCGAAGCGGTCGAGCGAGGACTGGAACCCGGCCTGGGCCTCGGGCGCCGGAACGCCTCGGGCACGTAGGTCTGGTGGATCCGCACCTCGGTGCGATCGGGGCCGAGCGCCACGAACTCGGAGCGCACCCGCATGCCCGAGTGCGACTCGGTCCACACCAGCAGCTCGGGCGGGCGCACCTCGTCGAACACGGCCTGCGTCGGGTACTCGCTGCCGTCGGCGTCGCTGACCATCACCGTCTCGAACACGCCGCCGGGCCGGGCGTCGAGCGTGATGCGGTCCCGCGGCGCGCTGACGCCCGCCGGCCCCCAGAAGTGGGTGAGGTGGTCGGGTCGGTCATGCAGCGCGAAGACGAGCTCGCGCGGCGCGTCGAACGACCCGGCTGAAGCGCAGCTCGGCGCGCCTGCCGCCGTGCTCAGCCACGGGCGCCGCCCCGTTCCGCTTCGTGCCGGCGCGCGCTGCAGGTCGGCCAGCAGCGCGTCGAGCTTGTCGAAGCGCTCGTCCCACAGGCGCCGGTTCGTCGTGATCCAGTCCAGCGCGCCGTCGAGCGCGCCGGCCTCGAGGTGGCAGGGCCGGAACTGGGCGTCGCGGCCCCGCGAGATCAGGCCGCTGCGCTCCAACACCTTGAGGTGCTTGGAGATCCCCGGCAGCGACATGGCGAAGGGGGCGGCCAGCTCGGTCACCGTGGCGTCGCCCCGGGCCAGGCGGCTCACGATGGCGCGCCGGGTGGGGTCCGCCAACGCGGCGAAGGCCGCATCGAGGGTGTCATCAGCCAGTGTCGTCATGGCATGTAGTTAACCTCTAAGTTAGTTAGCTGTCAAGTTAAATACCGGGAGCTCCTGCTACCGTTCGATCCTGGCGGGGAGCACCTTTCCGCCGCCGCCCAGGCAGACGAACAGGAGGCACCCGTGCTCTTGCAGGTCATCAACGGGACCACCCGGGAGGGTCGATTCAGCGAGCGGGTGGCGGCCTGGGTCATGGGCCGGCTGCAGCACCACGACGCGTTCGACGCTCGAGCTGGTGGACCTGCGGGACCACCCGCTGCCCTTCTTCGACGGCGACGCGCCGACACGGACCGGGCGTGACTACGCCGACGAGGCGGTCACCCGCTTCAGCCGGGTCATCGACCGGGCCGACGGCTACGTGATCCTCACCGCCGAGTACAACCACGGCTATCCCGCCGTCCTGAAGAACGCGCTCGATTCGACCTTCGTCGAGTGGCGGCGCAAGCCCGTCGCCTACGTCGGGTGGGGCAACACCGGCGGGGCGCGCGGCGATCGAGCAGCTGCGGGCGGTGGCGGTCGAGTTCGAGATGGCACCGCTGCGCCACGCCGTGCACGTGCTGCCCGACGTGCTCATCGCGCGCTGCGCCAGGCGCCGGACCCGGCCGACCTGTCGCTCTTCGCGCCGCTCGAGCCCCGCCTCGACATGCTGGCCGACGACCTGGCGTGGTGGATGCGCGCCGCTCGCGTCGGCGCGGGCCGCCGACGGGTAGACCGCCGCCATGGAGAATCCCGTCGGCGCGCTGCGCGCCTCAGTCGATCGATTGCACGCGCTCGCCGGTGGGCTGGACGACACCCAACTCGTCTCGCAGTCCTATTGCGACGACTGGTCGATCGCCCAGGTGCTGTCGCATCTCGGCTCGGGTGCCGTCATTTCGCGCCGGGGCCTGCAGGACGTCCATGGCGGGCACCGCCGACACCCGACGACTTCAACCAGTCGGTGTGGGACGAGTGGAACGCCAAGTCGCCCCGGGCCCAGGCCGATGACGCCCTGGTGGCCGACGAAGCCCTGATACAGGCGCTCGAGGCGGTGGACGAGGCGGAGCGGGCCAGGCTGACCTTCTCCTTGGGTCCCCTGCAGCCTCGGCTTCAACGACATGTTCGGCCTGCGGCTCAACGAGCATGTCTTCCACACCTGGGACATCGCCGTCATGCTTCGACGACGCGGCCGCGCCTGCCCGAGGACGCCACCGCGCTGGTGGTCGACAACCTCTCGCTCATCGCACGCTTCAGCGGGCGTCCGGACGGTCAGGACCGCACCATCGCCGTCCGCACGACCGACCCGGAGCGCGACGTCGCGCTGCGGCTCTCGGCCGACGGCGTGGAACTGGGACCCGGCGAGCCCGGGCAGGCGCCCGACCTGGAGCTGCCGGCCGAGGCCCTCTGCCGGTTGGTCTACGGCCGCCTCGACCCTGACCACACGCCCGGCCTTCACCGGCGACGCCGCGCTGCTCGACACGCTGCGCGCCGTCTTCCCCGGCCCGTAGGCCGACCGGGCCTCAGGCCGGCGGCGCCTCCGCGCCAAGGAGCGCCCGGCGCGGCCAGGAGACGGCGTGGCGCGCCCGGGACCCGATGCGGTGTCCCGAGGCGAGGAGCACCAGAAGGATCTTGAGGCGCTGGGCCGGGGCGTCGGTGAGCGCGTAGTTGAGGTGGTAGCCGGGGAGCTCCAGGTGGCTGAGCGGCCAGGTGACCGACAGCAGTTGGTCGATGGCCAGGCCACGCCAGCCCCGGGTGGGAAGCGCGAAGAGCCCGGCGGGTGGTTCGACGCCGACGCGGCCGGCCAGTGCCAGCGCGGCGGCGACCACGGTCAGGCACTGCGACTCCGACGCAAGGGCGCGCACCCGCTCCCAGTCGACGGGGGTGCCGCGCTCCGCCGCGTCACCCACGATCATGGCCAGGTCGGCGATCCAGGCCAGTCGCACGAAGCCGTGGTGCGGTTTCCCCGCGTGCGCCGCCAGCACGACCAGTTCGTCGGCCAGCGGGAGCCCGAAGGCGGGCGTCCCGGCGCAGGCGATCGGTTGGCGTCGCCCCCACAGGGACTCGGGGTCGAGGGCCGTCACCCGTTGGGAGGTGCCTTCGAGTCCGTAGTGCAGCTCCAAGGAGAGGGACGGCACCTCGTCGTGGAGGAGGACGGTGTCGTAGCGGTCGGCACCGCCGGGACGCACCACCCGCCAGCCCGCCGCGGCCAGGGCGGCCAGGGCGCGTCGATGGTCGCGGCGCGGCAGCAGGAGGTCGATGTCCTCCATGGGTCGCAGCCCGGGCTCGGGGTAGCGGGCGGCGACGGCGGGTCCTTTGAAGACCACCGGCTCCAGGCCGGCGTCGGTCAACGGCCGCACCGCCAGCGCCACGGCCCGCGGAATGAGGAGGGCGGCCTCCATGCGGAAGGCGTCGGCCATGCCGCACAGGGCAGCACGGCGCGGCCCGAGCTCGTCGCGGGCGTCGGCCGCGCCGAAGGCCCTCCAGAGCAGGGGGGCGATCCGGTGCTCCACCGCCGCAGTGACGGCGCGGTCGATGTCGGCGCCACAGTTGAGGGCACGCCGGAAGGCTGGCGGATCGGGATCGCGGCGGCAGGCTTCCCAGAGCAGCATGGCCGTGGCCTTGTTCACGGACACCGCTCCGGCGGAGCGTGCCCCGATCCGCTGAGCCGGGAAGGTGGCCGCCGTTGCCGTCGTCACGTGAGGGAAACGCCGGTTCGACCGTGTCCATGCGGTGCACCGGGATTGCAGAATTTCGTCACCGGCGGCGGTGAGAAAGCACGCAGCACCGGCGTTACCTAGTCATTGCAGCAGCCGGGCGCCCGCCGAGGCCCCGGAGACGCAGGGACAGGCCGCTCGCGGAGGCGGTACAGGACGGTGGACGACATGCAAGACGAACAGCCGCAGCCCGACGTGACGTGCACAGGAGGCGAGTGGAGGTGGAGCGGCCCGGACGCGGATCTCGCGGCGCCAGGCCATGGGTCGCATGTCCGCCGTTGCCACGGCCGGCGCCGCGGCGTGGGTGGTCCCCGAGATCTTCACCGCCAAGCCCGCCGCGGGCGCGGCATTGTCGGGCCCCGGCGGGACGCGGCTCGGTGGGCGCCTCCGGCGGCGTCACCACGAGTGCCTCCACCGGCGTCCCGGGCACCAGTGCGTCGGTCGGCGCCAGCGGGAGTCTCGACGCCAACGGTCCGGACGGCATGGCCACGGCAGCCGACACCACGACGGCCGCCGCCCCTACCGGAACGCTCGCCTTCACCGGTCTCAACATTCAGCGGGACGCCACGGTCGGCGCCGCGCTGGTCGCCGGTGGTTGGGCCATGCAGCACTGGGCCAGCCGCGCCCTCAAGCCGGCCGTGGCCGGGCCGGCCGACGCACACCGCGAGAGCGCCGACCGCGTCTAGCGCCATGCCGGGCCAGCGCCCGCCGGCCGTGGACTTGGTTGCGCAGGTGTCAGCCGAACGGGACCGCTGGTCCCGGTGTCACCGACGAGCGCCAACGGACCGGTGACCCAGGCCCGCCAGGAGCCGCGCCCGGTTTCGCAGCCCGTGCCCCAAGGCGAGGTGTCGGAAGAGCATTCCGGCGCGAGCGGCGGGGCTGTCGGTCAGCGCGTAGTTGAACTCGTAATCGGTGAGGTCGAGCTGTGTCAGCGGCCAGGTGACCGATAGCAGCCGACGCATGGCATCGCCGCGCCGCCCGTGGCCGGGAGGGGGAACGAGTCGAGAGGGCCGTCGAGCCCGGTCCGTTCAGCCATCGCGAGGGCGACGCCGACCACCGTCGCGCACCGTGCCGCCCGGGCCACGTCGAGGACCGTTCCCAGTCGATCGCAGTGTGCTGCTCCTCGGCGTGCCCGACGATCATGGCCAGGTCCGCAATCCAGACGAGCCGCACGAACCGGTGGTGCGGCTTTCCCGCATGAGCGGCCAGCACGACGATCTCCTCGGCTGGAGGCAATCCGAACGCCGGCGTGCCGGCGCACTGGAGAGGTTGTCGCCGGGCCCACAGAGTGTCCGAATCGAGTGCCGTCGGCCGTTCTGATGGTTCCTCCAGGCCGTAGTGGACCTCGAGCAAGTAGGACGGAACCTCGCGATGGCTCAGGACGGTGTCGTAGTGGCCGCCGGCACCGGGGCACGTCACCTGCCACCCGGCGCGGGCCAGCGCCTCGAGCGCGTGCTGGTGATCGGCCCGAGGGAGAAGGAGGTCGATGTCGTCCATTGGTCGCATGCCCGGCTCGGGGTAGCGTGCCGCCACCGCTGGGCCCTTGAAGATGACGGGCTCCAGCCCGACCGTCAGTCAGCGGCCCCACGGCGAGCGCCACGGCGCGCGGAAGAAGGAGGACGGCCTCCATCTTGAGGGCTTCGACCATGTCGCCCAATGTGATTCGGTCGGGGCCGAGAGAGTCCAGCGAGCCCGCTGCGCCGAGCGCCCGCCACACGAGCGCGCCGATCCGCTGGTCCGAGGCGGCTCGGGCTGCCCAGGCCGGGTCGGCCCCTCCGGCGAGTGCGCGGCGGACGGCGGCCGGGTCGGGATACCGGCGGCAGGCCTCCCACAACAGCGTGGCCGTCTGCTCGGTCACACGTCGGGCGCCGTCGCTCATCCGCTCATCATGCCGTCGTTCGCCACCGGCGACGGCTCGCAACCTCTTGGCGCAATGGTGATTGCAGGACTCTGACCTGGGAGATCGTGCCCATGGCGAGAACCTCTGCCGATTTCGGACGTGACCAACGCTCTCGCCTGGTGGCTCGTGGATTCCGAGGTAAAGTGTCCGTCGCGTGCTCACGTAGGCGAATGTGGGAAACGGCGGAAACAATGCAGAGCGAAGAATCAGAGGAGGGTGCGGGGGCCCCTCGGACGGCCCAAGCGAGGAATTCGCTTTCGAGGCGGCAGGCTCTCGGGCACATGTCGCTCTATGCCACGGCGGGTGCGGCCGCGTGGGCGGTGCCGGAAATTCTGACCGCCAGGCCTGCCGGTGGTGCCACGCTCTCGTCGCCCGGGGTGGTGACGGGCCCAGCCCCGGATGGCCTCGGTGCGCCCGCGGGGCCGACGCCCGGGTTCGGCAACGTCGGGTCCTGCCGGCCCGACCCTCGCCTTCACGGGACTCAACATCCAGCGCGACGCCGAGGTTGGCGCGGCGCTGCTGGTGGGCGGATGGGCCATGCACCATTGGGCCAGTCGCACGGCCAACTCCGCGCGGGTGGAGGATCCAGGCGCACCTGCCTGACCGGAAATGGGACCAGTCGCGCGGGCGGGAGTATCGCACCCCGATCCTGAGTGCTTTGTCGTACCGCTTCGCGGTGCGCACAGATGACGAATGCCTCGGCCGTCAGGTCGACGCGATACTGGCCGGGCTGCGGGATTTCGCCGGGAACGCACCCGCCCGCCACTGGTACTCGTTGACGACGGCTGACAGTCCGGTCGGCGCATTCGACGTCCTGCGCGATGACGAATTCCTGGCGCGCGGGCAACAGCCCGGGGATGCCCTGGGATGGGTCGTCTGGGACGTGAACCGTGCCGCCGCTGAGGCGGGCGCCGAGCACATTCTGTTCCACAGCGGCGCAGTCGAGGCGGCCGCTACCGGCATTTTGTTCCCGGGCGCGTCCGGGTCGGGTAAATCGACCCTCGTGGCCGGTCTGGTCCGTTCCGGGTTCGGGTATCTCACCGACGAACTGGCCGCCTTCGACATGACGAGCGGAATGTTGCTGCCCTACGCCAAGCCGATCACCGTGAAGCCCGGAAGCTTTGCCGTGCTGGCCGATATGGACCCCCGGGCATGGCCGGAGCCCGGATCGGGCCATGGCGTGGGCCAGGAGTGGCAGGTGGCGGTCGGGGAGGGCACTGGACGTGCGATCGGGACACCGTGCGCTCCGCGATTCGTCATCGCACCCCGCTTCGACGCTGATGCCGATACCACGTTGAGCCCGCTCTCGGAGACCGCAGGCTTTCTTCGCCCTGGCGGTGAACGCGGTCAATCTCGTCCCGCACGGGTCCGTCGGGACCCGCGCCCTCGGCCGTCTGGCGGGACAGTGCCAGTGCTACTCCCTTGCCTTCTCGGACCTCGACGAGGCTTGCCGCGTGGTTCTGGAATTGGTGGCGGGCGAGACGCCCCCGACGCCGGTCGGGACAGCAGGCCTGGAAGGTGCGGGTCGTGCTCCCTGATCCCGAGCAGCCCGTTTCTCTCGAAGGAGACTGGCGGCCCGTGCGCCGGGAAGGCGCCGCCGCGGTCGAATTGGACGACAATTTGGCTCTGTACGACGACGTCGGCCAGCTCCTGATCATGCTCAACTCGAGCGCGGCACTCATTTGGGAGTGCTGTGACGGCGCGACGACCGTGGACGACATGGTGCGCCAGCTGACGGTCACGCATGCGGCCGACGCGGCCGAAATTGCCGAGGACGTCCGCCGCACGGTGGCCAAGCTGGCCGAGCTCGGCCTGGTGGTCCAGACCGAGCCCTGAACGAGTTGCCGCGCCGGCGGGCGTTGGGGAGGATGGGGCGTGCCCATTGTCCATCTCACGGCCGACGCCAGCCCCGAGGAAGTGGCGGCTGCCGTCGGGAGCGACGGGGCGGTCATCGTCGACGCGGTGGCGCCCGACGCGCTGTTGCAGCGCATTGAGGCCGAGCTCCGTCCCTACCTCGACGCCACCCCGACCGGGCCCGACGACTTCAGCGGCGATCGCACCCGCCGCACCGGCTCGCTGATCGCCCGCTCGCCCAGCAGTCGCGAGCTTGTCATGCACCCGCTTGGACTCGGGACGGCCCGCGCCTTCCTGAGCCACGCCACCAACATTCAGCTGCACCTGACCCAGGCCATCGCCATCGGTCCGGGAGAGACGCCCCAACCGATACACCGGGACCAGTGGGCCTTCGACTTCTTCCCCTTCCCCGCCGGCTACGAGGTCCAGTGCAACACCATCTGGGCGCTGACCGACTTCACCGAGGAGAACGGCGCCACCCGCGTCGTCGTGGGGAGCAACCTGCAGGAGGACAGGCTCTCCTTCGGGCCCGACGACACCGAGCCGGCCACCATGGCCCGCGGCTCGGTGCTCTTCTACTCGGGCAGCGTCTACCACGGCGGCGGGGCCAATCACTCCGACGCCACCCGCATCGGGCTCAACATCACCTACAACGTGGCCTGGCTGCGCCAGGAGGAGAACCAGTACCTCTCCGTGCCCCGCGAGGTGGCAGAGACGCTCCCGACCGACCTGCTGCGGCTGATGGGCTATGACCGCGGCGCTTATGCGCTGGGCTACATCGACGATCTACGCGATCCCATTGAAGCGGTGCGCCCGGGCATCGGGTCGTCGGGTTTCGGCGCCAACACATAGGCGTCGCGCCATGAGTCTGCTCGGGGTGATTGATGCAGCCCCTGTGCGATCAGTCGGTTCCCAGGTGGGCACCACTACCGTGGGTGCGTGCCCGTAGACATCCGCCGAGCGGCGACCGACGACCACGACGAGTTGTACACGGCGTTCAGCCGCATTGTGGGGGCCGGCGAGGGCTTCCCCCAGGCAGCGCCCCTCACCCGCGAGGACTTCGACGAGTACTGGATCGCGCATTCGGCGGCCGTCTCCGTGGCCTGCTTCGGCGGCTACCTGGTCGGCGCCTCGTACATCAAGCCCAACTTCGTGGGCCGCGCCGCGCACATCGCCAACGCCGGCTACTTCGTGTCGGCGCCGTACCGGCGCACGGGCGTGGGACGGGCCCTGGTGGAGCACTCCCTGCGCGAGGCGCGCCGCCTCGGCTTCGACGCCATGATGTTCAACCTCGTCTTCGAGTCCAACCAGGCCCGCGCCATGTACCGCGAGCTCGGCTTCGAGGAGCTGGGGCGGGTGCCCAAAGCCGTCGACGGCGAGGACGCGGTGATCTACTGGCGCAGCCTGGAGGACATCGGAGCTGGAGGAGACGGCGCCGTGAGTGGGCCCGACGTCACCATCGAGCAGCACGGCGGGCACGTCGGGATCGTGACCTTCCACCGGCCGCCCAACAACTACTTCGACACCGGGCTCATTGCGGACATTGCCGCGGCCTACGAGGACCTCGACGGCTCCGGTTGGTGCCGGGCGATCGTGCTGGCGTCGGAGGGCCGGCACTTCTGCGCCGGACTCGACTTCGCCGGCAACGCGGGCCAGGACATTGCGGCGCTGTACGGGGCCGCCTTGCGGCTCTTCGCTGCACCACTGCCCGTGGTGGCCGCGGTGCAGGGGGCGGCCATCGGCGGTGGCTGTGGGCTCGCGCTCTCCGCCGACTTCCGGGTGGCCACGCCACGGAGCCGTTTCAGCGCCAACTTCGCGCGGCTGGGCTTCCACCATGGCTTCGCGCTGACGGTGACCCTGCCGGCGGTCGTCGGCCGCCAGGCGGCCGCGGACCTCCTGCTGACGGGTCGGCGTGTCGGCGGCGAGCAGGCGCTGGCACTCGGCCTGTGCGACCGCCTGGCCGACGAGGACGACCTGCTGGCAGCGGCCCTGGCCTACGCGGACGAGCTGGCCGCGGCGGGCCCGCTCGCCGTGCGCGCCATCCGGGCCACGCTGCGGGCCGGACTGGTCGAGGAGGCCCGGCTGGCCATGGAGCACGAATGCGCCGAGCAGGCCCGGCTGCGCGACAGCGCCGACTTCGCCGAGGGCGTGCGCGCCGCCGCCGAAATGCGCGACCCGTCCTTCCGCGGGGAGTAGTGCGGGGCCGCTGAGGGCGCGGTCAGAATCGGCGAGTGGCCGCCGGCGGCGTCAGCACTAGGGTGCAAGGCGTCAGGGCGACCTGACACGGCAACAAGGGGGCCCCATGCCAGACACTGCGCCCGTGCAGGATTGGGCGACCGACTTCGACGTGCTCGACCCGCGCTACGTCAGTGATCCGTTCAGCATCTGGGACGACCTTCGGCAGAGCTGCCCGATCGCGCACACCGACCGCCGCAAGAGCAGCTGGCTGCCCGACGCGCTACGACGACATCACCGACATTGCGCACGACATCGCGCACTTCAGCTCGCTCAAGGTGGCGGTCATCCCCGGCGACGAGGACGAGGACCCCAACGCGAACTTCGACGGGCCCAACCTCGAGTACGGCCTGCCCCCATATCGGCGGATCCTCCGCTGCACACCTGGACGCGGCGGCTCCTGTTGCCATGGTTCTCGCACACGCGGGTGGACAGCTACGTGCCGTTGACCCGTGAGCTCTGCCGCGGCCTGCTCGACCAGTTCGCCGACGCGGGCCACGCCGATGCCGCCGCCGACTACGCGCAGCAGATCCCGGTGCGGGTCATCGCCCGGATCCTCGGTGTCTCGACCGACCTGTCCGACACCTTCACCGGCTGGGTGCGCGACGTGCTGGAGTTCGCCGACGATCCCGAGCGGCGCCAGCGGGGCGCCGAGGGCCTCCTCAACTACTTCCTGGTGCAGCTCGAGGACCGGCGCCAGCACCCGGGCGACGACCTCCTGAGCGAGCTGCTCACCACCGAGGTCGACGGTCAGCCGGTGGACGACGGGATCGTGCTCGGCATGGCGGCACTGGTGCTCATTGCCGGTGTCGACACGACGTGGAGCGCCATCGGCTCCTCGCTCTGGCACCTGGCCTCGCACCCCGACGACCGCAAGCGCCTGGCCGCCGAGCCCGAGCTGATGGCCACCGCCGTCGAGGAGCTCCTGCGGGCCTACGCCCCGGTGACGATGGCCCGCGAGGTCACCGAGGACATTGAGTACCACGGCTGCCCCATGAAGGCGGGGGACAAGGTCCTGATGAACTTCCCGGCGGCCAACCGCGACCCCGAGGCGTTCGACCATCCGGACGAGGTCCAGCTCGACCGGGCCCACAACCGCCACGTGGCCTTCGGGTCGGGCATCCACCGCTGTGCCGGGTCGAATCTCGCCCGCATGGAGCTGCAGGTCGCGCTCGAGGAGTGGATGGCCCGCATCCCCGAGTTCGAACTGGCCGAGGGGCGGGAGATCACCTGGGCGGGCGGACAGGTGCGTGGACCACGTATCCTGCCGGTGGTATTCCCATGAAGATCCGAGTCGACTCCGAGAAGTGCCAAGGTCACGCCCGCTGCTACGGCCTCGCGCCCGAAATCTTCGACGTGGACGACTACGGGCAGGCCTCGGTCCTCTTGGACGAGATCCCGCCCGAACTCGAGGAGAAGGCCCGGCTCGCCGTGGCCAACTGCCCCGAGTACGCCATAGAGATCATCAGCGAGTAGCACCCCGCCCGAGCCGGCGCACCTCGGTGCGGCCGGCCCGGGCGGTTCGCTCGGATCAGACGGGGGCGAGGACCAGCACCTGCTCCTCGTCGGTGACGATGTCGGCCGCGTCGGGCCGACCCCGCCGGATGAGGGCGAAGGCGCTCACGCCGGCCACCGCCAGCACGATGGCGCTGAAGGTGAAGGCCGTCGTGTAGCCGTGGATGGAGCCGGCCGTGAGCGAGGCCACCGACTTCCCGTGGGCGGCGACGTAGGACACGGTGGCACTGGTGGCGATGGTGTTGATCAGGGCCGCTCCCATGGTGCCGCCGGTCTGCTGCGTTGCGTTGACCAGTGCGCTGGCCACGCCGGCGTCCTGCGGGCTCACGCCGATCAGGGCCGTGCTGCTCATGGCGACGAACGACAGGCCCATGCCGAGGCTCACGATCACCTCGGCCGGCAGCACGACGGTCAGGTACGAGGAGCTCACGCTCAGCGTGGCGAAGAGGAACAATCCGGCCATACCGAGCAGGAGGCCCGCCGGTCATGACGATCCGTGGCCCGAAGCGGGGCAGCAGGCGGCTGGCCAGCGTGGCCCCGGTGATGATGCCGAGCGGAGAACGGCACGAAGGCGAAGCCCGACTTGAGGGCCGAGTAGTGCAGCGTCCCCTGGAAGTAGTAGGTCAGTGACAGGAAGGTCCCGAGGAGCGCCGTTCCCACCAGCAGCGAGGACAGGAAGGACCCGCCCCGGTTGCGGTCGAGCACGACCCGGAGGGGGAGCAGTGGGTGCTGCACCCGCTGCTCAATGAGCACGAAGGCCACCAGGAGCACCGCGGCCGCGGCGAACAGGCTGACGGTGATCGATGAGCCCCAACCGTCTGTGCCGGCCTTGGTGAAGCCGTAGACCAGGGCGAGCAGTCCACCCGTCACGGTCACCGCTCCGGGGATGTCGTACCCGTGATTGGACGAGGCCCGGCTCTCGGTGATGTAGCGGAAGGCCGCGACGGCCGCCACGATGGCGATCGGCACGTTGATCAGCAACGTCCAGCGCCACGAGGCGAACTCGGTCAGGAAGCCGCCCAGGATGAGGCCGATGGCGGCGCCACCGCCGGCGATGCCGCCGTAGACGGCGAAGGCACGGGCCCGCTCCTTCGGCTCGGTGAAGGCCACGGTCAAGCAGCGACAGGGCGGCGGGCGCCATGATGGCGGCGAACGCGCCCTGCAGGGCTCTGGCGCTGAAGAGCATGGCCGAGTTCTCGGCCAGGCCGCCCAGGGCGGAGGCCGCTGCGAAGCCGATCAGGCTGATGACGAACATCCGCTTGCGCCCGAAGTAGTCGGCGATGCGGCCGCCGAGCAGGAGCAGGCCGGCGAAGGACAGGGTGTAGGCGGTCAGCATCCACTGGCGGTTGGCCGTCGAGATGTGCAGCGCCGCGCTGGGCCGACGGCAGGGCGATGATCACCACCGAGGCGTCGAGCACCACCATGAGCTGGGCCACGGCGATGATGGCCAGGGCCCGGAAGCGCTTGGGGTCGAGATCGGGCCCGCGGCGGTGGTCTGGTCAGGGCGTGTCGAGAGTCGAGGTCATAGTGGTCTCCGTGTCCAACGAGGTCCGTTCCGTGCTCGCTGTCCCGCCGCCCTGACCTGGAAGGGTCTAGTTTTCTCGGCTGAGATGGCTTACAATCGGAATCGGAGTTCTGGTTCCACTTAGACTATACGGAACCTAAGTTCCGTTTGTCAACGGGGGGAGGAGAGATTTCTGTGGACCGAGCTGAAAAGTTAGAACCGGGCTGTGACGGGTCGGCCGCCGCCCCGGCACGACCGCTGCGGGCCGACGCGCAGCGCAACCGGGCCCGGATTCTCGAAGCCGCCGAGAACGTCTTCGCCGTCGAGGGCATCGAGGTACCGGTCGACCTGATCGCCGAGAAGGCGGGTGTCGGCGTGGGCACGCTCTACCGTCACTTCCCGACCAAGGAGAAGCTCTGCGAGGCCGTCCTGCTCGACCGGCTGTCGGCGCTGACGCGTCGACGCCCGGGCTCTGGCCGACGCCGACGACCCGAAGGCCGCGTTCTTCGGCTTCCTGACCCACTTCGTCGAGGAGGGCGCGGCCAAGCGTGACCTCATCGTCGCCGTCATGGGCGCCGGAATGGAGTCAGGACGAGTTCTCCGAGGCGGTGAAGGCGGACCTGAACGACGCGATCGGCGTGCTGCTGCAGCGGGCGCAGGCAGTGGGCGCCGTGCGCCCGGACGTGCAGCCGGACGCGGTGCTCGCGCTGCTCGGGGCGACGTGCCAGGCGAGCGCGCACGCCGTCGCGGCGCCGGCCCTCGACCTGCTGACCATCGTGTGCGACGGGCTGCGCGCGCAGGGTGGTTCACCGGCCTGACCACGGGCGAGAGATGGCGGTGAGACCTCGTCGCCGTCCGAAGTCAGTGCTCGTCGAAGTGCTTCGTGGCGACGTGCTTGGCTTTGTGCTCACTGGGGTAGGGGCCGCGCAAGCGCTGCACCGCTTCGGTCTGCTTCTCGGCCGGCCCGTCGGTGTCGCCGCACTCGCGGCAGAAGACCTCCCAGCGCCGCTCGTCCTCCCGCGCTGAGGCCCACTTGCCGTCTTCGTCCTGGTGCCAACCGAGGAGGAGACGGCGGGCGTAGGGAAAGTGGCGGTGCTGGTCGGACCCATCGCCGGCCACGGCTGCCACGGCATCGAGGGCACCGGAGCGAATCCCGAAGGCGAAATCGGCGCCGCTCATGAATTCTCCGAGTATGGCCTGTGACCGGTCGACGTGCCCGGCCCGGGTGCGAGACTGCTGGCTATGGCCGAACCGGGAGAAGAGAAAACCACGTTGCACCGCTATCTGCAGGCGGCTCGCGACGCTCTGGTCTGGAAACTCGACGGTCTGAGCGAGCACGAAGCGCGACGCCCACGCACCCCGACCGGGAACAACCTCCTGGGGCTGCTGAAGCACTGCCTCAACGTGGAGGCCGGCTATTTCGGGCCGACCTTCGGGCGAGAATTCCCGACGCCGTACGAGCTGGTGCCGGACGAGGCACTGGAGCAGGACCCGCAAGCCGACTGGTACGCGACAGCCGACGAGACCAAGGACGGGCTGATCGACCTCGCCCGTCGGGTCTGGATCTTCGCCGATACGACGATCGACGAGCTCCCGCTCGACGCGCCGGGCCGGGTGCCGTGGTGGCCGCCGGAGCGGCCGGAGGTCACCCTGCAGCAGGTCATCGTCCACGTTTCTTATGACCTCGCCCGCCACGCCGGCCAGGCCGACATCATGCGCGAAGAGCACGACGCGGCCAT
Source organism: uncultured Acidimicrobiaceae bacterium (assembly GCA_963781565.1). Taxonomy (GTDB): domain Bacteria; phylum Actinomycetota; class Acidimicrobiia; order Acidimicrobiales; family RAAP-2; genus Bog-473. Next base: position 117,777 of record CAWAHA010000032.1, on the reverse strand, counting down.
CGGGTGCCAGCCCGGGAGCACGAACATCCCTGACGGTTATGACTGGCCGGCGTACGTGGCCAAGCTGACCGCGCTGGCCGACCGCTTCGGCGAGCACTGAGAGGCCGCATGGAGAAGGTCGACTACGACGCAGCGGCTGCACGCCGTCTACGCCGCCGGCCGGGAGATGTCCTCCGGGGCCCTCGAGAGCTGGACGCAGGCGTTCGCCCGCCACCTGCCCGAGACCCGCCCTCTGGTCTGGCTCGACCTGGGTGCGGGCATCGGCCGCCTGACCCCCGCCCTGGCGGGCGCGTTCGGTGGTCCCGTCTACGGGGTCGAGCCTTCGGAGAAGATGCGCGCCCAGGCGACGGCGCGGGCCAGCCATGCCTCGGTGACGTACGCGGCCGGGTCGGCCGAGCACATTCCGTTGCCCGATGCCTTGTGCGACGCCGCCTTGCTTTTCTTCGTCTGGCACCACGTGGCCGATCGTGATGCCGCCAGCCGGGAGTTGCGCCGCGTCGTCAAGCCCGGCGGCAGGCTCTTTGTGCAGGCGAACTTCTCCGACCGGTTGCCTGCCATCTGGTGGTTTCGCGTCGTGCCCGAATGGAGGGAGGCCGAAGTGGCGATGTTCCGCTCGGAGGCCGAGGTGACGGGCGACTTCGTCGATTCGGGGTGGACGCTTGTCTCGCGCGATCAGGTCACCTGGCGCCGAGCCGCCAGCCTGGCCGAGGACCTCGACCGGCTCAAGCTGCGGGCCGTTTCGGTCTTCGAGCACCTGGACGAGGACGTCATCGACGCAGGCTTCGCTCGGATTGAGGCCGCGCTGCCTTCACTCGACGACGGCCCGCAGGACGAGACCAGCGAGATGCTCGTGTTCGAGCGCTAGCCGGGGTGTGATCATCCGACGCCCGACGCAGTTCGTCGGACGTGTACCGGACGCTCGGCACGCACGATGCTGAGCGACTCAGGGAATGATCGGGCTCTGCAGCGACAACCCGCCGTCGCACTCGAGCACCTGGCCCGTCACCCACTCCATGGAGTGCAGGGCGATGATCGACTGGGCGATGTCCTCCGGCTCGCCGATCCGTCCCAGCGCCGTGCGCTCGGCGACGCCGGCCAACCACGGTGAGCCCTCGACGGTGAGCGCCGGCCCCGTCCCGAGCATCGGGCGTCCGCGTCACGCCGGGCGCGATCGCGTTGACCCGGATGCCGAGCGGGCCCCACTCGGCCGCCGCCACCTGCACCAGCATGGACAGGGCGGCCTTGGACGCGCAGTAGATCCCCATGGTGCGGTCGACCAGGCGTGCGCTGATGCTCGAGACGGCGACGAACGAGCCGGCGATCTGCTGCTCCTGCATGGCTCCGACCCAGGCCCGCATGCAGAGCCACGGGCCCACGGGCGTTGACGCGCATGACCCGGTCGAACTCGTCGGGCTCGGCCTCGGTCAGACAGGCCGGAGTGGCCGACGCCGGCCGTCATCGTGACGGCGGTCGGGACGCCCCAGCGCATCCGGGTCAGGCCCACGGCGTCGTCGATGGCATCGGGCTCCGCACGTCGCAGGTGACGTCGTGCCAGCCCGCAATGTCCCAGGTCACCGCCGTCGTTCCCTGGGCCCGGTAGGCGTCGGCCAGCGGCGGCGCCGATGCCCGACGCGCCGCCGATCACCAGCGCGAACGGACCGGACTCGTCACTCATGGGACTCCCTTCCACGCGTGCTCGGACCAGACCGTATCCGGCCGGCGGCGCAGATCTCAGGGCTCGGAACCCCCGGCAGACCTCCAGGGGTACGGCCAGAGGACGCGGCGCTTCCGGATGCGGGAGTATGTCCGATCATGAAAGCAGCGGTGTACTACGAGACCGGCGCACCCGACGTCTTCCGCTACGAGGACGTGCCCGATCCCACGGCCGGCCCGGGCGACGTCCTCATCGACGTCGAGGCCATCAGCATTGAGGGTGGCGACACCCTCAACCGGCTGGGCGGGGACCTGGCCCGGATGCCCCACGTGGTCGGCTACCAGTGTGCCGGCACGGTGGCCGAGGTCGGGGCCGACGTCCGCGGGCTTCGCGGTGGGGGACCGCGCCGTCACGGTGGGGCTGGACGGCTCGCACGCGGCGCGCCGGGCCACGCCCGAGGGCTTCGCCTGGAAGATCCCCGAGACGGTCTCCACCGACGACGCGGCCTGCGTGCCGGTGCCCTTCGGCACGGCCGACGACTGCCTCTTCGAGTTCGGCCACCTGCAGGCGGGCGAGACGGTCGCTCATCCACGCCGGGGCGGGCGGGGTCGGCATCGCCGCCATCCAGATGGCCAAGCGGGCCGGGGCACGGGTCCTCTCCACGGCGTCGAGCGACGACCGCCTGGAACGGTTGAAGGAGCTCGGGTCTGGACGAGGGCATCAACTACGTCACCCACGACTTCGTCGCCGAGGCGCGTCGCCTGACCGACGGGCGGGGCGTGGACGTGGTGGTGGACTCGGTCGGCGGCGTGACGCTGCAGGGGAGCATCAACGTCCTGGCCTATCGGGGGCGCTGCGTCACGCGTCGGGGATGCCGGGCGGTCGGCGGCGGAGCAGCTCGACATCTCGACCATGCGCGGCAACAACCAGACGCTCTCCGGCTACTTCCTGGGTGCGGAGCTGCTCCTGTCGCCCCGGCCGCACGCCATGATCGCCGGCCACCTCGACGCCATCGGGCGCGGCGAGCTGAAGGTCGTCATCGACCGTGTCTTCCCGCTCTCCGATGCCGCCGGCGCGCACGCCTACATCGAGAGCCGGCAGGCCTTCGGCCGGGTGCTGCTCGTCCCCTGAGGCCGCCGCTGTCCGGGGCGCTGCGCTTACGGCGCTCGTGGCGGCCGGTCGCCCCGTCTCGCTGTCCGCGGTCACCGCTCGGAGCTCGTCGAGTGAGGCGCGCATGAGCTGGGGCAGGTCGAGATGGACGGGGTCGGCTCACCCAGCGCTCGAACGCGATCTTGAACACCGCGATCGCCACCTCGGCGGCCAGGCTGGCGGCGTGGTCGGCGACGCCGCGCCGGCGCAGCGCGCCGGCCAGCGCCGCCGACAGCGAGGCGAGCTTGATGAGCTCGCGCTCCTGCAGCTCCGCGTTCGCCGCAATGATCTCGTAGCGCTGGCGGGCGAAGGCCGGCCGTTCCTGTATGAGCGCGCCGCCGGCCACGACGCCCGCCATCGCGGCGTCGACCGGCGCCAGGTCCGGCGGCGCGTCGACCACTGCGCCGACGAAGAGCTCCTGCAGCATGGCCGCGCCGGCGAACAGCACCTCGCGCTTGTCGGCGAAGTGCCGGAAGAAGGTGCGCTCCGTCAGCCCGGCCCGCTTGGCGATCTCCGCCACCGTGGTCTCGTCGAAGCCCCGTTCGACGTAGAGCTCCATGGCCGCCTTCTCGAGCCTGCCGCGTGCGTCTGGCTCCCACCGGCCCATGCGGTCGATGGTACTTGATGACAGCGACTGACATTGCTGGTACAGTGATGTCAGCGAATGACATCACTGCCCTCTCGCCCGGACGGTCGGGCCGGAGGGCAACCGATCACCTGGAGGTTTTGCCATGCGTCTCTTCGTCACCGGCGGGTCCGGCTTCATCGGCTCCGCCGTCGTTCCTGAACTGCGCGGAGCCGGGCACGAGGTCGTGGGCCTCGCCCGTTCCGATGCCTCCGCCGCCGCCCTGGCCGATGCCGGCGCCGAGGTGCTGCGCGGTGACCTCGAGGATCTCGACAGCCTGCGCCGCGGCGCCGCCGAGTCGGACGGGGTCGTCCACCTGGGCTACGTCCACGACTTCTCCGACATGTCGATCGGGGCCAGGGTCGACCTGGCGGCCATTGAGGCGATCGGGGAGACCCTGGCGGGCTCCGGCAAGCCGTTCGTCATCACGACGGGGACGCTGCTGCTCGCGCTCGGCGACGTCGGCCTCGCGCCCGGAGCCTTCGGGACCGAGGAGGACGTCTCCCACTCCGCCGTCATGCCCCGGGTGGCGTCGGAGAACACCGCCATCGCCCTGGCCGAGAAGGACGTCCGGTCTGCGGCCATCCGGCTGTCGCCGACGGTGCACGGGGTCGGCGACCACGGCTTCGTCCCGATCCTGATCGGCATCGCCCGCGAGAAGGGCGTGTCGGGCTTCGTCGGCGACGGCGCCAACCGCTGGCCCGGGGTGCACCGGCTCGATGCGGCCCGGCTCTTCCGGTTGGTCGTCGAGGGAGCGCCGGCGGGCTCGCGCTGGCACGGCGTCGGCGACGAGGGCGTGCCGTTCCGTGACATCGCGGAGGTCATCGGCCGCCACCTCGACGTGCCGGTGCGCAGCATTCCGGCCGAGCGAGGCCGACGCGCACTTCGGCTTCCTGGGAGCCCTGGTGCAGCTCGACAACCCGACCTCGAACGCCCTGACCCGGGAGCGCCTGGGCTGGGAGCCGGTGGAGCCAGGCCTGCTGGCCGACCTCGACGAGGGCCACTACTTCGCCTGAGTCGGCCACGACGGAGTCATCGGTTTCCCGTCCGCCTTCGGGCTCGTCCGGCCCGTCCCGTAGAATCGCTGCCCGGCCGCCGGGGCCTGCAATCAGGTTCCCGTGCCCGCGGCGTACGCAAAGGGACGGAATGAAGATCGCGATAGTCGGAACGGGAGCGATGGGCTCGGTGTACGCCAGCCACCTGGGCAAGGCGGGCCACGAGGTCTGGGCCATCGACATCTGGCAGGAGCACCTCGACGCCATCGCCGGCTCCGGCCTGGCCGTCTCGGGGGCCAGCGGCAGCTTCGTCGTCGACAGCCTCCAGGTCGGGCGCACCCCCGCCGACGCGGGGAGCTGCGACGTCTGGGTCATCGCCACCAAGGCGGCCGACGTCGACGCGGCGGCCGCGGCCGTGGCGCCCCTGTTGCGGCCCGACGACGTGGTCATGGCCTTCCAGAACGGGCTCGGCGCCGGCGAGCGCGTGGCGCGGCGGATCCCCGAAGACCACATCGTCGTCGGCATCGCCGAAGGCTTCGGGTCCTCCATTCCGGAGCCGGGGCGCGTGCACCACGAAGGCAAGCGGCTGATCCGCATCGGCGAAATGAACGGCGGCCTGACCGAGCGCGTGCAGCGCATTGCGCAGGCCTGGCGCGACGCCGGCTTCAACGTCGAGGCCTTCGCCGACGTGCATCGCATGATCTGGGAGAAGTTCCTCTGCAACGTCACCCTCAGCGCGCCGTGCGCCGTGTTCGACGTCACGATCGGCGAGCTGATGTCGAACCCCGAGACGTGGGGGGTGGCGCTCGGCTGCACCGCCGAGGCCTACCGGCTCGGCCTGGCCAAGGGAGTGCAGTTCCCCTTCGAGGACCCGCTGCAGTACGTGACCGACTTCGCCGCCACCATTCCGAATTCCAGCCCGTCCATGCGTCTGGACCAGCTCGCCCGCCGGCGCTCGGAGGTCGACGTCATCAACGGTGCGGTGGTCACACTGAGCCGTGAGCTCGGGCTCGAGGCGCCGTACAACGAGACCCTGTGCGCCGTCCTCCGCCGCCGCGAGGCGCTGTTCGACTGACATCTGTTGCCTGCCGCTCATGGACTGACCGGCGGCGATAGCCTCTGGCGGCGCGCTGCTCCACGCGGCGTGCCCGGGGGTTGGCGATGCGAGTGTGGGGCACATGGGGACGGGCACGCCTGCCCGGCGCGTTGGGCGCATTCGCCGTGCTGCTCGAGCACGGCGGCCCTGGGCGCTGGCGGCTCCGGCCGGCGCCGCCGACGCCCCGACGCCCGTCAGCCAGGCCAGCACGAGCACGCGGGGCGTGTCGGCCACGGCCATCAACGTGGTGTTCCCGGTCATTTCGTTCAGCAGCATTGAGGGCCAGTTCGAGATTGAGTCCGATGCCGAATACGGCGAGCAGACCAAGGCCATCCATCTCTTCGTGGACCAGGTCAACGATGCCGGCGGCATCAACGGCCGCAAGATCAATCCGATGATCGTGGGCTTCGACCCGACGAACCCCGACGAGGAGCTGTCGCTGTGCAAGCAGTGGACGCAGGGCAACCCGCCCGTGTTCGCCGTCCTCGACGGGCTCGGCACCTTCGAGGGGGTCAACCAGCTCTGCGTCACGCGCCAGGGCCACACGCCGATGCTCTCCCAGTGGTCGACCACGACCAACTGGACGGACCTGGGCGCGCCGTACCTGTGGTGGACGGGTGCGGACGACGCAGCCATCCTGGCCGCCACCGTGGACTGGGGCCTGAGCTCGGGTCGGCTCGGGCACGGCACGAAGGTGGGCGTCGTCGCCTCCGACGAGGTGAGCGATCAGGACGCGCTGCATTCCTTCCTCCTGCCGGACCTCAAGAAGATCGGCGTCGACCCCCAGGTGGTGACGATCACGGCGGACGTGGGGGAGACGGCGACCACCGACTCCGACGCCACGCTGGCGGTCGAACGGCTCAAGGCGGCCGGCGTCCAATCGGTCATCCCCCTCCTGCCGGAGAACGCGTTCACCCCGTACATCGGATCCGAGACGTCGCAGGACTACTACCCCAAGCTGCTCCTCAGCGACTACCAGTCCGAAATAGAGGTGGCGCTCGGGCTGATCCCCATTCCCTACGAGAAGGCGCTCAACGGCCAGGAGGGCGTGACGGCCGAGACGCTCGGTGGCATCGACCTGCCCGTCCCCGAGTCCCAGGGCGGTTACGACCCGGGCGTGCGCAGCTGTTGGACCGTGTGGCACAAGGCCTACCCGCAGAAGCCGAAGGGCAACATCAACGACGATATTGAGGAGCAGGGGCCGGTGCAGGGTTGGTGCCAGGAGATCCGCCTGTTCGCCAAGGCGGCCACCATGGCCGGCAAGAACCTCAATCGCCGGACGTTCGTCGAGGCGATGTCGCACATCACGAACTTCCCGGGCGGTTACTCACCGGTGCTCAGCTACGGGCCCGACAAGTTCTCGGGGCCGACGCAGTACCAGGTGGTCGAGGTCCACGACAACCACCCGCCCACCAGTCAGTGCAAGCGGGGCCCGCCCCGGTCACCGCCGGCCGGGGTCTGTTGGGTCACGGTGCAGAAGTGGAAGCCCCTGCCGTAACCGGTCTCCCGGTGGCGGGGTCGAGGACCACGTGCGTCGGCATGGTGACGCTGCTCCAGATCACCGCGCCGCTCGCCGGGTCGAGGACCACCACGCGCACCGGAAGGACGGCCGGCGGCGGCACAGGACTCCGCCCCTGATCGATCGGTGGGCGCGTGGCGCCCCATCCCATGAGGGCGACGGCCACGACGGCGGTCCCCGCGACGGCGTCCCGCCTCCTCACGGTGAGCCGCGCTCCACCCTGTACGCCGTCGTCGGTTCCGCGAAGCCCTTCAACGTGAGCGGAGGCAGCGCGCGCGAAGCGGAAGTCTCCCGCCGCGGCGCGCACCTGTTCGGAGACCAGGGCCGTCGCGGGCTCGGCCGCGCCGACGAGGCGCGCCGCCAGGTTGACGTCGGGACCGTAGAGGTCACCGAACACCGAGGCCATCTCGCCGGTGGCCAGCCCGACCCGGACCGGGGGCAGTGTCCCGCCGGCGGCGTCGATCAGTTCGAGCGCGATCCGGCACGCGTCGCCGGCGTCCTCGGTGACGAACATCGCCTCGTCGCCGATGGTCTTGACGATCTGCCCGCCACCCTCGGCGACGATCTCGGAGGTCCGCAGGTCGAACTCGACCAGGACGTGGGTGAGCTCGCGCAGCGACAGCGACGCCGTCGCCGTCGTGTACCCCACCAGGTCGACGAAGCCCACGGTTCGTTGCACCGTCACGACGGAGCGTTCCGGATCGGTGCTCCACATCGCGCTCGGCCACGGCCACGATCTGGCGGCGCAGCGCGGCGTCGAGCGTCGCCACGAAGCTCGGCAGGAGGGTCTCCGTCAGCTCGGAGTACTCCTTGACGACGTCGACGTAGGGCCGCCCGGCGGCCCGCCGCGGCAGCTCGACCTGCAGGCGGAAGACGCCGACGAGGGTTTCGGCCAACCGTGCCATGGCGTTGCCGGTGACGCGGGCCAGCTGCAGGGTGGCCTCGTCGCCGAGCAGGTCGTTGTGCGCGCCGGCGAGCAGCCGGATGCTCGCCGCTTCGTCGGCCGTCACATGGAAGTCCGGATCCGTCGGGAGTCCGGCCGCCGTCATCAGGCGCAGCGTCGTCGGCCAATCGATGCCCGCCGAGGCCGCCACCTCGCGCAGGGGGAGTGCGCCGCGCGGGCGCAGGGTCAGATCGAGCGCCAGCTCCCCGAGGTTGGGCGCCTGCGCCACTTGCTCGGGGGTGGCACCCCGGCTCATGGCGAAGCGGATCAGCTCGCGCTGATCGGCATCGTCCTGCGCATCAGGGTCGAGCTGCCCGAGGCACGCCGGGTCGTCCCTGTCGCCGTGCGGCGGGTCCTGGGTCATGGCACCAGCTTGCCCGACGCGCTCGCGGCGGAGCAGCCGCGGCGGTGTCGTCAGGCCCGGCTTGGCTTGACGGCCAGCTTCTCGTGCCGCAGCGTGGCCCAGCGCAGCTTGACCAGGAGCCAGATGGCCCACCAGCCGGGGTCGACCTCGCCCTTGGCCAGCGACATCCGGCTGCTCGTGGTGCAGGGCGTGGTGGTTGTTGTGGAGCCCCTCGCCGGCCACCAGCCAGGCCAGCCACTGGTTGTTCGTGGCCAGGTTGTCGTGGGGCCGCTTGCCCCATTTGTGGCCGATGCCGTTGATGGCGCCGCCGCCCAGCAGGTAGCCGGAGGCGTGGACGGCCGCCGCAATCAGGGCGATCTGCCATCCGAAGACGGCGACCAGGAGCGCCACGCCGAGGGCGAGGCCCAGCAGGGCGTGATTGAACAGAACCTTGTCCCAGCGGTCCTCGGGCAGGTCCTTGGCGTAGCGGTCCACCTGCTCGGCGTTCTTGGAGACCCGGCGGTAGAGCACGGCGTTGCCGAACTGGACCAGGGAGTAGCCGAAGATCACCGGCGAGTGCGGGTCGCCCTCCTTGTCGGTGTGGGCGTGGTGCTTGCGGTGCACCGCCACCCATTGCCGGGGTCGTGTCCCCGTCGACATCCAGATGATGAAGCGGCAGGCGAAGGCGACGGGTGGCCGCAGCGTGATCGCCTTGTGGGCCATGGCCCGGTGCAGGTACACCGTCGTGACGACGAAGGAGATCTGGACCGTCACCAGTCCGATCAGAACGGCCTCGAGGACCGCGACCACTGGCACGTCCGTGACACTAGCGCAGCCGGGGACCCCCAAGACTGCAGGCGCGACCCGGAGCACGCCGCCGCGGGCGGCTGCAACCGGGCGTGCCCCAACGATCCGCGCCACAATGTGCGGTTCCTGGCGACCATTCGAGACGAGGTGCCTTCTCCATGAGCTTCACGCCCTACGACCGGCCGGTCCGTGCCGCCTTCGTCGGCCTCGGGCGCATCTACGACCTGAACATGCGGGCCTACGTCGACAACCCCGACGTCGAGGTCGTGGCCCTGGTCGACCCGAGCGAGGAGCGCCGGGTCGAGCGCGCCGCGGACTGGCCGGGCGCGGCGACCTTCGCCTCCGCCGCCGAGCTGGCCGCCAGCGGGCTCGAGGTCGACGCCGTCGAAGCGCTGCTCCCCATTCCGCTGCACGAAGAGGGCGTCGATCGAGCTCCTCGGCTACGGCTGGCACGTCAACCTGCAGAAGCCGATGTGCAACGACCTGGCCTCCGCCCAGCGGATGGTCGACGCCGCGGTCGCCAACGACCGGCTGTTCCGGGTCATGGAGAACTACATCTTCTACGAGCCCCTGCTGAAGCTGAAGGCGCTCGCGACCTCAGGCGAGCTGGGCGACATCAGCGGCTACCACATGAAGATGGTGGGCAGCGGCCGCGGCGGCTGGGACGTGCCGACGAGCAGCTACGAGTGGCAGTTCCAGCAGATGAAGCGGGGCCGCGGCATCCTGGTGTTCGACGACGGGTGGCACAAGCTGGCCACGGCGCTCTGGCTCTTCGGGCCCATCGAAGAGGTGCGGGCCTGGGTGGGCGGCACCGAGGTGTTCCCCGGCATCGAGGTCGACGCGCCGACCATGATCGCCTGGGAGCACGCCAACGGCATCCGCGGCGTGTGGGACATCACCCTGGCCCCGGACATGTACCTGCGCTCGGACTACTACACGAACGACGAGCGCTGGGAGATCACCGGCCGCGCCGGCTACGCCCGGGTCAACCGCTGCACGGGCCGCGGCATCCAGCAGCCGAGCCTCGAGGTCTACCTCGACGGCGAAATGCGCTCGTACCATGCGCTCGACGACGACTGGGCGAGCAGCTTCCGCGACTCGGGCCGGCACTGGCTGCGCTGGCTCCACACAGGCGAGGGGCCCATGCTCTGGAGCGCCGAGGAGGCCATGGACGTCCTGCGGTTCGCGCCTGGCCGTCTACGCCAGCAGCGAGGCGGGCGGGACCGGCGTGGACCCGGCCACGGTCTCGTAGCCCGGCGTGGCCCGGCCGGCCCCTCCGGCGCAGGTGAGGCGCCTCGGGCACGGGGCCGCGTCCGGCCGGTACGGTCTCTTCTGTGGTCCGCAAGGAGCCCGCAGCGAGCCTCGGCCGGCGCATCGGGGCCTTGGCCCTGACGGTGGTCCTGCTCGTGGGGACCCTGGTCGTCGGCTTCCTCGTCTGGAGCGTTTTCGAATGGCGCCACGGGCGGACGCCGAGCTACCGCCTGCTCGGCCTCCACGTGGTCAGACGGGACGACGGGCAGCCGATCGGCCTCGGGCGCTCGTTCCTGCGCAGCGGCGTCTGCTGCACGCTGCTGGTGGTGCCGACCGTCGTCATCGGTGCCGTCGTCCTGCTCTGCTTCGCCTTCGGGGCCTCACCGCCCGACGGGCTCTTCCGCCAGCCGCGCCACGCGCCGTGGGACGCGCTCACCGCCACGACGGTGCTCGACGAACGGGCCCGCCCGACGGTGCGTCCCGGCCCCGAGTTCCGGCCGCTCGACCCCGTCGATCTGGCCGGCCGGCCCGTGACGGAACTGCCCCGGTCCAACGGGCCCAGCTTCAACTGAGCGGCCGAGCTCAGCCGGCGGAGTTTCCCCGCCAGCGGCGCTCGAAGGGCAGGCGCCAGGTGCGCGGCGCGATCGAGCTCGTTGATGGTGGGCGGTCCCCAGCTGCCCTGGGGGTAGGGCTGCACCGGCGGCGGGTCCTCCAGCGAGCGGCGTCGAGACCTCCCACAGGCGCTCGATGCCCTCGGCCGTGTTGAACAAGGTGTGGTCGCCGATCATGGCGTCGTGGATCAGCCGCTCGTAGGCCTCGAGCACGTCGGCGTCCTGGCCCGTCTCGTGCAGGGCGAACTGCAGGCTCAGCTTCTCGAGCTTCATGCCCGGCCCCGGCTTCTTGCCGTAGAAGGAGAGGGACAGCTTCGACGAGTCGGCCAGGTCGAAGGTGAGGTGGTCGGGGCCCTGGGCGCCCACCCCGGAGCCGTCGGGGAACATGGACTTGGGCGGCTCCCGGAAGGCGATGGAGATGATGCGCTCGCCGCCGCCGAGCTGCTTGCCCGTGCGCAGGAAGAAGGGCACGCCGGCCCAGCGCCAGTTGTCGATCTCGCACCTTCAGCGCCACGAAGGTCTCGGTGTCGGAGTCCGGCGCCACGCCGGGGATGTCGCGGTAGCCCTCGTACTGGCCCCGCACGACCTCGGTCACGTCGAGCGGGCGCATGGAGCGGAAGACCTTGTTCTTCTCCTCGTTGATGGGGCCGGCCGAGAGCGCCGTCGGCGGCTCCATGGCCATGAAGCCCAGGATCTGGAAGAGGTGGGTGACCACCATGTCCTTGAAGGCGCCCGTCGCCTCGTAGAAGGCGACGCGGTCGTCGACGCCGAGCGTCTCGGGCACGTCGATCTGCACGTGGTCGATGTGGTCCCGGTTCCAGATGGGCTCGAAGAGGCCGTTGGCGAAGCGGAAGGCCAGGATGTTCTGGGCCGCCTCCTTGCCGAGGAAGTGGTCGATGCGGAAGATCTGCTCCTCGTCGAAGACCGAGTGCAGCATGTCGTTGAGCGCCACGGCGCTGGCCAGGTCGGTGCCGAACGGCTTCTCCATGACCACCCGCGACCGCTCGACCAGCTTGGCGTCGGAGATCATCTGGATCACGGAGCGGTCGGCCGCCGGCGGGACGCTCAGGTAGTGCAGCCGCCGCGGCTCGCCGCCGATCTCCTTCTCGGCCGTTGGCCACGTGGTCGGCCAGCGCCTCGGCCCCCGCCGAGGTGGAGCAGAAGGTCAGCCGCTTCTCGAAGTTGGCCCACTGCAGCAGCGAGATCTTGTCCGTCGAGAACTGGTCGACGGCGTGGCGGGCCAGGTGCCGGAACTCCTCGTCGGTCAGGGTGCTCGTCGAGCTCCCGACGATGCGGTAGTCGGGCATCATCCCGGTCATGGCCAGGTGCAGCAGGCCGGGGAGCAGCTTGCGCGCCGCCAGGTCGCCGGTGGCGCCGAAGAGGATGATGACGTGCGGTTCGATCTGGTAGCCCGGCGGGGCCGAGTCCACCGTCTCGTTCTGGTCGACGACCTCGGTCATGCGCGGCCTCCGCTCGTTGAGTTCGGACACGTTGCCCCCCATGATCTTGGGCACCGACTCGCCGGGGAGCTTCTGCAGCTCGGTCACCCAGTCGGTCGGCTCGGGCAGCCCCTCAATGTGGGGCCAGTCCGATCCGAAGATCACCCGGTCGTCGCCCATGAGGTCGACGATCTCGCCGACGTCGTCCTCCCAGAACGGGTTGATCCACACGTTGCGGCGGAAGGTGAGGACCGGGTCCTCGGAGAAGTAGCCCGGCATGCGCCGGGTGGTGGTGCGCAGCTTGGCGAAGAGGGGGGCGAGGAACTCGGAGCCGTTCTCGACCGAGGCGACGCGCACGTTGGGGAAGCGGTCGAACAGCTTCTCGAGCATGCAGCGTGGCCAGGAAGTCGTGGGCCGCCCGCTCAATGGCGAACATCTTGATGCTCGGCCGGCACGGCCCGGCGCGGAAGGAGGCCGAGAAGCCGTCGGGCGCGTAGCCGTTGGAGGACAGCCCGGCGTCCCCGGCGTGCACCACCACGGTGATGCCCGGCCTCGTTGACCCGGGCCCAGAAGGGGTCGAACACGTCGGCGGCCGGGGAGAGCGGGCCGCCGGCGGTGATCGGGGCGGCCGCCCGCATCACGACGGCCCGGGCGTCCTGGTCGAGCGCCCACTCCAGCTCGCGCACCGCCTCGTCGACGTCGGCCAGCGTGATGTACGGGGCGGCGAAGATGCGGTCCGCGTACGCCATGCCCCAGTCCTCGGCCAGCCAGCGGTTGAAGGCGCGGAACAGCAGCACGACGGCGCCCGGGTCGTGCTTGAGCGCCTCCTCGTAGAGCATGCCGAGGGTGGGGAAGAGCCAGACCTTCGACAGGCCCTGGGCGTCCATGGTGGCGAGGCGGGCGTCGCGGTCGCGGTACTCGGGGCGGATGGGCTCGGACTTGCCCATCAGCTCGTGCATGGGCCGGCCGTCGGGGTTGCCCCGGAAGTAGTCGACCAGCGCCCCGGCCGGCGCGATCGGGTTGAAGGTCGGGTTGGTGACGGCCCGGCTGACCCGGCCGCCCGAGCGCGTGGTAGCGCCGGCCGCCGACCTCGACCCACTCGATCACCCGCGGCCCGAGCTTCGGGTCGAGGTGGCGGGTGAACGCGTCGAGCGCCTCGTAGTAGTGGTTGTCCGCGTCGAAGACGGGCGAGTCGACAGCGTGCATGGTCAGCCTTCCGCGAGCGTGCGCAACACTGCAGACTCTATTGGCTGCGGGTCGGCGGCCCCGCCGACGTGTGGGCGGCGCCCGGCCGGGTCGACCGCCCAGGCGGGGGCCTCGCCCCAGCGCTCCCCGTAGACCAGCTCGGGCAGCGGCCGGCGGCGCACCGGCCCGTGGCGGCCCTGCGGGCCGCCCGAGGGTGATGGTCGCCATGATCTCGACCTCGTCGGGGATGTGCAGCAGCGCCCGCAGCTCGGCGTCGGCCGCGAACTGCCAGCCCGTCATGACGCCGCCGAAGCCGAGGGCCCGGGCGGCCAGCAGCAGGTTCTGGCAGGCGGGGTAGACCGATGCACCGTCGGTGTAGGCGTCGGCGTGCCGGTAGCGCCGGAAGCAGGCCAGCACGAGCACGGGCACCGACTCGTAGGTGTCGACGTAGTGCTGCATGGTGCGGGCCATGCGCGCCTTGGGCGAGTCGGCCTGCGGCGCCCGACCCGGTGTCGTAGCCGTCGGCCTCCCGCTTGGCGGCCCAGAACCGGCGCGCCCCCTCGCCGATCAGCCGCTTGGCCTCCGGCCGCCACCGGCCCGTCGGTGAGGACGATGAAGCGGAAGGGCTGGCGGTTCGACCCGCTCGGGGCCCGGGTGGCGGCGAAGAGGATGTCGCGCAGTGCCTCGTCGGGGACGGGCTCGTCGGTGTAGCGCCGGATGGCCCGCGTGGTGAGCAGTCCCTCGTAGAGCGAGACCTCTTCCGGTGAGCCCGTCTGCCCGCTGTCCCTGCCATGCGGCGACCCTACCCAATAGGTCGACGGCGGGCGGCCGCCGCTCAGCCCTGGTTGCCGAGCGGGGCGTAGGCCCGGCAGGGCTCACCTCGCAATGCGCCGCAGGCCGGCAGTGCGGAGGACGGGACGACACCGCCGACCTCGTTGACCACCAGTGACGATCCGTGCGTGCCCGCCGAGCGCCACGGTGTCGACCACCGCGCCGTGGGTGGCCGGGCGTGTCGAAGGTCCACGACGGCCGGTCCCCGCCCGGGGCGGAGATGACGATGCGCAGGCGGGTGCCGGCCCGGAACGTGTGCGCGATGGGGTCGATCGGGATCCGCACGAGGGTGAAACGTCCCTTGGGGAGCGGTCGGCGATCCGCCGTCAGGTAGGTGGGCACCGGGTCGAGCGGGGTCGAGGCGGCCGACAAGGTGCGATCGCTGCTGCGCAGGAAGCCCGAGGTGACGTACTCCTCTTGCGTCTCGCCCGGCCGGACCTCGGTGACGGTCACCTGCAGGTCGGTGACGGGTGCGGTCGACTTGAGCATCAGGTTGAGGCTGGCGGGCCCGACGATCGTGGTGGCGCTGGTGAAGGCGGGCGTCTCGAACGCGATCCCGTTGGCGGTGGGCACCGTGGTCCAGTCGTAGGGCGGCTGGGCCGCCCAGGCGTTGGCCGAGGCGGACAGGTCGTCGGCCGGGCGGACGGAGGGGTCGGGCCGGAACGACGCCGTGGACGAGCCCTTCGCCGAGCCCGCCTGCAGCGTGCCGGCGGGCCCGAGGCCGTCGCGGACGCAGCGTGCCGGTGGGTGGCCAGGACGAGAAGCCCGCCTCGTAGGTGGGTTGGAGCGCGCCCGGCCCGAGCGATCCCCCACCGTTGTCGAAGAGCACCCGCACCCGTGGGTCCTGCGCCGCGAAGGCGGCCTTCGCCGCGGCGACCGAAGGCTCGTTCGTGAAGCGGACGGCGGGGACCGGCGCCGACGGGGCACCCCCGGTGAGCGAGCGAGTACAAGGTGGGCGCCAGCGCGTCGAGCGTCGGCGACGGCGTCGGGACGCGGTCGGCGACGTAGAGGTCCAGGAACTCCAGCCAGCGCGAAATCGTGTCGGGACCGAGCGAGTCGGTGTGGGTCCCGTTCATCATGGTGACGTAGACGTCACTGTTGCCGTGCAGGGCGGTGATGAGCGCGGGCCACTGCGGGCCCACCTGCTCGTCCTGGAGGGCGCCGACCAGGAACACGGGCACCCGGATTTTGGTGGCCCAAGCCGTCGGCGAGCGCGGGTTGAACAGCGCGGGCGTGCGGCCGAGGTTGGGGCTGACCAGCGACTCGAGGCTCTGCGCCTGCAGATGGAGGCGCTGGTTGGCCAGGCAGGTCTTGTCGCCCGTGGCGATCTCGGCCGTCGCCCAGGGCTGCCCCCCGCCGGGTGCCGGCTGCGCGTCCGAGGCGCGCTGGGCCACCCAGCTGGCGGCGAAGCCGTCGTTGTAGATCCCGCCGGGGTACCCGGTGGAGTACAGGTCGTCGGTCGGGCTGAGCGGTGTGATGGCCGCCAGGTCAGGCGGATCGGTGCCGGCCACGACCAGCTGGGAGAACCCCGAATAGGAGATCCCGACCATGCCCACCTTGTGGTTGAGCACCCAGGGCTGTGCGCCGACGGCCTGCACGACGTCGTAGCCGTCGTAGTCCGAGGGGAGGCCGAAGAGGTCGAACGCACCGCCCGAGCATCCGGTGCCGCGCATCTGCACGCTGACGGTGGCGAAGCCCAGCAACGGCGCCACGACCGAGCCGACGACGGTCGAGGTATCGGGGAGGAGAGGATCGCTCGACGAGGCGTGACCCTCGAGCGCGTCGATGAGGCTGTGCGGTCCGGCCACGTTGTAGCCGGAGTACTCGATCACGGTGGGGAACGGACCGTCGGCCAGGGTCTTGCCCGGCGGCAGGCGCACGGTGGCGGCCAGCAGGATCCCGTCGCGCATGCGCACGTAGTTGAGCCCGGCGTGCAGTTGCTGACCGGAGTAGAAGGACGCGGGCGGCGTCGAGGAGGTGGACAGCACGGAGAAGGCAGCCGTGCGGTGCGCACCCGAGTCCGTTCCCGCCGCGAAGCGGTAGCCGGGCCCGGCGTCAGGTTGCGGACGATCGAGGCTGCCGAGCCTGTCGACCATCCCGGATCCCACCTTGGTCCCACTCGCGTTCAGGACGACGAGGTGCGCACCGGGAGGGGCGCCGGTCACGTAGGCCTCCCCGATGGAGCCGTGCCCTTGGAACGGCAGCGTCGCCGCAGAGGCGTTCGCCAACGCCGACGCCGTGGGCGTGAGCAGACTCGCCGTCGTCAGGACGACCAGCGCACAGAGGAGGACAAGTCGCTGCAGGCAGGTGATCGGTCCCGTCCTCTCGTTGGAGTTGGTGTGCCCGGCGAGGAGAGCGTACTCAGACGGCGGGCCCGGCAGCGGGGACGGCCCGAGACCGCCCCCGTGGTTGAATGAGCCATGTTCTACGTGCTGATCTTCAGCCTGGCGGCCGTCGTCCTGATCGTCGCCTTCTTCGCCGCCGTGTCGCGCCGCCGCCGCACGCATGCGGGGCGAGGACGTGGCGGTCGGCGCCGGCGGTGGACACCCGGCGCATGCCGCGCACGGCACCCACCCCGACGCGGCGGGGCGCAAGAACCGCAAGGCGAAGCGGTCGCAGTCCCAGCACGACCGGCGCAAGCGCCACTGAACGGACTCGGTCCGTCCCGGTGCACGGCGACGGCCGGTCAGCGTGTTGACTGAGGGGGTGACATCTCCCGATCGCCTCGGCCAGGAGCGGCCCTTCACCTTCACCGGTCTCGAATCGGCCATCAGGTCGTCGTGGTCGATCGACACCTGCGACCCGACCGACGTGCCGGTGTGGACCCCTGCCGAACCGTCACGCGGCCAGTGTGCGGTCACGGCGCTGGTCGTGCACGACCTGCTCGGCGGCGAGCTGCTCGAGGCCGAGGTCGACCACGCGGACGGGTCCCGCCAGGGGTTCCACTACTGGAACCGGTTCGCCGGCGTCGACGTGGATCTGACCCGGCGCCAGTTCGCCGAACGGTGAAGTGGTGCACGCGCCGCACCTGATTCAGCGGCTGCCCGACGTGCCGTGGCTGGCGCAGGACCAGTACGTCATCTTCCGGGACCGGGTCAACGCCGCGCTGCAGGCGCAGGCCGCGGAGGAGTGAGGAGCCTCAGGCCGACTCGGCCGGCACCCGGTCGAAGTAGAGGTCGGGATGGCGCTGGTCCTCCAGCAGCCCGGAGATTCCCTCGAGCGCGTGGGCGATGTGCAGGTCGATGCGGTGGACCAGGAGCTCGGCCCGGCTGAGGGAGCCCGGCACGGCCCGGCTCGCCTCCGCCACGACGGTGCCGGTCGGCGCCACAATCCGGCTGGCCCCGAGCAGGGTCGACGTGGAGTGCGAACCGGCCTGGTTCGCCTGCACCCACCACTGGCTGTTGGTCAGGGCGATGGCGGGGTAGAGGAGATCCCAGGCGTTGGCCCCCTCCACCTCGTAGGCCGCCGGCGCCAGGACCAGGCGGGCACCGCGCAGCGCCAGCGTCCGGGCCACCTCGGGGAAGTCGCCGTCGAAGCTGACCACCAGGCCCACCCGCCCCAGGGCGGGGTCGTCGAACGTCGTCAACCGGTCGCCGGCGGTGAACACGGAGGGCTCGAGCGTCGGCGGGTAGAGATGGGCCTTGCGGTGCCAGGCGACCAGCTCGCCGTGGGGATTGAAGACGAGCGCGGTGTCGTAAATGCGGCCGTCGTCGCCCAGCTCGGGCACGCTGCCGGCGGCCAGCCACATGTCGCGTCGGCGCGCCGCCTCGCCGAGCCGGGCGGTGCGCGGCCCGTCGCAGCGGCTCGGCGTCCGCCCGCGCGTCCTGGGCCAGCGTCTCGGGGTCGTAGCCGCACGACCAGAGCTCGGGCAGCACAAGGAGCTCGACGCCCCGCGACGCGGCGTCGTCCATCATGCTGAGCGCCACGTTCATGTTCTGGCGCGGCTCCCCTGGTGCGGCCAGCCACTGGGCCACACCAACCAGAAGATCTCGCTTCACGTCGGGTACCTGGTTTTCCCACCTCTGTACTGCGCTGTGCCGCTCACCCTAGGAAGACAACGTTCGCCGTTCGTTTCCCGTACGTGAATGCACTGTTACAAAGACGGGTGCTCCGCAATCCCGCTTGGGCGGAGCGTCCGGTCAGACCCGGCTCCGGCGCCGCCATGATCGTCACGCAGGTCGTAGAGGACGTGCGCCGCGGCGACGGCCGTGATCTCGGCGTGGTCGTAGGCGGGGGAGACCTCCACGACGTCCCCGCCGACCACCGCGGCCGGTCGCAGTCCCCGCACCAGAGCGAGGAGCTCGCGGCTGGTCAGGCCGCCCGCCTCGGGCGTGCCGGTGCCCGGCGCATGGGCCGGGTCGAGGACGTCGATGTCGACCGACACGTAGACCGGGGCGTCGCCGACCCGCGCCAACAGCCGGCGCACCACCTCGGCCACGCCGTGCTCCGCCACGTCGTCGGTCGTGAGCTGCGCGAAGCCCATGGAGGCGTCGTCGGAGAGGTCGGCGTCGGAGTAGAGCGGTCCCCGCAGGCCGACGTGGACGCTGTGGTCATGGAGGAGGAGACCCTCCTCCCAGGCGCGGCGGAACGGCGTCCCGTGCGTGAAGCGCTGCCCGAAGTAGGTGTCCCACGTATCGAGATGCGCGTCGAAGTGGACCAGGGCGAGCGGCCCGTGGCGGCGCGCCGTGGCCCGGAGCAGCGGCAGCGCGATGGTGTGGTCGCCCCCGATGGCGACCAGCCGGCCGCCATCACGCAGGAGGGCGTCGGCCGCGGCCTCGATCTGGCCCACGGCCTCCTCCGCGCTGAAGGGCGTGCAGGCGATGTCCCCGGCGTCGACCACCTGGGCCAGCTCGAAGGGAAGCGCCTCGAGGGCGGGGTTGTACGGCCGCAGCAGGCGCGAGCCCTGGCGGACGGCCGCCGGACCGAAGCGGGCACCGGGCCGGTAGCTGGTGCCACCGTCGAACGGGACGCCGACCACCCCGATGTCCCAGTGCCCGACCTGGTCCACGGTGGGCAGCCGGGCGAAGGTGGCGAGCCCGGAGAAGCGAGGCACCAGGCTGGCGTCGGCGGGACCGACGGGCCCGTCAGCCTCGGGCATCAGTCGTCGATGGCCTGATAGACGAGCGCCCGCAGCTGAGCCCGGAACGGGTAGGCGACGGAGGGGAAGAGCTGCGTCATGAAGACGACGAAGAGGTCCTCGGCCGGGTCGACCCAGAACGCCGTGCTCGCCGCGCCGCCCCAGTAGAAGTCGCCGGCCGAGCCGGCCATGGTGGTGGCGGCCGGGCCGAGGCCGACGGCGAAGCCGAGCCCGAAGCCGACGCCCTCGAAGCCGGCCTCGCCGAAGCCCCCGATGGCCATGTCCTGCAGGGTGGCGCCGCCGGGAAGGTGGTTGACGGTCATCAGTTCCAGGGTCTTGCGTCCGAGCACCCGCCGGCCGTCGAGGTGCCCGCCGTTGGCCAGCATCTGGCAGAAGGCGACGTAGTCGGCGGTCGTGGAGACCAGGCCGCCCGCGCCCGAGAGATAGGAGCGGCGGCGCTTGATGCCGTTGACGAACGAGCCCTCCATGAGGCAGGGGGGTGTTGGCCGGGCGGTACTGGTAGCAGGCGGCGAGGCGGGGCAACGAGCCCTCGGGGACGGAGAACCCCGTGTCGACCATGCCCAGCGGCTCGAAGATCTCGCGCCGGAGGTACTCGTCGAAGGGCAGCCCCGAGAGGATCTCGACCAGCCGGCCCACGATGTCCGTCGACAGCCCGTAGTTCCACTGCGTCCCGGGGTGGAACTTGAGCGGGTGCTCGGCCAGCAGTGCCGTGACGGACTCGAGCGTCTGCCCGCCGCCCTGCGCTTTCGAGCGCCTCGTTGAAGGCGGCGTCGATGGGGTTGCCGGGGAAGAGCCCGCCGGGCAGGCCGGTCGTGTGCATCAGCACGTCACGCATGTTCATCGGGACGCTCGGGCTTGACCAGTGTGATGGCATCGTCGTCGCCGACCAGGCCGACCTGCAGGGTTCGCCACTCGGGGATGTAGCGGTGCACGGGGTCGAGCAGCTGGAACAGGCCGCGCTCGTAGAGCTGCATGAGGGCGACCGAGGCGATGGGCTTCGTCATGGAGTAGATGCGGAAGATGGCATCGTCGGCCATCGGGGTCTGCGCCTCGCGGTCCATCAGCCCGAGCGAGCGGTGGTAGGCGACATGCCCGCCGCGCACCACCGTGAACTGGCAGCCGGCGATTTTGCCCGGTTCCACGTAGGCGGAGGAGAAGTGTTCCGTGATCCGCTCCAGGCGCCCCTCGCTCATCCCGGCGGCATCGGGCTCCGTCTTCATGGTGCCGGTCTCTACCCCTTCTTCAGCTTCTGCTCGCGGAGGTAGCCGGCGGTGCCCGCCAGGAATGCGCCGACGTCCTTGGCCTTGGAGGCGGCCAGGTCCTTGAAGTACTCGGGGAAGTAGACCTGGGCGGCGCCGGACTCGAGCCCCGCCAAAATGGCGTCGGCCATGGCCGAGACGGGTTCAGCCGGGATCGGCAGGTCGGGCACGTCGTTGTCGGGCAGCGAGAACAGCGGGGTGTCGATCACGCCGGGGTAGACGACCATCACCTTGATCCCGGTCTCCCACAGGTCCACGGCCATGGCCTCGGAGAAGGCCGTGAGCGCCGCCTTCGACGCGTCGTAGGCGGCCTCGCCCGGTGCGCTGAGGGGTGCGGCGATCGACGAGATGTTCACGATGGTGCCCGAGCCGCGGGCCAGCATCTGGGGGAGCAGGTCGTAGGTCAGGCGCATCGGCGACAGGTAGTTGATGTGCATCACGGCCGTAATGGTGTCGATGTCGAGCGCGGTGGTGTGGCGGCGCTTCGGGATGCCGGCGTTGTTGACCAGGAGGTCGACGCCGCCGAAGGCGTCGAGCACGTCCACCGCCAGCTGGTCCACGGCGTCGGGGTCCGCCAGGTTGGTCACCCACATGCGGCTGTCGGGCGAGTGCTTCATGCAGCGTTCCAGCACTTCGGAGAGCTGTTCGGCGCGTCGGGCGCAGATGCCGACCACGGCACCCCGCTCAGCCAGCGCCTCGGCCAGCCCCGCCCCGATGCCCGACGACCCCCCGGTCACCAGCGCGCGGCACCCCTGCAGGTCCAACGCCATCGTCCACCCCACTTTCGATCTCTACGGCTGCCCTCACCTTACGCAGCGCCGGCGCCCAGCGGCCATTGACACTTTGTTTACACCGAGCACGGTCGCGTTGACGTCCGGTTCACAGCGCCACCGCCAGCATGGAACCCATGGCTGACTTTCTCGCAGTGCTCGGCATCGTGGGCTTCGTTGCGGCGATGCTGGGGCTCATCTGGGCGCTGGATCGGGTATGACCTGGACCCAGGGGATCCTTCTCGGGGTGTCCATCGTCATGTTCTTGTATCTGGGCGTCGCCATGTTCAAGCCCGAGAGGTTCTGACGTGGATCTTCGCGATCACCATCGTCACCCTGGTCATTGCGCTTGGTCTGACCTGGCGCTACCTGGGCTCCTACATGGCCGCCGTCTTCGACGGGCGGGTGCATTTCCTCGGCTGGGCCGAGCGACCGGTCTACCGGTTGCTCGGGACCAGCCCGGAGAAGGAGCAGAACTGGAAGCGTTACGCCGCCTCCATGGTCATCTTCTCGGCCATCGCCATGGGTGTCACCTACCTGCTGATCAGGATCCAGGGATCGCTTCCGCTCAACCCGCAACACCTGGGCGCCGTCCCGCAGGCGCTCAGCTTCAACACCGCCGCCTCGTTCATGACCAACACCAACTGGCAGAACTATGGCGGCGAGACGACCATGTCGTACTTCTCGCAGATCGGCGCGCTGACGCTGGAGCAGATGCTGAGCCCGGTGATCGGTATCGCAGTGGCCATCGCCTTCGTGCGGGGCTTCTCCCGGCGGAACTCACCCACCATCGGCAACTTCTGGGTCGACATGACGCGCGGCCTGCTCTACATCGTCTTCCCCATCGCGTTCCTCGCCGGGCTCATCTTCGTCGGCCAGGGGGCCGTGCAGACGCTGGCCGGCACCGTGAGCATCCACGATCCCCTGAACGGCGTCAGCCAGACAATCCCGAGAGGCCCGATCGGCTTCATGGAGGCCATCAAGCAGCTGGGCAACAACGGAGGCGGATTCCTCAACGCCAACTCGGCGACGACCTTCGAGAACCCGACGGGCCTCACGAACTGGTTGTCGATCTACTTGTTGCTGGCCATCCCCTTCGCCCTCACCTACACCTTCGGCAAAATGGTGGGCAGCATCCGCCATGGCGCCGCCCTGCTGGCGGCCATGGTGATCATCTTCGGGGTCTGGGTGGGCGGCGCCGCCTATTACGAGCACCAGAACAACCCTGCCGTCGCCGCAGCCGGCGTGACCTCGACCGTCGGGAACACCGAAGGCCACGAGGTCCGCTTCGGTGATACGTCGACTGCCGTGTTCGGGGTGTCCTCGACGAACACCTCCACCGGCTCGGCCGATGCCTCCTACGACTCGTTCACGCCGATGGGTGGCTTCTTCCTCATCAGCGGCATGATGCTGGGCGAAGTGACGCCTGGAGGCGCCGGGAGCGGCCTCTACACCATCCTCATCTACGCCATCATCGCCGTGTTCATCGGCGGCCTGATGATCGGACGAACACCGGAGTACCTGGGGAAGAAGATCCAGGCCAAGGAGGTCAAACTCGCGGGTCTCGGGGCCCTCGTCATGCCGCTGATCGTGCTGATCTTCACGGCCATCGCCGTTTCGATCCACGCCGGCCGAGCGGGTCCGCTCAACGCCATTCCCCACGGGTTCACCGAGATCCTCTACGGGCTGACCTCGCAGGGGAACAACAACGGCTCGGCCTTCGGGGGTCTCACCGGCAACACGACCTTCTACAACGTGATCGGCGGCATCGACATGTTGATCGGCCGGGTCGGCATCATGATCCCGGCGCTCGCCCTCGGCGGCGTGCTGGCGGCGAAGCCGGCGGTCGCCGAAGGGCTCGGCACCTTCCGGACCGACAACTCCATGTTCGTGGGCCTGACCATCGGGGTCATCATCATCATCGGCGGCCTGACGTTCTTCCCCGCCCTCGCGCTCGGACCGATCGTCGAGCAGCTCAGCCACGGACAGTTCTTCTAAATGACCCGCCACGGAGCGTTCTTCTCATGACCATGACCACCACCCAACCGGATCAGCCGGGGCCGGCCAGTGCGCCGCACGGTGTGGCCGAGCGCCGGAGCCTCTTCGACGGCCCGATCCTGCGTCAGGCCCTCGTCGACTCGTTGACCAAGCTGAACCCGGCGGTGCAGATCCGCAATCCCGTGATGTTCGTGGTCCTCGTCGGTACCGTCGTCACCTTCCTCGAGGCCATTGCGCACCCGTCGGTCTTCACCTGGTCCATCACCGTGTGGCTGTTTCTGACGGTGATCTTCGCCAACTTCGCCGAGGCCATGGCCGAGGGCCGGGGCAAGGCGCAGGCCGACACGTTGCGCAGGATGCGCTCGGAGACCGAGGCGCGGCGGCTGCGGGCCGATGGCACCGAGGAACTGGTGCCGGCCGCCGAGCTGAACAAGGGCGACATGGTCGTCTGCGAGGCGAACGACCTCATCCCCTCCGACGGCGAGATCGTCGAGGGCATCGCCTCGGTCGACGAGTCGGCCATCACCGGTGAGTCAGCGCCGGTGATCCGCGAGTCGGGCGGTGACCGCTCGGCGGTCACGGGCGGGACCAGGGTCCTCTCGGACCGGATCGTGATCCGTATCACGGCCGAACGCGGGCAGACCTTCTTGGACCGGATGATCACCCTGGTCGAGGGAGCCAACCGCCAGAAGACACCCAACGAGATCGCCTTGACGATCCTGCTGGCCGTCCTCACGATCATCTTCATTCCCGTCGTGGTCTCGCTCGAGGCCTTCGGCATCTACTCCGGCAGCGCGGTGTCGGTGGTGATCCTGGTGGCGCTGCTCGTCTGCCTGATCCCGACGACCATCGGCGCCCTGCTCTCCGCCATCGGCATCGCCGGAATGGACCGTCTCGTGCAGAAGAACGTTCTGGCCATGAGCGGCCGGGCCGTGGAAGCGGCCGGCGACGTGCAGACCCTCCTGCTTGGACAAGACGGGCACCATCACCATGGGCAACCGGATGGCGTCGGGCTTCTACCCCGTCGGCGACCACAGCGAGCGCGACCTTGCCGACGCGGCCCAGTTGGCCTCACTGGCCGACGAGACGCCTGAGGGGCGCTCCATCGTGGTCCTGGCCAAGGAGCGCTTCGACATCCGGGAGCGCCACCTCGAAGCCGGCCACGTCTTCGTGCCGTTCTCGGCCACCACCCGCATGTCGGGCCTCGACTTCGACGGGCGCCAGATCCGCAAGGGCGCCGCGGACTCGGTCAAGCAGTGGGTGGCCGAGCAGGGCGGAACCGTGCCTGCCGATCTCGATGCCATCGTCGAGCGCGTCTCGCGCGCCGGCTCCACGCCGCTGGTCGTGGCCGATGGCCCGGTCATCCTCGGGGTCATCGAGCTCAAGGACGTGGTGAAGGAGGGCATTCAGGAGAAGTTCGCCGAAATGCGCTCCATGGGCATCCGCACGGTGATGATCACCGGCGACAACCCTCTGACCGCGGCCACCATCGCCCAGGAGGCGGGAGTCGACGACTTCTTGGCCGAGGCCACACCCGAAGCGAAGCTGGCGCTCATCAAGCAGGAACAGGAGGGCGGCAAGCTCGTCGCCATGACCGGCGACGGCACCAACGACGCCCCCGCGCTGGCCCAGGCCGATGTCGGGGTGGCGATGAACACCGGCACCACCGCGGCCAAAGAGGCCGGCAATATGGTCGACCTCGACTCCAACCCCACCAAGCTGATCGACGTCGTCGAGATCGGCAAGCAGCTTCTCATCACACGGGGCTCGCTGACGACGTTCTCCATCGCCAACGACGTAGCCAAGTATTTCGCCATCATCCCGGTGATCTTCGTTGCCACCTATCCGCAGCTGAACGCACTGAACATCATGCATCTGCACAGTCAGCAGAGCGCCGTGCTCTCCGCCGTCATCTTCAATGCGCTCGTGATCGTGGCCCTGATCCCTCTGGCGCTCCGAGGCGTCAAGTTCCGGGCGGCCGGCTCGGCCGCCATCCTGCGCCGCAACGTCTGGATCTACGGCGTCGGCGGAATCATCGTCCCGTTCATCGGCATCAAGCTGATCGACCTCATCCTCGTCGCGCTGCACGCCTACTGATGGAGATCCTCTGATGCTCGTCCACATCCGCCGTGCGGTTGTCCTCGTTGTTGCGGCGCTGGTCTTGACCTTCGCCTTCGCATTCCTCGGCACCGGCGTCTCGCAGCTCCTGTTCAAGCACCAGGCTGACGGGTCGATCACGGCCAACGGATCGACCCTGATCGGGCAGAACTGGTCCCAGGCGCCCTGCCCGGGCCATCGGAACGGCACCTGCGTGTTCCAGGGGCGCCCGGATGCCGTCGGTCCCTACGCCGGATCGGCGAACCCGGTCGCCGCCGGCGGCGACAACCCGCTCCAGGCCAACAACATCCCCGGCAAGCCCGGCGTCTTGAATTCCGGGGAGTCGGGCGCGAGCAACCTCGGCCCCCGCTCCAAGACCCTCAAGGAGAACACACAGGCACTTGTGGCGTACTGGAAGGCCAGGGGCGTCAACCCGACCCCCGACCTCGTCACGACGTCGGGCAGCGGGTACGACCCCGACATCAGCCAACAGGATGCGCTGGTCCAGATCCCAATGGTGTCCCGGGCCACCGGGCTCTCGGCCTCCGTGCTCCGCCATCTGGTCATCAGCCAGACGCAAGGCGCTGAGCTCGGCTTCATGGGCACGTCCTATATCGACGTCCTGCAGCTCAACGAAGCGCTGGCCAAGCTCAAGACATGACCACCACCGCCATTGCGGCGGTGGCACCGCGACAGCGGACAACGGTGCAGGGCGAGATCGTCTCCGTCGTGTCCTACGAAAGGCCCTGGGTTCATACCGACGCCGAGCTCACCGATGGAACCGGGACATTGCTCCTTCGCTTCCTGGGTCGATCCGGCATTCCCGGCCTGGCTACCGGGGGTCAGATTGTCGCAGAGGGAACTCCCGGTCTTGTGCGGGGTGTCCTCGTGATGCTCAACCCGCGGTATTCGTTGACGTGGACGACTGATCGTCTGCGACCAGCTGGTAGCCAATGCCGGGGACGGTCTTGAGCACGTGACCTTCGTCGTCGCCGAGCTTCTTCCGCAGGCGATGGGTGTACACCCGCACGTAGTTGGACTCGACGCCATAGCCGGGTCCCCAGACGTCCTTGAGGATCATGTGATGCGTGCAGACCTTTCCGGCGTGGCGGGCCAGGTAGGCCAACAGCTCGAATTCGCGGGCGGTGAGCTGCAACTGGGTGCCGTTGACGCGTGGCCATGTGGTGGACGAGGTCGATCTCGAGGTCACCCACCTGCAGCGTCTGCGCCGCCTCGTCGGTTTCTGCGCTCCGGGCGCTTCGGTGTCTGAGCGCCACGCGGAGCCGCGCCTCGAGCTCGGCCATCCCGAAGGGCTTCGTCACGAAGTCGTCCGCCCCGGCGTCGAGCGCCTCGACCTTGCGGCGTTCGATGCCGTAGGCCGAGAGCACCAGAATCGGCACCGCGGAAAACTCCCTGATCCGCCGGGTCACCTCAATGCCGTCGATGTCGGGAAGGCCAAGATCGAGGATGACCAGATCTGGTCGCGCCAACGCGACCTGCGTGACGGCCTCGGCGCCCGTCTGCGCCAGCACGACCTCGTCACCCCGTGCGGAGAGGCCGATGCGGAGCGCCTTGAGCAGCGATGGGTCGTCGTCGACCACCAGGACCTTGGTCACGCCGGCTCAGACCGGTGCGGGCACGGAGGCCTCGGAAGGGACGGTGAAGACGACGCGCGCCCCGTGCTCGACGTCGGGATCGATCCAGATGCGTCCCCCGTGGGCCTCGACGAAAGCCTTGGCGATGGCCAGACCGAGGCCCGGCACGGCCGCCGCCCGCGTTCTGGCTGAACATTTCGAAGACGCGCTCCCGCTCCTCCCTTTCGATGCCGGGACCCTCGTCGCTGACCGCGATTTCGACCTGCGCCGACGCCCCGCCGGGTGCGACGCGGCCCGTCACCCGAATGACGGCGTCGGCGGGCGACAGGCGGTCCGCGTTCTCGAGCAGGTTGGCCAGGACCTGGCTGATGAGCACGTGGTCGATGTGCAACAGCGGCAGGTCGGCCGACTCCTCGAAACGGACACGGCCTCGCCCGATCGTGCCCTCCAGGGAACCGAGCGCCTCGGACACCAACTCGTCGAACGCGAGAGCCACCGGATGCAGTTCCAACGCGCCCGCCTCAATCCGGGTCATGTCGAGCAGGTTGGTGACGAGCCGGGCCAGCCGATCCGACTGCAACTCAATCAATTCGAGAAGCTCGTCCCGATCGGCCGGGTCGAGCCCGGTGCCGACCTGTCGCAGGCTCGAGACGGCTGTCTTGATGGAGGCCAGTGGTGTCCGCAGATCATGGGAGGCGGCCCCCATCGAGCGCGCTGCGCCAGCGATCGATCTCCTCGAGCAGGCGGGCGCGCAACGCCTGCTCGGACAGCTCGGCCCGGTCGAGGGCCAGCGCGGCCTGGTTGGCAAAGGTGCCGAGCAGGCTGCGCTCACGACCGGCCAGTTCGACGTCCTGGAGCACAAGCAGGCCGACGGGGTGGTCGCCCACGGCGAGCGCCACCGAGACCCGACGGTCCTCCGTACTCGCCCGTCATACCGAGCGAGCGCGCCTGGCCGCCGCCCGCGGTCAAGCTGGCGACGTCGCTCTCGGCCAGGCGCTCTCCCGCCGCCGCAGCAACCTGCAGCACCTCTCCTGGTGCCAGAGCGCCGCGGCCGCCGGCAGGAAGGATCAGAGCGGTCCAGCGTGGAGCGAAGACGCTCTGCACCGTCTCCACAATGTGTGTCAGCAGCTGCGAGAGGTTGAGGTCGCCGATGAGCGCCTGGGACAGCTCATACAGCCGCCCGGTCTCCTCGGTGCGGCGGAGGGCGTCCGCACGGGCCGCCCGGAGTTGCGCCGCCACCTGGGCCACGACGAGGACGACGACCAGGTAGACGAGCAGGGCGACCCAGTTCTGCGGCGATCTGACCGTGAGCGTGTTGTAGGGGGGCAGGAAGAAGTAGTCGTAGCAGAGGAAGCCGCCGAGGGCTCCGACGACACCGGGAACGAAGCCGGCCAGCACAACGCCGAGGAGCGCCGGCAGGACGAACAGCAACGCGGGGATGGCGGTGCTCACATGCGGGCGCAAGGGCAGCAAAATGGCGAGCACGACACCCAGTCCCACGAGGGACGCGAGCACCCCCAGAATGCTTCGCTGGTACCTTCCCTGTGTGAGCCCGCTTGGCTGCACTGGTGTCACTGCTTTCCTTGGGTCCGACTGCCATTCGAGTGTAGTGACGTGGTCGGGAGCGTAGCGAAGTGAGGTCCACATGATTGCGGGAGATGGCGAGGACGAGGGCGTCCGCCCGACCGGAAAGTTCAGGGTGTACCTCGGTGCGGCGGCCGGTGTCGGCAAGACGTGCGCAATGCTCGACGAGGGTTGGCGCCGTTTCCAACGTGGGGCGGATGTCGTCGTCGGTTTCGTCGAAACGCACAAGCGCCCTTACACCGTCGAGCAATTGCGGGATCTCCCCGTGGTGCCGCGCAAGAAGGTGCGGTACCGGGACGCGGACTGGGAGGAGATGGATGTCGATGCCCTCATTGCTCGGGCGCCCAAGGTGGCCCTCATTGACGAGCTGGCGCATACCAATGTCCCGGGTTCGGGACGCCACGAGAAGCGCTGGGAGGATGTCCTCGAGATCCTCGATGCCGGCATTGCCGTCATCACGACGGTCAATATTCAGCACGTCGAGTCGGTGGCGGACGCGGTCGAGCGGATCACCGGGGTCGGTGTGCGCGAGCGGGTGCCGGACTGGGTGGTGCGGCGGGCCGATCAGCTCGAGCTGATCGATTCATCGGCGGATCAGCTGCGGCGCCGCATGCTGCACGGCAACATCTACCCGGAGGAGAAGGTCCCTGCCGCGCTCAACGGCTTCTTCCGGGCCGAGAACCTCGCTGCGCTCCGCGAGCTGTCGCTGCGTTTCGTGGCGGACGAGACCGAGGAGGAGTTGTTGGCGTACCTGCGCTCGAAAGGCGCCGGTGGGGAGCTGTGGGAGACGACAGAGCGGATCATGGTGGCCGTGACGGGCGCACCTGGGCAACGCGTCGGTCATCAGGCGGGCCGCCCGTATTGCGGCACGGGTCAAGGCACCGCTGGTGGCCATCAACGTGGTCTCCGGTGACGCCGAAGCGAAGAAGGCCGGAACGGCCGAGCTCGAGGAGCTCGTCACGGCGGTGGGCGGAACCTGGCAGACGGTGGAGAGCGACGACGTGGCGAAGGCGATCTTTGCGGCGGCGATTGATCAGCAGATCACGCAGATCGTCGTGGGGACGTCACGGCTGACGCGCTGGCAGTCGATGACGCGGGGGTCGGTCATGCAGCAGATCCTGCGCATGGCGTCGGAGAACGACATCGATCTGCACGTCATCGCCCGTCGCGAGGCGTCGATCAACGCGCCCGTTGCCGAAGACGAAAGCTAGGTCGCCGAGAGGTCGGCGAAGGCGGCGTCCGCCGCCGTGCGGGCCGCAAGCTGCATGCACTTGTTGAGGTGGGCGAGCGCTTTGGCGCGCCGAGGATCCCGGGCGAGGTACTTGGCCACCGCCACCGGATCGGCCGAACCGTCGGGCTTGCTGAGCGAGAAGACGGCCTGGTCGACGATGTGCTCGTCGGGGCGGTCACTGATGCCGCGGTAGACGGACCAGTCGACGCCTGCCTCCTCGCACACCTCGGCCACCCCGGATGCCTCCATGTCGACGGCACCGAAGCCGCGCTCGACGATGGGGCGCCACACGTCGTCGTCGTCGAAGAGGCCGTCCGTCGTCATGAGCGCGCCGGAGGCCTGTCGTGGTGGGATCGGGTGGGAGGTGAACACCGGCCCGTCGGGGTAGAGCTGCACGCGCTCGGGTACCAGCAGCGACCCGACCGGGAGCGCGGGGTCGAGCCCGCCGGCGATACCGATCACCATGACGTGGTCGATCGATCCGGCGGACAGCGCCCGCCGGGTGGCCTCGGCGGCCAAGGCGGGCCCCATGCCCGTCACGAGAGACCCGACCCACCACTGGCCCGCCGCCCCGGCGTGGGAGAACACCGTGTCCGAAGGCGTCGCCTGCAGCCCGAAGGACTTCACAATCGCCTTGAGCTCCGGCAGCATCGGCGCCAGCACGGCGACCCGTTTCGTCGTTCCTGTCACACCGTCATCATGCCCGATCGTTCGGTACCCTGGGCGGCCCGGTCACCGAGAGAGGAACGCCGATGCCCAGTGCTGAGCAGGTTGTGAGGGATTTCTGTGCCGCGGCGAGTCACGCGTGACCCGGAGGTCCTGCGGGCCTTCTTCTCGGACGATGTCGTCTACCACAACATCCCGATGGCGCCCGCGGAGGGTATCGACGCCACCATGGCGGTGATCGACATGTTCCTCGGGATGTGCGAGGCCCTCGAGTTCGAGGTCCACCATGTGGCGAGCGACGGGACCACCGTGCTCACGGAGAGGACGGACATCTTCACCATGAAGGGAAAGTCCGCCCCCCTGCCCGTCATGGGTGCCTTCGACGTCGTCGACGGGAAGATCACCGCATGGCGGGACTACTTCGACATGGCGCAGGTGACGGCCATGTTCGAAGCGGGGTAGCGGGAGCGGCTGCTCAGCCTGGACTAGTAGCCGTGGCACTCTCCGGGACCATCGGGCGGTCCCTGGCCGTGGGCGGCTTCCCAGGACAACTGCACCGATGCCGGCGCACTGCCGGCCGTCGGGTAGCCATCGAAATGGTTCCACTCGAGAATGCCGAAGTAGCCGGCGTAGGGGTCGTTCCGACCCCCCTCTTCGCAGATGGCCGTCGGCATCCACGCCGCCGGGATCGTGTTCTCCTGCACTGCGACCGCATGGAACCAGGTCAGGTCGTTGTAAAAGGTGGCCTGCTGGGCCGCCTCGACTGCGTTGGCGTAGGTCACCATCTGTGAGACCTTGCGCGCCTGGGAGTACGACATCAACGTCGTCGTTGATGCGCACGCCCTGGTTGGTATCGGCACCTTGGTGCGAGCTCACCGCCTCGTGGCGGGTCGCCTGCGCCGAGGCAGGATCTGTCGCTCAAGAGCGACGTGAGTACAGCTGGAACAGCAACAACATTGACGGCCACCGCCGTCGCGAGTGCAATGCGGATCCGCACGGCACCTCCCTTCGTCGGGCGCGCGCTCCGCCGCGCCAGGCTCTGCTCGGTGTGGGCGGGCTCCGGCCTTTGCATTCGCGCCCCGAACGGCGAGCAGGGAGGCATCGTCCGTTCTGGCTTGGTGCCGCAGGGTGTGCGGCCGGTTGTGTACAGCCCTTCTGAAGTTGTTGCTCGGTGTCGTCCTCGATTCAGGCCCCGGCACGCCGGGGCTTCTCAATGGGTGTGATCTCAGAGCCCGCAGACGTAGCGGGTGGTCCAGGGCTCCCAGCCGCGCTGCGAGTAGAGCTTGAGGGCGGCGGAGTCCTGCACCGCCGCCGGGTAGTCCTCAGCGGGTGCGGGCAGGCCGGTCAATCCGGTCCAGGTACTGAGCTCGAACTGGTAGGCGCCGCCGTTTCCGATGCTGTAGTTGCCGCCCGACTCGTGTTGACGGATGCAGGCCCAGTCAGGCGTGTTGGTGCTGGTGGCGTCGGACCCTCCGGCTGCCGGGACCGGGGCCGGCGCCGGCGCCGAAACTGCCGTCGCCGCGATCGGAGCCCGTGCTGCGGCTGCGGCTGCGGCGGCCTGCGCGGCTGCGGCCTGCGCAGCGGCCTGCTGACGTTGCGCTGCCACTGTCTTGAGTAGGCGATCTCGGAGAGATATGTCTGGACCTCGCCGGCTTCTACGGCGTTGGCGTAGGCCATCTGGCCGTCCACGGCGTTGGAATACGCCACCATTTTGGAAGCAGTCTCGGCTTGGGCGTACGACATCAGTGTGTCGTTGATCCTCACGGTCCGGTGCTGGCTGCTCGCCTCGTGGCGAGATAAGCCGCGCCGAAGCAGCGGAGTTCGTGCTGAAGCACGCGAAAAAGATCGCGGGTATGGCCATGACGGCCGCTGCCGTCCCTAGTGCAATGCGGATCCGCACGGCACCTCCCTTCGTCGGGCACGCGCTCAGGCGCGCCAGGCTCTGCTCGGTGTAGGCGGGCTCCGGCCTTTGCATTCGCGCCCCGAACGGCGAGCAGGGAGGCATCGTCCGTTCTGGCTTGGTGCCGCAGGGTGTGCGGCCGGTTGTGTACAGCCCCTGGAATGGTCCTGGGTGTCGTCCTCAATTCGCTGTCCCGGTCCGCCTGCAGGCAGGCGCGCCGGAATTTCGGTTGGTCTGAAAACTCCCGTTCGGCCAGTTACTTTCGGTATGCAGCGAAAATCTCCACGCATCGCTTGCATCCGAAAGGCCGTTTCGGTTTTGCGGACAGCAATCTACAGGGTTGCTTCCCGAACCCGTGTTCAATCAGCCCCTTCAGCCCGCTGAACTGGGGGTTTGTGGAGATTCTTTGTGATGAGAATCACAAAGTCCCTGGTCGGGGGGTCGCATTTAGCTCTATAAGAGCCATAAAAAACCTATTAATTTCTCGAATAAGCGCCTGACCAGTAGTTACGCAGATTCTCAAGATGCTCAGAAATGGCTCTCGACCCCCCTGCGGCAGCCGCAAACGCTGCATAGGGTCCCCGTGCCGACACGGTTGCGACGAGGAGGTCACCGGTGGCGTCGAACGTCAATGTCACTGCACGAGATCGCTACACGGTGGCGGGTCTGATCCGTCACCTGGCGCGCCAGCAGGCGAACGAGGAGATGCTGGTGCAAGGCGTGGAGCGTCGGACCTGGGCCGAGGAGTTCGACGTCGCCTGCCGGGTGGCGCAGGCGGCACGGCGGGAGGGCCTCGGCGCCGGCGACCGGATCGCATTCCTCGACCGCAACGGCATCGCGTACTTCGACTTCCTGTTCGGCGGTTCATTGCTCGGCGCGGTGAACGTCGCGGTGAACTGGCGCCTCGCTCCCGCGGAAATGGGCGCCATCATCGATGACTCGGGTGCACCCGTCCTGGTGATCCACACCGACTACCTCGCGGCCCTCAAGGACATGCCGACCGCGTTGCCATCGGTCCGTCGCATTGTGGTGATCGGTGACGACGGAGTCGTCTGCGCGGACGCGCGCGCCGTGTCGTTCGCCGCCTTCCTCGAAGGCGCCGCGTCCGAGGACCCCGGATATGTCGGGGGCCCCGATGAGGTCAGCATGCAGCTCTACACGTCCGGGACCACCGGGCTCCCGAAGGGGGTGATGCTGACCAACGCCAATCTCTCGACCGCGATCTCCGAGGCCGGCATCACGTTCCAGCATCGGCGATGACACCGTGAGCCTGGTGGCGATGCCGCTGTTTCACATCGGCGGATCGGGCTGGGCCCTGTGTGCCATGTCACGGGGAGGACGCTCCGTCATTCTGCGCGACGTCGATCCGACGGTCCTCCTGGACCTGATCGCCACCGAACGGATCACCGAGATGTTCGTCGTTCCCGCGGTCCTGATGATGCTGCTGTCCACCCCGTCGCTGGGACGACCGACCTCTCGAGCCTGCGGGTGATCTTCTACGGGGCCTCCCCGATTTCCGAAGATGTCCTGGTCAAGTGCATGGCAACCTTCGGGTGTGCGTTCTGTCAGGTCTACGGCATGACCGAGACGACGGGGGCCATCACGGCGCTCTCCTTCGAGGACCATGATCCTGACGGCCCGCGGCGCGGCCTCTTGCGCTCGGCCGGCAAGCCCCACAGTTCGGTCGCCCTGCGGGTGGTCGATCCCGACAGCGGACAGGACGCGGCGCTGGGCGCGGTGGGGGAGGTGTGGACACGGTCGCCCTACAACATGGCGGGCTACTGGCGGAAGCCCGAAGAGACTGCGGCCGCCATTGACGCCGATGGCTGGCTCAAGACGGGCGACGCGGGGTACTTCGATGCGGACGGCTACCTGTACCTTCACGATCGGATCAAGGACATGATCGTCAGCGGCGGTGAGAACGTCTACCCGGCCGAAGTCGAGAACGTGGTGCTTTCGCATCCGGCCATCGTCGACGCGGCCGTGATCGGCGTGCCCGACCCGAAGTGGGGCGAAACGGTGAAAGCGATCGTCGTGCTCGGTCAGGGAGAGACGCTGGACGAGGCCGGCGTCATTGCGCACTGCCGCGCCAACCTGGCGCACTACAAGTGCCCGACATCGGTCGACGCCACGGACGTGTTGCCGCGCAACCCTTCCGGCAAAATCCTCAAGCGCGAGTTGCGGGCGCCCTACTGGGCCGAGAAGGGGCGCTCCATCAACTGATCACCGCGGTGTCCGTCGGGCCGTCTGCTGTCCGCTACCGTGCGCCGCATTTGCGCACCTGACCGGCGGTTTGACGGCACACCGGCCGGATGAGGGCAACGCCCCTCCCGGCCGGTGTTGTCGGTGCGCTGCTGACTGCTCGTTACTTCTTGTCGTTGGGCAGCGACGCTGCTGACGGCGTCCTTGACCTTTTCGCCCGCCTGCTTGAGGTGGCCGACGACCTGGTCGGCCTTTCCTTCGGTCTCCAAGTCCTTGTCACCCGTCACCCGGCCGACGACGTCCTTCGCCTTGCCCTTCGGCCGTCTCTGCTGTGTTCTTTGCCTTGTCCTCGAGTCGCCATCGTGCGTGCCTCTCCTCTTTCGTCGTCAAGGGTTCATACCCACATGAACCCGCTCCGAACCGAAAGGCGCCAGCGCTGGTGCTATCCGAAGGTGAAGTCGTAGGCCTCCACGCCGGGCGAGACGGTCAAGGTGAGCGTGCCGGTCTGCAGCACGTTCCCGGAGAACAGCGTGTAGAGCTTCGGAATGCCCGAGATCGGCACTGTCGTCAGGTGTTTGCCGTTGTACGACACCCCGACCGTGCCTTCGCCACTCATCACGAGATACACGTCGTCTGCCGTGAACTGCAGCCCGAGCGTTGCGTCGTTCCCCGCCGTCGCCTCTTCGTTGTGGACGGTCCAGGTGCCACCGAAGGCCAGGCTGTTCGAGGGGATGGTCGACGGCGGGTGTGTACACGGTCGCCTTGTTGGGCACGACTGCGGTTCCCACCGCGTTGTTCAGGCGTTCGTCGCCGACGTAGCTCTCCGGCGTGATGTCGTTCGTCGGCGTCTTGTCCGGGACGTCGGTCCGAGGCGGGAGGTCGGTCACCCCGTTGGCGCTGAGGAGCATCCTGATGTTGTCCTCCATGCTGGAGTAGCCGCCCTCTCCGAAGTCGTACGCGCGCACGATGCCCGTCCGGGTCGATGAGGTATTCCGCGGGCCAGTACTCGTTGTTGTAGGCGTCCCACGTCGCCAGGTTGTCGTCCACTGCGACCGGGTAGTCGATCCCGAGGCTGCCCGCGGCACTCTCGACGTTGGAGACCACATGCTCGAAGGCGAACTCCGGCGCCGAGACGCCGACCACGACCAAGCCGTCCTTCTTGTAGTCGTTGTACCAACCCTCGACGTGGGGCAGCGCCCGCTGGCAGTTGATGCACGAGTAGGTCCAGAAGTCGATCAGCACCACCTTGCCGCGCAGTTGGCTGAGCGACAGCGGCTTGTTGCCCGGGGTGTTGAACCAGGCCGTGATGTCCGGCGAAGTTCGGCGCCTTGCCCAAGTTGGGCAGGTTCGTCTTGTTGGCCATGAAGATCGGCGTCTTGGTGGGCGTGGTGACCGCAGTGGACGGTGCGGTCGTCGTTGTCGTCGTCGTGGTGTCTTCGGCCCCCGCCACCAGGTGCCCGCTCTGCGAGTTGCCCTGATCAGTGGCGGCGCAGGTCGCCTTCTTGCCCTCGACGCGGGCGTTGGCGGCGGCGAACTGGTTCTGGTGCTCACCGCTGAGGTGCTGCAGTTGCGTGCAGGCGGAACCCGTGGACTCAATGTGGTCTTCCAGGGCGCTGGTGTAGCCGGGGACGTCGCGCTGCAGGGCGCCGAGCCAGTTGAAGGCGATGGCCAACGTGGCCACACCCAGCACGACGCCGGCGACCTTGCGCACGGTGGGGAGGTGGCTGCGCAGGGACGACCACGACGTGGTGGCGCGTTGGGCGACCACCGCCAGTACGAGGAGCGGGATGGTGACGCCCAGGGCGTAGAAGAGGGTGACGAGGAGCGACGACGCTCCCGCATGATGGTGCGCGGCCGCCACCGAGATCGCCGTCAGGACCGGTCCGGCACACGGCACGAAGACGAGCCCGAGGCTCAGTCCCAGGACGAAGCCGCCGCCCTGGTTCGCGTAGCGCGACGCTCCCAACCTGGCGAAGGGACGCTCAATGACCTCACCGAGCTTGGGGACGAGGAGTCCCACCGACAGCAGACCGAGCAAGGCGACGCCCAGCCAGAACAGGAGGTCCTGGGGCAGATGGAGGAAGCCGAGCAACGAGCTGGCAAAGAGGACGGAGACGCTGAAGCTCACCACCAGCCCGGCGATGATGATGTACGGCCGCCACTTGCTCGTTCCCGCCGATCCACCCGCCATGACGACGGGAATGACGGGAACGATGCAGGGGGAAAGCCCGGTGATCAGCCCACCGAGGAACGCGACGACCAGGAGCTCACCCATGGGAGTCGCTTTCTTGCGGACAGTGAGCAGGCACCGGCGCTTCTCCTTCTTGGGTGGTCTTCGTGTTGAACCTAGCGGCCTGTCCTTCCCGAGTGGCGTCGCCCCTCGGGGAGTGACGGCAGGTCCGCCAGACAGCAGACTGTGCAACGGTGATCAACGAGAATTGGATTTACCTGGGTACCGCCATCGGCGCGGCCGGTGCCCTCGTCTACCTGCGGGACACCCTGCGGGGTACCACGCAACCCAACCGGGTGACGTGGCTCCTCTGGGCCGTGGCGCCCCTGCTGGCGGCCGCCGTCTCGCTCAGCGAGGGCGCCGGCCTGCGAGCCCTGCCGACCTTCATGGTCGGTTTCATGCCGCTGTTGATCTTCATCGCCTCCTTCCACAACTCCGCCGCCGTGTGGAAGGTGCGGAGGATCGACTACGCCTGCGGCGCCTTCTCCGTCGTGGGCACCCTCGTCTGGCTCATCACCCGCAACGGGGTGTTGGCGATCTCGGCCGCCATTGCGGCCGATTTCCTGGCCGGCGTCCCCACCTTCATGAAGAGCTGGACCCACCCACAGAGCGAGACGGTGCATTCCTACATCGGTGCGCTGATCAGCATGGTGGTGCTCTTGCTCACCGTCGACCAGTGGACCTTCGACGTGGTGGCCTTCCCGCTCTTCGTCGCGATCACGGCGGCGCTGCAATCCGCCATCATCGGATTCGAGCTCGGCCCGCGCCTTCGGCGCGCCCGGCATCGACGATGTCGCCGTGGCGAACTCGGCGTCGCCGCGGAGGGATGACGCAGTGACCGGCGCCTGGTAGGAAGTTGGCCAGGCAGCCAGAGGCAACGTCGAAGGGAGGCCTCCGTGCCGCAGGCCAAGGCCAACGGGATTGAGATCGAATACGTCACGGAGGGCGACCCCTCCGACCCCGCACTGCTCCTCGTCATGGGCCTGGGGGCCCAGCTGACGACGTGGCCGGACGGCTTCGTCGACGGACTGCGCCGGCGCGGCTTCTTCGTCATCCGCTACGACAACCGCGACAGCGGGCTGTCCACCAAGTTCGAGGGACTGCCCGATATCGCGGCCCTGTTCACGGGGACGGACCTCTCGTCCGCCGTGTACCGGATAGAGGACATGGCGGACGACGGTGCCGCGCTGCTGGGCGCGTTGGGCGTCGACAAGGCCCACGTGGTCGGGGCCTCCATGGGGGGCATGATCACCCAGGCCCTCGTGATCAATCACCCCGAGCTCTTCCACAGCGCCTGCTCCATCATGTCGACCACCGGGGACCGGGCGGTCGGAGCGCCGACCGGTGAGGCCCTGACGGCGTTGCTGCGACCGGTGGCGACGAACCGGGACGAGGCGATTCAGGCGAGCGTGGAGGGAAGCCTCGTCATCGGTTCGCCGGGGTACCCGACCGACGAGCGCCATCCTCCGCGAGCGGGCCGCGGCGGCCTACGACCGCTCCTATTGCCCCGAGGGCACGGTTCGCCAGCTGGGCGCCATCCTCGGCTCGCCCGACCGCACGCCAGGGTTGCGCGGCGTCGACATGCCCTTCCTCGTCGTGCACGGGGAGGCCGACCCCCTGGTCACGCCGAGCGGAGGCGACGCCACCGCGGCCGCCGTGCCCGGGTCCAAGCTGCTCACCTTCCCCGGCATGGGCCACGACCTCCCCGAGGCGCTCTGGGACACCATCACCGACGCCATCGTGGCCAACACGGAGCTCGCCGCCGTCTGAGCGGGCCTCAGTCGTCGAGGGCGTTCGCCGCGGCGATGCCGGCCAACCAGGCGGCGCTCGGCTTCGGTGTCCGGGCGAAGTCCTCGCGATCCACCCCGACGATGCCGAACTTCGGCCGGTAACCCAAGGCCCACTCGAAGTTGTCGAGCAACGACCAGTAGGTGTAGCCGCGGACGTCGACGCCGTCGGCCAGCGCCTCCAGCACGCCCGACAGTGCCTGGCGCACGTAGTCGATGCGTTGCGCGTCGTCGGTGGTGCCGATGCCGTTCTCGGTGACGAGAAGCGGGACGGAACCGCCGGTGTAGTCCCAGGCTCGTCGCAGACAGTTGCCCAGCGATGCCGGGTAGAACTCGTAGCCCATGTCGAGGACGGGCACGCCTTCCTCGTAGCCGGCCCAACCGTTCGGGCCCGATGAGCATGCGCGTGTAGACCTGCACGCCCAGGAAGTCGTCCCCGCCGGTCGCGTCGAGGAAGACATCCTCAGCGTGGTGCCGGATGCTGGCGAGCTGCTCTTCACCCCCGGGCGCCAACTGGTAGTCGGTCATGGACAGGGTCAGCCCCACCGGAACGCCAGGTGCTCCGGCGCGGATGATGTCAACCGCCACGCGGTGCGCGGCGGCGAAGCGGGCGGCCACGGAGCGGGACAGTGCGACGTCCTTCTTGCCCGGTGGGAACATGCCCGCGTGCCAGCCCATGGTCGCCACAATGTTGGGCTCGTTGAGCGTGCAGGCGCGGGTCATGACGTCGCCCAGCGCCTCGGTCACGACGGCACAGAATCGACCGAAGCGCTCCACCGCCAGGTCGGTCTCCCACCCACCCTGCGCCGTGAGCCACTGGGGCGTCGTGAAGTGATGGAACGTGACGACCGGGTCCACGCCCCGCTCGCGCAGCCCGAGGCACTGCTGTCGGTAGTGCGCCAGTGCGGCCCGCGAGAACTCGCCCTCGGCCGGCTCAATGCGGCTCCACTCCACCGAGAAGCGGTAGTTGTCGAGCCCGAGCGCGGCCACCAGGTCGGCGTCCTCTTCCCAGCGGTTCCACGAGTCGCAGCAGTCGCCGGATAGCTCGGCGCAACCGGACCCCGGGGTGTGCTCGAAGGCCCACCAGTCGTTGTTGGCGTTCCCGCCCTCAATCTGGTGGGCGGCCGTGGCGGTGCCCCACGTGAACCCCGGCGGGAACGCCCGTCCCAGTTCTTTCCCAGCCATCGGCGCGTCCTCCGCTTGTGTTGGACTCCTGAGCGGCAAGGTATCGTTCCCTGACAATGACGTCATATTCAACTCCGACGACTGACGTCCCCGATTCGGAGCAGAGCGGGGGCGGCGCAGGCGCCACCGTGCCTGCGCCCATGGTGGAGGCACACGGGCTGGTCAAGCGCTTCGGCGATTTCGTCGCGGTCGACGGGGTCGATTTCACCATCGCCAAGGGCGAGTCGTTCGGCTTTCTCGGGCCGAATGGGGCCGGCAAGACGTCGACCATGCGGATGATCTCGTGCATCAGCCCGCTGAGCGGCGGCACCCTCCGCGTCTTGGGGATGGATCCGGCCAAGGACGGTCCCCGCATCCGCTCGCGCATGGGGCTCGTGCCGCAGGAGGACTCGCTGGACCTTGAGCTCACGGTCATGGACAACCTGATGATCTACGGGCGCTACTTCGACATGCCCAAGAAGGTGATCCGCGAGCGGGCCGAGCAGCTCCTCGACTTCGCCCAACTGACCGAGCGGGCCAATGACCGGGTCGACCCCTTGTCGGGCGGTATGAAGCGGCGCCTCACCATCGCCCGGGCACTCATCTCCGATCCCGATCTGCTCATCCTCGACGAGCCGACGACCGGTCTCGACCCGCAGGCCCGCCACCTGCTCTGGGATCGCCTCTACCGGCTCAAGCAGGACGGGGTGACCCTGGTGATCACGACGCACTACATGGACGAGGCGGAGCAGCTCTGTGACCGTCTCGTCGTCATGGACAAGGGCCGGTTCGCCGCCGAAGGCTCGCCGCGCCAGCTCATTGAGGAGTACTCGACCAAAGAGGTGGTCGAGCTGCGCTTCGCACCCGGCCAGCACGAAGAGGTGGCGCCCTCGCTGGTGGAGCTGGCCGAGCGCCAGGAGGTGCTGCCCGACCGCATCCTTCTCTATACCGACGATGGCGACGCCGCGCTGGCCGAGGTCGCCCGCATGGGCCACGTCGCCCGGGCCACGCTCGTGCGGCGGTCGACGCTCGAGGACGTCTTCCTGCGCCTGACCGGCCGCACCCTGGTCGACTGACCCGATGACGGCAGTGAGCGACAGCGGCGACGCCGGAGAGCGCCGCGCTCTTCGGGCACGGTGAGGACTGGGAGTCGCGCCGATTCGCCACCCCGATGTGGCTGCGCGCCGCCCGCTACTGGGGCTATCAGTACAGGCGGACCTGGCGCAGTTCCGTGGCGACCAGTTTTCTGATCCCGGTGCTGTACCTGGCCGCCATGGGCGTCGCCCTCGGCTCACTGATCGACAAGCACTCGCACGGGGTCGACGGCGTGACGTACGTGGCGTTCCTGGCGCCCGGCCTCCTGGCCGGCACGTGCATGCAGATCGGCACGAACGACGCCACCTATCCGGTGATGGGCGCCATCAAATGGGTGCGCACCTATTTTGCCCAGCTGGCAGGACCGCTCAGCGTCTACGACGTGCTGCTCGGGCACCTGGCCTGGATCGCCGCCCGCCTGGCCATCGTGAGCTCCATCTACCTGACCGTGATGGCGATCTTCGGCGTCGTCTACTCCCCGTGGGCCATCTTGGCCCTGCCGGCCGCCGTTCTGACCGGCATGGCCTTCGCCGGTCCGGTCAGCGCCTTCGCCGCCACCCAGGAGAAGGACTCCTCCTTCTCGACGCTCTACCGGTTCGCCATCATCCCGATGTTCCTCTTCTCGGGGACGTTCTTCCCCATTTCGCAGCTGCCGACGTGGCTCGAAGTCGTGGCCTACTGCACGCCGCTGTACCACGGGGTCACGCTGTGCCGCGATCTGACGCTCGGGCAGGTGAGTTGGGCCGATCTCGGTCATGCCGCCTACCTGGCCGCGCTGCTCGGCGCGGGCTATGCCGCCGGCCGGCGGACCTTCGCCAAGAAGTTGGTGGTGTGAGGGCATGACGACGACCTCTGCGGGCTCGGACACCACCACGGACCGGCCATCGCCCATGGTGGCGGCGCGCATCACGCCGCTCTCTCTGCTCGGAGGGCGCTACGCCTCCCGGGTGCTCGAGCGCAACATCCTGGTCTACCGGCGCTCCTGGATCTTCATCATCTCGGGGTTCTTCGAGCCGCTCTTCTACCTGCTCTCCATCGGAGTGGGACTGTCACACCTGGTCGGTCCCATCAACGTGGACGGCCGCGAAATTCCCTACACCGCCTTTGTGGCACCCGGGCTGCTGGCCTCGTCCGCCATGAACGGCGCCATGCTCGATTCGACCTTCCTCGTCTTCTTCAAGCTGAAGATCGCCAAGACCTACGACGCCATGCTGTCCACGCCCCTGAGCGTCACCGACGTGGCGCTGGGCGAGCTCAGCTGGTGCGTCATCCGTGGGCGCGCTCTATTCGGGCGCGTTCCTGGGCATCATGGCGATCCTCGGCTACATCGTCTCGCCGTGGGCCATCCTGTGCTGGCCGGCGGCGGTGCTCATCAGCCTGGCCTTCGCCTCCGCCGGCATGGCCGGCACCACCTACATGCGGACGTGGCAGGACTTCGACATGGTCTCGCTGGCCTTCATCCCGCTCTTCCTCTTCTCGGCCACCTTCTACCCCCTGACCGTGTACCCCGGTTGGCTCCAGGCCATCGTCCGCGTGCACCCCCCTCTACCAGGGCGTGGTGCTGTGTCGAGCGGCCGACCTGGGGATCTGGGCGTGGACCCTCCTGCTCCATATCGCCTACCTGGTAGCAATGGCGGTGGTCGGGGTCATCATCACCCGGCGGCGCCTCGGAGCGCTGCTCCTGCCGTAACGGTCCACCCCGGGCGGCCGGTACCGTAAGGGCCGATTTTCCCGATCGCCAGAGGACCGCACCCAATGAACATCGTCGTCAGCAACGTCAAAGGCGGGGTCGGCAAGACCACCACCTCCGTCTACCTGGCCGCCGCGGCGGCCAGCGCGGGGCCGCGGTCCGGTGCTGCTCGTCGACGCCGATCCCCAGGGCTCGACGGCCGAGTGGTACGAGGTCGATCCCCTCGAGGGTGTCGACCTGGTCGAGGGCCCGTCCGTACGGACCGTGACCAAGGCCATGAGCCAGGAAGACGGCATCGTCGTGGTCGACACCCCGCCGGGGGAAGGCAACGTCGTGCAGGCCGCCCTCGGCCGGGCGGACGCGGTCGTCATCCCGACCCGGGCCGGCGGTGTCGAGCCCAACCGCGTGGTCACCACGTTGGAGATGACGCCCAGCAACGTCCCGGCTGGTGTCGTGATCTGCTCGGCTCGCCTGGGCACCAATGATCTCGAGGCGACGGTGGAATGGTGGACCGAGCTCAAGGTGCCCGTCTGGGGCATCATCCCCGAGCGGGTCTCCATCGCCAGCGGCCCGGCGGCGCCCCTCTCGAGCGAGGGTCTGGAGCACTACGGCAAGGTGCTGAAGAAGGCGACCGCCAAGAACCGGTGACGAGTTCCGCTCAGCGAGCGGGCGCGACTTGCAGGTCGGCGTGGAACTGGCTGTCGACCCAGGCCACGGGCGCCTTCCCGTGGAGCTGTCCCGTGAGCTCGGAGAGGAACCAACGGCGGACCGCGACGCTCGACGGCGACGCCGGCAGCGTCAGGAGCCGCTGCGCCAGCCCGAATTCGTCGGCCTCGTCGAGCAAGGTGTCGTAGAACTCGACGGCCACGACGGCGGATTGCGGCAGGTCCAGCGTCCAGTCGAAGAACTCGACCTG
The DNA here is from genome assembly GCA_963781565.1 of uncultured Acidimicrobiaceae bacterium. Lineage (GTDB taxonomy): Bacteria > Actinomycetota > Acidimicrobiia > Acidimicrobiales > RAAP-2 > Bog-473. The sequence continues at coordinate 74,047 of CAWAHA010000032.1, read as the reverse complement.
GTTGTCGACGGCGGTCTGCCACAGGTCGTCCATGCCCGGCCCCAACCCGTTGAAGCGGGTGCCGATCTGGGAAACCAGGACGCCGAGCCGCTCGGGCAGGTGGGCTGCGTCGGGTGAGCTCGCGGTCCGCTCCTTCATCAGGCGCAGCTCCCGGAACAGGGCCTCGTACTCCTCGCTCGACTTCTGCAGCAGCGCCACGGGTATCCCCAGGAGCCGCACGGAGACTTCCTGCGACTCGTCGCGATCGGCGTGGAGGCCGGCCCGCGCCACGCCGGTCAGGTCGAAGCGGAAGCTGCCGTCGGAGACGCTCATCGGGTGCATCCGGGAAATCGACGGGCAGCTCGAACCACACGATCTTGCCGCCGTCCACCGCCTGCACCCCCCAGTTCGACGCCAGGGTGTTGAACAGCGTGAGGCCCCGACCGGTGGCCGCTTCCTTGCCGTACTCCTTGATGGACGGGAAGGCGGGGTTGCCGTCGGCCACGTCGATCCGGATGCGGTCCGGAAGGGTGTGCAAGGTGATGCTCATCGGGGTTGCCGCGTGCAGCACGGCGTTGGTGACCAGTTCTGACGTCAACAGCGCGGCACAACCGGTCACTTCGGCGGGGAGATCGCGCAGATGCGCCGCAACCCAGTGGCGTGCCACCGGCGTGCTCTCGACCACCGGTTCCAGGTGCAAAGTTGACATGCCATCCCGTGACGTACCCACAGGCGAGGCGGATATGCGCCCTTCGGACAAACCCGTGTAGTTGATGCACAGCACCACGATGTCATCGGTGCGCTCCTCGACACTCAACATGGACGCGAAGGTGACCGCGGGATGGTCGGGCCAGCCGGCACGCGCAACGACTGTTGCGGTCGTGGCCAACCGTTCCATGCCGTGCGTGATGACTTCGCCCCTGCGCTCGATGAGCCCGTCCGAGTACATGATCAGCGAGTCTCCGCGGTCCAGGACGACCTCGTCCCGCGGCCGGAGCGACCCGCTCAAGCCGGCGGCGATCAGCAGGGTCCGTTGCATGGGGCAGAAGGTCGCACTGCCGTCGGCCCGCACCACTAGCGGGGGAGGGTGGCCCGCGTTGCTCAGGACCACGCGTCCCGTCGAGGGCGTGATGGTGCCGACGACGGCAGTGACGACACGGTCCTCGATGAGCGTGTCGAAGAGACGATCCAGCGACGAGAGCACCTCCGTCGGCGTCAGTCCGGAGACGGCGTAGGCGCGGATGGCGCTGCGCACCTGGCCCATGAGGGCCGCCGCCGGAGCACCTTTGCCCATGACATCGCCCACGCTGAAGAACACGGAGTCATCGCCGAGCACGAAGACGTCGTACCAGTCGCCTCCGGCGTAGGTCCCTGCGACCCCCGCCCGGTACTCGGCGTCGAGCACGAGCCCCTCGACCTCGGGCAGCGAGTCCGGGAGAACGGCGCGTTGCAACACGTCCGCCACGACATGTTCCCGCTGGAACCGTGTGGCGTTGGACAGGGCCACGCCGGCCCGGCTCGCCACCTCGGTGGCCAGCGAGACGTCGTCCGCCTCGAAGATCCGGCCCGGCCCGTCGACGAAGGTCATCACGCCGATGACCTCGCCGTTGGCGGTCAACGGCACGGCCAGCGCCGTCGACACGTCGCCGCCCTCCTCGCCGTCATGGAGTGGAGCCAGTTGGGTGCGGCCGGTGCGGAAGGCGACCGCGGCCGGTGCGTCGGACCCGAAGGGCAGCACGTCGTGCCGGCTTCCCTCAGAGCCTCCACCGATCGACGAGGACGGCCTGGGTTCGCGTACGTCGAGGCGGACGAGCCCGCTCTCCCTGGGTACCTGGACCAGCACGAGTCCGCCAAGCGCCCTTCCACCAGGCTCATGGTGCGGCGGATGACGATCGTCGGCTCGAGGCTCGAGCTCAACAACCGGGTCACCTCCGACAGGAGGGACAGGCGCTCCCTGCCTGCCTCGGCGTCACGCGAGTGCCTCCCGTTCGTGTTCGAAGACCTGGGCCCGCTCCAAGGCCTGCGCGGTCAGTCCGGCCAAGGTAGAGAGGAACCGTAGATCGGGCTCGTTCGGCTCGGGTTGCCCGACGAACGCCAGCGACAGGACACCGAGTGGGCCGAGACTGCCGATGAGGGGCTCGCTGACGATGGTCACCGGCTTGGGCAGCTCGTGCAGGACCCTGGCCACAATCTCCGTCTCGAGGTTCTCGCGCACGACGATCGTCGGCGGGAATGCCCGCAGCGACCGTCTGGCCACACGTGAAGCACACTCCCGCCTGACTTCCTTCGATGGGCACCATCGTGCGGGAGAGGAGCGCGGGGTGGCCGCTGCTGGCCAGACAGGCCAGACCGCGCTCACCGCCCGCCGGGAACGCGTACGACTGCGGAGTGTGCGCCCAGCGCGCGCCGGCCACCGGCAATGGCCGCATGAGCCACGTCGCCCGGTGTCGTGGCCGCCGCCAGTGCCGAACTCAGCTGATGGAGGTGTTGGCTGCGCTCCAGGTTGACGAACTCGGTGAGGGTGAGGCGGGCCCGCTCCACGGCCTGGGCCGCGGCACCGGTGATCGTGAAGAGGAAGGTCCGATCAGGCTCGGAAATCTGACGATCGTCGTCCCAGTGCACGACGACGACACCGATGGTGCGGTCGGACACGACGAGCGGAATGATGGCGAGCGCGCGGAAGCGCTCCGCGTCGATAGACCTGTGGATGTCCGGCCGATCGCGCAGGAGGTCTTCGACGGTCTCTGCGAAGAAGGCGACGTTGTCGCCCAGAACCGGGCCGTCGGTCTGGAGCGAATCGAGCACGCCGTCCGTGGGGTCGTCCGGGGCGTAGCCGAAGCGGCGGAGGGTGTGCAGGCTGCCGCGTTCGTCGAGGAGGGCGAACGTCGACGCGTCCACGCCCAACTCGTCGCGCATGGCGGCGAAGACTGCATCGGCGACCTGGGCCGGGTCCGCGGCGGTGGTGAGTGCGCGCGCCATGGTCTGCATGCGCTGCGCGGTCTCGGCCGCCACACGCCGGCGCCGTTCGTTCTTGGTCTCCGAGCGCGCGGTCCACAGCTGCACGTTGCGCTGACCGCGCAGGTACGAGATCCACATCGCCACCGCGGTGGCCGCCAGCATCGTCACGACCCGGAGGGTGTGGTTCAGCTCACCGTAACTATGGGGTGGCGTACTGATGACGAGGGCGAAGAAGGCGGACAGGAGGCCGACCAGCGCCACCCGCGAGGGGCGGGCGAAAGCGGCAGCGAAGAAGGGGGAGATCGCCAGCAGTCCGACCAGCGAGACGTTCCCGCCGTACACGGCGAAGACGATCGCCACCGCCGACGCCCACACGAGAGCCACCAAGGTCGCCACGGCCTCGGCTCTGTCAACGCGGGCGGTCCTGCCGGTGGCCGAAAGCTCCTCGTCTCCTTGTTCGGGCACGAACTCTCCCTGGTCGGCGGGCTTGTGTGCAACGCTATTCCCCCCGTCGGGCACCAAGGGGCAACTCCCGCCGCTCACCGGGGTTGTAGAGCAACTCACTACCCTTACGGGGCAAGGTGGAAACCCCGGTGGTTCCAGCGAGGTTTAGGTTCGGGTGCCAGCGGCTATAGAACGGATGCCAATCGCCATTGCACGCCCTCCTTGGGGTGGCGCAGGATGAGCCCACGGGAGGGCGGAGTGGATCAGGACTTTCACATTGAGCAGCGGACCGGCACGACACCACCTGTGATCGCGGTGAGTGGGGAGATCGACGTCGCCACTGCTCCGCAGCTGCGGGAGTGCCTGCACAGCGTCATCGCCGAGGGCGAGGCGACGATCGTGCTCGACCTGCTCGGGGTGACGTTTCTCGACTCCACGGCTTTGGGCGTCCTCGTGGGTGCGCTCAAGCGCTGCCGGGAGTCGGGCGGGGAGCTCCACGTCGTGGTGGCGGATCCGCGCATCGTGAAGATCTTCGAGATCACCGGCCTCACGAGTGTCTTCACCATCGCCGACTCGCTGGAATCGGCAGGAGCGGCGTGACCGAGACCACCGACCGGCTGGACAAAGGTGATCGGATAGAGCTCAAGTTCCCGGCCCGTGGCGATCTCATTGTGTTGGCGCGGCTGGTCACGAGTGCGATCTCAGCCCGTGCCGGATTCGACATCGAGGAATTGGAGGACCTTCGCCTCGCGGTCGGTGAGCTCTGTCTCCTGACCTTGCAGGGCAGCGACGCGCAGCACGGGGATCTCCACCTCGAGCTCCACGTCCTGGGGGATGCCATTGAGGCCGTCTGCACGCTGGAACGGGCCGAGGTGGCGGTCGCGGCCGAACCCGAAGGCGAAGAGGTGTCCCGCCTGAGCGAGCAGATCCTCGACGCGCTGGTGGACGAGCATGGGCGGGAGAGCCAGGACGGCTCGGCCCGTGCCTGGCTGCGCAAGCGCAGGGGGGGGCATGCAGAGTGACGGAAGGCCGGGAACACGATCCCGGGCCGCTGTCGGACGCCGCTGCAACTGAGCGTCCTGCCCTCGATCCCGTCGCACGCGAGGAGCTGATCACCGCCAACCTCGGGTTGGCGCATCAGCTCGCCCGGCGTTTCCTGCACCGGGGAGAACCGCTGGACGACCTCGTGCAGGTGGCGTCGGTTGCCCTGGTCAAGTCCGTCGACCGGTTCGATCCGTCGCGTGGGGTCGACTTCGCCGCCTTCGCCACCCGGACGATCATCGGGGAACTGAAGCGTCACTTCCGCGACAAGGGTTGGGCCGTGCGCGCCAGTCGCCGGGTCCAGGAGCTCTACCTCGAGCTCGGGCACGCCACGGGCACGCTCGTGCAACAGCTCGGCCGCAACCCGACCGTGGCCGAACTGGCCGAGGCGACAGGGGCGAGCGAAGAAGCAGTCATTGAGGCGATCGAAGCCGGCCAGGGGTACCGTGCCGCTTCCATCGACGCCTCCGAGAGCGAGGACGACCCGCTCTCGGCGCGCCTGGGCGAGGTAGACGACAACTTCTTCTCCGTGGAAGACCGGGCTCTGCTCGGGCCCGCGCTCGCCACGCTGCCGGAGCGGGAGCAGTCGATCCTGCGCATGCGCTTCGTCGAAGGCCTTACCCAGTCCGAGATTGCGGCCGCTGTCGGTGTGAGCCAGATGCATGTCTCCCGCCTGCTCTCCTCGAGCCTGCAGAAGCTGCGTGAGGGCATCGGCCAGACGGAGGCCGGACGTCGCTGAGGAGCGCGTTTAACGCCGACGAGTCAACAGCGCGCAGACCTTGTCGAGATCGTCGCTGCTGTTCGTGACCAGGTCCTCACCGAGATTCCGAAGGCTCTGAAAGGTCTTGGGCGTCGCGTCGTCGAGCTCGCATTCCTCCGGAAGTTGGGCCTGGAACCGGAAGTACCGCTCGGGTCCGAGGAAATGCTCGAGCTCGAGGTCGATGAGCTTGTTGGTGCCGCTCGCCACAATGTGGAGCAACGGTTTTACCCACCGCGCCAGTCCCCAGTCCTGGCCCTCTTCGTCCATTGGCTGCGCGGGTATGCGTCCGGTCCCGAGTGAGATGACCATCACGTCGCTCCCGGTGTGACGACTGGCCACCTGGGTCAGGGCAAGCACGCTGGGATTGTTCGCGTAAAGGCCACCGTCGATCAACACGCTCTTGTGGGCGGAGATTGGCGGCCCGACGACGAAGGGGTCGAAGTAGGTGGGTGCCGCGGTGGCCCCCCGTACGACGTGGCGCATCAGAATGTCGTCGTCGACATGCGCTGCGGACTGCACGCTGTCGAAGACGTGGATGTCCTGGCTCATGAGGTCATACGTCGGCACCAGGGTATGGACCAGCGCCTCCGACAGGAGGGCTTCGCCAAGGAATTCCTGCAAGGCCCGCTCCAGCCCGGTGGCGGAGTACTTCTCGTGGACCAAGCCACGAATTTGCAACCAGCGCTCGCGAGGGAAGATCTTCGGGGCGAACTCCTCGTACGCATCGGCGGATGCTGTAGCCTGATATCTGGGAAGACCATCCTTTCCGGGAACAACCATGCTCATTGCCAGAAGAGACCCCGTTGAGGTGCCGGCGATCACGTCAAAGAGCTTCGAAGGATGCTGCCCTGTGCGTCTCTCGATCTCGCCCAAGACGACCGCGGGGATGATTCCTCGGACACCCCCACCGTCGATCGTCAGGATCTTGATCGAATCCGGCGCCGGTTGTTCGCCGTGAAGGCGGGACAGCACTGACGGATGGGGACCGCTGTTTTGTGGAGTTGCCGCCTGCACGCGGTGGTGACTATCAGATTTCGGCGACAGCCGCACGAGACCGCCGCATCCATGACCCCGCGGAGCGTCGGCCAACCACGAGAGCGACACGCAGGCCTTGCCGCACAATGGGGGCCAGCACGGGCGGACCCTCGATTGGCCTGGTCAGCGCATCAGGCCGTCCCCGGCGCCGCGCTCGGCGACGTCGGGCACCACGGGACTCGTCGAGCGGCGGCCTCGGTGCCAGGCTGGGAGGAGGCTGAGGACGTGAGCCCTGCGGGCGAATCAGGCCTTGTGACGGGACTTGGCCCGTCCCACACAAAAAACCGTGGCCGAACCCCAGTTGGGTGTGATACCCATTTCGCCCATGGCGGAGAAGGACATGGAGCAGTGGGCGCGGTGGGAGCCCTGCGAAGGGGCCGAGGGTGCCGTCGCACTCTCGCGACTTACCTCGACGAAGCCGGAGTACTTCGCCAATTCCACTCTCCTGGACGCGCAGTCGGCGCGCCTGTCGTTCTACGCCGACCACAGGCTGTTGAAGCTCGGGTTCATGCATGACGACGTGATTGAGCACGCCTTCGTCCTCTTGGGGGACGGAGAGTCCCTGTGGCTTGATGGCTCGTCGGGTCCGATCCACGAGGTCAACGACTCTGAATCCCTCCAGTTGCGCGACGAAACGGTCCTGGACTACATCCGGTTCTTCTTCTACTTCGTCCGCGGTGACGGTGGTTTCGTGCTCATCGAGTCACCATCAGATCTCGATCTTCCGTCCGTCGCGGCCGAAGCCGATGCTCGCACAGATCCCGACGTTCTCACGCTCGATCAAGCGCGTGGTTCTGCGCAGGCCCTCGCGTTGCGCACCGGCGAGAACCCTGGTGAGTGGCTCGCCGACGCGACCGTCGCCTATCAGGGGGCGCTCTTCGTCTGCTCCGTTGCCGTTCGTTCGAACGGGACGATCGAGATGATGGACGACGAGCCAGTTGGTCTGCTCGGTGAGATAGAGGCACCAGAGCTCGCGAGCCTTCAATTGCAGGAGTCGACGGACGATCGCGACGTGACAGAAGCAGTGGTCGCCGTTCTCCTGGAGGATGCGCTCCGCGAGATGAACAGTGGTCCAGCCGGCAATCTCCTGTTGAGCCACTTCAACTCGGAGACGCAGGCCGCGAGACCCATTGAGCAATTGACCCGCATCATGTCCGAATCAGAGCCCATAGTGATCATTGAGTCGGACATCCCCTTCGTCGAGGACTTCGTCGCAGGGCTTGCCGCGCCGGGAGATGCCGGAAACTTCATTATCAGGGCGGGTGCTCTGCAAACAGATGATTCACGATGTGAAATCTCCGACGTGAACGAGCGATGTCGGTTGTATCTCCTGTCGTTCCATACCTACCGGAATCTGTTCGATGCCGAACGCATCGCCCATGAGCTCGCCCTGAGCCAGGCGACCGTGCTGATCGGTTGCAACAGAGCGAGTGAGGTCCCAGAGCCGCTGCGACGAGCTGCAGACCTCACGATCACCTTTCCTCAAATCGACAGACGGCTGTTCGTGCGGATCTTCGAGAGCGTCTTCGGCGCCAGTCCCGCCGCCGACTGGAACACGCCCGGCTCCGATTGGACGCGGTATCTCGTCCCTTCAGATTTCCATACGCCCCGGCGGCTCAGGCTGGGACCGGACGATGCGCTGTTGCTGCTGAGGGACCGCGTGCAAGCCAGATTGGCGCAGGTGACACCCGATATCGGCCCGCGCTTGAACGAGCTCCACGGCTTGGGCGAGGCACGCCGGATTCGCCGAGGACCTCATAGAAGATGTTCGTTCCGCACAATCGGGACGGATCCCGTGGTCCGCCGTCGACAGCGGCCTCTTGCTCATCGGGGCCCCGGGAACCGGGAAGACGACGCTGGCCCGCGCCATTGCCAAGGATTGCGGTGTGAAGTTCATTGTGGCCAGTGCGGCGAAGTGGCAGTCGGCCGGAGCGCTCGATTCGCATTTGAGCGCCATGCGGGCCGACTTTGCCGAGGCACACCGCTACGCCCCGGCCATTCTGTTCATTGACGAAATCGACAGCATCGGTAGCCGGGAGAACCTTGACGACCGCAATGCGGTGTATCAGACGGAAGTGATCAACGCTCTCCTGGAGCAGATCCAGGGAATCAACACAACGGGTGCGGTCATTGTGGTCGGCGCAACGAACTATTTGGAGAAGGTCGATCCCGCGCTGCGACGATCCGGTCGTCTTGACCAGGTCGTCGAGATCCCGTTGCCGAACATCGATGGCCTTCAGCAGATCTTCGAGTACTACCTCGCCAAGTACCGCGAGGAGGGCGGTGAAGTCGGACGAACCGAGACGCACGCGCTGGCCCAGCTCAGCTTCGGACTGACTGGCGCGGACGTCGAGTCCTTCATCCGCGGCGCGGCGCGGCGCGCCCGACACGAGGATCGGCCCATGGACCAGAGCGACCTCGTGGCCGAGGTCACCCGGAGTCCCCGACGTCCGGACAGTGCGCCGAGGTTGGGTCCGGAGGAGATGCACCGGGTGGCGGTGCACGAAGCCGGCCACGCGGTGGCGCAGCTCCTGAGCTCCAACGAGGGCCGGCATCTCGTCTTCGCCACCATCATTCCGCGGCTGGACGGCACGCTGGGGTTCGTCGCCTCCGTCCCGGGCGACACGGAGGTGTTCACCCGCCGCACCATGTTGGAGCGACTCGGGATGATTCTGGCCGGGCGCGCGGCAGAAGAGATCGTCTTTGGTGCCGACGACGTCGGCGCGGGCGCCGGCGGATCCAGTCAGACGAGCGACCTTGCCGTCGGGACCAGACTGGCGACGCTCATTGTGTGCCAGTCCGGGTTGGGCGACGACGGAGGTCTCCGCTGGACAACGCAACCCAGTCGATCGCAGGAAGAGGAAGTCGATACCCTGCTCCGCAAGACGTACGACCAGACACGGACCGGCCTCCAGGATCACAGAGATCTGCTCGACGGCGTCGCGCGAGCCCTGGAGCAGAAACAGGAACTCAGCGGAGACGAACTACGCGCGCTCGCCTCGTCGAACAGGGCTTCGTCGTAAAGGCGGCCGGGGCGCGCATGGGCAAAACCGTCGTCGCAGTGGGCTATCGGAAGCCGATGTTGCCGAGCCTCTCCATTCTTTGGGCTCTCGTCCCGCTCGTGACCCTCGGCTGGGGGACCGGCTTCTCGTTTGCCTACGCCGCCTACCGCCTCCGCGACGGGGTGCTCGGATGGTGCGCGGCCGGCTACTTCGCTCTGGGTGCCCTTTCCTTCGCGCTCGTCGGCGCGAGCGACAACGACGGCAGCGGCTGGCAGGGAACCGTCGGGACGTTTTTGATACTGGTGCTCATTGCCCTCGGATCAGCTCATGCCTTCGGGATTCGCAAGCATCTGGTCGACCCGACCACCCCGCGGCGGCGCCGGAAGATCTTTTCCGTGCAGGAGCAGGCGCTTGCTGAGGCCAGAGCGGAGATGCAACGTCGGGACGAGGCGCGCCGGATCCTGATCGCCGATCCGGAGCTTGCTCGGCAGCTGTGTATCGGCCGACCCGATCTGCCCCGTCGATATCTGGACGGGGGGTTGGTCGACGCCAACCACGCTCCGGCTTGGGTACTGGCACAACTCCCGGGCATCAGCCCGGAGTTGGCGGATCACATCGTCACCAATCGCGACGGCGTCGGGGGCTATCGCGACCTCATTGATCTGTCGGTCACCCTCGAGGTGACGCCGCAGAGTTTGGACCAGGCCTCGACGTTCCTGGTCTTTCCTGGCTCCGGAACGGCAAGGTAGAAGGTTGAGGCGACTGTTGCGATCGCGCGGCCGCCTCCGAGCAGATCCTCGCGGTGAACGCCGCGTCTGACTACGTCGTCGTGGGGGCTGGGCTGGCCGGATTGTCGGTGGCGACCCAGCTACGACAGCGCGGTGCATCGGTCACCGTGCTCGAAGCGCGAGACAGGGTGGGCGGGAGAATCCTCAGCGCATCACGGCACCAAGGCGACGGGGATGGTGTGGTTCTCGACCTCGGAGCGCAATGGGTCGGGCCCGAACAGACGCGGGCGTGATGGAGCTCATTGCGGATCTCGGCCTCACGAATGTCCAGGAAGGTGTTCCAGGCAACATCAGCTGGTCGATCGCCGGCAAGAAGAGCGTTGGTGGCAGCCGTCTCCCCAAGGTCGGTCTCCGTACGCGGTTGGAGATGCTCGCTCTCGCCGCGGCTATCCGGCTGATGTACCCGAGGTTGCCGGCGGGAGCTCCGTGGACAGCCAAGCCGGCACGTCGTTGGGACTCGCAGACGGCGGAAGAGTGGGTCCACCGGTTCGTGCGCACTCGGGCCGGGATGGCGTTGGCAGGAATGTACGTCCGTGGAAATACAGCCATCGAACTGTCTGAGACCTCGATCTATGCCCTCGTGGCGGACATTCGTGGGTGCGGCACCCTCGGCAGCATTGATCGTGCTGAGAACTTCAAAATCGCGGAGGGCGCCTTTGAGATTCCGCACCGCCTCTCGCTTCCCATGAAAGGGTCGATCCATCTGAGCACCCCGGCTCGCTCCATCAGGCAGGACTCGGAAGCGGTCAGCGTTGAGACTGACACCATGACGATCCGCTGCCGCCGGGCCATCGTGTGTGCACCGGCGGTCGTCGCCCGGGAGATCAGGTTCGATCCACCTCTCCCGCCACGCACTGAGGCCCTGTTCGCCAATACGTTGATGGGCTCCTGCCTCAAGTTCCAGGCCTTGTACGACCGGCCGTTCTGGCGTTCCATGGGTCTGAACGGCACCATCCTCAGCGGCGACCACACTGTCAGTCTGACCTACGACAATTCCCACGGGGCCCGAAGCGGAGAGGGGGTGATCGTCGGATTCGTTCTGGGTGAGCAGGCGCGCCGCCTCAGTGCTCTTTCGTCCGACGCGCAGGAACTCGAGATCCTCGAGTGCCTCCAACAGTTCTTCGGCTCATCGGCGAAGCAGCCCGCGGCGCTCATCGTGCAGGACTGGAACAAGGAGGAGTGGTCCCGGGGAGCGTATGCAGCGCATTACCCGCCTGGGATTCTCACCACGGCGGGATCCGCACTTTGGGAGGCCTGCGGCCGCGTGCATTGGGCCGGCACCGAGACGTCGGTCGAATGGACCGGCTACATGGAGGGCGCCGTCCGGTCGGCGGACCGTGTGGTCCAAGAGGTTGTCGGGCAGTCCGATTGGCGATGAGGCGCTGACAGTACCCACCTCAGTTGCAACGCCGCCGGCTCCAGGGAGCCCGAGATCTCCTTACCCCGTTGGGTCGGAGGATCAAGGATGGGAGGCAGCCCCTCTCGTTGGTTCGAGGATCGAGGGAGGTCGGCCAGGGCGAAGAAAGAGGAAGGGCTCTGGCCGCGAACCCAAGGCTCTTGCGGTAGACCGTGGCCACGGCCGCGCCCGGCCGGGAGACGACGAGACGTGGAGGCTCCATGACGAAGAGACTGGAAGGGACGGTGAGCCTCGTGACCGGTGCCAGCAGCGGCATCGGCGAGGCCACGGCTCTGGCCCTAGCCGAGGAGGGAGCGACCGTTGCGCTCGTCGCCCGGCGGCGCGATCGCCTCGAGGCGTTGGCCGAGCGCATCGGGGGCAACGGGAAAGCTCTCGTCATAGAGGCCGACATCACCGACCAGGCCCAGGCCGAGGGCGCCGTGGCCCGCACGGTGGACGAACTCGGCCGCCTGGACACATTGGTCAACAACGCCGGTGTCATGTTGCTGGGCCCGATCGTCGGTGCCCCGGTCGAGGAATGGCAGCGGATGGTCAACCTCAACGTGCTCGGCCTCTTGTACTGCACCCACGCCGCGTTGCCGCATCTCCTGACCGCGGCCGAGGGCGAACCGCGATCGGTGGCCGACGTGGTGAACGTCAGCTCGACGGCAGGGCGGGTGGCCCGGCTGAACAGCGGCGTCTACAACGCCACCAAGCACGGCGTGGGCGCCTTCAGCGAGTCGCTGCGCCAGGAGGTCACCGCCCGCCATGTGCGGGTCACGCTCGATTGAACCCGGGGCCACGGCCACTGAGCTGGCTTCGCACAACCGGCGCGAGATCCTGGAGGGCATGGCGCAGACCTTCGGCGGCATTGAGCTCATGCACGCGGAGGACATCGCGGAGAGCATCCGTTACGCCGTGACGCAGCCCCGCCGCGTCGCCGTCAACGAAATCCTGATCAGGCCCACCGAACAGGAGCGCTGACATCGAACGGGTCGCCGTCGTGGGGTGCTCGGGCTCCGGGAAGTCGACGCTGGCGCGCTCACTGGCCCGCGCCCTGGGCGTGCCGCACATTGAGCTCGATGCCATCTTCCATCAGCCCGGGTGGACCCCGCTCGACGACGAGACATTCAGGGCCCGGGTCAGACAGGCGACCGAGGCGCCGGGCTGGGTCGTGGACGGCAACTACTCGGTCGTGCGAGAGATCGTCTGGCAACGGGCCGACACAGTCGTGTGGTTCGACCTGCCCTACGCCGTGGTGATGGGCCGCACCATCAGGCGGACGCTACGGCGGGTCTTCACCCGCCAGGAGCTGTGGAACGGAAACAGGGAACCCTGGTCCAACCTGTTTTCGTGGAAGCCTGAGAAGTCGATCATCGCCTGGTCCGCCACGCGACACCGGGTCTACCGTCAGCGCTACGGCGAGGCCGAGCACGACCCGCGCTGGGCCGCTCTGAACTTCGTGCGCCTCGCGCTCACAGCGCCAGGCCGATGCCTTCCTCGCCGGGGTCACGATCACCGCACCGAACAAGGAGTGACGCATGGATCTGGAGCTCACGGGCAAGACCGTTCTCATCACCGGGGGCACCGACGGTCTGGGGCTGGCCCTCGCCACCCAACTGGCGACCGAAGGCGCCGCCGTCGCCGTCTGCGGGCGTGACGAGGACCGCCTGCGCGCCGCCGAAGCGACGGTCAAGGCAGCCGGCGGCGACGTGCTGGCGCAGCGCGCCGATGTCAGCCGGGCCAGTGATCTCGAGGCCTTCGTCGAGGCGGCCATGGCGCGCTGGGGCCGCATCGACGGGATCGTCCACAACGCGGGCGCGCCTCGGGCGGTTCGATCGAGACGATCGACGACGAGACGTGGGAATCCGATATCGAGCTGAAGCTGATGGCTGCCGTGCGCCTCACCCGGCTCGCTCTCCCGGCGCTGCGGGCCAGCCATGGCGCCGTCCTCTTCACGTTGGCCGTGGCGGCCAAGGCGCCCGGCGGGTCGAGCGAGCCGAGCTCGGTCACACGGGCCGCCGGCATGGCACTCATGAAGGCGCTCTCCAAGGAGCTGGCGCCCGACGGCATCCGCGTCAATGCGGTGCTGATCGGTCTTATTGAGAGCGGGCAATGGACCCGCATCGCCGAGCGCTCCGGCTCGGACTTGCCGGCGTTCTACCAGCGCTTCGCCACCGACGCCGGCATACCGCTCGGTCGTTTCGGCCGCGCCGCCGAGTTCGCCGACCTCGGCTGTTACCTGCTGTCGGCGCGGGCGTCGTACGTGACGGGCACGGCCATCAACCTCGACGGCGGGTTGTCACCCGCCGTCTGAGCGACGGGTGACCAGTCGACGCAGAGACGTCGATCAGTTGTAGCCCGTCGTCTCGGTGGTGTCGCCCGTGCCGCCGGGCTCGAGCCCGACCGCGAAGCCGTCGATCACGTCCAGGCGGGTGAGGGCGTCGACGTGGGCCCGGCCGTCGCCGCCCCACTTGGCCTTGGCGGCCCGGCGGGCCGATTCCGTGTCCTCGGCCACCACGAAGACCACTTCGTGGTCCTCGCCCATGCGGCCGGCGGCGAGCTCACCACCCAGGAAGGCTGCGAAGAGGTGCACGCGGGCAGCGTAGCGAGTACGAAAGGGCCCATGAGTCCAGACAAATTGCAGGGAAGCACCATTGTGATCACCGGCGTCACGGGGCAGGTGGCGCGCCCGCTGGCGAAAGCGCTGGCCCGCGACAACCGGGTCATCGGAGCCGCCCGCTTCTCCGACGCGGCCGCCCGTGCCGAGCTGGAGGCGGCCGGCATTGAGTGCGTCCCGGTCGACCTGGAGTCGGGCGACGTGGGGCGGTTGCCCGAGGACGCCGAGTACGTCCTCGACTTCGCGGTGGCCAAGACGAACGACTGGGAGAGGGACCTGGCGGCGAACAGCGGCGGCCTGGCCTACCTGATGGAGCACCACCGGAACGCGCGCGCCTTCCTGCACTGCTCGTCGACCGCGGTCTACAAGCCCGACGGTCACCGCGTCTTCGACGAGGACGGACCACTGGGTGACAACCACGGCGTGTGGCCGTTCCTGCGCACGTACAGCATCTGCAAGATTGCGGCGGAGGGCACGGCCCGCTGGGCGGCACAGCGCTTCGAGCTGCCGACCACCATTGCGCGGTTGTCCGTGCCATACGGCGACAACGGCGGCTGGCCCGCCATCCACCTGCACATGATGCTGAACGGGTCCGCCATTCCGGTGCACGTGGACGCGCCGAGCATCTACCACCCGCTGCACGCCGACGACATCCTGGCGCATGGTGCCGCGGTTGCTCGAGGCGGCGTCGGTGCCGGCGGTGACCGTCAACTGGGGCGGGAGCGAGCCCGTCAGCATTGAGGAGTGGTGCACCTACCTGGCCGGGCTCGCCGGGACCGAGGCCCGCTTCGAGCCGACGACGCAGACGATCGACAGCGTGGCCATCGACACGACGCGCATGCACCGACTGGCGGGGCAGACCACCGTCCCGTGGCGCGAGGGCATGGCGCGCATGGCCAAGGCGCTGCATCCCGACCTGGTGCAGTGAGCACGGGCCCGGGTGGGGGCCGCCGGCGAGTTGCGCTTCGTGCTGTGCGATCCGGAGCTGCCGCCGGCGTCGGAGCTCCTGGCGGCCATGCGCACCGAGCTCATCGGCGCCTATGACAACGCCAGCCGTCTGGACAACCCGCCGCTCCTGCCGGCGGAGCTGCGCGCGCCCGACGGCGCCTACTACGTCGGGTACGAGGGTCCCGGCGCCGTGGCGGGCGGGGGGCTGCGGCGACTCGGCGACGGCGTGGCGGAAATCAAGCGCATGTACGTGCGCCCCGAGGCCCGCTCACGCGGCGTGGCGGCGGCACTCCTGCGCACGCTCGAGGAGGCGGCCACCGCCATGGGCTACACGTGCGACCCGCCTCGACACCGGCCCCAAGCAGGTGACCGCCCAACGCCTCTACCGCGCGCGCGGGGTACGCCGAGATCGCGCCGTACAACGACAACCCCTTCGCCTGCTTCTGGGGTGAGAAGCGCCTGACCCCGTGACGGGATTGCCGGCCGTCGGCGACGATCCCCGGCCTCCCGAAGAGGCCCGGCTCCCGTTCCGGCAACGATGGGCCTGGACCCTGCAGATGGACAGGTCCATGGCGTCACCTTTCATCGGGCTCGTGTGCGCGGTGTCCATCGGCGGTCCCCTGGCCGTCGGAATCGCCACGGGTTACCCGCGGGCAGGCGGCTGGGCGGCCGTCGGTTCCTTCTTCACTGACATGGCGGTGTTCCAACCGGGGCACCGCTTCCGGGCGAGGATCGTGGCCGGGACGGGCGTGCTGGTGGCCATCGGGGCCTTCCTGGGCGCGTTGTTCGGCATTCGCGGCATCGCCATCTTTCCGCTCGTGGCCCTCTGCACCTTCGGGGCGGGACTGCTCGTGGAGCTGGGCCCGCAGGCCGCGTTGATCGGCGTCTCGTCGGTGACGTCGCTCGTGTTCTCCGCCTCGTTCGACGTCTCGGCGAGCGAGGCACTCGTCGTCGGCGGCGTGACGCTGCTCGGCGGGCTCTTCACCGCCGCGCTGGCCGTGGTGGCGAGGCGCGGCCTCGCCCGGTACGCCGACCCGACCCGCCATTCCGGCGCCACCGGTTGGGCGTGGGCGCGTCTGGTGGCGGCGACGATGCGGCGGGCCACCACGTATCCGGTCGGCCCCCTTCTGGCACGCCGTCCGCCTGACGGCGGCGAGCCTCACCGGCACGGTGTTGTTCCGGGTGACCAACCCGGACGACGGATTCTGGATCCCCGAGGCGGCGCTCTTCATCATGCGGCCCGATTCCCAGCTCACGAGACGGCGGGCCGTACTCAGGATCATCGGGAGCGTCGCCGGCGCCGCCCTGACCACCCTGGTCCTCGTTGCGCTGCGGCCCGACACGACGCTGCTCGCGGTGCTCGCCGTCGTCGCCAGCGCCGTCGCCTTCTCGGTGCAGCGGGTGAACTTCGGCCTCTACATCACGTTCGTCACGTGCATCTTCGTGCTGCTCACGGCCTTCGGCGGGCTGCCCGGCGCGCACGGCCATCTCGAACCGCGTCGTCGACAACCTCATCGGTTCAGCACTCGCCGTCGCTGCGCTCTGGCTCTGGCCCACACGCCCGCGTCGGGACGCGCCGCCGCCGCCCTGATCGGCAGCGACGCGGTGCGGAGCTAAAAGGTCCACACCTCCACGACCTGCCCGCCCTCGGGCACCCCGCCCGTCCCCTCGTAGGTGGCGCGGGCGGCCTCGTTGTCCTCGTCGGTGAGCACCCACATGCCGTAGCAGCCGGCCTCGCGTGCCAGCCGCGGCCAGGCGTTCGGTCAGGGCGCGCCCGATCCCGCGGCGCCGGAAGGGCTCGTCCACCGCCAGCTCGTAGAGGAACATTTCGGTGCCCTTGTCGGGGTGGGTGACCTCCACGCCGCTGACGAACCCCACGGCCTGCCCGTCCTCGAAGGCGATGAGCAGATGGTGGCCCGCCTCGGCGAGGAAGCGGGCGGTGGCGTCGGGCCGGGCCGGGCCGTCGAACAGATGGGAGGCCGCCGCGACGAGTCCGTCATCACCGGGGCGGAGTACCCGGATCTCCATGCCCGATTCTCATGGGCCCGATTCTTCTGGGCCCGATTCCCCGCCGCCCAATGCCCCGTGCTCAGTCGGGATCGGGGCGCGCCTGGAGCGCGGCCCAGGCCATGAGCAGCTGCAACGGGAGGCGGCCCCAGGCGACGGCCCGGCTGTCGGAGGGGCCCGAGTTGCGCCCCGTCCCGGCATCGAGCGCCATCTGGACGTTGGCTGGGAAGACCGCGGCCAGGGTGGCGAGGCTGGCGGCGCGGGCCCAACGCGTGCGGCGCACCAGGCCGACGGCGCAGACGAGCTCGACCACCCCGCTGGCGTAAATGAGGTTGGTGTGGTGCTCCTCGGGGATGGCGCGCGGCATGATCGACGCGAAGGTCTGCGGCCGGACCAGGTGCACGACGCCGCTGGCGGCGAAGGCGGCGGCCAGCAGCCGGGGGGCGCGACGCCGGAGGCGAACCATGGACGGGACTGTACTGTGGCGACGTGCCAACCCAAGTGACGATCGTCGGCGGCGGGAGCTATCAGTGGGGTCCGGAGCTGATGGCCGACCTCTTCGGGACCCCGGCCCTGGCCGGCATGCATCTCGTGCTCGAGGACATCGACCCGACGCCACTGCCCAAAATGGAGGCCCTGGCCCACAAGCTGAACGAGGCCATGGGCGCCAAGGCCACGATCGCCACCACGACCGATCTCGGCGCCTCGCTCGACGGGGCCGACTTCGTCATCGTGTGCATCTCGACCGGCGGCTTCCGCTCCATGGCGGTCGACCTCGACGTGCCGGCCACCCACGGCATCACCCAGACGGTGGGGGACACCGTCGGGCCCGGCGGTATCAACCGCGCCCTGCGCAACGTCCCCGTGCTGGTGGGCATCGGCAAGGCCATGGAGGAGCACTGCCCGCGACGCCTGGCTCTTCAACATCACCAACCCCATGACGGCCTTGACCCGTTCGGTGTGCCGCGAGACCAGCATTAAGACCGTCGGCCTCTGCCACGAGGTCGGCAACTTCTGCATGGACCTGGCCATCGCCCTGGGCCGCCCGTTCGAGGCGGTCACGGCCTCGGTCACCGGCGTCAACCATTTCCCGGTGCTGACCTCGCTGGAGGTCGACGGCGCCGACGGCTTCGACGCGCTGCGCAACCTGGTCGACGAGGTCGGCGGACTGGCCTCGCTCGCGCCGTACCCCGGGCGCCCCGAGGCCGACAAGTTCTCCAAGCTCGACTTCGCCGAGCGGCACCTCTTCAAGCTGACGCTCCTCGAGCGCTGGGGCACCTTCCCGGCGGCGGGCGACCGGCACATTGCCGAGTTCGTCTCGTTCGCCCTGACGCCCGAGTCCGAGTGGGGGGCGGCCTACAACATTGCGCTCAGCCCCATTGAGCGGCGCGAGCAGCACCAGGCTGAGTACATCGCCGACGTCGACGCCTGGCTGGCCGGCAGCAAGGACCTGCAGACGTGGCAATCCGGCGAGCTGCCCTCGCCGATGATCCAAGCCATGCTCACCGGTGACCCCTTCGAGGCCCCGGTGAACATCCCGAACACCGGGCAGGCGGTCGGCATGCCGGCCGACGCGGTGATTGAGTCGATCTGCGTCATTGACGACAAGGGCATCCGCGGCCGCGACCGCACCACGCTGCCGACGCCCTACGACGAAATCGTGCGGCGCCACATCGCCACCCAGGAACTCACCGTCGAGGCGGCGCTGCGGGGCGACCGCACGCTGGCGGGGGAGGCTTTCGCCCTCGACCCGCTGGCCGGCCGCGGCGACCTGCGCGCCACGGACGCCATGGTCGACGAGCTCCTCTCCGGCACGGCGGAGTGGCTGCCCCAGTTCGCCACCCGCTGAACGGCACCCCGGAGAGGAACGCGCATGCGCATCGGATTCATCGGGCTGGGCGCCATGGGCCTGCCCATGGCCGGCCACCTGGTGGCGGCGGGCCACGACGTCACGGTCGCCTCGCGCGGGCGCGGCCCGATCGACGCCGCCGTCGCGCTGGGCGCCACCGATGGCGGCTCGCCCCTCGGGGTGGCCGAGGCCTCCGACGTCATCATGCTCTGCGTCCCCAATTCGCCCGAGGTGACGGAGGTGATCGACGCCATGCTGCCGGCGCTCGGGCCGGGCAAGACCGTCATCGACACCTCCACCATCGACCCTGAGGTGGAGCGGGCACAGCACGCCCGGGTGGCCGAGACCGGGGCGCGCTACCTGGACGCCCCGCTCTCGGGCGGCACCGCCGGCGCGCAGAAGGGCACGCTGACGCTCATGGTCGGCGGCGATGCCGCGACCCTGGCCGACATGGAGCCAGCGCTCGACCCCTTCGCGGGATTGGTGGTGCACGTGGGCGGCCCGGGCATGGGCCAGGTCGTGAAGCTGTGCAACCAGGTGATCTACGCCGCGCAGATGACGGCCACGGCCGAGGCGACCGCCATGGCGGTCCGGTCCGGAGTCGACATGGAGAAGCTGCTGCTCGTCCTCACCCACGCCACCGGCGACTGCGTGGCGGTGCGGACCCGCCTGCCCGTTCCCGGCGTGATCCCCGAGAGCCCGGCCTCGAACGGCTGGCAGCCCGGCTTCATGACCGACCTCATGGCCAAGGACCTCGACCTTGCCATGGCCTACGCGGTGCGTTGCGGCGTGCCGGTGCCGACGACGGCGACCGCACGCCAGCTGCTGACGGCCGCCAGCGCCGCCGGCTACGGGCGGGAGGACTTCTCCGCCGTGGCCAAGGTCGTGCTGGCGTTGTCCGGGGCCCAGTGACGACGCCGCTGCCCACGCCGTCCCTCATTCTGGCGGCGGACCACCGCGCCCGCGCCGTGCTGACCACCGAGAACTGGGCGGACTTCTTCGGGTCGCTGGCGCAGGCGCTGCCCTCGTGCGACGGCATCCTCGCCACCGCCCAGCCGCTGTCCGGCCTGGCCGAAGCGGGCCATCTCACCGCGGCGCACCGCACCTACCTCTCCATCAACCGCACCGGGTTGGCCGGCTCCGCCTTCGAGCTGGACGACCGCCTGGTCGCCAGCGTGCCGCGGGCGGCGGCGGACGGCTGGTCGGGCGTGAAGCACATGACCCGCATCGACATGGACGACCCGATCACGGCGTCGGCGCTGGAGCTGCTGGGCCAGGTGCTCGAGCAGGCGAGCGCGGCCGGGCTCGAGGCGCTCATTGAGCCGCTCTGTGGGACCAGGGCCGGATCCGCCGGGACACCGACGCCATTGTGCTGGCCTCCGTCATCGCCCACGACATCGGCGCACCGGTCTTGAAGGTCCCCGTGCCCGCGGTGGCACCCGGGCGCGGAGCGCCAGCGGGCCGTGGCCCGGGTGGTGGCCAGCGTCAGCGTGCCCGTCCTCTTCCTCGGCGGGCCGCGCACGGCGGCGGGCCGGGCGCCCGTGCTCGACGAGGTACGCGACGTGATGGAGGGTGGAGGCGCCGGCATGGCCATGGGACGCACCATTTACCAGGACCCCGACCCCGCCGAGGCGGCCGGCCTGGTCCACGACCTGGTGCACGGCCGGTGATCCTCACCATCGACTTCGGCACGTCGGTCACCAAGGTCGGCCTCTGGGGCGACGAGGGGCTGGTGGCGCTGGCGCGTTCGGAGCTGACGACGACCTACCCCCAGGTGGGCTGGACGGAACAGGACCCCCTGCGCTGGTGGACGTCGCTGGTGATCGCCTGCGCCGAGGCGCGGGCGCAGGCGCCCGTGGCCTTCGGCGAGGTCGACGTGGTGGCCTGCTCGGGCGCGCGGCAGACCTTCGTCCCCGTGTCGGCGGAGGGCGACCCCATCGGCAAGGGCATCTTGTGGTCGGACCACCGGGCCGCCGCCGAGGCGCGGGCGCTGGCCACGCAGATGGGCGGCGACGACATCAACCGGGCCCGCACCGGCATTCCGCTCGACGCCGGCGCCGTGGCGGCGAAGCTGGCCTGGCTGGCGGCGCACCAGCCCGAGCGCCTTGCCGCCGCCCACGTCCTGCTGTCGCCGCGCGACTTCATCATCTACCGCATGACCGACCAGCTGGTGACCGACGCCACGTTCGCCTCGCGCAGCGGGCTCTACGACTTCGACGGCAACGTCGTGCGCGAGCTGGCGGGGCCGGCCCTGGGCAAGCTCCCGAGCGTCGTGCCGTCCGACACCGTCGTCGGCCAGCTCAAGCCCGTGCCTGCCGCCGAGCTCGGGTTGCGTCCGGGCGTGCCCATCGTCCTGGGTGCCGGCGACCGCCAGTGCGAGGTCCTCGGCTCGGGCGCGTCGGAGCACCACCCCATGGTGAGTTGGGGCACCACGGCCAACGTGTCGGTGCCGGTGCAGGAGCGACCCGTGCCGGCGCCGGTCGGCGCCGTGGTGACCCGCGCCGCCGACGGGGGCTGGCTGCTCGAGGGCGGCCTGTCCGCCGCCGGCTCCTTCCTGGCCTGGTTGGGGCGGCTGCTCGACGTCGCGACCGAGGAGCTGGGGCGCCTGGCGGCGGAGAGCGGTCCCGGCGCGCGCGGCGTGGTCGCCGTGCCGTGGCTCGACGGCGCCCGCGCCCCGTGGTGGCGCGACGACGCCCGGGCCGGGTTCATGGGGCTGGGCGCGGCGCACGGTGCGGCCGACATGGCCCGCGCCGTGGTGGAGTCGGTGGCCTGGGACGTGGTGCGGGTGATGGAGGTCGTCACGGTCGGGCGCCTCGGCGGCTCCACCGCGGAAGGCGTGACGCTCGGCGGCGCCGGGTCCGGCCTGCCGGTGTGGGTCGAGGTCCTCACGTCGGTGCTCGGACTGCCGGCGCTGCGCCACCGCTCCGGCGAGGCCGCGTCGGCCGGCGCGGCGCTCCTGGCCGGCAAGGCGCTGGGCATGGGGCTCACGCTCGACCAGATCGATCCGGTGGCGGCGGTGATTGAGCCGACCCCGTCCGCGGTCGAGTTCTACCGCGCCCTGCGGCCGCGGGTCGACCACGTGGCCGAGGCCGTGCTGGCCGCCACCGAGTCGCTGCCGGGATCCGGTCCGCCCGCACTCTGACCGTGCGCGTCGAGCTGGCCTACGGGCGCCACGGGACCACGGTCGAGGTCCCCGACGACGCCGAGGTCATTGCGCCGCTGGACGAGCCCGGCCTCGACGACGAGGCGTCGTCGATCACCGCCGCCCTCCGCCACCCGTTGCTGGGCGGCACGCTGGCGGATCTGACCGACGGCTCGGACCGGGTCGCCGTCGTCTTCCCCGATCTGACGCGCCCCATGCCGAACCGCACGGTGCTGCCGCCGCTGCTGGCCGAGCTGGCGCGTTGCGGTGTACCCGACGAGCGCATCACGCTGCTCTGCGCCACCGGGACCCACCGGCAAGCGAGCGCGGCGGAAATGGAGGAGCTCGTCGGGCCCGAGATTGTGGCGCGCTACACCATCGTCGATCACGACGGCACGAGCGATGCGCACGTCGCGGTGGGCGACGTCGACGGGGTGCCGGTGCTGTTGCAGCGCGAGTACGTCGAGGCCGACCTGCGCATCGTCACCGGCTTCGTCGAGCCCCACTTCTTCGCCGGCTTCAGCGGCGGGCCGAAGGCGGTCTGCCCGGGGCTGGCGGCCACCACGACGATTCTGGAGGCGCACCACCCGCGTCGCATTGCCGATCGGCCGCGCCACCTTCGTCACGCGGGAGGGCAACCCCGTGCACGACTTCGTGCGGGCCGCCGTCGCGCTGGCCCCACCGCACCTGTCCGTCGACGTCGCCATCAACCGGGCCCGCCAGGTGACGGCCGTCTTCGCCGGTCCGTTGCCCGCCGCGCACGATGCCGCCTGCGCCCACGTGCAGTCCGACGGCGGTGCGCGTCGTGGACGCGCCCTTCGACCTCGTCGTGTCGACCAACGGCGGCTACCCCCTCGACCGCAACCTGTACCAGGCCGTCAAGGGCATGGCCGCGGCCGAACGCATTGTGCGCCCGGGCGGGACCATCGTCATGGCGGCGGCCTGCGAGGACGGCGTCCCGGCGGACGGCGCCTTTGCCCGCCTGCTGGCCGACGCCCGCACCCCGGCCGACCTGGCCGGCGCGTCCGGTGCGCCCGAACTGGACCGCTGGCAGGCCCAGGTGCTCGGCCGCGTGCTGCAGCGGGCCGACGGTCCTGCTCTTCGCCGAGGGCCTCGACGGGGCGGCGCCGGCGAGCGCCTTGTTGGCGCCGGCGCCGGACCTCGACGCCGCGGTGGCGGCGGCGCTGGGACGCCTCGGGCCCGGGGCCCGGGTGGCCGTCATGCCCGAAGGCCCGCTCACGGTGGCGACCGTGCGCGGGACGGCCTGACAATTCTTGCGCACGTCCCTTGCGCATCCGTTGTGTGTTGTGGGACTGCGGCAGCCAAACGACCGTTGACACTTCGCGGACTTCCCTTCAGGAACGGAAGTCACCCACAGCTATAGTCCAGCCATGTCCCAGGTGGAAAGGGGACCCACGGGCGAGAAGGCGGTGAAGGTCCCCCTTATCGACATGGTGTCCGACGACGGATCACCGCCGGTCAACGCGGCGGAGGAGATGCCGACCGAGACGCTCTATTACTGGGACTATCTCCACCTCGACTACCTGCTGAACGCGGAGACGCCGAAGAGCGCGGAGCGCGGCGGGCTCGTGCACGACGAGTACTTCTTCATTGTGGTGCACCAGACCTACGAGCTCTGGTTCAAGCAGATCCTCGTCGAGCTCGACTCGGTCATGGCGATCATGGCGCAGGATCGCATTCCGGGTCGCGAGTTCGGCACCGTGCTCTCCCGGCTGCACCGCATCAACGCCATTCAGCGGCTCATGGTGTCCCAGATGGACGTGCTCGAGACGCTGACGCCGCTGGACTTCCTCGACTTCCGCTCGCTCCTGCTGCCGGCCTCTGGCTTCCAGAGTGTGCAGTTCCGGCTCATTGAGAACAAGTTCGGCCTGCTCGAACGCGACCGGCTGAAGATTGAGGGCCACAACTACGTGGCGACGCTGCGGGACGACCACGCCGGGCTCGTCGTGGACTCCGAGGCCGTCCCCTCGCTCTTCGACTACATAGAGGGCTGGCTGGCCCGCCTTCCCTTCGTGCGGACCGACGGCTACGACTTCGTGGCGCGCTACGAGGAGGCCGCCAAGGCCATGCACGATGCGGCGCGGGCCAAAATTGAGGGCATGCCGGGCGTGGATGACGAGACGCGCCAGACACAGCTCACGTCGTTCGAGAACAGCACCAAGCGCTTCGGTGCGGTGTTCGACAAGGACAACTGGGAGCAGGACGTCCGCGACGGCAGCCGGCGGTTCTCCTACGAGGCGTTCATGGCCGCCCTCTTCATCTACCTCTACCGCGAGGAGCCGGTCCTGCAGGTCCCCTTCCGGATCCTCGAGATGCTCATCGACATTGACGAGACGCTCACCCTCTGGCGCCAGCGCCACGCGCTCGATGGCCCACCGCATGCTCGGCCGGCTGGTCGGCACGGCGGGGAGTGGCTACGCGTACCTGGACGAGACCGCCAAGCGCTACACGCCCTTCAAGGACCTCTTCGACGTCTCCACCTATCTCATCCCGCGCGTCTCCCTGCCGCCGTTGCCCGAGTCGCTCTTCGGCAACCTCGACGGCCAGAGTTGGTAGCCGCAGCGCCGCGCCCGCTCCTGGCCATCGTCTATGGCCCCGGAGCATCGTCGGCCTTCCTGCTCTCCGACGGCGCGGCGCCGCTGTGCGATCTGGTCTGGGTCGTCGATTCGAACGACGTCGACGAGTGGATGCTGCGGCTCGTGCGCAAGCTCGGGCCGCATCGTCGACATTGCAGGGATGACGGAGGCCGACGCGGCCGACGCGTTGGGCGCGCTGCACCCCGACGGCATTGTGGCCTACGCCGACCAGCAGATGGCGCTGGCGGCCGCGCTGGGCGAGCGGCTCGGGCTCGACTACCACGACCGGGTGGTGGCGGGGAAGCTGCTCGACAAGGTCACGCAACGCCAGGCGCTGCGCGACGGCGGCCTGCCCGTCCCGACCTGTGTCCCCGTGCCGGGCCGGGCCACTCCCGGCGCCGTCGACGAGGTGCTGGCGGCCATTGAATTCCCCGTCGTGATAAAGCCCCGGCAGGGCGCGGCCAGCCGGGACACCCACATGGTGCACGACGAGAAGACGTTGCGGGCGCTCATCGCCGAACAGTCGACCGACGACGACGAGTCGACCATGGTCGTCGAGTCGTACATGGTGGGCGCGTCGCCGCCGCCCAGCGGGTTGTTCAGCGACTACGTGTCGGTGGAGAGCGTGGTCGCGGCCGGGGAGATCAGCCACTTGGCCGTGACCGGTCGTCTGCCCCAGGACGAGCCGTTCCGCGAGACCGGCCTCATCATTCCGAGCGACTTCGACCCCGCGTCTGCAAGAGGAGATCCTGGCTCTGGCCACCGCAGCCATCCGGGCCATCGGGGTCCGCATCGGCTGCCTGCACACCGAGATCAAGGTCACGACCAAGGGGCCGCGGGTCATTGAGGTCAACGGGCGGATCGGCGGCTTCGTCCCCCAGACGCTGAAACTCGCCTCGCCCACGACGGATCTCTTCGAGCTCTCGCGCCGGGTGGCTCTCGGGGAGAAGGTGGTCTTCGACGGTCTCGTGCCGACCACCGGCGTCGGCTACGTCATCGCACAGCAACCGCCGATCGGCGCCGTGCGGGTCTCGACCGTGGACGGGCTCGACCGCCTGGCGGAGTACCCGGGCGTCGATGCCGTCGCGCTCAGCCGCCAACCGGGGGACGAGGTGGACTGGCGCAAGGGGAGCCACGAGTACGTCTTCTCCGTCCTCGGCAACGTCCCGCAGCACGAGGACATGGAGAAGCTGGAGCAATTCATCGCCGACGAGGTCACCGTCACCTACGAATCGGAGCCCGACTGAGGGTCGCTCAGGGGGCTCACCTTCCCTGACGCTGGTGTCAGAGATAGAGTCCCGGACCGGTGACCGACGATCCGCTGTTCGACTTCGCCGTGCCGGAGGATCTCCTGCGTGAGGCGGTCTCCCAGTAAAGGACACCGAGGTCGTCGCCGAGCTGGAGGTCATGCCCGGCACGGGGGAGGGCAAGCCGCCGGCGCTGATCGGCATCCTCAAGAGCTCGGGCTACGCCCCCTTGGTCCTGCTGACCGCGGCGGCCCTGGTGCCCGGCACCTTCGGCAACGGGATCAACCTGATCGGCAGGAACCTCCAGGACTCGTTCCACATGTCGAACGCGTCGCTGGGGGCGGTCGCCTTCATCGCCCAGGTGTCCCAGCTGCTGTGGGCCGTCCCCCTGGCGGTGTGGGCGGACCGGGGCAGCCGCAAGGTGGTGGCGGGGGTCGCCCTCCTGATCTTCGCGGGGTTCGGCGCCCTGATGGCGTGGTCGCCCAACGTGTGGTGGTTCGCCTTCCTCTACCTGGCGGCGTCGGTGGGGACCGGGGTCAACAACACGGTGCACAACTCGTACCTCTCCGACGCCTACCCGACCGAGTCGCGGGGCGCATCTTCAGCTGGCACAACCTGTCGGACCCGCTGTCGCAGACGATCGGGATCCTGATCTTCGGCTACGTCGTGACCGTGTCGCACAACTGGCGCTACGGCCTGCTGGTGGCGCTGGCCGGCATTCCGCTCGGCTTGGCCCTCTTCACCCTGCGCGAGCCGGAGAAGGGCCAGAACGAGAGCAGCCACATCCTCAAGGCCTCGGGCATGGACCTGCACAGCCAGCAGGAGAAGGCGCCGCGCGTCCTGCTCGGCTCCGCCGTGACCCGGCTGCTGCGCATCCGCTCGCTCTACTTCGAGCTGGTGGCGGTGGCCATCCTCGGCTTCGCCGGGACGGGCGCCCCGCTCTTCGGCAACCTCTTCTTCATCGACAAGTTCCACCTCGACACGGCCTCGCGGAGCGGCGTGTACGCCATCATCGGCCTGGCCGCCTTCCTCGGGCTCCCGCTGGCCTACGTCTTCGGGGACCGCTACTTCCGCCGCGCCCCGCAGCGGCCGCTGGTCATCGCCGGCATCTGCATCACGGCCTACGGCGGGCTCTTCGTGCTGTCGCTCTACGTGCCCCAGCTCTGGCTGTGCGTGACCCTGCAGTTCCTGGCCAGCGCCGCCGTCTCGCCCCTGGCCATCTGCATCTTCCTGACGCTGGCCGCCACCGCCCCGCCCGAAATGCGCACCATCTGCTTCGCCATGTTCGGGGTGTACTCGCTCGTCTTCGGCGGCTTCACCGGCTCGGTGCTGCTCGGCGCGGTGTCCGACGCCATCGGTGGCCTGCACGGCATCATCGTCTCCCTCACCATCATCTTCCCGGTCTGCGCCGTGGGCGGGCTGCTCCTCGTCATCGGCTCGCGCAGCGTGCGGCGCGACATCACGCTCGTCATCGAAGACGTCATTGAGCGCTACACCGAGGGCAAGCGCCGCCAGGCCGGTGGGGAGATCCCGGCGCTGCAGGTCCACAACCTCGACTTCTTCTACGGCACCAACCAGGTCCTCTTCGACGTGAACGTCGAGATTGCGCAGGGCGAGATGGTGGCGCTGCTCGGGACCAACGGCGCCGGCAAGTCCACGCTGCTGCGCGCCGTCTCGGGCCTGTCCCACCCGCACCGCGGCGTGGTCCGGCTCTTCGGCATGAACTCGACCTACCTCGAACCCGAGCAGATCATCGACGAGGGCGTGGCCCTGCTGGTGGGGGGCAAGATGACGTTCTCCGGCCTCAGCGTGCGCGACAACCTCCGCATCGGGGGCCACACGCTGCGCAAGGACCGGGCCAAGGCGAAGAAGGCGCACGACGAGGCGCTGGAGGCCTTCCCCGAACTGGCGGCCCGGCTGGACCAGCCGGCCGGCACGCTCTCGGGCGGGGAGCAGCAGATGCTCGCCCTGTCGCGGGTGATGATGACGAGCCCGCGCCTCCTCATGATCGACGAGCTGGCCCTCGGGCTCGCGCCCATGACGGTGGAGCGCCTCATGGCGATGGTGCGGCGCATCAACGACTCGGGCACCACGGTGATCCTGGTGGAGCAGAGCCTGAACCGCGCCCTGAGCCTGGCCCAGCGCTGCTTCTTCATGGAGCGGGGCGAGATCCGCTTCGACGGGCCGACGGCCGAGCTCATGGCGCGCGACGACCTGTTGCGCCCCGTCTTCCTCGGCACCGCCACGGCCGGGCTCACGTAGCTCCGTGCTCGCGTTCTCGGCCCCGAACTTCGTCCTCATCCAAGGCGTCTTCTACGGGCTGGGCTACGGGCTGCTGGCGCTCGGCCTGGTCCTCGTCTACCGCACCAACCGGGTCCTCAACTTCGCCCAGGGCCAGATCGGCGTCATTGCGGCGGTGTTCCTGGTCAAGCTGACGGCGGACTTCCACTTCAACTACTGGTTCGGCCTGGTGCTGTCCATCGGCCTGGCCGCGCTGGTCGGCGCCCTGTCCGAGCTCCTGTTGCGCCGGCTCTTCAGCCGCCCGCGCGTCCTGGTGATGGTGGCCACCATCGGCTTGAGCTACGTGCTGCTGGCCCTCACCGCGCTGCCCTTCATCCGGCCCTCCAACCTCTACAAGCCGGTGCCGGTCCCCTTCGACCTGTCGTTCTCCCTCGGCCCCTTCATCATTACGCCGACCGAGGTCCTCACCCTCATTGTCGCCCCCATCGTCACGCTGATCCTGGTGCTCGCCGTCCGCTTCACCTCGTGGGGCCTGGCCATGCGCGCCATGTCGGAGAACGCGGACTCCGCCCGGCTTTCGGGCGTCTGGATCCGCCGCACCTCCACCCTCACGTGGACCGTGGCCGGCGCGCTGTCGGCCTTCACCGCCATCCTCAACGCGCCGAACCAGACCAGCGCGCTGACCCAGGCCCTCTCGCCCGACCTGTTGCTCTACGCGCTGACGGCCGCGCTCATCGGCGCCATGGTCAACCTCACGGTGGCCTTCATCGCCGGCATCGGGATGGGCGTCTTCCTGGAGCTCCTCGAGTGGAACATCCCCTCGCCGGCCAAGCAGCAGCTCATCATCTTCGTCGTCGTCATGGTCGTCCTGCTGGTGCGCGTCGGCGCGCTGCGCAAGGGGGCGCGCACGGGGGAGCGCAGTACCTGGCAGCACGGCGCCGCCACCACCATGCGGGCCGGCGTGGACCAGCTGCGCCGCCGGGTCTCGACCGGCGGCATCTGGCTGACCGTCGGTCGTCGCCGTCCTGCTGCCCTTCGTGCTCTCGGTGGGCAACAACCTCCTCTTCAGCCAGATCTGCATCTTCTCGGTCATTGCGCTGAGCCTGACCATGCTGACCGGGTGGGCGGGCCAGGTGTCGTTGGGGCAATTCGGCCTCGTCGCCGTCGGCGCGCTGGTGGCCGTGCACCTCGGGACGTCGCTGCCGCTGCCCGTCGTGATGCTCTACGGCGGCGCCATCACCGCGCTGGTGGCCATCCTCGTCGGCCTGCCCGCACTGCGCATGCCCGGCCTCTTCCTGGCCGTCACGACGCTGGCCTTCGCCATCTTCATGCAGAGCGCGGTGCTGGCCACCCCCTGCTTCAGCGTGCCCGGCATCCACAAGACCCTCTGCACGGGCCTGCCCGACCCCGGCTACACGTTCCTGGCGCGCCCGTCGCTGTTCGGCCTCAGCCTGGCCTCGCAGAAGTCCTTCGCCCTCTTCTCGCTCGGCGTGCTGCTGCTGTCCATCTACATGGTGCGGATCTGGCGCGACAAGGGCGTGGCGCGTCGCCTGGTCGCCGTGCGGGACAACGAGCTGACGGCGGCGGCCATGGGCATCCCGATCCTGCGCACCAAGCTGCTGGCCTTCGGCCTCTCGGGCTTCATGGCGGGCTACGCCGGCGTGTGCTTCGCCTTCGCCACCCAGCAGCTCAACAACACCGACATCACCTTCGATCCCACGACCTCGTTCGTGATCATCTCCATGGTCGTCATCGGGGGGCTCGGCTCCATTCCCGGCGCCATCCTCGGGGCCATCTACCTCGAGGGCCTGCCCGCGCTCTTCGGGGCCAACCAGACGATCCAGTTCATCACCAGCGGCCTGGGCCTGATCCTGTTCATCCTGTACCTGCCGGGCGGGCTGGCCGAGGTGCTGCACCGCACCGGCGACGCCGTCACGCTGGGCATCCGCTCCGCGCAGCAGCGGCTCGGCTCGCGCCACGCCGGGCCGCCCGTCACCCCGGCGTTGGTCGCAGAGGGGGCCGAGCAGTGACCGCCGTCGCCGAGGCGCCGGTGACCGCGCACGCCGCCGGTCTCCACGTCGACGGTCTGGCGGTGCAGTTCGGGGGCGTGCACGCGCTGAACGGTGTGACGTTCGAGGCGGAGCCCGGCTCCATTGTGGGGCTGATCGGGGCCAACGGCTCGGGCAAGACGACGACGCTCGACGTGATCTCGGGCCTCGTGTCCCCGCAGTCCGGCCACGTGCGCCTGGACGACATTGACCTGGCCGAGTACCTGCCCGAGGAGCGCCTGGCCGTCGGCATGGTGCGCTCGTTCCAGGACTGCCGCCTGTTCCCCGAGCTGACGGTGCTCGACGTCCTGCTGCTCAGCGAGGATGCCCGCCAGGAGGTGGCCGTGGTCTCGACCACCTTGCGCCTCCCGTGGGCGCGGCGGACCGAGCGCCGCAAGCTCGAGGCGGTCGACCAGGTGATCGCCGCCTTCGGGCTGGAGCGCTTCCGCCACCACCGCACGGCCGAGCTGTCGACCGGGACGCGCCGGGTGGTCGACCTCGCCTCCATCGTCCTGGCCAAGCCCCGCCTTCTGCTCCTCGACGAGCCCACGGCCGGGATCGCCCAACGCGAGGCCGAGGCCTTCATTCCGCTGCTGCAGCGGATCCACCAGGTGGCGGACGCCACCATCGTCCTGGTGGAGCACGACGTGCCGCTGGTCTTCGAGCTGTGCTCGAAGGTCGTGGTCATGGAACTGGGCCGGGTGGTGGCCGCCGGGCCGCCCGAGGTCATCCGCGCTGACTCGAAGGCGCTGGCCGCCTACCTTGGTGCGAGCGACGAGGCCCTGATGGCGTCAGGACCGATAGGGGAGGGCGGCGGTGCAGACCGCCGTGAAGGAGGGTGAGCATGGAAGCGAGCATGGAGGTTCCCGCGCATCGGGGGGTGGCGTCCCGTGTCGTGGCCCCAGTGAGCCGGTCCTGGCGCCGCCTCCGCCGGCGCCCCCGCGCCGTGCAGGTGCGCACCGCCCTCATGATCGTCGCCATTGTGGTCGGCCTGGTCGCCTGGCTCGTGCTGGCCCCGTCGGGCACCCCGGGCGGAGGGAGCGACGCCGGCGCGGCCGAGGTGGCGTCGAGCAGCGCCGCCACCGCGCCGAGCCAGGCCAGCACCAGCACGCGCGGCATCACCGCCACGAGCATCAACGTGGTCTTCCCGGTCGTGGCCATCAACAGCCTGGCCGGCAAGGAGGGCTTCGCCGAGGACAAGGAGTACAACGAGCAGATCCCGGCGATCCACCTGTACGTGAACCAGATCAACAACGCGGGCGGCATCAACGGCCGCAAGATCAACCCGATCATCGTGCAGTTCGACCCGACCAACGACGCCAACATGCAGTCGCTGTGCAAGCAGTGGACGCAGGGCAACCCGGCCGTCTTCGCCGTGATCGACGGCGTCGGCACCTGGGAGGGCGACAACCAGCTCTGCGTGGCCCAGCAGGGCCAGACCCCGCTGCTGAGCGCATGGTCGACCACGACCAACTGGACCAACCTGGCCTCGCCCTATCTGTGGTGGACGGGCGCCGACATGACGCCGGTGCTCTCCGCGGTGGTGCAGTGGGGCGTCAGCTCGGGCCGTCTCGGTCACGGCAAGAAGGTCGGCGTGGTCGTGTCCGACCAGGCCGCCGACCAGGACGCGCTGAACGACGCCATGCTGCCCGACCTCAAGAAGGCCGGCATCACGCCGGTGGTCGAGACGGTGGCCGCCAGCCCGGACCAGACGGCCACCACCGGCTCCGACGCGCAGCTGGCCGTCGAGAAGTTCAAGGCGGCCGGCGTGCAGTCGGTCATCCCGATGCTCCCGGAGAACGCGTTGTTCCCCTACATCGGGGCGGAGAACTCGCAGGAGTACTTCCCCCAGCTGCTGCTGAGCGACTACCAGTCGTCCGTCGAGGTGGCCCTGGGGCTCATTCCGGTCCCGTACAGCCAGGCGCTGAACGGGCAGGAGGGCGTGACGACGGAGACCCTGGGCGGCATTGACGACAACCGCCCGCAGAGCCAGGGCGGCTACGACCCGGGCGTGCGTGCCTGCTACAACACGTGGCACGCCTACCACCCGAAGCCGATTCCGGGCACGCTCTATCACTACATTGAGGAGCAGGGCCCGATTCAGGCCTGGTGCGGCGCCATCGGGCTGTTCGCCACCGCGGCCAAGGACGCCGGCAAGAACCTGAACCGGCGCACGTTCGTGGAGGCCATGTCGAAGATCACGAACTACCCGGGCACGCTTTCGCCCACATGGAGCTTCGGCCCGAACAAGTTCTACGGCCCGACGCAGTACCAGGTCGTGAAGGTGCACATCAACAAGCCGAAGTCGGCGCTGTGCAAAATGCCCAAGAGCGGCATCGCACAGATCACCTGCTGGGTGACGGTGCAGCCCTTCAAGCCGCTGCCGGGGTTGGCCGCGACCGCGGCGGGCTGACGCAGGCCCGGACGAGTCCGCTGCGACCCCGACGCCGCCCTCGCCCACCCTCAACGTGGCGGTGCTCGTGGTAGCACGAAGCCGCGGCAGGTGCTGACCCCATTGGCGATCGGCTGAGGTTTGTGCAGGCTGGGCGCATGGAGGCCGACCCAGCTCGTCCGTCGCCGGCCCGGGGCCGCGCCGTGACCGTCGAGCCGCCGTGAAGTCTTCGGCGGTGAGGACCGCCTGGTACCGGTCGGTCGTCTGCTGGAAACGGCAACGAGCGGGCTACCTCGTGCTCGTCGTCCTCATCGGCCTGGCCGGCGGCGTCGCACTCGGCTCGCTCGCCGGCGCCCGTCGCACCGCAACGTCGTTCTCGACCTTCCTGGCGGCGTCCAATCCCTCGGACCTCACGATCGCTCCGGCCGGCGAGGGCCCGGGCCAAGGTCCACCGAACGCGGCGCACCTCGTCGACGCGGTGCGCGCCTACCCCGAGGTGAAGCACGTCGAGAGCTACGAGGGGCTGGACGCGTCGCTGGTCAAAGCCGGCAGATCTGAAGCGCGGAGCCTCAACAGCAACGTCGTCCTCGTCGGCAGCTTCGATGGCCTCCTCTTCAACCAGGATCGTTTCGCCATCACCAGCGGACGGATGGCCGATCCCACGCGGGCCGACGAGGTCATGGTCACGCAGAGCGCGGCGGCGGCGCTGGGACTGCACGTCGGCCAGACCGTCCCCGTGGCGATCCATCCCGTCTCGGGCTCGGGGCCCGCCCGACGGATCGGGCTCAAGGTGGTCGGCATCGGCTTGCTGAATCGCGAGGTGGTGCAGGACCAGATCGCCAAATTCCCCACCTACATCATTGCGACGCCGGCCCTCACGCGGTCGGTGGCGGCCGCCACCAACATCGTGTATCTGGGAGTGCAGCTGCGCGGAGGCGCAGACGATGTCGCGGCCGTTGAGCGGCGGTGGAATTCGACCGAGCGTTACTTCACCGACTTCCAGGTCGCCTCGCAGGTCGAGACGGAAGCCCAGCAGTCGCTGGGACCGGAGGCGCTGGCGCTCGGGGTGTTCGGCGGCATCGCCGCGCTGGCCGCGTTGCTCTTGGGCATGCAGGTCATCGCACGCCAGCTGGGCCGGCGCGAGCGCGACCTGGTCGTCATGCGTGCGGTCGGGGCCGACCCGGCCACGACGCGCCTCGACGGGCTCATCGGCGTCGTCGCGTCGATCGTGGTCGGTTCTGTCCTCGCCGTGGGAGTCGCGCTCGCCCTCTCCCCCCTCTTCCCGATCGGACCGGTCCGGCCCGTCTACCCCGATCGCGGGGTGAGCGCGGATTGGACCGTGCTCGGCATCGGGTTCGCGCTCATGGTCGGCGTCCTGACCGTGGGAGCCGCGGTGATCTCCTTTCTCGAAGCACCGCACCGCGCGCAGCGGCGTGCCCGCTCCGGCGCACGCCGCTCATCCACCGCGCAGCTGGCGGCCCGGTCCGGGCTGCCGCCCTCGGCCGTCGTGGGTGCTTCCTTCGCCGTCGACGCACGGTACGGCCGGTCGGCCGGGCCCTACCGTTGGGCCCTGCTGTCGGCGGTGATCGCCATGATCGTCGTGACCACGACCTTGACCTTCGGCGCCAGCCTGCACACGTTGGTCTCCCAGCCGGCGCTCTACGGGTGGAATTGGGACTATGCGGTGCAGAGCTCCGACGGCTACGGCCCCGTGCCGAATCAGGCGGTGGCGACGCTCCGTCACGACCCCGCGGTCACGTCGTTCTCCGGTGTCTCGTTCGTGACCATGCAGCTGGACGGGGTCGAAGTGCCAACCCTGCTGTCCCGCCCGGGCGCCCCGGTCGGCCCGCCCATCCTGTCGGGCCACGCTCTGTCCTCGTCGCACCAGATCGTCCTCGGCGCGGCGACGCTGGCGCAGTTGCACAAGCGGATCGGCGACACCGTCGACCTGCAGTACGTGCCCGGCTATCCGCGCCGCCCCATTCCGCTCACGGATCGTCGGCGTGGCCACCATGCCGGCCATCGGTATCGCCGAAGGGCTCCACACGTCCATGGGGATCGGCGCTGCCGTACCGGCCGACGCCGGCCCCGTGACCGAGAGTCTGGGCCCGCAGGGATACGCCCCCTCCTGCAACGGGCCCAACATGGTCTTCCTCCGGGTTCGCGGGGGCCAGGGCGCGCCGCAGGGTCTGGCTGCGGCGCAGCGACTGTCCGACGCCGCCAACCAGGTCCTGGGTCGCCAAGACCCTGATTCGGTCTGCGGGGGGAACGTGGCCAGCGTCATCTCCGTGCAGCACCCGGCCCAGATCACGAATTACCGGTCCATGGGCACGACCCCGCTGCTGCTCGCCGCCGCCCTGGCCCTGGCTGCCGTGGTGGCCCTCGGATTGGCGCTGGCGGCATCGGTGCGGCGCTGCCGCCGAGATCTGGCCCTCCTCAGGGTCCTCGGTCTCGTCCAGCGGCAGCTGGCCGGCAGCGGTGGCCTGGCACGCGTCCATGGCGGCGGCGGTCGGTGTCGTGATCGGCGTCCCGCTCGGCATTGTGCTGGGGCGGTGGCTGTGGATCCTCTTTGCCGAGCAGATCGGGGCGGTGCCGGAGCCCACGGTGCCGGTGTGGTCGGTGCTGGCGGCCGCGTTGGCCGCCTTTGTGCTCGCCATCGCGGCGGCGGTCCTTCCCGGTCGACGAGCGGCCCGGACCGCCAGCGGCGCTCGTCCTGCGCGACGAGTGAGGCGCCGGCGCTCAGGCGATCATCGTCGGGCTGGGCGCCCGCCCCTGCACAATGTCGTCGAAGCGCGTCGTGATGGCGATGTCGAGCTCGGGGTGGGTGAGGATGTAGAAGGTGTTGGTGCGCACGGCGTCGATGACGCGGTCGGCCACGGTGGCGGGAGCGATGCCACCGTCGACCAGGTTCTGCACCACACCCTGCACCTCGGCCGCCCCCGTGGTGTCGCGGTCGGGGGCCCAGTCCGGCCGGTTCCGGTCCGACTCCGCAATGCGCGTCTGCACGAAGCCGGGGCAGAGCACCGAGACGCCGACCGGCGCGGCAATCGTCTGCAGATCCTTGAAGAGCGTCTCGGAAATGGCGACCACGGCCTGCTTGGTGGCGTTGTAGGGGCCGAGGAACGGGGCGACGATGAGCCCGGCGACGGAGGCCGTGTTGACGATGTGCCCCTCACCCTGCTCGAGGAGGAGCGGGGTGAAGGTGGCGACGCCGTGGATGACGCCCCACAGGTTCACCCCGAGGATCCAGCGCCAGTCCTCCTCGGTGACCTCCCAGATGGGCCCGCCGAGCCCGATGCCCGCGTTGTTGTGCACGAGGTGCACGGCGCCGAAGCGGTCGAGGGCGCGGTCCCGCAGCGCCTCCACCGAGGCGCGGTCGGCCACGTCGGTGCGCACGCCGATGGCCTCGGCCCCGGCGGCGGCGAGGTCGTCGACGGCCCGCGCCAGAGGCCCCTCCTCTATGTCCCCGAGGACGATCTTCATCCCCTCGGCGGCCGCCCGCTCCGCCACGGCCCGCCCGATGCCACTGGCGCCGCCCGTGATCACCGCCACCTTGCCCTGCAGGTCCTCCATCGGTGCCTCCCGTGCTCACGTGCCGTCGGGGCGCAGTCAAGCACCCGCAGCGTCGGGGCGGCCAGCGCAGGCGAGGCTCAGGCCGAGGCGGCGACGCGGTGCCGGCGCAGATGGTCGGCGCCGGCGGGCGTGACCCTGATCAGCTGGCCCCGCCCTGGCACGTGCTCCCGGGCGAGGAAGCCCCGTTCGTTGGCGTCCTCCCACACGGGCAGGCGGGGGCACGAGGTGCGCCACGCCTCCATGACCTCGTCGTAGGGGCGCGGCCCGGGGCCCACCCATTCGAGGAGGTCCAGGATCAGCGCGTCGACGGGGTCCGTCACCCCGCCATTGTCGCGCCGCCCGTGGATCAGAGCAACGAGAAGGTGTCCGCCTGCACCAGGACCAGGACGCCGACGCAGCAGAGCAGGATCGGGACGGCCACGTGCCCGACACGCTGCATGGCGCCCCGGGCCTTGGGATGGCGACCGCCGGCGAGAATCAGCCAGGTGACGAGTGCCTCGCCCACCACGAACACCGCCACGGTGGCACCGATGTTCGTCGCCCCACCGACGCGGAAGAGCGGGATGTAGACGGCCAGGTTGTCGCCGCCCGCCGCGATGGTGACGAGCGCCGCCGCGGTGAAGCCCCGCCCGACCGCCCGCTGCTCGGGGCGAAACCGGCTCCGTCTCCGCCGCCGCGTCGACCGCTCCGTGGCGTCGCCGTCATCCGCGGCGTCACTCTCCCGGTGCCGGGCCAGCAGGACCAGACCCCGCACGCCGATGGCCAGCGGCACCAGCCCGAGGAGCCCGACCACGGCCGTGGAGAACTCGAAGAGGAGAGCGGCGCCGGCCGCGGCCACCACCACCAGCAGCACGAAGCCGAACACCTGTCCCGCCGCAATGCGGCGCGCCCGGCCCAGCGGCGCGCCGGCGACCATGGCCATGGCCACCACCGTGTTGTCGACGTTGGTCCCGACGAACGCCGCCGCGGCGACACCGAGGTCGGCCCCGAGGCCTGCGGCCAATGCGCCGTCAGCTCGCGGGCAGCGGCATGGCCGGGCCGAACGGCTTGTCACCGCGCAAGGTCACCCGGTGCGCGTAACGTGCCGCGGTGCCGTAGTCGTCGAGCGTGTAGTGCAGCGTGGCCCGGTTGTCCCAGAAGGCGACCGACCCGGCGCGCCAGCGGAAGCGGCAGGTGTACTCCGGCTTCACGCAGTGGTGGTAGAGCATCTCCAGAATGGCGTTGCTCTCGTTGTCGGACAGCCCGAAGATGGTGCGGGTGAACTGGCGGTTGACGAAGAGGCCGTTGCGCCCGGTCTCGGGGTGCGTGCGCACGACGGGGTGAAGGGACGGCAGCAGCTTGTCGCGCCAGGTGCCGTCCCATTCGTAGCCGCCGCGCTCGGCGACGTCGGCGGCGAACCAGGGGTCGTGGTGGATGGCGATCAACGTGTCGCACATGGCGCGCACCGGCGGCGCCAGCCCGTCGTAGGCGTCCTGCAGGCTGGCCCACATGGTGTCGCCGCCGACCTCGGGCGCCTCGAGCATGTAGAGGATGGAGCCCATGGCCGGCGTCGCCAGGAAGGTGACGTCGGTGTGCCACCAACTGGCCCGGTCCACCTTGCCGTCGATGGCGAGCACCTCGGGACTCTCGTCGATGGAGGGCAGCACGGGGTGGGCCTCGGTCACCGTGCCGAACTGGCGGGCGAAGGCGGCCTGCTGCTCGGCCGTCAGGGACTGGTCCCGGAAGAAGATGACGTGATGCGTGTTGAGCGCGTCGCGCGACGGCCGCCACCACCTCGGGCGCCAGTGGCACTGCGATGTCCACGCCCGAGATTTCCGCGCCGATGGTGGGGGAGAGCGGGTGGACGCTGACGGAGGTGGCGAGGGTCACCGCCCGATTCTGCCCGACGCGGATCGGCGGCGTCGACGCGGTGCCCGCATGGCCTCCCGCCTACATTGGCCCGGCACCGCCGCGCCAACGCCAGAAAGGGCCGTCCATGAGCGAAGACACCGGGGGACTCGTCCTGACCCCGCCGGCCCGCAACTACTCCCCCTGGTACCAGTGGATGACCCGTCTGGCCGCCACCACGCACGAGGACCCGCTCCCCGAGGCGGACCCCGAGGCCATTCCGGCCTGGCTGGAGCGTCGCCGTGCCCGCCTCGGCGAGCTGCTCGGGCCCGAGCCGGCGCCCGTCCCGCTCAACCTCGAGACCCTGGAGTCGGAGGCCTGCGACGGCTACCGGCGCGACAAGGTCGTCTTCGACAGCGAGGACACCATGTCGGTCCCCGCCTACCTGCTCGTCCCCGACGGGGCCGAGGACCGCCCGCCGGGCCCCGCGGTGCTGGCCTGTCACGGTCACGGGCCCGGCAAGTCGCAGGTCGTCGGGCTGACGCACACCGACATGCCCAACGCGGACTACGGGCTGCAACTGGTCCGCCGCGGCTACGTCGTGCTGGCGCCGGACCTGCGCTGCTTCGGCGAGCGCCTGGACTGGAACCCCGAGGACCACTACGCCTGCGACACCAACCTCGTCCACGCCGCCATGGCCGGATGGAACCCGCTGACGCAGAACGTCTGGGACCTGCGGCGCTCGCTCGACGTGTTGGAGCAGCACCCGCTGGTCGATGCGGACCGCCTCGGCATGGTCGGCATCTCCTACGGCGGCACGGTGACGCTCTTCACGGCCGCCGTCGACAGCCGCGTGGCGGCATCGGTGGTGAGCGGCTACTTCTCCTCGTGGGCCGAGAGCCACAAAATGCCGTGGAACATGTGCGGCTCGCAGATCCTGTTCGGCATGCTGGGCAGCCTGGAGCACGAGGACCTGGGCGCGCTCGTCGCGCCGCGGCCCCTGCTGGTCGAGTCCGGCCGGCAGGACGACCTGTTCCCCTTCGCCACGGCGGCGGAGTCGGTGCGCCGCACGCGCCTGGTCTACGAGCAGCTCGGCGCGGGCGACCGCCTGGTGCACGACATCTTCGAGGGCGGGCACCAGTGGCACGGCACGGAGGCCCTGCCCTTCCTGGACCACTGGCTCGGGCGCACGCCGGGCTGACCGAGCTCAGTCGTCCGGCTCGCGCTCGGCGTCGCGGGCCTCGGCCGCCCGGCGCAGCACCTGATCGAGCGAGGCCTGGGGGTCTGTCTCGTCCTGCTCGTGCCAGTGGGCTCGTCGTCGCCGAGTCCGCAGGGCCGGATGCGCCGACGGTCTCGCTGGGCTGCGCAGTGGAACGGCGGTGCTGGCGCCGGTGGAGCCAGGCCCGGCGGTCGGATCCCGCCCCGCCTCCGCCGGCCGGCCACTACCCGCTCGCCACGGCCACTACAAGAAGGCTCGCAGGACGTTGGCGAAGGCGGCCGTCACCACGACGACGCCGCGCACGTCGCGTTCGACCGGGACGGAGAGGGGGTGGGCCGTGGGCACGTTCATGAGGGACAGGACGGCGGACACCGGCGTGCCCGGCCCGAGCCAAATGTGCGAGGCGACCTGCTGCAGCAGCGAGCTGGCGCCGGCCGGGTTCGACATCATGGAGCCCAGGGGCATCGTCCCGTTGGCCAGCTTGGCGAGATTCGAGTTCGGGTTCACCGTGTGCAGGTCGACGCCGACGTAGTGGGTCACGGGGATGCCCAGGCGGTCGAGCCCGGCGATGATGGCGGTCGGCGCGTGCAGGCTGAGCGTGTCCAGCGGGACGGTGCTGCCGTTCTTCAGGGGCAGGCCGAGCGCCTGGGGGATCTGCAGGATGTTGGTGTGCCCGCCGGCGTTGTGGAAGACGAAGACCTGCTCGCTGTGGTCGGGGCCCTTGACGATGGCCAGGAGGTCGTTCTTGCCCTTGGCCAGCAGCGAGGCCGACACGCCGACGTGATGCACGGCGTGGTCGATGCGGTAGAGGTTGAAGCCGACGAACGACGCGGCGAGGAGAATGAGCGCAAGCGAGCGCGGACCCGCTGGCAATGAGGATGCGTTTGATGCGGGCGCGACGGCTCCGGCGTGGCTTGGGCGCCCGGGGCAGCAGCCCCAACTCACCCGTCGGTACAGCAATCGTCACGCGCCCCTCCTCCAGTGCCCGCGGCCCCCGCCCGGCACCCCCGAACTCCGTGCCCGCAACCTACGAAGCGGCCATTGCCCCGCCGTTGCCCATCGGGTTCGATGTGGTTGCCGTGGGCGCGCCGATGCGCCGTCCGCGAAGCTGGTTGGCATGGGAGAGAAACGTCGACGGACGCACAACCCGGTGGTGACGGGCCGATCGGGTCCGTGGCCTGCGGCAGGACGCGAGGAGTGAGCGTGCCGATCGTGCCCGACGACAAGGACTGGACGTGGGTGCTCGAGCGCCCCTGCCCCGAGTGCGGGTTCGATGCCGCCGGCGTCGCTCCCGAGTCCGTGGCGCCCCGGCTGCGGGACAACGCAGCAGCGTGGCAGGTGGTGCTGGGGCAACCCGACGACGTCGTGCGCCGGCGCCCCGCCGACGACCGCTGGTCCGCGCTCGAGTATGCCTGCCACGTGCGCGACGTCTGCACGCTGTACCACCAGAGGCTGCTGCTCATGCTGCGCGAGGACGACCCGCTCTACCCGAACTGGGACCAGGACGTCACGGCGGTCGAGGCGCGCTACGGCGAGCAAAATCCGGCCGTCGTGTCGGTGGAGTTGGGCGAGGCCGCGGCCGCACTGGCGGACGGCTTCGAGGGAGTGCAGGGCGAGCAATGGCTCCGGCCCGGACGGCGCAGCGACGGCGCCCGCTTCAGCATCGCGGGATTCAGCCGCTACCTGCTCCACGACCCAGTCCATCATCTTTACGACGTCACCGGGCGATCGGGGGGCCTGAGCCCCCGGGCGTCAGATCCCTCAACCGGGGAGCAGTCGGGCGGAGTCGGGCTCGAGGTAGACGGTGGCCTGGGGATCGTGCGCAGGGCCGACGCCGGGCAGGCCGTCGTGATCGGCCCGGTCAGGGCGGCGGCCACCGGCTCCGCCTTGCGCGCCTCGGGGACGATGGCCAGGACGCGGCCGGCCCGCAGGAGGGCCGGGATGGTCACGGTGATGGCGTGGGTCGGGACGTCGTCGAGGCCGGGGAAGTGGCCCTCGTTGACCTGCTGGCGCCGGCAGGCCGGCTCGAGCTCGACCACCTTGACGTCCAGCGGGTCGGCGAAGTCGGCCACCGGCGGGTCGTTGAAGGCGAGGTGCCCGTTCTCGCCGATCCCCAGGCAGCACAGGTCGAGCGGGTGCTGTCGCAGCAGGTCGGCGTAGCGGCGGCACTCCGCCTCGGGGTCTCCGAGGCCCTCCACGTAGTAGGCGGCCTTCGGGTCGGGCCGGCTCCACGATGCGCTCGCGGATCCAGCGCTGGAAGCCGGCCGGGTGGTCCGGTCCCACCCCGACGTACTCGTCCATGTGGAAGACGACGGTGTCGGCCCAGGGCACCCCCTCGGTCTCGTGCACCAGGGCCTGGATGAAGGCCAGCTGGGAGTTGCCCGTGGCGAACATCACGTGGGCCACACCCCGAGCGGCCACGGCCCGGCGCATGACCGCGAGCGGCCTCGTCGGCCGCGGCCCGGGCCATGGCCGCCACGTCGGCGTGGACCTGCACCGTGGCGCCATCGATCGTCCTGGTCCCCGCCTCCACGGCGTTCAGCATGCCAGGCGCCGCCTCGGCCAGACTGGACCGGTGCGCGACGTGGAGCTTCCCGGGCCGGCCCACCGGGAGGCGGCCTGGTCGGCGGTGCGACGCTTCCTGGCCGTGACCCCGGTGGTGCGGCGTCTCCCAGCTGGGGCCCTCCGTGTCGGTCAAGCTCGAGACGCTCCAGCCCACGGGGTCGTTCAAGGTGCGGGGCGGGCTGGCCGCCGCGTCCGCCACGCTCGGACCAGGACCCCGGCCGCGCGGTCGTGGCGTCGTCCGCCGGCAACCACGGCCTGGGCCTGGCCTTCGCCGCCTCCAAGCTCGGGGCGAGCGTCACCGTCGTGGTGCCCACCGGTGCCTCGGCGGCCAAGGTGTCGGCCCTGCAGCAGTTCGACGTCCGCCTGGTGCTGCACGGCGAGGGCTACCGCGAGGCCGAGACCCATGCCCTCGAGCTGGCCGCCCGGGACGGGAGCCGCTACGTCTCGCCCTACAACGACCCCGATGTCATCGCCGGCCAGGCCACCCTGGCCCGGGAGCTGGTCGAGCAGGTGCCCGACCTCGGGACGGTCGTCGTGCCCGTGCGGCGGCGGCGGGCTGCTGGCGGGCGTCACCCTCGGCCTCGAAGGGACGGGCGTGCGGGTGGTCGGGGTCGAGTCCGAG
Organism: uncultured Acidimicrobiaceae bacterium; assembly: GCA_963781565.1. GTDB lineage: Bacteria > Actinomycetota > Acidimicrobiia > Acidimicrobiales > RAAP-2 > Bog-473. The sequence continues at coordinate 31,747 of CAWAHA010000032.1, read as the reverse complement.
GCGTCGCCCTCCATGAGCACGGCCCTGGCGGCCGGGGGCATCGTCCCCATCGAGGTCGAGCCGACCGTGGCCGACGGTCTGGCCGGCAACCTCGAGCCCGGCGCGGTGACCGTCGGCGTCGCGCTGTCGCACGGCGTCGACGTCCTCACCGTCAGCGAGGCCGACATCCGCTCCGCCATGGCCTTCTCGGCCTCGAAGATGGGCCTCGTCCTCGAAGGCGCCGGCGCCGTCGGCGTGGCCGCCCTGCGGGCCGGCGTGGTGCGGCCCGACGCCGAGGCACGCGAGACCGTCGTGCTCCTGACCGGGCGCAACGTGGCCCCGAAGCTGCTCTCGGAGGTGCTCCATTCCTGAGGTCAGCGCCAACGGCGCCACGCTCAACTACGAGGTCGTCGGGGACGGCGAGCCGCTCCTGCTCATTGCCGGCTGCGGCCAGCCGGCCGTGGCCTGGCACCTCTCGCCTGGTGCCGGCCCTCGTCGCCGCGGGCTACCAGGTGGCCACGTTCGACAACCGGGGCGTCGAGCCCTCGTCCTCACCGCCCGCGCCCTACAGCGTGGAGGGCATGGCCGCCGACACCCTGGTCGCTGCTCGACCACCTCGGCTGGGACGAGCCGGTGCGCCTGGCCGGGCACTCCATGGGCGGCTGGATCGCCGAGACGCTGGTGCTCGACCACCCCGAGCGGGTGCGGTCGGCCGCGTTGATGGGCAGCGCCAACGCGCCGACGGCCTGGGAGGTGGCCATCACCACCGTCGAGCGCGACCTGGCCCGCCTCGACTACGACCTGCCGCCGCTCTTCTACGCCACCGAGACCCTGCGCTACCTGCCGATCGCCGACATCCAGGACAACGACGTCGTCAGCACCTGGCTGTCGATGATGGGCGACCTGCCGGTGTGGCCCAACCCCGGCCGGCTCGGCCAGTACGAGGCGGCGCTGGCCTGGTCGACCGACCCGGCCCGCACGACGCGCTGGCCCGAGGTGCAGGTGCCCTGCCTCGTGCTGGCCTTCGAGCACGACGTCGACTCGCCGCCGCGCTACGCCCGCCTGGCCGCCGAGGCGATTCCCGGCTGCGAGTACCGCGAGGTCGCCGGCTCGGGCCACATCGGCATCATCACCCACGCCGACCAGGTGGCCGCCTACCTGATCGAGTTCTTCGACCAACACTGATCTTCCGCCCCGTCGAGCGTGCGCGGGCTCTAGCGCTGGAAGGTCGAGCCCATGACGTCAACGCAACCAAATGGCAAAGAACCGGATCGCCGCAATCGTCACTCGATTGGTCATCGCTTCGTCGAGCTCTTTCCAGTCCTCACTACTGATCGGACTTCCGGTCATGCTCGAGGCCGCACATATTTCAGTTCGATCGGGATCGACGCCCATCAGTCCCCTGTATCTTTCGGTCTGCTTCTGCCAAACGAGGGCGTTACGATCCACGAGCTTCTGCTCAATGGCCTCTAGCTCTGTCGATGACGCAACTTCGAATGAAAGCATGCGCAACCCGACGTAGTGCCGCCCCGCATGGTGTGATCCGCTGCGCAGCTCGCGTTACAGGAGAACCTGGCTGCGATTCGTCTCCGAGACCATGAGACTGGCCACTTCCTCCGCTCTTGATATCAGTCGTAGCTCGAAAACGTCTTGGTAAAAGTCGATTGAATGTTGTAGGTCTGTCACGTTCAGCAGCGCGGTCTGGATGCTTATTTCCATCTCGACTCCGATCTCGAACAGGGAGACGGATCAAACCTGGCTCTGAGGTCGTGGATTCTGATTCCGTCCTCCGCCGTATCTAACAGATCAGGGAGCTTTGTCATCCCGACCTCCCACACGCGCTCCCGTCTGAGAAATGAGAATGCTGCAGGGGCTCGATGCCGATCACCGGAGGTTCTCCCCGAACACCTGTCCCAGGCGCTGTGAACGAAGTCGGGCAAACTGGGTCTGCTGCGCTCTGCGGACGGAACGAATCGGCGCTCAGTGCCCGAAGCTCAAGTACTGGTGCACCGCGCTGACGCAGGCCGATCCCTCGCCGACGGCGCCCGCCACCCGCTTGGTCGAGCCCGAGCGCACGTCGCCCACGGCGAACAGCCCGGGATGGCTCGTCTCGAAGGGCAGCGGGAGGCGGTTCTGCGGCAGCCCAGCGCTCGTCGAGGTCCTCCGCGTTGAGGGCAGCGGTCCGTCAGGACGAAGCCGCGGTCGTCGAGCTTGGCGCACCCCGAGATCCACTCCGAGGTCGGGTCGGCCCCGATGAAGGAGAAGAGCCCGGTGCAGGGGACCTCCGCCGTCCCGGACCCGTCGGTGATCGCCACGGCGCGCAGGTCGCGCTCGCCGACCAGCCCGGTGATCTGGGCCTCCGTCCGCACGTGAATGCGGGGGTGCCGGTCGATGCGGTCGGTGAGGTAGTGCGACATGCTCTTCCCGAGATCGGCGGCGCGGATGACGATGGTTACCGAGTCACAGGTGTCGGAGAGGAACATGGCCGCCTGTCCGGCCGAGTTCCCACCGCCGACGACGATCACCGCTTCGGCACCGCACTGGCGCCGCTCCATTTCCGTCGCCGCGTAGTAGACGCTGGTGCCCTCGAACTCCTCGAGCCGGTCGACGGGGAGGCGCCGGTAGCGGGCACCGCTGGCGACGATGACGGCCCGGGCGGCCAACTCGGTGCCGTCGGACAGCCCGAGGATCAGGTGACCCGCCTCCTCCCGCATGGAGGTGGCCTCGCAGGGCGCGGTCAACGAGGCCCCGAACTTCTCGGCCTGGATCATCGCCCGCCCGCGTCAGGTCGCCGCCCGAGATGCCCGGTGGGGAACCCGAGGTAGTTCTCAATCCGCGAGCTCGAGCCCGCTTGGCCACCGACGGCGAACTTCTCCAGGCCGAGCGTGCGCAGTCCCTCCGAGGCGCCGTACACCGAGGCGGCGAGCCCGGCCGGCCCGCCGCCGACGACGACGAGGTCGAAGCAGCGGTCGGGCAGGCTCTGCACGGTGAGGCCCAGGTACTCGGCCAGCGAGCCGGGCGTGGGTCGCCGCAGGACCGCCCCCGACGGTGATGACGACGGGCAGCTCGCCGGGGTCGATGCCGAACTGCTGCAGCAGCGTCTCGACGGCCGGGTCGCTGTCCGGGTCGAGCCACTCGTAGGGGATGCCCGAGCGCGCCACGAACTCGCGCAGCGCCTGGCAGTCCGGACAGAAGCGGGACCCGATGATCCGGGTGGTGGCCGACGCGCCGCTGAGGAGGACCGCCCGCCGGGCCATGAGGGCGACCAGGATGGTGTCACCGAGCCCGGGGTCGGTGGCGATGAGCCGGCGGAGCGAGTCACGCGGCACCACAATCACCTCACCCGGCTCCACGGCGCGGGCGGACACGAAGACGCGCATGCCGGTGAGCAGGTTGAGCTCGCCGATGAACTTGCCCGGACCGTGCTCCGCCACGATCTGCTCCTCGGTGCCGTCGTGGGTCACGATCTCGATCGTCCCCGCCACCACGACGTTGAAGTCGTAGGTCACGTCGCCTTCGCGGAAGAGGTACTCGCCGGCGGCCACCGGGCGCCGCGTCCCCAGCCCGTCCAAGACGGCCAGGTCGGCCTCGGTCAGCGTCGGAAAGGCGGTGTCGAAGTCATCGGCCATGGTCAGGCCTCCTCAGGGTTGTGGCAGGCGGATCCGGGTCAGCGACAGGGCAAAGAGTTGGAGCAACCCTAAGGGTGCATCAGTCGCGTTCGGGCGGGCCGGACCAGTCGGAGTGGGGGTCCGAGGCCGGGAACGAGTCCTCTTCCTGGCCGTCGACGTACTCATCGGGATCGGGATCGGGCCCGTCCTCCGCCGTCTCCACCTCGTCGTCTCGGCCTCGTCCTGTGGTGTCGCGCTCACTCGCTGCGCCCTTTCCGTCGAAAGTGCCAGGTCTGCCCTCATGGACTACACCTTGCCAATTGGCCGCGCAAGGCCGACACGGCCTCAGCGCGGGGGACGTGGTGTCTCCCAGTCGATCGTGACGGCGGCCGCCTCGTCGGGGTGCTCCTGCAGCCAGCGCCGGGCGTAGGGGCACCAGGGCACCACGGTCAGGCCGTCGGCCTTGGCCCTGGCCAGAGCGGCGCGGACCAGCCGACCCCCGATGCCGTGACCGCCCCACGCCTCGGGCACCTCGGTGTGGACGAGGATCAGCCGGTCGCCCTGCCGGGCGTAGATGAGCTCGGCCTCGGTGCCGCCCTCGGCTGATGCACGAATCGGCTTCCGGCGGTGTCGTCGACGACCGGTGCGTCGTCGGCGGGAATCGTCATGGGTCGCTGCCTCCCGGTCTGTGGCTCCGCTCCGTGCTGCACGTTCTGCTGGCCGCCACTGTACGGGTGTACAAAGAAAGCAGTATGAGTGGACCGGTCGCCACGGACGATGCAGCGCCAGTGCCCGGGGCGGCGCCCCAGGTCGCAGGGCCGGTGGTCGAGCTCTCGCCGGCCCGGTTGACCCAGGTGGGCTCGTTGCCGGTGCGCCGGGTGCTGCCCCAGCGGCCGCGCCGCACCGTCGGGTCCTGGTGCTTCCTCGACCACGCCGGCCCCGTCCGGGCCGAGCCGGGCGTCTCCTTCGGCATCGGGCCCCATCCCCACATGGGCCTCCAGACCGTGACCTGGCTGCTGGCGGGGGAGCTGTTGCACCTCGACAGCCTGGGCTCCGAGCAGCTCATCCGGCCCGGCCAGCTGAACCTCATGACGGCGGGCCACGGGGTGGCGCACGCCGAGGAGGACCCGGCCCGGGCCGAGGAGGTCCACGCCGTGCAGCTCTGGGTCGCCCAGCCGGCCGGGACCCGGGACGGTCCCGCCGCCTTCGAGCATCACGCCGAGCTGCCGCGTCTCGACCTCGACCACGCCGAGGCGACCGTGCTCGTCGGCGACTTCGCCGGGGCGGACTCGCCGGCCCGGCGCGACACCGCACACATGGGGGTGGAGCTGGCGCTGCGGGGGCCGCAGACCGTGGTGCCGCTGCGGGCCGACTACGAGTACGCCCTGGTCGTCCTGCAAGGCCGGGTCACCGTCGACGGCGTGGCCGTCGAGCCGGGCGTCCTGGCCTACCTCGGGCTGGGCCGCGACGAGTGCCGCGCTGGAGACCGAGGCGCCGGCGCGGGCGCTGCTGCTGGGCGGTGTGCCGTTCCCCGAGCCGATCCTCATGTGGTGGAACTTCGTCGGGCGGACCCGCGAGGAGATCTCCGAGGCCCGGCGGCAGTGGTCGGCCGACGACGGCCGCTTCGGCCGTGTCCGCTCCTCGCTGGAGCGGATTGAGGTGGGCGCGCCGCCCTGGGAGTGACGAACGGCTGAGGGGACGAGCTACCAGTCCCCCAGCCGGGAGGGCTGACCGTCCCGGTGATGCCGCGCGGGTCGACGGGCAGGCGGGTCGCCCCCGCCTCGTAGACGGCGAAGCAGAGCCGCAGGACGTCGGTGGCCTCGGCGGCGGTCATGGCCGCCGCGGTCCCGTGGACCAGTGCGTCAATGAAGTGCTGCGACGAGCGGGCGAACCCGGTGCCCCAGTCGGCGTCGATATCGGTGTACTCGGTCGTCTTGATTTCGTTCGCCGTCCCCGTGAACAACATGACGGGCGGCAGGTCGAGCATCTCGCCGGTGGCGCGGGTCACCCAGAGCTGGCCCTCGTCGCCGGTGATCTCGAAGAACTCGTCGGCGCCGTAGTACGAGGAGCGCATGTAGAGGTTGGGGGCGTACTGCACCTCCATGGTGCCGAGCACGCTCGGGTCCTCGTACTCGAAGATCACGGCGCAGGGCTCGAAGAAGAGGTCGCGGCGCCGCACGACGGCCTGGACGGAGGTGATGTCGAGGTCCAGCAGCCACAGCGCCATGGCGTACTTGTGCACCATGTCGTCGAAGAGGTGCCCACCCGGGCTCCGCTTGTCGAGGCGCCAGCCGTAGCCCTCGGGGCGCAGCGACGACTGGAAGGTCGAGGTGGTCTGGCCGACGAGCGTCCGGATGCGCAGCGACGTCGGCTTGCCGATGGCGCCCTCGGCGACGAGGCGCTTGGCCAGCTCGAGCGGCGGGTAGTGCACGAAGCACTCGCTGATGCGCAGCGTGCGGCCCACCCGCGCCGCCACCGCCTCCATTTCGAGGGCGTCCTCGACCGAGTTGGCCACCGGCTTCTGGACCGACACGTGCTTGCCGGCCTCGAGCGCGGCAATGACGTGGTCGTGGTGCATGTGCGTCGGCGTCAGCACCTCCACGGCGTCGATGGAGTCGTCGGCCAGCATGGCGTCGAGGTCGCCGTAGTACGACTCGGCCCCCCACTCCTTGGCCGCCTGGCGGCCGATCTCCTCGTCGGTGTCGCACACGGCGACGATGTCGCAGCGCGGGTCTTCGAGGTACCCCCGCACGTTCATGACCGCGATGTTGCCGGCGCCCAGCACGCCCAGCCGGACCTTGTCCATCGAGACCCTCCCTTGGCCGACGACGCCGCCTACGTCTCGGTCCCGAATGCGCCCCCGTCCCGGGCAGCGGAGATCTGATTGTCGTCATAACCCAGCACGGAGCGCAAGACCGCCTCCGTGTGCTGACCGACCGTGGGGGCCTTGGCCGGGTGCGGGAGCTCCTCGTCGACGAAGTGCAGCGGCGTGAAGAGTTGGTCCGCGCCCATGTCCGCTGCGGGCAGGAGGGGGAAGCGGTCGGCGAACTGGGGATCGTCGAGCAGCGTCTTGGGCGTGTTCACCGGCGCGATCGGCGTGTTGACCCGCCCGCCGAACTGGAGCCACTCGTCCGCCGTCTTGGTGCGGAAGATGTCGCGCAGCTCGCGCCGGAGCTCCTTGTTGCCCCGGGCGTGGTCGGCGTACTTGGAGCCGGGCCAGCGCTCGAAGAGGTCGAGGCGGTCGACGCCCTCGCAGAAGTTCTTCCAGAAGGCCTGCTCCGAGGCCATGAAGAGGACGTGGCGCCCGTCGGCGGTCTCGTAGACCTGGTAGCGCACGCCCTCGACCATGCCGGCGGTGCCCGGGGCGCGGCGCTCGTAGTCGTCCGCCTTGTTCCCGGTCACCTCGGACTGCGGGCGCTCGTAGGCGCGCCACGTCTCGGAGCGGTACCAGTCCATGCCGGCGGCGGCGTCGGACTGGGCCAGGTCGATGTAGGCGCTCTCGCCGGTCTCGCGGGCCCGGATGACGGCGGCCAGGATGCCGAGCCCGCCGAACAGCGGCGCCGCGTTGATGCCGATGGAGACGTGCTCGGGAATGTAGGTGAAGCCCTCGTCGTCGGTGGCGACGTTGACGATGCCGGCCCAGGTGTCGTAGGCCACGCCGTGGCTCGGGTAGTCGCGGTAGGGACCGGTCATGCCGTAGCCCGAAATGGTGCAGAAGACGATCTTGGGGTTGAGGACGCGCAGGTCCTCGTAGCCCACGCCGCGCCGGGCCAGCGCGCCCGGGCGCATCGCCTCAATGACGACGTCGGCGCCGGTCGCCAGCTCCTTGAAGATGGCGACGCCGGCCTCGGTGCGCAGGTCGAGGACCAGCGAGCGCTTGCCCCGGTTGAGATGGAGGTGCATGAGCGACGTGCCCTCCACGATGGGCCACGTCATTTCGCGGATGTAGTCGCCGGCCGGGCGGCTCCACCTTGATCACGTCCGCGCCCAGGTCGACCAGCGCCGTCGTGATGGCGGCCGGCCCCAGGGCCGAGCACTCAATGATGCGCAATCCGTGCAGTGGCGGCGTCGACGCCATCGGACCTCCCGTCGTCAAAGGGCGGATCGTAGCGGCCGCCGCCCAGGGCACCCCCAGCCCGGCGTGGCCATACTGGGGCGATGGGAACGGAGGCCCTCGACGACGCCCTGACGGTCTTTGCCGCCACCGCGCCCAATTACGGTTCCGTCGGCCTGGCCAATCACGGCCCCATGGTCGCCGAGGCGTTGGCCCACCTGGGCCGGTCCGACGCCATCGGCGGCTGGGTGGCCGCGTACCGCGACCCGTCTCGACGAGGCACCGCCCCCGGCGCGGCCCCTGTCGGAGGAGGAGTGGCCCGCCGCCCTCGGCCAGCACGATCGCTTCCCCGAGTGGCTCGCCCTGTTCGAGCGCGAGATCGCCGACCGGCCCGTCGCCGCCGTGGTGGGGGAGTGGGTGCCGCGGCTGCTCCCCGGCGCCGTCGGCGCGGCCACCCACGGGCTGATCCGCACCGGTCACGCGCTGCGCGGGCTGGGCGAGGCCGACACACCGCCGCGCCGGCTCGAGGTGGCGAACGGCCTGGCCTTCTGGGCGGCCAGCTACGAGGAGCTGCCGGGACCACCGCTGCTGATCGGGCACGAAGGGGTGGCCGCCGCGCTGGCCGACCTGCCGTACCTGCCCGAGGACGCGCCGCAGGCCTTCCTGATCAGTGACCGGGTGGCGGCGGTGGCCGACATCGCCGACGAGTTCGAGCAGGCGGTGGCCTCGCTCGGCTGGACCGGCGACGCCGTCGAGCTGCTCGACCAGCTGGCCACCGGCGGGTCGGTGGCCTACCTGCGCAACGCGGACGAGGGCGGGGCGATCGGCCTGCTGCACTCGGTGACGTCGCCGCTGGCCTGCGAGCTGGTGCTGCCGTGGCTGGCCGAGGAGGATCGTGACGCCGCCCTGGGCTACGTCTGGCAGGCCGCGGCGGCCTTGCACGTTGCCTACGACATCGACCGCACCACGCCGATCCCCACGGACGCGCCGCCGTCGGCCGAGGACCTGGTCGAGCGGGCCCTGGCCTCCGGTGACGAGCACGCCATCAAGCTGACCGAGGCGGCGCTGCGCAGCTTCGGCCGCAGCGGCGATGCCGTGCTCCTGCTGGCCGCCGCCGACGCCTGCGAGCGCCTCTGAGCCTGACCGCCCCGCGGCGCGCGCCGCCAGGTCCGTTGCTAGGTTCGGCCGCATGGAATACCGCACGCTTGGAAGAACCGGCCTGAAGGTCAGCCCCCTCTGCCTCGGGGCGATGATGTTCGGGTCCTTCGGCAACACCGATCACGACGACTCCATCCGCATCATTCACGCCGCCATCGACGCCGGCATCAACTTCGTCGACACCGCCGACGTCTACTCGTTCGGCGAGTCGGAGGAGATCGTCGGCAAGGCGCTGGCGCAGACCAAGCGGCACAAGGTGGTGCTGGCCACGAAGGTGCACGGCCAGATGGGCCAGGACCCCAACGCGCAGGGCAACTCACGCCGCTGGATCATGGCGGCGTGCGACAACAGCCTGCGCCGGCTCGGCGTCGACTACATCGACATCTACCAGATCCACCGTCCCTCGCCCGAGACCGACATCGACGAGACGCTCGGCGCGCTGACCGACCTGGTGCGGGCCGGCAAGATCCGCTACTTCGGCAGCTCGACCTTCCCCGCCCACGAAATCGTCGAGGCGCAGTGGGTGGCCGAGCGCCGGGCCCGCGAGCGCTTCGTCACCGAGCAGCCGCCGTACTCCATTCTGGTGCGCAGCATTGAGAAGGACGTCCTGCCCATGTGCCAGAAGTACGGGATGGGCGTGCTGTCGTGGAGCCCGCTGGCCGGTGGCTGGCTCTCGGGCGCGTTCGGGCCGGGCAAGGAGAACACCAGCCGCCGCGCCACCTTCCTGCCCCACCACTACGACTTGGAGATCCCCGGGAACCGGTCCAAGCTCGAGGCGCTCACCCAGCTGATCGCACTGGCCGACGGCGCCGGCCTGTCGCTCATTGAGCTCGCCCTCGGCTTCGTGCTCGAGCACCCGGGCGTGACGTCGCCCATCATCGGGCCGCGCACCATGGAGCACCTGCAGTCACAGCTGCCGGCCCTCGAACTGCGCCTGAGCCCCGACGTGCTCGATCGCATTGACGAAATCGTGCCGCCCGGCACCGACCTCAACGACACCGACGTCGGCTGGGTCCCCGCCGCCATCGCCGACCCGGCGCTGCGCCGCCGCCCGCGCTGACGGTCGGGTGATGACCGCGCTCAGCCTCGGTGGGCGTCGTGAGCGCTCTGGCCAGCCGCACGGCGTCGGAGTGGGTGAGGCTGGCCGCTGATCTCGCCGCTGCCGTTGAACGACGAGAATGAGGTCTGCGTCGGCTGGATGATCGGCGCCGCTGTACACCACCCCGTTCAATTCGATCCCGAGCAGTTGGTGGAAGTTCTCGTTCGCCACCTTGTCCCACACCGCAGCCCCGCCGTCGGTCGTGGTGTAGTCCACCACACCATTGCCCGTTCCGCGTAGTGGACGACCGTCGCTTTCGCGATGGAGCGGCTCGACATCACGGCTGGCCCGAGGACGCAGCGCGTTGCCCTGATCTCGGTCGCACGCGCCGTTGAGTCCAGGGAGCAGGACCGTGCTCGAGGCGTACCCGGGCTTCTCCACGCTGCTCGAGGGATATGACGCGTAGCTGCGAATCCGGACTGATGTTCTCGGACGAGAACCCGAGGGGGAGCCCGTGACGGCGTCACGTCCATGTTCGCCGCGCTGAGCAGCGAGGCAGCGGCGCAAGCGGGAATCGGCTCGGTGCCGCTGGGCGCCCCGTCGGCGCCGGCGCCCGCCGATGGCGCATAGGCGACGGCGAAGCAGAGCACGGGGCGGAAATACACCTCGCCGGACGCGGCAGCGGCCCCGGCCGGCTTCGGGTCGGCCTGCGCCCTGCCGCCGGCCGCCGGGCCGTGGAAGAGGAGCAGGGAGGACAGGACCAACGCGGCGACGACCAGTGCGGCGATCACGACCGCCACGCCCGCGCCGCCGGTAGCGCTGCTTCTGGTGCTGGCGAGCCTCGGGGATGAGGACCTCCGCCGGCGCCGGCGACCCGGCTGGTCTCTGTCTTCATGATGCTACTATGCATAGCATCATGTTGCGTGTCAAGGTCGACCGCTCCGAGGCCCTCGCCCTCCATGACCAGGTGCGCGGCAGAGCTGCGGCGCGCCATTGCGGCGGGAGAGGCCGAGCCCGGGTGAACGCCTGCCGCCGGCCAAGGACCTGGCCGCCGTGCTCGGGGTCAACGCCAACACCGTGCTTCGTGCCCTCCGGCTCCTGCGCGACGAGGGCCTGCTCGAGTTCCGGCGTGGCCGGGGCGTGACGGTGGCGGGCAGTCCCGAACGGGGTGCCGTGATCGAACGGACGAAGCAGCTCCTCGAGTTCGCCCGCTTCAACGGGTACCGCAAAGAGGACGTGCTCGAGATTCTGGGGGAGCTGCCCTAGCTCTTGCTCTGACGCGACCAGGGCAACGTTGCGCCCCACGGTCTGGCGGTCTGCCATGGCCTGCAGGGCCTGGGGCAGGTCCGTGAAGGCGACCTCGCTCCCGACGACGGGCCGCACGCTGCCGTTCGCAACGAGTTCGAGAACCCGGGCGTGGACGCGCTCCCCGTCGGCGTGGGAGGGGAAGTTGTAGCCGGTCATCGCCTTGAGGGCCGCCGGGTCGTCGACGTAGGCGTGGCACACCCCGAAGAGGGAGAAGTTCCCGAACAGCACCGGCCGCGGAATGATCCCTTCGTCCTCGGCCTCGATGCCCGACGCGAATCCGACCAACAGGTGGCGGCCGTTGAACGCCATGCACCGGAACGTCTTGGTCGTCACCTCGCCGCCGACCGAGTCGAACGCCACGTCGACGCCGCGTCCGTCCGTTGCCTGCGAGCACCGCCTCGACGAAATCGCCGTCCCGGTAGTTGATGGCGACCGAGCGCCCAGCGACCGGCACAGGTCGAGCTTTGCTTCGGACCCGGCCGTGGCGATCACCCGGGCGCCGGCCACGCTGGCCAGCTGGATGGCGGCCGAGCCGATCCCGCCCGGCGGCGGCGTGAATGAGAACGGTCTCACCCGCCTGCATCCGCGCCCGTTCGTGCAGGGCGAGCCACGACAGGTGGAACGGGAAGTACACGGCCGCCGCCGGCGTGTCGGCCAACTCGGACGCCGGCGGCATTTCGAAGGCCATGGCGGCTCGGGCCGACGGCCAGTTCCGCGTAGCCGCCGAACGCACCGCCGGGTATGGCGACCACCCGCTTGCCGATCCAGTCCTCGGCGCCGGCACCGGCGCCCTCCACGCCGCCCAGCACCTCCATGCCGGGGGTGTAGGGGAGTGGTGGCGCCACGGTCCGGTAGCGACCGCGCACGCCGTCGACGTCGTTGAAGTTGAGGGTCGTCGCCGCGACCCGCACCAGAATCTCGCCCGGGCCGGGGGTTGGCGCCGGCACATCGTCGAGCGGCAGGGCGTCCTGCGGCTCGCCGAACTCGTGCACGCGCCAGGCCTTCATGCCAGAGACTGTTTCACAATCGACCCGTTGGTCGTCGCGGTGGCGCACCGCGGCGTGGATCCGAAGGTCCGACGGATGGCCTCGTTGACTACGGTGTCGCCCGAGGGGCCGAGACGGGGGATGTGATCTGGTGCCGACGCGACGCGAGTTGCTCAAGGGCGGGAGTGGCGCGGTCCTGGCCGGACTGGCGGCCTCCTCCGTCGGTGCCGACGTGCTGGGGGTCGGCGACCCCGTCGGGCGCGTCGGAATCGTCCGAGGCCGCGCTGGTGCAGGCGCCCACCGCCGTGCCCGGGTTTCGGCCCGGCGGACCGGGTCCCCTCTACTGGAGCACCTACGACTACGAGAATGTGCTGAACGCCATCATCCCCGAGGCCGTGTGGAAGACCAACATCGACTGGGTGGCGGAGACCTTCCGGGACTACGGCTACACCATGGCCTGCACCGACGGGTGGATCGACGACACCCAGAAGGTCACGAAGCACGGCTACATCGTCAGCCAGGCCGACGACTGGGAGCACGACTGGGCCTGGTGGGCCAAGTACCTCGAGTCCAAGGGGATGCACCTCGGCGTCTACTACAACCCGCTGTGGGTCACGAAGTCGGCCGTCACCGATCCGTCAGTCACCGTCGTGGGGCGGCCCGACGTCAAGGTGGCCGACATCGTCAATCCGAACGACTACTTCGACGGCGGCGGGCAGCTGCAGTGGGTCGACACCACCCGCGACGGAGCCGAGGAGTACGTGAAGGGCTACGTGTCCTACTTCCGCGAGCTCGGGGCGGTGTTCCTCCGCATCGACTTCCTGGCGTACTACGAGACCGGATTCGACCAGAACGACGGGACCGTGGGAGTCAACCACGGCCGCGACGGCTACGTGCGGGCGCTGCAGTGGATGCGCGAGGCGGCAGGAGACATGCAGCTCAGCCTCGTCCTGCCCAACCTGTTCGACCACGGGTCGGCGGAACGCCAGTACGGCGACCTGATCCGCATCGACAACGATGCCGGCTTCGGCACCTGGTTCACCTTCAGCGGGGGCCGCGAGACCTGGCAGCCCGAGTGGTCCCAGTGGAACAACCCCTTCATGGGGTTCACCGGGTTCGCCGACATCTCCGGCCGCGGCCAGGTGATCCTCGATGGCGACCCGCTGATCATGCGGACCTTCACCCGCGACGAAGAGCGCGAGAGCACCATCAACCTCTTCACCATGGCCGGCGCCGCCATCGCCATCACGGATCACGTCGACACCATCGCCGACAACGCGCACATCTTCCAGAACCGCGAGGTGCTGGCGCTGCGCAAGGAGGGCCTGGTGGGCAAGCCCGTCTTCAACAACAGCCACGCGCTCGACTACGACCCGACGAGCCGCGATCCGGAGCGCTGGATCGGCCAGCTCCCCGACGGATCGTGGGCGGTCGCCCTGTTCAACCGCTCCGATGTCACCGCCACCAAGTCGATCACCTTCGCCGATGTCCTTGGCTTCAGCGGGACGGCCGCGGTGCGCGACCTGTGGGCGCATCAGGATCTGGGCCCCATGACCGGCTACCAGATTGCCCTGGGTCCCCACGCGTCAGTGCTCCTGTCGGTCGTGCCCCAGGGTCGCGGCCCACTTCCAGGCCGAAGTGGGCGCGTGGGCGGGCTCGGCCCGCTTCGAGAACACCTTCGGAGGCCACGAAGGGATGGGCTACGTCACCGACCTCGAGAACGTGGGAAGCAGCGTGGCCATCGGCATCGCCGTCGCCGAAGGCCGGGACCCGGCGCCTCAGCTGCCGCGTGGCCAATGCCACCGGGAGCCCGTCCGCGCTCACCGTGCGCGCCCTCAACCCGGAGACGGGCCATGTGCACGGGTCCGCCGTCCTCCACGTCCCGAGCACGTCGGCATGGACCTCATGGCAGACCGTGCCGGTCACGCTCACCATGGCGGCGGGCACCAACCTCGTCGTCCTCGGCGTGGAGTCGGCTGAGCAGGGCGGCGTGAACCTCGACTACGTCGCCCTGGCCTGAGTCCATCAGGAGGAAAGCAACGTCTGCAACGAGTTCCCGGCGAGCCGTCCAACCTCCTCGGGGTCTTGCGCGTGGAGCACGTCGGAGAACACCTCGACGCCGAGCGGTGCCGCCGTGCCCGTCGCCCGGAGGTCCGCCAGCAAGGTCCGGAGGGGGAGCTCCCCGTCGCCCGGCAGCAGCCGATTGTGCAGCGTGGCGTGGAGCGGATCAGCCTCGGGTGTCGCCGGCGCGTCGCACAGCTGCACGCCGAGGATGGACGAGCCCGGGATGGAGCGCAGCAGCTCTCGGTCGGGGTCACTGCGGAAGTAGTGCCAGGCGTCGAGCATGAGACCACCGTTGGGCCGGTCGGCCGCAGCGACGACCCGCCAGGCCGTCGCCAGGTCGGGGATGCGCGACCACGGCAGGAACTCCAGGTGGACGAGCAGGCCGTGGTCCGCGGCGCGGTCGCACAGCCCGGCGAAGGCCGCCGCCGCCTCGTCGAGGGACCACGGGCCCCCGAAGACGTCGACCGCGTTGAGCGAGCGCGCCCCGACCGCATCGGCGACGGCGAACAGCTCGGGCTCGGTGTAGCGGAAGATCTGCTCGTGGTCGTGCTCTGGCGGAATGTGGATCTCGGACGCGCCCGGAAGCCACCACCAGGCAGGGTCGAGCTCGCCGACCGACAGGCCATGGTCGTCCAGCAGCAGGCGGATGTCCTGGTCGGCCAGGCCTTCATCGCGGGCGACCTGATAATCCCGACCCCACAGCGAGAGGCCGGAGAAGCGGCCTGCCTCGGCCGCCGCCACCCGCTCCCGGAAGGAGAGACGCGGCCGGGAGCGTTCCCGAGCAGAGCACGGTGTCTCCCGCGCCGAGGGTCATCGGCCGGTCGAGAGGGTGGTCGGGGACCCGGAGGGCGGGCCACTGCGGACGTCGGTATCTGGTCACTATCGTTCCCTCCGTGTCCGAGAACGGTACCGGAGCCATCCGAGCCGAGAGACGCGGGCCTCGATGCCTAGGCTCGTCCTGCTCGGCGCCACCGTCCTCGATGCCGACGGCGCCCGCCCCCGCAGCACGGTGGTGATCGAGGATCGCCGCATCGCCATGGTCCGCACCGGCGCGGTGGTGGAGACGGGGCCCGACGGACCGGGTGGTGGAGCTCGGCGGGCGCACGGTCATGCCGGGCATGGTGAGCAGCCACTTCCACGCCACCTACAACGAGCTCGGCTCCAAGGCGGCGCCGTTCGGGCTCGAGGAGCCGCCGGCGCTGCAGGCCGTGCGGGCGGCCCACCACCTGGAGCTCCTGCTGCGCAGCGGATTCACCGGCGCGGTGAGTGCGGGAGCACCCTTTGCCATCGACGCCTCCATGAAGGCGGCCATCGCCGAAGGGCTCTTTCCCGGGCCCCGGTTGATGGCCGGCAGCCGCGACGTCAGCACGACGGGCCACGCCGGCGACAAGAGCTTCCCGTGGTACTGGGATGTCGGCGCCCGCGGCGCCATCCACCGGTCCGACGGCCCCGACGGCTTCCGGCTCGCCGTGCGCGAAGAGATCAAGCAGGGTGCGGAGATCATCAAAATGTTCGTGACGGGTGGGCACGGCACGGTGGCACCCAGCGAGCAGACGGAAATGACGCCGGCGGAGATCACGGCGGGTATTGAGGCGGCGCACCAACGCGGCGTGCTGGTGCGCGGCCACATCGCCAACCGCGAGGCCATCCACATGGCGCTCGATGCCGGTATCGACGTCATCGACCACGGCGACGGCATGGACGCCATGGCGATCGAGCGCATGGTCGAGCTCGGCACCTTCCTGGTTCCGAGCCAGCTCTTCCCGGTCCGCTTCGCCGAGATGATGGGCGGCGGCGGCCTCGGTTTCACGGCTGCCATGTCCGAGGACATCGAGCGGGCGCTCGCCATCCTGCCCAAGGTCAACGAGGCCGGGGTGAAGCTGCTCTGCGGGGACGACTACGGCGCCATCAGCCTGCCCCACGGGCGCTACGCCGACGAGCTCGAGTTCTACGTCAAGCAGGCCGGGCATCCCGCCGCTCGACGTGATCCGCTGGGCCACCCGCAACGGGGCCGAGCTCATGGGCCGGTCCCACGAGCTCGGGTCGGTGCGCGAGGGCTATCTGGCCGACCTGCTCGTGGTCGACGGCGACCCGGTGGCCGACATCGCCATCCTGCAGGACCAGGCCAAGCTGCTGGCCGTCATGAAGGGCGGCACGCTGGTGCGGGACGAGCTCGACCTTCTCGCTGCCGGCTGAGGCCGCTACCCTCGCGGCGCATGATCATCATCGCCGGCTCGCTCAGCTTCGACCCGAAAGATCGCGAAGACGTCCTCGCCAGTCTGGCCGAAGTGACCGAGGCCAGCCGGCGTGACGCCGGTTGCCTCGAGTACTTCTGGGGCGAGGATCTCGAGGCTCCCAACACGTTCCGCTTCTTCGAGTGCTGGGAGTCGCAGGAGCTCTTCGACGCCCACATCGCCCAGCCACACGAGGTGGCCTTCGGTGAGCGCAACCTCAAACGCATCACCGGAGCCACCGCCAGCTTCTTCGAGGCGTCGCCGACGGCGCCGATCGGCTTGCCTGCGGCCGACTGAGACGTCCTGCCGCGCGTTACTGCGGAGCGAAATAGCGGGGAAGCGTCCCGCTGCGGGACGCTCGCACCGTTGGTGCTCGCCTCCTGCACGTGGCCGAGGTCCACCCAGTAGGGGAGAATCGCCGGCGCCAGGTAGTCGCCGCCGGCACCGGGCTCCATGGCGAAGTGGCTGCCGTCGCTCTGGCGCACGGGGACGCCGTCGAGATTCTCGGTGTAGTTGCCACCGGGGCAGACGTAGGAGTTCAGGTCCTGCACGTAGACCTGGCCGGGGTGCTGCGCCGCCACCTTTCGGAGCAGTCCGTTGTAGGCCTCCTGGCGCGCCGCGCTGTCCTGTGGCCACGGCTGACCGTTCGGCTGCTCGCCCGTGCTCTGGCAGGGCTTGGTCTCGAAGACCATGAGCGCGCCGCGGGCGGTGGCGATGTGGACGGCCTTTTGCAGCTGGCTCTCCACGTAGTCGGCGAAGGTGGGGTTCAAAATGTTGGTCATGTGCCCGCGGTAGAGGCGGTCGAGGATCTCGCTGCCGCCGGCCAGGAGCACCACCACGTTGGGCTGTAACTGCTTGACCCAGTCGGTCCAGGCCGCCGTCCAGGCCTGGCAGGGCACGTTCTGCTTCGGCCCGAAGACCCCGCCGGGCGGGCAGTTCGCGCTCTGTGGATCAGGCGTGCACGGTGCGCCGACGACGAAGGTCCCGCCCGACTGCTCACCCGTGGTCCCGTCCGCCACGCCACAGCCGAGGATCCCCTCATTGAGGAGACGCAGGTCGTCGTACGTCTTCGGATGCGCCTTCAAGGCGGCCTCGAGGCCGATCCCGAGCGTCAAGGCCTGGGAGTCGCCGACCAGGAGGACCCGGGTCGGCGTCGCGCTGTAGTGCGCCGGAACGGGGGCGCTCAGGGCAGTGGCCGGGACCGTCCCGACGGCGGCGGCTCCGACCGCAATGGTGTCCGCCGCCGGCATGGTGGCCAGCACAATGGCCAGCACCACGACGCCGACGGCAGGGAGCGTGAAGACCTGGGCCCGGAAGCGGGTGAGGAACGTGCCCTGGCGGATGGGCCGCTCGACGAAGAAGAACGAGAGGACGGCCACGCCGATGGTCGGGATCACGCGCACGACGAAGAGGGGCCAGGGGCTGAGCCCTGTTCGCTGCTCGTTGATGAAGGTGAAGAGCGGGAAGTGCCACAGGTACATGCCGTAGGAGATCCTCCCGATGAAGGTGAACGGGGCGAACGAGAGCAGTCGGGCCACGGGGGAGTACTGGGCGCACGACACGCTGAGCAGGACCGCGGCACGCAGCGACTGCCGCAATGAAGAAACCACCGCGGTAGGCGAACGCATCGTCAGACTGCACCTTGACGTACAGCAGAATGCTGACGGCGATGCCGATGAGACCGATTCCCGGTCAACACGCCGGCGACCCACGGCGTGTCCGGGCCTGCCAGTCCAGCTCCTCGCCCTTCCGCTTGCGCTCGGCCCACATGCGGCAGACCGATGGCGAGGGTGGCACCGATCAGGACGGACTGCGCGTGTGTGTCGGTGCCGAAGTAGAGGCGGTTGATGTTGGTGGGGTTGAACAGGAAGGCCATCTCGAGCGCAGAGGCGACCGCTCCGGCGACGGCGACGACGCAGGAGAACGCGCAGCGAGCCGAAGATCTTGAAGGTGGCCAGGAAGACCAGCGGCCAGACCAGATAGAACTGCTCCTCCACCGCGAGGGACCAGGTGTGGATGAGCGGCGAGGTGAGCCCCGTCATGTGGAAGTAGTCGGATCCGGACACGATGAAGTGCCAGTTGGCGAAATAGAAGAGCGCGGACAACGCATCACCGCGCAGCGTCGGGTACGTCCCGGCCGGGACGAAGATGCCGTACAGGATCGCCACGCCGATCAACATGACAGAAGAGGCCGGCAACAAGCGCCGCGCCCGGCGCGCCCAGAACGCTCCAAGTTTGATGGTGCCGCGCTTGCGCCATTCGACGATCAGGAGCGACGTGATGAGGAATCCGGACAGGGCGAAGAAGCTGTCGAGGAGGAAGAAGCCACCGGCGGTCAGGTAGACCCCGCGCGTGCACGCCCATGATGGCGAACATGGTCGACGCCGCGGATCCCGTCGAGTGCAGGCAGGTAGGCCAGCGTCGCCCCCTTTCGCGGAGCGTCGGGAGAGACGCGGGCAGCCACCGCCGGAGGATACCGGGGGTGGGAGGTCCCCAGGGGTGCAGGAGGCGCCCGAGACCCCCAGGGTGACCAGGCCTGGCTAAAGTCGCGGCGCACTGCATCACGAGGTGTCAAGGGGGATGTCCATGAGGTGGATCAGACGATCCGATTCGATCGCGCCCAGGGGTGGAACGGCACTCGCCGCGTTGGCCACACTGGTTGCTCTGTTCCCGCTGGCCCTGACCTCCGAGGCAGCCGGTGCCGCCACCGCGACCTCGCCCGACGTGACCTTCCACTCGGCGGCCACCCTCACCGGGCCCGTCACGGTTGGGCACATCGTCGAGCCCGAGTCCGTCCACCCGCCCGCCCTCGCCGCCAACGGCTACGAGGAGCACGAGTACTTCGCGTCAGGGACCGCCATGGCATTCAAGGCTGACGCCATGCCGAGCGACGGCAAATGGACGGTCACGCCGACGACCACCGCCGGCTACAAGACGAGGATCCTGGTACGGCGGCCCATCAACCCCGCGCACTTCAACGGCACCGTGATCGTCGAGTGGATGAACGTGTCAGCCGGGGAGTCGGCGCCCGACTGGGACTTCCTCAATCCGATGCTCATGCGCGACGGCTATGCCTACGTTGGGGTCTCGGCCCAGGCGTTGGGCGTGGACGGCGGGAAATCCCTCCTTGGCACGCCAAACGCACCGGGCGCAACGGGCCCGGGTGGGCTGGTCGGCGACGAGCCGGCGCGCTACGGCACGCTGCACCACCCCGGCGACCAGTACGCGTTGGACATGTACGCCCAGATCGGCCAGGCCCTGAGCGCCCCGCACGACACGGCTCTGGGTGGCCTGAAGCCGAAGCACATCTTGGCCGTTGGTGAATCCCAGTCCGCCTTCTATCTGACGACGTTCGCCGACGCCATCCAACCGCGCACCAACGTCTACGACGGTATCTTCATCCACAGCCGGGGCGGTTCGGGCGCCTCACTGGCCGGCACCTCCATCGCGTCGAGCAGCGGTCCGGACAACCTGCACATCCGCACCGACCTGAAGGTCCCGGTCTTCATGTCCGAAACCCAGACCGACCTCATTCAGCTGGGGTATGCCCCGGCCCAGCAACCCAACACCAGCAAGATCCGTACGTGGGAGATCGCCGGCACGTCCCACGCCGACGCCTACTTCGTCGGCTCCGCAGCGAGCATCCTCGGCTGCACCACGCCGGTGAACAGCGGCCCGCAGCACAACGTGGTCGAGGCGGGCTTCACCGCCTTCGACAAGTGGGTGGACAATGGCACGCCGCCCCCGAGCCCACCGCCGTTCAAGCTGTCGAGCACACAACCGGCGACGTTGGCGCTCGATGCGCACGGCAATGTCATCGGGGGCGTCCGGACGCCGGCGGTCGACGTGCCGGTCTCCACGCTGAGCGGCGCACCAGCGGCCGGCGCGAACGCGATCTGCTCCCTGTTCGGGTCGACCGTCGCCTTCACCCCGGCGCAGCTCACCAGCCTCTACGGCACGCAGAGCAACTACGTCGCCCACTACACGGAGAGCCTGAACAAGGCGATCGCCGGCGGCTACATCCTCAGCGCCGACAAGGCCTCGCTGCTGGCCCAGGCCGAGCAGGTGCAGTTCCCCGCCTCGTAGCGCTCAGTCGGCGTCCTGCCACGACGCACCGACCTCGCGCAAGGTGACGCTGATGCGGCCGTCGATCCCGAGCTCTGGAGGAGCGCTGCCGGCGTAGGTCTTGGGCACGCCGTGAAAGGCGAGCCGTGACGGCCCGCCGAAGACGAAGAGATCGCCGCTGGCCAGCTCGACGTCGTGCCAGGGGCGGCTCGGCCGGTCCGTGTTGCCGAAGCGGAAGACGCAGCGATCACCCAGGCTGATGGTGACGACCGGCGACCCCGCCGCCACGACCTCCGCACCCTCAATCTTGTCCTGGTGGAGACCGAGCTTCGCCCCCGCCTCGTAGAGGTTGACGATGGCGGCGTCGTAGGCGACGGGGTCGTACCCGGTCGCTGCGCAGGCCGCTGCGCCGAGCCGCTGCAGGAGCGGCGGGAACGCCTTGACGGGGGCGCCGTCGCCGTCGTCGCACGTGCGGCTGTAGCGGTAGGGATACCAGTGCCAGCCCAGGCACACCGCGCGCGTCGAGAACGGGGCTCCGTTCGGCATGGACGGCCGGCGTAGCCCGGCGGGTGGCGCGGCCCACACCCGGAAGGCGTCGGCCAACTCGAGCTGCGCGTACCATCCAGCCAGCCCGGCACCCAGACGGCGCCGGGCGCGACTTCGACCGGTCCCGAGCTCGCATGGGCCAACGGGAGTCCGAGCTGGCTCATGAAGACAGTGTGCCTCGGTCGCCGCCCGCAGGCTGGCGGGAAACGGACATCACGCGTCACCAACGCCCACCTACCCCGGGCTGCCTCAACTCGGCGAACCCGTTGCGGATGACGACGCTGTCCCCGCTCGTCGCCTCGAAGGCGACGCTGACCCGGTCGAGACCGCAGATCCGCACCGTCAAGTTCTGATGAAGGTAGGCCGGAGAGGCGAACTGCACGGCGAACCGCCGCAGCCGGGACGGGTCGTCTGGGCACACGGCTGGCACCACCGCTCGTGCGCACAGGGCCATGGTGCAGAGCCCATGGAGGAATGGGCCGGCGAAGCCGCTGCGGCGGGCCGCCTCGACGTCGAAGTGGTGGTCCGAGAAGTCGCCGGAGAGCTCGGCGTAGCGGCGCACCATGTCCGCGTCAATGCGGATGACCTCCTCGCCGATGGCCTGCTCGGCGTCGCAGCCGTTCCCGCCGTGCGCAGGAAGGTCCGGTCCTGTCTCGTCGGCGCTGGTGCCCAGCAGCACCGTCGTCCACCATTGCTCGGCGACGAGCTGTTCCAGAGCGTCGTACGTCCGGTGCAGCAATGTGACGCGCAGGTTGTCCTTCGATCTTCTGGCACTGTGCATCTCGACCAGCGAGTGGAGCTCTTCTCCGGGCCTGATCGCCCGGTGGAGAACGAGGTCGTGTCGGCCGTGGACGCCCCCGTGCGCGGCGGCGAAGACGGACGCGGGGACGAGCTCGAAGATGGCGGCCATCTGCGGCGCGTACGTCTGCGTGGCGATGGCGGTCGGGGGCAGGGCCGTGCCGTCGAAGTAGGAGGCGCGTGTCGTCCAGGGTCGCCGCGGCCAAAGCCGCCGCCATGTCACGGTCGAGCACGAGGTCGTACGGCCCCGATCGATCACCGGATCGGAGTCGTTCAACCGCCATGGCACCCGATTCAAGCAGGCGGCCGAGAGTGCCGCATCAACGTGGCGGGTACTGTCCGCGCCATGCGACCACGATGCACTTGCCGAGGACTCGGTCAGCCCGGAGCGCAGGAGCTGCTGCAATCAGCGCCCTTGGCCCGGTTGGCCTACAACGGTCCCGACGGCTTGCCGCGGGTCGTCCCGTGCGGGTTCTTCTGGACCGGCGAGGCGATCGTCGTGTGCACGGCCACCACGGCACCGAAGGCCGCGGCCCTGGCCGATCCACCCCGACGTCGCCTTGACCATCGACTCCGCCGGTGCATCCGCTGCCGCCCAGTCGCTCCTCGTACGCGGGACAGCCCGGCTGGACACCGTGGACGGCGTTGCTGACGAATACCTCCTGGCGGCGGCCAAGACGATGGAGGGGGCTGACCTGGCCGGGTTCGAGCAGTCGGTGCGCGCCACCTACGAGCAGATGGTCCGCATCTCCGTCCCGCCGGCGTGGGCCCGCTTCTTCGACTTCGAGGCCGGACGGTTGCCCCGCTTCCTCCAGGAGCTCGTCACCGGCTAGCGAGCGCAGCGAACGCCACCGGCGGCCCCTCGTCGACCCGGCGCAGAATTGCCGCGGCACACACTTCGGGCGACGACGTCGACGTGTCCACCTCCAGGTCGTACACGCCGAGGTCGTGCACGGCCCGCTCCCACCGGAAGACGACATCGGGGATCGACCCGTCGGGCTCGCTCGTGACGTAGCCGCCCTGGACGATCCGCATCCCGCCGGGCCATGATCACCTCGACCGGGCAGCGGACGCCCACGAAGTACGCCGGCAGACTCCTGCAACGCCGAGGCCGTCCTGGTCAGGATGCCCAGGGGCTTGGAGTAGTCGTCGTGATGGCCCACATCGACCACGACATGGCGGCCCGCCCGGCTCCAGGCCGCGACGGCCGAGTACAGCGCGTCGAACAGGACGACCACGGCGTCTTCGAGGTCCGGGCGCTCGCCGCCGGGACGGAGGCCGATGCCCGGCCGCAACGCAGCCGGAGTGACCCCGGCCATGGCATCGACCCCGAAGGTGAGCCAGAGCACATCCGACGAGCTCCTGCAGCGCAGCGGCGATGCAAGATTTCCCCGAGCGCGGCGTCCCGTTCAAGACCACGATGGTCCCGGCTCTTCGCCCCGCCCGCTCATGCCCGGATCTCCTCCACGCTCCCGGCGGCCATGTCCACCCGGTAGACCACGCCGTGCGGGTGCCGGTACGCCAGTGCCTCGTCCGGCGTCAGGTCCAACAGGTTCCGCAGCAGCATCCGCCCCATCATCTCGTGGGAGACGAGCAAGGGCCGGATCGCTCCGGAACGCCGACGGTCGCAATGCCGCCGCCGCCCGGACGTCCCCGTCGGCGTAGCTCTCGCCGTCGGGGAACCGCCACCGGTACTTGTCCGTCGGCGCGTCGGACATCTCCCCGGGGAACGCCGCCTCTGTCTCCTCGCCGGTCAGCCCGGCCATGGCGCCGTGGTGGATCTCAGCCAGTTCGTCGACGGTGACGACCGGCAACCCGAGCGCGTCGGCGTAGAGGCCAGCGGAAGTCAGGGCGCGACCGAGCGGGCTGGAGAAGACCCCATCGATGGAGAAGGCGCGCAGCCGATCGCCGTCCGCCCGACCGCCGCCATCCCGGTCGGCGTCAGTGGTGCGTCGAGTTGCCCCTGGCGCCGCCCGGCCCGGTTCCACTCCGTCTCGCCGTGCCGGGCGAGAAAGACCTCGGTGAAGCCGCCCTCGCCGCCCGCCGCCGCGCTGCTCAGGCTGTCTCCTGCGTCGGCATCACCTGGTGGGCCGGCACCGGGTAGTTCGGCATGGCGCTGTCGGGCGCCGCCTCCAAGGCCGATGTACTGGTGCAGCCCTCGGCCAGCACGTTGGCCATCTGGTCCTTCGACGTGCTGGGCAGCTTCGGCACGTCGGGTCGCTGCGCTTCGGGTGCAGCGCCGAGGTCAGGTCGCCCGCCGTGTGACGGCGCCAGGCCGAAATGTTGGGCGCCTTCACTCCGAAGCGCTCTTCGAGGAAGCGCAGTTGCGACGTGTGGTCGAACACCTCGGATGCCACGTGCCCGCCGCGGCTGAAGGGCGAGAGCACGAGCATCGGCACCCGGAAGCTCATGCCGATCGGGCCGGCCGTGTCGTCGGCGTCGTCGGGCAGCGGTGAGACGCGTGAGGTACTCGCCGGGCGTCCCCTTCGGCGCCACCGGCGGCACCACGTGGTCGAAGAAGCCGTCGTTCTCGTCGTACATGTGGAAGAGCACCGTCTTGGACCACACCTTCGGGTTGGCCACCAGCGCCGAGAGCACCTGGCTGGTGAACCATTCGCCGAGCGCGGGTGGCGCCGACGGGTGCTCGTCGTAGCCGAGCGGCGGGATGATCCAGCTGACCGCCGGCAGCGTCCCCGCCTGCTATGTCGCTCACGAAGTCGTTGGGGTACAGCGGCGTGAAGGCCTTCTGGTACAGCGCCGACGACGGGTCCTTGTACTGGCTGAAGTAGGGGAGGATGGCGTCGCTGAGGATGCCGTACTTCTGGAAGGTCCCCGGCGTGTAGAGGGTGCCGGTCGGGTTGTAGACCTTCCAGCTCACGCCGGCGTCTTCGAGCACCTCGGGCATGGTGTCCCAGTGCACGCTGTAGACGGCGTCGGGCGACCCGTTCGTGATGACGACCGGCCCGCCGGCGGCGCCCGTGGGGTCGATGGTGCCCGAGAGCGCCATGAGGCGGTTCGGGTGCGTCGGCCCCATCACCGAGCAGTGGTAGTTGTCGCACAGGGTGAAGGCGTCGGCCAGCGCGTAGTAGAAGGGGAGGTCCTTGCGTTGGTAGTACCCCATGGTGTTGACGCCGTGCTCGGGTCCTTGGTAGTCGGACTGCACGTGCGTGCTGACGAAGGCGCCGTTGGTGCCCTTGTTCCAGCTGGAGTGCTCGGCCGGCCAACTGTGGTCGAGGTCGTCGGTGCACTCGCCGATGCCCGACGCGGCTGTTGAAGTGGAAGGGGAGCAGCGTCTTGTCGCGCCCGCCGGGCCAGGCCTGGGCGAAGTTCCCGAGCTTGCCCTTCGGGTGGTCGTCGAAGCCCCGCACGCCCGGGTAGGTGCCGTAGTAGTGGTCGAAGGACCGGTTCTCCTGCATGAGGAACACGACGTGCTCGATGGCACCGAGGTCCGAGCCGGCCGGCTTGGTGCGCGCCGCGTACTGCGCCATGGCGGCGCCGGCACCCTGCCCCCGGCTCGCGGCGGCCAGAACGGCGCCGCCGCCGGTCGCCAGCGCGGCGGCCAGCACGGTCCGGCGGTCGAAGCGCGCGCGGTCGAGGCTCATGGTCGATGACTCCTTCACGTGTCGTTCCTCACGTGGGCCCCCCGGCCCCCGGCACTTCGCCTACTCCTGCACCTGCACCGGCCGAAAGCACCGGCCGGCCCGACCCTTCGCCCTACGCGTCCCTCACACGGACTCGATGAGTGTCGGATCGTTGTTCCGCACGTTACCGATTCGCGGCCCGACAGGGTGGTGCACCACCGTGCCGGCCGGCGGGCGCCCGCAGCAGGGCGCGCAATTCCTCGACGTCCTCGTTGGCCGGATCGAGCCAGGCGTCGAAGGTGGCCGGGTCCAAAATGACCGGCATCCGGTCGTGAATGCCCGACATGTCCGGACCGGCCGTCGTGGTGATCACGGTGCAGCTGCGGATGATCGGCGCGTCCGGCCCGGCGTTCTTGTCGCGCCAGCGCTCGGCCAGGCCGGCGAAGGCCAGCGGCTGCCCGTCGGCCCGGTCGAAGTAGTGGGGCTGGCGGGCCCCGGTCTTGGTCTTGTGCCACTCGTAGAAGCCGTCGGCGGGGACGATGATGCGCCGCTCCCGGAAGGCCTCGCGGAACGACGCCCGCGTGGCCACCGTCTCGCCGCGGGCGTTGAAGAGCCGGCTGCCCGACTTGGCGTCCTTGGACCACCAGGGGATGAGGCCCCAGCGGAAGGACATGAGGATCCGCTCCGGCTCGCCGCCCTCTTCCGCCGGACCGCCTTCCTGCGGATTCTGTTCCGTCGATCTCTGTTGCGGCGGCCGGGCCGGGCGGTCCCGCACCCCGAGCACCGAGTCGGTCGGGGCGACGTTCCAGCTGGGGGCGTGTTCACCGTCCGGCGCCCTCGGCCAGAGTGGCCCCGAAGTAGCGGGCGATCTTGGCCGGGGGCGTGTAGAGAGCGAAGCGGCCACACATGCGGGCAGCATTGTGACCCAGTGCGGGCCGGCCGGGGATCGCGCCGGGCGGCTGGCCTCCTGACCTGGCCGTTCGGCTCCCCGGGCGGGCGGCACACGGCCTGACTAGGGTACGAACATATGTTCGCTTTCTCTGCCGGTGACCCGTCGTCCCCCGTTCCCGGGAGCTCCCCGCCGGGCTGGCCGACCGGGTCCGGCCCACCACGCCGGTGGCCGGTCGCACCCTGCCGGTGCCCCCGCCCCTGGCCCCGCTCTTCCCGGCCGGCTCGCTCGCGGCGGGGCACCACCACCACGGTGACGGGGGCGCCCGGCCACGGCGCCACCACGCTGGCCCTGGCCCTCATGGCCGCGGCGTCGGCCGCCGGGAGCTGGTGTGCCGTCGTGGGCCTGGCCGACCCGGGGGTGGTGGCCGCCGCCGGCCTCGGGTTGGATCTGCGCCGGGTCGTCTTCGTCCCCCACCCCGGCAACGGATGGGCCGAGGCGGCCGGGGACCTCCTCTCGGGGGTCGACGCCGTCCTGATCCGCCCGCCCGGGCGGGCCCGCCTGACCGCGGCGCGTCACCTGACGGCCCGCGCCCGCGAGCGCCAGGCGGCGCTCGTCGTCCTGCTCGAGGGCCCCGGCGCCTGGCCCGAGGGCGGCGACCTGGCGCTGTCGGTCGGGGCGGTCGAGTGGGAGGGCATCGGCCGCGGCCACGGGCACCTGCAGGGCCGCCGGGCCGAGGTGCGGGTGAGCGGCCGCCGCGCCGCCGGCCGGGTCAGCGAGTGCTCGCTCTGGCTCCCCGCCGGTTCGGGCGCGGTCGAGAACGCCGGGGACGGACTCCGGGCGCACGGCAGCGGCGCCGGAGCTGGAGCGGCGCGGGCCGGTGGGAGCCGGTCCCGGTGACGGGCCGGAGGCGGCCTGAGCGGAGCGGTGGAGGAGAAGTGGAACGGTTGGTCGTCATCTGGTGCCCCGAGCTCCTGGAAGAAGGGGCGAAGGGGGAGGAGGCCCGGCGGTTCGCCCGCGTCCTCGAACAGGCCGGCGAGCTCTGCCCGTGGGTCCATCCGGTCCGCCTCGGGGTCGGCGCGCTGCCCGCCCGCGGCCCGGCCCGGTTCTTCGGTGGCGAGGAAGCGGTGGTGGAGCGCCTGGCCGGCGTGGTGGGCGAGGAGGCCGCCATCGGCGTGGCCGACGGGCTCTTCGCCGCCATGCTGGCCGCCCGCTCGGAGCTGATCGTCCCGTCCGGGGGGACGGCGGACTTCCTCGGCCCCTGGTCGGTGGCCACGCTGGCCCGGCCCGACCTGGCCGTCACCCTGCAGCGGCTGGGGGTGACCACCCTGGCGCAGTTGGCCGCCCTCCCGGCGGCGAGCATCTCCGACCGCTTCGGGGCGGACGCCGCCGCCTGCCACGCGGTGGCCCGGGGGGAGAGCGGGGAACTGGCCGGGCTGCGCGACCGCGGCATTGAGCGGCGGCTGCGGGTGGCCCGGGGCGAGGACCCCGACCGGGGTCCCGACGTCGCGCCCCCGCCCTCCCAGCCCGGCTTCTTCGGCGGCGCCTCCGAGGCCGACAACCGGGCCGCCCGCTCCTTCGTCCGGGTGCAGGAGCGCCTGGGGATCGAAGCCGTGGTCATGGGCCGGCTGCGCGGTGGGCGGGACCCGGCCGGCCAGTCGGTGCTGCTGCCCTGGGGCAGCCCCGAGGTGGAGGCGGCGCGGGGCCGGCGCGCCGTGGCCGGGACGGGTTCCCCCGCCGGCCCCGACCGACGTGCTGCGGGTGCCGCTGCGCGTCGAGGTGGCCGACGCGACCGGCCGCGCCGTCGCGGTGAGCGGGCGGGGGTTGCTCACCGGGAGCATCGAGCAGCTGTCGGTGGCCGGCGGTCCCTGGCAGCCGGTCCTCGGGTGGGCCGGCCCCTGGCCGGTGACCGAGCGCTGGTGGTCGGTGCGCCGGCGCCGGGCCCGCCTGCAGGTGGTCACGGCCGAGGGGGTGGCCCGCCTGCTGTGCACCGAGCGGGGGCAGTGGTGGGTCGAAGCCGTCTATGACTGATGCCTGAGGCCTACGCCGAGCTGCACGCCCACTCGGGGTTCAGCTTCCTCGACGGCAGCAGCGATCCCGAGGAGCTGGTGGCCGAGGCGGACCGGCTCGGGCTCGACGCGCTGGCGCTGACCGACCATCACGGCTTCTACGGCGTGGTCCGCTTCGCCGAGGCGGCGCGGCGTGTGCGGGCTGCCCACCGTCTTCGGCACCGAGGTGACGCTGGCCCCGGCCGGCGCGCGCACCGGCGAGCCCGACCCGACCGGCACGCACCTCTTGGTGCTGGCCCGGGACCCCGACCGGCTACGCGCGGTTGTCCACCGTGCTGGCCGACGCGCACCTCGAGGGTGGGGAGAAGGGCAAGCCCGTCTTCACCTTGGACGCGCTGGCGCCGCGCCGCGGGGGACCACTGGCTGGTGCTGAGCGGCTGCCGGAAGGGGGCGGTCCCCGCCGCGCTGATGGAGGCCGGGCCGCGGGCGGCCTCCCGGGAGGTGGGGCGCCTCGTCGAGGCGTTCGGGCGCGCCAACGTCGCGCTGGAGCTGTGGGACCACGGGGACCCGCTCGACACGGCACGCAACGACGCGCTGGCCCGTCTCGCCGTCGAGTGGGGCGTCGACGCCGTGGCCACCAACAACGTGCACTACGCCACGCCGGCCGGCTTCCGGCTGGCCACCACGCTCGCCGCCGTGCGGGCGCGCCGGCCGCTGGCCGAGCTGGAGGGCTGGCTGCCCTCGGCCCCGGCGGCCTGCCTGCGCTCCGCCGCCGAGCAGTCCCGGCGCTTCGCCCGCTGGCCCGGCGTGGTCGAGCGCGCCGCCGAGCTCGGGCGCGCCTGCGCCTTCGACCTGCGCCTGGTGGCGCCGCGGCTGCCCGACTTCCCCGTCCCCGCCGGCATGGACGAGCAGGGCTACCTGCGCCAGCTGGTGACCGAGGGGGCCACGGCGCGCTACGGGCCGCCCGGGGCCGAGCGGGTGCCCGGCGCCTGGAAGCAGCTCGAGCACGAGCTCGGCGTGATCGGCCAGCTGGGCTTCGCCGGCTACTTCCTCGTGGTGTGGGACATCGCGCAGGTGTGCCGGCGGCTCGACATCTACTGCCAGGGCCGCGGCTCGGCGGCCAACTCGGCCGTCTGTTACGCGCTCGGCGTCACCAACGTCGACGCCGTCGACCTCGGGCTGCTCTTCGAGCGCTTCCTCTCGCCGGCGCGTGACGGGCCGCCGGACATCGACGTGGACATTGAGTCGGGGCGGCGCGAGGAGGTCATTCAGTACGTGTACGAGCGCTACGGGCGGCGCCACGCGGCCCAGGTGGCCAACGTCATCACCTACCGGCCGCGCTCGGCCGTGCGCGACGTGGGCAAGGCGTTCGGCTTCACGCAGGAGCAGGTGGACGCCTGGTCGGCCGGCATCGACGCCGGGCACGGGCGCGGCATCTCGTCGGCCGCCGCCGTCGAGGAGGTCTCCGAGGCCCGGGGCGGCGGGGTGCCGCCGTTGGTGGCCGAGCTGGCGGCCGAGGTGCTGGACCGGCCGCGCCACCTCGGCATCCACTCGGCCGGCATGGTGCTGTGCGACCGGCCGGTGGTCGAGGTGTGCCCGGTGGAGTGGGGACGCATGCCGGGGCGCAGCGTGCTGCAGTGGGACAAGGACGACTGCGCCGCCATCGGGCTGGTGAAGTTCGACCTGCTCGGCCTCGGCATGCTCGAGGCGCTGCACCGCATGGTCGACCTGGTGCGCGACTTCTACGGGGTGGAGGTCGACCTGGGGCAGCTGCCGCAGGAGGACGCCGTCTACGACCTGTTGTGCCGGGCCGACACGGTCGGGGTCTTCCAGGTCGAGAGCCGGGCCCAGATGGGGACCCTGCCCCGGGTGGCAGCCGCGCAGTTCTACGACCTCGCCATTGAGGTGGCGCTCATCCGGCCCGGCCCCATTCAGGGCCACGCGGTGAACCCCTACATCCGGCGCCGCCGGGGCGAGGAGGAGGTCACCTACCTGCACCCGCTGCTCGAGCCGATCCTCGAGCGCACGCTCGGGGTCCCGCTCTTCCAGGAGCAGCTGATGGAGATGGCCGTGGCCATCGCCGGCTTCAGCGCGGCCGACGCCGACGAGCTGCGCCAGGCCATGGCGGCCAAGCGCTCGGCGGCCCGCATGGAGAAGATGCGGGAACGGCTCTTCAACGGCATGGCCGAACGCGGCGTGACGGGCGCGGTGGCGGACCAGGTCTTCGACGCGCTGGCCGCCTTCGCCAACTTCGGCTTCCCCGAGTCGCACTCGGTGTCGTTCGCGCACCTGGTGTACTCCTCGGCCTGGTTGAAGCTGCACTACCCGGCGGCGTTCACGGCGGGGCTCTTGAACTCGCAGCCCATGGGCTTCTGGTCGCCCCAGTCGCTGGTGGCCGACGCCCGCCGGCACGGGGTGCGCGTGCGCCGGCCGCACGTGAACCGCTCCGAGGTGGGGGCGTCGCTCGAGTGCGGCGGGCCGGGCGAGGCGGTGCTGCGCCTCGGGCTGGGCTCGGTGCGCGGGGTGGGCGACGACGACGGCGGAGCGCATCGTGGCCGGCCGCCCCTGGGCCGGGGGCGAGGACCTGGTGCGGCGGGCGGGGGTGACGCAGGCCCAGCTCGAGACGCTGGCCGCCGCCGGCGCGCTCGACCCCGAGGTGCCCGGGCGCACGGGCGGGAGGAGGAGGAGGGCACGGACACGGCGGCCTCCCGGCGCCGGCTGGTGTGGGCGGCCGGCGCGGCGGCCCAGGGCACCCCGGACCGCCTGCCGGGGATCGTGGTGGGGGCCGAGGCGCCGACGCTGCCCGACGCCCAGCCTCTACGACTCGGTGGGCGACGACCTGTGGGCGCTGGGGCTGGCGCCCGAGCGCACGGCCATGCACCTGGCCCGGGAGCGGCTCGAGGCCATGGACGTGCGGACGGCGGTGGCGCTCGAGGCGTGCGACGACGGCGAGCGGGCATCGGTGGCCGGCGTGGTGACGCACCGCCAGCATCCCGAGACCGCCCGGGGCGCGGTCTTCGTCAACCTCGAGGACGAGACCGGCCACGTGAACGTGGTCTTCTCCCGCGGCGCCTGGGCCCGCTGGAAGCACGTGGCCCGCCACGTGCCCGTGCTGCTGATCCGCGGGCGCGTGCGCAAGGGGCAGGGCGCGGTCAGCTTCGACGCCGAGCGGGTGGAGGCGCTGGTGGTGGGGACGGCGGTGCCGGCCAGCCGGGACTTTCGCTGACCTGGCAGACTGGCCGAGCAACCGAGCAAAGGAGCCTGCGATGATCCGTGTGTCCGTGTTCTACCCGTCGGCCGAAGGCGCGACGTTCGACCACGACTACTACCGGGAGAGCACGTGCCGCTGTGCGTGCGCACCTGGAATCCCGAGAGTGTGGAGATCGACAAGGGCGTCGACGGGCCCAACGTGGCCGCGGTGCACCTGAA
>CAWAHA010000031.1:0-65157 GCA_963781565.1 uncultured Acidimicrobiaceae bacterium | reverse complement strand
CAGGTCGGCCAGCGCAGCCAGGTCGCCGGGCGAGAGGAGCGACCCGTCGGCCAGCCCGCCCTTGATCACGAAGAGCGGGTTGTTCCGGGAGAAGTCCCGCAGGGCCTTGGCCACGGCGCTGATGTCGCCCTGCACGAAGGTCAGGGCACTCGGGCCGCTGAGGTACTCCGACAGCGGCTGGTACTCGCCGCCGTCGATGGCGATGCGCACCAGCGTGTTCTTGAAGATCCGGTAGTCGCCCCCGGCGGCGGCCAGCGTGGTCCGCAGCTCGGCCAGCTCGGCCGTCGTGAGGCCGCGGTACTCGCTGACGATGGAGGCCGTCGCCGCGCTGACGCGCGTCTTGACCTCCTCGACGACCTCGACCTTGTGGGTCCTCTGTGCGTTCATCGTTGCCATCGGTGTCCTCCACCGGGCTCAATGGCCCGGAAGCGGGCCAGAGTCTCCGGCGTGCGACGGCACGGGCAGCCGGATCGCTCCGGCGTGCTTCGTTGTCGCCTCGTCAGGCCGGCCCGGCTGGGCCGCTTCGGCACCCTGGGGTGCACCGGAGGTCTCTGGCGTATCGGATTCAGTGCTCATTGCGCCCGGGGGCGGCGAGCTGTGCGGGAAATCGTAGTACGGCGGCCGGGATGCTCCCGACCGGGTGCTTGCTGGGGTGCCGGTGGTCTGGGGGTGCGGGTGGATCAGGCCGAGCTCCTCGTCCTCGGTG
This sequence comes from uncultured Acidimicrobiaceae bacterium, assembly GCA_963781565.1. Classification (GTDB taxonomy): domain Bacteria; phylum Actinomycetota; class Acidimicrobiia; order Acidimicrobiales; family RAAP-2; genus Bog-473. The sequence continues at coordinate 64,451 of CAWAHA010000031.1, read as the reverse complement.
TAACGGGCCTTCACCGGGTCGATGCGGACCCCGGGGCTCATGGTGGTCGAGACCGTGAGCGACAGGAAGTAGCGACCCTTCGACGAGGGCGGCTTGGCCCGCTGGAGCTCGTCGACCACGGCGCGGATGTTGGCCACCAGCTGGTCGGCGGTGAAGGAGGCCTTGCCGACGCGGATGTGCACGTTGCCCACCTTGTCGGTGCGGTACTCGACCCGGCCGCCCTTGAACTCGGCGACGGCCTTGCCGACGTCGGTGGTCACGGTGCCGGTCTTGGGGTTGGGCATGAGGCCACGGGGGCCCAGCACGCGGCCGAGCGTCCCGACCTGTCCCATCAGGTCCGGCGTGGCGATGGCCACGTCGAAGTCGAGGAAGCCACCGTTGATCTTCGCCACCAGGTCGTCGGCACCGACCTCGTCGGCACCGGCGGCGCGGGCCTCGGCGGCCGCCTCGCCGGCGGCGAAGACCGCCACCCGCTCGGTGCGCCCGGTCCCCGAGGGGAGCGACAGCGTGCCGCGGACGATCTGGTCCGCCTTGCGGGGGTCGACCCCGAGGCGGACGGCGAGCTCGACGGTCTCGTCGAACTTGGCGCTGGCCAGGCTCTTGACCAGGTCGACCGCCTCGGCCAGGCCGTGCATCGACTCGCGGTCCGCCTTGGTCAGGCTCTCCTTGTACTTCTTGCCGTGCTGCGTCATCGTCTCTCCTCGTCCTGACCTAGCCGGCGACCTTGATGCCCATGGAGCGGGCCGTGCCGGCCACCTGCTTCTTGGCCGCATCGAGGTCGGTCGGTGTTGAGGTCGGCCAGCTTGGTGGTGGCGATCTCGGCCAGCTGGGCGTCGGTGATCGTCCCGACCTGCTCGCGGCCGGCCGTGGCGGCGCCCTTGTCGAGCCCCGCCGCCTGGCGGAGCAGCACCGGCGTCGGCGACGTCTTCAGCACGAAGCTGAACGAGCGGTCCTCGTAGATCGTGATGTCGACCGGGATCACCTGACCCCGCATGCTCTCGGTGGCCTGGTTGTACTGCTTGCAGAACTCCATGGTCTGCACGCCGTGTGGGCCCGAGCGCGGTGCCGACGGGCGGCGCCGGCGTGGCCGATCCGGCCTCGAGCTGGATCTTCACCACGGCGAGCACCTTCTTCTTCGGTGCCATCGTCTCTTGTTCTCCTTCTCCGTCTCTGACGTCTCTGTGCTCTGTGCCCCGTCGCCTACAGCTTGGCGACTTGGCTGAATTCGAGCTCGACCGGCGTCTCCCGGCCGAAGATGTTGACCAGCACCTTGAGCTTGAGCTGGTCCTCGTTGATCTCCGAGATCTGGCCCGAGAAGTCGGCGAAGGGGCCTTCCTTGACCCTGACCGTCTCGTTGACCTCGTACTCCAGGCGGGCCCGGGTGCGCTTGGGCGCACCGCCGGGGCCACCCTCGACCTTCACCTGAAGGATGTTCTCGACCTCACGACGCGACAGCGGCGTCGGCTTGGTGCCCGGACCGACGAAGCCGGTCACGCCGGGGGTGTTGCGGATGGCGCCCCAGGTGTCGTCGTCGAGGTCGCAGCGCACCAGCAGGTAGCCCGGGAACACCTTCTTCTGGACGGTGACCTTCTTGCCGCCCTTGAACTCGTCCACGTCCTCCATGGGGATGACGACCTCGAAGACCCTGTCCTCGATGCCGCGGGAGGCGACGACGTTGCCCATGTTCGAGCGCACCTTGTTCTCGTAGCCCGAGTAGGTGTGCACGACGTACCAGCGGCCCGGTCGGTCGTAGGGGCTCTCGACCGGCAGCGGCTCCTCGTCCTCGTCGTCCTTGACCCAGCCGCCGAGCTCGCCGTCCTCTTCGTCGGCGGCGGCGTCCTGGCCGTCGGTGGCGTCGAGCACGAGGTCGGGCTCTGCGCGCGGCCTCGGCCACGATTTCCGCGACCACTTCGGCCTCGATCTCTTCTGCGATCTCCTCGGCGATCTCTTCGATCACTGCCTCTTCGATGACTTCTTCGATCGCCTCGAGGACGGCCTCTTCCACTATCTCTTCCACAATCTCCTCGGCGGCCGCTTCGGCCGCGTCTTCTTCCTCGCCAGTGGTCACTGCGTCCTCTGTCTCCGAATGCGTCGTGTCGCTCATGTCGCCCTACTTGGTGAAGAGATCGGTGATCAGCTTCCCGAAGGCGAGGTTCAACACGAAGATCAGGCTGATCATGATGATCAGCGTCGTCAGCACCACCGACGTGTAGTTGATGAGCTCCGAGCGCGAGGGCCACGCCACCTGTCGCATTTCGTCGCGCACCTCGCGGACGAACTGCACGGGGGTCGTGCGCTTGCGCCCCTGGGGCCGGCTCCGCGGCTGGCGGGGCCCGCCCGACTTGGTCGCCGGAGCCTTGCCGGGTAGCCGGGGACCCGTCGGCCTCCACCTGCCCTTGGCGCTGCATCAAGCGCTTGGTCTCGCGGTTCACGACTCTTGCCTCACATACATCGTTGTCGGGTCGGTACGTCCGGGGCAGGGCAGGAGGGACTCGAACCCCCAACCGCCGGTTTTGGAGACCGGTGCTCTACCAGTTGAGCTACTGCCCTCGGTGGGGTGCCTTCGGTTGCCCTCAAGCAGGTGGTTCTTCCCCCTGACCTGGGGAACGGCCTGCCAGGCTAGCACCGGCAGGATCGCGCTTGCTCAGCGGGTCTCCTTGTGCAGCGTGTGCTGGCGGTCCCAGCGGCAGAACTTCTTCATTTCGATCCGCTCGCGGTCGTTCAGCTTGTTCTTGGTGGTGATGTAGTTCCGCCGCTTGCACACCTCGCACGCCAGGGTGACCTGGACCCTCTTCTCGTTCTTCGCCATCTTCAATCCTTCCTGGCTCTGCTGGCCCGGGGCGACCTGACCCGGACCTGGTAGCGGCGGCGGGACTCGAACCCGCGACAACACGATTATGAGCCGTGTGCTCTGACCAACTGAGCTACGCCGCCATTGGGCGAGCCCCCGGTGGGGATTGAACCCACGACCCCCTCCTTACCATGGAGGTGCTCTGCCACTGAGCTACAGGGGCGCCGCGGGTACATCCGCGAAGCGTCAATGATAGCCAGGGCTTGGGGACGGCTGCCTCCGCCCCCCGGATTTCGCCATGTCAATACTACCATCGGCTGATGCGGATCCGACTCGCCGAGCTGGCCGACGCCGGGGCCATCCGCACCATCTACAACGTCGAGGTGCTCGAGAGCACCAACACCTTCGACATGGTGCCCCGCAGCGAGGCCGAGCAGGAGGCCTGGATCCTCGAGCACAGCGGGGTCCACCCGGCCCTGGTGGCCACCGAGAACCCCGAACCCGGGGCGCCGGGAGCACCGGACTGATCGGGGCCAACGGCGAGATCGTCCTGGGCTTCGGCTCCCTCTCCTCCTTCCGGGAGCGCTCGGGGTACTCGGCCACGGCCGAGAACTCGGTCTACGTGGACCGGGCCCAGCGCGGCAAGGGGGTGGGCAAGGCGCTGCTGGCCGAGCTCCTCGTCCTGGCCTCAGCCCACGGCTTCCACTCCGTGATCGCCCGCATCGCCGGCCACAACGAGACCTCCATCGGCCTGCACGAGGCGGCCGGCTTCGAGTTGGTCGGGGTCGAGCGCGAGGTCGGGCGCAAGCACCGCCAGTGGCTCGACGTCGTGGAGCTGCAGCGGCTGCTGTGAGCCCTGCTGAGTCCGGCTGCCGGATCAGCCCGGCGGTCAGGGCGCGAAGGCGCGGAGCCCAGGACTCCAGAGCGGCGCTGGTGGCCGGCAGGCCCGGGCAGGCGCGAGCGGTCCAGGCGCCACGACGTCGTCCAGGTGCCGAGCGGGACGATGGCCACGGCCCAGAGCACCATGACGGCCAGGACCATGCTGGCCGGGTCCGTGTGCACCAGCTCGCTCAGCAGGTCGCTCCCACCGGTGAGCCCGATGAACGGCGCCACGGCCGAGAGGCCGAGCACGGCGTAGAGCCAGCGCCCGGTCACGACCGGCGCCACAATGATGATCCCCCACGTCAGGTACCACGGTTGGACGACGGGCCCGAGGAGGACGAAGGCCATCATGGTGCCGCCCAGGGCGCCCAGCATGCCGATCCGCTCCCGGTTGCGCAGGCAGTACACGGCGATGACCGCGGCGGCCGACGAGGCCGATGGCCCGGGTCAGGGTGAGGACGCCGCCCAGGCCGACGCCGATGCCCACCAGGTGGGCGGTCCCGCTGATCAGGAGACCGAAGCCGGTGGCCGGAGCCATCCACGAGCGCACGGTGCCGGGGGTGCCGAGGTTGGCTATCCAGCCCCAGCCGAGGCCCGAGACGAGCGAGAGCACCCCCATGACGACCACGGTCACCAGCCCGGCCCGCACCAGCGTGCCGGCGCGGCGGCGCCAGTCGGCGAACGGACCGGCCCAGTCCCAGGCGATGTAGACGATGCCGATGGCGGCCGGGACCTTTATGGAGGCGGCCAGCGCGCACAGCACGACGCCCCACACCGGGTGGAACGAGCGCGCCGCCGTCACGCCGGCGAGCAGCAGCCCGACCATGATGGCGTCGTTGTGGGCGCCCCCGACGAGGGCGAGCAGGGTGAGTGGGTTGAGCACCGCCAGCACGAAGGCGGGGCCCGGGTCACGCCCGAAAGACCGGGCCAGCTTCGGGATGCAGTAGGCGATCAGGGCGATGCCGGCCACGGACTGCAGGCGCAGCAGCTCAATCGTGATGAGCGCGTGGTGGAAGGTGAGCGAGGCGGACCAGCCGGCCAGCATGAGGAAGAGCGGGCCGTACGGGGCGGGCGTGTTGGCCCACAACGGGTCGACACCCGCGTTGAACGGCCCCGAGCCCAACGTGCCCGGACCGTAGTGGTACGGGTTGATGTGGTGGCTCATCATTTCGCCCTGCGCGGCGTAGGAGAAGACGTCCCGGCTGAACAGCGGCGCCACCACCAGCAGCGGCAGGATCCACAGGGCGAGCATGTAGGCGAGCGGGCGGATCGGCACGCCGCCGCGGGCGCGCAGCGTCTGGAAGAGCCCGTACCAGACCCGGACGAAGAGGATCATGCCGCCGTAGACGGCGACGACGCCGGGCAGCATGAGCGTGGTCGACGGCCAGGCGGCCTCGCCGAAGAACCACGTGCCACCCATTTCGAGCTTGAAGGGCGAGCTCGGCAACGAGGCGCCGACACAGATGGAGACCACGGCGAGCAAGCCCGAGCAGCGCCGGCCGGCGCAGGAACGAATAGTCCTCGGGGTCGCCGGACTCGGGCTCGACCCGCTCGGTGAGGCTGACCCCGCTGGTGAGGCGCAGGCGCACGGCGTCGGCCCGCAGGGAAAGGCGGCCGAGGCGCGCGCCGACCCGGTCCAGGACCGGCGTTGACGTCGACATCGAGCTCTCGTCCACGGGGTAATCAGTCTCGCTCGTCATGACCGGACCCCAGAGGGCCCGGTGGGGGGATGGGCACACGCCCCTGGGAAGCATGTACCCGCAATCGACCTGAAACAGCATTGTAACGGCCACCGGCAGGTGACCTGAGGCCGGGGCTCCGGGCTCCGGGCTGCCGACCGGGGGACATGCGTGGGCCGGGAAGGATTTGAACCTCCGTAGGTGTTAACCGACAGGTTTACAGCCTGTTTCCTTTGGCCACTCGGACACCGACCCGCAGCCAGGGAGATTAGCCGGGCCCGGCACCCCAAATCCTCCGGTGGCGCCGGTACGCTGGACTCATGCCCACGTTTGACATCGTTTCGGAAGTCGACATGCAAGAGGTGCGCAACGCGGTCGACCAGGCCAACCGCGAGGCCGCCACCCGCTTCGACTTCAAGAACACCGATTCGGCCATCGACTTGAACGAGAGCGACAACGAGCTGGTCCTGCGCTCCTCGACCGAGGACCGCCTGCGGGCCCTGCACCAGGTCCTCGACGAGAAGCTGGTCAAGCGCCAGGTCTCGCTGAAGGCCTTCGAGGACGCCAAGGTCGAAGAGGCCCAGAAGGGGACGTCCCGCCAGAAGATCGCCATCCGGGCCGGCATCTCGTCGGACCACGCCAAGCGGCTGAACAAGTTCATCAAGGACCTCGGGCTCAAGGGCGTGTCCTCGCAGACCCAGGGTGATCAGCTGCGCGTCACCGGCAAGAAGCGCGACGACCTCCAAGAGGTGATCGCCAAGGCCAAGGCGGAGGACTTCGGCATTCCGCTGCAGTTCAACAACTTCCGGGACTGAGCGACGCCGGCGCGGCTGGCGACGTCGACCGGGCCGGGCCGTGACGGCCCGGTGGCGCCGTCAGTCGTCGTCGGGTTCGCCCGCCGCCACCTTCTCGGCGTGGTGCTCCTCGTACTCGACCGGGGCGACGTGGAAGAGCTTGTTGTAGATCACGAACTTGACGATCCACAGGATGGCGAAGCTCACCAGGTTGGCCAGGTTCACCAGGAGCGCGGTCGCCCCGTGGCCGTAGCCGTGTGACCGGGCGAAGTCGCCGGCCAGCCAGACGGCCAGGCTCGAGAAGGCCAATCCGACGAAGGAGAGGATCCAGAAGGGCGCCACTTCCTTCCAGAAGTGCGACTTGCCGCTCTTGCCCCAGACCCAGCGCCGGTTGAGCGCGTAGGAGGGAACGGTGGCCAGCACGTTGGCCAAGATGTTGGCCGGCACCTCGGACATGAGGTGGAAGACGCCGAAGACCAGAATCAAGGTGACCTGCGACACGACCGTCGAGATCACCGAGACGCCGGCGTACTTGATCAGCTTGACGCTCGACGGGTGCGCCATCATCTGCCGGACCCGGACGTAGAGGGACTGGTCCGAGGACCAGATGTGCTTGAGGGGAGGGTGCCCGCCGTGCTCCGTCACGGGAGCCTCGGCTTGCTGGGCGTCCCCCAGGCGGAGTCGGCACGCGTTCACCCTAGCTCACCGGCAATTCAGGACCGCTGCGGCCGCTCCGGCAGCCGCTCCGGGCAGGCGGTTGCTGCGGGCCACCTCGCCGAACCAGTGGGCGCTGGGCTTGGGCCGGCGCTCGAAGGTGCCCGGCGCCACCGCCACCAGCCCGAACTTGGGCCCGTAGCCCAGGTGCCACTCGAAGTTGTCCAGCAGGCTCCACACGAAATACCCCCGCAGGTCGATCCCTTCCTGCAGGCAGCGGTGGGCGCTGCGCGAGCGCGTCGGACACGAAGGCGATCCGCTCCGTGTCGTCGGCGGTGGCGATGCCGTTCTCGGTCACCACGATCGGCCGCCCGCTCACCGCCGCCGCCCGGCGCACGGTGTGCTCCACGGCCTGGGGCCAGTACTCGTCCCCCATCTGGGTGAGCGGCACGGCGGGATCGTTCGGTGCCAGCCCGTCCGGACCGAAGTGCATGCGCGTGTAGCACTGCACCCCCACGAAGTCGTCGCCGTCGGTGGCCCGCAGGAAGATGTTCTCGAGCATCTCCTCGGCGGCGTCGCGCAGCGACTCCCCGCCCTCGTCCGCCGTGATCTCCGCCATGGAGAGGGTGAGGCCGACGGGGAAGTCGCCCGGGCCGGCGCGCAGGACGTCGACCGCCAGGCGGTGGGCGCGCACCATCGCCTCGTTCACCGCGGCGTAGCGGGCGAAGTCGTCCTTGACCCCCGGCGGGTACTCCCCCTGGAAGTACCCCATGACCCCGACCACGTTCGGCTCGTTGATGGTGCAGGCCCAGCCGATGAGATCGCCCAGGTAGGCCGCGGCCCGCTCCACGAAGCGGGCGAAGCGCTCGGGGGCGTCGGGCGACTCCCACCCGCCGCGGGCGGTGAGCCACAGCGGGGTGGTGAAGTGGTGGAAGGTGACGACGGGGACGATCCCGTGGCCGTGGCAGGCGGCGCAGATCCTCCGGTAGTGCTCCAGCGCGGCGATGGAGAACTCCCCTTCGGCGGGCTCAATGCGGCTCCACTCCAGCGAGAAGCGGTAGGCCCCGAGGCCCATGTCGGCCACGAGTTGGAGGTCCTCGCGCCAGCGGTGTGAAGGAGTCGCAGGCGTCGCCGCTCGGCTCGAGCGTGCCCGACGCCGGGTTGTGCTCCCAGGCCCACCAGTCGTTGTTGACGTTGCCGCCCTCAATCTGATGGGCCGCCGTGGCCACGCCCCAGGTGAAGCCCTCCGGGAACTCGAGTGCGCCGTCGTCGCCCTGCCCTCTGGTTGCGGTCACGCGCCGCAGGGTAGTGGGGGCCGGGGCGCCGTGTCCTGCGACACCCCCCACAGCGGCCTGCGAACATGGGCGCATGAGCGCGTCCTTGGAGTTCCTCGTCAACCTGCTTGACCTCGAACCCATTGAGGTCAACATCTTCCGGGGCATCCAACCCAACGAGGAGCGCCAGCGTGTCTTCGGCGGCCAGGTGGCCGGCCAGGCGCTCATGGCCGCCGGGCGCACCGTGGAGCACGGCCAGGTGCACTCGTTGCACTCGTACTTCCTGCGCCCCGGCGACCCCAACGTCCCGATCCTCTACGAGGTCGACCGGATCCGCGACGGCCGCTCCTTCACGACCCGGCGCGTCGTGGCCGTGCAGCACGGGCGCGCCATCTTCAACCTCTCCGCCTCGTTCCACGACCTCGAGGCGGGCCTGGAGCACCAGATCCCCATGCCCGAGGTGCCCGAGCCCGAGTCCCTGGCCCCGCTCTACGAGCGGCTGCAGCCGTTCAAGGACGAGCTGACCGAGTGGTTCGACCGTCCCCACCCCATCGACCAGCGGCACATCGGCAGCCTCCCGTGGCACTCGCAGCGAGGTGAGCGAGCCGTATCAGCGCCTCTGGATCCGGGCCGACGGCGAGCTGCCCGACGACCCGCTGCTCCACGCCTGCGTGGCCACCTACGCCTCGGACATGTCGCTCTTCGACACCATCCTGGCCCCGCACGAGACGAGCTGGGACGACCCGGACTTCATGGGCGCCAGCCTGGACCACTGCATGTGGTTCCACCAGCCCTTCCGGGCCGACGAATGGCTGCTCTACGACACCGACTCCCCCGTCGCCGCCGCAGGGCCGCGGCCTGGCCCGGGGCTTCCTGTTCGACCGGCCAGGGTCGACTCTGCGTCTCCTTGGCCCAGGAGGGCCTGGTCCGCATGCGGACCCGGGACGCCGCTCCTGAGTCAGCGGTTGGTCATCGGGGTGTAGTCGCGCGGCTCGGAGCCGATGTAGAGCTGGCGCGGCCGGGAGATCTTGGAGTCCTGGTCGAGCATCTCCTGCCAGTGGGCCAGCCATCCGGCCGTGCGGGGGATGGCGAAGAGGACCGGGAACATCTCGAGCGGGAAACCCATGGCCTGGTAGATGAGACCGGAGTAGAAGTCGACGTTCGGGTAGAGCTGGCGCGAGGTGAAGTACTCGTCGCTCAGCGCGATCTCCTCGAGCTTGAGCGCGATGTCGAGGAGCGGGCTCTTCCCCGTGACCTCGAAGACCTCGTCGGCCGTGCGCTTGATGATTTTGGCCCGGGGGTCGTAGCTCTTGTAGACGCGGTGGCCGAAGCCCTGGAGCCGGCCGCCCGACCCGGACTTCACCGAGGCGATGAAGTCCGGCACGTTCTCGATGCTGCCGATCTCGGTGAGCATGCGGATGACGGCCTCGTTGGCGCCGCCGTGGCGGGGCCCGTAGAGCGCAGCGGCCGCGGCGGCGGTGGCCGAGTAGGGATCCGAGTGCGAGGAGCCCGACGACGCGCATGGCCGTGGTCGAGCAGTTCTGCTCGTGGTCGGCGTGGAGGATGAAGAGGATGTCGAGGGCGCGGGCGAGGACGGGGTCGGCCTCGAACCGGGGCTCGGCCACCTTCCAGAGCATGGAGAGGAAGTTGGGGACGAAGTCGAGCGAGTTGTCCGGGTAGACGAACGGCATGCCCACGCTGAACCGGTGGGCGGCCGCGGCCAGGGTCGGCATTTTGGCGATGAGGCGGATGATCTGCTTGTTGCGGGACTCGGGATCGAAGATGTCCTTGGCGTCGAGGTAGAAGGTGGAGAGGGCGGCCACGGCGGAGACGAGCATCCCCATCGGATGGGCGTCGTAGTGGAAGCCCTCCAGGAACCGCTTTCGTACGTTCTCGTGGATGAACGTGTGGTACGTCACGTCGTGGCGCCACTCGTCGAACTGCGCCTCGTTCGGCAGCTCGCCCTTCAACAGGAGATAGGCCACCTCCAGATAGGTGGAGTTCTCGGCCAGCTGCTCAATGGGATAGCCCCGGTAGCGCAGGATGCCGGCGTCCCCGTCGAGGAACGTGATGGCACTCTCGCAGGCCGCCGTCGACATGAAGCCGGGGTCGTAGAACCACACCCCCGGCAGGAGCTTGGACCACTCCGCCGCCGCGACACCGCCGTTGACGAGCGGAATCTCAATGGACTCGCCATTGCGATTGTCCGTGATGGTGATGCTCTCGGCCACGTGAAGGCCCTCCAGTTCCAGATTTCTGTGCGGCTCGATCCTAGGACCCCGGATCGGTGCGGTCGACACGGGGGAGCGCGCCCGGTGCCCGGGCCAGCGGGTCAGGTGCCGGCGGCGACCTGCAACGTCTGCTGGAGGACGGTGTCGGCGGTGAGCGTCTGGCCGGCGGGAAGGACGACCTGGACCGTGAGCACGTAGGTCGTCGACGGCTTCACGCGCATGGTCACCGTGGGGAGTGTGACCGAGGCGCCGAGGGCGAGCGGCGTCGTCCGGACCACGTTCGTCGTCGCGCCCGTGGTCTGGTCGGCCAAGGTGAAGTGGACGGAGACGTGCGGCTCGTTGGACGGGGCCTGGTTGGCCACCACCACGGTCACGCCGATCCGGGAGGTCGGGCTGATCACGGACACCGCCGGCGGGGCGCCCTGCGGTGTGGGCAGGGCGGGAGGAGTGATGCGCACCGTCCGCAGGACGACGTCGTGGGTCGCCGCCAACGTCGGCGACGTGGCGACGAGATCGACCTGGGTCGCCACGCTGCCCAGTTGCCAGATCTGCGGGTGGGTCACCCAGACCGACGGGGGCAGCCTCCCATGACCCGGCGCGGCGGCCAGCGCGGCCCGCACGGAGCGGTACGAGCGCGTCCGAATGCGACAGGAGCGCCCCGGCCGCGGCAATGCGGTTGGTGGCCTCGGTGGCCGACAGCTGGGCGGTCCCGCCCGCGGCGGCCGTGGCATTCCCCGCCGGTGCGTCAGCCGGTGCCGTGGGCTGCATGCCGAGGAACCCGTACACGGCGGCCCGCAGCTGCGTCACGGCCTGGGCCCGTTCCGCGAAGACGGTGGCCAACTGGGTCGCCACGCCGCCCAGCGGGGTCGACCCGGCCGCGACCTGGGCCCGCGCCGCCTCGTCGCCCGTCTGCAGCACCGCGCCGTCGAGCGCCGCCTGCAACCCCTGGCGGGTCTGGGTGGGCAGGTCGTTGACGACCTGGCGCACCGTGGCGGAGGTGGCATTCGACTGATCGGCGACCACGGTGCCCTGCGCGGCCAGGGTGCGGTCGGAATTGGCGTCGTACGACGTCGACTGCCGTGACACCTGGGTGAGGCCACCCACCACAATGGCGAGCACCACGACCACGGCGATCAGCAGGATCACCGGCCGGGCCGATGATCGACGGCGCGCCGCGGCGGCGGGGCCTGCGTGGCGGCATCGCCGGAGGAACCTACAACGGGACGGGGGTCTTTACACCGCGAGGAAGGACGCGCCCGGCGTCTCGCCGGACGTCGTCAGGGTGCTGGCACTCGAGCGCCACTGGACGGTGGGGGCGATGGCCCGCACGTCCACCCGGCTGCGGTGGCGCTCCACCAGCTCGAGAATGCTGGTGATGACCTCGTCCGTCAGCAAGTGGGGCTGGAGGCCGAGGTCGAGGAGCTTGGTGTTGGCGGCGTTGAAGTAGTGCTCCTCGTTCTCGACCCGCGGGTTGGAGAGCCCCTCGGCGATGTCGACCCGTGACGGACAGACCTTCTTGACCATCTGCGCCATCTGGAGCACGGAGAACGACTCGGTGAATTGGTTGAACACCCGGAACTCGCCGCGGTCGGCGGGGTTCTCGAGAGCCAGGGTCACGCAGGCGAGCGTGTCGCGGATGTTGAGCATGCCGCGGGTCTGGCCGCCGGCGCCGTAGACGGTCAGTGGGTGGCCGGTGACCGCCTGCACGCAGAAACGGTTGAGCACGGTGCCGAACACGCCGTCGTAGTCGAAGCGGGTCGCCAGCAACGGGTCGACGTCGGTCTCGGGCGTCGACTGGCCGTAGACGATCCCCTGGTTCAGGTCGGTGGCGCGCAGCCCCCAGATGCGACAGCCGAACATGATGTTGTGGCTGTCGTGCACCTTGGACAGGTGGTAGAAGGAGCCGGGTTGCTTCGGGTAGGGCATGACGTCGGTGCGGCCCTTGTGGGTGATCTCTATGAACCCTTCCTCAATGTCGATGTTGGGGTACCCGTACTCCCCCATCGTCCCCAGCTTCACGAGGTGGATGTCGGGGTCGGTCTCCTGAATGGCGTACATGACGTTCAGGTTGCCGACGACGTTGTTCACCTGTGTGTAGACCGCGTGCTCGCGGTCGATCATGGAGTACGGCGCGGACCGCTGCTCACCGAAGTGCACGATGGCGTCGGGCTTGCCCTCGGCCACGACGCTGTAGGTGAAGGCGGCGTCGGTCAGGTTCCCGATGCGCACGTCGATGGCGTGTCCCGACACCTGCTCCCAGCGCGTGACCCGGTCCTCCAGGGAGGCGATGGGGACCAGGCTGTCCACACCCATTTCACGGTCGTATTCCCGGCGCACCAGGTTGTCGACCACGGTGACCTCGTGTCCGAGCGCCGACAGATGCAGAGCCGTGGGCCAACCGAGATAACCGTCTCCTCCGAGAACCAGAATCTTCATTTCACCCGTGTTTTCACTCAGGCCCCGCGATTGTTACGGAGTCGTTACACCTTCATCATGGGACAAAACCCTGAATTTCAGCTGTGGGGCACCTGTAATCGCCTTGAGACCAGGGATTTTCTCTGGCGCCGCAGCCTAAACAGTCGGTTGCGGCAGCTGGGGGATGGAGGACCCCCGCTGACCCCGGCTCGATCAGCCCGCCTCGCCCCAGAGGGCCTGCCGGAGTCCGGAGGCCCGGGTGATCGGCCGCTCGATGGCGGCCCGGATCGACAGCTCGGAGCCGACGACGATGAGCCGTTCCCGGGCCCGGGTCACCGCCGTGTAGAGCAGCTCGCGGGTGAGCACCCGCGAATCGGGGCCGGGCACGAGGAAGGCCACCGCTTCGTACTGCGAGCCCTGGCTCTTGTGCACCGTCATGGCGTAGACGGTGTCGACGGCGGCCAGCCGGGTCGGGCTGACCTCGGCGATGGCGCCCCGCCGCTCGAAGGCGGCCACCAGGCGTCCCTCTCGTGCGATTCGATCACCACGCCCGTGTCGCCGTTGTACAGGTCGAGCCCGTAGTCGTTCTGCGTCACGATGAGCGGGCGACCCACGTACCAGGTGGCGCCGGTGGTGAAGCCCTCCACATCGGCACGCAGCCAGTTCTCGATGGTGTCCATCCACGTCGCCACGCCTTCGGGCCCGCGCCGGTGACCGCACAGGAAACGGAAGCTGCCCAAGGCGTCGATCGCCGCCCGCGCGTCGCCGGCGCGGGCCGATCCGATCACGGAACGCCCGGTGTCGACCGCCAACCGTCGGACGTCGGCCAACGCGTCCTCCGGACGGAGCGGACTCGGCCGCATCGGTGGCGATCCACTGCACGTGCGAATCGCCGGCCCGGAGGATGTCCATCGCCTCGTCCGCGTCGTCCTCGCGGATGGCCTGGGCCAACTCGGCGATCACGACGCCGAAGCGGTGCACGTTGCGCAGCACCGCGACCCCTTTTCCGAAGGGGGCGGCCGTGGTGCCCTCGGCGGCGGGAACCGGCTGCCCCGTGATGTCGGCCAACTCCTGGCGCGCCTGTGGCGGCATGGCGGGGCCGAGCGCGGCCGGCCCGACGATGTCACCCAGGACGGCTCCGGCCTCGACCGAGGCCAACTGCTCGGGGTCGCCCACCAGCAGCAGTCGCGCGTCGGGACGGACCGCTTCCAACAGTCGTGCCATGAGCGACAGCGAGACCATCGACGTCTCGTCGACCACGACGACGTCATGGGGCAGCCGGTTCAGACGATCGTGGCGAAAGCGCGTGCGATTGCCCGGATTGAAGCCGAGCAGCCGGTGAATGGTCTTGCCCGACAGTGACTGCAGGCGTTCGCGCCGTTCCTCATCGATGGCAAGGTCGCCGGCCCCTTGGCGAACGGCGTCCTCCAGTCGGGCCGCCGCCTTTCCGGTCGGTGCGGCCAGCGCCACCAGCGGCGGGCGTTGCCCCGCCGCCGCCGCCTGTGCGTGGAGAAGCGCCAGGACGCGGGCCACCGTCGTCGTCTTCCCGGTGCCGGGCCCACCGGCGATCACCGACAGTCGTCGCAGGACGGCGATGGCCCCCGCCATCCGCTGGTCCGGATCGTCCCCGAACAGCTCTTCGAGGCCGCGCCGCAGCAGATCCGTGTCGACGCCGGGCGCCGCGCCGTCCGAGCGCTCGCGCAGCTCGGTCGCCACCAGGCTCTCGTCCGCCCACAGGCGGTCCAGATACAAGGTCGTCCCCTCGAGGTGCAGTGGGCGCGCCTCCCCGACGATCCCGCTCGCCGCCATCTGCCGGATCCACGTCGGTGGCGCCGGCCACGGCAGCGCGGCGATGTCCCCCGGCGCGTCCGTGTCGGCGTCCGCCGTGGCGTGAATGGTGGCCAGGTCCACGCAGACATTGCCCAGGCGCGGGGCCCGGGCTGCGAAGGCCGCTCCCAAGGAGACGACCTCGTCATCGGCGCCGCTCAGCCGGGCCAACCGCAGCGCGACGTGGACATCGGAGGTCGAGAGGATGCCTGCGTCGTTGAAGGCGCGCAGCACTCCGCCGGTACCGCGCGCCAGCCGGGCGTCGAACAGGTCGACGTGCCTCGAGCGCGCTCATGCCGGAACGCCGCGGTCGAAGAGATCGCTCACGGCCTCGATCAGCGCTGCCGGCGGCCGCCAGGACCAGACGCCCGGAGCCGTCGACCGCGTCCGTCGGCGGGGCCTCGGTCGCGCTCATGCCGCGCACGAACAGGTAGAGGACGCCGCCGAAGTGCACATCGGGGTCGTAGTGCCGCAGCCGCCAACGGAGGTACCGATGGAGGGCGACGGCGTAGAGGAGGGCCTGCAGCGGGTAGTGGGCGGCGACCATTTCGGCCTGCAACGCGTCGGGCCGGTAGTGCCAGGAGGTCAGCGTCTCGCCGGGCGGGCTCAGCTTGTTGGTCTTGTAGTCGGCCAGAAAGAAGCGATCGCCGGGCAGGCGGAAGACGAGGTCGAGGCTCCCCGTCAGGTAGCCCCGGAGGGACCCGCCGAGGACGGGGTCGCGGAGGTGCGGGGCGTAGCGGGCGACCGGATCGTCCTCGGGGAGGTGCTCGTCCAAGAGGTCGGCGACGGCCCCGAGGTGCAGGCTCGCCGTGGGCGCGTCCGCCGCCGACCAGCGGGATCTCGAAGGTCAGCTCGTCGAGCCGGTCCGCCCGGGCGATGCCGCGCAGCGCAATGCCGTCGACCATCGGGCCGAGGGGGCTCTCGATGGCGGCACACAGGCCCGAGACGACCTCCTCGGTGTCGCCCAGGTTCACGTTGCGCCAGGCCACCTCGTCGGCCAGCGCCTTCCTCACCTTCGGCAGCCAGGTCGGGCTCGTCGAACTCGGTGTGCTCGAACACGCCGTGGATGACCGTGCCCACCAGTGCCCCGCCGGGCATGTCGGCCAGTTGCAGGGGGACGGCGCCGTCCCCGCGTCGCCGGGTCCGGGTCGCGCCGCGCCAGCGGCGCCACGGGCACGTCTTCGTCGGAGGTCAACTGCTGCTCCGGTTCGCTCCCCACCGCGGGCTGGTCGTGCAACCCGCTGGTGATGCTCGAGTACGACGCCCGGCGCCAGCCGACGTCGAGCGTCCTGTCGAAGACCGCCGCCTCCAGGTGCGGCGGGATCTCGTCGCCCTCCTCCCATCGGCGGGCCGACGGCAGGCCGACCCGCTCGACCGAGACGCACGGTCCCAACTCGGCCAGCGTCGACTCGACCGAGGCGTCGGCACCGGGTCTTGGCGCCGTAGGGGCCCACCACACCCTGGGCGTCACGATCGAACAGCAGCCGGGCCAGAGGCGAGTGCTGGCTGTCCTAGCGCCCCGGCCCACCACAGGACGGCCTGATGGCGCGCCCGGGTCAGGGCCACGTAGAGCAGCCGGAGGTCCTCGCCGCGCGCCTCCTCGAGCTCCATCTTCTGGTGCTGGGCGAAGCCGTTCCCTTCGAGCCCGACGTCGATGGTGCGCCGGTTGGCGTTGGCCGGATTGTGGAACATGGGCACGTGGCGCGCTGTCCTTGCCGAAGGGCCGGCTGCCGTCCCACATGTACGGGCAGAACACAATCGGGAACTCGAGCCCCTTGCTGCGGTGGATCGTGATCACCTGCACCGCCTCGGCATCCGACTCGAGGCGCCGCGCCCGCTCCTCGTTCTCGCTGTCGCGCGCCGCATCGTGGATCCGCCGCCCCAGCCAGGTGGCCATGGCGGTGGGCCCGAGGCCCTCGGACACGCCGGCCTCGTGCAGCAGCTGCGCGATGTGGCGCAGGTCCGTCATGAACCGCTCGCCCGACGGGCGTGCCAGCACCCGCTCGGGCACCTCGTGCGAGCTGCTGACCGCCTGGTAGAGCGAGGCGACGCCCTGCTCACGCAGCAGCGTCGCCCAGCGGTGCAGCGACCAGTGCAGCGCCTCCCACTCGGCTTCGTCCGCCGTGGCCACCTCTTCGGGCGTCCAGCCCACGAAGCAGGTCAGGGCGGCCAGCGAGGCGCGGTCCCGCGCCGTCGGCCGCTCCAGCGCCTGCAGGAGTCGGAGCCATTCGAGCGCCGGGTCGGTGGCGAAGACCGAGCCGGATCCGCCGATCACCGCCGGGACGCCGGCGGCGCGCAGCGCGTCGCGCACGGTCACGGCCTGGCTGTTCGCCCGCACCAGCACGGCGAGGTGGCCCGGGATGCACGGTCGTGCGGCCGACTTCGACGCCGGCCCGGTTCCGGGTGATGAGCTCGGGGGCGTCGGACAACAGCTGCACCACCTCGGCCGCCAGGTCCCGCGCAATGAAGGCCTCTGGCGTCGGGGGACCTTGGGCTGCCGCCGCTTCTCGGTCAACGCGACCAGGCCGTCGTCGCCGTGAATCATGCGGACCCGCAACGGCACGTCGACCTGACCGCCGACGAGCCGTCTGTTCGCTGATTGGCGTCGGCCGCCCTGACCTTCCTGTAGGCGATGCCGGCGGAGCCGAGCTGGGCGTCGTCGAAGAGCGCGTCGTAGGCCTCGAGCAGCGCCTGGTCGCTGCGCCAGTTGACGTCGAGGGTCCATTCGGACTGCACCTCGTCGCGCGCCTGCAGGTAGGCGTGGACGTCGGCGCCGCGGAACGCGTAGATCGCCTGCTTGGGGTCGCCGATCAGGACAAGCGTCCCCCCGCCCTCGCCGAAGGCGCGGCGCATGATGTCCCACTGGACCGGATCCGTGTCCTGGAACTCGTCGACCAGCACGACGTCGTAGCGCTCACGCAGGCGTGCGCAGGCGGCGGGCCCGCGCGTCTCGTCGAAGAGGGTCGTCCGGAGGCGGCTGAGCACGTCGTCGTAGGTCAGGATCTTGCGCGCCTTCTTGCGGTCCTCCATCTCCTGGCGGACCGCCTTGGCGAAGCGGCGGCGGATGGACGGCAGGTCGTCCGCTTGCGACAAGGGCGGCACCATGTCGGCATCAGGGTGCGCGAGGGCGGCAGCTTTGGCGATCTCCATGGCGTCTTTGCGGTCGAAGTCGAGCGCGTTGGGCTTGTGGGCGAAGCGGCGGAGGAAGAGATCGTCGACCACCTCCTCCATGAGGTCACTGACGTCCTCGACCAGCGTGACCTCGCGGTCGACGTCCCCTGCCGTCCCGAGGCCGTAGAGGACCTGCAGGCAGAACCCGTGCGTCGTCTCAATGGTCGCCGCGTCGAAGTCGGCGATGGCCTTGCCCAGCCGGTCACGGCGGGCCTCCACCTCGTCGGACGGCCCGCGAGCGAGCAGCTGCACGAGCTCGTCGTCCTCATGGCCCCCCTGGCCCGGCGATGATGTCCACCAACCCGTCGAAGGCACGGACCAGGCGCTCGCGCACCTGCTCGCGCAACTCCCCGGTCGCCATCCGGGTGAAGGTGATGACGAGGAGGCGGTCGATCGGGAGGATGCCTTCCGCGACGTATCTCGTGGTGAGCGCAGCGATGGTGAAGGTCTTGCCCGTCCCGGCACTCGCCTGCAGGAGGGTCATGCCGGTCGGCAGACTCGCCGCAGACGTCGAAGGGCCGGGGCTCGGGGACGACGACCGTCATCGGTCGACCACCTGCTCGTGCGCCAGCAGCGCATCCCAGATGCGGTGCGCGTAGGCGCCGAAGCGCGTCGACCCCGGACGGATCCCACGCGGCCTCGTCGGCCCGCGGCAGCGCCGGCGAGCTCGAGCACGTCCCGGAACGGGAGCACGCCCCCGAGCACCAGCACGTGCTCCGCGTCCTTGTCCTCCTTGGGGAAGTCCCAGCCGGAGGCCCATTCGGCCGCGGCGGCACGCTCCGGGTCCTTTCCCTCCGCCACGGCACCCGCCCACGCGGCCGACGTGCCGGCGTAGAGCGGGAGCGGCTCGCACATCCCCCGCTCGAACACCTCCACCAACGCGGCCAGGTGCGCCTCCGCCGCCGCCTTGCGGCTCGGCGCATCGGGCCCGAGCGGCCCGATGTCGGCGATGGCGATGGTGGCACCCCTGCGTTGGCTGCGGCCCACGGTGTGCGCAGAGAAGGACCGCTCCGGCCACGTCGCGCTGAGAACGAGGAGCCGGACCCACGCCAGCAGACGGTGTGCCGGACCAAGCCTCGAGTAGGTCACGGTGTGGACGACGTCCCCCCGCACGCCGGCCACCGTGCCGACGACGCTGCGCCCGTCGGCCAGGTCCACGTGCACGTCCAGCGACATCGGGGGCATCGGCGTGCTGCCCCGCGGCGACGAGATCGGCCAGCGGGGCGGCGATCCGGCTCAGGACGGCGTCGGCCAGCTGCCCGGGCGGCAGCGCGCCACGCGCCCGCTCGGCGTCCAGGCAGGTGGCCAGGTCCGCGCCCCCCAAGTGCTCCTGCAGCACGCGGTCGGCGATCTGCCACTGCTCCAGCCCGTCGAGATCGATGGGGATGGCGTCCTCGAAGTCCCGGGTCCTGTCCCCGACCCAGATGTCGAGGCGCTCGCGCAGGAACGCCCGCACGGGGTGGCGGAGGAAGCGCTCGAGCTGGTCGAGCCCGATGGGGCCGGAGGCGACAGGTTCCAAGGGCGTGCGGAGGAAGGGTGGTCGCATCGTGACGAGGGGCCAGGGCGGCGCGGGCGCCGGCCAGGTGGAGTCGCGTCGAAGCTCCACGGCCGGTCCGGCACCAGCTGCGTCGCGCTCGAAGTTGCGCTTGTCGAACGGCTGCAACGGATGCTCGAACACGATGGCGTCGCGGACGCGGCCCGTCGGGGTTCGCACCGTGTGCTCCACCACGTCGAGCAGCTCCCCGACGGGAACGGCGGGTGGACGACGGAGATTGGATCGCTCGTCACGACCCGAGTACGTCACCACCAGGTGATCCCGGGCCGCCAGCAGCGCGTCCAGCAGGAGCTGACGATCTTCGCTGCGCGCATCGCGGTCGCCCACCCGCTGGTTGCGCGCGGTGAGGTCGTCGCCGTCGCGCTCAATGTGGCGGGGGAAGCTGCCGTCGTCCAACCCGAGCAGGCACACGACCCGGTGCGGGATGGAGCGCATGGGCACCAGCGTGCAGACGGTCACGTGGCCCGTGCGGAAGTTCGCCCTCGTGGGTCGGCCCTTGAGGCGCTCCGCAAGCAGGGAGCGAATGTCGTCGCAGCTGAGGGCGACGGCGCTGGCCACGTGTCCTCGGTGGCCTCGCCGACCAATTCGTCGAGCAGCGCCGTGAGCTGGGCCCGTTGCCAGGCGTCGCCCGGCGTCGTCGCCACGAGCGAATCGGCGAGGTCGGCCAGCGTGGCGGCCCACTCCGCCACCGGGCGCAGGCCGGCGAGCGAGTCGAGACCCGTCTGCAGGCGCTGCAGGAACTCGGCCAGCCGTCCCGCCAGGTCGATGTCGCCGCTGTCCACGTCGTCGAGCGGGAGCGTGGCGCCGAAGAGACGTTGCCGCTCCTCGGCCATCGTCACCCCGAGCAGAATCCGGTCGAGCCCCGCCTGCCACGTGTTGGCCGCAATCCCCTCCAGTTCGAACGCGCTCCGGTGCGCGGCATCGAAGCCCCAGCGCACGAACGCGCCGTCCACCCACTCCTCCAGCCGGTACAGGTCGTCGTCGCTGAACCGGAACCGCCGGCGCACCGGGTCGCGCCCGGCCAGGTCGAGCACCTCGGTCGCCGTGATCCTGGCCGAGGAGAGTTCGAGCACCTCGGCCAGGACGCCCATCACCGGGTTGGTCTGGCGCAGCGCACGGTCGGCCAGTCGGATCTTCGAGCGTGCGCTCCGGGTCGGTCGATTCGCCCTCCAGCCCGCGCCCGCCGAAGGTCGCCTGAATCAACGGCGCAAAGGTCTCGATGTCGGGACACATCACGATGATGTCGCGGGGCTCCAAGAGTCGGATCGTCCTCGAGCAGATGGAGGATGGCGTCGCGCAGCACCTCGACCTGACGGCCGCGACCGTGACACGAGTGCACGCGGATGCTGTCGTCGTCGGAGTCGAGCAGCGGCCGGCGGTCGACGTCGCCGCCGGCGCTCCCGGCCGGCAGGCGGTCGGCCCGGATGTCGTCCTGCAGCTGCTGCAGCAGCGTCGGCGCCTCCGGGCGGGCCGTCTCGGTGTACCCCTCCCCGTGCGGGACGGCCGAACCGAGCACCAGCTGCATTTCGCGGGCGTCGCGCCCCCAGGACTGCAGCAGTGGGTGCCTCGCCGCTCCGGCGGTGGGATCCTCGGACCGGAGGAGGTGGCGCGACCTCGGGCCGACGACCGGCTCCAGCCTTTCCCACAGCGCCGGCGACGGATGCAGGAGGAAGAGGTGGACGTCGCGCCCCGCACCGATCGCCTCGAGCACGTCGAGGTAGCTCGCCGGCAGTCGGGTCAGCCCGAACAGGGACAGGCGGGGCGGATGCGCCAGGAGCTCGGGCTCGTCGCGGAGGCGCCGGCAGGCGTCGACCAGGCGCTCCGCCGGGCTCGGCTGCCCGATGCGAGTCCGCAGCCGGCGCCACAAGCTCACCTGCCAGAACGCCTCGTCGTCCTCGTCGGGCCCCTCCGCCCAGCTCCCGCACCATTTCGGGTCGGTGCACCGCGTAGCGGTCGAACAGGTCGGCCACGTGCCTGATGCTCGAGAACCGCTTCGAGTCCCGCACGGTCTCGGACTTGACGGATGTGCTGGGCCAACGGCGCCAGCCAGGGCTCGTCGAAGTGCGTCTCGACGACTTCGAGCAGGGGCCAGACCGCCCGCTGGGGCAGCCAGGGGTCCGAGTCGGGATCGGTGCCCGCCGCCAGCGCCAGGGCGCCGTTCACCAGCGACCCGGGGAACGGGAAGTCGATGTTGGCGCAGATGCCGTCGTGCCGACCGGGCGTGGCGCCGAGGTGCGCCGAGAGCCGTTGCGTCAACCAGCGCTCAATACCGCGGGTGGGCACCGAGACCACCTCGGCTGCCATGGCATCGTCGAGGGGCTCGGCCACGAGGTCCCGCAGCATCGCCACGAGCGCGTCGGCCCGATCGGATCGGTGGACGTGGAGCACCCCGGCAGAGTAGGTCGGCGGTGTTTCCGGGCGGACGGGAGGGCCGCCCTCCCTGTTGGGAGGGCTGCGACCGCCGACTGACGCTACGTGCCGGTGCTGGCGCCGCCCTCGGGCAGCGCCACGATGGTCGGCTGCGTGAACTCGTCGTCGGGCAGCTCGGGTTGATAGGTCTGGAGGTGGCGGGGGGCCTTCTCGATCGGCGAGAGCTCGGCGAGCTCGCCGGACTGCATGCCCACGACGCCGAGGCCGGGGAACTTGCGGGCGGTGACGAGCACGCGGGACTCGAAGGAGCCGACGGCCTTGTTGTAGGCCTCGACCGTCGAGGAGAGGTTGCGCTGCAGCGACTCCATGTGCCCGGTCATGATGCGCAGCCGCTCGTACAGCTCCGCCCCGAGTTGGCGGACCTCGCGTGCGTTCTCGGCCAGCGTCTCCTGTTGCCACGACAGCGCGATGGTCTTCAGGGCCGCCACCAGGGTGTTCGGGGTCGCCAGCACAATGCCCTTCCCGAGCGCGTGGTCCTGCAGCCCGGGATCGGCCTCGCAGGCGGCGGCCAGCAGCGATTCGCCGGGGATGAAGGCCACGACGAATTCCGGGGAGCGCTCGAACTGCCTCCAGTACTCCTTCTTGGACAGCTGATCGACGTGGGTCCGCAATTGGCCGGCGTGCTTCTTGAGGAACGCCTTGCGCTCGTCCTCGTCCTCGGACTCGCTGAACTTCAAGAAGGCGTCGAGGGGGACCTTCGAGTCGATGACCACCTCGCCGCCGCCCGGCAGGTGCACGATCATGTCGGGCCGAAGCAGACCGTCCGCCGTCGTGGTCGTCTGCTGCTCGTCGAAGTCACAGTGCTCGGCCATGCCGGCCGCCTTCACCGCGTTGCGCAGCGTCATTTCGCCCCAGCGGCCGCGCGTCTGGGGGGACCGCAGCGCCGTGACGAGGTTCCGGGTCTCCTTCTGCAGCTGCTCGTGGCCGACGTGCAGCGCCGCCACCCGCTCGTTCAACGTGGCGTACGCGCCCTGGCGCTCCGCCTCCATGTCCCGCAACCCGCGCTCGTAGCGGGCCAGGGTCTCGCTCAGCGGATCGAGCAGCTGTGCGATCGCCTGCTGGCGCTGCGAGAGGTCGCCCTGGGTGGCCGTGCGGACCTCGTTGAGCTTGGAGTCGGCCAGGGTGAGGAACTGCTCGTTGTTCTTCGCCAATGCCTGGGCCGACAATTCCGAGAACGCGCCGGCGAGGAGCCTGCGCTCCTCCTCCGCCCGGCGCGCCGCCTCGGCTTCGGACAGGCGCGACCAGCTCGAGCTCGGAGACGGCGACGGCGCGGGCCGTCTCGGCCGCCGCGGCCGCTTCGGTCACCGACCTGCAGCTGCGCCGCCAGCTCGCGGGACCGGCCCTGCGCGTCGGCGAGCCGCCCTTCGGCGAGACGGGAAGCGCCGGCCGTACGGTTCAACCGGGCCAGATGCCAGGCAACACCGATGGCAACGCCGGCGACGAGGCCGATGAGCACTCCGAGGACCATGGAGCCAATGTAACGACGGGGTGTGTCAACAACGGGGACCGCCTCCGGGGTGCGTGAGCAGCGACATTTCCGGATCGTCAGCCCTGAACGGAGCCGGTAGCGTGACGCAGGATGCCGTTCAAGCTCGGTGGGAGCACGAAGACGATCCCGGAGCAGGCCGAGGCCGATGAGTTCCCGCACATGCAGGTCGGGCCGCTCGTCACGGAGCAGCCCCTCTGGCCGCGGACGATGCCCGAGCCCGACGAAGTCGACCGCCTGTTCGCGCAGGCCTTCGCGTTGGTGGGCGAGGGCATCGCCGGCGCCACCCACGCGTTGCTGGCGGGTGATCGCGATGCCGCCAAGGCGTTGGTCAAGCGGGACGAGGTCATCGACAAGCTGATCGGTCAGATCTCCATCACGGTGCAGCATCAGCTGGTCCACGGTGAGACGACACCGGACGAGCGCCGCGAGTACGTGGCGATCCTGCGCATGCTCCCGGACATGGAGCGCAACGGCGACCTGGCCGAGCACATTGCGCGTCGGGCCGCCCGCGGCCTCGGCGCCGAAATGTCGGCCCGCAGCCGTGGGCTCGTGGAGCGCATGGGAGAGGTGGCGACGACCATCTGGCGCGAGACGGCGGAGGCCTTCGCCGAACGCTCCGCCGATGCTGCCTCCGCCATCGACGACCTCGACGACGAGCTCGACGACCTGCACGTCACCCTGACGGCCGAGCTGGTGGCCGGCACCATGCCGTTGCCGGTGGCGATCGAGCTGGCCATGGTGGCCCGCTTCTACGAGCGCTTCGGCGACCACGCCGTCAACCTGGCCCGCCGCCTGTCCACCCTGGTGATCGGCGGGCCCGAGCCGGTCTCGTCCGGCCCCGACTGATCGCCCACCCGTCAACCGACCAGCCGCCGACCGCTCAGGAGCGCAGCGCCAGCAGCTCCTCGGCGATCTGCACGACGTTGAGCGCGGCGCCCTTGCGCAGGTTGTCGCCCGAGACGAAGAGGGCCAGTGCGTTGGGTGCACCCTGGGCCCGCCGGATACGGCCGACATAGGAAACGTCGCGGCCGGCCGCCAACAGCGGCGTCGGGAGCTCGGCCAGCTCGACGCCCGGCGCACGGCGCAGCACCTCGGTGGCCCGTTCGGGGGTGATGGGGCGCTCGAACTCGCAGACGATGGCGGCCGAGTGCCCGGTGAAGACCGGCACACGCACGCACGTGGTCGTGACGGCGAGGTCGGGGCGGCCGAGGATCTTGCGGGCCTCGTTGCAGTACTTCTGCTCCTCGTCGGTCTCGAGCGAGCCGTCGTCGACGATGGTGAACTGCAGCGGAATGACGTTGTAGGCGATGGGGACCGGGTACACGCTGCGCGGCGGGAAGTCGACCGACGAGCCGTCGAAGGTGAGGTCCGCCGCCCGGTCCGCCGTCTTCGACAGCTGCTCCGCCAATTCGCGCACGGCTTCGATGCCCCCACCCGACACGGCTTGATACGTGGAGACCACCAGCCGCGTCAGTCCCGCCTCGTCGTCGAGGGGCTTGAGCACCGGAATGGCGACCATGGTGGTGCAGTTGGGATTGGCCACAATGCCCTTGGGGATGGAGCGCAGCTCGGCGGCGTTGGCCTCGGGCACCACGAGCGGCACGTCGGGGTCCATGCGCCAGGCCGAGGAGTTGTCGATCACGATGGCGCCGGCGGCGGCGAGGCGGGGTGCCAGGGCCCGCGAGACCGAGGCCGGGGCGGAGCACAGGGCGAGGTCGATGCCGGAGAGGTCGGCCGTCTCGGCGTCCTCGACCACGACTTCGCCGTCGCCCCACGGCAGCGTGGTGCCGGCGGAGCGGGCCGAGGCGAGGTAGCGCATGGAGTCCACCGGGAAGTGGCGCTCGGCCAGGATGGCGCGCAGGACCACGCCCACCTGCCCGGTTGCACCCACGATGGCGATCCGCATCGGTCAATTGTACGGGACGGCGACGGCGGCCCCGTGCAGGTGACCCGTGTGCGCCGATCAGACCTCGAGCGGCCGGCGCCCCTCGAGCGCCCGCCCGAGCGTGAGCTCGTCGGCGTATTCGAGATCGCCCCCGACCGGCAGTCCGCTGGCCAGCCGGGACACGACGACACCACGCGGCGTGAGCTCGCGGGCCACCAGCATGGCGGTGGCCTCTCCCTCGATGGTCGGGTTGGTGCAGACGATGGCCTCGGTGATGATCCCGGCGTCAATGCGGTCGAGCAGCTCGCGCAGGCGCAGTTGCTCCCGGCCGATGCCGTCGAGCGGGCTCGAACGCGCCGCCGAGGACGTGGTAGCGGCCCTTGAACCCCGTGCGCTCCACGGCGACGATGTCGCGCGGGTCCTCCACCACGCAGATGACGGCGGGGTCGCGCCGGTCGTCGCTGCAGACGGCGCACAGCTCATCGGACTCCGCCACGTTGAAGCAGACGGCGCACAGCGTCGTGCGGTCCTTGACCGCGATGACGGCGTCGGCCAGCCGGCGGGCCTCCTCGTTCGGGACCTTCAGGATGTGAAAGGCGATGCGCTGAGCGGACTTGGGCCCGATGCCGGGCAGGCGGCCGAGCTCGTCGATGAGGGAGCGGAGTGAGCCGGTGTACACCTACTCGGGCACCTCGCTGGCCCCCGGGAAGGCGTGCAGGAGGCGCGCCTCGGCGGCGGAGGCCTGGTCGCTGACGGTGTCGTCGATCAGCTCAGCTGGGGTCCACGTACTCGTCCTCGTCCGCCGGGGGAGCCTGCGCCGTCGCGGGCGCGACCGCCTTGGCGGCCGGACGCCGCGGGGGACGGGCCGGGACCCGCTGCCGGCGGTGCCCCGGCGTCGTCGATATCGAGCACCAGGGTGACCTTCGTGCCGAAGTGGTCCGAGAGGGCCGCCTCCACGACGGGTTGGGTCTCGGCGCACTGCTCCCGGTGCGCCGCGTTGGGCAGCGCGAAGTGGACCCCCTGGTCGTCCACCGCCACGAAGCGACCGCTGGCGTAGCGCGCCTTGGCCCGCGCCGGCAGTCGCTGCAGAATGCCGTCGCCCCAGGCCTCGGTGAGGCTGTCGCGATCGAGCGCGGGGCTCGGCACCGGTGGGGGCGGCGGGGACGGCTGGCGTCGCCGGGCTCGGTGTCGGCTGCGGCGGGCGCGGGCGTCGTCGGCTCGGGGGCCGGCGTGGGGGCAAGCGCTTCCTTGCTGCGCCGCACCGCGCCGAGTGACGGCCGTCGCGCCCACCTCCGCCGGTGGGCGCGGCGCCTCCGTGCCTCCGGTGCCTCCGGGGTCGGGTCCGTCGCGCTCACCGCTGGCGCCGGGGCCCCGGCGCGTGGGGTGGTGGCACCGGGCCGTGGGAACGCGGGCGCGCCGGACTGGGAGCGCTCGAGCACGCTGACCCGCTCCGACAGCGCCTCCATCCCCGAATCGAGGTCCGGCCGCACGGCGCGCACGGCGGCGATCTCCAGGACCACCTGCGCGTCGGGCGCCTCACGCATGTCGACGAGGGCGTGGCCCAGGATCTCCATGCTGCGGACGACGCGCGCCAGCCCCATCGCTTCGGCGACGGCGCGGAAGCGCTGCAGCGAGGGTCCCGACACCGTGCACAACTCGGGCGCCAGCGCGGCGAGGAAGACCTGGCGCAGGTCGTCGATCAGCTCGGTGCCGAGTTGCTGGGGGCCCCAGCCGCCGGCCAGGAGCGCGCTCAGCGCGACCAGTACCTGGCTGACGTCGCCCTCGGCCAGCGCGTCGATCACGGCCGCGAGCTCCGGTCGGGCGGCGTCGGCCGAGCCCGAGGCAACGACCTGGTCCAACGCGGAGAGCGCGTCGCGGGCCGACCCCCGACCACGTCGCACCGCCGCCTCCAGCGATGCCTCGTCGACCTGGAGTCCCGCCTCTTCGTTGATCGACTCCAGCAGATCGTGCAGCGTCTCGGCGCCCAGGAGGCGGAATTCGAGGTGCTGGGTGCGGCTGCGGATGGTGGGCGGCACCTTCTGGGGGTCGGTCGTCGCCAACACGAAGACGACGTGGCTCGGCGGCTCCTCCAACGTCTTCAACAGCGCGTTGGCCGCCGCCGTCGAGAGCATGTGGACCTCGTCGACGATGTACACCTTCCAGCGTCCCGGCGTCCCCAGGCCGGCATGGGCCACGAGGTCGCGCATGGCGTCCACGCCGTTGTTGGACGCGGCGTCGAGCTCGTGCACGTTGAGGGAGCTGCCCTGGGTGATCTCGACACACGATGTGCACACGCCACAGGGCTCACCGTCGACCGGCGCCTCGCAGTTCAGCGCCTTGGCCAGAATGCGCGCCGAGGACGTCTTGCCGGTGCCCCGCGGTCCGCTGAAGAGGTAGGCGTGCGACACGCGGTCGTCGCGCACGGCGCTGCGCAGCGCGCGCACGACATGATCCTGCCCTCTGAGCTCCTCGAATTGGCCCGGCCGGAAGCGTCGATAGAGGGAAACGAACGGTGCGTCGGCCATAGCGGCCGAGCCTACCCACGCGGTCAGACAGTCCCGCCAGAGGTTGCCGCCCGGTGCTCGGTGCGGCGGCCAGGTTTGCTACGGCACCCGGCCATACCCGCTGAGAGCTGCTGCCTTCCGACCCTGACTCGATTCACGAGCGGCCGTTGCGCAGGACCCGGCCACCGCACCCAACATCGGGACGGCAACGACTTGCAGGTTAGTGGCTCGCCTCTCGATTTTCCCTACACGACCAGAACGGCGCACTCGACCCGGTCCATGACCCCCTCGGGCACGCTCGAGAGTCGCCGGGACCCACCGGCCAGCCGGGCGCCGACGATGACCAGGTCCGCCGCTTCCTCGGCCGCCACCCGGGTGATGGCCTCGACCGGGTCCGACTGCACGGGGTGCGTCCGCACCCGGACGGCCCTCTCGCGACGCCAGCGAGCGGAGGTGGGCCAACTGCCCTTCCTCGGGTTCGCCGCGGAAGGCGGTGACGATGTGGACGGTGCCGCCCGACGCGCCGGCCAGCTCCGCCGCGCAGCGCACGGCGCGGGCCCCGGATCCGGACCCCGAGGCCGAGACGCCGACCACGACGTTGTCAAACATGGGCCATGGCGGCGCCCGCCCGCACCGATCCGCCGGGTGCGGGCCCGAGTGCGATGGCGCTCCGGCGGCGCTCTGCCGCAGGAATCCGGGCCACGCAGTGCTTGGGGGCGACCAGTACCGGCACGTTGGTGGCGGCCGTCAGCTGCTCACGGACGCTCTCGGCGAAGCGGGCCCGCCCGAGACGGCGACCCTCGAGACCCACGATGATCATGTCGGCACCGAACGTCGACAGCCGCCTCCGCGATGCCGCTCACCAGCTGCTGGTTGCGCCGCCCCCGTGTCACGCCGCTCACGGCGAAGTGGTTGGCCCTCTGCCGGCCCCGTCGGCTGACGTCGGTCACGATCTCGCGTCGAGGCCCGTGCGACTCCTCGGTCAGCTGAATGAACCACAGCTCAGAGTCGAAATGCCGGGCCCAGTCGCTGGCGAACACGAAGGCGGCACGGGCGGCGTCGGAGCCATCGAGTGCCACGAGGATCTTTCGGTACACCTGCGCCTCCCGCCTGCGCTCGGTCAACTCCGCTGCGTGCGTGAGTCTTCGGCGCTCCACCCGCTCCCCTTTACCTCCGAGCGATCAATTCTGACAAAGGTTACCTAAAGGTGAACGTTTCGTAAACTCAAAGCGACCATTCGGTTACATCGATCGGAGAATCCCTGGCCAGGGCCGGTCCGTCTGTCGCACCATCGGCCCCTGGCCGGGCCGTTAGCCTGACCAGGCTGCACTCTCGGAGGAGTGCGAGAGCGGCCGAATCGGCACGACTGGAAATCGTGTGTTGGGCAACCAACCGTGGGTTCAAATCCCACCTCCTCCGCTCGAAGACAAGGACTCAACCCGCGTGTCGATCCGGCCGATAGGTGCCTGTGGACCCATGGCTCGACCCGGAGGCGGCGGCGCCCGCACGCAGGGCCGGCCGCGCAGAGCGACCGCCCGGACGCGCCCGTTGACCTCCGAGGCGCCCGGTCCGTCCGCACCTTCGCCGGTGCCGGTGCCGGTGCCAGGACGACGACGCCATGACGACCGATCTGACCGGCGATTTCGAGCTGGGCGAAGACGAGTTCGATTGGGACGTCTTCCTGCCCGATCCCGACGAGGCCGACCTGGACGCGCAAGCCGCGGCGCTCGAGGACGAGGCCGAACTGAGCCTGGACGACTCTGACTTCGACTGGGACGGCGCGCTACGCGACGACGCCGGACCAGAGGGTGCAGAGGACGGCGACGCGCGGGCCGGGGCCGCCTACGACCGGATCGTCGACACGGTGCGCCGCTCTGTCGAAGACGAGCCCTCGACGGACAGCCGGACGAGCCGAGCACGAAGCGGACACGCTCCCGGCTTTCGGTGCCGTTGACGAGTCCGAGCTGGCGCGCGAAACCGAGCGGGAGCCAGTCGTGACAGGGTTCGCCACGTCGTTCGCGGATGCCGCACGAGTCCGAGGCAGACGCCGACCGCGTCGTCGACATGGGTCCCCGATGCACGGCTCGAGCCGCACGACGAGCCGGGGACTGGCGGTCGACCTGGAGCCTCAAGCCGACCTGGATGACCGAGCCCGTGCGCGAGCCCGACCTCGACGGTGAGCCGGACGCGGACCTCGAAGCAGAAATGGAAGACGTGCCCGAGCTGGACCACCGGTCGCTCTCGACGCGGACCCGCTGCTCGCCGGAACAGATCCCGGACCGACCATCGCGTTCGAGCCCGCCCAGACGACAGAGCCCGTGGCGGCACAGTTCGCCGAGGCCGGCGCCACGATCGGAGGCGATCGGCGCAGTGGAAGCGGCACCGCTGCCGTCCTCCGATGACGACCCGAGCTGGGCGATGGCACCGGCGGAGCCCTGGGAAGTGGACGATCCCCCCGAGTCCTTGTCCGATCCCCGAACCAGCCAGCACCCGAGAAGACGGTCGAGGAAAAGCCAAAACGGAGCTTGGTCTTCAAGGCAATCGTGGTCATGGCGGTCCTGTTCCTCGTCGGCGCCGCTGCGGCCGGGGCCGTGCGCGCGACTGCACCACCCGGCCACGACGGCCGCACCACCGGCCCACGTCACGACCCCCACACAGGCTGCTGCGGGGACCAGCGCTCCGGGACGAGTTCGACGGGGACGGCTGCGTCCGGCGCGGCCAGGATCCAGGCGGCCACCGACGCCGTCGACTCCGCCACGACCGCCGCCAGCGTGGGCCTCACGTCGCTGTCGGCGTTCCCCACGCCGACAAACGTCGAGACGGTGATCAACCCGTACATTTCGTCCCTGCAGCTCTACGAGACGTTCCTTTCGGGAACCAAGGTGCCGTCCTCCGCCCAGCCTGCGGCGGCCAGCGCCGAGGCGAAAATCCGGCAGGATCTGCAGTTCCTCGAGACCATCGACGGGCTACCACCGCAGCAACTTGGCGCCTTCCTGGTGCAGTTCGACACCGACGCCACCCAGCTGCAGACAACCCTCAGCACCCTCGAACAGGACCTCCGGACTCCCGCCTCCTGACGCCCTCCAGGGCGATTGGCCTGGGCA
Organism: uncultured Acidimicrobiaceae bacterium; assembly: GCA_963781565.1. Classification (GTDB taxonomy): domain Bacteria; phylum Actinomycetota; class Acidimicrobiia; order Acidimicrobiales; family RAAP-2; genus Bog-473. Next base: position 33,766 of record CAWAHA010000031.1, on the reverse strand, counting down.
CTTTCCAACGGGTGTGCCGGACTCCATACTGGGGCATCCCTACCGCTGACACGACCACTCCGCTGAGCGACGACAACGCCTCGGAACCCACGCGGACGAGGCGCAAGGCCAAGAGCACAGCGGCCCCGGAGACCGAGGGTGCCAAGCCGGCGGAGACGGCCCGCCGCCCAGCCAAGAAGTCGGTCTCGGCCACGCGATCACCCAAGCCCAAGGCGGCGCAATCCGATGCGTGCCAGCGTGCCCGCGCCGCCCGCGCCGCCGAGCCGCCGCCCGGCGAGGAAGCCCACGTCGGCCACGCGAGCATCTACGCCCGAAACGGGCGTTCCTCCGAAACCGGTGTGGGCGCCCGAGCCGATCGTGACGCCGAAGGTGGCCGTCCTGCCGGAGCCCGCAGACGAAGCCGTCCCGCCGCCGATCCCGAACTGGGAGCGTGCATCGGTGCCTGCGCCGTGGCCCGAGGCGCCGCGGGAGCACGCCGAGTCGACCACGCGGCCGCCCCGACCCGTGCACTCCGTTGAGGAGGCGCACCGGCAGCCCAGCCGACGAAGCCGCGCCTTCATGACGACGGCGGTACTGGCCAGCCTGTTCGTCGTCTTCGTCGTCGTGATGGTCGTCATGGTTCTGCTCCACCATTCGGACAACCCGCCGGCAGGCACGGCATCGACGGCGGCTGCCGCTTCTCCCGAGACAGCTCGGCTGCAGGCAGCGACAAAGTCCATGAACGCCAACGCGACCGCGGCGCGCACGGCCCTGCACTCGCTGAACGGGATCCCCACGACCGTGAAGGTGGCGGCCGTGATCAACCCTTATGTCTCCTCCCTGCGGCATTACCAGACAGTCCTTTCCGGAGCGGAGGTGCCGACCTCGGCACGGGGAGCTGCCGCCAATGTGCGCGCCCTGCTCTCCCGGGACGTGCAGTCCCTCGCCACCATCAACGGGCTTCCCCCGCTCCGCCTCGGCTCGTACCTCGAGGAGTTCGACCCCGGCGTCACCCACCTGCAGAAGGACCTCGGCACGCTCGAGCACGCGCTGGGGGCCCGGACCAGCTGAACAGCCCGGCGGGTCCGACCGGATTTCCCGGCGGCTCAGCCCGACCCGCATACTGAGGCATCACGAACGCCGACCCGAAGACTGATCCAACCACTCCGCTGAGTGACGAGGCCGTCATGGAGCTCGCCCTGTCCGAGGCGCGCCTGGCCGCGCAGAGTGGGGAGGTGCCGGTCGGCGCGGTCGCCGTTGTGGACGGCAAGGTCGTGGCCGCCCGCCACAACGAACGTGAGGGGGCCGGCGACCCGACCGCGCACGCCGAAATTCTGGCCCTGCGCGATGCCGCCACGATTGTGGGCGGTTGGCGACTGTCCGACGTCACGCTGGTCGTCACCCTCGAGCCGTGCCCCATGTGCGCCGGTGCGCTCGTGGCGGCCAGGGTCGGCCGGATCGTCTTCGGGGCGACCGACCCGCGGGCGGGAGCATGCGGGACGCTCTACAACCTCTGCGCCGATCCACGACTCAACCACGAGGTCGATGTGACCGGTGGCGTGGCTGCAGCCGCGTGTCGCGAGCTCCTGACGTCGTTCTTCGCCGAGAGACGGACGGATCAGGCCGCCACTCCGCCCACGCTTGCCTGAACGGTCTCATCCGGACGATCTCGCTCACAACCGAGTGAACAGGGTGCCTGTTTCGGATTTCTGCGGCTCCTGGCCCTGAGCAACTAACGCGGGTCGAAGCGCTCAATATCTGCGGCGATGATCTTCGTCGTCTCGCCGTCGACTTCGGCACCGGACGCGAAGCTGCGCCACTCCGCAACGACGTCTCGGACCGAACGCACGATCTGGCGATACCCGGGCACGTTGTTGCGATCCCCGACGATGTGAAGGTCCTCGGTCGTGATGCCTTCGAATTTGCCGTTCACCGACATGAGATGGCGACTGATCCACTGGCTGGTCGGGTTGTACGCATGCGTGACGTCATAGGCAGGCGAGAGCCGCCAGCCAGTCTCAGCGGTGCGCAAGAAGGCGAAGTTCTTGGTGTGGTCGTCGTGGTTGCCCGCCATGACGTTGAAGACCATCCGGCGGTAGGCCTCGGCGAGCTCATTGAGCTCGAGGTCCAGCGCGACGACGCTTTGGAAGTACTGGTCGTAGCTGTGGGTGGCGCGCAGGTTGTAGTCGAGGTCGGCCATCCCACACAGAGAGAGCATGTGGAGCCGCTCACCGTCAGGACCACGGTCGAAACGCTTGGTCATGAAATGCCGGCGCGGGCCCTCGGCGAGCAACTGGCACGGCATCATGTCGATGCCGGCGGCCTTGGCCATTTCGCTGTAGGCGTACTCAATGCGCCCGTACTGCGCGGTCGCACCGAGCTCATCCCCATGCCCGTCCATACCGGTGCTGCTGACCCCGTCGAGCTTGATCAGCCACTGCTCGAAGCCCTCTTCGTGGTCGTCGTAGGCCGAGTGCACCTGGAAGCTCTGCGGATTGAAGGCGACGACCGCCTTCGCTCGCGCTCCGCCCGCACTGGTTCCGACCTGGATCAGCTGCTGAAGGGCGGCGTGGGCGGTCTCGTCGCTGGCAAATTCGCCGCGCACCGTCAGGCGCGCCGCGAGCACCAGGTCGGCCAGCTGCACCGCGCTCGGCGGCTGCTCCAGGGCATCGCGCGCCGGCGGCCGGAACTCGAGAGCCCCCATGGCGCGGTCGGCCGCATAGGCGAGACGGTCAAGTGGCGTGATGTCGCCGGCTGCGACGCCCTGGTCGGCCATCCATGCATCGACGAGCGCGTTGCCGAACTTGTCGGGCAACGAGTCGGCGAGGAGAGGCGCGAGCCCGTAGAAGGTCTCGCGCCGGAGCTGGGGGAACTCGTAGGGCTGCTCACGCAGTGCCATGTGCAGCGGGGCCAACTCGATACCGCCGGCGACCCACTCTGGGGCATACGCGAAGGAGTACCAGCCGGTTGCCGGGTTGAGGGCCACGGCGCCGACACGGCGGCCCCAGGCCAGGACCTCGATGACCTCGGCCGGCTCGTAGCTCACCGCGCGCCCGTTCGCGGACGCCGCACACGGCGTGTCCGGGCGCCCTTGTTCGGTCTCAGCGGCCGCAAGGAGGTTGAGCGGGTTGAACACAGTGGGGTCGGGCTCGCTCGCCAACGTGGTGAGCCACTCCTCCTGGCCGAGGGCGCGCAGGACCTTGACCAGAGTGGAGACCGTCGCTCCTGATCCACTCTCGAGGTGCCTGAGCGCGCCGAGTGAGACGTTCGCCCGCGTCGCCACTTCGGCCTGGGTCAGCTGCTCGTGGATCCTCGCCTGGCGGACGTGGCGGCCGAGCAGCTCCTCCAACTTGTCGTTCCGCATAGTCACCTCCTGTAACCATAATAGTGACTATCGGTCCGACTTCTGCCACCACCTGAGACATCAGAGCATACATAGAAATGATTATTACGAGTGGAATCGGCCCTAAACATCATAAAAGTGATTATATTCCGCCGAGCACAGCGCCGGTCGGCCCATTGGACGGTCGACGAGCCCGGACGGTCCTGGGCCCGCCGGACGAGATGGAGCGGCATCCACTCGTCCACCGCGAGGCCCGGCCGCAGCCCGGCGACCGTTGGGACGACTGACGCCGGCACGGGACCGTGGGTGATTGTCTGTCCAGGCGCTGCAGTCCCTGCATGGGGGCCTCACAGGGGCTTCGGTAGACTCTCCGACGGAGCGGTGTCCGAGCGGCCGAAGGTGCAACTCTCGAAAAGTTGTGTGGTGCAAGCCACCGTGGGTTCAAATCCCACCCGCTCCGCTGCCCGGTAGACTGCCGGGACCGGTTGAGACCCTGACCTGGGGTGCGATTCCGGTGCGAGATCCCCGATTTCCGGGGCGCAGAATTCAAGAAGTAGCAGGTCTGGGAGGAAAAGGAACTCCTCGGCGGCGGCCTCGAAGGCCGTTGCGCCTCGTGGGTTCCCTGGGTTCGGATCCCGTCTCCTCCGCTCGTGGCCGAAGAGGCCCACCGCACAGGCGGGTGCGAAAGGAACATCGGCAGGGCAGGCGCCTTGCCGGCAGCACCTGGCCGCTCCCTAGCGGCCGGAAAGGAGTGAACCGTGGCACGCGCACGTTCGACATTTGGAAAATTGCAGCGCGACCAGGCCAAGAAGGACCGGGCCAAGGCGAAGATGGACGACCGCATTTCGCGCAAGGAGGACAAGGCGGCAGCGATCGATGGCGCCGAGCCGTCCCTTTCGGCCGACGAGGTGGACCAGACCCGTCTGCTCGAGGAGTTCGCCGCACTGCACGAGGACCTGGCCGAAGGCCGGATCTCGCTCGATGACTTCGAGATCCGCCAGGAGGAACTGCGGGCCAAACTGGTCGTCTGATCAGCCGTGACCCGGGTCGTGACCGCTCAGGTCGTCGACCCGGCGTCGCGCCCTTCGAGCCAGCGCCGGAACCCCGCGGCATTGGAGTGGACGCCGTTCAAGGTCTCGAGTTTCTCCTTGTTCGCCGCGTCGATGTCACCGAGGAGCGGGTCGAACCGCGCTGACAGTGCAGCGGCGATGTCCGTCCCTTCGCGGTAGGCCTTCTCGGCCGTCTCTGCCCACTGCCGCAGCGTCTCGTCCGCCTCGGCCAGCAGCTCCTCGGGCTGCTCGAGCAGGCCGTAGTGCGCCAGCGCGATGCCCGACGGGCGCCGGGCGGCGAACTTGGCCAGTGACGACAGCGCCTGGTCCAGGTCGAAGTCGGGCGGCGGCGTCGCGGGCCGGAGCACCCCGCCGTCGGGCAGCTTGACCCCGACCGCGTCGCCGGCGAAGAGCACGCCGCTCAACGAGTCGTGCAGGCCCACGTGGTGCTTGGCGTGGCCCGGCGAGTCCACCGCCACCAGGACGCGTCCCGGTCCGACCGTTATCTCCTCCCCGTCGTCGAGCACGTGCAGGCGCTCGGCCGGGGTGGGGTCGAGGCGCCCGTAGAGGGAATCGAGGAGGGGTCCGTAGACCCGCGCGGCGGAATCGATGAGGCGCGTCGGGTCGGCCAGGTGCCGAGCCCCCTTCTCGTGCACGTACACCGTGGCCTTGGGAAAGGCGCGGGCGACATCGCCGACCCCGCCTGCGTGGTCGAGGTGGATATGCGTCACGGCGATACCGGCCAACTCCGCCGGACCAAGGCCGATCTGGTCCAGCGCGGCGAGCAGCACCGGCACCGACGTCTGGCTCCCGGTCTCGATGAGCACCGGGGCCGGCCCCTCGATCAGGTAGCCGGCGGTGACCCGCTCCCAGCCGCCGAGCATGGTGTCGATTTCGAGGACGCCCGGCGCAATGCGGCGCGGTGGCGGCACGGCGGGGATGGCGTCGCCGCTGGCCGGATCGTGCACGTGCAGGCCGGCGTCGGCGTGGCGATGGGCGCGGCCGCCGTGGGCGTGCGTCCCGCTCATGGCGCGTCGATGCCCACGGCGGTCAGCGCGCCGCCCCGTGCGCGCCGGCGCACCGGCGGCGCGGCCGAATCGCTTCGCCCGGCCGATGGTCTCGTCGCGTCAACGTGGTGTCCACCACGACGCGCGTGCCGTCGTCGACGAGGCTCAGGGGGTCCCGGCCGCTGAGGCGGAAGGCCGAGTTGATGAGCGACACGTGCGAGAAGGCCTGGGGAAAGTTGCCGACCAGCCGTCCGGCCATCGGGTCGTACTCCTCGGAGAGCAGGCCGAGGTCGTTGCGCAGGGCCAGCAGACGCTCGAAGAGCTCCGTGGCCTCCTCTGCGCGTCCGATCATGTGGAGGCAGTCGACCAGCCAGAAGGAGCAGGCCAAGAAGGCGCCCTCCCGCCCGGTGAGCCCGTCGACGGCGCCGTTGTCGGACGTGCGGTAGCGCAGCACGAAGCCGTGGTCCATCAGCTCGCGCTGCACCGCTTCCACCGTGCTCACCACGCGCGGGTCGGTGGGCGGCAGGAAGCCGACGAGCGGGATCATGAGCACGCTGGCGTCGAGCTGGTCCGACCCGTAGTACTGCGTGAAGGCGCCCACCTCCTTGTTGTAGCCCTTCTCGCACACCTCGTTGAAGATGTCGTCGCGCAGCGCGCGCCACGTCGTCGAGCGGCCCGTCGAGGTCCGGCCATTCCTCGAGCGTGCGCACGGCCCGGTCGACGGCCACCCAGGCCATGACCTTGGAGTGGGTGAAGTGGCGCCGCGGGCCCCGCACCTCCCAGATGCCGTCGTCGGGCTCCTTCCACCCCGTCTCGAGGAACTCGACCAGCTGCGTCTGCAGGCCCCAGGCGGCCCGGCTCTGCACCCCTTCGGCCTTGGCCGAGGAGTAGAGGGCCGACATGACCTCGCCGTAGACGTCGAGCTGGAACTGCCCCGACGCGGCGTTGCCGATGCGGACCGGGGCCGAGCCCTCGTAGCCGGGGAGCCAGTCGGCCTCCCACTCGTCGAGGCGGCGCTCGCCTGCCGGGCCCGTACATGATCTGGAGCTTGGAGACGTCGCCGGCCACGGCGCGCAGCAGCCAGTCGCGCCACGCCATGGCCTCGTCGTGGTAGCCGCCGCGCATGAGCGACTCGAGGGTCAGCGTGGCGTCGCGCAGCCAGCAGAAGCGGTAGTCCCAGTTGCGGTTGCCGCCGAGCGCCTCGGGCAGCGAGGTGGTGGCGGCCGCCACGATGCCGCCGGTCGGCTTGTAGGTCAGCGCCTTCAGCGTGATGAGCGAGCGCACCACGGCGTCCTTGTACGGCCCCTCGTAGCAGCACTGCGTGGCCCATTCGGTCCAGTAGGCCTCGGTCAGGTGCACCGCGTAGTAGCTGTCGAGCGGCGGGGGCGGCTCCTCGTGCGAGGGGTACCACACCAGCGTGAAGGGGAAGCGCTGGCTCTCGGTGACGGTGAAGTCGGCGACCGTCCGCATGTCCTTGCCCGTCGCCTCGACCCGGTGCCAGAGCGCAACGGAGTCCGGGCCGGCGGTCAGGCGGGTCAGGCCGTCGCTGCGAGGTGACCCAGGGGACGACCTCGCCGTAGTCGAAGCGGACCGCCAGCTCCATGCGCATGTCGACGGTGCCGCTGACGCCCTCGACGGAACGCACCAGATGCGGATGGCCCTCGCGCACCGGCATGCAGTCGGTGACGCGCACCGTGCCGGTGGCGGTGTCGTACTCGGTCTCGAGCGACGAGCGTGTTCGGGCGGTACCAGCGCCGCGTGGCCAGGATGGCCGAGGGCCCGCCGGCGGGCGCGATCTGCCAGATAGCCGTGGTCCTCGTCGCCGAGCAGCCGGGCGAAGCACGACGGCGAGTCGAAATGCGGCAGGCACAGCCAGTCGATGGAGCCGTCGATGCCCGACCAGGGCGGCCGTGTGGAGATCCCCGATGACGGCGTAGTCCTCGATGCGCTGGCTCATGGGCTCATTCTTGCCGGTTCAGCCCGAGATGCAGGGTCCGGTGCTCACGGCGGCGTGCGCGCCGCTCCGCCTGCTGCACGCGGGCGAGGACCCCGGGCGAGGTCAGGGCGTAGCCGACGTTGGGATACACGGTGGACCGGGAGAAGACGACGCCGATGACCTGGCCGCCGGGGCCGAGCAGCGGGCCGCCCGAATTGCCCGGGCAGCACGGTGGCATCGAGGGCGTAGACGCCACGGGTGACCGAACCGTTGTTGTAGATGTCCTTGCCGATGGCGGTGACCTCCTCCGTCACGCCGGCCGGCCCCGATGGTGAGGCCCCGGTCCTCGGGATAGCCGAGCAGCGCGGCCTGCGTGCCCCGGGGGACCAGCGCCGAGCTGATGGTGAGGGCGGGCCCGAGGGGCGCGTTGGTGCGCAGCACCGCCAGGTCGAAGTCGGGATCGAACAGCACCGTGGTCGCGTTGTACGCGCTGTTGCCGAGCAGCACCTGCGTGCTGCCGTTGCTCTCCCCCGCCACGACGTGGGCGTTGGTGGCGACCAGGCCCGGGCCGACGACGAAGCCCGATCCCTCCTGCTCGCTGTTGCACGCGGTGCCGAGGATCTTGACCGTCGAGAAGACCGCGGGATCGGCCAGCGCCTTGGTCTCGGCGTCGGTCGGCGTCGAGACCGACGGCGTCGAGGGCGGGGTGAGCGGTCGAGAAGACCTGCGGGAACCCCTGGTCGTTCAGGAAGGTCTGCAGGTCGTTGAAGATGGAGGGGGCCTGGGGCAGCACGCCGTCGATGGAATGGAGGATGTCCGAGCGGGCCACCGCGGCGTCGAGCGAGGTGAAGCGGCTGTTGGGAGACAGGATCACGGCCGCCACCACCCAGACGGAGAGCAGGACGGCGACCACGGCCACGCCGACCCCGAGGGCGGCGTCGACGTGGCCCAGGTGGTGCCGGCGCACCGTGACGTTGCTCCAGGTGCCGATGACCCGGCCGGCGTAACCGAGCAGACAGGCGGTGAACAGGACCAGGCACACCACCAAGACGGAGCGCGTGATGTCGCCGTGCCCCCCGCTGCAGCAGGGGCACCCAGACGACCGTCCCGAGGAGGAAGCCGAGGAAGAACCCGCCGAAGGTGAGGATCTGGACGATGGCCCCCAGCCGGAGCCCATGGACGGCGGCCAGCAGCATCAGCCCGATGATCAGCAGGTCGACCCAATCCACCGCTGCGAGGGTAGCGAACGGTGCACCGGGAAATGCGCCCCCCACAGCTATTCTCCTGGGGCCGTGCTTCCACGCCCCGTGTTTCAGCAGCGGCGTGTCCGGCGACGCAGTGGCGGCCTGTCCTTGATTCTCGTCGCCTTCGGCCGTCACCGCGTCGGGCTGTGCGCTGTCCGGGCACCCGGGTTCGCCCAAGGTCGCCGCGCGTGCTGGGCCAGGCCACGGGCACCCCGCTGGCGGTGGGCCAGCCGGCCCCCAGCGGCACGGGCGACCTCGGAGCGGTGTCCTGCGCCACGGTGCGGCGCTGCTGGGCCGTGGGCATCGCCGGGCCCCAACCCCGCCCCGGCCACCGGGCGCGCACGCGTGATCGCCGCCACGACCAACGGCGGGACGACCTGGAAGGCGCAAGCGGTCTCGGGCGGCAGCACCCCGCAGCTGAGCGGGGTGTCCTGTCCCGCGGCGACCGACTGCATGGCGGTCGGTTCCAACGGGGCATCGCTGCCGGGGAGCGGCGTCGTCATCACGACGAGTGACGCCGGGCGCGACCTGGACGGCGGTCGCCTCGCCCCAGAATGCGCTCGCCGTGCTCAGCGTGACCTGCGCCAGCCCGAACGACTGCACGACCGTGGTGAGCGACGGCACCTCGACCTGGGCCGCCCACAGCGCCGACTTCGGCCAGAGCTGGCAGCAGGAGGGCAACCTGCCGTCGACCTTCCAGCCGGAGAACGACCTGACGTGCCTGGCCGGCGGGATCTGCCTCGACGCGGGGTACGTGCCGACGAGCAACAGCCACGGACAGGGCGCCGTGGCGGTGAGCGCCGACGGAGGGCAGACATGGGCCCTGGCCACGGTGCCGGCGGGGACCGGCGTGCTGCAGAGCACGGCGTGCCCCTCCACCACGGTCTGCCTGGCGGCCGGCTCGACCGGGACCACGGTGAGCGACGTGGTGCCGGCCAAAGGAGAGCTCCTCCGCAGCACGGACGGGGGCCACACGTGGGAGCAGTCGACGGGCACGGTGCCCGTCGAGGACGTCTACGGGATGGCCTGCCCGTCGGCCCAACAGTGCGCCATGGTCGGGACCTTCTGGTTCGGCCTGCCCGAGGTGGGCGTCGGCTCGGTGGCCCAGAGCATCGATGCCGGCTCCACCTTCCGCAGCTCGCCGACCTCGTACACCCCCCTCACCCTGACGGCGGTGGCCTGCCCGTCCACCTCGAGCTGCATTGCCGTCGGGGGCCACACCGTGGCCAAGGTCACGCTCCTCCACCCCAAGCACCGCCAGCGGGTGCACGAGCACCGGGGTGACGACGACGACCACCGGGGCGACCACGACCACCGGGGCGCCAGCCACGACGACCACCGGGGTGCCCAGTCACGACACGACCGGGCCGACCACGACCACGACGACCACCGTGCCGACGACCACGACGACCGCCGGGGCGCCCACCCCTGAGGCGGTCAGGGCGTCCGGAGCCTCGGCGCCCCGCAGATGGAGCCGCCCTCCGGAAAAGATCCCTCGTCAGAGGGGTCATACCCCCGTAGACTCAGGTACCGCTACACGGCTGTGATTGCACACGCGGCGAGGGGACGCGGCCTCCCGCCGCCTGAACGATGGAGGAGCGCCATGGCGCAGACCTGCCCGCAATGTCAGAGCCAAGCCAGCGACGAGGCCAACCATTGCCCCAGTTGCGGCGCCGCGCTGAGCGCCGCCGGCGGCCCCGGCGCAGGGGGCCCCGGCCGCCGGCCCGCCCCCGGGCGGCACTGCGCCGCCGGCGGCGGCGCCCGCCGGAGCGGGCGCGAGCACGTCCGCCGTGCCGCCCTTCAAGTTCGACGTCGCCCGGTGGTCGCGGGCTGACCGGATCGCCGGCGTCGCCACGGTCGTGCTCTTCATCTGCCTGTTCCTCCCCTGGTTCACCGTGTCCTTCGGCTTCGGGAGCGGGTCCGTCAACGGGTTGTGGCACGGGTGGATGTGGCTCTCGCTGATCCTCTCCATCGTGATCGTCGCCTACCTCGTGCTTCTCGCCGGCTGGGACAAGCTCCCCATCAGCCAGGACGTCCCGCACCTCACGGTGATGATGATCGCGACGATCGTGAACGCCGTCCTCGTCCTGATCGCCTTCATCGACAAGCCCGGTGGTTCGGGCGTCGGTTGGGGCTTCGGCGCCATCGTCGGTCTGATCGCGGCACTCGTCGCCGCGGCGCCCTACGCGATTCCGCAGCTGCGCGCCAAGACCACGTAGCCCAGCGGCCGGGATCGCGAGCGGCTGTCAGCTGCGCATGGCGGCGAGCAGCAATCCCGGGATCTTCGCCGCCGACGGTTCGGCCTCGAAGGCCACGAACCGACGCATCACGTCGTAGGAGTCGGGCGCCGTGGCGAACCACGGCGGCTTGGGCCGGGCCCGGAACGGCCCCCGCACGATCGACTTCTGCGGCCGGTCGAACATGGACGCATTGCCCACGACGCCGGTCCCCGACTGAATGTCGCTGCGGCCGTGCCCCGGGTAGGCCCCCCAGCTCGTCGATCCCATGGCGAACGACAGCGCGTGCCAGACATTGACGCCGATGGACCCGTAGCGCAGGTCGGCCACGGCCCGTTCGACGCTGTCGGCCACGGCGGGGTCCTTCATTGAGCCGGGGCTGACGAGGACGGTGGCGCCCAGGGTGCCCCAGACGACGTCGTTGCAGAAATCGGTGGCGGCGTCGACGAAGGCCGCCGGCGACGGGGCGGTCAGGGCCGTCTCGGCCACCTGCCCGAAGAAGGACTCCACGTTGAAGCAGATGTCGCCCGTCTGCCCCGGGGGCACGCCCCGGATGAACGTCCAGGGCAGGGCGTCGTCGGGCCCGCTGCCGTACTCCTCGGCGTCGGGGTGCGCGGCGAGGAAGGCGGCGCGCCGGTCGGCCGCGCCCGGGTAGTAGGCGCGGCGAGTGGTGATTTCGTTCAGCGTCTGGGTCAGCGCACCGAGGAAGGCATCGCGCTGGGGCCACGCCGCGTGCGTCACCACGAGCCGGGCCGAGACGCAGTTGAAGCCGGCGTTGTTCACCAGCATGGTCGCCACGTGCTCCGCCTGATACAGCAGCTCGGTCGTCGACCACCGGCCCGGCACCACGATCACGGGCGAGACGTTGCCGAGCTCCGCCGTCACCGGCTTGTCCAGGACGGGCTCGTCTGCCTGCTTGCGCCGGGCCCCCTCGGCCCCGGTGCCGAACACGACCGCGTCGTACGTCTTGTCCGACCCCGTGATGTGCACCTCGTCGACGCGGGGGTGCGCGGTCAGGTACTGCCCGACGGCCGTGCCGCCGTCCACAATGCGCAGCACCCCGGCCCCGAGGAGCGCGGCCAGGGCGCGCCGCCAGTACGGCACCAGGTAGTCGTTCACGGGATTGGCCTTCATCACGACGACCTTGCCCTCGACGAAGAGCTTGGAGAGGACATCGCGCGGGCCGAGCGAGGCGACGTTCCCGGCCGCCAGGACCAACGCTGTCCCGGCGTGGCCCGTGGGATCGGCGTAGGCGGCGGCCTGCCCGGAGACCAGCGTCTCGCGCGTGACACCCGGTTGCATGTAGATCTCGGCCATCGTCTGCGGGAAGGTGATCCGGTCGAACGCGCTGGCCGGGAAGACCTGCACGCGCAGCCGGCCGTCGGACGCCTCGCGCACCGGCCCGGCGAAGGAGGGCTTGCCGTCCTTGGCGATGTCACGCAGCGCGTCGCGCAACAGGCGCGCCATGCGCACGAACGTCCCGAGGCCGGTGAAGAGCTCCTCCCCCGCTTCGGTCGTGCCCGCCGTCAACCCCTTGGCCGCGCCGGCGGCCGCCAGCCACTCGTCGGCGACGGCCATGGTGTCGGTGATGACCTGCTGGAGCAGATCCGCCCGTGCCGCGGCGCCGGTCCGCGGCCCAGGTGTCGGCCTGATCGGCCACCTGGTCGACGGCCTCGTCGAGCACAGCAGGGTCCGGCTGCGCTCCGGGTGCCGACGACGACGCGCGCAGGACCGTCGGCGTCGTGATCACTGGTCGGGGCCACCGCCCCCCGGCTCGTGATGGTCATGTGGCCCAGCGTACCGAGCGACCCGCCGGACCGATCGGGGTGCCGGACCGGCAGCCCGAGGCTCCTGGCGACCCTGGTCAGACGACCCGGGGGAGCACTTCCTCCGCCAGCAGGTCGATGTGCTCGAGGTCATTGAGGTCGAGCACCTGCAGATAGACGGAGTCGGCCCCGATGGCGGCGAAACGCTGCAGACCGGCCACGACTTCGTCCGGGGTGCCGGCGAGACCGTTGGCGCGCAGCTCCTCCGCCTTGCGACCGATGTTGGCCGCCCGGCGCTCCACCTCGGCCTCGTTGGCGCCACAGCACACGACCTGCGCCGCCGACAGGCGCAGCGTCCCGGGATCGCGCCCCTTGGTGACGCAGGCGGCGCGCACGCGCTCGAACTGCGCCTCGGTGTCGTCCAGCGACGAGAAGGGAAGGTTGAACTCGTCGGCGAAGGTGGCGGCCAGGCGGGGCGTGCGCTTGGGCCCGCCGCCGCCGACGATGAGGGGCGGGTGCGGCTGCTGCACCGGCTTGGGCAGGCCCGGGCTGTCCCGCAATTGGTAGTGACGTCCGTCGAAGTCGAACGTCTGGCCGACCGGCACCTCCCAGAACCCGGTGAGGATGGCCAGCTGCTCCTCCAACCGCTCGAAGCGCTCGCCGAGGGGCTGGAAGGGCACGCCGTGTGCGCGTGTGCTCGGCGTCGTACCAGCCGGCACCGAGGCCGAGCTCGGCCCGGCCGCCGCTCATGTCGTCCACCTGGGCCACCTGAATGGCGAGCAACCCCGGCAGCCGGAACGTGGCGGAGGTGACCATGGTGCCCAGACGGATGCGGTCGGTCTCGCGGGCGATGCCGCCCAACGTGAGCCAGGCGTCCGTCGGTCCGGGCAGGCCGTCGCCTCCCATGGCCAGGAAGTGGTCGGAACGGAAGAAGGCGTCGAAGCCGGCGGACTCGGCGGCCTGCGCCATCCTCACCTGCTGCTCGTAGGACGCCCCCTGCTGGGGCTCCACGAAGATGCGGAGTCTCATTGACGTCAAGTTAACCGGCGCTCCCGCGGCGCGGGCAGGGTGTGGGTGCGACGGCCCCCGGGAAGCGGGGCTGCAGCGGCGCCGCCGGAGCGGCAGACTCGGCACATGGAAATCGGCGTCATCTTTCCCCAGTCCGAGGCAGGCGGCGACCGCGGTGCCGTGCGCGCCATTGGGCAGGCCGTGGCCGACCTGGGCTACACGCACCTGGCCGCCTACGACCACGTGCTCGGCGGCGACACCGCGGTGCTCGGGGACCTCGGTGGCCCGTACACCATCGACACCACTTTTCGCGAGCCGCTGTTGATGTTCTCCTACGTCGCCGGGTTCACCGACCTGGCCTTCGCCACCTCCATCCTCATCGGTCCCCAACGCCAGACGGCGCTGCTGGCCAAGCAGGCGGCCGAGCTCGACCTGCTCTGCAACGGACGCTTCCGGCTCGGGCTCGGCATCGGCTGGAACAAGCTCGAGTACGACGCGCTCGGCGTCCCGTTCGCCGAGCGCGGCCGACATTCTCGAGGAGCAGGTGGCCGTGCTGCGGGCCCTGTGGACCGAATGGAGCGTCACGTTCGACGGGCGCTACCACCACATCCGGGCCTCGGGGATTGCGCCGCCCCCGGTGCAGCGACCCATTCCGATCTGGATCGGCGGCCACGCCCCGGCCGCGCTGCGGCGCGTGGGGCGCATCGCCGACGGCTGGTTCCCCATGGCGCGGCCCGGCGGAGGACTCGAAGCCGCGCTCGAGACCATTCGTGAGGGCGCGGCCGAGGTCGGGCGAGACGTGTCGAACCTGCAGTTCGAAGGCAGGCTGGAGTACTCCGTGCGCGACCACGAGAAGATCGCCGAGCACGCCCGCCGCTGGGAGGCGGCGGGCGCGAGCCACCTGTCGTTGAACACCATGCACGCCGACCTCCCCACCACGGATGCACATATTGCGGCGCTGACGGAGATGGCCGAGGTCCTCCTGTAGGCACATGCGGCAGCGTCGGGCCGACTGCACGGGCGTCCTCCCAGGGTCCGCGAGGGCAGAGGCGGCCCACATTGCGCGATGACGTCAGCCGCGCCCCGGACCTCGCTGATTTCTCACCGAACTCGGGGTTCGATCCAACCTCCGCAGCCGGGTCCGCGTCTCTCGGATGTCCTCGGGATCACGGACTCCGGAATTCGAAGAGGAGCACGTCTCTCCAGACGCCATGGAGTTGTCCCAGGCGTTCCCGGCTCCCCACAAGCCGGAACCCGCACGCCTCGTGAAGACCCACGCTTGCCACATTCTCGGGGAATATTCCGGTCTGCATTGTCCAATTCCCCTGCCGCTCTGACAGCGAGACGAGCGCTTGCAGCAGTAGGGCCCCAATGCCCCGACCGCGGCAACCTTGACTCACGTAGACGCTGTGTTCGACCACCCCTCCGTAACAGCAACGCTCTGACACTCCGCTCGCCGCAGCCCAGCCGACCACCTGGCCCGCCTCCACCGCCACAAGTCGCAGCTCGGTCGAATGACCCGCGTCCCAGTCTTCCCACTCCGGCGGCTCAGTCTCGAAGGTCACGTGGCCGGTGGCGATTCCCTCGGCATAGATCGACCGCACTGCCGGCCAGTCAGCCGTCCGCATCGCCCTGATCTCGGTGCCTGACATCGTCCACCATCATGGCCGAGACGTCGGGAGGATCTCGTCGAGGAGCGTCTCGACCCGGTCCCTGACCGCTTCTCGGATGGGTCGGATCTCCTCGAGCGACTTGCCGGTCGGGTCTTCGAGGTCCCAGTCCTCGTAGCGCTTGCCGGGCACCAGCGGACAGGCGTCACCGCAACCCATTGTCACCACGACGTCGGCCGCGCCCAAGAACTCGTCGGTCCAGGGCTTGGGGAACTCCTGGGAGATGTCGATCCCGACCTCGGCCATTGCCTTGACCACGTCGGGGTTGAGCTCGGATCCGGGCTCCGAACCACCGGACCATGCGATGGCACGACCGGCGGCCAGATGGTTGAACCAGCCCAGTGCCATCTGGGAGCGCCCGGCGTTGTGGACGCACAGGAAGAGCACGGCGGGCACGCTCTTGCCGGAGTGGTCCTGGGAGTGGGCCAGGGCCTCGAGCCGCTGGAGGGCGTACTTCTCGGCGCGTGACGATCAGCCACTTGGTGACGGTGGCCGTCTTCGCCATGTCGTCATAGCTCTCGAACACGAAGGCCTCGATGGACTCGAAGCCGAAGATGCCGTGGAACTTGGAGTGGAGCTGCTTGGCCACGTGGTTCAGCTGCACCCTCTGCTGCGGTGTCATGAGCTCGTGTTCAGTCATGTTCCTCCCCTTTCGCTACTGCGCCCCACCCGCTCGGAGTGCGGTCGGTCACCGAGTCCCGTGCGACTCAGTCACCGCTCGATCCCTGCGCTCGAACCCAGGCCTGGGCCCCCATCTGCACGGCGTCCCACGGGCTCCCGAGCGGCGGGGTGTAGGAGAGGTCGAGGTCGCTCATGGCGTCGACGGTCATCTCGTTGAAGATGGCGGCGGCGGCGATGTCGATGCGCTTGGCCACCTCGGCGTGCCGGTGCCCGAAGAGCTGGACGCCGAGGAGCCGGCCGGTCCTGCGGTCGCCGGTGTAGCGCATGCGGATGCGGTGGCTGCCCGGGTAGTACGCCTTGTGGTCGTCGGCCTCGAACTCGACCGTCACCGGGTCGAAGCCGGCGGCAATCGCCTCGTGGTCACGCAGTCCGGTCCGCGACGCCACCATGTCGAAGACCTTGACGACCTGGGTCCCGAGGCTGCCGGCGAACTCGCGGTTCCCGCCGATGGCGTTCTCGCCGGCCACCCGGCCCTGCTTGTGGGCCGTGGTCCCGAGCGGGAGGTAGGTGAGGCCGAGCAAGCGGTGGTGGGTCACGACGCAGTCCCCGGCCGCGAAGACACCCTCGAGGTTGGTCCGCATGCCTCGGTCCACGCTGATGGCCCCGCCGACGCCGAGCGTCGGCGCCGGCCGCGGCGGCCAGCGCGGTGTCGGGACGGACGCCGACGACCACCAGCACCATGTCGGCGAAGGCGGTGAGCTCGGCACCGGACGACTCGACGGCGTCGATCTGGAAGCGGCCGGCCGAACCCTTCGGGGCCCGGCGATCCGCTTGACCGTCGTGTTGGTCCGCACGTCGACGCCGTGCGCGCTGAGCTCGGCGTTGACCAGGGCGCCGAGGCTCGGGATCGACGGTCGGGAGCACCTCGGGGAGCTGCTCGAACTGGGTGACCGACAGCCCCGGGCCGTGAGGCCCTCGGCCATCTCGAGGCCGATGTAGCCGGCACCGACGATCACCGCGCTGGCCGGCTGGGCTCCTCGAGTGTGCGCACCAGCTCGAAGGTGTCGCCCATGGAGTGGAGCAGGTGCACCCCGTCGGCCGGGCCCGAGTGCGTCGGGACCGATCAAGGCCCTCGATGGGCGGCCGGACCGAGACGGCCCCGGTCCCGACGACGAGCTGGTCGTAGGCGATCTGGTCCTCGACCCCGGCCTCGTCGACCACGTGCAGGCGGCGGCCCGCGACGTCGATCTTGGTGGCCAGCGTGTTGAGGCGCACCTGCATGCCGGTCGCCTTGAGGTCGGCGAGGGTGCGATGGGCCAGGTTGCGCCAGTGGGTGACCTCACCCGAGACGTAGTACGGGATGCCGCAGATGGAGAAGTTGGGATAGGCGTCGGCGACGACGACGGTGACCTCGGTGGTCGGGTCGAGCTCGCGGGCCCGCAGGGCGGCGCTGATGCCGGCGTCACTTCCGCCGATGGCGACGAGGTGCATGGGCATCCTTTCAGAGGTTGCGTCGAAGGTTCGGATTCAGCGGGTCTCGAGGTCGTTCTCGCCGCGCAGGTGCGGCTCGATGACGTCGGCCGCCTCGGCCTTGGTCATGCCCGGGTACAGCGCCCTTGATCAGCCCGAAGGCCAGGACGCCGCCGACGATCTGGGCGGAGATGAAGCTCGGGACCGACGAGGGGGCGATGCCGGCGAAGGTGTTGGAGAACATGCGCCCGACCGTGATGGCCGGGTTGGCGAAGCTGGTCGAGCTGGTGAAGAAGTAGGCGGCGCCGATGTAGGCCCCGACGGCGGCCGGGGCGAGGTGGGAGCGCCCGGTGCGGGCCAGGGCGAAGATCACCAGCATCAGGCCGATGGTGGCGACGACCTCGGAGAGCCAGTGCGGCCCCGACGCCCGGTGCTTGGTCGAGATGGAGATGGCGGCCTCGGAGAACATCACGTTGGCCACGATCGCCCCGCAGATGCACCCGAGCGATCTGGAACGGGCAGGTACGCGGCGGCGTCCTTCCACTTGAGGCCGCCGAACCCGGCATCGACGAAGGAGACGACCGGGTTGAAGTGGCCGCCCGAGATCGGCCCGAACATCAAGATGATGGCGAAGAGGCCGGTCGCCGTCGCCGCCGCGTTCTCGAAGAGCTGGAGCCCGATGTTGCCCGGCGAAAGGTTCTGCGCCGCGATGCCCGAACCGATGACGATGGCGGCCAGGAAGGCGCTGCCCAAGAACTCGGCGAGCAGCCGCCGCCACAAGACGGTGTCCCTCACCTGGCCTCTCCCCGACTGCCTCGGTTCGCTCAGCAGCAGGCCGGAGCCGGACTGGGCGGCACCCACCGTCACGGGCACGCTCCCGACGGCCTCGGGGACGCAGCACGACCCGTCGCCGGCGATGCCGGTCTCGGCCGGGGCGTCGGCGAGGACGGTGTAGACCTCCCAGGGCGCACCGTCGGGGTCGCTGACCCAGACCTTGTCCTGGACGGCGTAGCAACAGGTCGTCTGCTCCTCGACCTCGGTCTCGAGCCCCGTGTCGCTCAGGCGCCCCGTCGCCGCCGTCACCTCGTCGGTGCGTCTCGACCTCGACGCCGAGGTGGTTGAGGGCGCCGACGTCCCGTGGCCCCGGGCGGTGGCGTCCTCCATCAGGACGAGCTTGAGCGGCGGGTCGGCGATGGCGAAGTTGGCGTAACCGGGCTGGCGCTTGGCCGGCTCGGTGCCGAAGAGCTTGGAGTAGAACTCGACGGCTTCGTCGATGTCGCTGACGTTGAGTGCGAGTTGGACCCTCGACATGGTGACCTCCTGTAGTATCGACCTCAGTCGATGCATCGAGTATGGCCGATACATTGACAGATGTCAATGTAAGGGAGGTGACACCGTGAGCAAGCAGGCAGTTGCGACCAAGGCCCGATCGACGGAGTGCTGCGCATCCGTGCTCGCCGCACCGCTCGACACCGCCGATGCCGCCGAGCTCGCCGCCGGGTTCAGCGCGCTGGCCGACCCGGTCCGGCTGCGGGTGCTCAGCATCCTGGCCGCCTCGCCCGAGGGCGAGGTCTGCGTCTGCGACTTCGTCGAGCCCTTGGCCAAGAGCCAGCCCACGGTGTCGCACCACCTCAAGATCCTGAGCGAGGCCGGCCTCGTCCAGGGCGACCGCCGGGGCAAGTGGGTCTGGTACTCGCTCAACCGTGACCGCCTCGCCGAACTGCGCTCGGCCATCGACAGCTGAGCTGGGCCGCCCCGGCCGGGCGTCGGGCCGACCGGTCGGCGCCTTTCCGAGTCCTGCCGCCAAAAGGAGATGCGCAGGCACGAGGGGAATCGCCCTGTGGTTGCAGCGTCCACGAATGAAAATACGGGCCGGGACCGCCGGCACCAGCCTCGGACGTACAAGACCACCCGTTGGCTTTGGCAGGATGGAGGGGTGAGCGAGCACAGCGGCTACCCCGGTGCGCCCCCGGGGTGGTACGACGACCCGGCCGGCGGCCCGGGCCAACGCTGGTGGGACGGCTACACCTGGAGCAAGGCCACGGTGCTGCCCCAACAGCCACCGCCGCCGCCGTCGTGGGCCGGCGCGGCCCCGCCCCAGCAGGCACCCGCGCAGATCGCGCCATGGGCCGCGGCTTCGGAACGGCTCAACACGTTCGGCGCCACGCAAGCGCTCGAAGACGAACAGCGCATCGGTGCGCTGGGCGCGCTTCGCCGTGGCGATGCCCGGCGTCTACTTCCTCGTCGGGCTTCTGCTGCAACGGGCGAACGCCAACCAGCTGCTCTCCGCCGGCCACCAGTTCCGCATCGACTGGAACGCCGCGCAGGCCGGCCAGCCGACTCCGGCGTATCACGCACCGGCGAACTCGTGGGCGCCGATCGGCCTCCTCGCCGGGGCGCTCACGATCGCCGCCGTGATCATCGCCTGCGTGTGGCAGCACAAGGCGGCGTCGGCCGGACGCGCCCTCGACATCCCCTCGCGGTACTCGCCGGCGTGGGGTGTGGGCTGTTGGTTCGTGCCGATCGTCAACCTCTGGATGCCCTACGGCGCCATCCGCGCCTGCCTCCCCGAGGGACATCCGCACCGGACACGCGTGCTGCAGTGGTGGCTGGCGTTGATGCTGACGTGGACCCTCAGCGTCGCGGCCGGCACCGCCGCGCTGTTCTCGACCGGGACCGGCGTCGTCCTGGCCATCCCCGCCGCGCTGGCGTGCCTGGCCGTGATCGCCTGGGCGCCCGGCGTCGTGGTGGCGATCGCGACGTCGCATCAGGAGGCGTTGGCGGCGCAGTCCCAGGAAACAGGGGTGTCCCGAACGGGGCTCACGCCCGGCTGAATCCCAGCCTCGGCGAGCACATCTCGAGCTTACGAAGTGTTCACCTCGGGGTAGCGCTCCTGTTGCTTCACGTTCATCTGGCCTCGCTACGTTCCTGGTAGTGGCCGACGGAGAGATCACCCAGGCAAGTCTCAATCCCGTTACGACTGCGGCGCAGTCCGATGTCGACAGGGCGCTGCAGGCCCTCGACCCCGATGCGGCCCGCCCCGAGTGCGTCATGCGCTCGGTCAACCTGAGCCTCGGCTTCTCGGGCCGCATGGTCATGAGCGACGTCAACGTCGATCTCAAGCGCGGCTCGATCACCGCGCTGATCGGGCCGACGGGCTCGGGCAAGTCCACCTTCCTGCGCACGCTCAACCGGATGAACGACCGGGTGCCCGGGTTCACGCGCGACGGCGACGTCACGCTCGACGACGAGAGCCTGTGGGCGCAGCACGTCGACCTGTTGACGCTGCGCCGGCGCGTCGGCATGTTGTTCCAGCGACCGAACCCGTTCCCGATGTCGATCAAGGACAACGTCGTCGCCGGAGTCAAGGCGCACCGCATCGCCAAGGGCAAGCAGCTCGACGTGGTCTGCGAGCGCCGCCTCACCGAGGTCGGGCTGTGGGACGCGGTCAAGGACCGCCTCAACGACTCGCCCTTCCGGCTGTCGGGCGGACAGCAGCAGCTGCTCTGCCTGGCCCGCGCGCTGGCCGTCGGGCCCGAGGTGCTGCTGCTCGACGAGCCGACGTCGTCGCTCGACCCGGTGACGACGGAGTCCATCGAGGCGCTGCTCAAGACACTGGCGCCCGCGCTCACGTTGATCGTCGTCACCCACAACCTCGGCCAGGCCATGCGGGTCTCACACCAGACGATGTTCTTCTACCAGGGGGCGCTCGTGGAGTACGGAGCCACCGACGACCTGTTCAACAGGCCGTCGCACCCGGACACCGAACGCTACGTCACGGGACGGATGGGCTAGGCGACGGAACCGGACCCCGAGGGGTGGGTCCGCTGCACCACACGAGCCGCATCAACCGAATCACCCAGAGCAACACCAACCAACCACCATCACAAGGAGAGAACCTGTGAAAAACCCGATGAGAGCGACGCGACTGCGGCGAGGAGTGATTGCCGTTGCTGCGGCAGGGCTCGCGCTGAGTTCGATCGTCCTCAGCACGGCGGCCGGCGCCGCCGCCAAGCTGCCTTCCGGCGGCGTGGAGAAGCCGTCCGGCGGCCAGGTGACCGAGACGGGGAGCACGCTGCTCTACCCGCTCTTCAACCTGTGGGCCAGTGGGTACAACCAGAAGTACTCGAGCACCTCCATTCAGACCGCAGGCACCGGGTCCGGCACGGGCATCTCCGACGCCACGAACGGGACCATCGACATCGGCGCCTCCGACGCCTACCTGTCGCCCAGCGAGGTGTCGGCCAGCCCGCACCTGAAGAACATCCCGCTGGCGATTTCGGCCCAGCTGGTGGCCTACAACATCCCCGGCATCACCGCCCACCTGAAGCTGAGCGGCAAGCTGCTGTCGCAGATCTACTCGGGCACGGTCACCAACTGGAACGCCTCGCCGATCGCCAGCGCCAACCCCGGGCGTGACGTTGCCGAACCTGCCGATCGTCACGCTGCACCGCTCGGACAGCAGCGGTGACACCTTCCTCTTCACCACCTACCTGTCCAAGGCCGACCCGTCGGGCTGGGGTGCCAAGATCGGCTTCAACACGACCGTGCCGTGGCCGAACGCGCCGGGCGCACTGGGCGAGAGCGGCAACTCGGGCATGGTCTCGGGCTGCAAGGCCACCGCGGGTTGCATCGCCTACGTCGGCATCAGCTACCAGACGCAGGTCCTGCAGGCCGGTCTCAGCTACGCCGCCCTGGGCAACGCCAAGGGCCAGTACGTGCTGCCCACGCAGGCGTCCATCGCCGCCGAGGCCGCCGGCTTCGTGAAGAAGACGCCGGCCAACGGGACCATCTCCCTCATCTACGGCCCCGTCAGCGGTGGCTACCCGATCATCAACTACGAGTACGCCATCGTGTCGAACGACCAGTCGTCCTCGTCGGATGCCAAGAACATCCGGTCGGTGCTCGAATGGGCGATCAACCCGAAGCAGGGCTCTGCGACCACGTACCTGTCGCAGGTCGACTTCCTGCCGCTGCCGACCAAGGTCGAGGCGCAGTCGGTCAAGCAGATCCTGGGCATCAGCTAGCAATGGCAACCGTCGGCGGCGTGGCGGGGCGTGTCCCCGCCACGCCGCAAACGGACTCGACGGGCAAGCCTCCGCTGCCCAGGCGGGTGATGAACTTCACCCGCCGCAACGAGGGAACGGTCTGGCGCACCACCGCCTGGATCGCAGTCCTGCTGCCGTTGGCCGCTCTCGTCTTCGCCGTCTCGGTCCTGGCGGTCAAGGCATGGCCCGCCATTCAGGTCAACGGCTGGTACTTCCTGTACGGGCGCAACTGGACGTACGGCAACGGCTACGGCGCCGTCGTGCACACCAACGGCGTGGCCCATCCCCAAGGGGCGCAATTCGGCGCCTGGGCCATCATCTGGGGGACACTCGTGTCCTCTCTCATCGCCATCGTGATCGCCGTGCCGCTCTCCGTCGGCGCCGCCTTCGCGCTGACCGAGCGGATGCCCACGTGGATTTCCAAGCCGCTGGGCCTCACCATTGAGATCCTGGCCGGCATCCCGAGCGTCGTCATCGGCCTCTGGGGCATCCTCACCTTCGGCCCGTGGCTGGCCAAGAACGTCTTCCCGGTCATCGCCAACAACGTGCCCGACGTCCCGGTGCTGCGCTACTTCAAGCAGCCGGTCGGAGGCGGCGAAGGCCTGCTGGCCGCCGGCATCGTGCTCGCCCTGATGATCGTCCCGATCATCACCTCGACCACCCGCGACCTCTTCCAGCAGGTGCCCCCGCTCCCCAAGGAGGGGGCGTCGGCCCTCGGCATGACCGACTGGGAGGTGGCGAACAAGGTCACGCTGCCCTGGGTGCGCTCGGGCATCATCGGGGCCACCGTGCTCGGCCTCGGGCGGGCCCTCGGCGAGACCATCGCCATCGCCATGATCGGCGGCGCCTCGCTGCACATCCCGCCGACCATCTACCTGCCCTTCACCACGGTGGCCGCCACCATCCTCACCCAGCTCGACGGCGCGCTGACCGACGGCACCGGCTTCGCCGTCGCCACCCTGGCCGAGCTGGCCCTCGTCCTGGCCGTCATTTCGGTCGGGGTCAACCTGCTGGCCCGCATGATCATCAAGCGGACGGGTCGCACCGGCGCTCCGGTGGGCGGCGCCTGATGGCGACCACGCTGGCCGGTGGCCCGACGACGCGACGCGGCGCGTCTCGACCATCACCTGGCGGGTCCTGACCTACCTGGCGCTGGTCCTGATCATGGCCCCTGCCGCCTGGCTGCTGCTGGGCGTGATCACCCGGGCCTGGTCGCATTGGCGGTGGAGCGTCCTGTGGACCCAGCTCACGCCGACCGGTGGCGGGCTGCGCGACCAGATCCTCGGGACGCTGATCCTCATGGTCGGCGTCTTCATCATTGCCGGCTCCATCGGCGTCATGGCCGGCATCCACCTGGCCGAGTTCGCCCAACCGAAGAAGATCGGCGGCCGGCTCAGTGCCCCGCTGCGCACCGCCTCGGACATCCTTTCGGGCTTCCCCTCCATCGTCCTCGGCTACGTGGGCTACGTCGCCCTCGTGGTCGGGCTGCACTGGGGCTTCTCGCTGCTCTCGGCCCTCATCATCCTCTCCATCATGGTCATCCCCTACATCGCCAAGACCACCGAGAACTCCATGCGCCAGGTCCCGACCGGGTACCGGGAGGGGGCGGCCGCGCTCGGCATGTCGGAGGGCTACGGCCTGCGCAAGGTCGTGCTCAAGAGCGCCCTGCCCGGCATCACCACGGGGCTGCTGCTCGCCCTGGCCATCGCCTGCGGCGAGACCGCACCGCTCATCTACACCGCCGGGTTCTCCAACACCCTGCCGCACTCGCTGACGCACGCACAGTTCCCCTACCTGACGTACGTCGTCTTCACCTTCTACAACGACCCGTCGACGCAGAAGCACTACCTCTCCTATGACGCCGCGCTGATCCTCGTCGTGATCGTCCTGCTCCTGCTGGTCGCCAGCCGTGTCGTCGTGGCCCGCACCCAGCGCCACTCCGAGAGCGCCCGAGGGACCGGGCGACCCGGGCGCTGGCGCCGTGGGCCCAAGGCGGCCCCACCGGACCCGAACCTCGAGGTGCCGGTCGTCTAGGGATCATCTGGGACGGCGCGGACAGACCTCCTAAGGTGGGCGCGACGCACACAACTCAGGAGGAAGACCGTTGAGCGCAGGACCTGAATGGGGACCGTTGGCCCGTCTGGCCGGCATCTGGGAGGGCGAGAAGGGCGAGGACGTCGCCTACGCCAACCAGGACGGGAAGATCGGCCTGACCCCCTACCGCGAGCACATCGACTTCAAGCCCTTCGGCCCCGTGGAGAACGGCAGCCAGGTGCTGTACGGCCTGGACTACCGCATGGCGGCCTGGCGCGGTGAAGAGGACAGCCCGTTCCACACCGAGGTCGGCTACTGGATGTGGGACGCCCGCGACAGCGAGGTCGTCCGCTGCTTCCTCATCCCCCGCGGGTCGGCCATTGTGGCCGGCGCCGTGGTCGGGGCGGACGACACGAAGTTCACCCTGCACGCCAGCGTCGGGAGCCAGACCTACGGGATCCTCTCCAACAACTGGCTGGACAAGAACGCCCAGGCCATCCGCTACGAGGTGACGATCGACACCAGCGTGGAGGACGAGTTCACCTACACGGAGACGACGGTGATAAAGCACGCCCGGCTCCCCGAAGAGGTGGTCCACACCGATCTCAACACGCTGCGCAAGATCGCCGACGCCTGAGCGGGCAGACCGGTAGGGTCGGCCCCGGCGGGGGCCCGAGGCCGTAGGGAGGCACCACATGTTCGAGTGGTCGGAAGAGCAGCTGGCGATCCGCGACGCGGTGCGGCGCTTCGTCGACGAAGAGGTCAAGCCGAACGTCGAGGAGCTCGAGCACGGCGACACGCCGCCGTACGAGGTGATCCGCAAGCTCTACCGCACCTTCGGGCTGGACGCGCTGGCGCGGGACTCCTTCAAGCGGGCGCTGGAGCGCAAGACGTCGGGCGCGGCGGCGCCCGAACGCTCCGAGGGCGGCGGCAACGCCGGCATGACGCTCATCCCCATCATTGAGCTGTGCCACTACTGCCCCGGCATCGTCACCGCGCTCGGGGTCAGCACCGGACTGGCCGGCGGCACCATCATGAAGGGTGGGACGCCGGCCCAGATGGAGCGCTGGGGCCTCGACCTGCTGACGCTCGACAAGATCGGCGCCTGGGCCATCACCGAGCCCGACTCGGGCTCCGACGCCCTCGGCGGCATGAAGTCGTCCGCGTTGCGCGACGGCGACGAGTACGTGCTCAACGGCAACAAGACGTTCATCACGAACGGTCCCTATGCCGACACCATCGTGTTCTACGCCAAGCTGGACGACGGCAGCGACACGCCGCTGCGCCAGCGCCCCGTGCTGACCTTCATCCTCGACCGCGGCATGCCCGGGCTCGAGCAGTCCAAGCCCTTCCGCAAAATGGGCCTGCACTCGTCGCCGACCGGCGAGCTCTTCCTCACCGACGTGCGCGTCGGCAAGGACCGGCTGCTCGGCGAGACCGAGGGCACCGGCGGGAACGAGGGGCGTGAGAGCGCCAAGGGGAACTTCACCACCGAGCGGGCCGGCGTGGCCGCCATGTCGCTCGGCCTCATCGAAGAGTGCCTCAAGCTGTCGGTGCAGTACGCCAAGGACCGCCTGCTGTGGGAGCGCCCCATCGCCGAGTTCCAGCTCATTCAGCTGAAGTTGGCCCGCATGGAGGTGGCCCGCCTCAACGTGGAGAACCTGGTCTTCCGCCACATTGAGCTGAGCTCGGCCGGCAAGAGCCTGACCCTGGCCGAGGCCTCGGCCATGAAGCTGTACTCGGCCCAGGCCGCCTCGGAGGTGGCCATGGAGGCGGTCCAGCTCTTCGGTGGCAACGGCTACATGTCGGAGTTCCGGGTCGAGCAGCTGGCCCGCGACGCCAAGGTCTTCCAGATCTACGCCGGCACCGACGAGATTCAGGTCACCCACATCGCCCGCGACCTGCTGAGCCGCTGACGTGACGGACCTGTTCGGTCCCGCCCCGGCCGACGCCGTGTTCGACGACATGGTCGACCTCCGGCACACCTTGCACCGCCGGCCCGAACTGGCCTTCGCCGAGCACGAGACGACGGCCGTCATCCGCGACCACATGGCCTCGCTCGGGATCCCCGAGACCCTGCGCACGACGGAGACGGGCGGCATCTTCACCATGGAGGGCGGCCGGCCCGGGCGCCGCGTCGTCCTGCGGGGCGACATCGACGCCCTGCCGGTGCAGGAGGACGAGGCGCGCCCCGTCCACTCCGCCGTCGAGGGTGTCATGCACGCCTGCGGCCACGACGTGCACGTGGGCTCCATGCTCGGCGCCGCCTCGTTGCTGGCGGCGCGCCGCGAGGATCTGCCGGGCACCTACATCTTCCTCTTCCAGCCGGCGGAGGAGGCGCTGTGCGGGGCCAAGGCGATGCTCGAACGCGGCGCCCTCACCACCATGGAGGGCGCGCGTCTCGTCGGGTTCCACGTCACGTCCCAACTGCCCTCGGGCTTCGTCGCCCTGCGCGCCGGCATCGCCATGTCGGAGGCCAACTCCTTGCGCATCACCCTGACCGGACCGGGCGGGCACGGCGCCATGCCCTCGGCGCAGGGGGACGTCATACGGGCCACGGCGGAGCTGGTGAGCCGGCTGGGCGAGGTGGCCTCCGGGCTGCGCTACGAGGAGGCCGACTGCGTCTGCAGCGCCGGCACCGTGCACGCCGGCACGGCGGTCAACGTCGTCCCGACCTCGGCCCGGGTCACCGGGACGTTGCGCACCTTCACCGAGGCGCAGCACGAGGAGGCCCTCGTCCGCCTGCAGGACCTGTGCGACCAGGTCGGCGACGACCAGGGCGTCCACGTGGAGCTCGAGGTGCCCGAGCACACCCGCGCCGTGGTCAACGACGCCGACGTCACCGCCCTGGTGGAGGCGGAGGCGAGCGTCGTCCTCGGCCCCGACCAGGTCTTCCGCATGCCCCCGGTCTCGCCCGAGCGACGACGTCAGCGAGTTCCTGCGCCACCTGCCGGGCTGCTACTTCTTCGTGGGCGGCGGTGCGGCGGACGGTTCGAGCGGGATGCACCACAGCCCGACCTTCCTCGTCGAGGACGAGTCCCTGCGGGTCGGGGCCAGTGTGCTGGTGCGCAGCGCCCTGGCATTGGCCGCACCATGACCCCGGCGGGCACAATGGGCCGGTGACCGCCTCGGACCTCTTCGACATTGCCGGGAAGACGGCGCTGGTCACCGGTGGCACCCGCGGCATCGGCAAGATGATCGCCGAGGGCTTCGTCGATGCCGGCGTCAAGGTCTACATCTCGTCCCGCAAGGCCGACGTGGTGGCGGAGGTCGCGGCCGAGCTCTCCCAGAAGGGCACCTGCATCGGGATTCCGGCCGACCTGTCCACCGAGGCCGAGTGCCGGCGGCTGGCCGACGAGCTGGCGTCGCGGGAGGACGCCCTCGACATTCTGGTCAACAACGCCGGCGCCACCTGGGGCGCGCCGCTGGCCGACTTCGACGAGGCGGCGTTCGAGCGTGTGCTCGCCCTCAACGTCAAGGGCGTCTTCCACCTGACCAAGTTCCTGGTGCCGCTCCTGCAGCAGGCGGGAACGGTGGACGAGCCGGCACGCGTCATCAACATCGGGTCGATCGACGGCATAGGGGTGCCGACGCTCGAGACGTACTCCTACTCCGCCTCGAAGGCGGCGGTGCACCAGCTGACGCGTCATTTGGCCAAGCGGCTCGCCCCGACCATCACCGTCAACGCCATTGCGCCGGGCCCCTTCGAGTCCAAGATGATGGCCGCCACGCTGGAGGCCTTCGGCGAACAGATCGCGGCGAACGCGCCGCTGCGGCGTATCGGCCGTCCCGGACGACATGGCCGGGGCGGCCATCTATCTGTCCTCGCGGGCGGGGGCCTACCTGACCGGGACGATCATTCCGGTGGACGGGGGCATCGCCACCACTCGCTAGTCCGTAGTACCGCAGTATCGATTGCTCGTTTCGCTCGCTCCGAGCGTCCAACCAGGGGGTTCCACCGTGTTACTGCTCCACGAGGTCCATCGGGTCGCCGGCGCCAAGGAGGATGCCTTCGACGACGCCTACCGCGACCACTACCTGCCGGCGCTGGCGAAGTCGGATGGGAGCAGGCTGCTGTGGTACCTGCGCCTGTCCCACGGCAGCGGGCAGGCCTACACCGATCGTCAGCATCACCGGCTGCCGCGACGCGGCGGCGTGGGAGGAGTTGTCCGAGCGCGTCCGCGTCGGCGACCTGGCCGAGTGGTCGTCGGAGGTCGACGCCATGCGCCACGAGCACGAGGGCAAGATCGTCCGTCCGGTGCCGTGGTCGCCGCTGCAGGAGATCGACTTCAGCACGGTGCCCGTGAACGGCGAGACCCACAAGAACTCGCTCTTCATGGAGGACACGGCGTGGCCCTTCAAGGGCGGCCTGCAGGCGTACCTGGCCAAGGCGGGCACGCTCTACGACCACACGCTGAGCAGCCAGAAGGAGGAGGGCATCGGGATGATTGAGCTCGAGGCCGCCTTCCAACCCGTCCTCGGCACCCACCAGACGACCGAGGTCATTCTGTGGCAGCGGGTGGTCAACACCAAGGCGGTCATGTGGATGCTCGGGCACGACCTCCCGCCCGAGGCGTCGGCCCCGGGCACCTGGCTGCACGACGCGCTCGAGGTGCGCGACCGCTGGGAGAGCCGGCTGCTGCGCAGCGCGGCGTGGTCGCCGCTGTACTGAGGCGCAGGGCGCCCGGCGAGGGCGCCCGAGAAGACCGACCGCTCGGCTGAAGGTTCAGCGAACGGGCGCCAGATCGTGCGGTCCCTGCGGAGGGTACCCACCGGCGGCGCGGATGGCATCGCCCCACGGGCCGAGGATGGCCAGCAGCGCGTCGACCGAGTCCCCGAGCGCGTCGAGGATGACCGCACACTGCGCATCGGTCATCTCCTCGACCGACTCACGGAGGGCGCGTCCCTCGGCGGTGAACGCGCCGTCGACCACGAGGCCCCGCTCCGAGAGCGACGTCTCCGCCGCGGTCAGCTGCTCGTCCGTCCAGGCCCGCGTGCGGATGTAGCTCCGCATGGGCAGTCCCCAGTAGAGCTCGGTCAGCAGGCCCACCTCGGTCGCGTGCAGCCCGGCCGACGTCCAGGCCGCCGTGTGGGCGTCCCCCCGGTATTCGCGCAGCATGTCCGCCAGCCGCCACATGTCACCCATCGGATCGCCGGGCAGGCCCAGGCTCAGCAGGCCCGCGAAGAGCGGCTTCCCTTCGGGCCGCAGTGGCTCCACCGCCGACGCCAACAACACCGTCGCGTCCGCCAGTCCCTCGGGCTCGGGGCCGAGGATGCGAACCAGTTGGTCGACCGCACCGCGGTGCGCGCGGCGCAGATGGTCGGCCGCATCCACCTTGCTCCACCCGAACCGGACCCCGGGCACCACCGCCTCGGGATTGAAGACCGCGAACGCGGCGGCGACCACCTCGCCCGGCACCTGACCCATCACCGACCCCCGGCTCGTGAAGTAGGCCGCGCCGTCCGGGAACTGCACGCCGTTGGGCAGCGAGCCCGGGCTGGGCGAGAAGCCGAGCGCGGCGTAGTTGGCATGACACTCGGGCGAGAAATACACCTGGCCGGCCACGGGTTCCAGCGCCATAGCCAGTTTTCTTGTCGTCAGAAGCACGCAATTGGGTCACAATTGCCCACCCTACGTCGGACGCTTCCCTTTATCGTCTAACCCGTGACGACGGGCGACGACCAGCCCTGGCTCCATCCTTCCCCGAGCCTGTGGCGCATGCGCCGGGCCGAGGTGGCGGTGCTCTCGGTCGTGCTCGCCGCGGTGTTCGGTCTCATCTTCTGGGCGGCGGGCGGCGCCCTCCCCGGCGTCGATCAGTGCCATCGTCGTGCTGGCGCTCGGCGCGCTGTCCGCCTGGTTCGTCCGCCGCCGCTTCGGGGCCTGGCGCTACCAGGAGCGCAACGAAGACCTCATCGTCGCCCGCGGCGTCATGGTGCAGCGGCTCTCCGTGGTGCCCTACGGCCGGATGCAGTTCGTCGAGGTGACCGCCGGGCCCGTCGAGCGGGTCTTCGGGCTGTCGACGGTCAAGCTGCACACGGCGGCGGCGGCCAGTGACGCCCGCATTCCGGGGTTGGAGCGGGACGAGGCGGCGCGCCTGCGGGACCGGTTGACCGAGCTGGGCGAGTCGATGGCGGCGGGCATGTGAGCGACGCCCCACCCGCGCCGGAGCCGCAGCCGGCACCGCCCGACGGAGAATGGTTGCGGCTCCATCCGCTCACACCCATCGCCCGCATCGGCCGGCTCGTCCCGGCCCTCGTCCTGCTGTTCCTCGTGTCGACCGTGCACTCGAAGGCCGAGAACCGGACGGTCGAGACCGACTATCTCATTGCGTTCGCGCTGCTCTCCGCCGTCTACGGCTACATCCACTGGATGGTCACGCGCTGGCGCTTCGAGGGGGACACCCTGCGCATTGAGACAGGCCTCATCCGCAAGGATTCCCGCCGCCTGCCGCTGGCGCGGATACAAGCGGTCGACATCGTGCGGCCGCTGTTGGCCCGGCTGCTCGGCGTGTCGGAGCTGCGCATCCGCCTGGCCGGATCGGGAGGGACCGACGGCAAGCTGGCCTACCTGTCCGCAGCGCAGGCGGACGAGCTGCGGCTGGTCCTCCTGGCCGGGCACATCAACACCGAAGCGGTCCCCAGCAGCAACACCGGCCTCCCCATGGCGAGCGTCGACACCGCCCGCCTGCTGGCCTCGGTGTTCCTCTCGCTGGTCACCATCGTCGTCATCGGCACCGTGGCCGCCCTGGTCGTCCTCGACCAGTTCGAGCCGAAGACGGCCGCCGCCGCGGCCGGGTTCCTCGCCGTGTACCTGCTCAGTGCCGCCGGGGTCATCTGGCGCCGGCTGTCGGGCCAGTACAACTTCATCGCCGTGGAGGCCCCCGAAGGCGTGCGTATCCGGCGTGGCCTGCTGCAGACCATTTCCGAGACCGTGCCCTACGGCAGGATTCAGGCGGTGCGCCAGGTGGAGCCGCTCCTGTGGCGACCTTTCGGCTGGTGCCGCTTGGAGGTCGACGTGGCCGGGGCGACGGAACGCAACCAGCGGGGTGAGGGCGCCAGCGTCGTCCGCAAGGCGCTGCTGCCGGTCGGATCGCAACAGGACTCGTGGCATCTGCTGGCGCGTTTGCTCGGCGCGCCCGACCCGGAGCGCACGGCCCCGCCGGGGCGGGCCCGGTTCAAGGCACCGCTGAGCTTCCACTTCCTTTCGGCCGGGCACGACGCCGCGCACGCGGTCTGCGTCACAGGGCGCCTCAACCGGGCCACCACCTGGGTCCCGCTGGAGAAGTCCCAGAGCATCCGTCGGGTCCAGGGCCCGCTGCAACGACCCCTCGGGTTGGCCACCGTCCATGTCGACGTGGCCGGCAAGCGGGCCCGCGCCGAGTTCCGGGACCGGGCGGTGGACGAGGCGGACCAGCTGGTCACCGAGCTCACGGCGCTCAGCCGGTCGGCCCGCTTGCGCAAGCGCACGGTCGTCCCCGCACCCGAGCGGCGGCGCCGCTCCGTCAGGCTGGTACCCCGACCCGGCAGGCCGGCACGAGCAGCGCTACTGGCACGAGGGCCGCTGGACCGAGCACGTGGCCGACGGCGGCAGGCGGAGCGCCGACGCGCCTACTTCTTCGCCGTGAAGCGCATCGGGAAGTGGTCGATGGAGCGAATGCCGGTCGTGTACACGAGCTCGTGGTCGGGCTCGATCTCGTAGTCCGGGATGCGCTTGTGCCACTCCCGCAGTGCCACCCGTAGCTCCAGGCGGGCCAGGTGCGAGCCCAGGCACCGGTGGACACCGCCCCCGAAGGCGATGTGACGGTTGACCTCGCGGTCGAAGCGCACCTCGTGCGCGTCCTCGAACTCGGCCTCGTCGCAGTTGGCGGAGCCGATCGCCACAATGGCGTGATCGCCCTTGTGGATGGGACACCCCGCCAGCTCGGTGTCCTGCACCACCACGCGTGACACCATCATCACCGGGGTCTCCCAGCGCAGCATCTCCTCAATGGCATTCGGAATGACGTCGGGGTTCTCGACGAGCTGGCGACGGTGCTCGGGGTGCTCCGCCAGGAAGGAGAACATGCAGTCGAGGGTCGCAGTGACCGTGTCGAGCCCCGCGATCAGGAAGAGGAAGCAGATGTCGAGAATGTCCTCGCGGCTCAGGCGGTCGCCGTCGACCTCTGCGCTCAGGAAGTGCGACAGGATGTCGTCCCTCGGCTCCTTCTCACGCTCGTCGAGGACCTTGTCGAAGTACTCGTAGACCGAATCGGCGATCTCCTGCTGGTACGCCTGGGCCTTGGCTGAACCCTGCGCCGTGCCGATGACGTGCTCGGGCCGGATGATGCCGTCCTTCATGGTGAGGAAGGTGTCCAGTTCCTCCATGGGCAGGCCGAGCAGCGTGAGGAAGACCTCCGAGGGGAACGGGACCGAGAACTCCTTGGCGAAGTCCACCTCGCCCCGCTCGATGAACCCGTCGATGAGGTGGTTGACGAGGTCGGACACCTCCTGGTCCATGGCGGCCATCTTGCGCGGGGCGAAGATCGGGTCGAGCAGCTTGCGGAACTTCTTGTGGTCCGGTGGGTCGATCTGCAACGGGATCATCGGCCGCTTGTTCTTCAGGTCGACGGCATCGACATTGGAGGAGAAGATCTCGGTGTGACGAAGGGCGAAGTCGATGTCCTCCTTGCGCGAGAGGATGACGCCCGGATTGGAGCCGATGTCCATGGCCAGCACGGGCATTTCGTCACGCAGCAACTTGTACGTCGGCTGCGGGTTGGCCGCCATGGAAGCATCCATGGCGGCAAGCGGGTTGGCGCCGTACCCGGCCGCCTCGGTCTCGGTCTCGGTCTCGGTTTCACTTGCCATTGGTCTCCTCCGAACTGATCTGCAGAATGCGGTTGACTGATTGCACGAGCGAGGCGTCGTCGGTCTCGGGGATGATCCAGCTCGACGCGAAGAGACGAACGATGACGTCGGCCAACTCTTCCCGGCCCAGCGTGCCTGCCGCGACAGCGGGAACGGAGTCGAGCGCGTCCCCGAGCCGCCGCACCAGCTCGCCACGGAGCTCGGGCAGGTGGTCGAGGAGGTAGCTCATGACGAACCCGGGCTCCGACTCGAAGAGGGGCCGGCAGGGGTGGGAGCGGATGAAGTCGAAGGCGTAGGCCATGAAGGAGGTGACGCGCTCCTCGGGCGTGCTCGCCGCGGCCAGCACCTCGTCGAGCCCGTCCGAGAACCGCTGCCCGTCGTAGTCGGCGGCGGCGGCCAGCACGTGGTCCTTGCTCGGGAAGTAGCGGTAGAGCGTGCCCCGGGACACGCCGGCGGTCTCGGCGATCTCACGCATCCCCAGCCGGCGAACGCCGCGCCGTCCGATGA
>CAWAHA010000030.1:0-116979 GCA_963781565.1 uncultured Acidimicrobiaceae bacterium | reverse complement strand
TTGTGGAGACGTTGGCCGATGCCATTAAGCACCGGGGATCGTCGTTGGCCGACGAGCAGTACCGCGACCTCTTCGGCGAGTTGGGCGACTTCCAGGGCTCGCACCAGGTCTACGACCGTGAGGGCCAGCCCTGCCGGCGCTGTCGCAACACCATTGTGCGGGTGAAGGCGGGCGGGCGCTCGACCTTCTTCTGCGAGCACTGCCAGGTGTGAGCCTCTCCACCGCGCGTAGGCCTCCGGTAGGGTCGCCCCGATGTTCCTGAAGTCGCTCAGCATGAAGGGTTTCAAGTCCTTCGCCGACCCGACGGTGCTCGAATTCGAGCCCGGGGTCACCGTGGTCGTCGGCCCCAACGGGAGCGGCAAGTCCAACGTCGTCGACGCCGTGACCTGGGTGCTCGGCGCCCAGGGACCGCGCTCGCTGCGCTCGGCAAAGATGGAGGACGTCATTTTCGCCGGGACCTCCTCGCGGCCGCAGCTGGGCCGGGCCGAGGTGTCGCTGACCATCGACAACGCGGCGGGCAAGCTCTCGATCGACCTGGCCGAGGTGACCATCACCCGCACGCTCTTCCGCTCGGGTGACAGCGAATACGCCATCAACGGGGCCCCGTGCCGGTTGCTCGACATTCAAGAGCTGCTGAGCGACTCGGGCGTCGGCCGCCAGCAGCACATGATCATCGGCCAGGGCCAGCTCGACACCGTGCTCAACGCCCGGCCCGAGGACCGGCGGGCCATCATTGAGGAGGCGGCGGGCGTGCTCAAGCACCGCCGCCGCCGCGAGCGGGCCGAGCGCCGGCTGGCCGGCACCGCCGAGAACCTCGAGCGCCTCGGTGACCTGGTGCGCGAGGTGCGGCGTCAGATCAGGCCGCTCGAGAAGCAGGCGGCGGCCGCCCGTTCGCACGACAGCGTGGCCACGGAGCTGTTGACGGTGCGGCGCTACCTGGCCGGCGCCGAGCAGACCGACCTGAGCACCCGCCGGGCGACCGCGGCGCAGCACCTCGCCGTGTGCCGCGACGAGGAGATGCGAGCTCCACACCGCGCTGGAGCGGCTGGACGCCGAGGCGACCTCCACCACGGCCGAGCTGTCCTCGCGCCGCGAGGAGGACCTGGCCAACGCCCTGGGACGGGTGCAGGGACTGGTGGAGCGGGCCCGCGGGCTCACCGGCGTGCTGCGCGAGCGGGGCCGGGGCGTGGTGGCCGCACTCGATGCCGCCGCCGACGTCGACGTCGTCTCCACCCTGGAGGCCGAGGCCGCCCGCCTGGCCAGCGAGCTGGTGACGGCGCGGGCCGAGGAGGAAGCGGGCGGGGCGCCCGAACGGGCCGAGCTCGAAGCCGCGCTGGCCACCCTCGACGACGAGGTGGCGGCGCTGCGCGCCCGCTGGGCCACGGTGCTCGGCGAGGACGCGCCGGACCAGGCCCTGGCCCGGGTCCGGTCGCGCCCCGAGTCGGTGGGCCGGGCCGCGGCGCGCGAGGAGCAGGACATGGACGCGCTCGGTCGCGCGGTCGCCAACCTCGAGGAGCGGACGGCGGGCGCCGCCGTGCGGGCCGACCTCCTGGCCCAGCAGGCCGACGAGCTCGAACAGGCGACGGCGGCGCTCGGGACCGAGCTGGCCACGCGCAGCGCGGAGCTCGAAGCGGCCGTGCAGGCGGCGGAGACGGCCCAGCTGTCGGCCGACCAGGCCGAGGAGGCGCGCCACCGCACGGCCGCCCGGGCCGAGGCACTCGAACGCGCCCTGGCCGACCTGCAGGGCGCCGGCGGGCGCGAGCTGCTGCGCGACGTCGACGGCGTCGTCGGGTCCCTGGTCGACCTGGTGGAGATCGACGAGGGCTGGGACGCCGCCTTCGAAGCCGCCATCGGCGCCGGCGTCGCCGCCGTCGTGGTGGACGGGCGGCGCTCGGCCCAGGCCGCGTTGGCCACCCTGCGCGAGGGCGGGGTCACCGGCGCCATCCTGACGCCGCGGGCGTCGGCGGCCGGGGTCGGGGAGCTTCCCGCCGGGAGCAGCGCCGAGCCCGTCCGGCGCCATGTGCGCGTGCGCCACGGCGGCGCGGCGGCCGAGTCGGTGCTCGACACCCTGGTCGGCCGCGCGGTGCGGGTCGACGGCTGGGAGGAGGCCATCGACCTCTCGCTGGCCCGCGACGACCTGGTCGTGGTGACGCCCGAAGGCGACCGCTTCGCGGCCACCGGATGGCGCGTGCGCTCGGCCACCAGCGTGGTCACGGCCGCCTCGGTCGAAGAGGCGCGCCGGCGGGCCGATGACGCGGCGGCCGCCGCCGAGCTGGCCCGGGCGCCAGCTGGCCGAGAGCCGCATAGTGCTCGGCCGCTGCCGCGACGCCCGCACCACCGCGGAGCGGGCGAACGACCGCCATGCCTCGGCCTGTGAGGCGGGCCGGGCCGACAGGGACCGCTCCGCCGAGGAGCAGCGCCGCGTGGCCGGGGAGCTCGAGGAGGCCCGCAGCGCGCTGGCGGCGGCGCACCAGCGCCTGGCCGAGGTGACGGCCGAGCAGGCGCACCTGGCCGGATCGCTGCCCGAACTGGCGGAGGCTCTGGAAGCCTGGGACGCATTGGAGGCGCGGCGGGTCGCGCTCCGGGGCCGGCGCCAGGAGCTCGAGGTGCGCGTCGCCGGTGTCGCCGAGCGCCGCCGCGTCCTGGCCGAGCGCCAGGCCGAGGTGGAGCGCCGGCTGCAGGGCCACGCCGAGGAGCGGGCGACGGCGGCGTCGCGCCGGCGCCGGCTGGAGGCCGAGGGCGCCGCGCTGGCCCGGCTGGAGGTCGTCGTCCAGCGCGAGCACGAACGGCTCGACGGCGTCTTCGAGTCGCTGCGCCACGACTACCAGGACCAGGTCGACGCGGTGCGCGCCGGGGGCGAGAAGCTCGAGCGCCTGCGCCAGGACCGGCACACGACCGAGCAGCGCCTCGAAGCGGTGCGCAACCGCACCCGCACGCTCGACCTGGAGTCCAACGAGGTGGACCTGCGGCTCGAGGCCCTGCACGAGCACATTGCGCGCGACCTCGGCGCCGTGCCCGAGGAGCTGACCGGGCCTGCCCGAGCCCGAGGCGCCGGAGGGCACGACGTTGCCGCAGCACGCCGAGGAGCTGGAGCGCAAGCTGGTGGCACTGGGACCGGTGAACCCGCTGGCGCTCGAGGAGCTCTCCACCCTGGAGGAGCGCCACAAGGAGTTGGAGGCGCAGGTCGACGACGTCCGCGGCGCCCGCCGGGAACTGCACGAAGTGGTGCGCACGCTCGACCACGAGATCATGACGTCGTTCGCCTCCGCCGCGGCCGACGTCAACGAGCACTTCTCGACGTTGATCGCCATGCTGTTCCCCGGCGGGACGGGGCGCCTCATGCTGGTGGACCCCGACGACCTGCTCAACACCGGCGTCGAGATTGAGGTGCGCCCGGCCGGCCGCAACGTCCGCCGGGTCTCGCTGCTGTCGGGCGGCGAGCGCTCCATGGCGGCGCTGGCCTTTCTCTTCGCGGTCTTCCGCAGCCGGCCCTCGCCCTTCTACATGATGGACGAGGTCGAGGCGGCGCTCGACGACGTGAACCTCAGCCGCTTCCTGGCCCTGGTGCACGAGTTCCGCGACGAGGCGCAGCTGCTCATCGTGAGCCACCAGAAGCGGACCATGGAGACCGGCGACGCGTTGTACGGCGTGACGATGGCACCGGGAGGCTCATCGCAGGTGGTGAGCCAGAAGGTGGAGAAGGAGAAGGAGCCGGCGTGACCGGCACCCTGGCCCTCGTCTTCGTCATTGCCGCTGTCATCTGCGTCATCGCCGGGGTCACCGCCGTCGCCCGCACCCGTCGGGCCGAGCGTGACGACGAAGCCGAGTACGGCGGGGACGACGATCAGGCGACCTACGCCGAGGAGGCCGCGGCGGTGGCGGCGGCCGAAGCGGCGGCCGCTGCTGCGGCCGACGCGCGACGACGGCCGTGACGACCGGGGTCGACATGGAGGATCCGCTGCACGTGATCGGCACCATCATCATCCTCGTCGTGGTGGTGGCCCTCCTGGCCGTCGCCCTCGGAGGGATTGCGCTCACCCGCTCGCGCCGCCGCTCGGGCGGCACGACGACGACCGCCCCGCCGAGCGCGCCGCCGCGGCCGCCCCCGCAGGCGCCGCGGTCGCCGGCGCCGGTCGCCGAGCCCGAGGTGGCGCCCGCAGATGCCGCGCCGGCTGCCGACGCCGGTCGCCGAGCCCGAGACGCCAGGGGCGCCGCCCTCGTACCGGAGCCGTCTCGGTGGCGTGCGGGGTCTCTTCAGCGGCGCCGTGGCCGCGCTGCGGTCGGGTCGTATCGACGAGGCCACCTGGGAATCACT
The DNA here is from genome assembly GCA_963781565.1 of uncultured Acidimicrobiaceae bacterium. Classification (GTDB taxonomy): domain Bacteria; phylum Actinomycetota; class Acidimicrobiia; order Acidimicrobiales; family RAAP-2; genus Bog-473. The sequence continues at coordinate 112,664 of CAWAHA010000030.1, read as the reverse complement.
CGAAGAAGCGCTGATCCGGGCCGACGTCGGCGTCACGACGACCGGCATCCTCCTCGACGAGCTGCGGGCCAAGGTGCAGACCAGGGAGATCAGCGGCGGGGACGACCTGCTCGAGGCTCTGGGGACTCGATCCGTCAGCTCCTCGACTCGGTCGGGTCGCGTGCGCTGCGCTTCGACGGCAGGGAGGGTCAACCCGACGTGTGGCTCTTCGTCGGCGTCAACGGCGTCGGCAAGACGACGACCATCGGCAAGCTGGCCCGGCGGCAGCACGCGGCGGGGCAGTCGGTGCTCCTGGCGGCGGGCGACACATTCCGGGCGGCGGCGGCCGACCAACTCGCCATGTGGGCCGAGCGCACCGGCACCGAGATCGTGCGCGGGGCCGAGGGCGCCGACCCGAGCGCGATCGTGTTCGATGCCGTGCAGCGTGCGGCGGCGAGGAAGAACGATCTCGTGCTGGCCGACACGGCGGGGCGGCTGCACACCAAGGTGAACCTCGTGGAGGAGCTGAAGAAGATCCGGCGGATCGCCGACCGCGACCCGGGCAACGTGACCGAGGTCCTCCTCGTCCTGGACGCCACCACGGGCCAGAACGGACTGACCCAGGCCCGCCAATTCGCCGACGCGGTGGATGTGACGGGGGTCGTCCTGACGAAGCTCGACGGCACGGCCAAGGGCGGCATTGTGATTGCGGTCGAACGCGAGCTGTTCGTGCCGGTCAAGCTGGTGGGCCTCGGTGAGGGGCCCGACGACCTCGTCGACTTCGATTCCGAGGCGTTCGTCGACGCCCTCCTCTCCTCGGACTGAGCAAGAAGGTGGGCACGAAATGACCGACGTCACAGAGCAGCACAGCGAGACCACGAACGGAGCCGTCCCCCGTCCGACCGGCGCCGCCGGGCGGCTCCGGTGGGGGACGTGGGGGCCCGTTCGACCTGAACGACCGTCAGAAGCGCCTGCTCCTCGTCGTCCTCGTCGTGCACGTGATCCTCGCCCGGTTCACCCTGCGCGACCTCCGGCGCCGGCCCGAGTCGGCCGTGCGGGGACCGAAGCGCCTGTGGAGGGTCTGGGCGACCATGAACACGACGGGGTCGCTGGCGTACTGGACGTTCGGTCGCCGGCGGGGCACGACGCCAACCGCGTGACGCAGCGGCGGGGCGCCCGCCTAGGACCAGCGGATCCGCACGCCTTCGGAGAACCGCCCAGCACGGCGCGCTCGCCTGCGACGCTCAGCTGTTCCGAACCGGCGCGGTTCCACAGCGCCAGGTAGAGATCGCCCGCCCGCCCGGTCACCGTGCACGCGTGCCGTCCCGGTCGCTGCCCGCGGCAGGCGTGGTGGTGACGCCGTGCTCGTCCAGGCGTAGCAGCCACGAGGCGTCGACATCGGCGCAACGCACCGCCAGTGTGACCGGCGGATCGGCGCGCAGCGCTGTGCTGCGCGCGGGGGACGAACAGCGACAGGAGCTCGTCGATGCCGTCGGCGGCAAAGGCCGGCGCGCAGGGTGAGAGCGGGGAGGCCGGCGGCGAGCTGGGCGTCGACGCGGTGGATGGCGGTCTCGTGGGCCTGGCGCCTGGCCCACATGGCGCGCGGCGAGGGCGCGGGCAGGAAGGTCCAGCACTCGAGCGTCGTCGGGCGCCTCCGTGAGCGCGCCACGAGGTCGGCACACCCCTGGGCGAGCCAGCCCGCCAGCTCGGCGTCCGCCGGCCAGGTGCCGACCACCTCGTCCAGGTCGGCCCGTTGGGGCTCGGTCCTCCCTCGGACGAAACCGGTGGCCCAGCGGTGCACCCCGCCCAGGTGCCGGCCGAGGTCGCGCACGGTCCACTCCGGACAGGTGGGCACGGCGCTGTCCGGATCGGCCTGCGCCACCGCGGCCGCCATCAGCGCCCCCTCCTCCCGCACGGCGGCGATGTGGACGGGGATCTCCACGCGGCCGGTCTCTAGCCGACTTTGAGGAGGTCGATCACGAAGACGAGCGTGTCGTTGGCCGCGATGCCCGCGCTCCCTGGGGCGGATTGGCCCCGTAGCCGAGGCTCGGCGGGATGATCAGCTCACGGCGCCCGCCGACCTTCATGCCCACGACGCCCTTGTCCCAACCCGGGATGACCTGGCCCTGGCCGAGGACGAAGCTGAAGGGCTGGCTCGTCCACGAGGACTGGATCACCTTGCCGGCCGAGTACGTCGCCAGCACGTACTGCACCGTGACCTGGTCACCCGGTCCCGCCTCCTTACCGGTACCCGTGATCAGGTCGGCACTCTCGAGGCTGGTCGGCGGGGTGCCCGAGGGCACCGTCACCGTCGGCGCCTGCCCGGCGGTCCCGGCGGGCGAGAGGTCGGCAGTCGGGATGGGCGCGATGGCGTGGAGCGGGCTGGCGGCCGCCGCGCTGGTCGGGGTGGATCGCTGCCGCCGCCGGTGCCGGTCGTCTGGGTCACCTTGGCCGCGCTCGACGAGTTGGACGGCGAGGAGCTGCAGGCGGCCAGGCCGAGCGCGCCGGCGGCGGCCAGGGCCACCAGGGCGAGCGGCCCGGCGACGTGGGGTGAGGAGGGCATGGGCCGAGACGGTAGCCGTTGGTCGCCGGGCTGTCGGGGCCGGGCACCGGATGCACGGTCCGGCGGCGACCGGCGCGTCGCCGCGGATGCGACAGCGATCCCATGCGCGTGCCGGCAGCACGGTCCGCGCGCGCGGACGGCGGCGCCACTAACGTGAGTGACCATGTTCGACGCCCTGTCCGACCGCCTGGAGCGGATCTCGACCCGCCTGCGGGGCAAGGGCCGTATCAGCGACGAGGACCTCGACGAGGCCCTCAAGGAGATCCGCACGGCCCTGCTGGAGGCCGACGTCGAGCTCAGCGTGGCCCGGCGCTTCTGCGACGGCATCCGGCTCCGGGTCAGCACGGAGGAGCTGGCCAAGAGCCTGACTCCGGGCCAGCAGGTCGTCCGCGCCGTGCACGAGGAGCTCATCGGCGTCCTGGGCGGCGACACCCTCAAGCTGAGCTACGCCTCGCGGCCGCCGACGGTCGTGCTGATGGCCGGCCTGCAGGGCTCCGGCAAGACCACGAACTCGGCCAAGCTCGCCCTGTGGTGGAAGCAGCAGGGCCGCAACCCGCTCCTCGTGGGCGCCGACCTGCAGCGGCCCGCCGCGGTGGAGCAGCTGCGGGTCCTCGGCGAACAGGCCGGCGTGACGGTCTTCAGCGAGGCGACCGACCCGGTGTCCTGCGCCAAGGCCGGCCTCGAAGAGGCCCGCCGCCTCGGCCGTGACATCTGCATCATCGACACCGCGGGCCGGCTGACGATCGACACCGAGCTGATGCAGCAGATCCGTGACATCTCGGACGCCGTCCAGCCGCACTACACGTTCCTGGTGATCGACGCCATGATCGGGCAGGACGCGGTCGCCACGGCGAAGGCGTTCGACGACTCGCTCGAGCTGAGTGGTGTCATCCTGACCAAGCTCGACGGCGACGCCCGGGGTGGCGCCGCCCTGTCGGTCAAGGGCGTGGTGGGCAAGCCCATCGCGTTCGCCAGCACCGGTGAGCGGCTGGCCGACTTCGACCTGTTCCACCCGGACCGCATGGCCGACCGCATTCTCGGCATGGGGGACGTCCTCAGCCTGATTGAGCAGGCCGAGCGGACCATGGACACCGACGAGGTGACCAAGAGCGCCAACCGCCTCATGCAGGGCCAGTTCACCCTGGACGACTTCCTCTCGCAGCTGCGCCAGGTCAAGAAGATGGGATCGCTGGGCGGTCTCATGCGCCTGATGCCGGGCATGTCCAAGGAGATGCGCCAGGCCGCCGGCCAGATCGACGACGGGGAAGTGGCCAAGGTGGAGGCGATCGTCTGCTCCATGACGCCGGCCGAGCGCAACGACACCGCACTCCTGGACGGCTCTCGCCGCAGCCGGGTGGCCCGGGGCTCGGGCACGTCGATTCAAGACGTCAACACCCTCCTCAAGCAGTTCAAGGAGATGCAGAAGATGATGAAGGGGATGGCCTCGGGCAACATGCCCAACCTCCCCGGCATGCCGAACATGGCCGGTATGAGCGGTCGGGCGGCCCGCAAGCTGGCCCAGCAGGGGCCGGCCGGCCTGCCCGCGGCACCCGCCGGCGCCGACTTCGACATGCTCTCCCAGCTCATGGACCAGGGTGGTGACCTGCCCTCGGGCTTCCCCGGCCTGCCCGCGCCGGCCCCCGCCCGGCCCGTGGTCAGCGGCAACAAGGGCACCAAGAAGAAGAAGAAGGGTGGGCGGGTTACCCCTCCGAAAGGCCGGTAGCCCCGCCATCTGCCAGAATGGACGGCCAAGACGTCCAGATCAGTGGAGGATTTCAGTTCCGTGGCAGTGAAGCTCCGCCTTGTGCGGATGGGAAAGAAGAAGCAGCCGACCTACCGGGTCGTGGCCGCTGACAGCAGATCGCCGCGTGACGGCCGCTTCCTCGAGATCGTGGGTACCTACGCGCCCCGGGGCTCGTCGACGGCCGAGCCGGACGCCGTGATCAACATCGACAACGCCAAGGCGGTCAAGTGGCTGGTCAACGGGGCCCAGCCGACCGAGCGGGTGGAGCGCATCCTCAAGACCTCCGGGGCCTGGGACGAGTTCGCCGCGGCGAGGGCGAAGTGACCGACCTGTACGAAGCGGGTGACATCAACCAGTCCGAGGGCGCCGACGACGTCGACGACCTCGACGATGGCGACGACATCGATGACGGTGACGACATCGACGACGACTCGACGACGAGGTCGGTGCAGGCAACGAGATCGGCGACGAGGACGGCGGGACCGCGCTGGCCGTGCTGACGTATCTCGCCCGCTCGCTGTCGAACGACCCCGACTCCGTGGTCATTGAGACCGAGGAGCGCCGCGGCGGGTTGCGCCTCAACCTGCACGTGGCACCCGACGACATGGGCCGGGTGATCGGGCGTCGTGGTCGGACGGCCCAGGCCATCCGGACGTTGGTGAACGTGGCCGGCGCCAAGGACGGCGTGCAGGCCAGCGTGGACATCGTCGACGACTGATCTGCTCAAGGTCGGCCGGGTCACCAAGGCCCACGGTCTGCGCGGCGAGGTGGTCGTCCAGCTCTGGACCGACCAGACGCAGCGCGTGGACCCCGGGTCGGAGCTGACGTCCGAGCGCGGCACGCTGACCGTCGTGTGGTCGACGCCCTTCGGGCCCGACCGTTTCATTGTGCAGTTCGAGGGCGTGTTCGACCGCGACGCCGCCGACAGCCTGCGCGGCGTGGAGCTCGAGGCAGAACCGCTCGAGGACGTGGCCGGCGTGCTGTGGGTGCACGACCTGGTCGGGGCCACGGTGCGGGACGGGAGCGGCGCCACCCTCGGCGTCGTGGCGTCGGTCGAGGCCAATCCGGCCAGCGATCTCATGGTCCTCGAATCCGGCGGGCTCATCCCTGTCCGCTTCGTCACCGCGCACGACCCGACGGGCCGGACCGTCGACGTCGATATCCCCGAGGGGCTCCTCGACCTGTGACGTGCCCGCGGTGAGGATCGACGTCTTCACGCTCTTTCCTGACGTGGTGACCACCTATTGCGGCGTGTCGATCCTGGGCCGGGCCGCCGCCGCCGGCGCGCTGGACGTGCGCGTGCACGACCTGCGAGAGGGTGCGACCGACGTGCACCGCTCGGTCGACGACAGTCCCTTCGGCGGGGGAGCCGGCATGGTGCTGAGCCCCGATCCGGTCTTTCGTGCCGTGGAGTCGGTGCCCGACGCGCCGCGGCCGCTGTTCCTCCTCGCTCCGGGCGGACGGCCCTTCGATCAGGAAGTGGCCGTCGAACTGGCAGCGCTGACCGGCGGCGGCTTCTCCTTGCTGTGCGGCCGCTACGAGGGAGTGGACCAACGGGTGGCCGACCACCTCGTCGACGACGAGCTCTCCGTCGGTGACTTCGTTCTGGCCGGGGGGGAGCTGGCCGCCCTGGTGGTGGTCGAGGCGGTCGCCCGCCTGTTGCCCGACGTGCTGGGGAACGAGGAGTCCGCCCTGGACGAGAGCTTCGCCGCCGGGCTCCTGGAATATCCCCAGTACACCCGCCCGGCGGAGTTCCGGGGTTGGCCGGTCCCCGAGGTGCTGCGGTCGGGGGATCACGGGGCTGTGGCCGCCTGGCGCCGGTTACAGGCCCTGCTGCGGACGGCCGAGCGCCGCCCCGACCTGCTTGCGCGCCTGGTCAGGGCGTCGGCGCTCAGTGCCAGCGACGTGCAGGCCCTGGCTGCGCACGGCTACGATGTTCCGTCCGGCACTGAGCCGGTGTGACCGAAGGACGCCTCTCATGCACCCCACCGAAACGATCGATCGCGACAGCCTGCGCGACGACATCCCCGACTTCCGCCCCGGCGACACCGTCAAGGTCCACGTCCGGGTCGTCGAGGGCAACCGGGAGCGGGTGCAGGTCTTCCAGGGTGCGGTCATGCGGCGCCAGGGCGGCGGCGTGCAGGAGACGTTCACCGTCCGCAAGGTCAGCTTCGGCGTGGGTGTCGAGCGCACCTTTCCGGTGCACTCGCCGACGATCGCCAAGATCGAGGTCACCACGCTGGGCGACGTGCGCCGGGCCAAGCTCTACTACCTGCGCGACCGGCACGGGAAGGCCGCAAAGATCAAGGAGCGCCGCATTCCCCGTGGGAAGGCTGCAGCCGCCGTCGTCGAGGACGAGGTCGAGGCAGCGGATGTGGATGAGCTCGAAGAGGTCGACGTCGTGGACGCGGCCGACGACGTGGACGTCGATGTCGTCGACGAGGTCGAAGTCGATGACGCCGAAGTCGATGAGGCCGTCGAGGAGGACGCGGACGCGTAGGGCGGTCGCAGCGTGAGCGAGGAAGACCTCGAACGCTACGAATCCGAGATTGAGCTCGGGCTCGTCCAGGAGTACCGGGCCGTCCTGCCGGTCTTCACGTACGTCATTGAGACCGAACGCCGGTTCTATCTGGCCAACGAGGTCTCGCTGACGGTGCGCTCCGACACGACGCCGGCCTGCATCGAACTCGAGATCCGCGACGCCTGGGTGTGGGACATGTACCGCCCGGCGCGCTTCGTCCCCGAGGTGCGCGTCGTGACCTTCCGTGACGTGAACATCGAGCGGTTGCCCGAACAAGAGCTCTGACGCACGCGCCGCGCCGGACGCCACCGCGACCGTTCCACCGTCGGTGGGCTACGGCGACCGGCACAACGCCGCACTCGGAGGATTCGGCGAGCACCGGGCGGTCCTGCACTACCGGGCGCACGGCTACGACGGTGCTGGAACGGAACTGGCGCTGCTCGGCGGGCGAGATCGACCTGATCTGCGCCAAGGGCTCGCTCCTGGTGGTCTGCGAGGTCAAGGCCCGGACGGGCTCCGCGCACGGTCATCCGCTCGAGGCCGTGACCGCGCCGAAACAGCGCCGGCTGCGGCGGCTCGCCGCCATGTACCTGCGACAGCAGGGGAGACGTTGGGCCGACGTCCGCTTCGACGTGGCCGCCGTCCTCGACGGGATCCTCGAGGTCGTCGAAGGTGCGTTCTGAGGCGGTGCGGCCTAGGGTCCGTGCCTATGGAGACACTGATCGTCGAACGCCAGGACGGTGTCGTGACCGTCACGATGAACCGCCCCGAGCGCAAGAACGCCGCCAACGGAAAGATGCTGACCGAGTTGCGCGCCACCTTCGAGGAGGTGGAGGACAATCCCGACGACAGGGTCATGGTTCTGACGGGGGCGGGCGGCGCCTTCTGCTCCGGAGCCGACCTCTCGGACCCCAACGGCCCCGCCACCGATCCCTCCCGCTCCGGCCTGGCCCGCATGCGGCGCCTGGGAGACGTGGCCCTCGCCCTGCACCACGTCTCCAAGCCGGCGATCGCCAAGGTGGACGGCGTCGCGGTGGGTGCCGGCCTGTCGCTCGCGTTGGGCTGTGACCTGATCGTCTGCAGCGACCGGGCCAGGCTCTCCATGATCTTCGCCAAGCGCGGCCTGGCGCTCGACAACGGCGCCTCCTGGCTGCTGCCGCGGCTCGTCGGGTTGGCCCGGGCCAAGGAGATCGCGCTCTTCGGTGGCATGTGGAGCGGCGAGGAGGCCGCGGCCATCGGCCTCGTGAACAGGGTGCTGCCCCTCGACCAACTCGACGACTTCGTGGACGACTGGGCCACCACCCTGGCCGCCGGCCCGCCTTTGGCCCTGTCCATGACCAAGACGCTGCTCACCGCCTCCTCCATGGCCTCCATGGAGCAGGCGGTGGAGGACGAGGCCCGCTGCCAGGCCCTGAACTTCTCGACCCGGGACACGCAGGAGGCGCTGGCCGCCTTCACCGAGAAGCGGGAGCCCGTTTACATCGGTCGCTAATAGACTGGTATTCGTGCTGAATGGCGTCCAAGGAATGGTCGGAGACACCGCATTAGTCGTGAAGGCCATTGAAGGCGCACACCACCCCGGAAGGATCCGGGCCCGGGGTGAGGAGTGGCTCGCCATCCCCCTCGACCCCGACGCCACGATTCCCATCGGGACCGATGTCGTTGTCGCCGACGTCGAGCGTGGTTTGCTCGTCGTCTACGCCGCCGACAGCTAGCAGAAGCAGAGAGGTACCGACATGGTTGCATCGGCGGGAGAAGTATTGGCAATTGTCATCATCGCGATTCTGGCCGGAGTCGGGATCGGCGCCTTGTTCCTCTCGCGATTCGTCAAGATCGTGCAACAGGGGAGCGTCGGCGTCGTCAAGCGACTGGGCGAGTTCAAATCGGTCGACCAGCCGGGCATGCGGATCCTGATTCCCTTCATCGACAAAATGGAGAAGGTCGACGTCCGGGAGTTCCCCATGACGGGTGACCAGCAGGCCGTGATCACCAAGGACAACGTGTCGCTCCAGGTGAGTGCGACCATCTTCTGCCAGGTGATCGACGTCAAGTCGGCGCTCTTCGAAATCAACGATTTCCAGCTGGCCGTCGACCAGCTCTCCCGCACCGCGCTGCGAGCCGTCTTCGGTGAGCTGTCATTGGACCAGGCCCTGAGCGAGCGCGAGACGATCAACAGCCGCATGCAGGACCACATGGCCGACGCCACGGCGAAGTGGGGGGTGCGGCTGAACCGCATTGAGATCCTCGACATCACGCCGCCGATGAACGTCGTGCAGGCCATGTCCGAGCAGAAGGAAGCGGAGCAGCACAAGCGTGCCCTCATTCTGAAGTCGGAGGGAGAGCAGACCGCAGCCGTCAACTCGGCGGGCGGGCGCAAGCAGGCTGCCGTGCTCGAGGCCGAGGGGGCCAAGCAGTCGGCCATCCTCCGTGCCGAGGCGGAGATGAAGGTGCTGGAGTTGCAGGCCGAGGGCGAGAAGAAGGCGCTCGAGTTGCGCGGCGAAGGAGAGGCATCACGCCTCACCTCCATCGACACGGCCACCATCAACCCGCGCACATTGGCCGTGCTGCAGCTCAAGGCACTCCAGGACATCGCCGCGTCCAACAACGCCAAGGTCGTCGTGCCCTACGAGGCGACCAGCCTCATGGGCGCGGCCGAGGTGCTTCTCTCGACGCTGCGCAACGAGGATCTGGGGTCCGCACCACGAACGGCGCCACGCCTCCCGTCGCCACGCCGGCGCGGCCGCCCAGCGGGGAGCTGCCGCCGAAATAGGCGCCGTGCCGGTGCTCAGGCCCAGCCGAGCTCGCGTAGGCGGGCCTCGCCCAGGCCGAAGTGGTGGCCGACCTCGTGCAGGACGGTCACCCGGACCCGCTGGGCCAACTCGTCGGGTGTGCGGGCCGACCGGCAGATGGTGTTGAGGAACAGCGTGATCTGATCCGGTCGCACCCCCGCGTAGGTGCCACGCTTGGTGAGCGGGATCCCCTCGTACAACCCGTAGAGCCGGCCCGGCGGGCTCTCGTCATCGATGATGATGGCGACGTTCTCCATTTCGGCGCGTAGCTGGTCGGGGATCGCCTCGAGGGCGTCGGCGACGAGCGCCTCGAAGGCGTCGACGTCAATCGGGTCCATTGCGCCCACCTTGTCAGGGATGGCGGCCCCGACGTGCGGCGGCCGACCCTGACGCACCGCACTCGGCTCGTGTCGACAACTGGTGGCGACCGGGAGGCGGCCGATAGCGTCCCGGCACCACCGATGACGGACCTCCTCGATGACAATTTCAATATCCCCGCCCGCCTGGGTGTCGTGGCCGAGATCCACGACGGCGAATTCCGTCTGGGCCTGCACCCGCGGCCCGAGTTGCTCCGCCATGGCGCGCTCCGCGCCAGCATCGTCGCCTTCCTGGTCGACGTGGCGGCCGGCGTCGTGCTCGACGACGACCCCGACGCCTGGACGTTGACCTCGGACATGTCGGTGCGGATGCGCCCGCTCCGTGCGCCCGACTTCGTCTCGACCCGGACGACCATTCTGCGCCGCGGTCGTCGATCAGCGGTGGCGATGGTGGATGTCGTGACCGAAGAGGGTGAGCAAGTGGCGACGGGCGCCATCGGCTTCACCCGCGTGCAACGGCGGGACACCGATCCGGTGAAGCCGCCCGCCTCGCCGAGTCGCATGGCGACCATGTTCGACGGCTCCCGGACACTGGACCGTCCGCTCCGCGAAGAAGCCGGCATCGTCGTGCTCGACGCCATTCGCCGGTGCGCTCGAGATGGCGGTGACACCCGAGCTCCGGAACCCCGCCGGGACGCTGCAGGGCGCCATGGTGGCGCTCTTCGCCGAAGCAGCAGCCGAGGAGATGGTGTCGGCCCGCTTCAACATGCCGGCGGTCGTGACCGAGCTCGATCTGCGCTACCTGGCCCAGACCGGAGAAGGTCCCGTCGTCTCGGCCTGCACGCTCCTCGGGGATGGTCCCGATGCGCCCGTGCAGGTGGAGCTCTCAGACCGTTCGAGCGGTCGACTGACGACGCACGTCTACGCCCGCACGGCCACCATTCCCGCCTGAGCCGACGCCGACAGGAGCGGCACTCACCGCGAGTGGGTTCGAGGCGGCCGGTGTGGTCCTCAGTCGCCGACGGGTTGGTCGATCGGTACGGCCCGGACGTGGAAGCCGCCGATCCGTGGTTGCGGCGCGCCGCCCTCCGGTGCATCCGCCTCCTGCTTCTCGGGGTCAGCCTGTACCGGGACGGCCGGCTGATCACCGATGAGCTTGACGTGCGCCGCTGACGCCTGCGGAGTTCCGTCCCGCGCCGTCGATGCGGCCAGGTGCTCCAGTTGCCGCTTCTCCTTGCGACGACGGAGTGGACCGCCTCGCGACGTCGGCACATCACCCTGCCCCATGGGGCGAGCCTAGGGGCTGGGGTCACCGCAACGGTGGTATTTCCGAGCTGGTGGCGTGCCCCCCGGCCTTCTGGCTGACGGGCCTACGCCACCGGGTTTCGTTTACCGGGACGTCACACAACCAGGCCTGAGCGCCCCGGAACCACCGAGTCCGCCCTGGCGATGCCGAACGGAGCCAGCCCGATCGACGGACAGTGGGCGGCACCCGCCTGGCCGACCGGCCCCCGCCCTACCGGTCCGTCACCGCGATTGAACCGTCATTCGATCCGCCCGACGCTCCGCCCGCGGCGTATGCACCTGACGCAGCGCCCCGGAGAGATGGTTGACTGAGGCTTCAGACCCCGTCGTCAGCGGGGCATCAGCCTCAACGAGCGGAGGTGCCAGTGGCCGAACCCACCCAGCCCGCACAGCGAATGATCGTGGGCAACTTCATCGTCTCCGATGACGTGGAGCGTTCGCGGCGCTTCTACACCGAGGTACTCGGCGGCACGGTGGTCTTCGGCCCCGAGCCGACAAATGTCGCACTCGCCAACACCTTCATCATCATCAACGGTGGCGGAGGCCCCACCGACGACAAGCCGACGGTCACGCTCGAGACGCCGAGCGACCCCGACCGGGTCAGCAGCTTCCTCAATATCCGGGTCACGGACATCCACGCCGCGTACGCCGAATGGAGCGCCCGGGGCGCGCAGTTCCTGACGCCGCCGAAACAGCACGCCTACGAGACCCGCTGCTACATCCGAGATCCCGACGGTTACATCATTGAGGTCGGGCAGACCACCGACCCAAAGGGAGACTGGTGGCCCGCCGACTGGCCGCTCCCGGCCGGGCAATCCGACTGATCGACACCGCGTCGGGTCGTCATCGCCCGAGCTCCCCCGTCTGAAAGCATGGCCGGCACGGGACTCCGCCGGGGCGCCCGGCCCTGGACGAGGTCCATGGTTCGGGGACGGTGCCATGAGCTGCCCCGCGCCGGCGCTTCCGAGCACGGAGGCCGGTTGCGCCACTTGGGCTGCGATTCGGCCTCGGTGGTCCACCATGGACGGAGTTGTTGTGCGAGAGTCGTTTCCTCCGGCTGATGAGGCCGACTCCGCCTTGGTGCGGTCGGTCCAGGTACCCTCTGGCTCGGCGCCTGCGCACCAACCCACTCGGATCAGGCGTACCAGGAGCGGACTGCCGTCTCGCCACTCGGGGAGTCGCAACCTGCACGGTCCGAATCGCTGCACACGGCCATCACCTACGGCCGATGTCAATAGCCGGCGCGACCCGACCATCGGCCTGGCAGCGGAGTGCCCCAAGCGCCTCCAGTTTGGTTTCCGTACGGTGCCGGGTGCTTCAGCCGTTCGCACCGGCGGCAACTGGGCGCACCCGAGGAGCCTTCGCCAGGTAGCCAGTACGAGCTTCTCCGAAATATGTGTATGGCGTGACCAGACCTCTTCAGGCTCGTCATCTGACCTATTTCGGGCGGGATGGCGACTGACCGTTGCTTTTCGTAGACTCGGAAGTGCTTGAGCCCAGGTGAGACTTGCCGATCGGGGGGAAGAGTGCCAATCTGCACCCCCATCACGACTGCGGCGTATCGTACTCCGGGGCGAACTCCTCGCGACCGTCCTCTGCGGCAATACGTGATCAACTCGAGGTGGAGGCGCCACGCCGGGCCGTCCGATGGTCTGGCCGCTACCTGGAGCTGCGGGACGTAATGACCCTCTTGGCACTTCACACATGGACTCTGGGTTGCGAAGCGGCGAAGGAGGCGTCGTACTGCACAGTTCTCAGAACGCTCGTTTGCATCCTTGACCACGTCCTCGCACGCGGCGCGGTCCCGCCATCAAGGTGCTCAATTGAGCGTGTACTCCGATCGGCCGTCACACCCGCTCTGATCTTTAGGACCTTGCGCTCGTAGACCGTTCACGATGCGAAAAGGCCATCCCTCTCGATCCACTGCCTTCGTACTCCGACCCATTGTGAGGTGCAACTCGCCTCGACATCCTCGACCTCCACCGTCGCGCGACTTCGGTGTCCGGAGTGGTCGCCCACGCAGCGTTGACGTGTCCGAGCGAGCCAAACCCGGTCATCTGTCATTCTAGGCGAGGTGGAGGAGCTCGCCGTCACCCGTATGCGCGTGACCGAAGTCGGCGACCCATCGGAGCATCCGAAGTGCTCCGAGGCATCCGACCCGTCTACACCGACGAACGTCTGAAAAACCGATACCACGTCGGTGAGGCGGTCAGCGCCGTTTTTTCATGACCGATACTTCCTGTTCGGTAACGCACTTGCAGCACGATCGCCTACGTGTTCGGCGTCGAGACTGGACATTCACCTTCTGTCGCTGCCTTTCAAACGTGGATTCGTACGCATCGACCGCCGGCGACGAACGACAAGCGGTGCTTCGATGACGGCCTGGCGCACGGCCTCGCTCGACCTCGCAGGTCTATCCCGCTCAAGGCCTCGTAGGGCCACGATCTGTCAGCTGCATCCGCCATCATGACCCCCTCGTCCGCCGCACGATTGAGTGCCCGATTCTCAGCCCAGGCAGCCCCTCTGCCTGCACGCCGTGATGAGCTCGTGGGGCACCACCACCTTCGTCGCCAATTCCATGTCTGAGACATCTCAGACACTCGGAGCCGATCGATGCGACCGTTCACTCGCTGTGCAACACGCCGTCATCGCGTCCGCGACGCTGACCGGAGCCGTCGGGAGCCCGGTCTCGGTCGAGGTCCACGTCTCCAACGGCCTGCCCGGCTTCACCATCGTCGGGCTGCCCGACGCCGCGGTGCGCGAGTCCCGCGACCGCGTGCGCGCCGCCCTCCTCTCCAGCGGCCTGCCGTGGCCGCTGCGCAGGATCACGGTCGTAACCTGGCCCCCTCGGGAGTGCGGAAAGGCGGTGCCGGGCTCGACCTCCCCATCGCCGTGGGCCTGCTCGTCGCCGCAGGCGAGCTGAGCCCGGCCTCCATCGAGGGCCTCTCCTTCTGTGGGGAGCTCGGGCTGAACGGCTCATTGCGCCATGTCCCCGGCATGATCGCCCTGGCCGACGCGGCAGGCCCGCTCGGCCTGGTCGTGCCCCTCTGTGACGTCCGTGAGGCGGCGCTGGTGCGGGGAGACGAGGTCCACGGCGCGGCCACGCTGGGCGAGCTGGTGGCCGTTCTGCGGGGCCAGGCGGACTGGCCGAGCGTCCCTCGCCGTGACCGAGGCCGTGCCGCGCCGCGGACCCGCCCGACCTGTCCGACGTGCGGGGCCAGGCGCTCGGGCGACGCGCCGTGGAGGTCGCCGCGGCGGGGCGTCACCACCTCCTCATGGTCGGACCACCCGGTTCGGGCAAGACGATGCTGGCCGAACGCCTGGTGGGGCTGCTGCCGCCGCTGACGCCTGCCGAGGCGCTCTCGGTGACCCGGATCCACTCGGCGGCCGGCTGCGCGCTGCCCGACGGCGAGTTGCTCGAGCGGCCGCCGTTCCGGGCCCCTCACCACCAGGCCTCCATCGTCTCCCTGGTCGGCGGGGGCAGCTGGTCCCTGCGGCCCGGCGAGGTGAGCCTGGCCACCAACGGCGTCCTGTTCCTCGACGAGCTCGGCGAGTTCCCGGTCGCCGCGCTGGAGGCGCTGCGCCAGCCGCTCGAAGAAGGGGTCATCCGGGTCAGCCGCGCCGGCGGGACCGTGACCTTCCCCGCGGCCTTCCTCCTCGTGGCCGCCATGAATCCCTGCCCCTGCGGCGAAGGGGTCTACGAGGGCGCCTGCAGTTGCAGCGCTGCCACCCGGGCCCGCTACCGGCGGCGCATCTCGGCTCCGCTGCTCGACCGCTTCGATCTGGTCGTGCCGCTCAGCCGGCCCGATCCCGATGAGCTGCTCTCCGGCAGCCCCGGCGAGTCGTCCACCGTCGTGGCCCGCCGTGTGGCCGCCGCACGGGCGGCCCGGGCGGGACGGGTCGGCGAGCCGGAGCTCGCTCCCGATGCCGCTGAGCTTCTCGCCTCCAAGCTGCGCGCCGGCGGCCTGAGCGCCCGCGGGCTGCACAAGGTCACGCGGGTCGCCCGCACGGTGGCCGCCCTGGCCGGCGCCGACGTGGTGTCGTTTGCCCACGCCTCCGAGGCGCTGTCGCTGCGGGCCGGCCGTGCGGTGGTCGTGGCATGAGCGGCCGACGCGCCGGTCGGGCCTGCCGCCGGAGGCCTTTGCCGTCGCGCTGGCGTCCATGCCGTCCATGGGCCCGGCCCGCCTGCGCACGCTGTTGGAGGCGGACCCTCCTGCGCGTGCCTGGGCGCGGGCCAATGAGGGCACCGGCGCCTCCGTCGCGGTCGTCGACCGTGCCTGGCAGCGGCAGACCTCGCTCGGGATCCGGGTGCTCCTGGCCGGGCAGCCGTCGTACCCGGCGCGCCTGGCCGACGACCCCCGCGCGCCCGCGGTGCTCTTCTGCCTCGGGGACCCGGCCGCGCTCACCGAGGGCCCGACCGTGGCGCTGGTGGGGACCCGCGCCCCGACCCGCTACGGCATCGGCGTGGCGGCACAGTTCGGCGCCGACCTCGCCGCCGCCGGCGTGAGCGTGGTGTCGGGTCTGGCTCTGGGCATCGACGGCGCCGCGCACGAGGGCGCCTGTGGTGCCGGCGCTCCGCCCATTGCCGTCGTGGCGGGCGGGCTCGACCACGTCTATCCGCGGCGGCACGAGCGGCTGTGGGAGCGCGTGGCGTCGACGGGCGTCATCGTGTCCGAGTCCCCGGCCGGCGTGCCCACGGAGAAGTGGCGCTTCCCGGTGCGCAACCGACTCCTGGCCGCCCTGAGCGACGTCGTGGTCGTGGTCGAGAGCCGGCACCACGGAGGGTCGCGGCACACTGTCGAGGCGGCCATGGACAGGGGAGTCCCGGTCGGGGCCGTGCCCGGGCTCCATCCGCAGCGCCACCTCGGAGGGCACGAACGCGCTCCTGGCCGACGGTGCCTTCCCGGTCTGCTCGTCGGGCGACATCCTGATCGCGCTCGCCCTCGGCGGCGCCGCCGTGTCGATTGCGCCGGAGCACGGCGGCCGGCCGCCGGCCGTCCGGCGCGGCGTCGACGGCGGACGCGCCTCGGACCCGGGTCGCGGACCGCCGGGTCTACGACGCCCTGAGTCGCCGATCCCGCTCCTCTCGACGAGCTGGTCCGGCTGACCGGGCTCGACCTGGCCGAGCTGTGCGGCGGTCTGGAGCGGCTCGCCCGGGCCGGTCTGGCCCGCGACGCCGGGGGTTGGTGGGAGCGGGCCTGAGCCGGCTGACTCCGTTGGGCGGCCTCCGGCGCCCTAACCTGCCTCGCCGTGGAAGGACGGTTCCTCCAGGCTGCTGACATGGCCGGTCTGCGTGCCAGCAGGCCACCCAGGCCGCCGCGCAGGGTGCAGCGGCCGTGTTCCTGCGCAGCGGGCCCCTGGGTGACCCGATCGTCCTGGCCGCCGGTCTGGGGCCCCTCGTGCCGGACGTGCTGCTCGGGGCCCGGATTGAGCTCGGACCCCGAGGAGCGCCACCCGGCCATGCTGGCCCGTGATCTGACGAGCCTCGACCTCGCCTGCGGCGGACGCAGCGTGCTCTGCTTCGCCCCGCCCTTCACCGAGGAGCTGGCCGAGGCGGCCCTCCTCTGCCGGGCTCTCTGGCAGGCGGGGGAGGTGGTCAGCGACGGCCCGCACTTCCCGGTGCAGGCGGCGGCCAACCGCGCCCGGCCGGCGGGGGAGCGACAGTCCCCTCATCGCCTTCGACCTGACCGCCGGCGACGAGCTGCCGGCCTTCCTGGCCGCTGCCGGCGATCTCGTGCTGCGACCGGTGACCGGCACGCCCGACGCGTGCCGCCTGGAGCGGGTGTGACGGACGCCACCCTCGTGCACGAGCGGGCCGAGACGCCGTCGGCCACCACTGCCGTCACGGGCCGGCATCTCCCCGCCCTCAACGGCCTGCGCGGGGTGGCGGTCATCGGCGTCGTGGCGTACCACCTGCAGCTCGGCTGGGCCAAGGGCGGGTACCTGGGGGTCGACCTCTTCTTCGTGCTGTCGGGCTTCCTGATCACCACGCTCCTCTTGGAGGAGTGGGTCGGGTCCGGCCGCATCAACCTGGCCGCGTTCTGGGGGCGCCGGGCCCGCCGCCTGCTGCCGGCGCTCTTCCTCGTGGTGGCGGCGCTGGCCCTCTACCTCGTCTTCAATGCCGTGTTCGGCGGACCCGGCGCCAACGGTCTGATCGATCTGTCGGGTTTGCGCGGCGATGCCATCGCCACGCTGCTCTACGTCAACAACTGGCACCTCATTTACGCGCACCAGTCGTACTTCGCCCAGTTCTCCACGCCATCGCCGCTGCAGCACACCTGGTCCCTGGCGATCGAAGAGCAGTTCTATCTCGTCTGGCCGCTGGTCCTCCTCGTGCTCCTGCGTTACGGACGCCGCGGCTGGCGTCGGCTCGGCGTCACGGTCACCGTCGTCCTCGGCGTCGGGTCGTCCGTCCTGATGGCGATCCTGTTCAATCCTCCGGCGGATCCGTCGCGCATCTACTACGGCACCGACACGCGCCTGTTCGATCTCATGGCGGGGGCGACCCTGGCCTTCCTGGCCGCGTCCCGTGGGCAGCCGAGTGCACAGGCGCGCCGGGCCCTGCACTGGGTCGGTCCCGTCGCCGCCGTGGTCCTTGCCGTGTTCTGGGTGCGTGCCGGCACGTCCGGCGGGCTCCCCACGAACTTCATGTTCGAAGGCGGGTTCCTGCTCTGTGCCGCCCTGGCCGGCTTGGTCGTGGCGGACGCGCGGCTGATTGAGCCGGGGAGCTTCGCCCGCGCGCTGGCCTGGCGGCCGCTGCACTTCGTCGGCACCATCTCCTACGGGATCTACCTGTGGCACTGGCCGGTGATCGTGTACCTCAACGGCGCCCGGACCGGCTTGTCCACCTGGCCCCTGGACCTCCTCCGCGTCGCCGTCACCCTGCTCGTCTCGACGGCCAGCTATTACCTGGTCGAGCGCCCGATCCGCTTGGCCAAATGGCGGGGTGGCTTCCGGATGTGGATCGCCCCGCTCGCCGGCGTCATCACCGCGGTGGCCATCGTCATCGCCACCTTCCCGGCCGTCGCCGATCCCGTCGACGGTGGCGGGCACCACCCACGTCGCATCCTCGGGCTCGGTGCAGGCCGTGCCGGGCGCGGGGGGCTACGCGGGCCAGCAGCCCATCAGCGCTGACGCCGGCACCGTCGCCGGCGGACCCGCTCCGGGTCATGATCATCGGGGACTCCGTCATGCACGACGCCTCCTACGGCATTACGGCGTCGCTCGAGGCCACCGGCGAGGCGACGGTGTCCACCCACACCATCGACGGGTTCGGGCTCGACGACGGCGACCAGCTGGCCCACCTCCATCCCCAGCCTCATACAACAGACCCAGGCGCAGCTCATCGTGGCCTCGTGGAGCTGGGACCAGTACGGGCCGACGACGCCCAACGCGCTGCACCAGCCGGTGCAGTACACGGCGTTGCTGCGCCGGGCCGTGGCCACCATGCTGACCCCGGGCAACGGCGTCGAAGGCGTGATCTTCACCCAGTTCCCGCAGTCGGGCGATCTCGCCGCCGCCAATCCGGCCGACACGGCGAGCTACAACAAGGAGCGCCGGGCCGGTGTCGTCGCCTGGAACGACATCGCCGAGAAGATGGCCTCGGACTTCCCCGGTCGCGTCATGTACTTCCCGCTGGCCGACTCCGTCATGCTGCACGGCAAGTACTCGGCCTGGCTCCCGCCCGAGGGCGACCCGCATGCGCCGAGCGACCAGTGGCTGCGCGTGCGCAAGCTCGACAACGTCCACCTCTGCCCCGAGGGCAGCGCCCGCTACGCCGCCGCCCTCTTGACGCGACATGACGGCCGTGTTCCGGCTTGCCCCCGCCGCGACGAACTGGTCGCAGGGGGCGTGGACGACGGATCCGGACTTCAACGACCCGCCGGGTGCCTGCCCGGACGATCATCCGCCGGGCTAGCAGGTCTACGAGCAGGCCGAGCTGCTGATGGTGCGCTGCGCGGTCGCCGCCGACTTGGCGCTGGCCCAGTTGGTCCCGATGTCGGTCACCACCTCGTACCAGTAGCTGCCGGTCGCCAACGCCGCGCTGGTCCACGTCAGGGTGGTCACGGTCGTCTGGAGCGTGTACGTCCCCGTCGCGGTCGTGTTCGACTGGTAGATCGCGTAGCCCGTGGCGTGCGTGATGGCGGCCCAGGTCACGGTGACCTTCTTGCCGCTGGTCGGGGTGGCGCAGGCGGAGGTCGCCGTGGGGGCGGCCGGCAGGGCCTGTGCCTTGGCTTCCCCCGACCCGCCGGTCTTCAACCCGACGGTCCAGTTCGCCGTGGCCCACGCCGTCCCCGACGAGACGAGGAGGCTCAGGGCGGCGAGAATTCCGGCAACGACGAGAAGAGCGCTACGGCACATGCGCAGGCTCTCCTCGTCGTTGCCGGTCGGTCCCCTTGAGGCAAAGGGGGCGATTAGCTGGTCCAGCCGCTCGGTGGCCGGGCTCGTGGTCGAGGTGGCTGCGCCACCGGTCGCCGTGACCCCGGTCAAGTGCGGGCATGGAGAAGAAGGTGTTGGCGCACGCCGCCGGCGAGGTCGCCGACATGAGGGCGTCGTTGGTCAGCGTGACGACGAGCGGGTTGTTCGCCGCCCCGCTCGCGCCGACGGTGAGTCCGCCTGCCGGACAGGGTGTGCGAGCTGCCGCTGGTGCCCGTGGCGAAGTTCCAGGAGACGCCGCTCGTGGTGGTGCTGCACCCGGTCTGGGCCGTGGTGAGCGCGCTCGTGGTGAATCCGCCGGCCTGCATGGTGCTGGTCGGGAGGTTCACCGCCGTGATGGTCACCGGGTACGAGTTCGTGTTGGCGATGGTCACCACGACGTCGCCGGTGCCGCCCGGGAACAGCACGTTGCCCGGGGCGGGCGAGGCCACCGCGGTGATGCTCAGGTTGGCGATGGTGGCGGACTGCCCTTCACCCGACGAGCCGGCGTTGAGGCCCACGACCCAGTTGGTCGCCGCATAGGCCCCCGCGGCCACCAGCACGCATCCGCACACGGCCGACACGACCTTCGCCCGGCGTGACCATCGGCTCGCCTTCTTCGTCATTGCCTCCACGATCCTCAGCCTCATTTCTCTCCGCCTCCGAAGCGGGTCAGTTATTTCGTGATCCAATGGGAGTTCGGAGGCGGCCGGAGGCCTCTTGAGGAACGTTGAGGCAATTGGACACGTGCACGGATTCCGGCACCCTGACGGCACCGGCCGAGGTTGTCCACAGGGCCGGCGCCGTTTTGTTGCGGCGCAGCTCCCATGGGGGTTTTTCACGACGAAAGACGCTCAGTCCGGGTCGAATTGCGCCGATACCGTGAGGGATGCCGCCTCCCGATGTG
The DNA here is from genome assembly GCA_963781565.1 of uncultured Acidimicrobiaceae bacterium. GTDB lineage: Bacteria > Actinomycetota > Acidimicrobiia > Acidimicrobiales > RAAP-2 > Bog-473. The sequence continues at coordinate 92,124 of CAWAHA010000030.1, read as the reverse complement.
CGCGATCGCCTGAGCAGCTACCTGCCCTTCGTCGTCGTCGCGCTGGTGGCGCAGCTCAGCGTGGCCTGGCCGCCGGGCCCACCGACCGGGCCGCCTTCGTGGTCAGCTCGCTGCTGATCCTCGTGCTCCTCGTCATGCTGCTGGTCCGCCGCGGCATGCCCCCCAAGACCTTCGTCGTCGGATCGGCCCTCTACATGACCTCGGTGAGCTACCTCATGATCGTCGGCCAACGGCATGGGCAGCGGGCTCGGGATCCTGCTCTTCGTGCCGGTCGTCGGCGTCGCCCTCTACGGCAAGCGTTGGGAGACGGCCGCCTGCGTCGCCTTCCTCCTGGGCGCCCTCCTGGCGGTGACCCTCGTCACGTCCCCGTCCTCGCTGGACACGACGACCCTGGTGCGCCGGCTGCTCCTCACGGGCGCCATCGCCGCCATGCTCTCCATCGCCATTCACCTCCTGCGCGGCCGGCTCGTCGAGTCGAATGCCCGGACAGCCCGGCTGCTCCAGCAGGAAGAGGCGCTCAACGCCGCCGTCCGTGAGCTGGTCCAGTTGTCGGAGCCGCCGCAGATCACCGCACTCGGCGCCCGGCTCGCCATGGGCATCGCGTCGCCCGCCGGGTCCGAAATCCTGCGGTCGTCGTACTTCCGCATCGAGGACGGCATGGTGGTCGTCGACGCCCAGTTCGACGACGCCGGCACCCACGTCGAGGGCAGCTGGCCGGTGCAGGAGCACCCGGGCCTGCGCGAGGCGGTGGCCTCGCTCGAGCCGGTCGCGGCGCCGCTCGATCCTGACAAGGCGGGGCCGACGCTGCGGGCGGTGTTCGACGCCACCGGCATCACCTACGGCGCCTGGGTCCCGGTCTGTCCCGACGGCAAGCTGCACGGCGTCCTGGCCATCGCCACCCGGGGCACGTCCTTCCCGAAGGAATGCGTCGACCGGTGCGTCGCCCTGGGCCACTTCCTGGAGCTCGCGCTCTCCAACTGGGCCGCCCACCGCAAGCTCGAGGAGCAGGCCACGGTGGAGGAGCGCCGGCGCATCGCCCGCGAGCTGCACGACGGCCTGGCCCACGAGCTCGCCTTCATCGCCAGCAAGACCCGCGGCGCCGCGGCCGCCACGGCGGCAGCCCCACGACGCCCGGGCCCTGGCCGGTGCGGCCGATCGGGCGCTCGACGAGGCCCGGCGGGCCATCACCGTGCTGTCGGTCTCGCAGCCCCAGTCGCTCGACGACGCCATCTCGCAGACGGTGGAGGACCTCGGGTCGCGCCTCGGCGTGGCCTGGGACCTCCAGTTGGCCGACGACGTCGAGGTGCCCGGCGAGGTGCGGGAGAACCTGCTGCGCATTGTGCGCGAGGCCATCACCAACGCCGCCAGCCACGGCGCCTCGGAGCACATCCGGGTCAGCCTCGAGCGCGACGACCAGCTCCGTCTCGTGATTGAGGACGACGGGTGCGGGTTCGACACCGAGCGTGAGGGCGCGACCGGAGGCTTCGGGCTCCAGAGCATGCAGGAGCGGGCGGCCTCGGTCGGCGCCGTGCTGAGCGTCGACTCCGTGCCCGAGGGCGGGACGCGGGTGGCGGTGGCCTTCCGATGAGCGCGCCCATCACGGTCCTGCTGGCCGACGACCACGCCCGCACGCGGGCGCTGGTGCGCGACGCGCTGGAGCGCACCGGGGACTTCCTCGTCTGCGTGGAGGCCGCCGACGCCGCCGGAGCGGTCGAGGGGGCCAAGCGCGAGCGGCCCGACGTCTGTCTGCTCGACATCAACATGCCGGGGAACGGCATTGCCGCCGCGACGCAGATCACGGGAGCGCTGCCGGACACCTCCATCGTCATGCTCACCGTGTCGCGTCAGGACGAGGACCTGTTCGACGCGCTGCGGGCCGGCGCGTCCGGCTATCTCCTCAAGGGCCTGGACGAAGCCACCATCGGTGACGCGCTCCAACGCGTGCTGGCCGGCGAGGCCATGCTGCCCGGGACCCTGGTGGCCCGCCTGGTCGACGAGTTCCGCGACCGCGAGCACCGGCGGGTCGCCGTCCCCGACGGGCAGGCGGCCCGGCTCACCGGCCGCGAGTGGGATGTGCTCGAGCTGATGCGCAAGGGCGCCGGCACCGCCGAAATCTCCGAGCGGCTCTTCGTCTCGCCGACGACGGTGCGGAGCCACGTGTCGTCCATTCTGCGCAAGCTGGGCGTGCCGACCCGGGAAGCCGCCATCCGGCTGCTCGACGGCGAGGCGGCACCCGAGCGGCGCCATTGGCCGACAGAGGCCGACCGAGCCCCGCCAGCCCTGAGAGGAGCGCCCGCGGCGCCGGTCCTAAGCTGGCGCTCGTGACGAACACCCGTATCGAAAGCGACAGCATGGGGGAGATCGAGGTCCCCGCCGACCGCTACTGGGGTGCGCAGACCCAGCGCTCCCTGCACCACTTCGACATCGGCATCGAGACGATGCCCAAGCCGTTGATCAGGGCCTTCGGCATCCTCAAGGGCGCATCGGCCGCGGTCAACCGCGACATCGGCAAGCTGGACGAGACCCTGGCCGGCCTGATTGAGCAGGCGGCGGGCGAGGTGGCCAAGGGCGATCTCGACGACCAGTTCCCGCTGCGCATTTGGCAGACCGGCAGCGGGACGCAGACCAACATGAACGCCAACGAGGTCATCTCCAACCGGGCCATCGAAATCAGCGGCGGCGTCATGGGGTCCAAGGAGCCCGTGCACCCCAATGACCACGTGAACATGTCGCAGTCCTCCAACGACACCTTCCCGACCGCCATGCACATCGCCGTGGCCGAGGAGATCGTGTTCCGGCTCCTGCGCTCGGTCGCCGCGCTCCGTGACGCGCTGCACGCCCGGTCCGTGGAGTTCAAGGACATCACCAAAATCGGGCGGACCCACCTGATGGATGCGGTGCCCCTCACCCTCGGGCAGGAGTTCTCCGGGTACGTGGCCCAGCTGACGGCCGACATCGAACGCATTGAGCAGACGCTGCCCGGGCTCTACGAGCTGGCGGCCGGCGGGACGGCGGTGGGCACCGGCCTCAACACCCACCCCGAGTTCGGGGAGCGGGTGGCGCGCCAGATCGCCGACGTCACGGGGCTGCCCTTCGTGACCGCCCCCAACAAGTTCGCCGCCCTGGCCGCCCACGACGCGCTGGTCTTCACGCACGGCGCGCTGCGGACGCTGGCCGTCTCGCTGATGAAGATCGCCGACGACATCCGATGGCTCGGTTCGGGGCCCCGGAGCGGGCTGGGGGAGCTGGCGCTGCCCGAGAACGAGCCGGGCTCGTCCATCATGCCCGGCAAGGTCAACCCGACCCAGAGCGAGGCGATGATCATGGTGGGCATTCAGGTGCTGGGGAACGACATGGCGGTGGCGACCGCCGGCAGCCGGGGCAACCTGGAGCTCAACGTGTGCAAGCCGGTCATCGCCTACAACGTGCTGCAGTCGGTCGCACTGATGACGGACGCCTGCCGGGGCTTCCGCGAGTTCTGCGTCGAGGGGTTGCAGCCCGACTACGAGCAGATCGACCAGCACCTCCGGAGCTCGCTCATGTTGGTGACGGCGCTGAACCCGATCATCGGCTACGACAATGCGGCGAAGGTGGCCAAGAAGGCGCACAAGGAGCGCAAGACGTTGCGCGAGGCGGCGCTCGAGCTCGAGCTGTTGACCGGCGAGGAGTTCGACGCCGCGGTGCGGCCCGAGGAGATGACGCACCCGTGAGGGAGCCGGTGCTGACGCTCTCCGAGGTGGACGCGGAGCTCCGAGGAGCAGCAGCTGCACTGGACCCGTGAGGGCGACGCGTTGGTCACCACGGTCAAGCTGCACGACTTCGCCGCCGCCCTGGCCTTCGTCAACGCCATCGGCGCCGCGGCCGAGGCGGCCAACCATCACCCCGACATCGACATCCGGTGGAACACCGTGCGCCTCGTCCTCACGACGCACGACTCGGGTGGCATCACCCTGCTCGACCTGGCGCTGGCCGGCGTCGTGGACCGCCTGCGCCCGGACATCCGGGCCACGACGACGAGGCCGACGGGGTCTAGGCCGTCGGCTCCAGCAGCCCGGCGCGCAGGCTCTGCACCAGACCCGGCCCGGCGCCGAGCCCGTCGACGTAGGCGGCCACCGACCCGTACTGCTCCCCGATGTGGTCGAGCAGCTGCTCCATCTGCACCGGGTCGGCCGAGAACACCTCGTCGATGTTCTCGAGCGTCTCGCGGCCCTCGGGATACTTCGCAATGAGCTTGGCCCGCAGCCGCAGCATGGCGGCGCCGCTGAGGGCGTAGTCGGCCACGACCGTCGGCTCGTCCACCCCCAGCAGGGACAGCACCACGGCCGAGAGGACGCCGGTGCGGTCCTTGCCGGCCGTGCAGTGGAAGACGGCGGGGAGGGCGTCAGGCGAGGCCAGGACGTCCAGCGCGGCCAGGATCTGACCGCCGGCGTCGCGCACGATCTCGAGATACTGCGTGCCCAGCAATCCGGGCTTGCGATCGAAGTCCTGCGCATCGGGGAGCTCGTCGATGAAGGGGAAGTGGTGGAACGCCACCGGATGGGCGTCGACGTCGAAGCGCCCCCGTTCGAGCTCGGAGCCGGAGCGCAGGTCGATCACGGTCCGGATGCCCAGCTGGCGGAGCACGGAGAGGTCGCCCTCGGTCAGCTCGCCCAGGCCGTCGGCCCGGAAGAGCGTGCGCCAGCGCGTCTGCAGGCCGTCGCCGGCCTCGTAGCCGCCCAGATCGCGAAAGTTGACCGCGCCCTCCAGCGCGATCATCCGGTCAAGGGTCTCTGCCACGTCAGTGCACCTCCTCGGTTCCTGCTGTTCCTCTGCCGGCAGTCTGCATGCCTGAGCGGCCGCGCCGGACAGGTCCGCGAACTCCAGGTGACAAAAGCAAAGCCGTCAGGCCACGGGCATGTCCCACAGGGGGAACCAGCGGGACAGGTCGGCTTCCACCGGCAGGTCGGCTCCCACCATGGTCCGCAGGCGTAACTCGAGCTCGGTGTCCCGGCGCTCCTTGCCGGCGTCGACGGGGGCGAAGGGATAGAAGGTGCCCCGCTTGAAGAGATAGACGAGCCGGAAGGGCCGGGCGTCGTCCGGCGCGTCGGGTCCCGGGACGAACCCGAAGGCCGAGCAGAGCAGCTGGGGCCCCCACCCGTTGTCCTGCAGGGTCGAGTTGGCCATGTGGATTTTGGTCACCAGCTCGTCGAGATCAGGGTCGTCGAGCAGGAGCCAGCCGTAGTCGAAGGAGTCGACGGCCTGGCGGAACCCATCGCCGACGAGCTCGGCGATCTCCTTCTGGGCGTCGGCCGCGGCCTGGCCCGGGCGGTGGCTTCCAGCACACCCCGGCGTGGCCCGACGTGACCAGGCCGCCGGCGCTCTGCAGGGTGAGCGCGGCGGTGGGGAGGGCGAACAGTGCGTCGAGATTGGCCCGGACCGGCTTGGAGCGGCCGAGGATGGTGTCGAAGAGGCCCACCCGCTGGTTCAGACGGGGGCCGGGCCGCCGGCCTGGCCGAGCTGACGCTCCAGCGAGTCCAGCTGGGCCAGCCGCTTCTCGAGCGTCGGGTGCGTGCGGAACAGGTTCCCGAAGCTGAAGCCACCGCCTTGGCCCTGGGCGGCACCGTTGGCCACGGCCGGGGTGAAGAAGAAGGCGTTGAAGGGCTCGGCGGCGCGCAGGTCCTTGGTCGGGATGCTGCCCATCTCCCCGGTGATCTTGACCAGCGCCGAAGCCAACAGGGAGGGACGGCCGATGAGCAGTGCGCCCGAGCGGTCGGCGGCCAGCTCGCGATAGCGCGACAGCGCCATGGTCAGGAGGAAGCTGACGAAGTACACGACGACCGACACCAGGAGGACGAGCAGCTCAATGCCGGCCTGGTTCTGGTTGTTGTTGTTCCCGCGCCCGCCACCGAAGATGTCGGAGTAGAAGAGGACCCGGGTCAGCAGGCCGGCGATCATGCCCAGGCCGCTGGCGATCGTCATCACCGCCACGTCGCGGTGGGCCACGTGCGAGAGCTCGTGCGACAGCACCGCTTCGACCTCGGGCTCGTCCAGCCGGCGCAGCAGGCCGGAGGTGACGCAGACGACCGAGGACTTGGGGCTGCGACCGGTGGCAAAGGCGTTGGGGATGTCCGTGGTGGCGATGCCCACCTTCGGCTTGGGCATGTCGGCCAGGGCGCACAGCCGGTCGACGACGCCGTGCAACTCGGGAGCCTGCTCCGGCGTCACCTCCTTGGCGTGCATGGCGTACATGGCGATTTTGGCGGAGAACCAGTACTGGCAGAAGATCAGGACGAGGGCGATCACCAGCACCAGGGCATAGGAGATGCCGACCGCGATCAGGATGCCGACGACGAGCCCGTAGAGCAGGACGAGGAAGAACCCCGTCATCAGCATGCGGAAGGTCAGGCCTCGGTCCGACTTGATGTTCCGTGAGATCGCCATCAGGCGCCCTCGCCTCCGGTTCCCGCCTGCTCGGCCGACGGCAGCGCGGCGGTGGAGTCGGCGGCACCGCCGGTTCCCAGCTCGGCCTTCAGCGCCGCCAGCTCGTTGTCCACCTGCGAGGTCGACGACACCTTGTCGAGCTCCTTCTGAATGTCGTCGACCGGGTGCGACAGGTCGTCGAGCGCGCCCGACGCCAGCAGCTCGTCGATGGCGCCGGCCCGCGCCTGCATGCTGGCGATCTTGTCCTGGGCCCGCTGCATGGTGGCGCCCGCGCTGCGCGTGGAGTCGGAGATCCCCGAGACCGCCTCGCCCACCTTGGTCTGGGCTTCGGCCGCCGTGTAGGAGGCCTTCATCGTCTCCTTCTGGGTGCGGAAGCGCTCGACCCGGATCTGGAGCTCCTGCGACGTCTGGACCAGCTTCTGCTCCTGGTCGCTGATCTGGTCGTGCTGGGTCTTCAGCTCGGCCAGCTGCTCGCCCAGCGCGGCCCGGCGCGAGAGCGCCTCGCGGGCGAGATCCTCGTTGCCCTGCTCGAGCGCGGCCTTGGCCTGGCCCTGCAGCTTGTCCGCCTGCTTCTGCAACCCCTGCGCCTGCAGCTCAATGCGCTTGCGTGCCGTGGCCACGTCCGCCACGCCCCGGCGCACCTTCTGCAGCTGCTCGAGCTGCTTCTCGTAGGAGAGGTCCAAGGTGTCGCGCGGGTCCTCCATTTTGTCCAGGGCCTTGTTGGCCTTGGACCGGAAGATGTCGCGGACCCGACTGAACGTGCCTGCCATGAACCCCGAGCATAAGGCCCAGCGGGGGAGGGGGGACACCGGGAGGGGCTGCCCAGGCACGCCGCTAAGGTCGCCCTGTGCCCGAACGACTTTGCCTGCTCAGCGTCCACGCGCACCCCGACGACGAGGCCTCCAAGGGCGCACCCACGGTGGCCCGCTACCACGCCGAGGGCGTGCACACGGTCCTGGTCTGCTGCACCGGGGGTGAGGAGGGCGACATCCTCAACCCGGCGATGGACACCCCCGAGGTCCGGGCCGACATCGGCCGGGTCCGGATGGCCGAGCTCAAGGCCTCCACCGACATCATCGGCTACGACGACACGGTGCTCCTCGGCTACCGGGACTCGGGGATGCCCGACACCGAGGCCAACGCCCGGCCGGACTCCTTCGCGCAGGCCCCGCTCGACGAGGCGGTGGGGCGCCTGGTCGCCGTCATCCGGCGGGAGCGCCCCCAGGTGATCATCACCTACGGCGACGACCAGAGCGAGTACCCGCATCCGGACCATCTGCGGGTGCACGAGATTTCCGTTCTGGCCTTCGACTCCGCCGGTGATCCGGACCGCTACCCGGAGGCCGGGCCGCCCTTCACCCCGGCCAAGCTCTACTACTCGGTCTGGTCCGGCGAGCGCTTCCGCCAGATCCACGAGAAGTTCATCGAACTCGGTCTCGAGTCACCCTTCGACGACAAGTGGCTGACGCGCATGACGAGGACCGAGCCGTTCACCACGACCATCGACGTGACGGGGTTCACCCACGTGCGAGCCGACGCGTTGAAGGCGCACGCCACGCAGGTCGACCCCACCTCGAAGTTCTGGTTCGGCCTGCCGCCCGAGGTGATGCGCGACATCCATCCCGTCGACGAGTTCCGGCTGGCGCAGAGCCGGGTCGGCCCGGTCGACGTGACCGAGGACGATCTCTTCGCCGGGACGCGCGCCGGGCCCTAGGCCACGGGGCCGAGGAAGCTCCAGCTGATGACGCCGGCGCTCTGCAACAGCACGACCACCACCGCGGTGGCCAGCACGCCGAGCAGCACGATGGTCACGAGCGTCTTCCAGATGCTGCGCCGCGGTGGGCGGGCCGCCTGGCGGCGGGCGGCCCGGGGCTGCGCCGGCTCGCGCACCGGCTGGCCGGCTCCGGCTCGGGCTGAGGCTCCGGCGCTTCCACCGCCGTCAGCGGGAGGGGGCGCCTCCGCGGCCGCCGGCACGGGGTCGGGCGCATCGTCGGGTCCTGTCGTGGCTTCCGTGGCGTCGCGCATGACGGTCTCGAGATCCTCGAGGCTCCAGCCCTTCACCACGAGCGGTGTCACCGAGCCGCCGCCGCGCAGGGTCAGCACAACGCAGCCCGGCCGCTCTTCGAGCTCCCACTGGGTGATGCGCTCCCAGGTCATGTGCTGCTCGCTCCGGCCCGGGCGCCGGATCGCGATCCCCTCGGGCGAGAGCGCAATGTCGAAGACGTCGGCCTTGCGCTTGCGCTGCCTCGAGAAGATCGAGACGCCCCGAATGGTCGTCGTGGTCGAGGCGGTCACCGGGCTCGATTCAACCTCCGGCCCGCGCCAGGTCGCGCAACGGCCGATAGCCGATGAGAGTGGCCCCGGCCTCGTCCAGCGAGCGGCGGAACCAGTCCTCGTCGCAAATGAGGCGGTGGTCGTCGACCCTGGCCTCCCAGTCGTCGGTGGCCAACGAGCGCAGCTCTGCGCTGTCCACCGCCGGGTGGAGGTGGAGCTCGGTCACACCGGGGCGCAACGTGGCGACGTCCCGCTCGAACATCTGCCGGGAGCCGACACCGGGCACGAAGCGGAAATGGTCGGTGAAGACGGCACCTTCCTCGGCTGCCACGGCCCGGGCCGGAAAGCCCAGATAGCGCTCCATGGCCGAGGACACCATGCGCAGCGGCAGCCCGAACTCGAGCGCCAGCTCGAGGTAGACGTCGAAGAACTCCGGTCGCAGCTGCAGCGTGCCCATGTGCGCGTCCAGGTGGCTGACGTCGAAGCCCCAGAGGATGGCCCGCTCAATCTGGGCCCGGCACTCGCGGCGGACCTCGTCGAGGTCGGCGTGGTCCCAGACGTCCTCCATCGTGCGCGGGAACCCGCCGTCGCCACCGAGCAGCGACGGTGCGTAGGTGATGGGGCCCCAGCGGTACAGCTCGTACTCGGCGTTGACCGTGAGGTGGACGCCGATGTCCTCGCCGCGGTAGCGGCTGCTCGCCTCGCGCGCCCACGGGCAGGGCACCATGAGCGTGGCGCTGGTGACCGTCCCGGTGGCCAGGCACTCGAAGACGCCGACGTTGGCCGAATGGCACGAGCCCAGGTCGTCGGCGTTGACGATGACCAGCTTGGCCTCGCCGTCGTAGCCGAGGCGCTGGGCCAGGTTCGGCTCAGCCATCACGGCGTCTCCTGGGACCGGGCCGCGTCGGACACCGCCGCATCTTGGGCGCGGGCATCGGACGCGATCTGGTCCTGGAACGCAGCCATGCGGGCGGTGAGATCGCGGATCGGCCTGGGCCAGGATGCGCACCGCCAGCAGGCCGGCGTTGCGGGCACCGTTGACGGCCATGGTCGCCACCGGCACGCCCTTGGGCATCTGGACGATGGAGAGGAGGCTGTCGAGGCCGTCGAGTTGGGAGAGGGCCACCGGGACCCCGATGACCGGGAGCGTGGTCACCGAGGCCAACATGCCCGGCAGATGGGCGGCTCCGCCGGCTCCGGCGATGAGGACCCGGAGCCCGCGGCCGGCGGCGTCCTGCCCGAAGGCCAGCATGTCGCGTGGCGTGCGGTGGGCGGAGACGACGCGCACCTCGTGGGCCACGCCGAATTCGCCGAGCACGTCGACCGCCCCCTGCATGACCGGCAGGTCCGAGGAGCTCCCCATGACGACGGCGACCAGCGCGACCGGATCGCTCATCGGGCCAACCCCGAGGGCAACGTGATGGCGTCGGGCACGGGTGTGCCCAGGGCGATGGCCGCCGACCAGGCCTGGGAGCGCACCACCTCGGCATCGTCGCCGCAGACCGTCACGTGGCCCAGTTTGCGTCCCGGTCTCGCTTCCTTGCCATAGAGGTGGACGTGGGCGCCCTCGACGGCGAGGCCGCGGGCGAGGAGGTCGGCCGGGTCGGCGCCGTCCGGGCCGCCGAAGACGTTCACGCTGGCCACCTGGGGATGCTGGGGCGCGGTGGACCCGAGTGGCAGGTCCAGGACCGCCCGCACATGGTTCTCGAACTGGGACGTCACCGCACCCTCCATCGTCCAGTGGCCCGAGTTGTGGGGTCGGGTGGCCACCTCGTTGACGAGCAGCCTGCCTCCGGACCAGAAGAGCTCCACCGCCATGACGCCGACGCCGCCGGCGATCTCAGCCACCTTCTGGCCCAGGGCCGACGCGGCGTCGAGGACAGCGGCGTCGATCCGACCCGGCACGAGCACCTCGCGGCAGACGCCGCCCACCTGCGCCGTCTCGACGGCCGGCCAGGCGGCGGACGCACCGGAGGGACGCCGGGCCACCACGACGGCCAGCTCGGCCTGCAGCGGCAGCAGCTCCTCCACCACGATCTGCCCGGCCACGCCGGCCAGGACGCGCGCCGCCTCGGAGCGGTCGGCCGCGGGCCAGACGCCCTTGCCGTCGTAGCCACCGCGCGCCGCCTTGATCATGACGGGCCAGCCGTGGCCGGTCGCGAAGCGTTCCACGGCGTCGATGGCGCCCGGTCCCTCGTCGACCACCAGGTAGGCGGGGACGGGCACGCCGGCCTCGTCGAGCACGGTGCGCATCCGGGCCTTGTCGACGGCGAGCTCGAGCGTCGCCGCCCCGGGCCGGAACACCGTGCCTTCGGATGCGAGCTCGGCCACCAGGTCGAGGTCGACCTGCTCGTGATCGAACGTCACGACGTCGCAGCGGGCGGCGAAGGCCCGGAGATCCTCCGCCACGAACGGTGAGCCCAGTGCCACCTCGGCGGCCACGCCGCAGGCGGCATCGTCGGGATGTTCGGCCAGGACGGCCATGGAGAGACCGAGCGCGCTGGCTGCCTCGCCGGCCATACGGGCGAGCTGACCAGCGCCGACGAACCCGATCGGGTGCGTGCTCAGGTCGCTCGCCCCCCTGCGGGGATTCGCCTAGACAGTGGGGCGGACACAACCGGCAGACTACGCGAGGAGCACCACGGACATGGCCAAGCCGCTGCGCATCGGGAGCATGATTGAGACCGACAAGCCGCTCTCCGACGTGGTGGCCCTGCTGCAGCGGTACAAGGACGCCGGGCTCGACCACGCGTTCGCCTCGCAGATCTTCGGCCCCGACGCGCTGACGCTGCTGGCCGTGGCCGGCTCGCAGGTGCCCGGCATCGACCTGGGGACCGGGGTGGTGCCGGTGTACCCGCGGCACCCGATGATGCTGGCCCAGCAGGCCCTCACCGTGCAGATGGCCACCGGCAACCGGCTCCTCCTCGGGATCGGCCTGTCGCACCAGGTGGTGGTCGAGAACATGTGGGGCATGAGCTTCGAGCGCCCGGCCGCCTACATGCGGGAATACCTGACGGCGCTCATGCCGCTGCTGCGGGGCGAGACCGTGCACTGCGAAGGGGAGCGTGTGACGACGAACGCCTTCGCCCCGCTCGACATCGCCGACGTCGAGGCGCCGCCGGTCCTCGTCGCCGCGCTGGGCGACACCATGCTGAAGCTGACGGGCCGGGTCGCCGACGGGACGATCACGTGGATGACCGGGACGGGGACCATCGGGGACCACATTGCGCCGACCATCACCGCGGCGGCCGAGGCGGCGGGGCGGCCGGCCCCACGCATCGTGGTGTCGCTCCCCATCAGCGTCACCAGCGACGCGGACGCCGCGCGCGAGCGCATCAATGCGGCCTTCTCCATCTACCCCAACCTGCCCTCCTACCGGGCGATGCTGGACAAGGAAGGGGCCGCGGTAGCCGGCGACATCGCGTTCGTCGGTGACGAGGAGGCAGTCGAGGCGTCCATCATCCGGCTGGCCGACGCCGGCGCCACGGACTTCGTGGCGGCTGTCATCGGTGATGCAGCGGAGCAGGCCCGGGGTCTGGCACTGCTTGAGCGAGCTCGCCCGGGCCTGAGCCAGCCCGTCCGGCACTGCACGATCCCGAGCGTCAGACGGGCCGGAGCGTCAGAGGGACAGCTTGGTGTACTTGAACTCGTTGAGGTCGGGCATGGTCTCGAAGAGGTCGAGGACGCCCTGGACGGTGCGCTGCGCCAGTGCGGCATCGCCGGCGGGCCGGCTCATCAGGCGCACGAACACGGCGTTGTCGCCGACGATGAAGGTCGGGACGCCGAAGACGTCGAGTTGACTCACGGCATGTTCGTGGGCGCGCCGGATGTCCGCCATGACCCCACCCGTGGCGACCTCCGCCACCACCTTGTCGCCGGGGACGCCGACGCGCTCGAGCACCGACGCCACCACGTCGGGCTGGCGCAGGTCGAGCCCCTCGTCGTGGCGGGCCGAGAACAACGCGATGTGGGCGTCGAGGAACTGCTCGGGATACTGATCGCGCACCACGACGCCGGCGCCGAGGGCCAGGAGATCCTGCGCCTTGTCCGGGTCGTCCCAGACGGGCGCCCCGCCCTCGGGGACGTGGGCCTGGCTCAACGAGAAGGGCAGGAACGTCACGTCCCAGTCGGCACCGGCCGCCAGGGCGGAGGCCAGGTGCTCGTGGGCGTTGCGGGCGAAGGGACAGCGGTAGTCCCAGGTAACGGCGAATGACCTCATAGTTTCTTCAACACGACCTCGGCGGGGCGCATTCCCCGTCCGCCGCGCCGGCGTCCCCGTCGGCCCTTGCTGCCCGGTGCGACGACGTCGACGATCGGGCGCAGGCCCAGGCCGAGCACCGAGCCGATGGCGGCGCCCCCGATCACGTCGGTGGGGTGATGGGCCCGCAGGTGGATCCGGCTGACCGCCACCGCAGTGGCGAAACCGACGTTGGCGGCCGTGCCGGTCTGCGAATCGCCCAGGACGAACGCCGTGCAGAAGGCGGCGAGGGTGTGGCCGCTCGGGAAGCTGCTGCTGGTCGGGGTGCGCACGCCGACGTCGAGGTGGTCCTCGGGCCGTTGGCGCTCGACCGCCGCCTTCACCACCCGGCTCACGAGGAGGGACGAGAAGCCGGCCGCCGCCAGCCCCACGACGGCACGGCGCCGGTCCGGTCCCCGCCGCCGGGCCCTGAGCCCGGCCAACAAGACCCAGACGAACCCGTAGTCGGCCAGGTTCGAGACGAGCCGCGGCGGCGCGGTCGATCCCCGGGTGGCCCCGGAGGGGTTCGAAGGCGGCGTCGACCGCCTCGTCGATGGTGCTCACCGCGGGCTGCGTCACGCGGCGAAGGCGGGACAGGACGTCTTGAAGTGGCAGTGGTTGCACAACGGGCCGACGTGGGGGCGGAAGTCCTCGGCGTCGCAGGCCCGCTCTATGGCCGACCAGACGGCGACGGCGCGCCGGCGTTGGCCGCGGATGGTCTGCTCCGACGGCACCGACGAAATGGCAACGGGTTGGCGCAGGTAGAGCAGCCGGACCTCGGCCGGGGCCCGCCCGAGCAGGCTCTCGCACAAGAGCGCGTAGGTCTGGACCCCGCCCATGCTGCCCCGCTCGAAGCGCTCCGACGGCGCCCGCCCGGTCTTGTAGTCCACGACGATCAGATCGCCGTCGGGTGTCACGTCGAGCCGGTCGATGATGCCCCGCAGGCGCATGCCGTCCACCACCGTCTCGACCCCGAGCTCGATCCCCACCGCCCGCGCCTCGTTGGGGTCCTCCAGGCGGAAGTAGTTGTCCACCAGCGTGCCGGCGTCGGCGAGGAAGGCCTCGGCCTCGTCCGGGCCGAGCGCCAGCTCCGCGTACTCCTCGTCGCCCTGGAGGTCGTCCCAGCAGCGGGCGAGCTCGGCCTGCGCTGCGGCGGGCGTCCGCGCCCCGGGGGAGTGGTGCCAGAAGAGCCCTTCCAGCGCGGCGTGCACCAGGGTCCCCTTCACCGCATGGGGCGAGGGAGGCTCGGGAAGATGCTCGATCTGCGAATAGCGGAAGGCGAGCGGGCAGTTGGTGAAGGCGACGACCTTCGACGGGCTCAGTGTCCGAGGGAGATCGAGCGCCATCAGGTCAGGATACGACGGGGGAGTGACGCGCCGGTCCATCCTCGCCAGCAAGTAGAAATGGAGGCGATGTTCTCCGGTGTCCTGGCTTGCAGACGTGGCTGACCTGCGCCGCAACAACCGTTGGGCCGGGTTGCAGCCGGGCGATCCCGTCCAGGTGGACGGGACGCGGCTGCGCGGGGCCTCCTGGCAGTTCGTAGCCCACGTCACCAACGGGGAGACCGGTGAGGTCTGGGTCGAGGTGGTCGGCGGGCGGGCGGGCGACCGTGCCGTGCGTTCCTTCCGGCCCGACCAGCTCTACGCGCCGACCGCCCGGCCGGGTCGTGACCCCTCCCTGGCCGACGCGCCGGGGCTCCCCCTGGGCTAGGCACGGGCCCCCGCTCTGGTGCACCATCCCGGCATTCCGACGCTGACCACGCCGCGCCTGGTTCTCCGTCCCTTCGTCCTGAGCGACCTCGACGAGCTCGCCGTCATTCACGCCGAGGAGTCGTTCTGGTGGTACCCGCTGCGGTCCGGCATGTCGAAGAAGGAGACGGCCGGCTTTCTCGAACGGGTCACGGCGCGCTACGAGAGTGACGGCTTCGGCATCGAGGCGCTGCTCGACCGCGCCAGCGGGGCCATGATCGGGTGGGCGGGGCTCGCCGTGCCGCATTTCCTCCCCGAAATCCTGCCTGCCGTCGAGGTGGGATGGCGTCTGGCCAGCGCCTGGCGTGGCCGCGGGCTGGCCACCGAGGCCGGTGCCGCCGCGGTGGAGTTCGGCTTCACGACGGGCGGCCTCGAGCGCATCGTCAGCATCTTCGAGCCGGACAACGTGGCGTCCGGCCGCGTCATGGAGCACCTTGGGTTCACCCACTGGCTCACCACGACGGGCCAGCGCGGCGAGGAGATCGTGGTGACTGCGCTCGCGCGCGCACGCTGGGAGGAGAACCAGGATCGTGGGTGACATTGCGCAGCAGACGGCGGTCGAGCCGGCCGGCGACGGGCGTTTCACCGCCATGGTGCACGACGACTGGGAGATCTGGGGCCCGTGCGGCGGCTACGTCGCCGCCCTGGCGTTGCGCGCCGCGGGAGCGGAGAGCCACCTGGCCCGTCCGGCCAGCTTCTTCTGCCACTACCTCTCCGTCGCATCCTTCGCGCCGGTCGACCTGGAGGTGACGCCACTGCGGTCGGGCCGCACCGTGTTGGCCCAGCGCGTCGCCCTGTCGCAGGAAGGCCGACCCGTGCTCGACGCCATGGTCTGGTCGGTGGGCGAGGTGGAAGGCCTCGAGCACGAGGACGTCGACCCGCCGGACGTGCCCGACCCGGACGCGTTACCGACGTGGGCGGACATTGCGCCCGACGAGGACCGGCCCCCCATGGCCTTCTGGGACAACTTCGACCAGCGCCCGCATCACGTGGTCGAAGCAGTGGCCTCCGCCCGGACCGATGGAGCCGACCTGGCGCACCTGGGTGCGCGCGCAACCGACAGCCACGTTCGAGGATCCTTGGGTGGATGCGGCGCGCACGCTGATTGTGCTCGACGTGGGGAGCTGGCCCGCCGGCTCACGGCCGCACATGTATCTGGACCCGCCCTACATTGCGCCGAGCCTCGACCTCTACGCCTCGTTCCAGTATCCGGGGCACTCGTCGGACTGGCTGTTGCTCGACGCGCATTCCCCGGTGGCCCACGGTGGGCTGCTGTCGTGGACCGGCAGGGTGTGGTCACGGGAGCGCCGGCTGCTCGCCAGCGGAGGCGGCCAGGCGGTCTTCCGGCACACGTAGGAGCGCCCCGACGTGTTCAGTCGACCGAGTAGCCGTCCATCCGGGCCAGAATGCGCAACATGACCTCGTCGGCTCCGGCGCCGATGGAGTCGAGCCGGGTGTCGCGGAAGTAGCGCGAGGTCCAGTGCTCGTCCATGTAGCCGATGCCGCCGTGGAACTGCACGGCGACGTCGGCCACCTCGCGCTGCAGCCGCGAGCCCAGCAGCTTGCCGATGGTGGCGAACCGGGTGGCGTCCTCGCCCCGCACCACCGCGTCGGCCGTGCGTGCGGGCGTACTGCTTCAACACGTCGTGGCGGGCCGACAGCTCGGCCAGCACGAACTGCAGGTGCTGGTTGGCGAGCAGCGGGGCGCCGAACGCCCGGCGCTCGCGCAGGTACGACCTTCGTGCGCTCCAGCGCCAGCGCAATGGAGCCCACCTGCTTGTAGAAGGTCATGAGCCGCTCGGCCTGGAACTGCACCATCTGCTGCTGGAAGCCCCGGCCGATTTCGCCGATGGTGTTGGCCACGGGGACGCGCACGTCGGTGAACGACAGCTCAGCCGTGTCGCTCGACCACATGCCGAGCTTCTCGAGCTTGCGCGACACGACCACGCCGGGAATGTCGGTCGGCACCACAATGAGCGACATGCCCCGCGAGCCCGGGTCGTCCGAGGTCCGGGCCAGCAGGCAGAGCCAGTCGGCCTGCGTGCCGTTCGTGATGTAGAGCTTGGCGCCGTTGATGACCCACTCGTCCCCGTCGCGTACGGCCCGGGTCCGGATGCCGGCGACATCGCTCCCGGCGTCGGGCTCGGTCACCGCAATGGAGGTCACGACCTCGCCGCGGATGGCCGGCGCCAGGTACCGCTCCTTGAGCTCGGCCGACCCGTAGCGGGCCAGCGCGGGCGTCGCCATCGACATCTGCACGGCCATGGCCATGGGGACGCCGCCGCAGCTGATCCGGCCCATCTCCTCGCCGGCGATCGAGCGTGTAGGTGTGGTCGGCCCCCATGCCGCCGTAGGCCTCGTCGTACTCGAGCCCGAGCAGCCCGACGGCCGCCAGCTTGGGGAAGAGGTCGTGGGCGGGGAAGATGCGGGCCGCCTCCCACTCGTCGACGTGGGGCTCGATCTCCCGCTCGAAGAGGTCCCGGAGCGTCTTGCGGAAGAGCTGGTGCTCGTCGCTCTCGATCACCGGCGAACGATAGCACCGGCTCTTTTCACCTCATCTGTGGGCCCCCCCTACACTGCGCACTCGTGACGGACGTGTTGGTCGACGTGCAGCACGACGACGGCGATCCGGACGCTGACGCTCGACTCGCCGGCCAACCGCAACGCACTCTCGGAGCGCCTCCTGGCGCAGCTGGAGCAGGCGTTGCGTGACGCAACCAGTGACCCCGACGTCCGGGCCGTCGTGCTGACGGGGACGGGCACGGTGTTCTGCTCGGGCGCCGACCTGTCCGAGCGCGGGACGGCGGCACCCAACCGCATGCCGGCCATCCTCACGTCCATCGTCGAGAGCCCGGTGCCCGTCCTCGTCCGCGTCAACGGCCACGCCCGCGCCGGCGGCCTCGGGCTCATCGCCGCGGCCGACATGGCCGTGGCAGCGGAGGCGGCCACGTTCGCCTTCACCGAGGTCCGGGTCGGTGTGGCGCCCGCCATGATTCTGGTTCCGGCCCTGCGCGTGGTGGATCGCCGCTTCCTCACCCGTGCCACCCTCACGGGGGAGCGCTTCGGCGCGGCCGAGGCGGTCGAGGCCGGACTGCTCACCGCCGTCACGCCCGACGAGGCGGCCCTCGACGCCTGGGTGGCGGACCGGACCACGGCGCTGCGCCAGGCCGCGCCAGGCGCGGTGCGGGCCACCAAGGAGCTGCTCCGTACGTTGCCGGCGCAGGAGTGGGACGATGGGCTGGCCGCGGCCGCCGTCACCTCGGCCGACCTCTTCGCCGGAGCCGAGGCCGCCGAGGGCATGGACGCGTTCCTGCAGAAGCGCCGGCCCGCCTGGGACACGACCCCGTGAGCGCGCCGTTGCGGTCACGCCTGGACGTGGCGGGAGACGAGTTCCGGGACAACGCCGCCGCCATGGCCGCGCTGGTCGACGAGGTGCGCGCCCTGCACGACGACGTCCTCGCCGGCGGCGGTGCGCAGTACGTGGAGCGCCACCGGTCCCGCGGCAAACTGCTGGCGCGCGAGCGCCTGGAGGCACTGGTCGACCCCGGCACGCCGGTGCTCGAGCTGAGCCCCCTCGCCGGGTTGCACACCGGCGACCCGGTCGGCGGCGGCGTCGTGGTGGCCCTGGCCGAGGTGGCCCACACCCAGTGTCTGGTCATCGCCAACGACCCGACCGTGCGCGGCGGCACGACCAGCCCGACGACGATCCGCAAGCTCTTGCGCGCCATGGATGTGGCCGAGGAGAACCGCCTCCCGCTGCTGCTCCTGGTCGAGTCCGGAGGCGCCGACCTGCCGCGCCAGGCCGACGTCTTCGTGCCCGGAGGCGAGCAGTTCCGCCGGCTGACGCAGCTCTCGGCGCAGGGCATCCCCACCATCTGCGTCGTGTTCGGCTCGTCCACCGCGGGCGGGGCCTACCTCCCGGGCATGAGCGACTACACGGTCATGGTCGAGGGCCGGGCCCGCGTCTTCCTCGGCGGGCCGCCGCTGGTGAAGATGGCCATCGGCGAGGACGCCGACGAGGAGGAGCTCGGCGGCGCCCGCATGCACGCCGAGATCTCGGGGCTCTGCGACTACCTGGCCCGGGACGAGCCCGAAGCCATCCGCATGGCACGCGGCATCGTCGCCCACCTGCACTGGCCCCGACTCGGTCCCGGCCCCGTCGATCCTCCCGACGAGCCGCTGTACCCGGCCGAGGAGCTGCTCGGGATCGCCTCGGTCGACGTGCGCGTGCCCTTCGACGTGCGCGAGGTCATCGCCCGTGTCGTGGACGGTTCGCGCTTCGAGGAGTTCAAGGCGCTCTACGGCGCCCAGCTCGTGTGCGGCTGGGCGTCCATCGGGGGCTACCCGGTCGGCGTGGTGGCCAACAACGGCATCCTCTTCTCGCCCGAGGCGCAGAAGGGCGCGCAGTTCATCGCCCTGTGCAACCGCAGCGACACGCCGATCCTGTTCGTGCAGAACATCACCGGCTTCATGGTGGGCACGCGCTACGAGCAGGGCGGGATCATCAAGGACGGCGCCAAGCTGATCAACGCCGTGTCGAACTCCACCGTGCCCCACCTCACGCTGATGGTGGGCGCCAGCTACGGCGCCGGGAACTACGCCATGGCGGGACGGGCCTACGACCCGCGCTTCGTCTTCACCTGGCCGAACCACCGCATTGCGGTGATGGGCCCCAAGCAACTGGCGGGCGTGCTCTCCATTGTGCGGCGCAACGCGGCCGCCGCGGCCGGGCGGCCCTTCGACGAGGCGGCCGACGAGGAGCTGCGCCAGGCGACCGAGAGCCAGATTGAAGAGGAGTCGACGGCGCAGTACGCCACCGGGCGGCTGTGGGACGACGGCATCATCGATCCGCGGGACACGCGCACGGTGCTGGCCATCGCCTTGACCGCCGTGCATTCGGCGCCGGTACGCGGCACGGCCGTCTTCGGTGTGGTGCGGCACTGATGATCCGACGCCTGCTGGTGGCCAACCGGGGCGAGATCGCCCGCCGCCTCATCCGCGGCGCGCACGACGCCGGCGCCGAAGCCGTCGCCGTCTACGCGGCCGACGACGCGGCCAGCCCGTACGTGGGCGAAGCCGACACCGCGGTGCTGCTGCCCGGCGCGTCGCTCGCCGAGACGTATCTGTCCGCCGCCGCGCTGGTGGGCGCGGCCAAGGCGGCGGGCGCCGACGCCCTGCACCCCGGCTACGGGTTCCTGTCGGAGAACCCCGACCTCGCCGAGGCCTGCGCCGCGGCGGGCGTGGTGTGGGTCGGGCCGTCGCCGGACGCCATGCGGGTGATGGGGCACAAGGCACGGGCCAAGGAGCTGGTCGCCGAGGCCGGCGTGCCCATCCTGCCGAGCGCCGTCGTGGCGACGGGCGCGGACGAGCAGGTGCTGCGAAGCTGCCGCGGGCGGCGTCGGCTACCCCCTGCTGGTCAAGGCGTCGGCCGGCGGCGGCGGGCGCGGCATGCGCCTGGTGCGCCAGGAGGAAGAGCTGGTCGACGCCGTGGCTGCGGCGCAGCGCGAGGCGGCGGCCGCCTTCGGCTCGGACGAGGTCTTCTTGGAGCGCTATCTGGAGGCGCCCCGCCATGTCGAGGTCCAGGTGATCGGGGACACCAACGGCTCGGTCCTGCACCTGCTCGACCGGGAGTGCTCGGTGCAGCGCCGGCACCAGAAGGTGGTGGAGGAAGCGCCGGCCACCCAGGTGGCGGATGCCGTCCGCCGGCAGATGTGGGAGGCGGCTGTCGCCGTGGCACGGGCCGTCGACTACGTGGGCGTCGGCACGGTCGAGTTCCTGGTCGACGCCGACGGGTTCTTCTTCTTGGAGATGAACACGCGCCTGCAGGTCGAGCACGGGGTGACCGAACTCGTCACCGGGCTCGACCTGGTGGGACTGCAGCTGGCGGTGGCTTCCGGGCCTGCCCCTGCCGCTCGCCCAGTCGGACGTGGCGGCGACGGGGCACGCGGTGGAGGTCCGTCTCTGCGCCGAACGGCCGCGTGAGGACTACCGGCCGACGCCCGGCACCGCGACGCACGTGCGCTG
Organism: uncultured Acidimicrobiaceae bacterium; assembly: GCA_963781565.1. Classification (GTDB taxonomy): domain Bacteria; phylum Actinomycetota; class Acidimicrobiia; order Acidimicrobiales; family RAAP-2; genus Bog-473. The sequence continues at coordinate 71,421 of CAWAHA010000030.1, read as the reverse complement.
GCCGCGGGGCCCGGGGCTGCGCACCGACCGTGCCATCGAGTCCGGGAGCGTGGTGAGCCCCGCCTACGACTCGCTGGTGGCGAAGCTCATGGCCCACGGCCGGGACCGGGCCGCCGCGGTCGACCGGCTGGCGCAAGCGTTGCGCGGCCTCGAGCTGGACGGTCTGGAGACCAACCGGGACCTGCTCGGCGCGGTGCTCGACGACGCCGTCTTCCGGGCCGGCGAGGCCGACGTGCACTACCTGGACAGCCGGCCCGATCTGCGTGACGCCGCGCTGCCCGACGACGCACGGCAGCGCCACGCAGCTGCGGCGGCCTTCTCCCTGACCAGCGGGCGCGCCGCGGCCAGCCTGGTCCCGCTTCCCGCCGCCGGCTGGCGCAACGTGGGCCGGGCCCTGCACGCCGATCGGCTCACCGACGGCATCGGCACGCTCCAGGTGCGCGTCGCCGGGCCCGGTGAGCCCGCCGAGGTGATGGTCGAAGACGAATGGCGCGCCGTGGGCACGGCGAGTGGCGGCGACGGGCTCGTCGACCTGGCCACCCTCGCCGACGGGCTCCGGCGTCGCTACCGGGTCCGGGTGGCCGGCCCGACACGTCGGCGTCAACGGGCCCGAGGGCCAGTCCAGCTTCGTCCTGCCCGTCGACGATGCCACCGACGAGCGCGGCGGTGTGGCCGGCGAGTGCCGCGCCCCCTCCCCGGCACCGTCACCAAGGTGCTGGTGGCCGAGGGCGACGTCGTGGCCGAGGGCGACGGGCTGGTGGTGTTGGAGGCGATGAAGATGGAGCACACGTTGCGGGCCAACGGCGCCGGGGCCGTGACCCAGGTGCACTGCGCTCCGGGGCAACAGGTCGACGTGCACGACCTGTTGGTGACGGTGGAACCGGCATGACGGCGCCGGAGGTCCTGCGCGTCGGGAACTGCAGCGGGTTCTTCGGGGACCGCACCCACGCCGCCCGCGAGATGGTCGACGGCGGGCCGCTCGACGTCCTCACGGGCGACTGGCTGGCCGAGCTGACGATGTACATCCTGCACAAGACGCGGGAGCGCACCGGCGGGTACGCCCGGACCTTCCTGCGCGAGCTCGAGGAGGTGCTGCCGACCTGTATCGAACGGGGCATCACCGTCGTGTCCAACGCGGGCGGGCTGCACCCCGAGGCGCTTGGCGGCCGCGGTGGGGGAGTTGGCCCGGCGGCAGGGCCTCGACGTGCACGTCGCCTCGGTCTCGGGGGACGACATCACGCCCGACATTGCGGCGCTGCAGGCGCAAGGGGAGAAGTTCGTCAACCTCGACACGGGCGAGGTGCTGCCGGCCGACGCACCGCTGGTGACGGCCAACGCCTACCTGCGGGCCCGGCCGATCGCCGATGCGCTCGCCGCCGGCGCGCAGGTGGTGGTGACCGGCCGGGTCACCGATGCCGCGCTGGTCGTCGGGCCGGCGCTGCACGCGTTCGGCTGGTCCGACGGCGACTTCGACGCCATCGCCGGCGCCGTCGTGGCCGGGCACGTCATTGAGTGCGGGGCCCAGTGCTGCGGTGGGAACTATGCGTTCTTCGAGGAGGTGCCCGACCGGGCCCACATCGGCTTCCCCCTGGCCGAGCTGCAGGCGGACGGCTCGTCCGTGATCACCAAGCACCCCGGGACCGGCGGCATGGTCACCGTCGGGACCGTGACGGCGCAGCTCCTCTACGAAATCGGCGGCCCGCGCTATCTCAGTCCCGACGCCGTGCCTCGCTTCGACAGCATTCAGCTGGCGCAGGAGGGACCCGACCGGGTGCGCATCGCACCCGTCCGCGGCGAGGCGCCGCCGGCCACGCTGAAGGTCACGGCCAATCTCGACGCCGGCTGGCGCAACGCCATGACGTTGGCGCTGACCGGCGCGCAGCCGGTCGAGAAGGCCCGCTTCGCGGCCGAGACGGTCTGGGACGGCGTCCCGGGCGGGCGGGACGCCTTCGCCGAGACGGCCGAGGACCTCTCGGGCGATCTGACCGGGGGCGGCATGGCGTACCTCCGACTCGCCGTCCGCGGCGACGACGAGCAGGCCGTCGGCCGGGCCTTCTCCGGCGCCGTCGTCGAGACCAGCCTCTCGAGTTACCCGGGCACGTTCTTCACCTCGGCGCCCTCGGGGGCCCAGGGCGTCGCCCGCTATTGGCCGACGACCGTCGCCGCCGGCGCCGTGACACCGCACATCGAGTGCGACGGTCGAACCGTGCCGGCCACGCCGCTCGGGCTCTTCGACGCCGCCGTCAGCGCCGCCGCCGACACCGCCGCCGCCGAGGTGCGCCCGCCGCCCGACGCGTCCCGGCGCGCCGGTGGGGGAGACCGTCGTGGTCCCGTTGGGGGTGCTCGTCGGTGCGCGCTCGGGAGACAAGGGCGGGGATGCCAACGTCGGGGTCTGGGCCGACGACGACGCGGTGGCGGCCTGGCTGCAGCGCGAGTTCTCCACCGCATTGTGCAAAGCGCTCCTGCCCGAGGTCGAGCCGTACCCCGTCAGCCGCTACCCGTTGCCGAACCTGCGGGCGGTCAACTTCGTGGTCCACGGCATCCTCGGCTGGGGCGTCGCGTCGAACCTCCGTCTCGACACGCAGGCGAAGGGGCTCGGCGAGCTGCTCCGCTCGCGCCCGGTGGAGGTGCCGGCCGCGCTGGTTGCGAGCGGGCCGGTCGCGGCGAGGCTCGCTGCACGCTGAGCGCCTCCCCGGGTGCGCACACTCGGGCATCTGGCAGGATGACGCCGTGGAGTCGGTCGCCCGCCTGGTCGCTCTCGTGCTGGGCATCGTCCTCGTCCTCGCCACGGCCTGGAGCGTCTTCACCGCCCTCGTCGTGCCCCGGGTCACCTCGTCTCCCGCCATGCGCATGCTGGCCCGTACCCTCGGTGGATCGGCTCGCCGCCTGGCCCCGAAGCTCCCGAACTACGAGACGCGCGACCGTGTCCTGTCCTTCGTCGGGCCGGCGGCCATGGTGTTCCTCTTCGTCATCTGGCTCGGACTCATCGTCCTCGGTGTCGCCCTCATTGAGTGGTATGCGGCGGGGGTGGACTTCGCCACGGCGCTCGGCATTTCGGGCTCGTCGGTCTTCACGCTCGGGATCGTCTCCTCGGGCCAGGCCGGGCCGCGGGTGGTGGAGGTCGTCGCCGCCGGCATCGGCCTGCTCGTCGTGGCACTCGAGATCGCCTACCTGCCGACGCTCTACACCCAGTTCTCCACGCGCGAGACCGAGGTGACGCTCCTCGAGGCGCGGTCGGGGGATCCCGCCTGGGGCCCGGAAATCCTGGCCCGGGCCCACTGGCTCGACACCATGGACGAGCTCCCACCGCTCTACTCGGACTGGGAGCGCTGGGCCGCCGCCGTCTCCGAGAGCCATGCCAACTACCCCGGCCTCATCTGGTTCCGTTCGCCGGTCTCCACCCGCAGCTGGCTCGTCGGCCTCGTCGCCATGATGGACTCGGCGGCGCTGTACCACGCCGTCAGTCCATCGCAGACGCCGCGCCAGGCTCGCCTCTGCCTGTCCATGGGGATCAATTGCCTCCGCTCCATGGCCCGGGCGCTGCGCATCCCCTACGACAACGATCCGCTCCCCACCGCCAGCGTGCGCCTGGCGCGCCACGAATTCGACGAAGGGTTCCGCCGTTTGGAGTCGGTCAACTTCCCGGCCGAGCGCACGGCCGACGATGCCTGGCGTCACTTCCAAGGCTGGCGGGTCAACTACGAACCGATCGTCGACGCGTTGACGACGATCATCGTGCCCCCACCGGCGCCCTGGTTCCTCGTCCGGCCCGAGGTCGGCCTGGCCAAGTTCCCGCTCGTCCTCAACCGCACCCCCGACGAGCCGGAGGGGGCTCAGGGGTTCGGTGTCAACAAGACCTTCAAGACGCCGTCGGCCCGCGAGTCGAACAACTCGTAGGCCTCGGGGGCCTGCTCCAGGCCCATCCGGTGGGTGAAGGTCTCGCCCAGGCCGCTGAGACGACCCGACTGCAGCAACGGGACGAGGGCGCGCCACGTCCCCGGAATGGGAGCGAACACGGCGCGCAGCGTGAGGCTCTTCAGCAGCACGAGCGCCATGGGGAAGGCGAGGTCCATGGAGAGGTTCACCCCGACCACCGAAATGGTGCCGCCCGGGGCGGCGCTGGACACGGCGTCCACGATGGTGGCGTCCGCACCGACGGCCTCGATCACGCTCTCCGCACCACGCCCCCCGGTCGCCTCCAGCACCTGGAGCGCGCCGGGTGCGACGCGGGCATCGATCGGTTCGGCACCGAGGCGCTCGGCCCGGGCCAGCCGCTCGGGCACGACGTCCACGGCGAGAATGCGCGCCGGACCGAAGAGCGATGCGCATTGGAGCGCCATGATGCCGACGGGACCGAGGCCCACCACGACCACGGTCGCACCCGGTCGGATGTCGGCCCGCAGTGCGCCCGAGGTAGCCCGTCGGGAGGATGTCGGTGAGGAGGACGGCCTCCTCGTCCGCGATGCCCTCGGGGATGGGGAGGGCGAAGAGGTCGGCGAAGGGCACCGCCATGGCCTCGGCCTGGCCGCCGGGCAGGTCGGGCAGCGTCCCGAAGGCGGCGTTCTTGTCGTTGAGGCAGACATTGGGCTGGCCGGCCAGGCAGGCCGTGCAGATGCCGCATCCGATGACGCCCGACACCAGCACGCGGTCACCCGGCCGCAGGGTGCGCACGTGCGGCCCCACCTCCGACACCGTCCCGATGGCCTCGTGACCGAGCCGGATGCCCGACCCCGTCGGGGCGTCGTGGTACAGGTGCAGGTCCGAACCGCAGATGGCGGTGCGCTCGACCGTGACGATGACGCCCTCGGGTCCGGGCAGGACGGGATCGGGGACGTTCTCGACGGTGACGGTGCGCGGTCCTTCGAGGACGGTGGCTCGCATGTCCGCACGCTACCCGCAGGACTACACTTTCACGGGCCCGATTCCGGCTCCGCACGCCCCGTTCCCGCCCCCGGAGACCCATGCCTCGGACACTCGAACCCGACACCATCGTTGAGCTCCCCGTCGTCGTCGACGAGGACATCGACGCCTTCTTCGAGTTCGAGGATCTCTGGGCCGTCATCGTGTGGAACGACGACGTCACCACCTTCCAGACGGTGATCCAGGCCTTCGTGGAGATCTTCGGCCACACGCGTCGAGCGGGCCGACAAGTTGGCGTGGCAGATCCACCGCACGGGCAAGGCCGTGGCGGCGGTGCGCCCCAAGGACGAGGCCGAGGCCGCCGTCCGGGCGCTGCACCTGCGCAAGATCTCCGCCTCTCTCACCCGGGCCTGACCCTCCGCCGAGAGGGGGCTGCGCTGCCCCTGACCCCGCCTGCAGCCTTGGGCGGCGCTGGACGCCCGCAGACATTGAGCGTATGATTTGAGCATCCACTCAAAGTGAGGTCGCCGATGGCCAAGTCCGGGGCAGCGAGCAGCGTGGCGGTGAGGGACGACTCCCGATCGGCCGGCACCCGGGCGAAGCTGGTCGACGCCGCCATCGAGACGCTGAAGGCCGACGGGTTCGCCGGGTCGAGCGCACGGGCGATCGCCGAGCGGGCCGGCCTCAACCAGGGCCTGATCTTCTACCACTTCGGTTCGGTGGCCAACCTCCTGCTGGCCGCACTCGACTCGGTCAGCGCCCGGCGCATGGAGCACTACGGGGCGGCGGTCGACCGCGTGGTGACGCCCACCGAGCTGGTCGACGTGGCGACGGACATCTTCCGGGAGGATCTCGACGCCGGCTACGTGGCCGTGCTCGTCGAAATGATCGCCGGGGCGTCCTCCACTCCGGGGTTGGGCGCCGAGGTGTCCGCCCGTCTCGGGCCGTGGTTCGCCTTCGCCGAGCAGGCGGTGGCGAGCGCGCTGGGCCCGCCGCTGGGCTCGGTGCTTCCGCCCGGCGACGTGGCCTACGCGATCGTCGCCCTCTATCTCGGGCTCGAGATGCTGACGCACCTCGACGGTGACCGGTCCCGGGCCCTCGGTCTCTTCGCCCATGCCAAGAACCTCGCTGGGCTCCTCGAGGCTGTGGCGCCACCGCTCGTCAGCGGGTCGAGCCAGTGCCACCGCGGCGCCGACGACACCGGGCTCGATGTGGTGACGGGTGCCTTCAGCTACTCGGGCTCGTCGCTGGCGCGGGCCCTGCTGCAATCCGGCCGTCAGGTGCGCACGCTCACCGGCCATGCCGGTCGTGCCCCCGCCGGCACGTCGATCGACGTCCGCCCGCTCGACTTCGAAGACCAGCTCGGCCTGGTGGCCTCGCTGTCGGGAGCGACCACGCTCTACAACACCTACTGGGTGCGCTTCGCCGCGCCGCACGCGTGGACCACGAGCGCGCCGTGGCCAACTCGAGGGCGCTCTTCCGCGGCCGCCGAGCGGGCCGGCGTGCGGCGGATCGTGCACGTGAGCATCACGCACCCGAGCACCGACTCTCCGTGGCCCTACTTCCGGGGCAAGGCGCTCGTGGAGCGCGCGCTGGCCGAGTGCGAGGTCTCGTCGGCCATTGTGCGGCCGGCCATTCTGTTCGGCGGCGACGGCGTGTTGCTCAACAACATCGCCTGGTTGTTGCGCCGGCTGCCCGTCTTCGCCATCGGTGGCCGCGGGGACTACCGCATCCGGGGCATCCACGTCGACGACCTGGCACAGCTCTGCCTGGCCAAGGCGGCCGAGACAGACGACAGCGTCACCGATGCCGTGGGCCCGGAGCGACCGACGTTCACCGAGCTCGTCGGCGCCATACGGCATGCGGTCGGGAGCCGGGCCCGGCTCCTCCACGTCCCGGGGGCCACGGTCCCCGTGCTGGCCCGGATGCTCGGGCTCGCCCTGCACGACGTGCTCCTGACGGCCGACGAGTACCGGGCCATGGCGGCAGGCCTGGCCGACACCGACGGTCCCGCCACCGGCCCGACGGCGCTCTCGGCCTGGCTGGCCGAGCACGGTGCGGGTCTCGGCCTCCACTACGCCAACGAGATCAGGCGCCACTTCGATCAGGTCGGGGTCCCGACGTGAGGGCGACGACCACGGCCGGCATCGCCTCCGTGGTGACACTGATGGCCGCCCTCTTCGTGCTTCTCTTCGGCGTGCTGGCGACGTCCGGCGTCTACGGCTCGCGCCTGGCCTGGCTCCTCGGCGTCGTGCTGCCCCTGCTGGCGCTCACCATGCTGCTGGCATGGATGTCCCTGGGTGGGCTGGGCCGGGGCCGACCGTTCCTGCACCGACCGCTCCTGCACGTGCGCGTCGGGTGACCGCCACGTCCAGGCCGGGCGCGGGAGTCCTTCTCGTGGCCGCCTCGCTCTTCGCCCTCCCGTTGGCGTTGGCGGCGATGCTGCTCCTCGCGGACGCGGTCTTCTTCGTCGCGCACGGCCTGAGCTTCCTGCTCTGACCCCGGTGGCCCGACCCGGCCCGCAGCGAGGTCAGAGGAGACGCGCCGTCAGCCGAGCCTTCACCGCCGGCCACTCCTCGGCCACGATGGAGAAGCGGGCCGACGTCCGCACCGTGTCGTCGGAGCCCGGGCGGTCCGCCCGCATGATCCCGTCGAGCTGACCTCCGATGCGCTCAATGGCGGCCCACGACCGCTTGTTCCGCACGTCGGTCTGCAGCGCCACCCGGTGGACCTGCCAGACCTCGAAGGCGTGGCGTCATCATGAGCAACTTCGCCTCGGTGTTGACGACGGTCCGCTGGGCCGAGCCGGCCAGCCACGTGAAGCCGATGTCGACGACGTCAGGCACGCCGTGCCGTTGGTGGCCCGCCCCGGGCGGCCACTGCCAGAAGGCGACTTCGCAGAAGCGGGTCGATCCCACGATCCGGTCCTCGCCCCCCGCCTGCCCGCGGCGGATGGTGGCGAACGGAACTTGGCCGCCCGTCGCCGCCTGGGCGAGGGCGCCGCGGACGAAGTCCGTCATCTGCTCCACGCCGTCGGGCGTGTAGGTCCACTGGTAGTGGCTCCGGTCCTCGGCCGCCGCCTCGACGAGGCCGGGGATGTGCTCCTCGCTCAGCGGCTCCAGCCGCACGAAGGCGCCCTCGAGGGTGAACGGCTCAAGCATGCACGGCGGGGACGGCGTCGTCCGGCGCCCCGGCCCCGCCCGCCTGCCCCTGGCCGCCCTGGCCGGGCGGCCCGCTCGGCGCCCCGGTCGGGATCACGAAGTCGCGCTGGCGCACGAGAGCGAAACCACAGGCGGCGCCCACGAGGGCGACCACGGCCCCGATGTACATCAGGTGGTTCAAGGTGCTGGAGAAGCCCACCTTGTAGGCGCCGAGCAGCGCCTGGCGGGCCGCCGCCAGCGGAATGGACGGGAGCGCCTCGCGCACGCCGCCGGCCGACATCGCCCCTTGGAGCTGCGCGCCGCCGCGCCGCAGGATCTCGGGGCCGTAGGGCGACTTGTTCAGCGCGCTCGTGGTGTGGGCCAGGATCTGGCTCTGGAAGACGGCGCCCAGCACGGCGATCCCGGTCGCGATGCCGACCTGGCGGAAGGTGTTGTTGGCGCCCGAGGCCATGCCGCTGCGCTGCGGCTGGACCACGGAGACGGCGCCCGAGGCCAGCACCGGGTTGACGATCCCGACCCCGAAGCCCGAGACCAGGAAGCCGGGCAGGAGCACCGTCCAGGTCGAGTCCGGGTGGGTCGTCCCCAGCAGGAGCAGCCCGCCGGTGACGAAGAGCATCCCGATGCCGAGCAGGAGCCGCGACTGGATGCGCACGGTCAGGCGCCCGGCGAAGAAGGACGTGAAGAAGATGAGCAGGGTCATCGGGAGGAAGCGCACCCCCGCGGCCAGCGGCCCGTAGCCGAGGTCGTCCTGGATGTAGAGCGTGAGGTACAAGAACATGGCGAAGATCGACGCCGCCAGGCAGAAGGCCACCGTCGAGAGCCCCACGAAGGCCGGGATCTTGAACAGGCCGAGGTCCAGCATCGGGTCGGCGGTCAAGCGCTCGTTGACGAAGAAGGCCACCATCAGGACGGCCGCGCCCGCCAGCAGGCTGATGGTGGTGGCGCTGCCCCAGCCGAAGTCGTTGCCGCGCACGAGCGCGAACACCGAGCAGGAAGAGGCTCACCGAGAAGGTGACGAAGCCCACCCAGTCGATCTTCCGGGAGCGCAGGTCCTCCGACTTGGCGATCTGGGTGAACGTGATGACGACGGCGATGGCGCCGATGGGCACGTTCACGAAGAAGATCCAGCGCCAGCCGATCCCACTGGTGATGGCGCCGCCGATGAGCGGCCCGATGGCGACGGCGCCGCCGATCACGGCGCCGTAGATGCCGAAGGCGGTGCCGCGGTCACGTCCGGTGAAGGCGGCCGCGATCAGCGCGAGCGAGGTGGCGAACATGATGGCGCCGCCGACGCCCTGCACGGCGCGGGCCAGGTTGAGCATGAGGGGCGTGGTCGAGAGCCCGCAGACCAGCGAGGCCAGTGAGAAGACGACCAGGCCGATGGCGAAGATCTTGCGCCGCCCGTAGATGTCGCCGGCCACCCCGGCGGTGAGCAGGAAGGCGGCCAGCGTCAGCGAGTAGGCGTCCACCACCCACTGCAGGTCCGAGAAGCTCGCGTGCAGCGACGACTGGATGTCCGGCAGCGCCACGTTCACGACCGTGATGTCCAGCAGGAGCATGAAGGTCGCCGTGCAGACGGCGATCAGGGTCCACCATTTGCGGTCGAGAGCGGGCATTCGCGGAGTGTATCGACCTGGTGTTCTCGCCCGTACAATGAGGTGTGATCGTCGGATCAGCCCTGACCATCGAAATCGGTGACCGCACCCTGCTGTCGGACGCCTCCTTCGTGGTCGGCGCGGGCGAGAAGGTGGGCCTGGTGGGGCGCAACGGGACGGGGAAGTCGTCCTTCATCTCGGTCCTGGTGGGAGAGACCTCGCCGCAGCTGCGCCACCGGGGCAACGTCCGCCTCCTCGGCTCGTTCGGGTACCTGCCCCAGGCGCCGGTGGCGGGCGGGCTCGGGCTCGAGCCGACCGGCTTCTCCCACATCCTCTCGGCCCGGGGCCTCGACGTGCTCGACGACGCGCTGGGCAAGGCCCGTGGCGCCATGGCCGACGAGCCGACGGAGGAGAACATCGAGCTCTTCACCGACCTGCAGGAGCAGTTCCAGTCCAACGGCGGCTACGAGGCCGAATCGGTGATGGCCCGCCTGGCTGACGGCCTCGGCCTGCGCCAGGAGCTCCTCCTGGAGGACATCGACTCGCTCTCCGGCGGCCAACGCCGTCGTGTCGACCTCATGCGCGTGCTCTTCCAGGAGCCCGACCTGATGATCCTCGACGAGCCGACGAACCACCTCGACCGTTCCGCCAAGCGCTGGCTGCTCGATGAGCTGGCTCGCTTCAACGGCGCGATCCTCGTCGTGAGCCACGACCTCAAGCTGCTCGACCAGTCCATCACCAAGGTGCTCAACATCGCGAACCAGCACATGACCGAGTGGAAGGGCAACTACTCCAAGTTCGAGGCGGCGAAGGAGGCCGACCAGTCGCAGCGCGAGCGGTCGTCCGAGCTCGAGGCGCGCGAGATCAAGCGCCTCTCGCTGCTGGCCGACTCCATGCGGGGGAGCACCGAGAAGCGGGCCCGCAAGGCCAAGCAGCTGGACCGGCGGGTCGACCGCATGGAGGGGAGCCGCACGCAGGTCGAGAAGCGGGACAAGGCAAGCAAGTTCTCGCTCCCGACGCCGCCGCGCTCGGGCGGCATTCCGCTCGAGGTGGCCAAGCTGGGCGTGCGCTACGGCAGCAACGAGGTGCTGTCGGAGGTGACGTTCCATGCCAGCCGGGGCGACCACATTGTGATCATCGGGCGCAACGGGGCCGGGAAGTCCTCGCTGTTGCGCTGCCTGGCCGGGGCGCAGGAGCCGTCGAACGGGGTCGTCGAATTCGGCACCAACGTCGAGCTCGGCTACTTCGCCCAGGAGCACGAGCAGATCGACCCCGATCGCCGCGCGCTCGACAACATCAGCGACGCCGTGCTGAAGGCCGAGCGAGACCGGCGCGCCCTGTTGGGCTCGTTCGGCCTGCCGTCGAAGGCGGCCGACCAGTTGCCGGGCACCCTGTCGGGCGGGGAGCGGGCCAAGCTCGGGTTGGCCATGCTGTCAGCGGGGGAGGCCAACCTCCTCCTGCTCGACGAGCCGACCAACAACCTCGACCCTTCGTCCATCGCCGCCGTCGGCGCCATGCTCGGAGCCTGGCCCGGCACCATCGTGGCGGTCAGCCACGAACGCGGCTTCGTGGAGGCGCTGCGGCCGACCTACTGCCTGCGGCTGCCCGAGGAGCGCTTCACCCACTGGCGCGACGAGTACCTCGACGACGTGGAGATGCGCTAGGTCGAGCTAGCTCTTCATCCAGATCTGGGTCGGCCAGAGCACGCCCTCGTCGAAGGCGAGGGCCTTCGAACCCTGCAGCGTCTTCGGGTTGGCGAAGTTCTGCACGTTCGGGTCCGCCACGACGGCCCAGGTGTCGCGGGCCAGCCAGAGGTAGGGGATGTCCTGGGCCAGATACTGGTTCACCTGCTGGTAGGCCTTGATGCGGTCCGCCTTCTCGTTCGTCTCCCTGCCCCGCCGTCAGCGCCGCCTGAATGCGGGGGTCGTTGTTGCGGGCCATGTTCAAGGGCAGCGGCGGGTCGACGGTCGTCGTGCTCCACCACACGTAGTTGAGGTCGGGGTCGACGGCCCCGAACTGGCGCCACAACGTGGCCTGGTAGGTGCCGGCCAGCGCGTCGTTGATGATCGTCGCCTGGGCGATGATCTGAATGGTGACCTTCATGCCCGCGGTCTGCCAGGCCTGCTGCAGGAACTGGGCGGCAGCAAGGGTCTCCGGGTCGCTCGTGGAATTGAGCGTGAAGGTCGGCTGCTTGCCCGTCTCCTGCTGCACCTGCTTGACGAGCTTGGCGGCCTGCGTCGGGTTGTACTTCGGGTAGGCGGTCTTGGTGTAGTACTCGCTGTCGGACAGGAACAGGCCGGTCATGGGGGCGTCGATGCCCTTGTCGATCACCTTGGAGAACTGGGCCTGGTTGATGCACATCGCCATGGCCTGGCGCAGCGTCTTGTTGTTGAACGGGGCGGCGGAGGTGTTCAACATGACGCACTGCGCCGTGGGCTGGCCGACCACCTCCCCGCTGTTGTCGTAGTAGGCGTACTTCTTGTTGCCCTTGAACTGCAGGAGGTTGTTGGGAGAGCCGGAGTGCATGATGTCGATCTGGCCCGTCTGGAGCGCTTCGGCGCGGGAGGCGTCGTTGACGATCGGCTTGTAGGTGATGGAGTTCAGGTAGGGGTAGCCCTTGCGCCAGTAGTGGGGATTCCGGCTGGCGGTCATGTGGCTGTTGGGGACCCAGTCCTGGAAGACGAAGGGACCGGTCCCGATGGGGTTCGAGGTACCGCCGTCGGCGCTGTTGAGCATGGACGGCGCCGCGATGTAGCCCGTCTGCGCCTGGGCCAGGTAGTAGGGGAACGGGGCCCACGGCGCCTTCAGGTTGATGGTGACCGCCAATGGGCCGGTGACGGTTGCGCTGCTGAAATCGGCGAAGGCAGGCCCCGTCAGGACGCCGCTCGCCGTGTTCTCAATGTTGAGGTGCAGCGCGGCCGCATCGAGCGGCGTGCCGTCGTGGAAGACGATGCCGGGGCGCAGCGTGATGGTGAAGGCCGTGAAGTCCTCGTTCGACGTGATCGACTGCGCCAGGTACGGCTCGACGCCGCCGGCGGCGTTCACGATGGCCAGGGGGTCGAAGACGGTGCGGCCGTAGAGGAACCCGCCCTCGTCCCAGCGCGCCGTGGCCGGATTGAAGCCGGTCTCCTCGGTGTCGATGCCGAAGGTGAGCGAACCGCCCCGCACCGGTCTCGCCGTGGAGATCCCGTTCAACCCCGGCCCGTTGGTCTGGGCGGCTCCCGCTTCGCCCTCCAGCGCGCCGAGCATGGCGGCTCCGGCGCCCAGTGCGAGTCCACCGGCCATGAACGAACGGCGATCAAATGACTGCGTCATCGTCAACCCCCCAGGGTCTCGATCCCACTGCGTACGGCTCTGTCGCGCCGCAGGTTACAACTTCGTGACCGTTTGAGGGTGGCGGACGATTGGGGGGTCGCCGGGGACCTATGGCAACCTGGGTCACGACCAGCGCACGACCAGGAGGAGACAGGAATGACGATCGCAATCGGTGACCAGGTGCCCGACGTGAAGGTCTTCACATTCGGCGACAAGGGACCCGAGGCGACCACGTCGGCCGAGGTCCTCGGCCACGGGAAGGTCGTCCTCTTCGGGGTCCCCGGGGCGTTCACGCCGACCTGCTCGGACCATCACCTTCCCGGCTTCGTCATGCGGGCCGAGGAGCTCCGGGCCAAGGGCGCCGACAAGGTCGTGTGCGTGTCGGTCAACGACCCCTTCGTCATGGGCGCCTGGGGCCAGGACCAGAACGTCGGCGACACCGTCGTCATGCTGGCCGACGGCAACGGTGAGCTGGCCGAGGCACTCGGGCTCGTCATGGACGGGAGCGGCTTCGGGCTCGGTTCACGCGTGCAGCGCTTCGCCGCCATCATCGACGACGGTGTGGTCAGCTGGGTCGCCGTCGAGCCGGGGCCCGGCCTGAACGTCAGCTCGGCCGAGGAAGTGCTCGCCGCGCTCTAGAGCTCAAAGGCTCGCGTGTCGCGCGCTGCGTTACGTCGTCCATCAGCGCGCCGCCATACTGACGTCCGCCGCGCGTCCCACGCGCAACAAACGCCACGCTCCATACGGCAACACGCGCTCGGCAACGGGCGTCGCATGGCCTCTGACGGTTGCAACGCGGTGGCGGTGTGCATCCGTAGTGCCAATTGCTCATCGTGTAGTGCTAATTCCCCAGCTCACTCGGGCAATATCCCTTCTCGCACAGGCTGGTACGGCGGGAAATTGAGAGGTATTGCAATGCGCAGGCTGGTGGGAGCGCGTCGGAATCGCACCGTCCGACGCGCCTGCATGTTCAGCGCGACCGCGGCGGCAGTGGTCACGCTGTTGGTGGTCGCGGCGCCCGACACCGGGACGCTGGCCAGTTCGTCGCGCCTTGCCGGCGGACCCGAGACGCTCGTCCGGCGCGCCAGTCGGCGGCCCGCTCCCAGCATCGCCACCGCAGCGCCGACGGCCGGTGCTCCGCGCCTCGGCCGATCGAGAACGTCTCCGGCGACACAACCGGCGCCCACCGCGGCCACGACCACGACGTCGACGTCGATGCTCGCCGGCGCGATCACCCCTGGCCGCCGGGCCCCGAGAAGGTCTACGGCCGCCAACCGGCATCCGACGCCTCCGGCGTCGACCTCGACGGCGGCCTCGGGTTGCCAGGGGACCACGCCGCTCGGCCTCCCGGGCGCGTGGAACTGCACCTTCGACGACGAGTTCAACGGGACGACGCTGAACACGAACAACTGGGTGCCCCAGGTGACCGCGAGCCAGTGGCTACGTCAACGGCGCCACGGCCTGCTACGTCGACAACCCGGACACCATTTCCGTCTCGGGCGGGTACCTGAACCTGACGGCGATGCAGGTGGCGCCGTTCACCTGCCCGGACGGGAGCAACAGCTTCACGACGAGCTACGAGGCGGGCATGGTCTCGACGGAAGGCCTCTTCGACCAGACCTACGGCGCCTTCGAGGTCAACGCCAAGCTGCCGCCGTCCGTGGTCGAGGGCCTGCAGGAGACGATGTGGCTCTACCCGCAGAACCTCACCTACGGGGCCTGGCCCGACTCGGGCGAGATCGACTTCGCCGAGTTCTACAGCGAGTTCCCGGGGCTCGATGTGCCCTACATCCACTACTCGCAGTCCTCGACCGACCCCAACGTCACGTCGTTCGACTGCCTCATCAATCAGGACTCGTTCAACACGTACGGCGTCGACTGGACCCCGACCGCCATCACCGTCATGTACAACGGCCAACCCTGCCTGGTCGACCATCCCAGCACGGGCAGCGAGCCGTTCGACCAACCGTTCTTCATCGCCCTGACCCAGGCTCTCGGTGTGGGGACCAACGCCTTCACGCCCGGCGTGACGGAGCTGCCGGCCACGACCCAGATCGACTGGGTCCGCGCCTGGTCCCCGGCTTCCTAGGGGAGGCCACCCCGCCGGTCCGGATCGGCCCGTCTCCGGGCGGCGACCTGCCCCGGATCCTTGACATGCAACCGATCTGGCTGCTTAAGTAGAGTCATGCAGCCAAATGGTTGCATGATTATCCAAGCGAACGGTGCGATGCAGGAGATGGATGCGGTCTTCCGGGCTCTGAGCGACCCCGCCCGGCGCCGGCTGCTCGACAGGCTCAACGAGCGCAACGGGCTCACCCTCGGTGAGCTCTGCGTGGACATGGGCATGACCCGGCAGTCGGTCTCCAAGCACCTCGACGTCTTGGAGGAGGCACAGCTGGTGGCCACCTCCCGTCGGGGGAGGGAGAAGCTGCACTACCTGAACGCCGCTCCCATCAACGACATCGCCGATCGCTGGATCCACCACTACGACCGGTCGCGGGCCGCCGCCCTGGCCGATCTCAAGACGGCACTGGAGGCCACCCCCATGGACCAGAACGACACGACGTTCGTCTACACGACCTACATCAACGCCACGCCCGAGCGCGTGTGGCAGGGCCTGACCGACCCGGCCTTCACCGAGCGCTACTGGCGGCACCCTGCCGTCGGGTGGCGTGGCCTACCGCACGGACTGGCAGAAGGGCTCGTCCTACGACGTGGCCTACGACCAGGTGGGGCTGGTGGTCAGCGACGCCGAGCAGGTGATCCTCGAGTCCGACCCCTTTCGCCGGCTGGCCTACACCTGGCACACCTTCACGCCGGACTGGGCCGCCGCGCACGGCTTCGACGAGGCGACGGCTGCGGCGTGGCGGGCCGAGCCCCGTTCCAAGGTCGCCTTCGACCTCGAGGAGGCGGGGGAGGGCGTGGTCAAGCTGACCGTCGTGCACGACGGCTTCGCGCCCGAAGAGCGCCGTCCTCGAGGGCGTGCGCGGCGGCTGGCCGGCCGTCATCGCCAGCCTCAAGACGTTGCTCGAGACGGGTGATCCACTGCCGGGGGCCTAGACGGCCCCGCCGTCCGGCTCCCTGCCGGCGGCCGGGAGCGGGCCAGATTGAGGGCGGCCCAGGGCGAAGATGGAGGTCAGCCCCCTTGCCAGGGCGTGCTCTCTCGGAGTATGATACTCAGTATGCTACTTCGAAGAGCGCAGTCATGAGCGTCCGGCACGCCCTGCTGGCCCTCCTCAGCGAGGGTCCCAAGTACGGGCTGCAGCTCCGGCAGGAGTTCGAGGCCCGCACCGGCGAGGTGTGGCCGCTCAACGTGGGGCAGGTGTACACCACGCTGCAGCGCCTGGAGCGGGACGGGCTGGTCGAGTCCGACGACACCGACCGAGGAGGGCCCCCAGAAGGGTTTCCACATCACCGAGGAGGGTGCCGTGGAGCTCAGCCAGTGGCTGCGCACCCCGCCCGACTTCTCGTCGCCGCCGCGCGACGAGCTGGTGATCAAGGTGCTGGTGGCGCTCGGGCTCCCGGGCGTGGACGTGCACGAGGTGGTGCAGGTGCACCGGCGCTATCTCGTCGAGCTCATGCAGCAGTGGACTCGCCTGAAGGAAGACGAATCGCGCCTCGACCTCAACTTCGCGCTGGTGGTCGACGCCGAGCTGTTCCGGCTCGACTCGTTGATCCGGTGGTTGGACACGGCCGACGGCCGTCTGAAGAGAGCGGCGGCGGGCGACAATGCGCCGGCACCGACGTCGTTCCCCCTCCCCAAGGCCCGGCGCAAGGTGGGTGCCCCCGAATGAGCTACCTCGAACTGCGCAACATCTCCAAGGTCTACGGAGAAGGGGCCACGGAGGTCAAGGCCCTGCAGCACGTCGACCTCTCCGTCGAGGCCGGATCGCTGGTGGCGGTCATGGGCTCGAGCGGCTCGGGCAAGAGCACGCTGCTGACCATCGCCGGCAGCCTGGAGGACCCCACCAGCGGTGAGGTCTGCATCGGCGGCCGCTCCCTCGCCGTCGCTGTCGCGCAACGGCAAGGCGCAGCTGCGCCGCCAGTCGATCGGCTACGTGTTCCAGGACTACAACCTCCTGGCCGGGCTGAGCGCGGTGGAGAACGTCTCCCTTCCCCTGGAGCTGGACGGCGTGGCCGCCCGCAAGGCCCAGGCGGTGGCCCTGGAGTCCCTCGAGGAGTTCGGATTGGCGGACCGGGCGTCGCACTACCCCGACCAGCTGTCGGGAGGGGAGCGCCAGCGCGTCGCCATCGCCCGCGCCGTGGTCGGTGGGCGCCAGCTCCTCCTGGCCGACGAGCCGTCCGGCGCGCTCGACTCGACCAACGCCGAGAGCGTGATGCGGCTGATCCTGGCCGCCTGCCACCGCGGCCTGGCCGCGGTCGTGGTGACGCACGATGCGCAACTCGCCTCGTGGGCCGACCGCGTGATCTTCCTGCGCGACGGCCGTATCGTCGACCAGACGCTGCCGGTGGAGAACGCCGACACCTTCCTTGCGGACGTCCGGAACCGATGAGCGTCGGCGTCCTTGAGCGGCCGGTCACCGGCTCGGTCCCCGCGCCGAGCAGCGGTGGCATTGCGGCCCGCCGGGCCATGGTCCGCTGGGCCTGGCGCCTCTTCCGGCGCGAGTGGCGCCAGCAGCTGCTCATCCTCCTCCTCATTGTGGTGGCGGTGGCGGCCGTCGTGGTCGGTGCCGCGGTGGCGGTCAACACACCGCCCCCGGCCGACGCCGGCTTCGGCACGGCGCACGACATGGCGACCTTCAACCTGTCCACGCCGACGTCCAAGGCACCGGGGACCACGCTCGCCCATGTGCAGGGGCAGATCGCCCTGCTGGAGCAGCGCTACGGCCGGGTGCAGGTCATTGAGAACCAGACCTTCGACGTCCCCGGCTCCAACCAGACGTATCAGCTGCGGTCCCAGGACCCGCACGGCCCCTATGGCGGGCCGATGCTCCAACTTCTCTCGGGCAGCTACCCGACCGGAGCCGATCAGGTGGCGGTCACGCCCGGACTGGCGTCCGAGCTCAATCTCTCAGTGGGCGACACCTGGCCCCAGGGCGGCAAGACCGTCGTCGGCATTGTGCAGAACCCGCAGAGCCTGTTGGACGAGTTCGCGCTGGTCCCGCCCGGGCAGGTGGCGCACCCGACCGAGGTGACGGTCCTCTTGAATGCCCCGGCGGCCTCCAAGAACCTGCCCTCCTACATCACCCCCGCCGGGTCGACCACGAGCAACGGCATCAACCCGTCGACCATCGTGCTGGCCCTGGCGACCGTCGGCATGCTGCTGATCGCCCTGGTGTCGATCGGCGGCTTCACCGTGCTGGCCCAGCGCCGCATGCGATCGCTGGGCATGCTCGAGTCGATGGGGGCGACCGACCGCAACGTCCGGCTCGTCCTGGAGTCGAACGGCGTCATCGTCGGCTTCGTGGGCGCCGTCCTGGGCTTCGCGCTCGGCCTGGTGCTCTGGTTGCTCTACCGCCCGCACAACGAGCAGAGCGCGCACCACGTCATCGGCACGTTCGCACTGCCCTGGAACGTGATCGTGCCGGCCATGGTGCTGGCGGTCATCGCAACGTTCTTCGCCGCCGGCTACCCGGCGCGGGCCATCACCCGCGTGCCGGTCGTCAGCGCGCTGGCCGGACGTCCCGCGCCGCCGCGCCAGATCCACCGCTCGCTCGTCCCCGGCGTGATCGCCCTGGTCATCGGGTTCGTCATGTTCTCGCTCTCGGGCGCGGCGGGGAACGGCGGAGGCGTCATCTGGCTCGTGCCCGGGCTCATCGCGTTGATCGTGGGGATCATCCTCGTCTCGCCCTTCTTCCTGGCCCTGCTGGCCCGGGCCGGCAGCCGGTCGCCCATCGCCGTTCGCCTGCCCTTGCGCGACATGGCGCGCTACCGGGCCCGCTCCGGCTCGGCCCTCTCGGCCATCAGCCTCGGCATCATGATCGCGGTCATCATCTGCGCTGTCGCCGTGGCCCGCTACTCCAATGTCTTCGACTACGTCGGACCGAACATGACGGCGAACACGATCAACGTGTACAGCCCGCCGGCGGCCGGGAGCCCACTCTTCTCGCCCGGTCAGAACGGGCCCAGACGCAGACGGCGCCGACCCCGCCGAGCATGGCGGCCCAGCTGGCCTCGGTCCACGCCATCGCCTCCGCGGTCGGCGCCAGCCACGTGGTCGAGCTCGTCAACCCGTCCGTCGGCCTGCAGAACCCGAGCGGTGCGGGCCGGCAGTGGGACGGACCCATCTACGTGGCCACGCCCGCCCTCCTGCGGGCCTACGGCATCAACCCCTCGTCCATCCCCTCCAACGTCGACGTCCTCAGCTCGCGGCCGGGCCTGGCCGGCTCGGGCGTGCAGCTGACCTTCGGCAGCGACGACAAGGGGGGCGGCGGCAGCTTCGGCGGCGGCGGCAGCTACAACCAGTGCACGCCCAACCAGTGCCTGGCCCACCCCGTCGTGCAGGAGGAGAGCCAGCTGCCCGTCGGCACGTCCTCGCCGAACACGGTGATCACCGAGAGCGCGCTGCGCCGGCTCCACCTGACGAGCCAGAACAGCCTCGGGGGCTGGACCATCCTGGCTTCCAGCGCGATCACGCAGCCGCAGTTGACGAGCGCCAACTCGCTGGCGGCCGCGGGCGACCTGAGCATTGAGTCGAAGAACGACGCGCCGTCGTCGTCCGAGATCGTGAACTGGGCGACCGTCTTCGGCATCGCCCTGGCCCTCGGGGTCCTGGCCATGAGCGTCGGGCTCATCCGGAGCGAGACCGCCAGCGACCTGCGCACGCTGACCGCCGCCGGCGCCAGCTCGCGCACGCGGCGCAGCCTGACGGCGGTCACGGCGGGAGGCCTGGCTTTCCTGGGGGCCCTGCTCGGCACCGTGGCGGCCTACATCGGCCTGTTCGGGTGGTTCCGCTCGAACTCGCTCGAGGGCGGCGTGTCGGACATCATCAATCACGTCCCGTGGAGCAACCTGTTCCTGATCGTGATCGCCATGCCACTCGTCGCCACGCTCATCGGCTGGGTGCTGGCCGGGCGCGACCCGACGGGCATCGCCACCCGGCCCATGGAGTAGGTCAGGCTGTGGCCGTCCGCAGTGACGCGGGGTCGGTGACGAGCGGGACTCCCGTACCGATTCCGAGCGGTGGGGTGTCCCAGAGCCGCCGGGCGCGGGCGCGCTTCGCCGTCCACCTCGGCCTCCTGGCGACCTTCGCGGCGTCGCTGGCCACCGTGACGCTGATCACGGAGGGCTGGCCCCACCTGGTGGTCGGGTTGGCGTTCGTGGCGCTCGCCGCCGTGCACCTGGTGCAGCGCCGACACACCGTGGCGCGGTTGCTCTCGAACCTCGGACGCGCCCGCACGTGGTTCCGGCGCCGGGGACGGTTGGCCTGGTCGGACCTGGTCCTGGCCCTGTTGACCCTCAACGTGCTGGCGTCGGGGACCTACGACCTGCTCTCGGGCAACCAGGTCATCCTCCACCCACGCGGCGTCGGGATCCCGTTCCGCGACATCGGGTGGCACGTCCTGTCGGCCCTTGTGCTGCTCGTGTACCTGTGCGTGCACGTGGCGCGCCGCTGGGGCAACATCCGCCGTTCCGCCATCCGCTGATTCGACCCCACCGCCAGGGGGACAGGGTCAGGACTCGGGCGTCACGCCGAAGCGCTCGGTGTAGAAGGCCAGGGCCCGCCGCCGCTCGGCCGCATCGAGACCGAACTGGGCCAGGTCGTAGGTCACGGCGCCATGGAGGCCGCGGGGGTGGGCCGCCATGAAGGACGCCATCGACTCCTTGGCGCGGGCGTCCAGAGGCTGGCCCGCCAGCTCGTAGACGCGGCCCACCATGGCGAGATCGTCCGCCATGAACTCGTCGAAGTGCACGTCGATCGTCCGGTCGGCCGGCAGCACGTCGCGCTCGTCGGCGCAACGGCGCAGCATGCGCTCGAGCCGGTCGGCCCAGTAGGCGCCCATGCCTTCGAGGTCGACCCGATCCCGGGTGAGCCGCGCCGTGTAGGCGATCATCGTCACCATCGATGCGGTGACCGACACCGGGTCGCGGTGCGTGACCACGAAGGTGGCGTCGGGGAAGGTGTCGACCAGCGCAGGGAACTGCTCCAGATGTTGGGGCGTCTTGAGGACCCAGCGGGTGCCGCCGCGGAGCCACTGCAGCACCTGGAGCACCTTGCGGAGGTAGGCGTAGCTCGGGCGCTGGTCGCGGGCCAGGTAGGCATCGCGCCAGGTCGGTCATGGGAGCCGTCGTCTCGAAGAGCATGGTGGAGAAGTCGATGGCCAGGAGCTGAATCTCCTCGTGGGTGTGCTCGACCGTCATTTCGTGCATGCGATTGAAGTAGGGCAAGGCGGTGTTGAGAAAGGAGAGCGCCATGTCCGTGCGCTCCAGTCGCGGGTCCGGCGGCACCGGCCTCCGGGACCTCGTTCGCCGGGCAGGACCGGCTCCAGGCTCTCCCAGTAGGGGAGGGAGCGCAGCGCGGGGTCGGCCGACATGAGGTTGTGCAGGTGGGTGGTACCGGTCCGAGGCAGCCCGCAGATGATGATCGGTGCCACGATCTGCTCGTCGAGGATTTCGGGGTGACGCCCGACAAGGTCCTCGATCAGCAACCGGTTCTTGAGCAAGCCGGTGATGAGGACGTGCTGCTGCATGACGCCGGCGCCGTTGAAGCCACCCTCGCGATGCATGGCCTCGCACAGCACCCCCAGCCGCTCGACGAAGTCGTCGCGCACCGAAGTCCTCCAGGCCGGTTTCTGCGCGTGCGGTTGCCATGAGCGCGGCGGGCTCGAGGGTCAGCTGCGACCCCGCCTCTTCCATGAAATCGAGGATGGCGCGGACCTCGTCGGTGTAGCGGGGCACCGCCAGGTCGTCGATGCGGACGGCCGGCGGACGAGCACTCATACGGTGTCCACGGGAAGGACCTCCACCTGGGGCTGCTCGGGTGTCTCGGTCGGCAGGAACCAGCGGAACCAGATGCGTCCCGACCCGTGGCCGGCGGTGGAGACCCAGTTCGGGTGGGACGGACGCCGGGCGGAGATGACGATGATCCACGATCCGTCCGGCTCGTAGTGCACCTCGGCGCCGTTGATGGTCACGCGCTCGTAGTCGTAGTTGTACGTGTGGAGGAGGCGGTTCCACAGGCACATGTTCCAAAAGACGCATTCGGGCGAACGCCCACGGATCACGAGGGCTTCGTCGTCGGCCAGCTCGAAGGCACCCATGGCGTAGGCAGCGTCGCCGGCCGCCCAGCCGAAGGTGCTCGTCGGGACCGGGTAGGGCGGGTCGATCGCGTTGGGGGTCCCGAGGGGGATGGGCACGATGCTGGCCTGCTCGCGCACCCACGTCGTCGCGGCCCGGATGCGCCGGGCCAGGTCGGCGTCGTCCTGGCGGTAGGTCTCGGGGGGATCGTCGGCCTCAATCTGCCAGGCGGCCCGCCGCCCGTGGGCCGGATCGTTGAGGTAATCGCGGGTGATGGCGGCCACGGCGTCGGGCTCGAGGCGGATCTAGAGGACCCCGGGCTCCGCGGGATCGTCCGGGGAGATGACGATGTGGATGGCCCCTTCCGCGTCCCGCTCGACGCCTTCGCTGTTGGCCGATCCGACGATCCGGGTCGAATAGCGCCCGTCGTCCGGGCCGCCGTAGACGGTCAGGGACATGTAGACGGCGTCGCCCGGATCGAGCCTGACCCTGTAGGTCCGGGCGGGGTCGATCGGGGCGTAGCAGTAGAAGGCGTCGGAATTGTCGCCGCCCCACTTCTTGTAGGGCCCCACGATCTCGACGAAGCGGGGCCGAGCCTTGTCGGCCCACACGTTCACCTCGGCGGCCACCTGCAGGATGGACAGCACCCATTTGTGCGCTTCCAGAAGCGTCTGGGGATCGTCGGCGAGCTGCTCCACCATCCGCGCGTGCGTGGCGCCGACGGTCTGGAGCAATTCGGCGAACGCCACCTCGGTTTCGGTCGTCATGTACCCCCCATGTCGAAGTGGCGACGATCATAGGGAGCGTCGGCGCCCGACGGCGGACGGTCGCGCCACGACCAGCGGTCGGGCCGGTCGGGAAGGGGGCGGCCCTCGGGTGCTACGAAGCCTGGTTGGTGGCGACGGAGCCGGGCCCGGCGGGCGCGCCGATCTGCTGTTGCTGGTGCTCCCACCGGGCCAGGGTCCACGTGAGGGCGGCGATTCCGGCGAACCAGACGAGATTGCCGAAGGGCAACACACTCCAGGCCCCCATGACGCACAGCACGCAGATGGCGGCGCGGCGGAGCTGGGCGTTGCATCCCGTACAGGCCAGCAGCGGGAGCGCCCACAAGACGTACCAGGGCTGCGGATTGGTGGCGCAGACCGCCATCACGCCGAAGCCCAACGCGAGCGCGCCGACCCAGCTGGCTCGTCGCGGCAGCAAGAGGACGATGACCACGGCTGCCGCGATGCCGCCCAGTTGCACGGCGTTGGCGAGCGTCGACGAGGTGCTCGCGGTCAGGTTCAGCATTGAGAACGAGCTGGCCACAGTGGCCTGTGAGGCCGAGCGCAGCCAACTGAAGCCGTCGCCACCGCGAGGCGAGCCCGCCGACCGCCAACGCACCGAGGGTGAGGGCGATCCCACCACCGAGGGCCATGGCTCGGTGACGCCACGAGTCCCGCCAGTACCACCAGGCGATGGCGAGCACGGCCAGCGCCGCCGGCGCCTTGACCGTGACCGCCAGCGCGGCCAGGCACAGAGCCCACCAGGGGCGCCTGGCGAGCGCGAGGGCCACGCCCGCCGCAATCAGGCTGATCATCAACGCGTCGTTGTGGATGCCGGCGACGAAGACGAGGAGCACGGCGGGGTTGGCCACACCGGCAACCACCGCCTCGGCGGGGTTGATGCCACGCGACGCAGCGGCCCGGGCGACACCCCACCCGCACAACACCAGGGAGGCGATGACGGCCAGGCGCCACGCCTCGACGGCGATCCACGGATGTCCGCCCGCTGCCCTCGCGAACAGACCTGACAGATCAACCGCGCCCGGCCCGTAGATGGAGGGTCCGGTCAGATAGCGCGGATCGACGGCCGAGAGCCATGCCGAGTGGAGCCCGAGCGCGTGGACGGGGCTGGTCGCCGGCAGACCGGACGCCACCAATTTGCCTTGGGCCACGTAGACCCAGACGTCCTGGCTGGCGAAGGGAGCGGCCAGC
Source organism: uncultured Acidimicrobiaceae bacterium (assembly GCA_963781565.1). Taxonomy (GTDB): domain Bacteria; phylum Actinomycetota; class Acidimicrobiia; order Acidimicrobiales; family RAAP-2; genus Bog-473. The sequence goes on along the minus strand of CAWAHA010000030.1, from coordinate 47,316 downwards.
AGGAGAGGCGCGACCCATGCGGCAGCCACCCACCACATGCGGCGCCACCGCAGGGCCGGGTCCGTCCGCACGGCGCGCCAGAGACTGAGCCACGCCAACCCCAAGAGGAGGACCCCGACGACAGCCGCGCCGAGGAGAAGGAGGTGGCCCGGGGAGACCCCCGGACCGCTGTTGGCCGGACCAGCCCAAGCCGGGACAGCCGGTCCCTCCCAACGTGGGGCTCGACCCGAGGCGGCGAAGGGCCAGTTGCCGCCGGCGTGCGGCCCATAGGGCGAGGCGGGAAGATCGCTGGCCAGCGCCAGCAGTCCCGAACCGGTGGCACCCAGCGCGGCGTCGAAGCCCAGCCTGCATGGCCGGATGTGTGCCTCCCGGCGCGCGCCATTCCCCGGGTGGCACCGGGTCCGATTCCAGCGAGCGGACGCTCACGAGGGAATTATCGGCTCGGGTGGCATGACCTGAAGTGATTCATCGGCCGAGGCCCGTGGGGAGCCCGGACATAGGCTCGCTCCGTGGTCACGGCGCGGGCGAATGGAACGATCGACATCGATGGTCTCGCCGTCTTCTACGAGACCGAAGGGCAAGGGGAGCCGATCGTCCTGCTGCACGGAGGGTTGGCCGACAATTCCACGTGGGCAGCCCAGTTCGCGGGGTTCGCGCCGCATCGTCAGGTCGTGGCGCCTGAGCGACAGGCCCAGGGTCACACGCCCGACCGGCCCGGTCCCCTCACGTATCAGGGGATGGCCGAGCAGACGGTGAGCTTCCTCGCTGCCCTCGGGCTCGGTCCGGTCGACCTCGTCGGGTGGAGTGACGGGGGCATGGTGGGCCTCCTCGTTGCGGCCGAGCACCCCGAGCTCGTGCGGACACTCGCCGTCACCGGAACGGGCTTCTCGACCGCCGGCTACGTCCCAGGCGCGATGGAGGCACTCGTGGGGCTGAAGCCCGAGGACGAGGACATGCAGATGTTCGTGGCCATGTACAACCAGGCCTCACCCGACGGCCCGCAGCACTTTCCCGAGGTCTGGGAGAAGTTCCGCACCATGTGGGCGGAGCCTTTCGACTGGACCGACAAGGTGAAGCGGATTGTGGCACCCACTCTCGTCATCGTCGGTGACGACGACTACATCACCGTCAGCCACGCCGAGGAATTCTCCCGGACGGTCGCGAACGGACAGCTGGCGGTCGTGCCCGGCGCCTCGCACATCCTTCCCATGGAGAAGCCCGGTCTCTTCAACGAGCTGGTGCTCGAATTCACGGCGAACCCGGAGCCCGACACGATGATGCCGCTCAGGCGTAAGCCGACCAGGTAGCGGACGTCGGCTCATGGGGGGTGTTCGTGCTGGACGTCCCGGGCTGATCAGTCGTTCGAGGCGCTCAACGAAGCCAGAAAAGTTGGGCTATCGACGCCTCAGCCGGGAGTCCGCAAGAGCGGGCGAGGATGCGAGGTAGTTGTCGTCGGGATTGAGTTCCGATCCCGGTGGGACGATCTCGTCGATGCGGTCGAGTAGATCATCGTTCAGAACGACGTCCGCCCCGGCGAGAAGATCCTCCAGCTGCTCGGGTGTCCGCGGTCCGATGATGACTGAAGTGACAGCCGGGTGGGCTCTGACAAAGGCAGTGGCCAGATGGGTCAGGGGAAGCCCGGCCTCGGCGGTCAGCTTGTTGAGCGCCTCGACCGCCTCCAATTTGGATCGATTGGCGGAGATGTTCAGGTCGAATGCCTGAGGTGCAGTGGCGGTCCGGTGGCCACGAGTGGGATCGGCCCGTCCCGACAGCCACCCGCTACTCAGCGGCCCGTAGGACAGGATCCCCATCCCGTGACGCTGGGCGGCCGGGAGCACGGTGCCCTCAATGGTCCGAGTGAGGATTGAGTAGCGGGGCTGCTCGGTCCGGAATCGGTGATGACCGCGCCTCTCGGCAACCCATTGCGCCTCCACCATGAGGTCAGCCGGGAAGGTGGACGAGCCGATGGCGCGGACCTTTCCGGCCCGGATCAGATCAGAGAGGGCACCGAGTGTCTCATCGAGGTCCGTGCTGTAGTCGGGCCGGTGCAGCTGGTAGAGGTCGATGTAGTCAGTGCCAAGGCGTCGAAGGCTGGCTTCGAGAGCCCGGGTGATCCAGCGGGGTGACGCGCCCTGCCGATTCGGGTCGTTACCAACCGGCAATCCGAACTTGGTGGCGAGCACCACCTCGTCGCGCCGTCCAACCAGGGCCTTTCCGACGATCTCCTCCGACTCGCCCGCGGGAGTAGACGTCGGCGGTATCGACAAAGTTGATGCCGGCGTCGAGGGCCGTATGGATCATGCGGATCGACTCGTCATGATCGGGATTGCCCATGGCTCCCAGCATCATCGTCCCGAGCGCAAACCCGCTCACTGAAATGCCCGTACCACCGAGGACCCTGCGCTCCATTGCGTCTCCTTCGTCGGCCGCCTGACTTCTGTTCTAGTGGTCAGCAGATTGCGGCGACGACCACGCGGGCGCCGGATTTGTCCCGATGAGCCTGGTCTGACGAGCTGGGATGCAGACGCACTGCGGCATCCGCGCACGACCTCAGTTGTCACGACACACGGCTTTACCGTCGCCTTACCGCCCGTCCGTATGGTCGTCCGCAATATCCGATCGGGCTCGAAGGACTTGCCGGATGAACGCCGACGCACGAAGGAGGTAGCGAGAGATGACAGGGTTCGATTCGGCTTCCGGAGTAGGTCACGGCCAACGTCTTGGTGGTCGATGGTTCGCGCGCCCGTGGCGAAGGGTTCGGTGGGATTGGTGATCGGCGGTCTGATGGCCGGCATCACCGTTCTTCCTGCCGCACATGCGGGTGCGGCCGGTATCGGGTCGAACAAGCCATATGCCCAGGCTCAACTCGTGAAGCGTTCAAATCTGCCACCCGGTTGGACGGCATCGGGTGGAACGTGGGTCGGTACGAGCGCGCAAGACGACTCATCGAGCATGCTGACGATGACCCAGTTCCCTGATTTCTCGACCTGTTTGGGTACACCTCCCGCTCTCAGTGTGGTTGCGGCGGAGGCCTCCAGCCCCGTGTTCAACAGTAAGGATCAGAACACCAGCGTCATCGACGTCGCAGACGTGTACACCAGCTCGAGCGAGGCAAAGAGCGACTTTCCTCCGCTGAACAGTCCCAAGTTCGCGAATTGCTTCGTCCAGGTGGCGGGATCATCGGTCACGGCAATGGAGCAGACTGTCTGGCCATCCGGCACGACATTTGGAACGCTTACCGCCTCCGTCTCCCGCCAGCCGCGCTACGGAGATGAGTCGGGACTCGTCGAGGTCGAAGTTCCGGTGAACCTTCCCGCAGGACAGGGCACCACCAACGATTTCTTCGACATACTCGTCATCCGCCAAGGACGATCGACGGCCGAGCTGCAGATCGACCAAGGGGATACGACCCCACCAGCCGATCTCACCGAGTCATTGGCGAAAGCGGTCACCGCGAAGATGAAAGCGCAACCGCCCCGAAAGCAGCACAGGTGTCACCACCTAGTTCTTCATCGGCCGCCCGTGCGTTCGATGTCCGTCCTCCGTGTCGCTTCCACATTCTGAACCGCTCAGCAGCCCGGCTTACGTCTCGGACGCCGCGGTCGGGAGACACCAATGAGCATGTCCCCGACAGGAGTTTCACCGCCGCTCGGTACCCACCACGGATCACCGGCGCTGATCGGGGCCGGTTCGTCACCCGCGGCAGGGGTAACTCCCCCCAGGACCGATGTGGCCTGCACCGGCCGCCAGATTCCAAGGATGAGGAACTGAGCCACTTGGCCGAAGCCTCGGGCGTATTGGTTGCGTCGAGGTCCGTTTCCGTGGACGATGGTGGACCTCCGCACCCGTCGCATTGCGGAGGCCGCTCAGGGCATTTTGGGCCAAGCGAACGACCGGAGATGCCAGAGGTTTGATCAGTAATGGCACCGCTTGAGTCCCATGGCTCAGAGGGGCGAGAAGTCGGAAGGGGACGACCCTGTGCAGAGGAGGGAGCATCCGATGACCACGTTGATGACGATGGAGCACTCGGGCGGGGACGGGATCTCGGTCGAAGGGAACAACTACGACCGGCGATGGTGGATTCTCGCTGTGCTGGGAATCGCTCAGTTGATGGTCATTCTGGACGGCACCATCGTGAACATCGCTCTCCCGACCGCGCAGCACGACCTGCACTTCTCCAACGCCGACCGGCAATGGATCGTCACCGCCTACTCGCTTGCCTTTGGCAGCTTGCTCCTTCTCGGCGGCCGCATCGGGGACGTTGTGGGGCGCAAGCGGGCGCTCATCACGGGACTGGTTGGCTTCGCAGCGGCCTCAGCCATCGGTGGTGCCTCCGTCAACTTCGCAATGCTCGTCATCGCCCGGACGGTCCAGGGCGCATTCGGGGCCTTGCTCGCCCCTTCGGTGCTGGCCCTCTTGACCACCACGTTCACCGATCCGGATGAGCGTGGGCGGGCCTTTGGGGTCTACGGCGCCATCGCCGGGGCGGGCGGCGCACTCGGACTCCTCCTCGGCGGCATCCTCACCTCGTACGCCTCGTGGCGCTGGACGCTCTTCGTCAACCTCGTGTTCGCCGTGGTCGCCATCACCGGCGCTCTGCTCTGGTTGCAGAACGACGAGGGCGCCGACCACGATCCGTTGGATCTGCCCGGACTCTTCTTGGTGGCGGGCGGGCTGTTCTCTCTCGTCTTCGGGTTCTCCCACGCCGAGACAACGTCGTGGAGCGATCCGTACACCATCGGCTTCCTCGTCGCGGGTGCGGTCCTCCTCGCTGTCTTCGCCGTCTTCGAGACCAGGGCGAAGTACCCCCTTCTTCCACCGCACGTCGTGCGCAACCGGACGCGCGGTGGATCTCTCCTGGTGATGCTCTTCGCCAGCATCGGGATCTTCGGTGTCTTCTTGTTCTTGACCTATTACCTCCAGGGCACGCTCGGTTACAGCCCGGTCAAGACAGGGATTGCGTTCCTCCCTCTGGTCGCCGCCTTGGCCACGATGGCCCAGGTATCCAATCGCGTTCTGTTGCCGCGGTTCGGGCCCAAGCCGATTGCGCCGGTCGGGCTGCTCGTCTCTGCTGCGGCGCTGTTCGGGCTCCATCTGGTGGGGCTGCATTCGTCCTACGTCAGTCATGTGCTCCCGTATCTCCTCGTCCTGGGCATCGGCTTCGGGCTGAGTGTCTCGCCGGCCTTCAGCACCGGCACCCTCGGCCTGGCGCCCCGAGATGCCGGCGTGGGCTCGGCCACGCTCAACACGGCCCAACAGGTAGGGGGATCGATCGGAACGGCTCTGCTCAACACGCTGGCCGCCAGTGCGGTCACGGCGTACCTGGTCGGTCGGGCGCCGACTCCAGCCAATCTCCAGGCCGCGCTGCTCCATAGCTACACCACAGCGTTCTTGTGGTCGTCCTTGATCTTCGTGCTCGGAGCCGTCGTCGCCGGCCTGGTGCTCCCGCGCGGCGATCTGAAGACGCTGGCTTCCGAGAACCAGACCGTGAAGGTAGACCCAGGAGTCGGAGGAAGCATCTCGACACCACGTCTGCCGGGTACGGGTGGCCTGTCGGTGAAGCCGCGATCCCAAAAGACTTGGTCTGCCAGATCCTGAAATCAGCTACCCGCGACGTACCGGCCGTGAAGTCAGACGGTCCGCTCTCGCGCGGATTGTGAGGGCTCGTTTCGGGCAGTCCCGGGCTGCCCGCCTGGCCAGGGCGACGAGCTCTCCCGCCAGAGGCCCGTCGCGAATGATCGGGTATCCCCATTCGTCGAGTCCGATCACCTCGGGCAGAATCTCGGCACAGTACCCGTACGCGTCGCACGCAACCGGGTCGATAGTGATACGCAAGTCTTTCACCCGCCCAATCCGATCGGCCGCGGAAAGCGGAGGACGGTGGGTTTGCGCCATGAGGAGCACGGCGCCCCTCGGCTGTGGGCCGCGACGTCGGCGGCGAAGACGGAGAGGGCGCTGCGCACGAGGGCGACCGCACCGTCGGGATGACGACAGGCTCCTCGCCCGTTCACTTCGCCGAGACGACGCTCGAGTCTTGCCAGAAGTCCATGGTCACCGTGGCCGCGAGCCAGTCGTGTCAGGTCGTCGGCGATAGCCGGCAGTCCAAACGCGCACGGGCCGCATTGACCGGCGCTCTCACCGGCGAGGTAGCGAGCGATACGGGCCGACTCGGCGAGGCCGCAGGACGTCTCGCCCAGAGCCACGATCACACCGACTCCGGCCGTGGCGCCAATGGTGCGCAAGGGAATGGATGCATAGGGGGTCCGGAAATGCCCGGGGCCGACCCAGGTTCCTCCGTATCCTCCGACGAGGAGTGCTTGTATGGGCTCGACGGGTTGGCCTCGCTGGACGATGTCCCACAAGGGGGTGCCCTTGTCCACCTCGACGACTCCGGAGTGGGTCACGGCGCCGCTCAGGGTCACGAGGCAGGTGCCGGGCTCCTCGGCCATCCCGCGGGCCCGAAACGGACCGGCACCGTAGCGGGCGATGAGAGCGATGTGGGCCAGCGTCTCGGCGTTGTGCACCAGAGCAGGGCGCTTCCCTATGCGCAGGGGAATCCCCTTGTCCGGACGGAAGACCGGGGCCGAACGCGCCGACTCGATCCAGTTGGCCAGCGCCGATTCCTCTCCGGCGATGAAGCGATCCGGGGGTAGGACGATTTCCTCACGTACCCTGGCGTATCGGTGTGCCCGCCGTTCCTGCATGGCGTGACGTACTGCGGCGACCGCTGCGACGCGGCCTTCGGGCACACAGATCACGACGCGATCGCTACCGCACAACGTGGCGAGGTATTGGGCTCCGTCGAGCACCAGATGAGGCGCACGAGTCAGGAGCAGCCGATCCTTGCTGCTCGCCGGTTCTCCTTCCATGGCGTTCACGACCACGATGCCGGCATGGCCGCCGGACTGGGAGACGGCCACCTTCACCGAGGTGGGAAATGCCCCGCCACCGCGACCGGTGAGACCCGATTCCTCCAGGCTGGCCACGAGACTGTGTTGCCAGGAATTGCTGCGCCCGCGCGCCACGTTGAGTGGGCCATGGGCGTCGAGATGCCCTCGGAGGTCCGCCGGCTGGCCCAGCAGATGGTGGACTCTTTGCAGCGATGGTGCCGGACTTGGGCTAGGACACATCCCGACGTCCTCCCGCGCTCGACGCCACCCGGCGTGTGAGTGGAATCGGCTGAGAGGGTGACGGGGAAGGGACCGTCGTCCGCCGGGTAGCGGCGTACATGCGCCAGGCCAAGGAGAGGCCGACGGCCACGACGCAGAGTGCGCCAACGGCGATGACCCACCGTTCTCCGGCGTCGGTCCCGAGGCCAAAGGTATGGGCGAGGGCGATTGGCCAGGACGCGTAGGCCAGCCAGTGGATGCCACGCCAGGTCCCAGGTCGGAGGCGCGCTCGCAGCAGACTGGACACGAAGACGGCGATCATCAGATCGAGCGCGACGGTCCCCAGGCCAACCCAAAACCGGCCGTACGGAGAGGCGAACGGCACGACCACGGCGAGCCACCCAATATTGACGTAGGTGTCGAGGACGCTCGTGAGCACGTGCAGAGCCAAGAACACAACCGCCATGATCGAAATGCGGCGGTGGATCTCCTGTTGCGCAAAACCCGGCCAATTCCTCGCCCGGGAGCGGCTCGTGGTGACGAGTCCGAGGACCATCGTGAGCGTGAGCAGCACGAGGGCGACGATGCCGCTGGCCCTGGTGGCGTACCAGAGAGAGGTGGAGCTCATGGCCGTTCTTCTTCGTCGGGCCAGCCGCCGAAGGTGAAGACCTCCCCGTCGTGGCGTACGAGACGAACGGCCTGACCGAAAGGGCGGAGCCGCTCGATGGCCTGATTTCCCCAGACCACGGCGGCGGTCGAAAGTGCATTGGCATCGACGCAACTCGCGCCGACCGTTGACACGAGTTGCCAGTACGGACTCGTACTGCGGCCCGTGGTGGGGTCCACGATGTGATGCACGCGGGAAGTTCCCATCTGCCAGGACCGGACTTCCGTGCCGGAGCTGGCCAGCCCACCGCGCCTGATCGCGACAACCTGGTCGACATCGTCTGGTCCCGTGGCGGAGTCCACGGCGATCCCGATGGCCCATCCCTGGGGCGGTGGCTCGCCCGCGACCGCGACATCGCCGCCGATACTGACGAGTGCGCCCGACTCCAACGCCTCGGTGATCCGGACCGCGGCCCTGTCAGCGAGAAGGGCCTTGGCCGATGATCCAAGGTCGAGGCGAACATGTTCTGGGAATACGCGCCGTGCGGTGTGTGTGGTCAAGGTGAAGGTGTCTGAATCCTGGAACGGGACCGAGGTCAGCCAGGCGCAGCGGTCGGGACTCGATCTCTTCGAAGTGCCGGTCGTAGCCGAGTGCTGCCAGAGCCGAACCAACGGTGGGGTCGACGGCGCCGTGGGTTCTCTCCGCGACCTCGTAGGCGACATCCAGTGCCTCGAACAGGAGAGGGGACACTTCCACGGTCCGTCCAGCGCTGGCGTGGAAAAAGGAAAGCTCTGAGTCGGGCCGGAAGCGGCTGCAGGCCAGATCCATGGCTTCCACCTCGGCCCGCAAGAGACGTTCCGCCTCGTCCGCATGCTCTGCCGCCGTGATGACGACTGTGGCAGTCGTTCCCAGGGCTCGGAAGGATCGCTCGGTGGTAGCTGTTTCGGGCGGCGCCAAGGAAGGTGCCGTCATCGTCTTGTGGCACCAGACGTCGCGACCGGCCGGGTCGTCGTGGTCGTCGGTGGTGCAGTGGTCGTCGTTGTCGGGGGCACAGTCGTTGTCGTTATGGGCGACGAAGAGCCTGCGCCGAGGTTCGATGAGGTCGGTGTGGTCGTGGATGGTGAGGTGGTGGTCGTCGGCACCACCGTCGTGGAGGTGCTCGGGGCCTGCAGCGGCGCGCTGCCGGACGCGGTTGCGCCAGGGTGTTCTTTCGCGACAACGAGGCCGATGACGACGGTGGCGCCGGTGGCGGCTACGGCGGCGAGTCGAGTCAGGAATCGGAGGGACGTCGCGGCGCGCCGTCGGGTGTCGGGCGAATGGACGTGTCGAGTGGATTTCATAGAGCATTTCCTCGGGTCGGCTCTCACAGATGCAAACAGCCGCGGATAGGTCCGGCCTTGTGTCCTGCTGTGGACTGACTGTGAAGCACCTTTGGTTCTGGTGCGCCGTCAATCAACCGCGAATTCAGGGGTCGATCTTCGAGGTGCGCGTCGGCTCGTTGCCGCACGAAGGTGGCCCAAGGAATGCCGCGGCCTTGCGCCATTTCGCTCATCGCACCAGACAGGGTATGGAGCGAACCTGAAGGAAGCATGACAAATATGGAGCGCGAGCTGGAGCGTACATCGCCCTAGCCTGAACCCCATGTCACACGTCAGTTCGCCGGGTCGATGAGGATTCTGGTGGCAGAGGACGATGTGGCCTTGCGGTCGGTCCTCGAACGTGGCCTGCGTGAGAACGGGTATGTCGTCGACGCTGTCGCCGACGGAAGAGCAGCGCTGCGCTACCTGCGCGCCTATGAGTACGACGTGGCCGTGCTCGATTGGCGCATGCCCGAACGCACGGGAATCGAAGTCGTGGCGGAAGCGAGGTCGCAGGGGAATCGAACACCCATCCTCATGCTCACTGCCCGCGACACCCCGGCCGATCGGGTAGCGGGCCTCAACGAGGGAGCGGACGATTATCTGGTCAAGCCATTTGACTTTGCCGAGCTCGTTGCCCGTGTGCAGGCGTTGCAGCGCCGACCACCACTCGCAATCGGGCCGGTGCTTGCATGCGGAACCCTCTGCTTCGATCCGGCCACTCGGGAAACCACGGATTCGGGAGAGCCACTGGCCCTGACCTCCATTGAGTCCGCGCTGGTGGAGCTCCTCCTCCGCAGAAGCCCGAATGTCCTGACCCGCCAGAGCATCGCTGTGCAGGTCTGGGACAACGAGGCCGACGCCGTTGGATCGAACACCATTGACGTCCACATCGGCCGGCTCCGCGCCAAGTTGGATCGGAGCAGCGCTCGCATCGAGACCGTCCGCGGGACTGGGTACAGAATGATCGAGAAATGAAGGCGCAACGGAAGCACCGGCAACACGCCCTGCGCGTCGCCGGTGCGACCACCCTGATCGTCCTGGCCTTCTACGTCGTGGCAGTTGTCGCGCTCAACGAGATTGTCACCCATCACTTGATCACGACAGCAGACAATCGTCTCATGGATCGTCTCAACGATGCGCGTCAGCAGATGTCCGCACCGCCGGGAGTTCCGGTCAAAGATGATGACGATACGGATGTCGACGACGCACCGCAGTTTCTGTGGTCCATCGCTCCCTCCGGGAAAGTAACCGCCCTGACCTCGACGGCGCCGTCCCTGCCGCAGCGCCACTGGGATGCGAACCCTGTCACGCTCGCAGTCGGAGCCTCGAACGTCCGATTCGACACATTACGAGTGCGGGACACGTTGCTGGTGGCCGGTCAGAGCGCCGCCTCAATCTCCAACGTTCAATCAGCGCTCCTCGTTGCTGAGTTTGTCTTCGGAGGCATTCTGGCGGTGGTCGTGTTCGGAGGTGCGACAGTGGTCGGTCTGCGAGCGTCGGCGCCCTCCGAGCTCGTCCGACGACGACAGGCAGAATTCACCGCCGATGCGTCGCATGAACTGCGCACTCCCATTTCGGTGATGGAGGCAGAAATAGGCCTTGCCCTCGATCGACCGCGAGAGCCTGCTGAGTATCGCGAAGTCCTCCAGAGGGTTGGCCGAGAGAGCAATCGGCTGCGGCGGATCGTCGAGGACTTGCTCTGGTTGGCCCGGGTTGACGATGAGGTCGCCCCTTGCTGACGGGACGAGTCTGACGGAAGTCGTTGGAGAGGTTGAGAGCAGTGTCGAGCGCTTCGGTTCGCTGGCTGCAGCGCAGGGGGTCGAGCTGTCCTTCGAGCAGGAGGGGGTGGGAAGCGGCCGGCTGCTCGTGCAGGCGCAGCCGGCCCTCGTTGATCGACTGGCGGGAGTACTCATCGACAACGCGGTCAAATTCGCTGGTCGTGGTGGTCGTGTCGAGGTGAGTGTCAGGGACGATGGGACTCGCGTCAGCCTGCGTGTCGACGATTCTGGTCCGGGCATCCCCGAAAGCCAGCGCGAAGCCGTATTCGACCGGTTCCATCGGGCCACGGCGACGGTGGCCGGGACGGGGCTCGGCTTGGCCATCGCAGAATCGGTCGTTCGCTCAACCCAAGGTGAATTGACCATCGGTAGTGCCGACCTGGGAGGTGCTCGCTTGGAGGCCTCGTGGCGGAAGGCCCAAGCGCGCAGGGCGAGACTCACGCAGAGGGGCAGGGCCTCTGACGAATCCGCAATGACGAATCTCGCCAACTGAGGACCCCGATCTTCATTGAGGCTTCATGGAGCGTTATGGTCGTTCCTTACCGTTGCCTTTCATGGGCAGAGCCACCATGGCCGGCTCGACTGGTTCGACCCGACGCAGCGCCGCCGAGACAATGGCGCTCGCCGATACCTCGGTGAGGCCCGGAAATTGGTACTCGCCAGAGGGAGGACCTTCCCTATCGGGGAGCGTTCGGCGATGTCATCGTGACCCTATGACGGTCATTGATGCCGCGAGTCTCAGAGCTAGTGCAGAAGAGCCCGTCGTGAACTGCGTGTTCGACGTACGGCCGATAACCCCAAACGATGCCGACGCGCTCATCAGATTCCACGCACAGTTGAACGATCGAACCATCCGTCTGCGCTACTTCAATTTGCATCGCCACCTGGAACTCGAAGAGGTGAGGCATCTCACTTGTGTCGACGGTTTGAACCGAGCCGCCTACGTGGTCGAACACGAAGGCGAGATCGTCGGGGTGGGCCGTTATGACCGAACCAACAAGCCGTGTCGGGCTGAGGTGGCGTTCGTGATCGCGGACGAGTTCCAGCATCATGGCCTGGGCACAATGCTCTTTGAGCGACTCGTGGAGACCGCAAAGCAGTCCGGAATCGGCGAATTCTGTGCCTCGGTCCTCGCCGAGAACGCCACCATGCTCGCGGTCTTCCACGGTGCGGGGTACCCGTTCACAGACGAGCGAATCGGTGACGTCGTTGAGTCGAGCCTGGAAATCGGGCCGAGCTGTATGTGATTCGCCGGACGATCTAAAGCGGAACTATCCAGAGCAGGCACGGGTACCACCGCCTGCGCGCGTGAACCTCAAAGGTGCCCCCGAGCTTTTCGGCTCGCTCACGGATGTTGACCAAGCCGAGGCCCGGCCGGGCCAACGGAAAGTCGATACCGGTGCCGTCGTCTTCGATCTCGAGGGCCAGGCGATCGGTCACAACCAGTCGCACTTCGTAGCGGCTCGCCTCAGCGTATTTGCCGGCGTTGGTCAGGCCTTCGCGCACAACGGCGAGGGCGTGGTCGCCCACGTGCTGGGGCACGGTGTTGTCGACGGCCCCTTCGAAGCGCACTACGGGACGACTCCCAAGGGTGGGTGCCAGCTCGTCACACAGGTGTACGACGGCCTGTCGCAGACCGCCGGGGAGCGAGGAATCCCCGAGCTCGAAGATCGTGGAACGGATTTGGGTGATGGTGTCGTCGAGCTCGTCGACGGCCTTGGAGACCCGCTCGACGACCAGGTCGCGCTCGGGAAGGCGAGCGGCGCCTTGGAGGCTCATGCCGACGGCGTAAATGCGCTGGATCACGTGGTCGTGCAGGTCCCTGGCAATGCGGTCTCGGTCGTCGAGGACGCTCATGACGCGGACGCGGTCGTGGAGTCGGGTGTTCTCAATGGCGATGCCCGCCGCGAGCGCAAGGGCTTCCGCAAGCGCCTCGTCCTCGTCGGTGAAGGCAGTCGCACCCTCTTTGTCCGTCAAGTAGAGGTTGCCGTAGACGTCGTCTCGGACGCGCACGGGACGCCCAAGAAGGAGGTCATTGGGGGGTGCCCGGGAGGGAACCCATAGCGCCCCGGATGCTCTTCGAGGTGCTCGAGGCGCAGCGGTTCGGGTTCGGTGATCAGCATCCCCAGCACGCCCCGGCCAGAGGGGCGCTCGCCGATGGCCTCTTCCTCGGTATCGCTGAGCCCGACGGTGATGAACTGCTCGAGCCCAGTGCGGGTCTCGTTGAGGACGCCGAGGGCGGCGTAGCGGGCACCGACGAGGGACTTGGCCTCTTCGACCAGGTGAGCAAGCAGATCAGCCAACTCGACGTCGGCGGTGATCATGAGGACCGCCCCCATCAAGCGGCGGAGCTTCTCGGGGTCGTTCACCCGCGTGTAGGGCACTCCGGCGAGCGTACGTCGATTCACAGCTCTTTCGCAGGCACGCGAGCAGTGCTGGCAGAATGGGCACGATGATCGTCCGCGTCTTCCTCCTCGATGACCATGAGTTGGTCCGCGAGGGCATCCGGAGCCTGCTCGAGAGCGACCCCGAGATCGAAGTCGTTGGAGAGGCATCGACGGGTACCGAGGCGCTCATTCGGGTCCCCTTGGCCAGGCCCGACGTTGCCATCTTGGACGTCCGCCTCGAGGACGGAAACGGCATTGAGGTATGCCGTGACCTGCGCTCGGCCATGCCTGACCTCATGTGTCTGATGTTGACGAGCTTCGCCGACGACGAGGCCATGTATGCCAGCGTGATGGCGGGGGCGGCGGGTTATGTGCTCAAGCAGATCAAGGCTCGGGACCTGATCGAGGACGTGAAGAAGGTGGCGTCGGGGGCGTCGCTGATGGATCCAAGGGCGGTCGCCCGAGTAGTAGAACGCATCGCCAACCCGCCCAAGGGTGATCCGGGTCTCGCCTCCCTCTCGCCTCAAGAGGCGCGCCTCTTGGACTTGATCGCCGACGGCAAGACCAACAAGGAGGCGGCGGCCGTGCTCATGCTCAGTGAGCACACAATCAAGAATCGGGTGACGGGACTCCTGCGCAAGCTCGAGGTCAACAACCGCACCGAAGCTGCCATCTACGCCACCAAGCTCAAGAACCAGGGATAAAGGTCTTCGGAGCCGTCAGGTTGGGGTAGCGGGAGCTTCGAGGCCGATGCCTCGGCGCTCCAGTTCGAGTTCGAGGCGGTCTCGCTCGATCTTGGGGTGCATGAAGTTCGTCGGCGTGACGTCGATGCCGCATCGTGCGGCCAGGCAGACGAGCGAGCGGTCATAGGCAATCTCGGTGACCAGAGCCGTCTCTGACCACACGCCTGCCCCGAGGTTTTGGGCGGGCAGGGCGGCCCGGCACGCGCGGACGTGATCGAGCAAGGAATCATCGTCGAGGTCAGTGTCGAAGAGGTCCAGTGCTCCCGAGAGAAGGGTGACGTACATGCTCACGCCTCCAGTGTGATCGCCGGAGATGGGATCCCACTAGGGAGGATCTTCCCTTCGAGAAGCAATCCTCAAAGGAGGGACCTTCCTCCCCCGTCGAAGGGAACTTCGCGCCCATGTCAGCGAGACCCTCGGCGCTCAGGATGGAACCAGATCTCCTCACTGGGAGGGATCACGAAAAAGGAGACACAGATGCGACGCAAGGTTTTCGACAAACTGGCAAGTGTCGGCGGAGTGGTCGTGGTGATCGTGCTGGCCGTTGCCGGCGCACTCTTGATGTTCGGCTACAGCTTCGCCAACAACTACGTGCACACCCAGCTCGCTGAGCAGCAGATCACGTTCCCGTCGGCAGCGGCGTTCGCCCACCCCGACGGCCAGGAGATCACCAAGGCCATGATCCCCACGGTGTCCCAATACGCCGGTCAGCATTGCTCACCGGTGCGCAGGCGCAGGTCTACGCCAATGACTTCATCGCCGTGCATCTCCAGGGGATCGGCGGGGGCAAGACCTACTCGCAGCTGAGCGCCGCGGCGCTGGCGCTGCCCAAGGGTTCAGCGCCTACACCGCTGCCGAGGCCAAGGCGCAGAGCGTCTTCCAGGGCACCACGCTCAGAGGCCTGTTGCTCGAGGCCTACGGGTTCAGCCTGATCGCCACGATCGCTCTCTGGTGTGCGATCGCCGCCTTCGCACTCGCCGGGTCATGGCGGTGCTGGTCGGTCTCGGCTTCGCCCACGCCCGGCGCACGGCGAGGACGAGGAACTCATGCCGAGCCACACTCCGCACGGGGACGCTCGTTACCGCATAGTCCAGCCGAACCTTCCAGTGAGGAGGCAACACCCGGCCCGAGCGAAAGGGCCGGGCGTCACCGCTCAAAACCCGATCCCAACGTGGTTCCTCCGCAGGGCGCACATCGAGTCGATGCAGGCGCCGCGGGATATTTGCGGGATGAATACGAAGACACATCAACCGGCCAGTCGGCCACAACCGCCGTGGCCAGGACGTCTGAAGAGAGCGGCCGACCAGGATCGAACTGGCATCATCAGCTTGGAAGGCTGAGGTTCTACCATTGAACTACGGCCGCGAATCGGGGAGCAGTCTAAAGCCTCTACTCTCGACCCCGTGGACACCACACTGTACGAGCGGGTGGGCGGCGAGCTGTTCTTCGTCGACCTGGTCGACCGGTTCTACCTCGGTGTCGCCGGCGACCCCCTGCTCCGGCCCCTCTATCCCGACGATCTCCATGAGTCGTCTCGTCACCTCGCGCTCTTCCTGGTGCAGTACTGGGGTGGGCCTGGCGACCTACGGCGAGGAGCGCGGGCACCCCCGCCTGCGCATGCGTCACGCCCCCTTCGTCATCGGGCCGGCGGAGCGTGACGCCTGGTTGCGACACATGCTTGGCGCACTGTCCGAGCTCGAGGCGGCGTCCCGCATCGGCCCCGAGGACGCGCAGGAACTCCGCGGCTATCTCGAAATGGCGGCCAACTCGCTCGTCAACTCGCCCTGACCGCTCTGATCCCGTCAGTCCTTGAAGTCGGGGGTGCGTCCCTCCTTGCGGGCTGCCACCGATTCCTCGAAGTTGCGGGTGGTGATGCGGACGAACAGCTGCGAGGTGCCTTCCGCATCCATATGGGATTGCAGGCTGCTGGCGTCGAGGCTGTTCCAGAGTTGGCGCTTGGTGAGCTCGACACCCGCCCGGCCCCAGCCGTTGATCCGATCGGCCAGTTCGAAGCAGGCCGGCAGAAGCTCGGTTTGGGGGACCACCCGCGACACCAGCCCGATCCGGTCCGCCTCGTTGGCGTCGACGTCACGGCCGGTGAGCATGATCTCCGCCGCCCTCGACTGCCCGACCGAACGAGGGAGGAGAAAGCTGAGCCCGAGCTCGGCGGCCGTCAGGCCGTTGTTGATGCCCGCGGCCCGGAAGTAGGCCTCGTCCGAGGCGATTCTGATGTCCGCCGCCAGGGCCAGGCAGAATCCGCCGCCGATGGCGGCGCCGTTCACGGCGGCGATGACGGGTTGGTGGAGACGTCGGATGGTCGAAATGACGTCGTCCAGCAGCTCCATGGAGCGCAGTGCGATGGTGGGCAGGGTCAACCCGTCCATGTTCGGCATGGTTCCTGGGTTCTCATGGTCCGCCCCTGAGCAGAAGCCTCGACCGGCGCCCGTGATCACCACGACCCGAACGGCATTGTCGCTACCGATCTCTCGCAACGCGTCGCGGAAGGGGATCATGACGTCGAAGGCCATCGCATTCATGCGCTCGGGCCGGTTGAGCGTCACGACGGCGACGCCGGGGTGGGGCCGGGTGATTTCGGTGAAGGACATGCGCGGCATCGTACGACGCGCCGGCTCATGGAGCCGTTCGTCTAGCCGCCGTGCCCCCGAGGTGGTGTGGCATCGGCCGGCTGGCCTTCCTTGCGGGCGATCCAGCGCAGGCGAGCCGCCCTGGCATCCCAGTCGTACACGACGGCCGTTCCTGCGATGAAGTCGTTCAGGGCACGCCGTTCGCGCTGGTACACAATGCCGAGAAACCCGATGCCCAGCGTGAGGAACAACGTGATGCCCAGACCCACCGTCCGAGCCACCGCTTGCCGGCCACTGATAGGGCCGCCCTGTTTCGTCACCACCTGCAGGCCGAGGATCGCCATGCCGAGCGTCTTTCCGCTGACGGCCCATTGGTAGGTGAAGTAGAGGAACTCCCAGAGCGTGAGCACAATGAAGGCCACCAGCTGGTGGTTTGTCAAGGTGTATGAGTGACCGCTCACCAGCTTGACCGCTGTGTTCAGAAGGAGGACGCCGAGCGTGTAGATGCCCCACGACGCGCCGACATCGGCAGCGAAGGCGGCGAGCCTGCTCACCGCGCCGGCGTAATTTCCCTGGCGACCGACGGTGAGCGCGGCGGAAGGGACCGGAACCGTCGTCATGATGCCGGGATTGCCTTCGCTGTCGTGAGGAGCGGCGGGCCGGCCGGCCAGCCGGCGACCTTCTTGCGGCGACCGATGAGCCGGTTGCCCCAGCGGAGGATGAAGTCGTCCAAACCGACGCCTTGCGCGCGGACGACGTCGAGGACCTCGGTCAGGATGCCGGTTGTCGACCGGGCGATGATGGAGCCGAGCTCGGTCTGTTCCACCAGGGAGTCGATGTCGATCTTGTTGACGATGGCGTTGATATCGACCCGCTCAATGATTTGCTGCACGTCGACCCTGTCGATGATCTTCTGCACGTCGACGCGCTCGACGATCTTGTCGACGTCGACCCGCTCAATGATCTTCTCGACATCGACCTTGTCCAGAATGGCGTCGATGTTGATGGCGTCGACGATCAGCGGCACGATGTGCTCGGCCAACGACTGGGCCAGCTGCTCCACCCTGCTGCCGATCGGGTTGGGGCTCATGTGACCCCCACAGTCTGTGACATTTCAGTGATCTTCTCACCCCGGGCCAGTGCGGGTGAGACATCGATCGGGTACCGTCGATCTGTCGGGGCAGCAGCGAAACTGAGGAGGCACTGTGGAGTTCGAACGGTATGAGAACGGAGTCCCGTCCTGGGTGGACCTCAGCAGTCCCGACCTCGCCAAGTCGAGGGAGTTCTACGGAGCGCTGTTCGGCTGGAACTGCCCCGAAGGGCCGCCCGAGGCAGGTGGCTATTCGGTCTGCGACCTGGGTGGGAAGACCGTGGCGGGCCTCGGTCCGGTCATGAATCCCGACTTCCCGCCCTTCTGGATGACGTATGTCAACGTGGACAGCGCCGACGACACTGCGACCACGGTGGCCGCCAACGGCGGCACGGTGTACGCGCCGCCGATGGACGTCATGGACGCCGGGCGCATGGCGGTGCTCGCGGATCCTCTCGGGGCCGTCTTCGGCCTGTGGCAGCCCAACGCAGCACACCGGAGCGCAGGTGGCCAACGAGCCGGGCACCTACTGCTGGAGCGAGCTGGTCACGACCGACCTCGACGCCTCCAAGGCGTTCTACGCCGCGGTGTTCGGGTGGGGCGCCGAAGAGCAGGGCCCTCCGGGAGGCCCACCCGCATACACCGAGTGGAAGCTGGGCGGGAGATCGATGGGCGGCATGATGGCGAAGTCGCCCCAGATGCCGGCCGAGATGCCACCGTCCTGGGGCGTCTACTTCGCGGTGGCCGACACCGATGCGACCGTGGCCAAGGCGCAGGAGCTCGGTGGGTGCCGTGTTCATGGGGCCGATGGACATCGAGCCGGGACGGATCGCCGTCCTGGCCGACAACGTGGGCGCCGTCTTCAACGTCCTGCAGCTCAAGGCATAGCGGGAGCGACTGGTGGAACGCCGCCGCCTCGGACGGACCGACCACGAGAGCAGCGTCGCCGTGTTGGGTGGCGCGGCCTGTTGGGCTGCGAGCGTCGAAGAGGCGGGGGAGTGGCTGCAGCTGGCGCTCGACAGCGGGGTGAACCATCTCGACATCGCGCCGCAGTACGGGGCGGCCGAGTCGGTGGTGGGCCCGCATCTGGCGGCGCACCGGGACGAGCTCTTCATCGCCGGCAAGACGCTGCGGGCCAATCCCGACGGCGTCACCGATCAGTTCGACGCCACGCGCCGCCTGCTCAACGCGGAGGTCCTCGACCTCTACCAGGCCCATGCCGTGACCTCCCTGGCCGAGCTCGACCGGCGTTCCGCCGCGTTGGAGCGCATCCTGGCGCTGCGCGACGCCGGACACACCCGCTTCGCCGGCATCACCGGGCACGACATGGAGGTGCCTCGGGCCCATCTCGAGGCACTGCGCCGGTTCGACCTCGACACCGTGATGTTTCCCGTCTATCCCGCACTGTGGTCTCGACCCGAGTACCGCGAGCCGGCCGAGGAGCTCCTCGCCGTGTGCGCCGAGCGCGACGTGGGCGTCATGGTGATCAAGGCGGCGGCACGCCGGCCCTGGGCCGACGGCCGACCGATGGCTGACGCGGTGTCGGGGGACGACGCCACTGCCGCGCGTTGGGCCGACTCCTGGTACGAGCCGCAGGCCAGGGACGAGCTCGATCGTGGCATCCACTTCGCCCTCTCCACGCCGGGCGTCCACGCCTTCTGTACGCCCGGGGACATCGCGCTCCTCCCGAGCGTGCTGGCCTCGGCGGAGCGCTACACGCCGCTGAGCGAGGACGACCGACGGGCCGCCATCGACGCCATGGCGGCCGAAGAGCTGATCTTCCCCATGCCGCGCTGAGCGAGGGTCGCTCACTCCGCTCGCAGGGCAGCCACGACCGACCGGAAGGCCTCGTCGTCACGCGCGTCGGGGGTGGCGACACGACGATGCCCTGGCCCAGCCCGTTGAAGCGGTCGCGCAAGAGTCCGGGGAGCTCGTCGAAGGTCCCGGTCGGAACCAGCGTGTCGAGGATCTCGTCGGAGAGGACGGCGCCCAGGTCGTCCCAGCGGTCGTGCCGAATGAGGTCACGCAGGCGTGGCCCCACCTCGGCCCAGCCATAGAGCTCGAGGGTCGGTGCGTAGGCCGGTGTCGAGTAGAGGAAGGCCAGCAGCCGGCGTTGGCGCTCGCGTTCGACCAGCACGGCATCGGACGTCGCCCCTGTAATGACCGATGTGCCGATGACGACCTCGAAGTCCGCCTCGCGCAGGTTCCGCCCCGCGCCGGCGGCGCCGTCGTCCAATGCGGGAAGGCAGGTCTCGCGGAGATAGCGAGGATTCGAGTTGGTGGGGTGGCTGACGAACCCGTCGGCGACGGCTCCGGCCAGCGCGCAGGCCTTGCGCTGGACGCCGCCGAGGTAGATCGGCGGCGGCTGCGTTGCCGCGTCGGGACCAGGGTTGAAGTAGGGCTGCATGCGGGTGACGCGATAGTGCGGGACTCTCATAGGACGGAGCCGTCCCCGAGGCGAACGAGGCGAAGGCCGCCCGCACGGCGCCGACGTAGTCGCCCAGTCGGCCGATGGGGTCGTCGCCGAAAGGGACGGCGTAGCGGTCCTCGATGTTCTGGCGGACCTGGGTCCCGAGGCCGAGCTCGAAGCGACCGGCGCTGAGCTTGGCCAGGTCCCATGCCGCGTAGGCGAGAAGGGTCGGGCTGCGGGCGAAGGCCAGGGTCACGCTGGTGCGCACGGTGACCCGCTCGGTGTGCTCGGCGACGAGGAGCGCCACCGCCATGGAGTCGTGCACGGTCTCGGCCACGTGGAGGCCGTCGTAGCCCAGACCCTCCACGCGCTGCGCATGTGCGATCGCCTCGGGCAGGCTGAGGCGCGGGTCCATGCCCGCGTAGACCTTCATTCCGAGGCGCCGCCGAGTTCCGGTGGTCTGGGCGCGGCCCCGGGCCACGATCTTCTCGCGCTCGGTGGTCAGGCGGGACTGGTCGAAGCGGTCGGCCATCCAGGCTCGCGACCACTTGGCCTCGGCCCGGAACGCCTCCTGGCCGCTGAGCGCGCCGATCTCGTCGTAGCCGCGACGCAGCTCGGTGAGGTACTCCGAGGGGATGGAGGCGATGGTGGCGGCCACCTGGCGCGCCCGCTCGAGCAGCGACTCGTGGGGAACGACTTCGACCACGAGTCCCCAGTCGCGCGCCGTCTCGGCGTCGATGTAGTCGCCGGTCAAGCTCATGCGGCGGGCGCGGTCGAGGCCGACGAGCTGCGGCAGGCGGATGGTCATGCCGCCGCCCGGCATGACGCCGACCCGGGCGTGCGTATCGGCGAAACGTGCCCGCTCCGACGCAATGAGGAAGTCGCAGCACATGGCGAGCTCCAGCCCACCCGTGACGGTCGGGCCGTTGATGGCGCCGATGACGGGCGTGTCGTGGGGCGGCATCATGCCGGAGCGCTGGGCCGGACGGCGCTGGCGTTCCTGTTGCACCTCACGCAGCTCGGAAGCCAACGACTTGAGATCCATCCCGGCGCAGAAGGCCGGATCGGCACCGGTGAGCACCATGCAGCCGACGTCGTCGCGGGCGTCGAGACCGGTGACGGCCTCGTCCAACTGCGCGTGCAGCTCGGCCGATATGGCGTTGCGCGCTTCGGGTCGGTTCAGCGTGACCGTGGCGACCCGGTCGTCCACCTCGACGAG
Source organism: uncultured Acidimicrobiaceae bacterium (assembly GCA_963781565.1). Lineage (GTDB taxonomy): Bacteria > Actinomycetota > Acidimicrobiia > Acidimicrobiales > RAAP-2 > Bog-473. Next base: position 26,027 of record CAWAHA010000030.1, on the reverse strand, counting down.
CACCAGCATCAGCGTTCCCTCCCCATCTCTCGGACACTTCATGATCGGCCGTCGGGCTGCCCGGGCACCAATCCCTCGAAGGTGACGACCCGACAGATGGCTCCGGCGTCGTCCAGACTGCCGAAGCTCCAGCCCTCCATCACCGCGGCACCGCGCTCGACCCGTTCCCACGTGAAGCGGAAGTACCCGTGGTGGAGGTCGATCGGGCTGGTCCGCCGCAGGCCCGTCTGCCACCAGGCCTCGCTGCGATAGCGGCTGAAGGCGTCGCTCAGGCCCTGCGGGCCCTCGAAGACCGCCTCCGGGCTCACGTAGACCAGGTCCGGGGCCACGTGCCGGGTCAGGGCCTCCATGCGCTCACCCTCGTCGGCGACGAACACCGCGGCCATCAGGTGGTCGATGCGCTCGGCGATCTGCTCACCCTCATGGTCGTGCCGAACACCCGGGCAGTCTCGCAGAGGCTGCGCACGGGTGCCTTCAGGTCGGGCGGGACCAGTCGGCGCACAGGAAGGCGTAGCAATCGGCATCGTGCTGCTCGCCGTCGATGCGTTCCCAGCCTCGCAGCGTCGCCTCCCGGGCGAAGCCGGCCGCCTCGGCCGTCTGGGCCGATGCCACGTTCCAGGGCTCGACGAAGAGATGCAGGCGCGGGATGGACAGCGTGCCGAACGCGAAGGCCACGACGGCACGCAGCGCGTGGGTCGCCATGCCGTTGTCCACGCGCGCCGGCGACGAGCCAGTAGCCGATGGAGGCGCGTCCACTCTCGATCTCCTGCAGCCACAGGCCGATGGAGCCGATGCCCGCCTGCGGCTCTGACTCGGCGTGCGATGACAAAGGAGTAGCCGTCCCCCTCGACATCGCGCTGCGTGCTGGCGCGCAATGAAGGCGCGGCCGGCATCGTCGGTGTAGCGCCGCGGCACCGACGAGATCGAAGGGATGAAGGGATCGGCCGACGCCTGTCGCACCAGGGCGAGGTCGGACAGGGCGTAGGGCCGCAGCACGACCGGCGGCGAGACCAGCTCGGGACGCGCAGCGGGGGCGTCAAGGCCGTCGGGTCGAAGCCGCTCATCGCAGGGTGAAGTACCCGGGGACGAGGTGGTGTGGTGTGTCGAGGTAGCCCTTGGCCTCGGGCAGCCCGCCGAAACGACCGTGACTCCAGCGGACTTCGATGTGCCCCACGACGGAGTGCACCTCGTAGGAGGTCCGGTCACGCACGACGGCCTCCCAACCCACACGGGGTTGGCCGCCCGGCTGGCCCTCCATGGCGATGGCGATCAGCTGGAAGTGCTGGCGCCAGTCCCATGAGGTGGCGATACGGAGCCGGAGCGAGCGATCCGCCGACGAGCCCAGCACGAAGTAGGGCGCGCTCCCAATGCGGAGCAGCCGCCACAGCATGGCCTCACCGGTACCGCCCCGCTCGTCCATGGCCGCCTCCCAGCGGCGCACCGACGCCCGGGCCACCTCGGCGGACAACGTGGCGTAGAGGTCCTTGGCCCCGGGCGGCCAGCCCGGGCGGAGCCACTGGCCGAGGGCCTCGCGTTGGGGCACGGTCAGATCGACGGCGCGGAGCGGCAGTTCGTGCAGAGCGGACGGCACCGGGCGCCCCGGCTGCCTCCCGGACGTGGCTGTCGCCTCGGCGTCGGCGGCACCGAGGCCCGGCAGTGCGATCGGGCCGGACGAGTGACCCGGTCGCTCGGGTCGGGACGAAGGGCCGGGAGAGGACGCCCACTCGTCCACATCGGCGCCACGGGCGGCCAGCCGGACGCACTCGTAGAGCGCCTGGTACTGGGCGGGCGCCACGTCGGCGTACCAGTCGCCGCCGCCGGGCAGAAGCTCCCGCGCCGATTTCGCCCCCCGGCTCGGCCCGCCGAAGAGGAGTGCGTCGAAGACGCTGGTCGGGGAGACGTTGAAGAGGATCTTCGAGAGGTACTTGCAACTGACCAGGTAGACGTGATCGACCCGCAGGTCGATGGGCGCCACTTCGTCGCCCGGGGCGCGGCCCGTCCCCTTCCACTCGACGAGCCGGGGCAGACGGCCCCGCAGGCCGTCCGCCGCCGTCAGAAAGGCCTGGCCGTTCGCCCAGGCGGCATGGAATTCAGCGTCGTAGGCGCCGCCGGCCCGCAGGCGCTCCAGGCGTTCCCACATCTCCGGCGACAGGCTGTGCATCACCGGGGTGCGCGAGCGAACGGCCTCGTCGATTCCCCCCACCCCCAGCATCCCCAGACCTGTGCCGAGTTCGGTCACCGTGGTCCGGTCGCTCGGCACCCCCGCATCCTCCCACTGACGGCCCGGTCGACGAATCCCTGCTCAGTCATGCCCCGTGCGGCCTTACCGGCCCTTGACCGGGGTTGCGTAGGGTGCCCGCAACAAAGGTTGCCGAGTCGGCCTCGAGGGCCGGTCCAATGGGAGGGAGAACGGAATGTCCGTCACAGAGGATGGCGCCACGGGGATTCTCGTGAGCACGAAGATCTTCCCGTTGGCGTTTCTGCTGCTGCTCTTCAAGACGAACATCTCGATCGACGGGGTCACGTCTGTCCTGAAGTGGGGTGATCACTTCTTCGCGGTCCCCCCGGGCACGCACGAGGTCAGTGTCTCGTTCCGGTACCTGTTCTCGAGCCAGATGGGCCAAGCGACCATCGGATTCGAGGTCGTGCCTGGACACACGACGACGGTGCTCTATCGATCGCCGTTCCTCGTGTTCCTGGGCGGTTCCATCAAGGTGGTGGGGGCGTGAGCGGGCCAGCGGACGAACACGGCGGCGAAGAGGGGTCCGACGAAGCTGTTGCCGCACCGCCTCCGCGGCGGCCTGCTCCCGCCACCGCCGCCCCTCCCGGTGCCGCCCGGCTTCGTTCCAGCGGGGTCGGTGTGGCCGGCTCCCACCAGCCTCCGGGGGCTACCCGGAGCTGACGCCGCCCGTTGAGCCCCTGCCGATCTTCGCGATCCTGCCCGAGCGGCGCAAGCAGCGACGGTGGACGGTGCTGCTCCGATCCATTCTGGCCCTTCCCCTCGCGGTGGTCGTCTTCTTCGTCGGGATCGCCACCTTTGTCTGCGTCGTGCTCGGTTGGTTCGCCGCTCTCGTCATGGGACGCGCCCCGGGGTTTGTGCGGACGATGGTGACGATCCTCTTGCGGATGCTGCTCCGGCTCGAGGCGTACACCTTCCTCCTGACCGATCGCTTCCCTTCCTTTGCGACCGCAGGACGCGACCCGACTCCGGCACCAGCCTCCTTGTGCCTCCCGCCACCAAGCTGAACCGTGCCGCCGTCCTCTTCCGCCTGATCCTGGTGATCCCGGCGAACATTGCGGTGCGGATCACCGGGCTCGGTCTCCAGATCGTCGGCGTCGTCATGTGGTTCGTCGTGCTGATCACCGGATGGCTTCCGAAGCCCGTCCACGAGGCGTTTCGGGTCTTCATTCGCTACGAGGTTCGGATCATCGGCTACCTCTCGTCTCCTCGTCCCGACCTATCCCGGTGAGTTGTTCGGGGACCTGGCTCCGGCACCGATCCTCGTCCCGGGTGCTGACGCTCCCGAGCAACCCGCCATGGGGCCGGACGCCGCCGGCGCGGCCGTGGATGCTGATCCTCGGCATGGGAGCGAAGCGCCTGCTCCTGGTGTGCGTCGTGCTCGGCGTCGCCGCGGCCATCGGTCTCGGGGTGCTCGAGGCATCCATCGGCAACCACGAGAACCTGGTGCAGCGAACAATCAACTGGTCACGAACCTCGACCAGTTCTCGGCGACCGCCAAGAACTGCGAATCGGTGTCTTGCCTGGAGCAGGCGGACGGCACCCTGTCGCAGCAATTGGGCTCGTTCGTCGGCACCCTCCGGAGCTCGGACGGCGCCGGGGTGAGCCAGAGCACCATCGAACAGATGATCGCCGCAGCGCAGAACACCCAACGTGTCACGTCCGTCTTGTCCGAGGCCGGTCCCTCGTTGTCGGGCTACCGGGCCTTGGCGACAAAGCTGCAGACGCAGCAGAGCTTCAGTGACCTGTTCAACGCCCAGCACCAGTTCGTCCAGGCGGTGAACGCGGCGCGCTTCGGTTAGCTCGCCAACGGAGGCGCTACTCGGCGAAGAGGGGAGTGAGCTGCAGCTCCAGCGGTCCGATGGCCGCTTCCGGAGCGACGTGGAACTCGGTGCTCTCGTAGACGTCGACGGCGATGCCCGTGCGGGCGATGAAGGCGAAGACGGCGTCACCCCAGCGCTCTTCCTGCAGGGCCAGCCGCAGGGCGGCGCGTTCACCGGGCGGCAGGTCCCGGCCGGGTGTCTTGGCCACCAACTGGTTGGCCAGCACCCAGTTCAGCGTGTCGAGGTCCTCGGCCACGAACACGCGCGGCGGATCGTCCCGCACGACCGCGCAGGCGACGACGGTGCCCATGGTCAGACGGCACCCGGCGTCACGTCGGCGGCCGACCAGAATCCGACCCGCGGGCGAGCCGCTGCGCCCCCGGGCGTAGGCCTTCAGCCGCGCCGGTGCGTCGCCCGACAGCAGGTCCACCACATCGAAGATGCCCCCCGGCCCGGGCGCCCGCAGCGCGCGGTCGGCCTCGGTGCCCGCCCGGGGCACTTGCGTCGTGAGCACGACGAAGGGCGCGTGGCCACCGGCGGCCAGCACGTGGGCCCGGCCGAGCGCGCGCCACACCGTCTCGGAACGGGCCATGCCCCCCCGGTAGGCCGAGTTCGGCCCGGCGACGTCGAAGTACCACGTCCGGCCCTTGGCGTCAGTGCCGGTGAAGTCGACCGCGAGGCCCAGCCCGCGCAGACGGCGGTTCGGCCGCACGTCGGCGAACCCGGCCGCCTCCAAGCGCGGCCCGGGCCACCGTCGAGGCCGACGCACCGTCGCCCGCCGCTCCGGCGCCGTGCCGCGCTCCGCGATCGCCGGTTCATCGGCCAGGCGGGCGCGGGACAGTTCGACGTAGGCGGGGTCGAGGTCGTACCCCACGGCGTCGCGTCCCGAGCGCAGCGCCGCCACGAGCGTGGACCCCGACCCGGCGAACGGATCGACCACGAGATCGCCGCGGTACGTGTAGAGCTCCATCAGGCGTTGGGGCAGCTCCACCGGGAAGGGGGCGGGGTGGCGCACCCGCAGCGCGCTCTCGGGCGGGATGTCCCACACGTCGAGCGTCAGCGCCATGAAGTCGTCGGCCCCGACGCTGCTCTCGTGGGGCAGGCCGTCGCGGCGGCGCTCCTTCGGGCTGCGCGCCCGCCCGAAGCGTCCCTTGCTGGCGACGATGACGCGCTCGGTCACATCGCGCAGGACCGGGTTGGCGGCCGAGCGGAAGGAGCCCCAGGCGCACGAGCCGCTGGCCCCCTCGCCCTTCTGCCAGACGATTTCGCCGCGGGGGAGCAGGTGCAGGTCGTCCTGCAGGATGGTCATGACGTCGGCGGCCAGGCTGCGGTACGGCTTGCGGCCGAGGTTGGCCACGTTGACGGCGATGCGGCCGCCCGGCTCGAGCACGCGCTTGCACTCGGCGAAGACGTCGCGCAGCAGCGCCAGGTACTCGATGTAGGAGCCGGGCACACCCTCGCGGTCGAGCTCCTCCTCGTACTGCTTGCCGGCGAAGTAGGGCGGCGAGGTGACGACGAGCGCCACCGAGTCGTCGGCCACGGCGTCCATGCGCCGGGCATCGCCGCACAGGGACGAGACGCCGGGCTCGTGCGGGTTGACGTGCTCGTCGGCGCTGAGCTCGGGCGCCTCGAAGCGGGCGTAGAAGGCGTCCGCCACGTGCGACTCGCGGCGCCCGACGCCGAAATTGGAGGTCGCGGTGCGACGGCGAGGCGGCATGGGGGTCGGTTCGAACCCTACCGGCCGGCCCGCGAGGGGGCCAGGATCCGAGAGGGCGCGCCGAGGCATGAGCGACACCCTACGGAACTGCTGTGACAGGCGCCTACATCTCGTAGACGACGAACGAGGTGGGCTGTCCGACCTGGTCGTAGAGGGAGCGGGCCCGTCCGTTGTACTGCTGGGTGTGCCAGTAGACCTGGTGCGCGCCCCGCTCCGTCCCGGCCTCCTTGACGGCCAGCAGCAGGGCGCGCCCGACGTCCTGTCCCCGTGCGGCGGGGTCGACGAAGAGGTCCTCGAGGTAGCACTTGGGCTGCCGGGACCAGGTCGTGGCATGGACGACGCAGTTGGCCATCCCGATGGTCCGGCCGGTGTCGTCCAGCGCCAGCAGCCCGAACAGGCCCTCCTCGCCGGCGCAGAGGCGCTCGAACGTGCTCTGGGTGGTCAGGTCGTCGAGCTCGGCCCGGTAGAAGGCCAGATAGCCGGCCCACAGCTCGGACCAGCCGTCCCAATCGTCGTTGCGCAGCGTGCGGATGGTTCCCATGGACGCAGCCTTGCACCGACCGTGGCGCCATGGGCCGGACCGTGCCGCCGGGGCGGTCGGGGGCGAACGGGCCGGCGTGCGGAGTGTCTGACTACTTCGGGGCGCGCCGCTTGCGGCCGGGGCGGCCCCGGCCCTCGAACTTCTCGCGGACCTGGGCCCGCCGGGCCTGGATCTCGCGGTGGGTGAGGCCCTCCGTCTCGCCGTCGAGGCCGAAGCCCGCCTTGATCCCGGTCATGTCCGGCGCCCAGCTCTCGGCCTGCTCGAGCCCGAGCTGGGCCATGATGCGCTCGCCGTGCTTGGCGGCGAAGAGCAGGGCGATGCCCTCGATCTCCGCGAACAGGTCGAGGTCGGGGGCGAGCGTGGCGATGGCGCCGTCGAGGAACATCATGTTCTTCACGAAGAGCATCAGCTCCTTGGGCAGGCGGGCGCCGATGCCGAGCAGCGTCTTGATGGAGTGCTGCATTTCCGCCACCAGCTCGTCGGCCGACAGCGCCGTCGGGTCCACCGCGGGCCGGTCCAGCCCCAGGACGTCGATGACGTGCTGCACGTCGAGCTCGCCGGGGAAGGCGCCCAGGTCGCGCAGCGCGGCCACCTGGGCCGGGATGTCGGCGTTCGACGCACCGACCACCAGCGCCAGGAGGGCCAGGCGCTTGGCCTCGGTCAGCCGGCCCGTGATGCCGAAGTCCAGCAGCGCGGTCTTGCCCGACGGCAGCACGAAGAGGTTCCCCCCGTGCAGGTCCCCGTGGAAGATGCCGTAGAACAGCGCGCCCTCCAAGAAGCCGACCATGCCGGCCCGGACGACCGCCTCGGTGTCGATGCCGGCGGCCCGCATGCCCTCCACGTCGCCGAAGTGGAAGCCGTCGAGGCGCTCCATCACGAGCATGCGGCGCGTGACGAGTGTCGGGTGGGGCCGGGGCACGACGAAGTCGCGCTGGTCGAGCGCGGCGAAGGTGGTGGCGATATCGAGCATGTTCTCGGCCTCCAGGCGGAAGTCGAGCTCCTCGACGATGGTCTCGGCGAAGAGCTCCACCAGGGCGGGCGGGTTGGCCAACGCCGCCACCGGGATGCGGCCCACCAGGTGCGGCGCCAGCCACGCCATGACCGCGAGGTCCTGGCGGACGCGGGCCGACACGGTCGGGCGCTGCACCTTGACCACGACCGGGGTGCCGTCGAGGAGGGTGGCGGCGTGGACCTGGGCGATGGAGGCGGCGGCGAGCGGCGTGTGCTCCACCGAGGCGAAGGCAGAGGAGAGGGGGCCACCGAGCTCCTCGGTCAGGACCTGCTCGACGACCGGCCAGGGCTCGGGCGTGACCTGGTCGCGGCACCACTTGAACTCGGCCACCAGCTCGGGCGGGAAGACGCCGTCGCCCGAGGCGACGATCTGCCCCAGCTTTATGTAGGTCGGGCCCAACTGCTCCGCCGCCACCCGCAGGCGGCGTGAGATGCCGGCGATGGACTCCGTCCCGCCGCGCCGGCGCTCCTTGACGTACCAGAGCCCGAGGGCGGGGCCGACGTGGCGCAGCGTCGTCCCCAGGCGCCGCACCGGCGGCAGGGTGCGCCGGCGGGTGAGGGAGGGGAGTGAAGCGTTGAGCCGGGCGCGCACACCGGCCAGCCCGCGGCGCCAGGTCAGGTGCTCGGGGTCGATGACCCAGGGGCCGGCGTCGCTGAACGTGCCGAACGCGGTGTCGGGCGGCGACACCGCCACAGGATCAGTCGCCGCAGCATCGGCCGCCGGAGAGTCAGTCGCCACGCACAGAGCCTATGGGCGGGTGCGCCCGGTTCAGGGCTGGACCAGGCCGGACTGGAAGGCGAAGACGACGGCCTGCACGCGGTCGCGCAGTCCCAGCTTGGCCAGCAGGCGCCCGACATGGGACTTCACGGTCGCTTCGGAGACGTAGAGGCGCTCGGCGATTTCGGCGTTGGAGAGCCCGTCCGCCACGGCAAGGAGCACTTCGCGCTCGCGCTCGGTCAGGCTGGCCAGTGCCGGGTCGGCGAGCGCGCCGGTGCCGTCCGGACCGTCGCCCGCCGCGGCGCTGAGGTCGGGCAGCGTGTGGGCGTACTCCTCCAGCAGGCGCCGGGTGATGCGCGGCGAGACCACGGCGTCGCCGCCGGCCACCGTCCTGATGGCGGCGACCAGCTCCGCCGGCGGGACGTCCTTGAGCAGGAAGCCGCTGGCCCCCGCCCGCAGCGCGTTGAAGGCGTACTCGTCGAGGTCGAAGGTGGTGAGCATGAGCACCCGCGTGTCGCCGCCGGCTGTCCGCCGTCGTGATGGCCCGGGTGGCCTCAATCCCGTCGAGGACGGGCATGCGCACATCCATCAGGACCACGTCGGGCCGGTAGAGCTCGACGAGGCGCACGGCGTCCGCCCCGTCCGCCGCCTCCCCGACGATCTCCAGTCCCTCCTCGGCCTCGAGGATCATGCGGAAGCCCTTGCGCAGCAGCGCCTGGTCGTCCGCCAGCACCACCCGGACCGTCATGCCGGCGCGGGGGCCTTGCAGTCGCGCAGCAGGGCCTCGACCTCCCAGCCGCCGCTGGGCCGGGGGCCGGCGGCGAGGGTCCCCCCGAACGCGCTGGCCCGTTCGGCCATGCCCGCCAAGCCGTGGCCGCCCCCGGTGGGCCGCGCCGGCACGGCGACCAGGCTCTGCCCGTCGTCGGTGACCCGCACCGCCACGTCGGGGTCGGCGAAGGTCAACAACACCTCGCACCGACGTGCGCCTCCTCGGCGTGCTTCAGCGCGTTGGTCAGGGCCTCCTGCACCACCCGGTAGACGGTCAACCCGGCCGCCGAGGACAGCTCGAAGGGCACGCCGACGCGCCGCACCGTGACGTCCAGCCCGGTGCCCCGCACCCGCTCAACGAGCGCGGTCAGGTCGCCGAGCCCCGGCTGGGGCGCGTAGAGAGCCCGGCCGTTCCCGTTCCCGTTCCCGGTGGCGAGGACGGCGGCGGCGCTCCCGTCTCCGCTCCCCTCGGCCGTGCGGAGCCGCCGGCTCGTCGCGCAGCACGCCGAGCATCCGGCGCATGTCGGTCAGGGCCTGGCGCCCGGTGCTCGAGACCTCGTGGATCGCCTCGGCCGCCCGCACCGGGTCGCCGGCCTGGGCCAGGGACGCGGCGTCGGCGAGGGTGACCATCACCTGAATGTTGTGCGACACCACGTCGTGCATTTCGCGGGCGATGCGGGCGCGTTCGGTCACCGCGGCCAGCGTGGCCTGCTGGTCGCGCTCGAGCTCCAGGCGCTGCGCCCGCTCGGCCAGCCAGTCGAGCTGGCTGCGCAGGGCGCGCACCACCACCCCGGCCAGGAGTGCGGTGAAGACAAGCCCCGTGAGGAAGACGATGGACTTGACGTTGTTCAGCGCCGGCTCCCAACGCACGGTGGCCATGACGACACCGGCTTCGAGGATGACCGACGGCCGCCGTGACGACGGGCCACTCCGACTCGAGGGCCACCGTGTAGAGCGCCACGAGAAGCGCCACATCGGCCAGGCCGGGCCCGGTGACGAGCCACTGGACGAAGGCCACCGCCGCAATGACGAGGAACACGGTCATGGGCGCCCGGCGCCGGAAGACCAGCGGGAAGACCAGCGCGGCCACGAGCCAGAGGTTGGGCCGGAGCGCACCGCGCTCGACGAGCCAGCCCGAGCACAGGACGAAGAGGGCGACGGCCAGGGCGAGGTCGACCAGGGTGGCGAAGCGGCGATCGAAGGCCCGCAGCCACTGCCAGACCCGCCAGGCGCCGTCGTCCCGTTGGTCGTGCACCTTGCCGGTCGGCGCGCCGCCCCGCGGGGGCCGGGGCCGGAGCCACTCGGGGTAGAGGTGACGTGAGCTGGGGGCCATCGGATCCTTCGTTCCCAGGCGGGCAGACCATGGTACTGCCCCCTGTGCAGGGCCTCTCGGCGGGGACCACCCCGGTCTCACCCTCCCAGCCTCCCTGGTGGGGGCCGGACCCAGGTCATCCTCAGGAATGAAACCCGGGACGGGCGGATCATTCCTCCGGACGATTCGGGTGGGCGCGAAACGGATTTACCTACGAGGTGCGAAGCCGACGGGCGACGCGAGGCAGCGGGTGTGGTCCGCCCCGAGCACGCTGCGCACCTCGCGTCGCTCGTGGGACCCGGCGCCCGGTGCGAGCTCAGCCCCCGGCGCGTGCGGCAGCTTCCCGGCAGGCCTCGAGGTCGTCGAACGCACGGGCCACGTCCTCGGTGGTGAAGGCGAAGAAGAGCGCGGCCACCGCGTCGGCGCCGGCCTCGGCGTAGCGCTCCACCCACTCGGGCGTCAGCTGGTTGAAGTACGGGCACACCGTGATGCGGACGTCGGCGCGGCTGCGCCCGACCGCTTCGAGCTCCTGGTCGAGCTCGGCCAGGCCGGCCGCCAGCTCCTCGGGCGAGCGGTTGAAGGTGTGCCAGCCCTGGCCGTGGCGGGCGACCCGCCGCAGCGCGGCCCGGGTCTCGCCACCGATGTGGACCGGTGGCGGTTGCTGGACGGGCTTGGGGAACATTTCGCAGGGCGGCAGGTCGTAGGCCTCGCCGTGGAAGGAGGAGGTCTCGTCGAGCCAGAGCGTGCGCAGGACCTGGAGGTACTCGTCGGTGCGGCGCCCCCGGCGCTCCCAGGGCACGTTGAGCACGTCGAACTCCTCCTTGAGCCAGCCCACGCCGATGCCGAGGTCGACCCGGCCGCCGGAGAGCCAGTCGAGCGAGCTGACCTCCTTGGCGGTGTAGACGGGGTTGCGCTGGGGGAGGAGGAGCATGGCCGTGCCGAGGCGCACCGTGGAGGTGCGGGCCGCCAGGTAGGTCAGCGTGACCATCGGCTCGAGCAACCCGCTCCCCGGCGGGGCGGGCATGCGCCCGTCCTCGGCGTAGGGGTAGTGGCTCTCGTACTGGTCGAAGAGGACGACGTGCTCGCCGACCCAGATCGTCCCGATGCCGCGCTCCTCGGCCCCCTCGGCGACGGCGTCGAGCAGCGCGGCCGTCGTCATGGGGCTGGCGGTCGGCAGCCAGAGGTCGAACTTCACGTCACGCTCCCAGTCCTCGGCACACGAAGCGACAGATTTCGTCGGCGGCCTGCGGCGGCGGGAATCGGCTCGGGCTCGCCGGCGCGGACCGACAGGGCACCGTAGATCTGCTGGCCCACGAGCACGACGGCCCGCTCGGGGTCGAGGTCGGCGCGGAAGTCACCGGTGGCCATGCCCGCCACGACGAGATCCTCGAGCACGCGGATCATGTCGAGGCCGATCATCATCAGCGCGCCGCCGACGGCCTCGGACCCGGCGGCCGTCGTCGTGGACTGGGTCGCCATGGCGAGACGGAAGAAGGCGGGGCTCTCGTCGACGCGCTCGAGCACACCGAGGATGAGCCCACGCAAGCGGGCCACCGGCGTGGCGCCGTCGTCGACGACGAGGGCGATGGTGTCCTGCAGACGGTCGTACATGGACTGCACGCAGGCGCGCAGCAGCTCGTCCCGGTTGGCGAAATAGACGTAGACGGTCGAGCGCGCCACGCCGGCCTCGGCGGCGATCTCGTCCATGGAGACGTCGGTGGTGCCGCGCTCGCCGAAGAGGCGGCGGGCCGTGTCGACGAGCTGGTCCCGCCGGAAGTCGCGAATGACGTCCTTCAGGGCGCGTCGGGGCGCGCCTGGCCATCGCTACGCTGGCCCGCGTCAGTGGACGGCCGGCTCAGGAGCCGACGCGGGCGGACGGGGTGAACGCCACGGGGATGTGCTTGACGCCATTGATGAACTGGGACTGTAGGCGCTGCACCTCGCCGTCCTGGCGAATGTCGGGCATCCGGTCGAGCAGGTGCTCGAACATGACCCGGATCTCCATCCGGGCCAGGTTGGTCCCGAGGCAGAAGTGGGGCCCGCCCCCGCCGAAGGCGATGTGGGGGTTGGGGTCCCGGCCGACGTCGAAGGTGTCGGGGTCGCCGAAGATGTCCTCGTCCCGGTTGGCCGAGGCGTGGAAGAAGACGACCTTGTCCCCGGCGGCGATCTTGGTCCCGCTGAGCTCGGTGTCCACCATGGCGGTGCGCCGGAAGTTCATGACGGGGGTGACGAAGCGCAGCATTTCGTCCACGGCGGTGGGCAACAGGCTGCGGTCGTCGAGGAGACGCTGCCACTGCTCGGGGTACCGGAAGAAGGCGTGCATGGCGCCGGACATGAGGTTCCGGGTGGTCTCGTTGCCGGCCACGGTGAGCAGCAGGAAGAAGAGCTCGAGCTCCATGTCGCTGAGGCGCTCGCCGTCGATCTCGACCGTGGTGAGCGCGCTCATGAGGTCGGCGTGGGGGTCGATCCGCTTCTTGGCGAACAGCTCGGACGCGTAGGCGTAGAGCTCCATGGCCGAGGTCAGCGCCAGCGCGGTCTGGTCCTGGTACTCGGGGTCCTCGTTGCCGACCATGCGATTGGACCACTCGAACATGCGGTGGCGGTCCTGCTGGGGCACGCCGAGGAGCTCGGCGATCACCTGGAGCGGGAGCTCGGCGGAGATCTGGGTGACGAAGTCGGCCCGGCCGGCCTCGATCACCTCGTCGATGATGGCGTCGGCGGAGCGGTGGATGCTCTCCTCGAGGTCGCGCACCATGCGGGGCGTGAAGCCCTTGTTGACCAGGCGCCGGTAGCGGGTGTGGAGCGGAGGATCCATGTTCAGCATCATCAGGCCCTGCTGGGCGATCTCGTCCGGCGTCCATCTCGAAGGGCATGGTCCCCTGGGCGGCGGAGCTGAAGCGCTCGTAGTCCCGGTTGACGGTGACGCAGTCCTCGTAACGGGTGATGGCCCAGAAGCCGGGGCCGCCGGGCTCGTCCTGCCAGTGCACGGGGTCGTGGTGGCGCAGATGGGCCAGATAGGCGTGGGGGACACCGTCCACGTAGGACCGCGGAATCCGAGAGGTCGACCGGTGCGACATCCGCCAGGGTGCTCATGGATTGACAGCTCCTCTGATCAATCGGACAGACTGTCCGATATCACGGATGGTAAGTCCGGCACCCTGCGATGTCAACGCTCGTTCGGTTCGCGAGCGCCTGACCTCGGCCAGGCCGAGCCCAGGTTAGGTTCGTCAGGCCGGGAGAGGGCCAGGCGGGGCGCTCGTCGGACGGCGGAGCGGTCGGCCGGCGCCGGCGGCACGACGGCGATCGACTTCGTCGGGTCGTCGGGGTCGAGGATCACCCGCAGCCGGGTGTCGGCATCGGGCGGCTCGCCGGGGACCTCGGCGACGATGGCCACCTCCTGGGCGGGGAGCCGAAGACGGCCTGCAGGCCCCGGGCGATGCCGGTGCCGATGCCGCCGATGGCCGATTCCTTGCGCCAGCGGTCGAAGCCCTCCCGGGACTCCTCTTCGGCTCCGGTTCCTCGGCGCTCTTCCTCGGGCGTGGTCGGCGGACGCCGTCGGCCTCGTCGTCTCGTCCGGTCCCATGGGGTCATCCTCGCAGGGTTCAGAGCCGTGCGGCCGTCGGACGTTGCCCATCGCAGATCATCGGTGCGAGGGCTCATGGCGGTCGCGTCTTGTCTCGTGTGCAGCGCCGTCTGCGCGAATCGGGGACCGCATACGTCGGAGGGGGAAGTGATTCCTCTCAAATGAATCTGCACCGTTGATGAAAATGATGCCGCGTCGTTCTGCGCATATCGGCCGCGACGGTGAAGATTGATCGAAGTGCCGAGCAATCGGAAGTCAAACAGGGTTGCTTGAGCCGGATCCGCACAAGCGACGCACAACAAATTTCCCGTCGATCCAGTGACAATGCACGAACTACGCAGCGGTGCTTCGACGAAAGTACCAGGGAAAACAGATGGTCCACGAGCGCGCTACATCGCTGCGCGGCGCGGGGCACCGGTTGCGCCGCGGTGCAGAACGGTTGACGTAGCGGTAGGCGAATGCTCTTCCTGTCGGCTTATTGGCGAACTGAGTGGTTTGGCGACCGCTCATTTAGATCAGGCGCAGGCGGTGAATAGATGGCGGTTCCTTCACGGGATGGATCGGCGTGTGGCGCGCGTCCATGGACCACGCCCACGCCTCTGCCGTCCCGCCCCGAGAGCTTCCCCGTCTAGGCCGGCCTGTTGCTCCCGCCGTAGACGAGACCGTTCAGGCCAAGCACCGGTCCCGCAGGTATCGCAGTGCGCACAGCTCCTCCCCGCAGGTCCCCGAAGAGCGGATGAGCTCTTTGCCAGCACTGCCCTCGCCATCGTCAGCCTGGTCTTCGTCTCGGCGGTCGCACTCGGCTCGATGCTCGTCTCCGCGGCGATCCTCCACCTCGTTTCCCCCGACCGTCGCTTCGACACCTTCCATGCGCTCCATGAGCCCCTGGTGATTGGTGTGCTTTCGGTCTCGGTGTGCTTTGGCTCCTTCCCCATACCCCTGGGCGATGAAGCCCGCGCAGAGCGAGCCGAAGAAGCGGCGTCTCTTTCGAGCGAAGGCGGTCGCCTGATGGCGCCCTTCGACGCACAGGTGTTGCGGCTCTGGCAGGCGGGGAACTCCCGCCCCGTCGGCCGCGGCAGGAGGGACCGGCATCGGTCCTTGTCGAGCAACAGAGGTGTTGCGGTTCTGGCAGGCGGGGCATTCCCGCCCCGTCTGACCGCATCAACGGGGAGCGCAGGTGCTCCTTGCAGCACCCGAGGACCGCCGGTTCTCGGTTCCTTGGGCGACGTGTTGATCCACAGGCCGAGTTTGGTCGCCGGGCCTGTGGGGAGCGAGTGGCGAAACCAGCGCCCAGTTCGAGTAACCATCAACCCAAGGAGCACAAACAATGAATATGAAGCGATTCATGAACAAGAAGGTGGCGGCCATCGGCCTCGCCGCGGGGATCACCCTCGGTAGTCGGCTGGTGCGGCGTTCGCCTACTTCACGTGTCACGGTACGGTACGGGCCACGGCTGCGCCGGCGAGCGGCCACGGCCGGTGACGGTCGACCACACCAGCACATTTACATCGTCCCGGAGAGACCATAGGACCGAGCCCGTGCGACACCGAGGCGTACTACGCATCACCAACACCGGTGGGAGCAGCAGAACCTCGGCCCTGGCGTGATCTTGACCAGCTCGTTACGACCCGACGAACTGTGGCTCCGACAGTTGCGAGTGCACGCCGACTTGTTCACCATGTGACTGGCGTCGGCACGTCGACCACGAGTTCGGCTGAACGAGGGCGTGACCTGGCGGCCGGCGCCACGGCACCGTGAGCGTCCAGCTACGAGAACGGCTCCAACCAGGACGCCAGTGCCGGGTGCAGACCATGCACGTTCACGATTCGTCGAGCTAGGCGGCGCTGAGGCGTGGTCGGTTCGGCCCATCTGCCCAGTTCAACTCGGTCGGAAGGCCGGGCCACGGATCTCCTCCGTGGCCCGGCTGACCACCGGGTGAGGTCAGCGAGGGATTTCAGGAGGGCGAACCTGAGGTCCCTCGGTGGGCTTGCCCATCACTGTGAAAACGAGGAAAGATGAAGTCAGAGCGGTTCAAGAGGACGAAGTCGGTGATGGCATCGGGTGCCGTCGCGCTCGTCATCGCCGCTCGCGTTCGGTGTCTCCTCGTCCGTGCTCGGCACCAAGTCGGCCATCGCCCAGCACCTGGGTTTCGACCTGACCTCTGAGCTCGTCGAGCTTCACGATCACGAGCACGACCTACACTACCCCCTCGGGTGCCTACCGGCCGCCTCATGCTCGGGCACCCCGGCCCTCCTCTACTCCGGCAGTCACCCGCTGCATGGTCTTCAGTGTCCACAACAACTTGAAGGCGGCCATCTCGGTCCAGAGCATCACGACCGCCCTCGACACCACGAACTTCACGGCACCTCCCGGCCGACTGCTCTGGGACCAACCTGGTGCTCCCGACCTTCTCGGGATCCCTCAACGTGCCCGGGGGCGGCGACGCCACCAGCCCCGGCGTGCCGATTGAGCTAAAGGACAACGGCGCGCCTCAGAACGACTGCGAGAACTCCAGCCTACCACTTCGCTACACGGGCAGCGCCAACTACACCGAGGTCTACGGCACCTCCACGGGTCTGACCTCCAGCCAGAACCCCTCGACGGTCGGCCAGAGCGTCACCTACACGGCGACGGTGACCGCCTCGGCCACGGCCAGCCAGGACCCGGTCCCTTCCAGCCCGACGGGGACGGTGACCTTCAAGGACAACGGCGCGACCATCTGCACCGCCCCCGTGGCCCTCACCTCGACGGGGACCACGACGGCGACGGCGCAGTGCACCGTGAACTACGCCTCGACGGCCGGCAGCCCGCACCCGATCACGGCCTCCTACGCCAATACCGACGGGAACTTCACGAACTCCACGGCTCGCTGGCCCAGGTGGTCAACCCCGCGACGCATTGCCGACCACCTCGAGCCTCACCTCTTCGCCCAACCCCTCGAACGCGGCCAGTCGGTGACCTTCACCGACACCGTGTCGTCGGGCTCGGGCACGCCGACCGGCTCGGTGACCTTCTACAGCTGCACCACCATCGGCCTGCAGGACCAAGACCTCGCTCGGCACCGGGACCCTCGCCTCGGGCAAGGCCACCCTCCGACGTCGACGCTGCCGGTCGGCACCACCTACGTCGAGGCCGATCTACGGCGGCTCGGGCAACTTCCGGCTCCACCTCCAACGTCGTGGCCCAGGTGGTCAACCCGCGCATCGCCACCACCTCGAGCCTCACCTCTTCGCCCAACCCCTCGACCCCGGCCACCTCGGTGACCTTCACCGACACGGTGTCGTCGGGCTCGGGCACGCCGGCCGGCTCGGTCACCTTCTACAGCTGCACCGACCATCGCCTGCAGCACCAAGACCTCGCTCGGCACCGGGACGCTCAGCTCGGGCAAGGCCACCCTGCTCGACCTCGACGCTGCCGGTCGGCACCACCTACGTCGAGGCCGTCTACGGCGGCCTCGGGCAACTTCTGGAGCTCCACCTCCAACGTGGTGGCCCAGGTGGTCAACCCCGTCGATCCACCACTTCGAGCCTCACCTCGTCGCCCAACCCCTCGACCCTGGCCACCTCGGTGACCTTCACCGACACGGTGTCGTCGGGCTCGGGCACGCCCGGCCGGCTCGGTCACCTTCTACAGCTGCACCACCAACGACCTGCAGCGACCAAGACCTCGCTCGGCACCGGGACGCTCGGCTCGGGCAAGGCCACCCTGTCGACCTCGACGCTGCCGGTCGGCACCACCTACGTCGAGGCCGTCTACGGCGGCCTCGGGCAACTACTTGACTCCACCTCGAACGTGGTGGCCCAGGTGGTCAACCCCGCTGACCATCGCGACCACCTCGAGCCTCACCTCGTCGCCCAACCCCTCGACCCAGGGCCCCTCGGTGACCTTCACCGACACGGTGTCGTCGGGCTCGGGCACGCCGAGCCGGCTCGGTGACCTTCTACAGCTGCCCACCATCGCCTGCAGACCAAGACCTCGCTCGGCACCGGCACGCTCGCTCGGGCAAGGCCACCCTCTCGACGTCGAGCCTGCCGGTCGGCACCACCTCGTCGAGGCCATCTACGGCGGCTCGGGCAACTTCTTGAGCTCCACCTCGAACGTGGTGGCCCAGGTGGTCAACCCGCTGACCATCGCCACCACTTCGAGCCTCACCTCCTCGCCCAACCCCTCGATCCAGGGCACCTCGGTGACCTTCACCGACACGGTGTCGTCGGGCTCGGGCACCCCGACCGGCTCGGTGACCTTCTACAGCTGCACCACCAACGGCCTGCAGACCAAGACCTCGCTCGGCACCGGGACGCTCGCTCGGGCAAGGCCACCCTCTCGACCTCGACGCTGCCGGTCGGCACCACCTCCGTCGAGGCCATCTACGGCGCCTCGGGCAACTTCGGCCTCCACCTCCAACGTGGTGAGCCCAGGTGGTCAACCCGAGCGTTCCCTGCGTCTGCGCAGCCACTGGCTACAGCGACTACATCGTCGGCAGCCCGATCTCCCTTTATCTACGGGACGAACGGGAGCGATCTCATCTTCGCCCTCGCGCCAGGGCTACTGGATCAACGGCTACTCCGGGAACGACTGCATCGACGCCGGTGACGGGAACAACGTCGTCTTCGACGGCAACGGGAACGACGGCGTGGCTGGCCGGCAACGGCTCGAATATCGTCTATCCTCGGCGACGGGAACGACAAGGTGAGTCTCGGCAACGGCTCGGACGGCGTCGAGACCGGCAACGGCAACGACACCGTGACGCTCGGCAACGGATCACAGAGCGAGATCATTGTCGGCAACGGCAACGACACCGTCACGATCGGCACCGGGTCCTCCAACCAGGTCGAGCTGGGAAGCGGCACCGACACGGTGACGATTCAGAGCCCGGGTTCGCACGACGCCATCGACGGCGGCAACGGCAACGAGACCATCTATCCTTGGCTCGGGCACCTACAACACCTACAGCGGTCAGGCGCACCACACCAACGTTGCCACCTGCCCGCCCCGCCGTCCTCCTGCCACGGCACCGCGGCCGCTACTACCACGACACCATCACCAACTGCACGGTGGTGTCGCCATGACGTTCTTCGCGCGCCGCCGCCCTCGCCGGCCGCGACGGCTGGTTCCGATTCTGGTGATAACGTCGCCTGCTTGCCACGGCTGGGGTGAGTTGGGCGTACTTCACCTCGGCGGCGACGAACACGGTTCGGCCCAGACGGGAACTCTGAGCGTACCATAGACGAACGTGACGGGGGCCCCCAACGGATCCTCCGTGACGGCTCCATCGTGGATCGGCGTGGTTGACCCGGGACCGACACGTTCGGGTACTGCGTACCCGTGACTCGAGCTCCGCCCTCGGGTACTGCGGTTGCCGCATGCGCGATGTCATCTCCCACGTCGCTCCTTGCATCACACCGACATGGTGCGTTGACGCGCGTCCGTACCCGTCGGGACCTTCGTGTACACCGTCACTGTGATGTACAACTCGTCCACTGCCAGGGCCTCCAGTGGACCGGTCACCGTCTCAGTTGCCCCGACTGCAGGGACGCCAGCAGTGGCGGCCGCCGCGACGTACGGGTCAGACCCTGTCTATGTCGATCAGGAGGATGTCGCCTTGGCCGACCGCCGTCGACGACGGTGGCCGACCCTGACATCGGTCTTCTGCTTCTACTGTGCCTGGATTGGTGCGCGCCTTGCACAGCTCGGAATTGGACTCTGATCGGATCTTCAAGCGCCGGCGGGAGTTGTCCTAGTCACCTGGGCGGGCGGCTTGTGTTCCTTGAGGACCAGGTCTATGACGTGATCGCCACGGCAACCAATTCCGCCTCGCTGACCAGTCCGACTCCGCGGCGACCGACGTCGGCATCGACCCGACACCCCCCCGACCCCCGTGTCGACCCCGCAGTGTGAACGGATTTTCGTGATGCGATCCCCCGTACCCCCGTTGGCCACGACCAGGCACAGTGCCGCGCCCGTGCAGCGTGCCGCCCAGACTGTTCGACGGCGTCTGGATGGGGTTCTGCCTCCATCGTTCCTCGTGCTGTCACCCGGTGCCCTTGTCGCCCTCTCCGCGCAACCAGGCCGCGGCAGCCGCTTCGGACCTGGTCGGAGGGCGATCGTCTGCGGGGCGGCGGCACGCCGACATCGGGATATCTCGCCGGCTGCCGGCCGCTTGCTGAGCCCTGCCACTGCCTGTCACGACAACGTCTCTGACCATAGCTGGCGTTGCCATCGGTGCGGGCGGTGGAAGCTGAGTGAACCGGGAACGGCAGCAGTGGGGCAGGTGGCTCTGGGCCACGGCAAGGTCTCCGGAAGTCGGCGCCAACTCCGCAGGCCGACGCCTCCTCCCTTCTTGAACGGCGAGGTGAGGCGGTTGTGGCGGCCGCGGCGGTGGAGGACCTGTGAAGAGCCCGCGGCGACGGCCGCGGGCGGGACGAGAGTGGGGGATGGGGCGCCGGAGGCGCAGGCAGGCAAACCGGCAATTGGCGGCGAGGGTGCGCGGCCGCGGGTGGCGGTGGCGGGGGCGGCACAGCGCTGTGTTTCGGCACGGCGGCGACGGCAATTGTGGCGCCGGCGCCCGAGGCGATCGTCGTGGCCGGTGGCGGCGGAGGGAAGCGGCGCCACCCCGTCGCGTAGCGGCCCATGACGCCGGCGGCGGTGGTGCTGGCGGAGGGACGGCGGGCGCGGCGGGCGAAAACCTTTCTCCCGCCGACAGCGGGCTCCGCCCGCGGCCGCCGGCGGCTACGAGTGAGGCGTACCCGTGTGGTGCTGTCGTCGGCAGGGATGGGCGGCCGGCGGCGGCGGTGGTGGCCGTGGCACCCGGCGGCGGTGGCGGCGGTGGTGGCGCCGGCGGAGCCGGCTCGGTGGCGCGATCGCGGTGGCGCGCGGGCGCTGGAGGAGCGAACGCATCTGGCGGGTCGGGCCGGTGGTACCAGGCCGGTGTGTTCCGGGCGACCGACCCGCTGATTGCGTCGGCGACCCGGCTGGCGTCACTATCCTGCATCGATGAGGGGCTCGGGGCAGCCCTGGAGCCGGTGATGGCTCGAACGTCGAACAACGACGTTGACGGCGGAGGCGGCGGAGGCGGCGGCTACACCGGTGGAGGTGGAGGTGGCTGTGGCGATGCCTCCATCCATGGCAGCAGCAACATCTCCCAGGAGGCGGCGGAGGTGACTGAATGGGTCAACAACACCTACGCCTCGAGCCCGAGCTTCACCACCGACACCACGACGACCAACAGCACTTCTCGGCGTGCCGCGGCGACAACCGCCAACGAGGCGGCCGGTGGAGCAGCCAACGGCTCGTTGGCAAGCGGAAGTGCAGGCTGTGCCGGTGCTATCAGCTACTCCATTTCGGGCACCCCGGTGCAGGATCACTCCGCCCACACCGTCAGTTCCCCAAGGGGGCACGGCCAGCTTCACGATCACCTACAACTCCGGAAGTCCGTATTCCACCTTCGTCATGAAGAGCTGGACGGTCACGTGTGCCAGCGGTGGACCATTCACGGTGACCGGCGGAACGGGAGTCGGCGCCAACCAAACGGCGTCAGTGAGTGGAGCAGCGCCCACGACGACGGGGGGTGGACACGTGTACGGCCACGGCGGTCTCCCAGGACAGCAACAGCGGCACGAACGGCTACTCGGACGCAGTCTCGTTCACGCTGACCGTGAACTCGGGCGCACCGAGCAAGGTCGTCTTTACGACGCAGCCTCCGGCCACGGGCAGTGCTGGGGTTGCGCTCACTCGTCCCGTGGCGGTGGAGGACTCCCAGGGCAACATCGAAACGACCGGAAACACCGGATCCACCGATACGGTCACGTTGTCGTACGCAACCAGACCGCTGGTGGCGCCCTTTAACTCCGCCACCACCACCTATACCAATATCGCCGCTTCAAATGGCACGGCGACCTTCTCGGGGATCGTCCTGAACACTGCAGGGTCGTACACCTTCACCGCGACCGACACGACCCATTCCATCACGGCCACCAGCACACCCGCAACCACCGTCAGCCCTGCCACGGCCAGCACCTTGACCCTGGCGGCGGCCACCACGACACCGACGGCGGGGGCTACGGACAACTTGACCATCACGGCCAAGGACGCCTTCGGCAACACGGCGAGCGCCTACACCGGCTCTCGCAACCTGACCTTCGGCGGTGCCGCCAACAGCCCCGGCGGCACGCACCCGACGGTCACCAACGCCACGGGGACAGCGACCAACTTCGGGACGGCCACGGCCATCACCTTCACCAACGGTGTGGCCAGCGTGTCCGGCTCGAACAACGGCGTGATGACGCTCTCCGACGTCCAGAGCACCAGCATCACGGTGACCGACGGCTCCATCACCAACGGCACCGGCCTGGCCGTTACCGTGAGCGGTGCCCCCCAAGTCAACCCGTCCTGGGCCCCGCGACGACGACAGCCACGGCGGGGGTGGCCGATAACCTCTCGATCAGCGCCGAGGACCAGTTCGGGAACGTGATCTCTTCGTACACCGGCTCTCACAACCTCACCTTCGGTGGTGCCACGGCCAGCCCGAACAACAACCAGCCGACGGTCACCAACGCCACGGGGACAGCGACCAACTTCGGGACGGCCACGGCCTCACCTTCACCAACGGTGTCGCCGCGTTCACCGGCTCGAACACGCGTCTGACCCTCTACGCGTCCAGAACACCAGCATCACCGTGACCGAGGGCTCCATCACCAATGGGACCGGGGCCAGCGTCACGGTGAGCCCGGCCGGCGCGGGCTCGGTGTCTCTCGCCCGGCACCCAGACACGACGGCACGGTGGCGGTCAACTTGACGATCACGGCCAAGGACGCCTTCGGCAACACGGCGCCGCCTACACGGGCGCCCAACCTCACCTTCAGCGGCCCCGCCAACAGCCCCAACGCCTCGCACCCGACGGTCGCCAACGCGTCGGGTGTCCCGACCTACTTCGGGTCGGCCACGCCTCACCTTCACCAACGGTGGCCGCGTGCCGGCTCGACAACGGCCTCATGAAGCTGACCGACGTCCAGAACACCAGCATGACCGTGACCCAGGGCACCATCACCGACGGCTCGGGCCTTGCGGTCCGGTGGTCCTGCGGCGGCCAGCACCCTCTCCCTTTCGGCGGCCACCCCGGCACCGACCGCGGGACCGCCTACAACTAGACCCTCACCGCCCTCGACGCCTCGGCAACACGGCGACCGCCTACGCCGGCTCTCGCAACCTCACCCTCAGCGGCCCGGCCACCACGCCGGGTGGCACCGCCCGACAGTCACCAACGCCACGGGGACCGCGACCAACTCGGGCGGCCACGGCCATCACCTTCACCAACGGTGTGCCACGTCACGGGTTCGATCAATGGTGTC
Source organism: uncultured Acidimicrobiaceae bacterium (assembly GCA_963781565.1). Taxonomy (GTDB): domain Bacteria; phylum Actinomycetota; class Acidimicrobiia; order Acidimicrobiales; family RAAP-2; genus Bog-473. Next base: position 2,968 of record CAWAHA010000030.1, on the reverse strand, counting down.
TGACCCTCTATGACGCCCAGAACACCAGCTGACCGTGACCCAGGGCTCCATCTCCACGGGCACCGGCCTCTTCACCGTGAGTGCGGCGACGACAGCCAGCCTCTCCCTTTCGACGGCCACCACGACCCGACCGCGGGCGCCGCCGACAACCTGACCATCACGGCCATCGACGCCTTTGGCAACCCGACAGCTACCTACACGGGCTCGAAGACCCTGAACTTCGCAGGAGCCACGGCCAGCCCGCCAACCCGCCGACGGTCACCAACGCCCCGGGACGCGACCAACTTCGGGACGGCCACGGCCATCACCTTCACCAACGGCGTGGCCAGCGTCACGGCTCGAACAACGGCGTCATGATCCTTCCCAAGTCGGGCCCTGCCTCCATCACCGTCACCGACGGCACCTTCACCAACGGCACCGGCCTGGCCGCCACCGTCAGCCCGGCCAACGCCACCACCTTGCACTGGCGGCGGCCACCACGACACCGACGGCCGGCGCTTCGCCGACAACCTGACGATCACGGCCAAGGACGCCTTCGGCAACACGGCGACGCCTACACCGGTCTCGCAACCTGATGTTCTGCGGGGCGCAGCCCCATGGGTACGCACCCGACGGTGAGCAGCGCCACCGGGACGGCGGTCAACTTCGGGTCCAACACAGCCATCACCTTCACCAACGGTGTGGCCGGTGTCACCGGCGCCAACAACGGCGTCATGACCCTGTACAAGGTTCGGCCCGGCATCGTGGTTTCCGACGGCACCATCAACAACGGCACCGGCCTGGCCGTCACGGTCGGCTCGGGGAACACCTCGAGTCTTTCGCTCAGTGCCGCAACGACGACGCCGGCTGCTGGGGCGGGCGACAACCTCACCATCACTGCAGTGGACTCGTTCGGCAACACGGTCACGAGCTACGCCGGTTCTCACGCCTTGACGTTCGGCGGATCTAGCGCCATCGGTACTCACACCCCGACGGTGAACAACGCGACTGGAACTGCTGTCAACTTCGGGACGGGCACCGCCATCACCTTCACCAACGGGCAGGCAATCGTCAGCGGGTCGAACAACGGCGTCATGACTCTCTACAAGACCGGGGCCCCAGCATCACCGTCAGTGACGGGACGGTCAACAACGGAACCGGGCTCGCAGTCACGGTGACTGGCGGGGCCGCCACAGGCCTCTCGCTCAGCGCAGCCGACACCACGCCAACCGCTGGCGTCGCCGACAACCTCACCGTCACCGCGGTGGATTCATTTGGCAACACCGTCACCAGCTACACGGGTTCCCACACCCTGACCTTCTCCGGGTCGAGTGCCCTGGGCCCCACAACCCGACCGTGAGCAACGCCACCGGCACGGCCGTGAACTTCGGCTCCAACACTGCCATCACCTTCACCAACGGTGTGGCCAACGTCACCGGCGCAACAACGGGGTCATGAGCCTCTACAAGACCGGAGCCGCCAACATCGTGGTCTCCGACGGCACCCTCAACAACGGCACCGGCCTGGCCGTCACGGTTGGCTCGGGCAACGCCGCCACCCTGTCACTGGGCGCGGCCACGACGACGCCGACCGCTGGGACTGGCGACAACCTGACCGTCACCGCGTTCGACTCGTTCGGCAACACCGCGGCGAGCTACACCGGCGTCGCACACCTTACCTTCAGCGGCGCCAGCGCCAGCCCCGGCGGCACGAACCCCGACCGTCACCAACGCCACCGGGGACAGCAATCAGCTTCGGTCCAATACCGCCATCACCTTCACCAACGGTGTGGCCAACGTCACCGGGTCCAACGACGGTGTCATGACCCTCTACAAGGTTGGCCCGCCTCGATCGTGGTCTCCGACGGCACCATCAACAACGGCGCCGGGCTGGCTGTCACGGTGGGTCTCGCCAACGCCGCCGGCTCTCGCTCAGTGCCGCCGATACCACCCGACCGCGGGCGTCGCCGACAACCTGACCGTCACCGCGGTCGACTCCTTTCGGCAACACGACACGACGCTACGGCGGATCAAAGACCTTGACGTTCGGAGGATCAGCCGCCCTCGGCACTCACAACCCGACGGTGACCAACGCCACCGGCACCGCGATCAACTTCGGGACCGCCACCGCCATCACCTTCACCAACGGCGTGGCCACCGTCACCGGTTCGAACAACGGCGTCATGATGCTCTACAAGTCCGGCGCGGCCAACATCACCGTGACCGATGGCACCCTCAACAACGGCACGGGCCTCGCGGTCACCGTCGGCTCGGCAATGCGGCCAACCTGTCACTCAGCGCGGCCACCACCACGCCGACGGCGGGCGTCGCCGACAACCTGACCATCACTGCCCTGGACGCGTTTGGCAACACCGCCACGGCCTACACGGCTTCGCACACCCTGACCTTCAGCGGGTCGACCGCCATGGCACCCACAACCCGACGGTCACCAACGCCAGCGGCACAGCCACGAACTTCGGGACCGCCACCGCCATCACCTTCACCAACGGCGTGGCCACTGTGACCGGTTCGAACAATGGCGTCATGACGCTCTACAAGGTGGGCGCGGCCAACATCGTGGTGTCCGACGGCACCATCAACAACGGCACGGGCCTGGCCGTCACGGTCGGATCGGGCAACGCCTCCACGCTGTCGCTCACGCGGCGACGACGACGCCGGCAGCTGGAGCAGGTGACAACCTCACCATTGCCGCAGTTGACTCGTTCGGTAACGCCGCCACCACGTACACGGGGTCGCACGTCCTGACGTTTGGTGGTGCAAGCGCCATCGGGACCCACAACCCGACCGTGAGCAGCGCCACCGGCGCAGCCGCGAACTTCGGCACGGCACCGCCATCACCTTCACAAATGGCCAGGCCACCGTCACCGGAACGAACAACGGCGTCATGACGCTCTACAACGTGCAGACACCGTCATCATGGTGACGGACGGCACGATCAGCAATGGCGCCGGGACCGACCGTCACGGTGG